>NZ_SADB01000046.1 GCF_009669305.1 Ancylomarina sp. 16SWW S1-10-2
CACTAGCTGTCAACAAATATCATAGACATATTGAAAAAAAAAGTAGTTGTAAGTTTTGTTCAGAATTCAATCATTGACTTCTGCATTCATAAGCTTATGGGTAATTAGTACCACTCGACTTTGACATCACTGCCTTTACATCTGTGGCCTATCAACGTTGTCGTCTCCAACGACCCTTTAAAGAAATCTCATCTTGAGGTAGGCTTCGTGCTTAGATGCTTTCAGCACTTATCCCTGCCCAACGTAGCTACTCTGCAATGCAGCTGGCGCCACAACAGATACACTAGAGGTTAGTCCAACCCGGTCCTCTCGTACTAGAGTCAGATCCTCGCAAATTTCTAACGCCCACAACAGATAGGGACCGAACTGTCTCACGACGTTCTGAACCCAGCTCGCGTGCCACTTTAATGGGCGAACAGCCCAACCCTTGGGACCTTCTCCAGCCCCAGGATGTGACGAGCCGACATCGAGGTGCCAAACCGCTCCGTCGATATGAGCTCTTGGGAGCGATCAGCCTGTTATCCCCGGCGTACCTTTTATCCTTTGAGCGATGGCCCTTCCATACGGAACCACCGGATCACTATGCTCTACTTTCGTACCTGATCGACTTGTCGGTCTCACAGTCAAGCACCCTTGTGCCATTGCACTCTTCACACGATTACCAAACGTATTGAGGGTACCTTTAGAAGCCTCCGTTACTCTTTTGGAGGCGACCACCCCAGTCAAACTACCCACCACACACTGTCCGTCGTCAGACGTTAGACTCCAGATAAGCAAAGGGACGTATTTCAAGGTTGACTCCACAACACCTAGCGATGCCGCTTCGTAGTCTCCGTCCTATCCTACACGTTACTTACCCAAAATCAATGTGAAGCTGCAGTAAAGGTGCACGGGGTCTTTCCGTCCCGTTGCGGGTAATCGGCATCTTCACCGATACTACAATTTCACCGAGCTCATGGCTGAGACAGTGCCCAGATCGTTACACCATTCGTGCAGGTCGGAACTTACCCGACAAGGAATTTCGCTACCTTAGGACCGTTATAGTTACGGCCGCCGTTTACCGGGGCTTCATTTCAATGCTTCTCCGAAGATAACATCTCCACTTAACCTTCCGGCACCGGGCAGGTGTCAGGCCTTATACTTCAACTTTCGTTTTTGCAAAGCCATGTGTTTTTGATAAACAGTCGCCTGGGCCATTTCACTGCGGCTCTCATCACTGAGAGCACTCCTTATCCCGAAGTTACGGAGTTATTTTGCCGAGTTCCTTAGCCATGAATCACTCGAGCGCCTTAGTATTCTCTACTTGACTACCTGTGTCGGTTTGAGGTACGGGTCWTTTTAACCTGAAGCTTAGTGGGTTTTCTTGGAAGTCAAATTACATGCACTATCCTCGCTGCCGAAGCATTGAGGTACTATCAGCTTTCAGCTCAAGATGCGGATTTGCCTACATCTCTCATAGCATACGGCCTTCAACGAACTATTCCGTCAGTTCGCGGCAYTTTCATCTCTTCGTCACCACATCGCAGTTAAAACGAGTATCGGAATATTAACCGATTGTCCATCGAGTTCGCCTTTCGGCTACCCCTTAGGTCCCGACTTACCCTGATCCGATTAGCGTTGATCAGGAAACCTTAGTCTATTGGCGTGCGGGTTTCTCACCCGCATTATCGTTACTTATGCCTACATTTGCTTTTCTAAACGCTCCAGCATGCATTACCACACACCTTCTACGCKGTTTAGAATGCTCCCCTACCAATTACGTATCTTTCAACGTAAGTCCATAGCTTCGGTAGTATACTTATGCCCGATTATCATCCACGCAAGATCGCTCGACTAGTGAGCTGTTACGCACTCTTTAAATGAATGGCTGCTTCCAAGCCAACATCCTAGCTGTCTATGCAATCTTACCACGTTTGTTCAACTTAGCATACATTTGGGGACCTTAGCTGATGGTCTGGGTTCTTTCCCTCTCGTCCGTGGACCTTAGCACCCACGGGCTCACTGCCAGATATAAGTTATAGCATTCGGAGTTTGTCTGGATTTGATAGGCGATGAAGCCCTCGCATCCAATCAGTAGCTCTACCTCTATAACTCTTTACTCTGACGCTGCACCTAAATGCATTTCGGGGAGTACGAGCTATTTCTCAGTTTGATTGGCCTTTCACCCCTACCCACAGTTCATCCCAAGACTTTTCAACGTCAACGGGTTGGGCCCTCCACTCTGGATTAACAGAGCTTCAGCCTGACCATGGGTAGATCACCAAGTTTCGCGTCTACCCCCACTAACTTTTTCGCCCTATTCAGACTCGCTTTCGCTTCGGCTCCGGTCCTTAAGACCTTAACCTTGCTAGTGAGGAGTAACTCGTAGGCTCATTATGCAAAAGGCACGCCGTCACACCCRAAGGTGCTCCGACCGCTTGTAAGCGTATGGTTTCAGGTACTATTTCACTCCTCTATTCGAGGTGCTTTTCACCTTTCCCTCACGGTACTTGTTCACTATCGGTCTCTCAGGAGTATTTAGCCTTACCAGATGGTCCTGGCAAATTCATACAGAATTTCTCGTGTTCCGCACTACTCAGGATACTACTAGATGCWGRTTGCTTACGTGTACGAGGCTTTCACTCTCTATRGCCGCTCTTTCCAAAGCGTTCCACTTCACGCACTTTATCATATTGTAGTCCTATAACCCCAGCATTGCCGAAACAACACTGGTTTGGGCTGGTCCCTTTTCGATCGCCACTACTAAGGGAATCACTTTTGTTTTCTTCTCCTCCGGGTACTTAGATGTTTCAGTTCTCCGGGTTTGCCTCCCTTGCGGGATACCTACWAAGTAGGTGGGTTGCCCCATTCGGAAATCTTCGGGTTAAGCGGTTATTTGCACCTTACCGAAGCTTATCGCAGCTTATCACGTCCTTCATCGCCTCTGAGAGCCAAGGCATCCGCCATACGCTCTTAATTACTTATTATTATGCTTGYTATTTCTATTGCTAAAAATAACCAACGAAATCAATCGTTGTTTTCTTTACTTAGATTACTTCTACTTTTTTTGTATTTCAATATGTCAAAGAACTTTTAATACCAAATATGTATCGAGTGGAGAATATCGGAGTCGAACCGATGACCTCCTGCGTGCAAGGCAGGCGCTCTAGCCAACTGAGCTAATCCCCCATAAA
>NZ_SADB01000047.1 GCF_009669305.1 Ancylomarina sp. 16SWW S1-10-2
AACTTTAGTTTGGCGATTTTAGTGGTAAAAAAAAGACTTTTATTCCACATAGACAATGGGTGAGACTACTTCTCCTCATTGTCTTGAAAAATACACCTCCTTTTTTCATCTAAAATTCCATCAGTTGCATTTGTGACTTGAATCTAAGTTAGTATTAAGTTGTAAAAGAAATAAGAAGATAATAGTATGAACTGGTATTTAAAAGTGTTAAAAAAGTATTTTTCTTTTTCAGGGAGAGCTTGTCGAAGAGAGTATTGGTTTTTTAGATTGTTTAATCTTTATTTTATTGTAAATGCCGTTGTTATAGATAATACATTCCTACGAGGATTAGTAGATGCACCATTCGGTATTTTTTCCCTATTATACATATGTGGTATTGTTATTCCAAATCTTGCGGTTTCAGTTAGGCGACTACATGATATTAGTAAAAGTGGATGGCTGGTGTTTATTGAGTTAATACCAGTTATAGGGCTTGTATGGTTTTATATTTTGATGGCAACTAAAGGATCTTCAGAACCTAATCAGTATGGTACTGCTCCTGTAAGGCAAAGTAAACAAGCTTCACCGCAAGATGAAACAACCAAAGCTGCTATCTTTATTCCATCAATATGGTCAATGCTTACGTTTTTACTTGTTGTTGTGGCCCCGAGTATATCAGGATACTTAAGTTTTGATCTTTTCTCTTCGCATATCTTCTCTATACTTGGGATATTTGCAAAATCACTTGGTTTAATAGTTCCGGTATATATAGCACGACTAATAAAAAGTGAACAAAAGCAGTTGGTGCTGTATGTCTTTTCAGTCATGCTAATGTTATTTGTTTTATTTGATACGGTATATTCGAATTATTTTCAGTTTTAGTCTCATTAGGTGCAGTTGCATCCTCTGCCTGAATAATTCAAGCGTTTAGTTTGATTTAAATGTGCAATGTTGGGACATAAAAATATAGTTTTCTATTTCAAAGGTTTCGCAAAGAAACAGATATATTAAAATAAATGCATACGTGAAAAAGAATCATTTTAAAAGCAATACAAACATTTAATCTATAAAGGCTTGATGATTAGCAATTTAATTCCGGGACATACATGGAATAAAAACTCCACCATGCCATTTAGTGAAGTTAAGTTTACCATGGATAAGCATGCTAACATATGTGTTATTAGGCCTGACTTAATAGGAACAGTACAGCTTATTAATATGGCAGAGACTTGGCATACGGACATGTCGCTCTTTACTTAGTTTATGGATGAAAACCGCCCATTACCACCTGGAAAAGTCTTTGATCATTGCAGAAAGCGAGAGTTTGAGTCACGTAAAACAAAGGGCTTTCCTTTACCTATGTATTACAGTATTGTTCCTACTCCAGAAGCCACTCTCAAACAACAAGCAGAACGAGAAAAATATTGGAAGGATAATAATTTTATGTTATATTAGCTCATGGATTATACAAATATCCCTACAGATAGAAGAAACCTGGAACGCTTGATTGTGACTTATCATGAGTACACGCAAAAGTTTATACATGTAGAGACAGGAGAAGATTTACAACCTAAAAATCATACTTACTATGTGAAAGACGGAAAAACCATTGACCACTTTGATTTGAATTTTATGCGTTTTAATTTGACCAGCTTTCGTCCCACTAATATAAATGTAGGATGGGGCTTATTGGTCTTTGGTTTATTTATTTTATTAATTGGAGGTCAGTTTTTGGTAGCTTGTATTATTTTGTTTGTTCCATCCATCTATTTTTTTATTATTGGCTACACACTACCTAAGCACAAATACATTATTTTTCATCGGGATAAGGGTATACTAGAACTGCCGGGTGCTTTTTACGATAAACCGCATCATATTCCGTTTGATGATGTACCTGCCTTTTTTGCCCCTAATGGCGCAGCAGCTCTATTTTACTGGTCGTTAAAAGTAAAACGAACGAATAAAGTGGGTATCAAAGATTTTTTCCCTATAAGCCTTAACTTTTTTATGTCACCAGGCTGGGATGGTTGGTCTTATTGGGTTTGGTACATGGATAGAAATCGTCCGCTACCACCAGGAGTTGGTTTAGATGAATTTAGAGCTGCTGATTTTGAACGTCGCAAAGCAGAAGGTTTTCCTGCTCCTCTATACAAAAGTCGCATAGAAACGCCTGAAGCAACACCTGAACAACAAGTAGAGCGAGAAAAATATTGGAAGGATATTGATTTTATGATGTCATAAACCTGACCTTAAGCATGATAAATATTCAAAAATATTACAAGCCTTGGCGCAATATAGAACCGAAAGTAAAACAAGACTGGAAAAAAAGTATCCTGAGTCTTGTATTAGTCAATTGCCAAGAAATTTATAGACAACGTTACAATTATACTCTTGTAATATATAGTATTCCACATGAAAAAATGGTAAGTATAACACCTGAGTTTTAAAATGGAGAATACGAAGTAATGCAAAGTGATAGTTTAAAAATATTTTTTTAAAACAAAACCAGTAGCTAAAGAAATCTATTTTACGTGGGTAAAAGATGATGTTGTATACTGTGGAAGATATATTTCGATGCCAAAGAAATGTTTGATTTAGATTCTCATTAGTAAATCATTTCTTAAAATGATATTTAACACTCTCCATTCCTTGACTTTAGAGCATAAAAAAAGCGTCTTACTCCGTAATGGAATAAGACGCTTAAAAGTTGGCATCGACCTACTCTCCCACCTTTCGGCAGTACCATCGGCGCTAATGGGCTTAACTTCTCTGTTCGGGATGGGAAGAGGTGGAACCCCA
>NZ_SADB01000050.1 GCF_009669305.1 Ancylomarina sp. 16SWW S1-10-2
GAACATTCGTAAACCTATTCTTATTTAAGATTACTCCTGAAAAATCAGATAAAACAATTTTTATATTTTTGAATGAACATGATCGTAGGCGGGATCCTCTCAAATTAACATTAAAAAATGTTTTATTAGAGAAACGTACTTTAGAAGAAATAGATTTGGCTAGGAGGCTATTTGAATACTTACGTTTTTCGATGTGCTTGTTATGAAATCTAGGAAGTTTTGACATTAATAGTCCAAAGAATAGGAGTTTCAGCTTAATTCTTWGGTGTAATCAAAAAAAATAATGGACAGGTCTCTTGCGAAATCTGTCCATTAGTTTTAAATTCGATGGGTACAGTTATTTGATGCTTGCAACATCAATTAACGAAAGATCGGCAGAGCTTGCAACTCATACTGATATTCACCTTAAAGGCTAGTACCACTATCTATTTTAAAGAATTAGAACAGTTTGACAAGCCTCAATTTGAAGTCCTTCGTTAATTCAGCAGTTTAAATCATCAAATAAGCACCTAACGGTCGAGCTTTATCTMCTTCTGTGCGCCTTTTTTAAGGAAGATATGCGTTGCATGTGGAGGGAATAAGTGTCACTGGTGCATCGTAGCGATAGTCGCAAGGCTAAACCGCTTACAGGGGATCTCACATAGGCGGAGCGTTGGAAGTAGTTGTATAGGTTGGTTAAGTTGCATGTTGGAGTAATCCTCGCAGAGATACCACCATACTTCGACAGGGAGCGCGTGGGAGAAGGTGCAAAACCTTTAGTCCTTGTCTGCRTGGTCAGCAAAACCATGTGCGGATACGACCGATGCGTGGCTCCGTCAGCCCAATTACAGGTTAATCGGCAATACTTAAGAGGATATTTGATTTTTTTAAATCAAAGCCTCTTAGGGAAAGTATTGCCGAAACTCTCTCAACGTTCACCATCAGCCCGAGCAAAGCGAGGGATGTGGGGACGGTGAGAAAGAGTTGAGCGCATTTGTTTTTACAAGATTCATGCCAATACCTACTAGAGTTTATATACCGTGTCATTTGATTAGTTTTTATTGAATTTCACTCGTCCATTTTTAAATAAGCAAGGATACACAGCTACCCCTATTTAACTTCGTTAAACAGTGATAGTCTGTGACCTTGATCAGGGGCTTCACCCCCGATACCCCCGAAAAGCTTTAAACAGAAAAATCAAAGATTTTCCAATTTAAAGCTTACAAAAGCCAAAGCAGGGTAGATTGAAATGTCAGGACAGGAACAAGAAAACAAACAGAGCAAAGCAGTTCGAGAACGAACCTTTAAAGTCAGACTTTCAGAATCAGAATATCAATTGCTCGATTCCAATAATCCTTATGGTTCGATTGCAAAGTTGCTTAGACAAGCAGCAGTAGAGAAAGCGACTAAAATTCATAATTCCAAAGCAGAAGATGACCAAAAAATTAAAGCAACAAAGGTTGTTGAATCTTCGTATAGCAAGACAGAGCGAGCGTTAATTTTAKRAATTAGTCGGATTGGTAATAATGTGAATCAGATTGCCAAAGCAGTAAATACAGATATTGCGGGTACTGGTGCTTTCGATAAAGTGAAATTACTTCATTTATTGATTTCAATTGATCAACAGCTTCGGGAGTTACGTCCAGATGATCGTTGATTTTTTTAGACATGGTTCAGGTTTATCAAAAGGTTGTATTGATTATTTATTGGGTGAAGATCGAGAGCGTGAACACGCACAAGTGCTTAGTGGTGATGTAGAGCTGACAGCACAATTGATTGATAGCAGTCCTTTTGCCAAAAAATATACCAGTGGTTGTTTGTCCTTTTATGAGCATGATTTATCTAACGAGGATAAACAGAAAATCATGCAAAATTTTGAGGAATGTTTATTTCCAGGACTGGATAAAGACCAATATCAAATTTTATGGGTGCAGCACCAAGACAAAATTAATCAGGACACAGGTGAGACAAGGCTTGAGCTTAATTTTGTGATTCCCAATGTTGAGCTTTCAACAGGCAAACGCCTACAGCCATTCTATGCGCCAGTCGATTTAGATCGAGTCGATCTATTTAAGCAGATCACCAATACCGAACATTCACTGTATGACCCCGATGATCCGGAGCATCGACAGCTATTTTTAAATAAAAAGAACCTGCCCAAAGATATTAAGGATTTTAAAGAGCAGTTACATCAACGTGTTTACCGAGCGGTTTCTAATGGGGAAGTTGCCGATCGGCAAGAATTGGTGCAATGGCTTGAATCGAATCAAATCAATGTCACCCGACAAGTAAAAAACTCCA
>NZ_SADB01000006.1 GCF_009669305.1 Ancylomarina sp. 16SWW S1-10-2
GAAGCAAATACCTCAGGTTTAGTTGCTTTAATTTGAGCGAAGCAAATACCTCAGGTTTAGTTGCTTTAATTTGAGCATGAAATGGTGTATCAATTGTACCAGGAGATACAGCATTTACTCTAATTCCATATTCAGCTAAATCTTTTGCTAATGATCTTGTAAGTGATTGAACGGCTCCCTTAGATGCGCCATAAACTCCRGCACCWGGTCCTCCGCCATTCCAAGCTGCATTAGAAGTRAAATTTATGATTGATGCATTTGTKCCTTTTTTAAGAAAAGGAATAGCTGCTCTTGATGTGAAAAATGCTGAATCAAGATTTAAAGCCATAACAAATCTGAAAAATTCAGTGGTCATTCCTTCAAATCTGGATCTTCCACCTAATCCACCTGCACAATTTACAAGAAGATCAATTTTACCTTCTTTTGCTCCAATTTTATTTATGGTAGAAGTTACACCATCTTCTTTTGTAAGGTCAACGCTAAAATATTCTGCTTTAATTCCTTCTGCAGCAAGCTCTTTTACTTTTTCAGCTCCCTTTGCGTCATCTGCGATATCCATTAAAAATACAGAATAACCATCTTGACCTAATTTTTTTGTCACTTGAAAACCAATTCCACCGCTTCCACCTGTAATGATGGCTACTTTTCCTTCTGCTTTCATAATATTTTGTTTAAATGTTATATTAATTTTATAATTAATAGCTTTATTTTATTTGTTCAATCTTACCTACAGTTAGGAAAATTGAAGCCAATGACAATGGAACTAATGCTCCAAGTAATCCGAATAATAACGGCCAACTTGTGATATAACCAGCAAATGTAATTGCTAATATAACTCCCAATACAGCAGAAGCACCACCTAAACCAGCTAATGAACCTACTGATTTACCACCATGTAAATCACTTGGTAAAGTTTGGATATTTGTCATCATAAATTGAAATCCACCTAGTACAAAGGCCATTAAAATAACAGCTAGTACTGCATTTGGAACCAAAACCGAAGCAATTACTGATGGGATAATAATTGCCCCACCTAAAACCATTGCCGTTTTTCTTGCTTTATCCACTGTTGCTCCTTTACGAATTAGGTATCCAGAATACCAACCACCAGCGATAGATCCAACCATTGCACCTACATAAGGTATCCAAGCTGAGAATGCTAATTCTTTAATGTTTAAGCCAAATTCTTCAACTAAATACATTGGTAAGAAAGTAACAAACATCCACCAAATAGGATCAAGGAAAAAACGACCTAAAATCACAGAGTAGTTTTTCTTATTAGACAATAACTGTCCCCAAGTTTTACCTACTTCATTTGTAACTTTCCCCTCTGGCTGACCACTCAAAATATATTCTTTTTCTTCGTCAGAAATCCATGGATGCTCTTTTGGCCCTTTTTTGTTAATAATTAACCAAGGAATTAACCAAAGTAAACCCAAACCGCCGACTACTACGAAAGTCATTTTCCAACCAATAGATATATAAAGCATTAGAATAATAATAGGAGCTAGAATAGAACCTATAGATGCTGCTGCACCGAAAAGTCCTTGTGCGAATGCTCTCTCCTTTTGCGGAAACCATTCGGCATTACTCTTGGTAGCTCCTGGCCAAGGTCCAGCTTCACCCAAACCAAGCATCATTCTAAACCCAGTTAAGGATACTTTACCTTGAGATAATGATGTAAGCGCATCGGCAATTCCCCATACGAACACAGAAGCTACAAAACCACGACGAGTTCCTATTCTATCATATAATTTGCCTGAAAACATTTGGCTAAGACCATAGGCTATCATAAAAAAGATAGTTATTATACCTAGTTGATTTTTAGCTTGTTTTGATGCCTCTTCAGGTGTTGCACCTTCTTCAACTATTCCTAGTTCATAAGCCATACCCTGACGGTTGACAACAATTTGCCCATCTTTTTTAAAACTAACATAGTCAGCTCTCTGAACAATTTTATCACCTCTTTTAGTTACCAAAAGATAAGTGTTATCTTGCTCATTAAATTGAGCTTGATTCTCTCTTAATTCACCATCAATTTGGTCAACAAGATCATATTCAATATTAGCAACCCACATATAATTTAAGGTTCCTCTATCTAAATAATTAATTATTGTGATAAGCATTATCAAACCGATAATCCACCATCTTAATCCTTTTACTTTCATAGGAAATTTATTTAATTTAGTTGAGATTCTAGTTTACTTTCCAAAATAAGCAACTGCACTTCCATCCAAAAAATCCTCGCGAACTGGACTAAACACATCAATTAAAATACCTTCTTCCAAACAAACCACTCCGTGTGGAACATTTGGTTTAAGATAAACACCATCTCCTGCTTCAACAATTTTCTTTTCATCACCAATAAGAAATTCAAATTTCCCTTTTGAACAATAGGTCGATTGTGTATGAAAATGATCATGAAGTGATCCAACAGCTCCTTTATCAAACTTTACCTTTACCATCATAATCTGATTGTCGTAACCTAAAAACTGGCGTTGAACTCCACCTCCAAGATCTTCCCATTTCATTTCTTTCGATGTAAAAAATTTCTGTCTTTCGTTTTGATTTCCCATGATTAGCTATTTTTTAGTAAATATTTTATTTTTCGAGAGGCTTTACCTCTCTCCCAATCTTATTTTTAAAACTATATTATTGTGACTCAAGTTTTAATACAATAGTTTTTGAGTCAAAAATTCATCTGTTACTATTTTAGATTTTCCTTTAATCGTATTTCCACTTTCTACATTGTTTTTCTCACCCCACAACCTAGCTATGAATCCTGATTTAATAGAACTAAAGTTGTTATTCAAAATCTCAACATTTACAATTCCTTGAGTTTTCAATAAAATTTCCTTAGAACCACTTTTACCAGCTGACTCAACCGAATTATTATTGAATACAAAGTTTCCTCCAATGGTAGATTCATCATAACCACCTCTATAGAAGTTAACAAATACATTTTCAACCTTACTAATCTGATTGTTTTCTAATATCAAGAACTCTGCGTTATAGTCTCCTTTATCATCATTTTCAGAATCTAAAATAAACCCATTAACCAAATTCTTCATTACTGAGTTAACCACTTTTAATGTATCAGAGAACGAACCTTTTTTAGATCGGTAAATTGAATGAAATCCACTTAAAGTACAGTCATCAACAAAAACATTTGATGCAATTGACATATCAGCCTGATTAGGTTCAAAACAATTTAATGTTTTTGAGCCTTCAATAATTAGGTGTTTTAAGTTAATATTTACACCTGATCCCAATTCGAAAGCAGGCACTTGATCTGCCGATGTAAATAGCAATCTTACTTCCTTATCAATATTACTAGAAGTAATAACTACGCTTTTATTTACCTTAATTGTTTTATTTAGCTTCAATATGTCAGAGTCAATAACAATTGTATCTCCTTCATTTAATTTTTCAAATGCAGTATAAAGTTCCTCAGTCGATTTGACAGTAACACGCTTTGCACTGGCATTACTTTTAGAAACCTCAAACCAAGATGGTCCATACTTATCTACATCAATAACCTTATAATTTACATCCTTAACGGCACAAATAGCACCTGGCTGATTTTCTTCACGACTGTTAGAGAACATATCGTTCTTTATTTTAGAAAAATCAAATCCATCAAACAGCTTGACATTACGATCGGCTAATTCAACAAAAGGAACAGTCGATTGATCATTAACGACAGTCATTTCTGAATTGCTGAAACCTTCAAAACCATCAACGCCTTCAACACCACTTACATAGTTACATTCAAAATCAATATCACCTGGCGTGTCATAATACTTTACAATATCATTACTTACCGTTTTGCTGTTATAAATAAGATTATTAGCAACTGTTGTTCTAATAGGAAGTGCCGATCTAATCTCAGACTTTGGTAAAACATCACTCTTATTTACATTAGAACCTACACTAAATTGCAGTGGACTAATACAATCAACCCAACTGTTATGAGCGATTACAACATCTGTAACCTGATTGTATCTATTTAATGGCGATTTTGGAATACCATTCATCACAGCAATAGCACTGCGAAATTCGTTTCCTTTTAAGTTATAAAAATAATTATTTGTGATCCAATGACCTGTATTAATTACTCTCACACCTCCTATGTTATCAGAATCATCATCTCCAATAAACCAGTTGGAATCAATAGTCGCATAATTACCATGTCTTAACACAAGTGATCCTTCGCACTTATAAAAAACATTATTGATAAATTTATTGTAATTAGATTTGCTAGAGATTACCTCTACCTCACCATTACATCGGTCTAAAAAATTATTTCGTACTTCAAAAAAAGCAGGAACCATTGATGTATAACTATCACCAAGTTGCATTGTTTCACCTCTTGGACCACCTCTTCGTGGACGTGGACCAAAATAATTATCCGCAATTATGTGGTGACCATTAGCATGTTGGTTTCCTTTTAATTGACCTCTAACCGTTGGTCCATCATTAGACTTACCAGCTATATAACAAGAAATCAGTTCGTTTCGTTGTCCCCAAAATTCAACCCAATGATCTTTTCTCTTTCTATCTAATTGAGTGAAATTTTCAATAACACAACTTACCACCTTACAATCGTAAGCAGCATTCTCTTTATCACTTTTAAACTGAATAACACTGTTGATAGGCGTATAACCATTTCGAAAATATAAATCATGAACTTCTAGAAAATGACCAGCAATTTTTAAAAATGATTGTCCTTCAATAAAAACTTTCCCAGGGGTTTCTGCTTTTAAAATAATAGGTTTATCAACTAAGCCATTGGCCTTAAAATCAATTCCAACATCAGTCCATATACCATTCGACATGACGATAACATCACCAGGTTGTGCATTTTTGACAGCCTCTTCTAACTCAGTCATATTATTCACCATACTTCTAGGCGTATCCTCACAAGACGTAAGCATAAAGACTGCTAATAGTAATACTGTAAGAGATTTAAACAATTTCATGTTTTGTTCTTTTTTTATATTTGAATTCTTCCTAACTATCAATTTAGATTTTATTCTATTGGGCTGAAATAAAATGATATGCACCAGTCCATTCATAATTTAACCCGTTAACTTTCAGCTGATGCTTATTTTCCTTCCTAGCATCTTTGTTCGCAAGAATCAACATCCATTTGTTCTCTTTTATATCCTGAAAAGAAACGGCTGTATATTCATCTGTATTAACTAAAAGATTCACTTTTGAAATACTACTGAAAGCATTATTTGCAAATTCAGTTACTCTATCATAATTTCCATGAGCTTCGACTACCGATACAAAAACCGCATTTTTTTGCTTGTTTTTTTGGATAACAAAAGCAGGTTCTCTACGCAAATTATAATTAGGATCGGTTGCACCAGAACGAACGAATAATAATTCATCTTCTGGATTCACATAAGTGGTAAGAGAATAAAATCGATCGTTCACAAACCATGATAATTTTGCGTTGTTACTTTTTGATTGTCCTTTCGCTTCCAATCGCAAATGCTGATAGCCATTTGACTCTCCCATTTTTGTTAGCGTTTCTAAAACATCATATTTATAATTAGTAGATAAAACTTGCCCAAGAAAATGATATGGTAATTCATATTGATTCTCAACTTCCGAATTCACCCTAAAAACATCCAAAACAAGTGGTTTCTCAAATCGTTTATCTGTAATCAATGCTAATGTTCTATGCATTTCAACTCCTGGGTACGCATTGTTCTCTTTAGCACTAATAATTTGAATATTTTCGTGACTTGCATCAAAAAAGTAAGGATCAGAATGAAATTCATTACCCGTATCAGTGCTTCCTCCAAAATGAGATATTCTATCAACTACAAGCGTATTGTGAGCTACTGTTTGCTTTGCCCAAGTATTATTTTCGTGAAGATATCCACCTCCAAATTTTTGTTCGATATTTACATATCGAGCACAACCATAATCTGGCAATACCTCACCCATATCGTCGTATAAAGAGAAAGATAATTTATCAAAATGACCATGTCCCATTCCTTGCGAAGTATTTTTCATCACCAAACAAACCTCTTTGTCTCCTTCACCAGCTCGAAGAATTCCTAAAGCACCTTCAGTTCCAGAAGCGCCATCTTTATAATTGGCCGATTTTTTTTGATAGGCCGTTTGTTTTCCTTCTTTAATTGCCATTGCTACCGACAAGCCCGTATCATCTAACATCACTTGTCCTTGCTTTTCAGCAACAGATAATAAACCTGAATCCTGACCACCAAAATGATAAATAATATCTACCGACGAAACCAATTCTCTAGACAAATATGACATCCCTTTTTGAGCATCGTTAATAGGAAAGAACAAACCATTTACATCGGTTAGATTCAACAAAGTTTTAACAGCTTTAATTAAAAGACCATCGCGATATTCAAAAATCTTTACTTCTGGCTTACAATTCTCAATTGCCTCAGCAAACATTACAAAAGGATACATCGCATAACGCTGATAATATGGTCCTTCGGTATAGTATCCATCAGGAGAAAACAAATGGTCTAATTGAGCAAAGAAACCAGCTTTACCGTCACCTTGCATCTTAATTAAACCACCATCATTATCCTTTTGGTCTGCTTTTATATTATCTGATTTTAACCCGTAAAATGCACGATCAATTAATTCTTGGTCATTCATCACGAAACCAATCATACCTACCGCAGCATTTCCCCAAGTGCTATGATTATGCACTCTATTATAGAATTGAGGAGAATCAACCGACAAATGATCAGCGAAAGGACGGAAAAGGTTTTTCTCTAATTTTTTTCTCTCTTTTGAAGACAACCAATCGTAAACACAATCATAAGCCTGACTTGTATAAACCAACCAGTTTGCATCGTTTAAATTCTGCCAAAATATTTTACCTGGCGCATATGATCTGTTCGCAGGATGTAAGCCTAATGTAGGATACATCTTAGCATATTCCATTAGCATATCACGGACATAAACTGCATATTTCTCTTCTTGTGTAATCTGAAACAAAACACCTGCCTTCTGCATCAGCAAATAGTTTTTCTTATGGCGATTATGAGTGTATCCACCTGCCATATCCTTAGGTACAGGCACATCAATTCCCTTTTCCATTTCGGCATCTACAAAATCGATTGATTTTTGAAGAGAACTTTGAAGCATTGGTAATTCACTTAAATGTGCTCTAATTTCTGTTACTCCCTTTTGTGTCAAAATCAACTTAGGATGCGATTGTGAAAAAACACAACTACTTGTTGCAAGCAATAATCCCAAAAGAATATATGTTTTTAATTTACTCATAATCTAGTCAAGTATATTTTGTTATAATTCTATATTAACAGATTTTCCCGGCTTCAAATCAACATAATGATTTGAAATAGTTAATCTAACTTCAGAAATTCCGCAATTGGTTATATACCAAGCTCCGTTTTCTCTTTTTAAAATCAAATCAGATTTTCTATCAAGACTAATCTCCTCTCCCGATTTAAATTCGATACTTTGTACATCAAAAAGAATATGAATCTTCTTTTTTGATAAAACAAGACTAGCATTCGACTCTATATCTGCATTATTAATAACTTCATTAGAATTTATAATCGTCCAATCATTCAGCTTTAACTTTTCATATTTCTCTGCCGACTGAATTCTCTCTTCGAAACCTTTAAAAGGATACAACAAAGTACTATAAGTTGCTTCTAGTGCACTTTTTGTTTCCAACACAACTCGTCCTTTTCCTCGTGCTGATCCTTTCTTTATTGAATTAGGAATTTCGCCCAATTGAATAATATCTAATCCTGCTCCGTTGGGAAATACTGATCGCACATGAGCTTTATTTTCCGCACTGTAATGTCCTTGCCAAACTTGTTGGTATTTGTGTTTTCCATTTTTAGATATAAAATGATCGCGAACCAACCAAAAGCCATCTTTCAAAAAGAAAACCTGACGGTACGTCTCAACCGATAAATCTTGATATCCATCATGTGTTCCGATAAAAAAGTCTACTTCTTTATCTTTGTTCCATGCAATAACCTTAGGAACTGGTAATTTTCCCCATTTTCCGAATCCACTACCACCTTTATTTCCGTTCCATTCTCTACCTTGAGGTATGGAATCAACCAAACCAACGTTTTTAGTCCATGAATTCTTAAACTCCTCTAAATCGGTTAGATAATATCTCACCTGATAATTAGGAAGAATCATATTACCATAAGCATAAGCTTGTAATCCTAACATGTCGCCGTGCTGATGATCTGGTTTTTCTTTCGTTAATCCAGCACTAATAATCATGAATAAATCATCACGATTCCAACCATCGCGCATAATGTAATACCCAGTTTCTTCTAATTCTGTACTAGAAACCTTAGGTTTAAGTTTTTTAATATTTTTAAACTCTTCAACTTGAGTCCCATTTAACAACCAGTAATATTTTGAAGGTAATTTTTTAGAAGCAAAATATTTACACTCTTTACTGGCAAAAAGAGCTACTCCTAAAGACATAATGTCATCAATTTCGTTGTATTCAGCCCAAGGAGAATCAGTATCATCCTGAAGAACTGGAGCATTTTTAGTAGGCATGGCTATTTTCACCAAAACATCAAACATCGCTTTCAAACGTTGATCCCAAATTGGATTTAACTTAACACCATTTAATTTAGCCAATTGATATGGATAGAAGTAATTATCTATGTCATCAATATGGTAATGAACAGATCTTTCGAATTGAAATCCATCGGCATACACTTCTTTCTCTAAATGCTCTTCCAATCGATCGGTAGCTCGGGTCCACCACGCATCTGCGCCTTTAATTTCTTTAAAAAGAATTGCCAACATTCCCAAAGCACTCATACCTCTAGTTTGATGGTTTCCCTCGTTATATTTTGGATTGTGATGATACAATTTTGCGCCAGTGTGCAAAAATGTTTTAATCATGACCAATTGCTCCTGCCAAGTATATTGATCTGAAGCCAATAAACATTGGTGAACAAATAACCAATTATACATTCTATTCCCTGCTCGATAAGCTTCATAGGCACCATTACCATCTTCTATGGTCTCAAATTCATTTTTATCGAAAGCCTCATTTAATGATTTTGCTTGCGATGGTATGTAATGCAAATAATCTGTATTACCTGTATAATAGAAAAGCAAAGCAATATCTCCTGCTTTGTGCTGTCTTGTTAAATGTCTATAAGGATAAGAACTCACCTCTTCACCTTTTAAATTGGTGAAAGGAATTTTCCAACTGGTATAAGCTGGATACAAATCAAGATGTTGCTCTGCTTTCTTTTGGTGATAAGCTAATCGTCCTGAATACATTTTATTGTACTCTTCGAAACGTTGGCTAAAATTTTTGCTACTGAAAAAATAACGATCCGACAATTTGTTTTTGAAATATTCAGTAAGCATTTTCAGTGCTTTATCTTCTTTCCCTGCGTGGTATGCAGTTTGTATCTTTTTCAAAGCTCCATCTGCATCAACATCTAATAATTCCACGAACTCACCATTCGTTAAAATATGATCGTAAGGAACAATTGGTTCTTGGGCAGAAAGTGTAAATGGAAATAATAAAATGAAAAAACAAAGTGACTTAAGCATCTAGTTTTTATTAGTATTAAACTTCTTATTCGATTATTACTTAGTTACTGTATTGGAGTCTACAACATAATTGTAGACTCCTTTTTTACAGCAAACTTAAACAAACAACTAACCTAACAATCTATTTTTTTAGATCAACAGAGCATGACTCACATTGATCTCTATATGATATTGGGATCGAAACAAAAAATATTATTTAATCATGATTCACCTCTAATTCAAAATATTTCACTTTTGAAAAAGCATCAGAATCTTTTGTAACTAAATAATTCCCTGCCTTAAAATAGTTTTCGAATACACCCCATTTTTCAATATTAATATCATCATATACAACTGACTCTTTCTCATTCAGGATTACCTCCATTCTTCCATCGGAAACCTTCACTTCTAAAGTGAATTTTTCAAAACCGACAGTTTCTGAAAAAGTATATCCGTTATCATCTCCCCATGCATCTGTTTCAAGTAACTCTTCATAAGTAGCATTTAGATCTTTTAGGACTTTTGTTTTTACTCTAACAGCTCCATCGGTCCAATATACTTTTAACATTGGAGGGGCATTATTATCATCTTCGCCTATTAAATCTCTCTGCTCATTAGTTAACCTACCATGAATTTGCATGATAATAGCTCTGTGATATTCACCTTCGTCATCCTTAGAGATATCTGACATAGCCAAAGTTCCTTTCATATATCCACCCTGAGCAAATGTCCAATTCGTTTCTCCCCCATCTTCAGGGTTCATTAACTCTCTTAATTCTGTTCTTGAATAAGACGTATTATTGGTCGTTGCACCAGGATATGTATAAAATACTAAAGCTCCTTCTATAGAGTCATTATACATAAAAGGTTTTAGCGTTTCATTTGTTGCATAATCTAAAATCTCTGGAGGTAATACTTCCGATGGGTTTCCAATCGGAAGAGTTACTTTCCAGTTGCTTAAATCAATATCTGGTAACTTATAATCATCCTGTTCTTTAGGAACAATTACTTCAGGAATAATTACATCAGAATCATCATCAGATGACCCCTTACAACTAACAATTGTTATTGCTAAACACAAAGCAAGTGTTAATAAAATTGTACTTTTTACTGATTTAAGCATATCTCATTAATTTTCTGGTGCTACCTCAATTTCAAATGTATCTACTCTACATTCAACATCTTCATTAGTAACCATAATAGCAACAGTTTCGTTAACTCCAGTATTAAAAGGAATTGAAACTTTTACATATGTACTTGAATCAGAAATATCAGTACCAACGTACTCACCTAATTTAGCTGCATCAGCTTCAGACAAATCAGTTATGGTTCCGCCTAAAACCTTTACGGTTAAACTACCAGGAGTACCCTCCTTCATTGTGTAGTAATAGGTAAGAATATAATCGGTATTTGGAGTAACAGCAATTCCATCTTGATAAGCTACTCTATCACCAGCAGAAGGAAATTTTGCTGCTTGTGATCCATCTTGAACAGGATCGTTTGTAATTTGAATTACGCCTCCAAAATCATTTCTCCAGGAATCTCTACCATCACCATTACCATCAGGTAAACTCAAATCTTCAAAACTTGCTTCTAAAATAACAGGTACAATAGCTAGAGGTTCTTCTGGCTCAATAATTTCTATCGTTTCAGAATAAGAACTCGTTACGCCAAGTTTATCAGAAGAGGTTAAGGTTACCGTAAAGCTTCCTTCACCCGCATAGGTATTTTTACCATCTTTCTCTGTTGATGTATTACCATCTCCAAAATCCCATACATAATCAGTAGCACTATTGGATAAATTTGAGAATGTATAATCTTTCCATTCTTCAGCACTACCTTGACCTTGAGCATATGTAAACAAAGCACTTGGAGGTGTTCCATCTGCCTTTGAATCTGCATCAGGTAAATCGTATTCAAAATCACAAGCTGTAAAGGAAACGGCTAATACTAAAATTAACATCTTCCAAACAGAACTTTGATTTAGTTTTAAATTTAATATGTTATTTTTCATTTTAAATCAAATTAATTGTTAAACAAATCTTAGTATCCAGGATTTTGTGTCAGCAAACCATTACTTAAGTTAATTTCTCTCTGAGGTATTGGCAACAATAAATCAGTTGATGAAAAACTTCCACCTGTTTCTGTTGAAAATGCTGAAAGCACTTCTTCTGCCATTCCTAAACGAACTAAATCAAAGAATCTCTGATTTTCGAATGCGAATTCTACTCTACGCTCATTTAATAGATCAACCTTTGTAATCGTAGTCACATTATCTGTGATTCCAGCTCTATCTCTTACTTCCATAAAAGAACTAATAGCTGCAGAATTTGATGTTTCACTAGCTCCAGCCATAATAGCTTCAACATGCATCAACAAAACATCTGCATAACGTAATACGATCCAATCGTTCCCAGCTTTTGTAGGATCACTAGAAGTAGGTAAAATGCCTAAACTCTCATCTCCATTTGGAAGATACTTAACAACTTGATATTGTTCAGTCTGTGTTGCATCTTGACGATAAGAATACATCGTTCTATTCCCTCCCATTGCGTCTAATGCTTCACGAACATCAGCAGTAACATAGTTAACACCACTAGTTCTACCAACAGAATTTAACCATTCAGATGAGAAATTCTGACTATCATCTACTACATCTCCAATGTACTCAATCGCAAAAATAATTTCGTTATTTAGCTCATTATAGAATATATCTTTGAAATTACCTTCCAATGAATAGCCGCTACTCATCACATCTTCACATAAACCCTGCGCTAATACATAATTTTCACCTTGAGTTAAGTAAACTTTAGCTAATAATGCCTGAGCTGCAGCTTTTGAAGCTCTACCCTTATAACTATTATCAAGATTAGCAATTGCAGTTTGTAAATCTGATTCAATTAAGTCATAAATTGTTGCAGTAGCCACACGTGTATATGATATTTCTCCATCTGATACGCTAATTTCTTTGTCTACCAAAGGAACATCACCAAACAATCTTACCAAATTGAAATACGTATAAGCTCTTACAAACTTTGCTTCACCTTCAAACGCTCCTCTAGCACCTTCACTAGCTGCATCTAATTTATCTAGAACTAAATTTGCTCTATAAATGACGTTATAACAACTAGCATAATAATCAGCTAGCCTACCATTTGTAGCTTCAACAGTAAAAGTATCAAACTGCGCGTCTTCACCTTCACTACCTTTAGTACGAGTGTTGTCGCTTCTCATTTCAGTTACATAAAATTCATACATTACGCCATGATTATCGTCTGTATCTGTAGAATTTATTCCCTGAATACCATCATACATATTTATTAATCCTGCTTCTAATTCTGAATCATCAGAAAAGAAGCTTTCAGAAGTTATCGCTCCCGTAGGATCTGGACTCAAAAAGGAGTCTTCACAAGCAGTGAATACTACTAAGATTAGAAGCACTGCTATTTTGCTTATATATTTGATCATGTCTATCATATTTTTTTTTAGATTAAAAATCTAAGTTAACACCTACACTTATTGTTCTATAAATCGGAGATCCCGCTCTCTGATAACCGTAAGTAGTTGGAGAAGTAGAATCTACAGACTCAGGATTATAACCTGTATAATTATCCGCTGTAAAATACAGTAAGTTTTGTGCAGACACATAAACTCTTGCTTTTTCAATAAAAGTTCTTCCCAATAATTCGTTTCCAAATGAGTATCCAATATTCACATTTCTTAATGCTATATATGATGCATCCTGAACAATATCATCTGTAAATATTTTTTGCTTAATAAATTCTTGATTTGGTGTAATTGTTGGATCAAAATCTTGTGAACTATTAAATTGATTAAACATATATTGATCTCCCATATTTCTTACCTCAGCTCCATGTGATCCTTGGAACATAAAACTAAAGTCAAAGTTTTTATATTTGAAATCACTAGAAAAACTCCAAATTAATTCTGGATAAGGGTTACCTAGAATTGCTTTATCTTCATCATCAATGATACCATCACCATTTAAATCTTTTACATAAACATCTTGAGCTTCTGCTCCAACTGGATGGTAAGGATTATTTATATATTCTAAGGGAATATCTTTATCAACTACCCAACCGTAGAATGATGAAATTGGCTTACCTTCCTGATTAATCCATTCAGCAGCTCTTTTTGAGTCAACACTTTGAATTTGACCATTAGATTCAGCAAAATCTGTTAACTTGTTTTTATTCTTAGAAGCTATGAAAGTACCAGTCCAAGTTAAATCATTAGTTATTTTAACTCTAGACCTCAATTCAAGCTCAATACCACTATTTTCTACCTCACCTCTATTGATTAGAGCAGCATCAAAACCAGTAGTCCATGAAACAGGATTTGATAAAATTAGGTCTTCACTCGTTCTCTTATAATAATCTACCGAACCTGAAAGTAAACCTCCAAGAAGGGTGAAATCAAGACCAGGATTAAATTCTACAGATTTTTCCCATCCTAAATCTGGATTTGAAATATTAATTGCATTAAAACCAGTAGCAGCTGAACCATTTACAATCGCTGAAGAAGTTTCTAACAATGCTAAATAAGGATAATTTTCTTCGTAAACTGAGGATGCATCAATTGCATTATTACCCGTTACACCATAACTAAATCGAAGTTTTAAATTATCTATAACATCATTATCTACTAAGAAATCTTCTTGTGTAAGTCTCCAACCCACTGAAAATGCAGTAAAGTCACCATATTTAGTATCCGCTCCAAAACGTGAACTACCATCACGTCTGTAACTAACTGATGCCAAATACTTATCTTTGAACGCATAGTTAACCCTACCTGTGAACGATAATAAACGATCTTCGTATTCACCAGATTCAGCTGAACTGATTGTACCTGCTGCGCTCATATTTTTAATGTAATCAAATGCATAATCTGTTCCATTAGCCGAAGAGAACTCAGTTTCCCAAGTTTCTACTGACACACCTAAAATAGCACTAATGTCGTGATCACCCATTCTTTTACTGTAGCTAAAGAAGTTATCATTCACCAAGTGAATACTATTTGTATTTGATTCAAACAACTGAGTATTACTAGCACCGTTTCTGTGTGCTAAAGGTCCTTGCCATCTTCTAACATCCGTATTCTGGAAAGAACCACCAATTGTAGTCTTAAAGTTTAATCCCTTCATTATTTTATACTTTGCATAAACGCTACCATACAATTTGAGTTTCTTGTAAGTATAATCTCTTTCCTTAATTTTAGCATATGGATTTACATTTGAAGTATTACTAATATCTACTTCTTCACCATTCAACATATAATTATCAAAATGACGCTGTTTTGCATAATCACCGACTTTTACATCAGGATAAGTAGATTTATCAACATATTGAATATTATCATCAGTAATATATGTTGGTAACCAAACCGTTTGACGTAAGATATCATGTGTTGAACCATCAAATCTTCTTCTATCAGAATATGTAGGTGATAAATTGACTCCCAATGAGAATTTATCAGAAATCTTCGTATCTAATTTTAATTTTAGACCATACTTTTTATAATCATCAGTTAATAATACGCCTTCATCATGTAAATAATTTAAAGCAGTACTAAATTTTGTGTTCTCGTTTCCACCTCTTGCACTAATTGAATGATTTTGAATAGTACCACCATCAAAAATAACATCCGTCCAAGGTCTATCAACACCTATCATCTGCTTATATTGTGTTTTAGCTGAAAGTACACCATTAGCAGCTAATTCAGCAGCAGCAGTTTCAGCAAGTGAAAAATCGTAAGCATCACTTATACGAGCTTCTTTAAACCCGATATAAGAATTGTAGTTAAACTTAGTTTTTCCTGCTTTACCTTCCTTTGATGTAATCATGATTACACCATTTGCACCTCTTGAACCATAAATTGCAGCCGAAGCAGCATCTTTTAAAACTTCAAATGAAGCGACATCATTCATATCTAAGTTACCAAGGTAATCAGCATCAACAACGATACCATCAACAACAATTAATGGACTAGAACTACCACTTATAGATCCTGTTCCTCTAATTCTAATCGTTGGCGCTGTACCTGCTCCTCCATCGGTAGCTTGTATATTAACACCTGATATTCTACCAACCAAGGCGTCATCAACACGAGCTACAGCTACCTGCTCCATATTCTCATTAACAACTTTTGAAATAGCTCCAGTAAGATGTGATTTCTTTTGAGTACCATAACCAACAACAACAACTTCCTCAAGATTTTCGGTATCGGATTTCATAACAACATTAAGACTAGTTAATGTTCCAACTAGTTTCTCAATGCTTACGTACCCAATAAACGAGAAGACAATCGTGCTTTCTTCCCCAGAAACACTTAATGAGTAATTTCCATCAAAGTCTGTAACTGTACCATTCGTAGTACCTTTTTCATATACACTCACTCCTATTATAGGTGAGTTATCCGCCTTATCAACAACATTCCCCGTAATCGTTTGCTGAGCAAACAAAAAGGAAGAAAATCCAGTTAATAAAACCACTAGCATTAGGATTTTTCTTTTCATTTCACTTGTTTTAGTAAAATTGGTTAGATTAAAAATTTACACGTCATACTTATCTGATGTTAAATAAGGTCTGGGGCCCATCTTGACAGTCCTTAACACAAAAAGTATACGCAATTATTAAAACTGCTTTTTATTATTCCACTTGCTTCATACTGAAACTTATAAATAATCAGTAAGATTCAAATTTAGAGATTACGTTTTTTTCTACTGAATTCTAAAACATCGCTTAAATGTTCCTTCATATATTTAGCTGCTAAATTGGGATCACCTTCTTTAATAGCATTAAATATATTTCTATGCTCGACAAAAGATTTCTTAACTCCAACGTTTGCACATACATGTTCACGTCTATAAATTTCAAGAATATCAGGAAGCACAATTAACAATAAAGTTTTACTAACTGAATTGTGACTTGCTTCTGCTATTTTTAAATGGAATAAAAAATCTTCATTCTCAGGAGGTAGATTTTGGTGGACCTTATCTTCATAAGCCTTACAAGCTTCTTCCAAACTCTTCAAATCTTCATCGTTTCTTCTTAAGGCTGCATTTTCAACTGAAGAAATCTCTAGAAAACATCTTGTCTCAACTAAAGAGTAAAAATCTGGATCTTCTATCTTCATAACATTAGTAATTAAACCTTTCATGGCTGCTATATCAGCACCTTTAACAAATACCCCACTTTGTGGATTCGTTGTTACAATGCCATAAAATTCTAATTTTCTAATTGCATTTCTGATATGCGTTCTACCAACACTAAACTTTTCTGAAAGCTTTCTCTCCGATGGTAATTTATCTCCAGGATTTAAATACCCAGCAATAATCAAATCTCTAATCTGACGGATAATCTTATCCACTGGACTTTCAACCTCTATTGCTTTAAAATTATCTAATATCTCCATAATCTTATTTTGCCTACTAGCATCTGCTAGCCCTGTAACTGGTACACCAAAGTTACAAAACTTTTTTATCTATCAAAATATATTCTATAGCCTTCAATCTATAACGCACAAATAAAATCGCCACAAACCCCCATACTAAAGGTATGCAAAGGTTTGTTTTTTTTTCAATTTTTTAGATTAACAATGTTAAAAGTTGTAATTATTATCAAATATTCACTAAATATCCGCCCAATACAATTGGTCGACCAATTGTATTTGATGATAAATATCAAATAAAAGAGAAGACTATTCAAAAAAAATAAGTAAGATACATATCTGCACATATATGTCTATTTTAGCTAGTAGATAAGATTAAAGCACCTATATTATAGCATTTAAAATTAGACCAGAAAATGATTATAAGTAATCAATACACGCAAGTGTGAGGTGGATTTGAGAGGGGATTTTTCATTCAACATGGGCAAAAGTGAATCGCAATTAGTTAGACACAACTTATAGCGTTCCTTTGCTCTTCAGATCAAAGAACTTTTCATTAAAGCCTGTTATAGATTGAAAATTAGATTTAATCAGCGTCTAACATTAGCTTGGGTCTTCTTTTTGGATAAATTAAACGTCGCTCATTGTATATTATTTCTTAGGCGCAAAAAAAGCAGTAAGGTCATGCCTCACTGCTTCTTCATATTTTTTTTATAATTCTGTCTTTATATTAAGACCTTACTAGCAAATCTATAAAAGACGTAATAGATCAGCATAAAACTAGTATTCATTATATTGATTATTACGAATACCAATTAGTTTATTTTATTTATTCATTTTTTGCATAGCACTCATTGCAGCCATTACAATAGGGTAATTACCTGGACCTGCTGTAAGTGTAGGTTGTGTCCCGTATTGCATAATTGCCAACTCAGAAGCTGTCATATTCTTCTGAATAGCTAAACCTAGTATATTTATCATTTCGCCCGTTGAATGTCCTCCAATAATTTGAGCACCTAGAATAATACCACTTCCTTTTGAGAAAATTAATTTAACGATCTGTTTCGATGTGTTTGGTAATAGAGCTGGATGATGATTGACTCCCACATTTTGACCTATAATAATATGAAAACTTTCAGCATTAGCTTGCATTTCGGTTAATCCTGCTGCTCCCATCGATATATCACCTAATGAAGTTGAAAAAATAGCGATACTACCTTTTGTTTGTCTAATGACATTAAGATTATATAAATTCATTCCGGCAATGCGCGCTTCCGAAGCTCCTGTTGAAGCAAGCATTAACCTCGATTGTTTTTGAGTAAAGAAATCTTTATGCTCAACACAATCCCCCACTGCAGATATATCTTTTATGCTAGTTCTTAGGTATTCATCAGTAACAATTCCTCCATAAATCCCAATATTCAAACCACAATCTTTAGCCAAAGCTATATTGGGTCTATAACCAATAGCAAGAATCACCCTATCGGCTTTAATGACTTCGCCACTTTTTAATTTCACACCTGAGACATTACCATTTTCACCTAATATTTTATCGACCATTGTGTTGGTGTGAATATCAACGCCATGATTTGTCAACACTTCAGAAACAGGAGTAATCATATCTTTATCAAAAGCCAAAGGTAAAATTGAATCCATTGCTTCGATTAATGTTACTTTCCCATCCAGTTTTGATAGTTCATCACCCATCTCAACACCAATAAAACCAGCTCCGATAATAACAATATCTTTCCCTTTTTCTAATATTGGCTGAATTGATTTAATGTATTCCAATTCTTTTCGAATTGTTACTACACCATCTAAGTCAGCACCTTCAATAGTTGGAACAAATGGCGTAGAACCAGTAGCTACAATCAACTTTTCATAGTAAACCTCACTACTGTTTTTTAAAGTCAAACATTTTTTATCACTATCAATCTTGGTTACCTCGTCGATAAGAAAATCGACTCCCATTTTCTTAGCAGGTTCTATGCTTTTAATATTATCCTCAACACGTTTAAGCGTCCCAAAAGTATAAGGTATACCACAAGGAATAAGAGACTCTGGCTCTTTTCTTATAACTAATACTGATTTATCCTTATTGAGCATTTTGGCCGACAAAGCAGCAGTTCCACCAGCAGGATTACCTCCAATAATAACAATATCGTAATTCATTTTTATTGTGTATTTAAGTTTACTATTAATATGCGTTTGTAGATAATAATACCAGCGTACATGCTTCTTCTGTAGCTATTCCATTTTTTTCTAATCGTTTTGCAAAGTCAGCATTTTCTGTACCTGGGTTAAAAAGTACTCTTCGAGGTTTTAAGGATATGATATAATCGCAATACCCTGTTTGATTTTTTGCTGATACATACATCGTTACCGTATCAACATCAGTATAAGCCTTTTGTTCTTTAGTAATCTCACGATCGAACAAAACTCCAGGTCTATTACCAATCATGTAAATTTCATGTTTGTGTGCCAATAACTTTTCAGCAGCTTTATAAGAATAGCGTTCAGGATTTATGCTTGCCCCAATTATTAATGTTTTTTTACTCATCGTTTTATAATTTTAATTTTTACAGCGAAGTTTATGTATAAAGAAGAAAGAAGTGGATACAATTAGAATAAACAAAATATAGAAAAATGGATAACCTAATTTACTGATTACACTACCAGATATTAATGGAAAAATGGTTGGGATGATATTCCCTGCTCCAACTAATCCTGTATATAGGGCACGATTTTCGTTCCCCGATATTTCAAGTAACACACCATTTAATGTTATCATATAAAGTGAAACAGCGAAACCGCCTAAAATGAACACCCATTTTAACCAAGCAGCATTCGGAATAAAAAGAATCATCACAGCAAGTGTAATTGAAATGATAGCATTGATATATAATAGCGAATTATACTTGAGTTTTTTGCTATAAACCAATACAATAAGACTCATTGATACGACGCCTATAACTTTAAAAAGCAAAAACAATCCAGTGTCTGAAGCTTGTGTGTGAAATGTTTCTTTAGCATAAAGCATTACAAAAGGAATAAATGAAATAATAATGCCTTGAGTATTAATAAATCCGAGAAAATAAATTAATTTTTTATTGCTCTTTAGTTCATGTATCATGTTGTGAACAAAATTCTTTAATCCTGAGATTTTTGTCCCCGATGGTTCTGTTTCTTTAATGTTCCAAAATCCAAATGAAGCAAACAACAATGCAGCACCTCCAATTAAAAACATAATGGAATAGTTCTGTGGAAAAGAAGAGCTAGACAAAACTTGTTTTGCAAGGAATGCTGTCGATAATATAATAACTCCCCCAACAATTTGCCGAGTAGAAAAGAATGATTTCCGTTTAACTTTTGATATCGATTTACCTAATATATCGATATAACTAATATTGGTAAAAGCACCACTAAATGAGAATATTGAAATTAATAGAAACAGAATCCAGAGTATAGAAACATTACTATTAGTGGCAAATAGGTATAATATAAGTGCTAAAGCAAATAGTGAAATAATTCGTAAATTAATTCCTGCTAATAAATACCTTTTTTTGAATGGAACATTGCTTAATACAGGAGCAAAAAATAATTGTGTAAAACTAGAACCTCCCATCATTATAGCAGCCATAATACCCACATGAAATGAATTACCTCCGGCTTCAATAACCATAGCGGGAATTACTGTATCAACGTCCATGAAATTTTGGGCAAAAGCCAAAAAAACAGCATGCCATAAAAAGGATTTGAAATTGTGTTTTGATATGTTTTCGGCTATTGGCATTCTCTATTATTTCTTCTTAGTAATTATGGTTTTTAATATCCCTTTTCTGATTGAAAATAATTTAAAATCATTTAGGTTATTTTGCAGCTCATCTTCAATCCAAACAATATGATTACTCAGAATCTTAAGCACTTCGTCGCTTGTTTCTTTGTCGATAACTACGAGTATAAAAAATTGATTAACCATTTTTATATTAAGCCCAAACTGCTTTGATACGAGTACTTGTATGTTGTTTTTTTGTAATAATTCAATGATTGACTTTCCTTTCTTTTGGGAACCGTGTTCTTGTGCTTCGTCAAAGGATTTGAAGATGTTAATTAATTCATCTTGTAATAACATCTCACTTCCATTCCATTCAAAAACTAAAAATTTATCGGCATCACCAAAATGACGCGATTCAAATGTATTTGAATGATTTACTGCAAATGCAAATTTTATATTCTTATTCATTGTCATCTATTATTTCTGAAATAATTGTATCATCAGAGTAAAGCTTTCCATCAATATAATCGTTAATAATATTATTTGGATAATCGATTCTAACTCCTATAAATAGATTCATCTTATGTGTTTGAAACATTTTAAGAATTAACTTATCTATTTTATACATTATAACATCAGTTACACCTTCACTTGCTAACCAATTGGGCAATTCTGTTTTTAACTTAAAAGGGACCTCAAGTCTGTTTTTTTCAGTAAACCTTTCATCGATTTCAAAAATTTCGAAATGATTACAGTTTCCAAAATATTCACTAAGTTTGCCTCTCTCAATTGGTATTGCAATTCGTTTCATTTTATGAATTTGTTTATCGACACAAAGTTATTTTGAAACCTGTGTATAGACAAAACAATGCCATTGGACTAATACTTGATTTAGGTTATCTTTTTATAGTAAAAATCTTATAAAATAATAATTTTACTTTAATTGGATGTAGTTGAAAGAAGAGCACACAACTTTATTTTTCAATTCAACACAAACATTACAAGCACTTTACATCACACTTTAAAAATGTATTTCAGAACGCATGGAATCAAATAATATTGAAAACATTTCTGGTTGTTTTAGTCATTTACCTCAAGAAGATATTGATTTTTTAAACGAGAATAAAATACAAGTTTCATATCTAAAGGGCGAAACGATCTTTAAACAGGGTGCATTTGCACCTCATGTGCTATTTGTAAACAAAGGTTTAGCCTTAGTGTACTTGCAAGTTGGAAAATCGAAACAGATAAACATCAACATTGCTCGCCAAGGCGACTACATGGCATTTTCATCAGTATTCAATAAAAAAACCTATCAATATTCTGCAGTTGCACTTAGCGATTCAACTTTTTGTATGATAGAAAAAGAGGCATTGAAAAAAGTCACTATGAGAAATGCAGATTTTGCAATGAAGATGACTGCTAAAAATAATTTGAATGAAAGCAGATATATCGATATTATAAAGAATTTATCGTACAAACAGATGAGAGGTAAATTGGCCTCTGCCATTTTATATTTATCCTCTGAAGAATTTCAAAATGAGAATATTTTTCAGTTTTTATCTCGACAAAACATTGCCGATTTTGCTTCTATAACGGTTGAAAGTACAGTGAAGTTTTTAAAAGAATTTGAAAATGATGAATTAATAAGTCTGGCAGGTAAAGAAATAATTATTAAGAATCAGCAGGGTTTAAAAGATTTAGATTTACGAGGGTAATACAACTGTAGAATACAACATACAATTAATTAAGCTTCCACTATATTATACTCAGCTAAGAGCCCACTCACACTATAAAAATTCGTAAAATCAGCAGAATCAACCTGTCGTAATTAACAATACTTCTTACCCTAAAAAGGATAGATTTTATTTAAACCTGTTCTACATCATCTTCAGCTTAACGCAAGCCATAAACAACATAATCCTTTCCGTTCTCTTAGCTATGCAGGTAATTTCCAAATAAAGAGCATCGCATCCCTTAAGCGACTTCGTGTCTATATAAAACAAGATTCACGATTTCACAAGTCCTAGACTACTTGTTATTTAAAACTGTTGCCATTTGCCTAATCCCCTATTTTATCATAGTCTCCACTTCATTCCGACATAATACATAAAGCTCTTAGTCCTAAATACTTTTCATCTACAAAACTTAACATTATAAAAGAACTTTATTAAATTTACCATTCAAAGAACATACAAGCTGCCATAAAAACATTGGGATTCGTAGTTATTAAAAATTGTTATGTTAAGATACAAAATTACACTCCCCAACGATTTCAGACAACTAGCACTAAGGGTAAACATATCCAATTATGGTAGATATCCAAAAATGGAATAAATAAACCTTTTGAACGTAATTTTTTTATAAGCATTAATAGGGAAACAGGAGATATATAATGGAAATATCAACGCATGAAACATTGTGGTTACAAAGTGAAGAAGCAAAAATGCTCAAAGATTTAGGCGTGAAAAATAGTGATTATGTAATTGATTTTGGTTGTGGAGAAGGTCGATATACAATACCCTTATCTAAGATTGTTGGAAAAGATGGTCATGTTTATGCAGTTGAACAAGATGAAAATACAATGGCTATTCTTCAAAAACGACTTCCCTTATTTTCGAATACAAATACTGTTAGTTTTCTAAATATAAACAACTTAGAAACAAGCAATACAATACCTGATAAAAGCATTGATTCTATTTTTGTTTTTGATGTCTTACAATATATAAAAGATTGGGATTTACTTTTCTCATATTTCTTTCGTGTATTAAAACCAGAAGGAATCATATGTATTTATCCGGCTGCAATTCCCCATCCTGGTGGTGTTGACATAAAACTTGCCTTCTCAAAACTGGACGAAATTGGGTTTCAATTTATAAAATCAACTAAGTTTCGAATGATGCATAATGTAGATATGGTTGAAGATACTGTTTATAGTTTTTGTTTAAAATAAAGAATAAGACAAATTTGTTACATTAATAAAACCTACCACAATATAAGATTGGGAAGTGTACCAAAACAAGTTAAATTATTTATAATGAATGATTTTGAAACATTAAAACAAGAAGTATTAGTCTGTGAAAAATGTCCATTAAGCCAAACAAGAAACAATGTTGTATTTGGTAATGGCAACCCTAATGCTGAAATAATGCTAATAGCAGAAGGACCCGGATATTATGAAGATAAAAGCGGAATCGTATTTCAAGGAAAATCTGGTGAACTATTAGATAAAATACTGACTGCAAGTGGTTTCAGCCGAGATGAGCATATTTTCATTAGTAATATTGTGAAATGTAGACCTCCCGATAACAGACAACCCAATGACACTGAAAAAGCAGCATGTCTCCCCTATTTATATCAACAAATTGAACTCGTAAACCCCAAAATTATTATCCTTTTAGGTGCAACAGCCTTAAAAGAACTAATTGACCCAAACGCCAGAATTACTCAAATAAGAGGACAATGGATTGATTGGAAAGACAGATTAGTCATGCCTACCTATCACCCTTCAGCTTTACTTCGGAATCCAACCCTTAAACGCCCTGTTTGGGAAGATTTTAAGAATGTCGTTGCAAAATATCGTGAGTTGGTTAATCCTGAGCATTATTCAGCTCACTGCTAATTCAGTACACTATAAACATCTAAGCATAAACAAATTGGCATTAAAATTATCAATATGAAATCTATCGGTTTAATAGTAAATCCCATAGCAGGAATGGGAGGCAGTGTTGGTTTAAAAGGCACTGATGGTAAAACATATAAAAAGGCGATTGAACTAGGCGCACAACCAACAACTCCTGAAAGAATCAAAAAAACACTTGCCTTAGTTAATAGAAAAGATCTCTATTTCATTACTGCACCTGGCAAAATGGGTGAGGATTACATTAAAAAGTTCGATTTTAAATATGAAGTTATATCTAAAATTGAAGCAGAAACAAATGCTGATGATACGAAAAGAATTATTCGGGAAATGCTTGTAAAAGGTATAGACCTTTTAATTTTCGTTGGTGGTGATGGAACTGCAAGAGATGTTTACGATGTTTTGGGATTAACAATTCCTGTTGTGGGAATCCCTTCGGGAGTCAAAATGTTTAGTCCGGTATTTGCGCTTTCAACATTTGCTGCTGCAGAAATTATCAATAATAAAACAGACGAACTAATCGAAAAAGAAGTTCTTGATATTGACGAAGAAGCCTTTAGAAATGGAAAATTGGCAGCTAAATTGTATGGATACCTCAAAGTGCCGAAAAACCCAAGTCTCTTACAAGGTAAAAAAGAACCTTCTAATATAACTAAACCCGAAAAAATCAGCAAAGAAGAAATATCACAATATATATTTGAAAATATTGAGACAGATACGCTGTATATTCTAGGTCCTGGAACAACTTTAAAAACAATTGCTGATAAAATAGGTGTGGAAAAAAGTTTGTTGGGTATAGATGCCGTTTTTAACAAAAAATTAATTGGAAAAGACTTGAATGAAAAAGGCTTACTTGAATTAATTAAAAAATACAAAAAGAATAAAATCATCCTGACACCAATTGGAGGAAATGGCTTTATTTTAGGTAGAGCAAGCAAGCAATTTACCCCAGAGGTTATAAAACTAATTGGGAAAGAAAATTTAATTGTTGTTGCAACAGAAGATAAAATAAGCAGATTAGAATGTCTTAGAGTTGATACTGGAGACGTTAAAGTAGATGAAGGTTTAAAAGGACATTGCAAAGTAATTACCGGATATAAATCAGAAACATTAATTGATGTAAAATGACAATCAATCTACAAAAAAATGAAAATCCTTATCCTCTATCCGAAAATATTAAAGAGGCTGCAATAAAGGGATTAGAAAAGGCAAATAGATATTCTGAGCCGAAAGATATCATGGAATTAAAAGAACTCTTGGGGCAATACAATAATGTCCCCACTGAGCGAATTGTCCTAAGTCATGGTTCAAATTTGTTGTTACGAGAAATCATTAATATTTTCTCAAAAGACAGGAAAATAATCAGAATAAACCCCTCATTTTTTCCCGTAACTCAATACGCCTTAAAACAAGCAACTAGAATAACAAAGATTCAAATCTCTCCGCCAAATTTTGATTTAGATCCTGAACTTTTATTAAACGAATTGAGTGAACCTTCACTGATAATTATTGATAATCCCAATAATCCTACTGGTAAAATTCTGATTAACGAGGACACTGCCGAAAAGGTCCTTAAAAATAAAGATGTTCTATTAGTCGTAGACGAAGCATATTACGAATTTTCAGGGCAAACCTTCGCAAGTATGCTTGAAAAATATCCTAGGCTTGCAATAGCAAGAACCATGGACAAAGCTTTTTCTTTGGCTGGACTCAGAATGGGGTATTTGCTAATGGGTGATTATTTTAAAGAACATTTCTCCGACTTCCCAGTTAATCTTTCTACTCCAACACTGTTTGCTGCTATTGAATCATTAAACACCCCTGAATACATGACAGCAAATGTGGCTAAAATACTGGCTGAAAAAATAAGAATAGAAAAGGAACTCTTAAAAATAGGAATTCAGGTATTCCCTGGAAAAGCTAATTTTATTTTGATAAAAACGAACACCCCCGGATTTGGCAAAAAACTAAAAGATGAAGGGCTTAATATCTGCAATCTGGCAGATGATTGGATAAATGGATATTATCGAATTTCGATTGGTATTCAAGAAGAAAATAATAAGCTATTATCAATAATTAAAACAATAGGTAAGGATGTCTAAGACAGCATTAAATTAGACAGCTAATTTTTTTACACTTACATCAAAAAATTAGCTAACATACTTTTACAGCATTTAATCATTATTAGTTTTGTAATTATCATCGAGTAACATACAGAATATATAAAGGTTAAAGCAAAAGAGCCGTGACAAAGGGAAACGCAATAAAACAAATAACATCTTAATTCAAATACCCGAATTCTAGAAATAACTCTAGCTTCTTTAATTTACTTACATAATTGACGTATTCTCAACCAATAATATTTTTCACTTTCTCAATACTTGCACTTAAACCTTGTTAAAGTTGTAAAAAACAATAATGGGTTAGACAGTTTCTTCGACTAAAATTATTTGTAATAAATTCTACAATTATCATCACACTTTATTATATGTCCTAAAAATAGAATCAAGAACTGCCGACTAATTATATTTTTAAAATTTACCCATCAATTATTGGGGAAACATATTTATTTTTTAAGATACAATTTGAAATTTCGAAACGAAATAAACTGGTCGACCAATATCTAGAGATTAAAATCTTTAATCTACTTAGATAGTAAAGTGAAATTTAAATTATTAGAAGTCAAACTCACCAACTCGCACAAACATCTATAATACTGGATTTTAAACGCAAGATGCAACAAATTTATAGGTGATTTAATTTTGGATTAAAAATATTTTAACAGAAAAAATCTTGTTCTTTCATGAAATAGATTTACTTTTGGAGTACCAATAGCCAATTAATCAGATATTGAAATGGCAAAAAGTAATATATGCACAATAAACGATCTCTATTTAAATCTATAGAAATAGAGAAGCTAGTTCGTATTATTATCATGCGAATTTGTGACTATAAATTCTTCTGGACAATTGAAAACTGGTATAAATTACCATCTAATCGAAGACTGTCACAACGCATAGTATTAGAACGAACACATGTTCGTAAGATCATAAAAAACATATATTTTTCGACATTTTGAAGAAACATCTCATAATAGAGCCGTGTTTCAGGCATTGGTATTACAGTGATTGAGGGTTCAATATTAAACATCCTTAAAATTAAAAAACGGACTTTGATAATTATGTAGTCGCACGAATAATGGCGTAAAAGAAACAAAAAAACACCCCCTATTCGTAGAACAAATGAAGACCTAATATGGTAGAAAAAACACTTAATGTATATCATTAAATAAAATGCTAATAATACAAATTAGATATTAAAATTTATAAATATTTACACATATGAAATACAGAAAATTAGGAAACACAGATCTTAACCTTTCAGCCGTTACATTTGGTTCATTTGCCATTGGTGGTTGGTTTTGGGGAGGCACAGAACAAAAATCTGCTGTAGAAGCGATAAAAGCCGCTTATGACTTAGGCGTAACCTCTATTGATACTGCCCCAATATATGGACAAGGCGTAAGTGAAAAAATTGTTGGAGAAGCAATTAAAGATATTCCTCGCGATAAAATACAAATTCTCAACAAATTCGGAATGCGTTGGGATTTAGCAAAAGGCACTTTGGTTTTTCAAAGCCAAGATAACAATGGAAAAGCTATCGATATTTACAAATATGCTGGTAGAGAAAGTATCATAGCAGAGTGTGAAGCTAGTTTGAAACGTTTGGGAACCGATTATATTGATCTTTACCAACTACACTGGCCAGATGTTACCACTCCTATTGAAGAAACAATGGATGCGGTTAACCAACTGATCAAAGAAGGAAAAATTCGTTATGCAGGTGTTTGCAATTTTAATGAAGAACAGTTTGCTGAGGCCGAGAAATACATGAGTCTAGCATCTAACCAGGTTTCCTACAGCATGGCATCACGCGGTATCGAAGAAAAAGTAGTACCATATTGTCTTGAAAACGGAAAAGGAATTCTAGCTTACAGTCCACTTGAAAAAGGTTTATTAACCGGGAAAATGAAACCAGGTCATAAATTTGCTGAAGGCGATCAACGTGCTATAAGACCATTTTTTACAGACGAAAACCTTCGACGCACCAATGTATTTATGGAAAAGATTAAACCTATTGCCGATGCAAAAGGATTAACCCTAGCACAACTGGTTATTTTATGGACAATAGAACAACCTGGTATTACCATTGCTTTAGTTGGAGCAAGAAATGCAGAACAAGCCATTCAAAATGCTAAAGCCTTGGACGCAAGTTTGACAACAGAAGAAATTGGAATAATCAATAATCATTTGAACCAATTGTCTTTAGTACAATAATCACCTAACTGACAATACCTTAATCGGACGAATAGTTAAACCTATTCATCCGATTAAAGTTTTGTCCAATTTTGGGAATACTATATCTCAAATTTTATAAAAAAAACAAATTTTTAAATAGAGTGTCGCATATATGGCGTTTTCATTTAAAACTCATGAAAATGATCCATAAAACATTTTTGTACCCCATCGTGATTAGCATTTATTAAGAGGCATTAATATCTTATTACAAATATTATAATGATAACTACAGATTGCCTTGAAGTATTTACAATAAATGCCATGTTTCCTCACAAGACAACACCACCTAAACAATTGACTAATAAGTGAATTACTACATATTAAAATCTTGATATTAGTTTATTCTCTATGTTTCTTACAAACATCATTATAAAAAGTTTATGTAGATACTTGTAACCATACGAGCAATAATCTTTTAAGAATCCTATTGAAATTTAAGTATCCTTATCCCCTAATCTCTTTGTTTTATTACATGTTGCTATCTTAATTAGCCACATTCCAAAATCAAAACATATCTTATTTTTGTTAGTTTTTTTGCACAAGAAAGCATTCCTTTTAGTAACTTAATGTCAAGTTCAAAATCAAAAAATGGATAGAGATAATTTCTTTGCTTTCAGAATCAAAAAGAACTTATTTATCCGAAAATTTAAGAACACGATTTATGGACTTATTATGAAAATATGAATCTTACTATTAGATTTTAACTTTAAAAGATATAAAGATGAAATTAGTTTTATTAAGACACGGAGAAAGTCAATGGAATAAAGAAAATCGGTTTACTGGATGGACGGATGTTGATTTAACAAAAAATGGAATTCAAGAAGCAAAAAATGCAGGTCAATTACTAAAAAAAGAGGGATATACCTTTGATGTAGCTTATACTTCAGTATTAAAAAGAGCAATTCACACCCTATGGAATGTGTTAGATGAGATGGATTTAGCATGGATCCCAGTATATCGCTCCTGGAAGTTAAATGAAAAAAGTTACGGAAGCTTACAAGGTTTAAACAAAGCAGAAACAGTCGAAAAATATGGCGAAGAACAAGTTTTAAGATGGCGTAGAAGTTACGATGTAAGACCTCCTGAATTGGACATTGAAGACAACAGGCATCCAGCCAATGAAACTAAATACAACGAAATTAAGAAGGAATTATTACCAGCAACAGAATGCTTAAAAGACACAATAGAACGTTTTTTACCCTATTGGACAAACACTATAGAACCAGATATTCATAAGAACAAAAAAGTATTAATTGTTGCACATGGAAATAGTTTGAGAGCTTTAGTTAAATATTTAGATAATTTATCAAACGACGAGATATTAAAAGTAAATATTCCTACGGGTATTCCTTTAGTTTATGATCTAAATGATGATTTTAAAGTTGTCGCCAAATATTATCTTGGCAATGAAGATGAGATTAATAAAGCGATGAACTCAGTAGCAAATCAGGGGAAAGCTCCTAAATAAAATAATTAAACTAAATCGTTTTTCTTATGAATCTGTAAAGTCATTCTCTGACGACTTTTAACAGGTAAACACATAAGTAAATCGCTTAAAAATACGCTACACAAATCACTTTTTTGCTGTGCTGGATATAACGAAATACACACTGTTATATCCGACACAGCATAAGTTAGTGAGCATAATATCTCAACAAAACAGTATAACTACCCCATGGATGACTGAAAAAAAAACACAGCTATTTTTACAATTACCCACCAAGTTTTTAATCCTACTATGTTCACAATAATCAACAAAATCACCTAAAATAGATTATTTTTGCATCACAAATCAACTTGAATGGGTTCAGATGGGAAAAAGACTATGCAACAAATAAGTACATAAATATTTATAAAATTTTCCTAGAATTACAGAACATTTCAATTACCCCTTAAATTATGGGACAAATTAATTTATCAGAAAAACAGATTTTATTAAACACTATTAATTCTCAAATCAAAACTTGTGAAAACTGCAAATTATCACTTACAAGGCAACATGCACTTACTGGCGAAGGAAATATAAATGCACGCATCATGTTTATTGCTCTTTCTCCAGGAACTAAAGAAGATACTGCGAATAAAATGTTTATTGGTCCTTCGGGTAAGGTTTTTAATAGACTACTACAAGCAGCCCAAATTGAGAGAGAGTCCGTTTTTATGACTAATTTGATAAAATGTACATTACCTAAGAACCGTAAGCCAAAACAAAAGGAAATTGAATCGTGTAGTTATATTTTAGATGAAGAAATTAAAATTATTAAACCTGAAATAATAGTTCCATTGGGCTATTATGCAAGTCGATCAATATTAACTAAATATAAGGCTAACGCTTCAGAATTAGGAATGAGTTTTAAAGATATAAACGGACAACTATTATTTTTAAATGGAATGAAAATATTCCCAATTACACATCCTTCTGCATTATTATACAACCCGTCTTTTGAACCCCAAACCATAGAGTATTATGTTAAACTAAAATCGTTATTATAAAACATATCAAGTGATAAGAATTAAACACTTTGATAAGCCTTATATCCTATTTACAAAGGATAAAGAGTGAAATGTATTGAATTTAAAAACCAAAAGACCAATGAAAATTTATCTTGATTGTATTCCTTGTTTTATGCAACAGGCTTTGCGTGCAGGGCGAATGGCTACTTCTGATGAAAAAAAATTAAAGCAGATTCTAGATGAAACTGGAGATATGATAAAAAATATATCACCTCAAGCCACTCCTGCTGAAACAGGAATGATAGTCTATAAAATTGTAAAAGATATTACCGGTAATAATGATCCTTACAAGGATATCAAAAAACAACACCTTAAAGAAACAAAATCTATTTATCCTGAATTAGAAAAAATAGTTGCAGAATCTGATGATAAACTTCTCACTGCTATAAAAATAGCTATTGCAGGCAATATTATTGATTTAGGTGTCAACAAATCTTTTAACATTGTAGAAGATGTAAAGCACATTCTAAAACAAGATTTTGCAATTTTTGACTACAATGCTTTTAAAAAGCAACTTGAAAAAACAACAAACATACTTTATATTGGTGATAATGTTGGAGAATCGATATTTGATAAAATACTTATTAAAGAATTAAAAAAGCCCGTAAAATATGCAGTGCGTTCAATTCCCATAATAAATGATGTAACTATAGAAGATGCTATTGCTTCAGGATTAGATGAAGTTGCAGAATTAATTGACTCGGGTTGCAAATCTCCAGGTGTTATTCTTAACCAAAGCTCGGCCGAATTTCTTAAGCTTTTCAATAAATCAGAGTTTATAATAAGTAAAGGACAAGGAAATTTCGAAGGCCTATCAGATTGCAACAAACAAGTTTTTTTCTTGTTAAAAGCAAAATGCCCAGTTATCTCAAATCATCTTGAAGTAAAAGAAGGTTCTATCATTCTTAAAGAACATTTACCAAATATAGATTAACCTTCGTGAAAAAGATAAAGATATTGATAACTATCTAGATAATAGATGACAACAAAATCAAATGTAATGGGGAGTTCAGTGGATGATTTAACTGTAACTCTTCGTTACAAAACCATCAGATATACAATTTGGTTAAAAATAGTACCCCATCGCAATTAAGAAACAGTTATAAGAGTTTCACAATTAAACTACCAAATTAATCACTCAATTTACTAGCAATATTTTCTCCTACAAATACAGACGTTTCGTAACCTTTACGCGTATTCTTAAGAAGATCGGCAGCCATTTGAATTTTCCCTTTTTCGAAAAACAAAACTAAAGTAGAACCTCCAAAAGCAAAATAACCTTTCTCCTCTCCTTTCTCGACTTCAGAATTAACCTTATAAGTTTGAATAATACTTCCCACCATTGTTGCACCAATCTCTGACATAAGAATATCTCCATATTCTTTAGTCTCTAACGTACTATAGGCTCTATAATTCTGACAAAAAATCTCCACACTCTTTTTTATTGCTATAGGAGAGATCGAAAAATAACGTCCCTTTATATCTTTCGATTTAGAAATACGACCAGTTGCTGGAAAATGAAAACGATGATAATCGGTAGGTGCCAAACGAATAATAAGTACGGATCCATCAGCGTATTTATCCACAAGAGCATCATTCTTCAAAAAAGATTTCACGGTAAATTCTGAACCTTTTACATAAAAAGAGGAAACATCAGCAAGGGACTGAAAAGCAAGCGCCTTACCATCAGCAGGCGAGACAATTCCATTAGCCATGGGTCTTTTTTCTGCTTGTATTTTTCTAAAGAAAAAATCGTTAAAATTACGAAATGCCTTACTATCAGTTATCTTGCAATCAGATATATCAACTTGATATTGAGCAATAAACTTATCAATCTTCTTTTTAGAAAGACGACTGCTCATATACCAACCACCAAGCATACTCAACATTTTCCTTTTAACAAGGATATGCAGTGTAGCTTTACCCAAAGGAGAATTATAGAGCCATCTTAACATTCCTTCACTGGGAACAAGCTCGTTAATTAAACTACCACTCTTTCTTTCTATATATTGTATGGATCCCATAAATCTTATTTAATTACAAAAATAAGAAATTTCAAAAAACATCAAGGCTTCTTTTCCTTTTTCTAACAATCTTATACTGATATTCCCTATATTAGTTACAATTCTTGTCAAAAAAACAAAATACAGGATCAAAATTCTCTTAATCGTAAAATACGTTTGAAGAAATAGAGAGAAGCCCTATCTTGTCAATGAGAGTAAAAAACTTTAATTTTAAAATTAGCAAATATGATTATGGATAATACACAACTAAGTGGCAAAAATAGAAAAGATATAAAAATAGGCTTAGAAGTTGAAATTGTTCAGAAGCAAGATCAGAGAAGTGGGGATTTAACCGAAGGCATCGTTAAACGCATTTTAACAAAATCGCCCAAACACCCACATGGTATAAAAGTTCAATTAGAAACAGGAGAGGTGGGGCGTGTTCAAAATATTATCGACGATGAATATTAAAATTTACACGAAAGAACTTTAGTGTTTTTTAATTTCATTAGTGTATAAACCGCCCGTTTGTTCCTCTTATAACATTGGAATCAAAGCTTCTCACTCTTTTTAATTTATAAATTAACCAAAACACACTAAAGTGGATATTGAAAGTATTTTCGAAAACAACAAAAAATGGATAGCTAACAAGCTCAATGATAATCCTGATTATTTCAAGACGCTTGCTAAAGATCAAAGTCCTGAAATTCTTTTCATTGGCTGTTCTGATAGTAGAGTAACAACAGGCGATTTAATGGGTATAGAGCCTGGAGATATGTTTGTGCACCGAAACATTGCCAATATGGTTTCAAATACTGACTTAAGTGTTATGTCGGTTATAAATTACGCCGTTAACCAATTAAAAGTAAAGCATGTAATAATTTGCGGTCATTACAATTGTGGTGGTGTAAAAGCGGCAATGCAAGCCAAGGATATGGGAATTTTAAATCCATGGCTGCGAAATATTCGCGATGTTTACCGATTGCATAAAGAAGAGCTTAATTCAATTAAAGATGAAGAACAAAAATACAATCGACTTGTAGAACTTAACGTTCAAGAACAATGTGTTAATTTAATTAAGACAGCTGAAGTTCAAAAAGCATTAATCGATAGACACATTACCATTCATGGGTGGGTTTTCGACATCCATACGGGACATATTATCGATATGAAGATTGATTTTAATAAAATACTTAAAGACATTATGGAGATTTACCGATTGGTTTAAATCAATTCAGATGCAAATAACAAACCTCTAATCACCTATGAAACAACTAGCTTTAATTCTACTTCTATTCTTTGCTATTGTCAACTCACAAGCTCAATCAACTGGTAATTACACTATCGTTATTCACGGCGGAGCAGGTACAATTCTAAAAAAGAATATAAGCCCCGAAAAAGAAGCTGCCTATAGAGCAAAACTTACCGAAGCTCTTTATGTTGGTGATTCTATTCTGAAAAATGGTGGTATTTGCCTAGATGCAGTAGAGCAGGTCATTCATGTGATGGAAGATTCTCCCCTTTTCAATGCAGGTAAAGGTGCCGTTTTCACTCATGATGGTCACAACGAACTTGATGCTTCAATCATGAATGGTTCCGATTTAAATGCTGGTGCCGTAGCAGGTGTTCGTGATATTCGTAATCCAATTAGTGCTGCACGAATGGTTATGGAAAAGTCTGAACATGTGATGCTTTCGGGTACTGGTGCTTCAAGTTTTGCTAAAGAAAAGGGGCTTGAAATTGTCGATCCATCTTATTTCTACACTCAAAAAAGATGGGAATCATTAAAGAAACTACAAAATAAAAAGCGTAAACCGACACAAAATGACAAGCATGGAACCGTAGGATGTGTTGTATTAGATAGCTACGGCAACTTAGCAGCTGGTACTTCAACTGGCGGAATGACTGATAAAAAATATGGCCGAATTGGTGACTCTCCTATAATTGGTGCTGGAACTTACGCCAACAATAAAACATGTGCCGTTTCTTGCACTGGGCATGGTGAATATTATATCCGCTTGGCTTTTGCACGAGACATTTCTGCACAAATGGAATACCTTAACAAAACTGTGACAGAAGCCTGCGAATCTGAAATTAAAAAATTGACGGATTTAGGAGGAACAGGTGGTGTTATTGCTGTAGATAAAAAAGGAAATGTCTCCATGGAATTCAATACCAGAGGCATGTACAGAGGCTATATTAAATCGAATGGAGATTCTTATATAAGAATATATGACGGTAATTAGAACCAATAACATACTAAAAACTCACCAAGACCTGGTGAGTTTTTTTCTATTATACTGAGGTGAATTTTGGAACTTAAATCTCACTACACTTCATAAGTAGGAGAAGTGACTTGTAAAAATATCAATAGAGCGTAAAAAAAAAGATGAAACACCTCTTTTACTTATTCATTATCACGATTTTTTCACTTGTGAACAACACTTTTCTTACGATCTAAAATGCAAATATTACCTTCAGGAGACCAGCATTTAGAACAAGAGGTACATCTTGGATCATAATCAGGGTTTTCCATCCATTTATTGGGCAAATCTGGTTCAGAAAATAGAGTACGCGACAAAGAGACATAAGAGATGTTGCTGTCATTCAGAATATGTTCCATGAATTCAAAATTACGATGTCCACCTACGGATATGACAGGAACCGTTAGCTCAGCAGCAATCTGCTTAGTTGCTTCGAAGAAGTAAGCTTGCTTTTCCCTTTTCAAAATTTTAGCTCTTATCGGTTTTTTTAGAGGGTATTTAAAATCACGATTACCACCACTAAACTCAATAGCCGTAATTCCACGTTTTTCCAATTCTTTTGCCACCCAAAGGCTCTCAATCGGGGTCAATCCGTTTGCATCCCAATCATCAGTGCTATGCATTTTTATTAATACGGGATAATCAGGTCCGACCTCCTGACGAACAGCTTCGAGAGTTTCAAAAATAATCCTAGCTCGGTTTTCAATTGAGCCACCATAGGCATCTGTTCGACGATTAAAATAGGGAGAAAGAAATTGGCTGTACAAATAAGCATGAGCAGCATGTATTTGTACCCCATCAAAACCGGCTTCTTTTACACGTCTAGCACTTTGAGCATAAGCATCAATTACCGTCTTAATATCCGCAATTTTCATTCTAGTAGGCGTAACACGATAACCTGGATTTTGAACTGCAGATGGTCCCCATATTAACCGTCCTTTAGTTTGAAATTTGGTTGATGATCCTCCGTAACAAACCTGCATAATAAGCTTGGCGCCCAATTCATGAATTCGCTTAACAAAAGGTCGATATTCTTCGATAAAATCATCGGAGTAAATACCTAACATGCCCGCATTTGGCTGCTCTTGCTCCAAGACATGAGCATAACCAGTAATGATAGAACCTACTCCGCCCTTTGCCAATTCCTCATAACGAGTAATCAGTTCCGAAGTCAAATGTCCCTTCTCATCAGCCTGGTTCAACCATGTAGCCGAACGCCACAAGCGATTCTTTAGTTCTAAATTACCAATACGAGTCGCTTCAAATATCTTCTTTTGCATATAATTTCAATTGAAAATCTAAGGCTTAAAACTAAAAATATTTTTTCAAATAAACGTACTTCATGGTTTATTATCAAAACCAATTCTATCAAGACTAAAAAAAGAAAATTTGTTCAATTTGAAACAACATCGGGTAAATATCAAAAATCCAATTGTTCCCTTTCCTAATATGTATTTATTCGACAGATTAAAACAAAGGTATCCTTCTTATAGAACAAACTCCATTTTAACCATATGGTTAAAAAAAACAAGTTCTAATTTGCTAATAAAAAATAAAACTCTACATTTGCATTAACCAGATGGTTAAACCGTTTGGTTTATTTTTGGATTTAATTTAACCAAACGGTTAAAAACAACATTTATGGAAAAAAAATCAGTAGAAACCCAGGAGAATATTCTAATTGCCGCAAGAGCCATTTTTGCACAAAAAGGATTAGCTGGAGCTAGAATGCAAGAAATTGCCGATACTGCTGGGATAAATAAAGCACTATTACATTACTATTATAAAAATAAGGGTAAGCTATTTGAGCAAGTTTTTGATGAGGCATTAAAAAAACTATTTCGTCCAATGGCGGTATTTATGGCTGATGATTCTGAGTTATTTCAAAAAATCAGAAATATTTGTAAGCACTATAACGAAGTATTAATAGACTATCCATTCATTCCTAATTTCGTTATTAATGAAATAAATTCAGATCCAACAAGGATACTTAAATTATTGGATTTTGAAGGCGTTTTGGAGGGAAAGAAAAAAACAGAGTTCCAAATTAATGAAGCTGTTAAAGCAGGTCTAATAAGATCGATTGATCCAAGAGAATTAATTCTTAATGTGATCAGTATGTCTATATTTCCATTTGCGGCCCGCCCCATCATTAAAGAACTATTATATGAAAATGAAGACCTCAATAAGGTACTGCAAGCACGAGCAGATCAAGTTGCTGATTTCATAATTCAATCAATAAAATTATAAGTTTTAGATATGAAAGCTTTTAGAAAAAGTAAATACATTTTGTTACTGATAATCTTTTTAAAGATTCAAGTAGCATGGGCTCAAGATGAAGTCCTAAATTTGGAAAAATGCCAAACTGAAGTACAAAATAACTTTCCTCTAATGAAGGGAAAAGCTCTTTTAAATCAATCTTCTCTATTAAACATAGAGAATCTAAAAATCGCCAATTTACCACGATTATATGCTAATGGACAAATTAGCTATCAATCGGATGTAACAGGAATTTCATTTCCAGGAATGGACACACCACAAGCTCCAAAAGATCGATATGCTCTTAATCTTGACGTAGAGCAATTAATTTATGATGGCGGCAAAACAAAGCATCGAGTTAATGTTGAAAAGAAATCTTCTGAAGTTGAAATTCAAAACTTGGAGATTCAAATGTATCAACTTCGTGAAAAAGTAAACATAGCCTATTTTGGCATTCAATTGGTCAGAAAAAACAAGGAAGTCCTTTTAGACAAGCAAAAGACAATTTCAAAACGCATCCAACAGGTTAAATCTTCTGTTGAGAATGGAGCCGTGTTACCTGCCAACTTAAAGATCTTGCAATCGGAGCTTCTGTTGATTCAACAACAGTTCATGGAGCTGAATGCACATGAGATGAGTTCTTTCAATGTGCTTTCACAACTTATGGGACGTCAATTAAATGTTAACACAAAGCTTAAAAAATTCACAAGCGAAGAAAAATTAACTCCTCAAATTCGAATAGATTCTAAAATCAGACCTGAATATAAATGGTATGCGAGTCAGCAATCTTTACTTGACTCACAAAATGAACTTTTGAAAAAAGACAGATCTCCAATTATCACTGGCTTTGGGCAAGTGGGTTATGGTAATCCTGGCTACAATCAGTTGCAAGACGAATTTGATACCTACTATATGTTGGGTGCTAAAATATCTTGGAATATATTCGACTGGAAAGCCAACCGCCGAAAACAAAAGGCTATTACGATAAAAAAAGAACTTGTTACGAGTAAGGAATTAAGCTTCACTCAAAATCAACTTATCGATCTTGGAAATAAATCGAATGAGATTAATAAATTCAAAATACTATTGGAACAAGATGCTGCGATAATAGGCTTGCTAGAAGAGATTAGTAAAAGTTCAGCCTCTCAATTGGACAATGGTGTTATTACATCGAGTGATTATTTAGATGACTTAAACAAGGAAATTCAAGCCAAACTAAATAAAGAATATCATAATATACAATTACAACAATCTCTTGCAGAATACAAAAGAATTCAAGGTATCTAAAAAGCATTAAATATTATAATGATGAAAAAAACGACAATAATTGGAATCGGCTTGGCTTTAGTATTCCTAACAAATGCATGTAAACAGGATGGTAATGAATCGGATGCTTACGGAAATTTCGAAACAACCGAATATATGATATCAGCTGAGAATTCTGGTAAAATCTTAAATCTAGAAATTGAAGAAGGCGATGTTTTTACCCAGGCTCAGCAAGTTGGAATAATTGATACGACTCAACTATATCTACAAAAAGAACAGCTTAAAGCTCAAAAAAGCTCTATAGCTTCAGGAATTAAAAACATACTATCGCGAATTGCTGTTTATCAAGAACAAATCTCTATCCTAAAAAAGGATAAAGAAAGAATCGATCAAATGTTTGCTGATGAAGCAGCCACTATCAAACAGGTTGATGACGTTAATGGAGGTATACAAATTGCACAAAAACAAATTCAGTCGGTTAAAACTGAAAATGCAAAAGTGCTTGCAGAATTGGAAAGCGTAAATAAAAAGATTGATGCTTTAAATGACTTGATTCAAAAAAGTAAAATCATTGTTCCACAAGCCGCTACTGTTTTAGAAAAATATAAGGAACCATTCGAAATGGTAAATATAGGCACTCCCCTATTTAAATTAGCCGATTTAAGAACACTAGATTTGAGAGTTTATATCAGTGGTGATCAACTCCCATCAGTTAAAATTGGCCAAGAAGTAAAAGTTATTATTGATAAAAACGAAAAGGAAAATCACAGTCTTAAAGGTAAAGTAAGTTGGATTTCTTCTCAATCGGAGTTTACGCCTAAAATTATTCAAACAAAAAAGGAACGGGTAAAATTGGTGTATGCCGTAAAGATAAAAGTTGCTAACGATGGCCTTCTAAAAATTGGAATGCCAGGTGAAATTAGATTCTAAGAGACTATGGATGCAAGCATACATATAGATAAAATATCTAAAAGCTACGGGAATGTTCAAGCGCTCAAAAATATCAATTTAGATATTGATTCGGGAGAATTGTTTGGCTTAATTGGTCCAGACGGTGCAGGTAAAACAACGCTTTTCAGATTATTGGCAACTCTATTATTACCTGATGAAGGTTCTGCTAAACTATGCGAAATAGACAGCGTTTCAGAATACAAGAAAATTAGAACCTTTCTTGGTTATATGCCAGGTAGATTTTCACTTTATCAAGATTTAAGTGTGATTGAAAATCTAAACTTTTTTGCGACTGTTTTCAATACCCGTATCGAAGATAATATGGATATGATTCGTGACATTTGGCTACAAATAGAACCTTTTAAAGATCGTTTGGCAGGGAAACTATCTGGTGGAATGAAACAGAAATTAGCTCTTTGTTGTGCGCTTATTCATCAACCTAAAATTTTATTACTCGATGAGCCAACGACAGGGGTTGACTCGGTGTCGAGAGCAGAATTTTGGCAAATGCTAAAAGGTTTAAAGAAAAGAGGAATCACTATCGTCGTTGCAACGCCATATATGGACGAAGCCAATTTGTGTGACCGTGTTGCCTTAATTCAGGATGGTGAAATTTTACAGGTTAATACGCCTAATGAAATTGTAGAGCAATTCGGAAAAGAATTATATTCCATAAGAAGTAACGACAATTATCAAACATTACTCGACCTAAGAGAATTTAATTCAACACATTCGGTTTTCCTTTTCGGACAAAGTTTACATTATACCGATATTCATAATGAAGCTCCAATAGATGAGCTAAAAACTTATCTCGAAAGCAAAGGAAGAGCAGAGATTAAAATCGAAAAAATAAAACCCAGTATCGAAGATTGTTTTATGGAATTAAGCACAAAATCAATAGAACATGAATAGCAAACAAAAGGTGATACGTGTTAAAAACATGTACAAAAAATTCGGAGAGTTTACTGCCAACGACGATTTATCATTCGAAGTTGAAGCTGGTGAAATCTTTGGTTTTCTAGGTGCAAATGGTGCCGGTAAAACAACGGCTATTAAAATACTCTGCGGTTTATCATACCCAACTTCTGGCGAGATAAGTGTAGCCGGCTTTGATGTTTATAATGAACGTGAATCTGTCAAAAGGAATATTGGATATATGAGTCAGAAATTCTCTCTTTATGAGGATTTAACTGTCTTTGAGAATATCCGTTTCTATGGAGGCATTTATGGATTATCTAAATCCGAAATCAACTCAAAAGCTGACAATCTGCTCAAAAAACTTGATTTGGAACACGCACGAGATAAAAGAATTAGCGCGCTGCCTTTGGGATGGAAACAAAAGCTAGCCTTCTCGGTTGCTATTTTTCACGATCCAAAAATAGTATTTCTCGACGAACCAACAGGTGGTGTCGATCCTGTAACCCGAAGACAATTTTGGGATTTAATTTACGATGCTGCACGATCAGGAATCACCGTTTTTGTAACAACCCACTATATGGACGAAGCAGAATATTGCGATCGCGTATCCATAATGGTAGACGGAAAGATTGAGGCTCTAGACACACCTGAAAAATTGAAAAAGCAATTTAATGCTGCCGACATGGATCAAGTTTTTCTAAGCTTGGCAAGAAAAGCGACTAATATAGAATAAGATTAATAACTATACAGATGAATCGATTTATCGGATTTTTAAAAAAAGAGTTCTATCATATCTTTCGAGATAAGAGATCAATGCTTATTCTGTTTGGAATGCCAATTGTTCAGATATTGCTTTTTGGCTATGTGATATCAACAGATCTTAAAGATGTCAAAATGGCTGTATTAGACCATTCTAAGGATGAATATTCAGCTGAAATCATAAATAAAATAACCTCATCAGGGTACTTTAATCTGACAGATAACCTTAAATCATTAGAAGAAGCAGATGCTATTTTCAGAAAAGGTGATGTGAAACTAATCTTAGTGTTTGAACCTGATTTTGGTAAAAATCTAATTAAAAACACAACAGCAAATATTCAAATCTTAACCGATGCCACCGATCCAAACATGGCAAATTTAGAGGTTAATTATTTACAAGGTATTCTTCAGAATTACAATGTCGAAATAAATAGAGGCAAGAAAGTACCTTTTGCAATTCAACCTAAAACACGCATGTACTTTAATTCCAATTTGGAAAGTGTTTTCATGTTTATTCCAGGTATAATGGCAACCATACTTATGCTAGTATCAGCTATGATGACTTCAATCTCAATCGCTCGCGAAAAAGAAATGGGCACGATGGAGATTCTACTGGTATCACCACTAAATCCATTACAAATTATTTTAGGGAAAGTAACACCCTATTTAGCTTTATCATTTATAAATGCATTGGTCATTGTTGGCATGGGCTATTTCATATTTGGTGTTCCTATTTTAGGCAGCTTCACCCTGTTAATGGCCGAAACTATACTTTTTATTTTTCTGGCTTTATCCCTCGGAATTTTCATATCTACCATATCTAAAAATCAAGAAGTTGCCATGATGCTCTCCATGTTTGCCTTAATGCTACCAACAATTATACTTTCTGGGTTTATTTTTCCTATTCGAAATATGCCTCTACCCTTGCAAATCTTTAGTCATATAATACCACCTAAATGGTTCATTATTATTTTAAAAAACATTATGCTTAAAGGTGTCGGTATTGAATATGTTTGGAAAGAAACCTTGATTTTAATTGTCATGACAATAGGTTTTATAGGGCTTAGTTTAAAGAAGTTTAAAACAAGGTTAGAATAACATCAAAAGGAAGAGTTATGCGAATATTAAAATATTTATTACAAAAAGAGTTCTTACAAATCTTCCGTAACAAAAGCATGTTACCTATCATATTTGTAATGCCAATACTACAACTTTGTATTCTGTCTTTTGCAGCTACATACGACATGAAAAACACAAACATATATGTTGTAGATAAAGATCTTTCTAATCAATCTAGGGAGTTAATTTCGAAGTTTAATGGATCTCCATTTTTCACAGTCAAAGAAATCGGTTTTTCAGAAGAGGCAGCAGAAAAAGAGTTGTTTAAAGATCATATCGATGCTATTCTTGTCTTTAATGAAGATTTTGGAAAATCTGTCGATCTAAATACTCAAGCATCTGTTCAGATTCTAGTAAATGCCATTAATGCAAGCTCGGCAGGTCTATACAATGCTTATATCACTTCTGTTATCAAAGATTATAATCTAAGTATTACACCAAACTTTGCTGAACTAAGCCAAGGCAATCAACATAATATTGTAAATTCGACCTATTCTCATCAGTTTAATCCTGAAATGAAGTATATACCTTATATGTTACCAGGACTTCTTGTTTTATTGGTTACAGTAATCAGTTTGTTCTTATCTGCCATGAATGTGGTACGAGAAAAAGAGATTGGAACCATTGAACAAATAAATGTCACACCTATAAGAAAATCACAATTCCTACTAGCCAAACTAATCCCCTTTTTGATAATTGGGTTTTTCGAATTAGGCATTGGCCTTTTGGTTGCAACATTTGGATTTCAGATTCCATTTTTGGGTTCCGTCTGGTTAATTTACCTTGTCGCATTTGTGTATTTAATCGCCATTTTAGGCCTTGGTTTATTCATCTCAACACAAACTGACACACAACAGCAAGCTATGTTTATTGCTTGGTTTTTCATGGTAATTTTCTTACTCATGAGTGGTCTATTTACACCTATTGAAAGTATGCCAGAATGGGGTCAAAAATTAAACATACTAAACCCCATTGCGTATTTTATCAAAATTATCAGAATGATCATGCTAAAAGGATCTGGATTTTTTGATATCCTTAAGGAACTAGGTATATTAAGTATTTTTGCCATATCTTCAATTACAATTGCTGTTAGAATGCACAAAAAGATAGCCTAAACTCATTTATAAACAATAAAGAGACAATAAGTAAACTATTTTTGTGTTATTGCACTAGAGAAATAGAAAGGTCAATTCTTTCTATTTCTTTTAAACATTCATCGTAAAATAATTTATGCTTAAACGACTTCTTTACATTATTATCATAGGGATAACAATTGCTTCATGTTCTACCAAAAGACAAATAAGTAAGCATAATACAAAAAAACACAAGCCCAAAGTAAGAACAGAAAAAATTGAAGTTGAAAAGCTACAAAAGAAAACCAGTAGAAAATACAAACTAGAAACACAATACCGCAAATACAAGGGAGTTCCCTATAAATATGGAGGAACAAGCATAAAGGGTTTCGACTGTTCAGGCTTTGTTCAATTTACATATAAGAATCTTTTTAAGATCGAATTGCCTCGAACAACTGGACTTATGCTAAAAGAGGGAATTCCAATTTCTAAAAGAAAACTTCGAATTGGAGATTTAGTATTATTTAGAACTTCAAAACGATATCGTCACGTTGGCATATTTATGGGAGACAACCTATTTATGCATGTTTCAACTAAAAAAGGGCTTATGAAATCTAACTTAAATAATCCCTATTGGTCAAAACACTACCTGACTTCCCGAAGAATATTATAATACAAAAATGAAAGATTTTAGAAGCTTCTTAAGAAATGCTGTGTTCTTGATATTAATTTCTTCCTATTCCGTTTAAATCAAATATTTATTTAAGCAGAACGAGTCTGTAATTAGATTCCACTTTTACAAGTGAATCGGAATCTATCAGTATATATATAAAAATCCTCCTCTAATTATAGAGAAGGAAGTATATCAAATTATTTTAATTGTTAGAATTTTTCTGATCTAAAGAAAATTTAAAATAGAAAACAGAACCAACTCCTTCTTCCGATTTAAGCCAAATATCACCTTTAAAATGTTCGATAATTTGCTTTGCAATACTAAGCCCAATTCCCGTACCACCAAATCGTCTTGTCTGACTTTCTTCACCTTGTCTAAATCGATTAAATATATATCCTTGTTTTTCAAGAGGTATTCCAATACCCGTATCTTTCACCCAAAATAAAATGGAATCTTTCTCATATTTATAATCAACTTCAATTTTTCCTTCCTTCGTGAATTTTAAAGCATTATCAATTAAATAACTTAATATTTGTTTTAATCTAACTGCATCAAAATGAAGAATCGTGTTATTTAATCTTTCCGAATCAGGGAAAATAAGATCTATATCAGATTTACCACTCACTTTCTTAAGCTGATCAAACTTATCATTCAATTCAACCAATAAATTTTTCAAATTAAAATTTGACCAAGTAACACTAATAACACCCGATTCCAGAGTTGAAAAATCAATAATATCATTTATTAAGGTTAGCAAAGAATTACTATTATTAACGATATAACCAACAAATTCATCTTTAAGTTCTGTGGTTAATCCTTCCTGTTGTAATAGTTGAGAAAAGCCAACAATAGCATTCATTGGCGTTCTAATTTCGTGTGTTATATTAGAAAGGAATGCCGTTTTAAGTTTATCCGATTTTTCAGCAAGTTCTCGTGCTTCTATAAGTTCATTCTCTTTATTGACTCTTATATCTACCATATCATTAACGATAGACGCCATTTCTTTAAAATCGGAGAAGTGAAGTTTTTCAACATCAATTTTCACCGATTCCGTTGAAGCTTTCTTAAAAAATTCGTTAAATGAATTAATACTCCTATTCATTCTGGAAGACAACATCTTTGCAGCAAAATATAGCAGCATAAATGTCAGCAATATTAATAAAATAACATTTGTACTGTAACTAATTAAACGATCATAAAGTTCTTCTCGTTTTTTCGCAATTTTCTTTTCTATCTTATCAGTATGGAAACCGGAACCTATAATCCAATTCCACTCGTCAATATCATATAAATATGTAATTTTCTCACCCTCGGATAAACTATAAGTAATAAACCGATCTTTATCTCCTGTTGAAAGTAAAATCTTACGAGAGACATCAACATCTTCCTTATCAAAACCGCTATAACTGTGCCCTATGTATTCTGGTCTTTTATGCAAAAGACAAGTCCCATTTCTAGAGTAAATAAAGAAATAGTTTTCCTCATTAACCTTCATATCCTTTATTCTCTCTATACAATCTGCTTGAATCGACTCTAAAAAATCATCGATGTAAGCAAAACTCCCCATATACCAGTTAAACGGTTTAAATTTCTTGATATAAGCGATTTTTGTGTAGGCATTATATTTATTGGGGCTGTTATTTTTTGACTTGTACTTTATAAAAGATTCATCATCATATTTAAGATGATTAAGTTCATTTACAACCAATAGGTTTTGATTGATATCCTTATATTTAAGAAGGGATTTCCCTTCCCACTCTGGATTTTTAGGATATAGAACCCCTACACCATCCATCGTATTCATAAAAATATACCCTTTATCAGAGTTAAATTTAAAAGAAGAAACAGCTTCTTTAATTCTTTCTTTTATTTCATTTTGAGATAAAACATTCTTGTTTTTATTATAAATATGCAGAGCTATAGCATATGATTGATCAACATAAGTCTTCAGTGTCTTTTTTAAAACATCTTCGGACTGATTTTTTCGATAATCAATATAGTCAATACATTTTTTTGTATTATTAATCAAAATTGCCTTATTCTCATTGGTATACTTATCTCTAAGAGAATTTGACTCTACGTCAAACTTAGTATACTCATTATATATCCAGATTGCACCTATAATGATAAGTACAAGACTAGATAACGATGAAAAAAGAAACAGGTAGGCTTTACCAATACTAATATTCTGAAAATGTCTGAAAAGGTTCAATTGCTTCAAAGCACTAATTTTTAGATCTATTACTGATGAAAGTTTTCAATAATTAACTTAAATATAGGATTAAATAATTCAAAATTATTGCGAATTTCTCCTAATACTAATTCGTCAATTGGTAAATCTGAGTTTTGTTTTGAATCATAATAGTGGTTCAAAACAGGTACTTGATACTTCTTGACCTTCAAATTTAGTATAAAATGAGGTATTTTCCGATACTCTGCACGTATTATAAATTGCTTTTCTTTTATGTATGAATTCTTAATTAGAAAACCGTATATATTAATGAAATGAATAGACGAATGCCCTAGAAAACTTCTTAATTCAAACTTTTGAACCAAGGGTATTTCGTAAAAAAGAGATAATTCAGTGTTAACAGAAGGGAGATATTTAATAATTACTCTATTTTGATTCACATTCACATAATTAAATTCAAAAGACCATTCTAGATCATTATAAGATTTAAGCTCTTTTTTAATAGCATGCAGCAATTTAATACGAGGAAGAACTGTAAATTTAAAATTAGAGTCTGATAAAAACATTTCTTCAGCTTTATCAATATTGGCTTGGTTTAATTCTGCTTTCATAATTATTCAATTTCTTAAGGACTTTCAAAATTAAACAATCTCGATCTAAACAACGCTTTTTATACACATCTATTTTTGCTTTAAATCAGGTTTCCTTACAAAGAAGAAGATCTTAAATCTTGAATAAACTTAGATCAATGAAAAACTTGGCAAACTTGACAATAAAATATTTGAAACATATTCACTATCATTGTAAAATGAATCAAAAAATCCTCTTAAAATATACTATAACTCTATTACTAATACTGGTTTTTAACTGTCTTTCACAGGCATCAAACCAATATCAATCTTCTTATACATTAAAAAATGGTTTACCTAGCAATAATGTACATCAAATTTTCTCCGATTCAAGAGATATTGTATGGATTACAACAGATGCAGGATTATTTGAATTTGATAATGGGAATATAATCATCCGTAAAGAACTTGAAAGCCTTTATGGCGAGAAAATACTTTCGATATGCGAAGACAACAAGCATAATCTTTGGTTAGCAGTCTTAAATGTTGGTTTATGTCGATTTGATAGGAATGATATTCTAATTTACAATAACAAAGAACTAGGGTTAGAAGGTAGCATAAAATCTGTCTATTTCGATAAAATTCACAATCAACTTTTATTAGGTACAAACAAAGGCGTAAATAAAGTATCAATAGATAATAATAAAATAAGCCTAACACCTCTTAAAACGAATGGGACTATTGACATTACTAGTTTCATTAAAAATGACGATAAGTTATTAGCTATTTCAAGTACACCTAAAAAGACATTTGATTGCAACCTAAATTCAAATAAACTTAACCTACTAGAAAAGGATAACTCTCCTATTATTGAATTTAATAAATTTAATACAGCACATCTTTTAAATAAGCACAGCCTCAGTAACAGAACTTATAAAATTAGATTTAAAAATCAAGAGGACTTAGATTGCGAAATAATTCAAGTTATATCGTATAACGATGAAACGTTTTACTTATTAAGATACTTTATAGCTGATACTGAATATCGAAAAATTATTAAAGTATCAGGACAAGAGGTTAACGATTTTTCAATTTCTAATAATATTGATAAAGTATTTGTACAATCTATTTTTATTGACCCCAATGAAGGCAATATATGGTTAGGCACACGAGATAAAGGTATTTTACATTTTAGAAATTCAATATTTCAATATTTTAATGCCTCATACTTTAATCTTGATAAACTAAACATAGCTGACATAGAATCTGATTCTAATGGCTGTATTTACATAGCCACTAAAGATGAAATAATTTACTTCTTAAAAAACAAGATTAAAAAACGCATTTCAACCAAAGAATTAGACGCTATAAAATATGGAAGTTCATCAACCAACAGTGAACATAAAATTCAGATTTTCGACATTCTAAATAATCAGAAGTCAGAATTATGGATAGCAACCAATGTGGGTTTTTACACTCTAAATTTAAAAACCAATGCAATTAAATATATTGGTATCAGCCCTGCAACTAAATTTACTTTTACAAAAAACAATGAAATTTGTTTATTTTGGAACAATGAATTCGGAGTCTATTCAGGCAATAATTTTCAGGAAAAGAAATTCAGCTATAAAATTTCTAAATCGGATAAAATTAGTGTTAGTAAAATGATATCTAAGGATTCAGTAATCTGGTTCGCGACAAAACAAATTGGGATTTTCAGATATAAAGATGGAAACATTGAACATTTCAATAACTTCAATTCGAACATTCACAACGTCATTAACGACCTACTGCTGATTCCTGATGGTAATATAATTGCAGGTGGTAACAACGGCTGCATTTACAAATTAAAATATAAAAACAAAAAACTTAATATTCTCGGCATAATCAACAATGATTTAGGATTAACTGGAACATCAATACACGGTTTTCAATACCTAAAGGACAAGACTCTTTGGTGTGGAACAAACGAAGGTATATATCGTTTCGATTACCGGTCATGGGGAAAACATTTTCCAATAAACTATCATTTTTGGAATGACAAAAAAGGTTATTTCGATCAAAATGGTAAAAATTCTATTGTCGATAAAGATCAAAACATATGGATATGTACTAATAAGCGATTATTGAAAATATCAAAATCAGAGGTTGATAAACTTAAAAAAGATCAGTCTTCACTGAACCTCACAAAAGTCCAAGTGTATAATAAATATTGGCAACCTGACACTTCAAAGTTTAACACTTCCACAAGAAATATTAATGGACCAATAAATTTGACCCACAAACAAAACTGTTTAATATTTTCGTTCAATTTTCAAAACAGTTTAAATCCTAAGAAAAGTCTTTTTAGATACAAACTTAAAGAATTTGACAACGGCTGGACAAACTGGAGTTCAAATAATTATGCTATTTACTCAAATTTACCAAGTGGAGAGTATACCTTAAACATACAAGGGAAACATTTAAATAAAACAGACATTATACCTTTATCAATTAAGATTTCAATAAGCTATCCTTGGTGGAAAAAAAGTTGGTTTTATGCCATCATTTTTGCCTCTTTTGTCCTGTTTTTAATTACTTCAATACGCATTTACACCCGAAAAATACGTAAAGAAGAAGAAGCTAAAAATAAAACAAACACAAGTATTTTAGGACTTAAAATGAAAACGCTTAAAAACCAGCTTGATCCTCATTTTATTTTCAATGCTCTGAACTCAATTCAAGCTTATATTCTCGAACAGGAAACTGAAAATGCACTTGACTATCTATCTGATTTTTCAACTGTACTTCGAATGAATATTAAAAATGCAGATAAAAACTTTATCAGTCTTGCAGATGAAATTGCTTACTTAAAACACTATATTAAACTTGAACAAATGCGTTTTATGAATCAATTTAGGTTTGAGATTATTATCAGTAATAATATTAATCCATACAACTTCCTCATTCCTCCTATGATGATACAACCCTTTATTGAAAATGCAATTAGGTTTGGCTTATCAGATTGCAAACAAGAAGGCTTAATTCAAATTAGTTTTGATTTAGATAGCAATCAGTATATTAGTTGTTTAATAGAAGATAGTAGTATAAGTCGTTCGAATCCGAAAGAATATGATCCTACAAACCGTAAATTATCTTATAAAAAAGCCATGCAGAATATTCAAGAAAGAATTAATCTTCTAGCCAAAATTAGTAATAACAATATACTTAAATATGACTATAAAATCTTCTATCAATATGACGAAAATCAAACCCCAGTTGGAACCAAAGTTAATATAGGACTGCCATTCTGTAAAACAAGCGATTAAAACTCTGTTAAATAGTTTGCGAGCTCTTTTCTATAGGATTCTAAGAGTCGTTTTAATAAGTGGTGATTAACATTAAAAGATATCATATCGATACTTTTAATAGGTAATACTTGTGGTGAAGTACCAGTTATAAAAGCAGCATCGAATTTGGATAAGCTGTTGTAAGCAATTTCCTCTTTCAAAACAGGAATTCCAATTCGTTTACAAATTTCTATAATTTTTTTTCTCACAACACCATTGAGAACTTCATCATCTGGCGCTGTTACTAATGTGTTTCCCTCAATAAAAAATAAATTAGAACGACTTCCTTCTCTAATATTATCATGGCCATCCATTAAAATAACCTCGTAAACATCAGGGTTTTCAAGAAGACTATTTGTATAACTGCGCAATTTATCATCATAAACTTTAGCATTAGGATTACTTCGTTCAGCTTTATATATGATCGTATGAACACCTTCAGCATACTCTTCTTTTTTGGGGTATTTATGTTGAACGAAATAACAATAAAAATTACGGCTATTCTCCTGAATATTGAATACAATTTTGATGTTTCCTTCAACAACACAGTTCGTGCTAATTACAAGCTTAATTTTTTCGACTAATTCAGAATAATCTAACCAAATAAACTGCTCTACTTTTTTAGCCGATTTTTGCAATCGCATAAGATGATCTTCTAAAAATATAGGCTTTGATTCTACCACACGCATTACCTCATAAAGAGACAAGCCTTTTTTGAAAAAATCATCTTTGAACTCATTTGAATTCTTTACATCACTATTGTGTAAGTATTTATATTCGGAACATTCACTCATCGTCTTAATTATTCATTTTCTAATACAAATTAAGCCTTTTTAGAATTAAATTCTTCTCTCAAAACACATTTATTTTAATAGTCAAATTGTTTATAGAATCAATTCAATTGTATCACATTCTGGTTTAATTGAATCCTTTTAATGCAAAACACCCCTCTCAGTATGGATTAGCTAAGAGGGGTGTTATTTGTTTAGAAAAAATGCTACAACAAGCTAGATAGTTTACATTTCTTATCCGCTAAACACTAAACATAGAATTTTATTTCTCTAATGTTTTATTAATCAAAACTTCAAGATCACCTGAAGATGGTAGTGGTGCATATACATCAACTATTTTGAAGTTTTTATCAATGACAAAAAATCTTGGAATTGCAGCAACCTTATAATTACTAAGCTGACTTCTATTGATCTGTAACTGATTACCAGCCAGGTCATGTTTCTTAAAATAACTTTTCCATTTCTCCTCTGTATCAATGGATAGTGAGATCATTTCAACATCTTCATTAGCATGATATTTCTTTTCAAGAGCTTCAAAATACGGTTTTTCGTTCATGCAAGGTCCACACCAAGTAGCCCACAAATCCAAAACAATTACTTTTCCTTTATAATCGCTTAACTTAATAGTACTACCATCTAGTTTTGTGAATGTAAGATCAGACGCGGTATTTCCTTTTGTAATACTTTGGTATTCCTTTTGCAGATCTTTCAACACGGCCGAATAAGTTGGGTCTTTTATTTTTTGTGCTTCTTTATTTAATTTTTCACCAACTTGATTTGAGTAACCATTATATTTTAATTCGTTTACCAAATTACTCGTTAGAAAATACTCTTGTAATTTTTCACTAAGCATTGGTAAGTCAAGATCTTTTCTGTACTCATCTTTGTTTAATGAATATAACAGGCTTTGAAAAACCTCTAGTTGTAAATATTTAGTATCATTAAAATTGTCTAAAAAAGGCTTCTTGTATGGAGTAAGATATTTATTAGCTTCTTCGATCTTAAGCTCCATTTCTTCCTGTGTCATTTTACCTTCTCTAAATTTAGGATAATACAAGTAAAATAAATTTTCTAAACTATTCACATAATCGAACTTGACACGTGCAGTTTCCAACTCTTTAAACGCTTCTGAAACCTGAGTTAAATTATTTAGCTTAGCCAATCGTGCGTCAGCAACTTTCTGAAAACCTACTGGAACATCTTGATAAGTTTTAAATTTTGACGAAAATTCTCTTTCCCCCCAAAATGAACCTCCTTTTGGATAAGGAGTTTTGGTTAAATAGTTATTTGCCTCGGCACCTTTACCTGTAAAGGATCCAAAAGAACGATCTCTTGTGTCAAGTTTGGCAACTAAACTATCGCCTGGAGATAGATATAAAAAGGTTCTACCTATGTTAAAATAAGTAGGCTTTTCTAAGTCAAACCTATAATCAAAATTTGTTTTACCAGTCAGTTCAATTGCTTGTATCTCTTCCTGAAAAACCATAAGTTCAGAAGACACATTATTCATATACAATGTATCCTGATCGTAATTAACGATAGATCCTTTTAAGATTACCGTTTTATTTTCCTTTTCGGGAGTTTCAGAACAGCTACTAAGTAGCATTACTATCCCCAATAGAGCAAAAATATTTTTCTTCATTTTTTTCATTCTGTAAAAAAAACAGCCCCACTTCGGGGGCTATATTTATTAATCATTTATTAATCAAAATACAATCGATTAGTATGTGTTTTGTACCACTGATCCTCTTGTAAGTGAAATAACTTCTTTTGGAATTGGACGAGCGTATTTTCTAGAATTTGGCTCTAATGTATAAACCTTAGGAGTGCCAAAATCAATAGCCGTTTCACCAACCTCAAAATAATCTTTTGATAAAATAATTGGATCAACTAAACCTTCTGCATTCAAACGCTTTACATCGTACCATCTTAATGAAGTAAAAGGAAATTCTCTCCACCTTTCATTAGCAATAAGCTCAACAGCATCTTTTTCTGATGAAGGTACAGGTAAACTGGTATAATCTGCAGCTGCAAACCTATTCACTCTAACCAATTCTACATTTTGCATGCAAGTCGTAAAATCATTATTACGAGCTGCACATTCTGCAAGAATCAAATACATTTCAGCAACATCAGTTCCCGTCATTAGAGTACCATTTCTTGTATATAACATATTATTCTCTGTAAGCCCATAATATGTACTAAAGAGCGCATCAGAATAAAAATATTGCAATCTCAAATCAGTTGGTTCATAGGCTGCTAATAAATTAGCACTAGGAGTCATATAATAACCAGTTTCACCATCGTAATAAATTTTATACTGACTCTCCCAACTCGAATAAAATTCCTTAGAGTAGGCAAGAATACCTGATGTACTTGCAGTATAAGTACCATCATAAGTTCGGCTTAATTCAATATTCTCCACATTTATCATGGTAGAATGAAGAGATACTGCTTTTTCTGCATATTGTTTTGCTTTATCAAAATCATGCATATATAAGTAAATCCTTGCGGCTAATGCAGCTGCTGAAGCATCACTCTCTCTCCAAGAATCTGTTCTTGGTTTATCAATCTTAAGTCCTTCGATAAGATCAGCTTCAATTTGTTCAAATGTTTCTCCAAGAGAAGCTCTAACTGTAGTTAGACCAAATTCAGTTTCATTCTTTAAAGGAATTCCCATTTCTTCAGCATTAGCACTTGATGGATACAAACAATGCTTTAGAGCTAAATTGAATTGTTTATATGCCTTTATTAAATGTACTTCTGCTATTAAATTTGCTTTTTCATCCGCATCGCCTTCTAAACTACCTATGCTATTAATAACGAAATTAGTAAACCAAATGGCCTCATAAGCATTAGTCCAAGAACTATTATTAACACTTGACATATCATCTTTCCAAACACTTTCTTGTATATCTGGAAAATATAACCAACGACCAACGAAATTATATACGCCTTGATAATAAGTTTGATCTCCACCAGTATTCGAGAAATTGATATCAGATATAAAACCTCCATAAGTTTGATCTAAGAGTAAATTTATATCAGAGACGTATTCGATTTCTTGTTTATTTCTATCTGGTTTTTCATCTAAGTACTCATCACAAGACGTAAAAAGAAGAGTAGCAATAAATAATATATAAATTAATTTTTTCATAACAATCATCATTTAAAATTTAAGATTTAATCCTAAAGTGTACGTTCTCTCTGGCTTAAAGAAATTTCCATTTTTTGGATAATCAGGATCGATACCCTCATCATTAGCCGTCCATAATAAACCTACATTACTAACATGAGCATAAAGCTTAAGTCCTGAACAACCAATTTTTGAAATAACCGATTGTGGCATTTGATACGACAACATCACTTCTTTAAATCGAATGAAAGATGCATCTTCTATTCTAGACTGTAGCCAATAAGATGATTCTGAATAAGTTCCATAATTAGCAACTTGTGCTTCGGGAAGAGAATATTCACCTACTTTATCATTATTCCCAAGAAGCATTTCCTCCAAGTTTTCATGATAATTCTGGGTATCTCCTCTAGTTCCATAACTAAAACCATCAGTTCTCATTTTGTGTCCAAACTTACCCGTTATAGTGGTTAACAGACTAAAACCTTTGTATGAGAATTCATTGGTTAAAGAAGCAACTGTAGGCGCAACACGAGTTCCTGCATTCCATAATAGATCTGGAGCATAAACACCAGTACTACTTATGTTCGAATTGGCATCGTAAATCAATCCATTTTTTCCAAGTACAGTAGGAATACCAGCTTCATTTACACCATTCGATTTATAGTACCATAATGGAAATTTGGCATAACCTTCTACAAATTGTTTGTCACTCATCTGATAAAGCAAAATATTAATCTCATTAACCTGAGTTACCTTATTTTTATTATATGCGAAATTTAATATCGGTCTCCACTTTACATTACCTATTTTTAAGTTTCCGTTAAGATTTAACTCAAATCCCTTGTTTTCCATAGCAGCACCATTAAAAAACTGACGATCCGTACCATCTGTTGATGGCAATGATATTCTTGCCAACAAATCTTCACTTCGTTTATTGTATAACTCTAAACTACCAAACAGCTTATTCCCTAATACAGAGAAATCAATAGCAAGATTTAATTGTTTTACTTTTTCCCAGGACAGTGTTGGATTTCCCAATTCAACTAAAGATGCATTATCAACACCAGCACCTGAATAAGGGGTATTACCAGGATTAAATGACATAACTGGTACTCTTGCAGATAGCTTTGGTGAATTACCATTCACACCATAAGTTGCTCTCAATATTAATCGATCCAACCACTCAGAATCTTTAATAAAATCTTCTTTTGTCAACTGCCAACTACCTCCAACAGACCAGAAAGGAGAATATCTAAACTTAGGATCATCAACAATAAGATTTGATGCATCTGTTCTCACACTACCACTCAAAGTATATTTATCCTTATAAGTATAGGCCATATTTGAGTACAAGGAGAAATTCTTCTGTGTTAGATAAGTCATTTCCCCACCTCTATCAAGATTATAAGTAGAATAAGATGGACTAAAAGCTCCTGATAAACCACTGTATTTATCGGGTACACTATTCTGATAATTTCTTGCGTTGTATCCATACAACCAATCATCCTTAGTTTCTTGCTTATTCCAACTAATCTCTGTTCCTGCAATAAAATTTAAACTATGATCACCATAGGTTTTATCGAAACTAAATTGATTTCTAAAAAGTAGAGAACTCGTCTGCGTATTTTTAATATAAGCAATTTCGCCTTTTGCAACCTGATACTTAGTAATGGTATAAGGATTACCTAAAACCAATTCATCATAGTCGGTAATTGCATATCCATTTATTAACTTTCTGGTAAAATATGAATCTTCTCCATAAATATTTTTGGTAGCTATAGTTCCACGCTCATATTGCACACTTGATTTTACATTTATCCCATCAGAAATCTTAACATTCAAACCTCCATTAATTCTATGATTTAAAGTTTTCGTTTTGAAACTTTGGGATCTCATATTCTGCAATGGATTATTAACAAAGTTATCATATGGAAAACCATCAACGTTTGTTAATAATTGATTCAGAACATTCGTATTATAAGTACTAGGAGATCCTTCCGTCTCATTCGAATTAACATGTGCATAATCACCATTTTCGTCCAATAGTGTTTCGTATGCAGACATTTGTTTAATACTAGATAGACCTACACCACCACTTTTCTCATTTTTAATCTGAGTCATAACAGCCAAATCGAAAGTTAACCACTCTTTTACTTTCATGATATTTCTGAAGTTGATCAAAACATTGTCATTATCATCTGCTTTCATCACTTCATTGCTCTTATTGTACATTACAGATAGTGAATACCTATTTCTCTCACCTTGTCCTCTTAAAGAGATATTATAGTTTTGAGATGAAGCTTTACGTAACATTAAATCCTTAACCTGCTTCTTATAAGATTCTTTCATTAAGCTTTGTAACTCGGGAGTATCCAAAGTAAAATTGGCCAATCCAGTACCACCATTATTAATATATTCTGCCTGTTGCAATTCAAATTGATCGTGTCCCAAAGTCTTATTTAGACCTAAAGAGTATATTCCATTTGAAACTTGCCCATAGCCTTGGTTCCATAACATTTGCTCATACTTCAATTGAGATTCCGAATTTGCAATAGGATTGGCATAATCTAGATCGACATCTTCACTGAACTTAGTGTATGCCTCAACCTCAACCTGTATTCCCTCTTTACGAGTTCCTTTTTTAGTCGTGATTACAATAACCCCATTAGCTGCTTTTGCTCCCCAAATAGAGGCTGCTGCAGCATCTTTCAAAATGGTCATTTTTTCAACATCATTCCTATTTATGGTTTCAAAACCACCTTCAATAGCAAATCCATCAACTACAATTAGAGGATTAGGTGAATCTTGAGTTAAAGAGGATTCTCCACGAATGGCAATTCTTGTATTTCCATCCTCATCAACTCGTGTCTGAATACCAGCAACCAATGACTCTAAATTATCACCGATTTCAGCATTCGGGCTGTTGCTAACATTTTCACTATTCAATGTTACAAAAGCACCTGTAGCTCTTTCCTTCGAAATAGTTTGGTAACCAGTCACGACAACTTCATCCATAACTTCCGAATCCAACTTCAAGGAGATATTTAGTAAGTCTTGTCCTGTGTAAGCAATTTCCTGTGGAATCATTCCCACAAAGGAGTATACTAATACAATATTTTCTCCGTCAAAGCTGATTACATAATTACCATCAATATCAGTAGCAGCACCATTTGTTGTACCTTTTACTACTACGGATACCTGGTAGTGTGTTACCATCTTCATCTGTAACAGTACCATTAAGTTCCTTTTTCTCTTGCTTAACTTCTTTTTTTAATTTTGTAGGTGCTTTTTTAGTAAACACCACAAAATCTTCAATAATCTCGTAAGTAAAAGGAGCTTGTTTGCATATTTCCTCAAGCGTTTCTTCTAAACTTGCATCTTTCATATCCAAGTCTACAAGAATAGACGAATCCATATCTTGTTCATTGTACATGAAATAGGTACCAGTTTGCTCTTTCAAATCTTCCAAAACAGATTTAAGAGATGCTTCTCCGGTACGAATGCTTACCTGCTGTCCTAAAAGCACAGATGCAGACAGTTGCAGGCTAAATGCAAAAAATAAAATTAAACTTAGCTTCATAATGAGCAATGTTTTTCTGATGGTTGGTGATAACAACCGCCATTTTAGTTTTTTTTTCATAACTTTAGGGTCTAGATTTATACTTCCATTGATTTATTCAATGGTTTGTTATTAAAACTCAACAGGGAATGTGTCCGCATTTCCTGTTTTTTTTATTTGCTAGTGTCCGCTAACAAATTATTTTAATCAGAAGGTCTTCCTACTATTATTTTATCATCCTTAATTGCAAACTTTACATTTGCCATTTTCTCAATCATATCTAATGCAAAACCAACAGGTTTCTCACGTTTTGCTGCTCCTGTAAACCTCAAATTTTGATATTGCTTCTCAGTAAAAAAGAACTCCACATTATACCAACGGCTCAATTGGTGACATATCTCTTCAAGAGAATTATTCTTAAATTCAAACACGCCATTCACCCACGATGTATACAACCTTGTATTGACTTCCTGTACATGAAACTTACCTCCTGCTCGATTCACTACAGCCTGATAACCTGGCTTCAATAACTCATTACGTCCCAAGTTACTAACCTGTACACTTCCTTCAACAAGGGTTGTAGCGATATACTCTTCATCAGTATAGGAAGAAATATTAAATTTTGTTCCTAACACCTTAACTTCTGTATCACCAGCTTTTACAAAAAACGGTTTGTTAGCATTATGAGCCACTTCAAAATAAGCTTCACCTGTTAATTCAACACGGCGTGTATTTCCTACAAATTGAACTGGATATTTAAAGGTCGATTGCGAGTTCAACCAAACTTTTGTGCCATCAGCCAGAATCAAAGAATATTCTCCTCCTCGGGGAATATCAATGCGATTATAAATTAACAGACTACCCTTATTTATATTAGTCGCATATTTAAGGGTGTTCGAAGAATCTTTTTCAATCCTTGTTCCATCCTTTTCGGAAAACATGTCAGTCAAACTTTCTTCTAATATCAACGTTTGACCTCCATCTAATGTAAGAATGGCTTTTTTCGAACCAACACTTGAAACTTCAGCGAAATTATAGTTTTGATTAAAATCGTAATCGCTCGTAACTTGATACAGCATAAAATAACTCACTACAAATACAATTACGACAGCCGCAGCATATGGCAACCACATTTGTATCTTTCTTGATTTGTTTTTCTTAGCAGGTTTACTTAGAGAAGAATAAATCTTGCTCCAAGCCTGATTTTCATCGACCTTATTTATCTGGCTAATAGCTTGGCTTTCTTTCAACAAAGCCAAATAGTTCGCAAATTCTTCAGAATTATCAGGATTCATATCCATCCATTCTCTTAAATTTTGAACTCCCTCATCAGAAATTGTATTCTGATGATATGCAGCAATTAGATTTATAATTTGTTCTTTTGAAAATTTCATTTTTTAGCCTTCGTTTAATCTTAGAAGTGAAAAAAATGAAAATGGGTGACAAGTTTTTGCATGTTTTTGCAAATTATCTTTTAAGGCAATGATTATTAAGGTTGTTGAAAACTCTATTTGAGAATTATAAGTGTGAGGAAATAATGATTTGGGCTAATTGGTGTTTTGCTGTCAAATATCGGTTGGTGCTTATTGTTGTCGGTTATCAGTTATCGGTTATCTGATGGGAGAATCAGTATCTTTACTTTTAGACTCTTTTACTTTCCCCACGAGTCTTAGGAGTTTCAAACATTTCTCCATTTCGACTCCGCTCAATGAGCAAAATATGCTCAAACCGTAATTCGTAATTAAAAAAAAAGAAATTCGTTAAAGTAGAAGGTTTACTTATGCAACCAATGTCTTACTCTTTGACTTTCCATACCTTCTTTAAGGCAACATGATCATGATAAGGACATCCATAGAAGAGCGGAGTTGTTTAAGTGCACGCGAATAATGCGTTTTTACGGTATTAATTGAAACATCAAGCTCAGCTGCTACATCAGCATATTTCATTTTCTCAAAAACAATAGCCTCAAATACTTTTTTAGACTGAGCGGGTAATTGACCAATCTCGTGATACAGCATTCTCTTGCGTTCTTCTAGATCTTCAGATTCAAATTTATCTTCAATAATAGTATAAGCTTGACTATCGACATCTTCAAATCGGAACCTTTTGTCTTGCTTTATTTTATTAATCGAATTATTCCGAACAATACTAAAAAGGTAAGCTTTAACAGAACCTTTAAATTCAATCATTCTATTTTTTTCCCACAAAGTGATAAAAGCCTCCTGAACAATATCTTCAGCGTTATCGTAAGAATCGAAATATTTGTAGGCAAATAAGCAAAGAGGTGAATAATATAAATCGAACAAGAGGCGGAGACCAGATTCGTCCCCACGTTTAAATTTTCTTATGATATCTTGTTCTTGTACATCCATATTAAGTTTATAAAAGTAAGAAAGCTATATGAATATGCAAGTAATCTAATAAGCACCTGAGTGAACAAACTCCATTATTTTTTACTAAACTTTAATTTACAGAAACTTATGATGATTAAAAATTTATATATATTTCGTTATCCATAAGATATTTGAAACTCATTAAAGGGTATATGCATAAAAAAAGCTCAGCAAAATGCTGAGCTTTAAACTATATTTAGTTTGAGATTATTCCCAATTCAAAATTACTTTACCACAGTTACCTGCTTCCATAATATCAAAACCTTTTTGGAAATCAACAGCATCAAATCGATGTGTAATCATTGGAGAAAGATCCAACCCACTCATCAACATTTGCTCCATTTGATACCATGTTTCGAACATTTCACGACCATAAATTCCTTTCAACTGAAGACCTTTAAATATGATTTTACTCCAATCTACTTGAGTATGTGATGGTAATATGCCTAATAATGAAATTTTACCTGAATTATACATATGAGACAACATATCGTTGAAAGCTGCAGGCGAACCTGAACATTCCAATCCTATATCGAAACCAATCATTCCTAACTCTTTAATCACATCATCAAGACTTTCTTCCATTGGATTTACAACACGAGTTGCACCCATTTTCTTAGCTAGCTCAATTCTGTATGGATTTGTTTCTGTAGCCACAACGTAACGAGCACCAGCAAATTTCGCAATAGCTACAGCCATAGAACCAATAAGTCCTGCACCAGTAACAAGTACATCTTCGCCAATTACAGAAAAAGAAAGAGCTGTGTGAGTCGCATTTCCAAATGGATCCATAATCGCTAACAATTCATCTTCAATCTGATCACTCATTTTCATCAAATTCGATGATGGAATAGCAGCATACTCAGCAAAAATACCATCGATATTAACACCAATACCTACTGTGTTTTCGCAAACGTGCTTACGACCTCTACGACAGTTTCTACAGTGTCCACATGCAATATGACCTTCACCTGTTACACGATCACCAATTTTAAAACCAGTTACACCAGCTCCTATTTCAGCAACTTCACCAACATACTCATGACCAATAATCATTCCTGTTTTAATGGTATTCTGAGCCCATTCATCCCACTTATAAATATGCAAATCGGTACCGCAAATAGCAGTTTTTCTAATTTTTACAAGAACATCGTTAACGCCTATTTTAGGAACATCAACTTCTTCCATCCATAAGCCTTTTTCTGCTTTGGATTTTACTAAAGCTTTCATTTTAGTCATTGTCGTATTTTGTATAAATCTGTTAGTTATAATATATAGTTTGTTATTATATAATGTTCGTTTTTAACGGATCCGAATTCAACTTATAAATCAAATGCCTTCCTCAAATATTTTCCGAAAATAATAAAAAACAAAAGATTTTTTTCAAGTTATCTATTATAATTTTGAATCTCTATGTAAATGTACAAAATCAATCAGGCTAACACCTAAATAACCCGTTAAATTAATGATTAATTATCTCAATTATTTAAATATTTTCAACCTGAACATGCAAGTTACAAGAGATTTATTTTTTAAATAAAAGAAGAAAACATAAACATCATAATTAAATAAATTCACCGCTTTTCCAATTCACCTCATTATAAACCTGAATATCATTTTCAATAAGTAATTTTGAAGTAACTCCATATCCTTCAATCAGTTTTCCGGTAAATGTTCCATCGTAAATATAACCACTTCCACATGAAGGACTATTGGCCTTTAAAATCACTTTTTTAACATGACAAATCTTAGCCATTTCTAGAACCTTTTGAGCTCCTTCTCTAAATTCAGTGGTGCAATCGAGTCCTCTTTGGCTCATAATTTTTAAAGAACAATTAGTTTGCTTAATAATTTCACATGGTTCACGAGGCGTATCTAGACCACCTAATACCTCAGGACAAACAGGTATTAAACGTCCTGAATCAAGAAGATTTTTAAACTCATCAGTTCGACTACTAGCACCATTATATCTACAATTAACTCCCAGTAAACAAGCACTTATTAAATAAATTTCCTTGGACATTAGTCAGCTCTTTTTTCATATATAATAATTCTGCAATTTATAAAATTCTTTACAGTGATAATGCTTGATTAAGCTCAATTCGACATCCGGAAATAGAAATTAATTATTTTAATTAATCCAATCTAAATTTCGTGAAAAATCCTTTTGTAAATAAAACCAACATAACGATATTTGTTCCGTTTTAGAAACCCCTGAAATAAACACCAAATAGATAAAATGAATATAAAAGGAATCGTATTCGATTTAGACGGTACTCTTGCCGATTCTGCTATTGATATGGCAGAATCTATGAATCAAGTTCTAAAAGAGCAAAATCTACCTGTTCACGACATAGATACATACAAACAATTCGCAGGAAACGGCATACACAAACTTATTGAAAGAGCCTTACCTGAAAATTTAAGAACAGGCGATGCTTTTACCAAAAATGCAAATAGAATGCTCGCTATTTACGGCGAAAATTGTATTAATAAAACCAAACTTTATCCTGGAATAGCAGATCTACTTGATCTTCTTCAAGAAAGGGACATTAAGATTGCTGTCTTATCAAACAAGCTTGATGAATTAACTCAAAAAGTTATAAAAGTTCTTCTAGCCAATTGGAATGTCACTTTTGCTACTGGAACGAGTTCTACCGTTAATAGAAAACCGAATCCTCAAGGCGCATTATTAGCAGCTGAAAAAATGGGATTTACGCCTAAAGATATGATGCTTGTAGGTGATTCAGAAGCAGATATGGAAACTGCAAAAAATGCAGGTATGTTAGGAGTTGGAGTACTATGGGGATTCCGTAGTGCCGATGAATTAAAAGCCAGTGGTGCACAATTGATTATCAGCAAAGCTACTGATCTAATAAACCATTTATAGAATATAAAAAGGCAGATATTTCCTAAATGAATATCTGCCTAAATTTTTATTTAAGTATCGTAATTTTTCGCGTTACAATTGAACCATCAATATCCATTTTAAGAATATACAAACCAGATGGAAATGGTCTTAAATCTAGATCGATAAATGAGTTGTATTGAGAAACGAAACCATTTAATCGCTGTGCTCCTCTCGTATCATACAACCACCAATCAATTCGATTAAATAACACCGCATTTAAATCTACACGAGTTTTCACATTCTTGCTTGGATTAGGATAAATCTCTAATTCAGAATCATAACTTGTATTTACTGTTTGTATTAGATTTTCATCACCACATACATTACTTGTTGTTAAACTCACCTGATATTTCCCTGATTTTTTGTACACATGACTTGGATTCATCAATTCTGATGATTCACCATCACCAAAATTCCATAAATATGACTCTGCATTTTCAGATGCATCTCTAAAATCAAAACTCTTATCCTTAAATAAATAGCTAAAATTAGGTTTTGTATCACTAACAACAATCAAACTAGAATATTCATTATTGCTCTCGCCATCCTTGGTATAGGTTAAACTAATAGTTTTCACTCCTGGTGAAGAATATTGAACGGTATGTGGTCCTTTAGTCGTAGCTGTAGATGGATTTGCATCAACTCCAAAATTCCAAGAGTAAGTATCATAATCCATGTCAATATTAAAAAATACTTCAACATCTGCGTCCACACATGTAATGCTTTTATCAATCTGAATAGACTGATTATAACCACCCAAAACGAGAACACCCGTATTCTCGGGATCTAACCAATATTTAAGCTGATTTTCCTTTGCAGGATAGGTATCCCAACTTGAAGAAAACTTAGCAAAATAATCATTGACTGAATTAGAACAATTGGCATCACCACCAGTAAGATTTCCCACTATTCTATGATTTGTATCAAACAAGGGAGAACCTGACGAACCTCCTTCAGTCGTTCCCAATTCCCAGTCTAAAATATGCCAATGCGTATTTTCATCAAAAGTGTAATCTGAATCGGCATAAGAACCTGTTACAGGCGCATCATAATCCATAGATATTTTCTTAACATCGCCATTGGGATGATGAATACAAACCGTTTGACTAGGCACTTCGCCAGATCTGTCCCAGCCGACATAGTATACTTGATATATTGCTGGAGGTATAGAACTCATCTCCAAAAGAGAAAAATCGAGATGATTTGTCGTTGCGATTACACTCGACCCTGAAATAGATTGATCCATTGTTCCACTTGTACCTTCACATGTTTCTGATTCGTAATTAAAATAAAAGATGGCTTCTTCGGCTATCGTCTCGTCGTGTATAACGTGATATGAAGTAAGAATATATGGTTTCCCGTCTTTCTTAGTATTATTTATTAAGGTACCCGATGCAATATAACCACCGTAAGTAATGTGACACACTGCCCTCTTCTCAACTTGCCAATTCAAACCTTCAGGACAATTTATATTCACATTACAAGAACCTGATGAGCTTTTTGTAAGAGAGCTTTTCTCTTTTAGAATTCGAAATACATTCTTAAAATCATGATACACTTTTCCCAATTGAAGTTCAGCTTCAAACTCAGGATTTAAGGGTTCTATATATTCAATAATAAGATCTTCTCCTGCTAAAGGCTGTACTGCAAAGCATCCTGAATCTTTATTATTTTTTTCGGTATATGCACCTAGAACTCTATCGGAAGTGTAGTTATACACAAATAACTGTCCTCCTTTTGGCAAACGAAACTTGTCAAAAACCAAACTAAGAGAATAAGCTCCTGGCGAAGTAATTGCCAAATTCCAGATGCGTTGTCCACTAGGAATTAACGTCCACTTACCTGCATTATCAATAGATTTATTTACCGTAAAACCATAAGCAAACTTTGCATTTTTCAATCTGGATTTCCCTTCATCAAAACTTTTCATTTTAATATTGCGCATATCATTAATAGGCATCAAAAATGTCTCAAACTTCATTTGATTAGCTCTCGATTTAAAATAAGGAGAACCTCCATGAGAAATTTGAGTAAATGCAGGAAAATTAGGAAATAAGACAATTAAAAAAATAAAGATGCTTATAAATTTTAAGCGCATATATATTGATGTTTGTAAAGTACAATGTCAAAACTAATCATTTTATGTTGAAGAGAAAATCATTAACAAAAAAAGCCTCACATTGAGTGAGGCTATCTTAAATTTCATGCCGTGTTTTTAATCATCTTCAAGCTGCTCCCGTTCTTCTTTATCGAATTGAATTTCCATTATAATCTTCTGCTTAGCTTCGTGCAAAGCAAGCATATAGAATAGATCTTGTAGGTCAGCCGATGTTACCCGATCAGCCAAATCCCAATAAAACATAAAAGTTGCTTTCTCTTTCTCCATTGCCATGATTAATGCATCATGATAATTGGGATCTTCATTTGAATAATCCACATCGGCAATGTAATGGTCTGTTTTCAATTCTTTAATCTGATCGTAGGAGTGATGGTCAAAATTTCCACTTATGCGTATAGCCTCCAACTTTAAAATATGATTCTGCTTTTCAATAGCAATATCCCTAAACAGATCTTCCACTTCGGGAATACTCATTTTATCAGCCAATTCGTTATAAAAATCCACTTCACCCTGTTCTTGCTCAATAGCAAAATTTAGAACCTCATCTATACTATTATATTTTTCCATAACAATTCTAATTAATGGATACTAAACATACGTAGATCTTCTAATTGGCACACATAACAAACTCATCATACTTTATTTCCAACTTTAGTTTTTGACAAGCTTCCTGATTTGCCAAATTTAATAAGGTTTGTTTACACTCCATGCTAGTCATATAATCGGCTAATTCCTGATAAAGAATAAACTTTTCTTTTTCCTTATTCATAGCCATCAAAAGAGTCTCCTTGTAAGATAAATTAATTCTAGTAAAATCAATATCAGAAAAAGTTTCTGCAATTTTTAAATCTGGCATACTCTCAATATCTAATAGGACACCAATCTTCTTCATATTTTCTAACTGAATAATTTTAGCTACTTTTTCTAGACTTATATTACGGAACAAATGCCTCAAATTTTCATTTTCCATTGTTAAGGAGAACTTCGAATAAAATTGAATTTCATCCATTTCTCTCTCAATTGCGAAATCTATTATCTCTTCAAAATCTCTGAAAATTTTCATTGTTACTGTTATTTTAAAATATGAAATTAACCTACTAAAGCAGAAGAATTATAATCTAAATACCTTCTACAAAATAAAAGTTACGAAATAAAAAATACCTAAGCAAAACCTTTTACATGAGACACTTAAACCTTTTGTTGAAATTTGACACGAATATCCTAAAGCATTATTTTAAATTGGTTAAATTTGTGTCTCAAAAAATAGTTTAATTATGAGTAAAACCAAAGCATGGATTCATGCCTTTAGATTAAGAACTTTACCATTATCCCTCTCTAGTATTATTCTAGGAAGTTTGGTTGCTGCATCAGATAATAAATTCAGTTCTGATATATTTATCCTAGCCATATTAACCACCCTATTTTTACAGATTCTTTCCAATTTGGCAAACGATTTAGGAGATTCTATTTCAGGTGCTGATAATAATGAGCGTATCGGTCCTGAAAGAGCTATTCAAAGTGGTATTATCAGCAAAAAGGAAATGAAAAACATGCTTTATGTTTTCATTATGCTTTCTTTAGTTAGTGGTTCATTTTTAATATACAAAGCTGCTCAAGTTATAACTCTACAACAAGCCCTTATTATTTTCGCCATTGGTATTCTTGCCATACTTGCAGCTATTAATTACACCATCGGAAAAAATCCATACGGTTACATGGGCTTTGGCGATCTTTTTGTATTTATCTTTTTTGGCTTGGTAGGTACTTTAGGTTCCTATTTTCTTCATACAGGCTATTTACAATGGGATATTCTATTGCCAGCAGCATCAATTGGTCTATTAAGCACTGGTGTGCTCAATTTAAATAACTTACGAGACATAGAAAATGATTCTCAAACAGGAAAAAAGACACTTGTTGTAAAAATTGGATCAAAGGCGGCAAAAAATTATCATCTTATTATTTTAGCTTTAGCAATGCTATTTGCTATCCTTTATAGTCTACTCAATTACGCTTCAATTTATCAGTTTATCTACTTGTTAACTTTTCCACTGATTTTGCGTAATATCAAAATAGTATTAACCAATAAAAATCCTCGCGATTTAGATCCCGAATTAAAAATCCTAGCACTCTCATGTTTCTTTTTCAGTCTTAGTTTTGGTTTGGGAACTCTTTTATAAAACTTATATTTTTCGATTTATGCTTGTAGCTGATTTTCATTATTATCCTTTAAATTTTAAACGACCAAGTGGTACTTCTCGTGGAATTCTCAACATAAAAGAATCTTGGTTTGTACGAGTATGGGACAATCAGAATCCTGAAATTAAAGGATTGGGAGAATGTTCAATTATTAGAGGATTAAGCCCTGATGACCGAGAAAACTACGAAGAAAAGATTGCTGAGGTTTGTGAAAATATAAATCAAATTAAAACTTATTTTAAGAATGATTTAATTGAGTGGCCATCCATCTATTTTGGATTCGAGATGGCATTAAAAGATTTACTTAAAGGTGGTAAACGTCTTCTTTTTGACTCAGACTTTACGAATACTGAATCGAGAATTCCAATCAATGGTTTAGTCTGGATGGGTAATAAAACCTATATGCAAGAGCAAGTACAAGAAAAAATTGATACGGGTTATGATTGTATAAAACTAAAGATTGGAGCAATTGACTTCGACGAAGAAATTGAAATTATAAAGTCAATACGGGAAAAGTTCACCTCAGAACAAATAGAAATTAGAGTTGATGCAAATGGAGCCTTTCACCCTGATGAAGCAATGTATAAATTAGAGACACTTGCCAAATTCAACATTCACTCAATAGAACAACCTATAAAGGCAGGGAACTGGGAAAATATGGCTCAACTTTGTAGAGAAACCCCACTACCTATTGCTCTTGACGAAGAACTAATTGGGATTTATAAATTTGCTGATAAAGTTAAACTAATCAAAACAATTCAACCTCAATACATCATTTTAAAACCAAGCTTAGTCGGCGGATTTAAAGGAAGTCAAGAATGGATAGATATTGCAAATGATTCAAAAACACCATGGTGGGCAACATCGGCACTTGAGTCTAATATTGGCTTAAATGCTATTGCCCAATGGGTATCTACATTAAATAACCCAATGCCACAAGGTTTAGGTACAGGGCTACTCTACACCAATAATATAGAGTCTCCACTTGAAGTTTCTAATGGTTTTCTAGTTTACAATCAATCTAAAAAATGGGATCTCAATGAAAAGCTTAAAGCTTAATTTTTCTCAAGTCAATAAAAGTAAACTCATCGTATTTTGCCAAGATGGAATAAAAACATCGACTGAACAATGGCAATTGGATATTTATACCTTCATTTTAGAATGGGTAAATGAGGATAAGCTAGTGAAAGCAAAAACATCGGGTTCTACAGGCTCTCCTAAAATTATTCTGCTTGAGAAGGCAAAAATGATCGAGTCGGCAAAGATGACAGGTGAATTCTTCAAATTTAAAAAAGAAGATAATGCTCTACTATGTCTCTCTCCTCAGTTTATAGCAGGTAAAATGATGATTGTTCGAGCAATTGTTTGGCAAATGAACTTGGTTTGTGTTAAGCCATATGGACATCCCATAGAAACGCTTGATACTGAAATTGACTTTGCTGCAATGATTCCTCTCCAAGTTTCAAATAGTATACAGTACAAAGAGCAATTAGCGAAAGTAAAAACAATACTTATTGGCGGAGGAGTTGTTGATAAGAACTTAGAATTCACATTGGATCAACTGAAGTCTAAATTCTTCTCTAGTTTCGGAATGACAGAAACACTTTCTCATATTGCTCTTAGGACTTTGAATGGACCTAACAAGTCAAATACCTACAAAGCTTTAAATGGAGTTACTCTTTCTACCGACGATAGAGATTGTTTAAAAATTAAGGCTCAAAAACTACTCAATAAAGAAATCATTACTAATGATATTGTTAATCTAATATCCTCTTCGGAGTTTGAATGGTTGGGGCGATATGATCATGTCATTAACTCTGCAGGTATAAAATTATTTCCAGAAACAATAGAAGAAAAACTAAGTCCATACATTAACAAGCCTTATTTCTTTATTGGTATTCCTGATGAACATTTGGGTGAAAAAATGATTTTACTAATTGAGTCTCAAACTAATTCAGAAGAGCTAAAAAAGAAGATTTCAGATAAAATAAGACCTCATCTGGAAAAATTTCAGTTTCCTCGCGAAATTATTTTCCTTTCTAATTTCAAAAGAACGCTTACTGGAAAAATTCAGCGAAAAGCAACTTTAGAGAGTTTCACAGAAAAAAAATAACTCGATAATACAAACAAAGCACCTTCCTTCAAAAAAATTGTTTATATTTATACCAAATAAAAATAAGCTATTTCCACAAAAGAAAAACAAGACTCATACACCTCACTGTCAGAACACTCCAACACACAAATAATAATATTCACATCCTCATATTTGTTTTAAAAACATTTAAATAAGTTTCTAAATGCTTTTGTTATAGTAATTGATAAGAATAAATTAAATTTTAAGATAGTTACACTTATGAAAATAAAATACAAATTATTAATTTCAGTATCCCTTATTACGGTTGGAATTATTTCGTCACAAACAGCAAGTGCAACCGATGGTTACTATAGCCTTGCGTATGGTACTCAAAACAAAGGTATGGCTGGTGCAGGTATTGCATGGTACAAAAATTCGCTTATTAATGGAAATCCTGCTTCTTTAGTGAAACTGGGTGGACAATACCAATTTGGGGTTAATATGTTTAGCCCTAGCCGTGAGTATACAGTAACTGGTAATCCTTCTGGTATGCCAAACACCTTTGGTCTAGCCCCTGGAACAGTAGAAAGTGATAGTAAAATGTTTTTTATGCCTACTTTTGGAGCTAACTGGATGCTTAACGAAAAAAGTAGTTTTTCTGTTGCCATGTATGGTAATGGGGGAATGAATACGGATTATGCTCCTAAAAATGGTTATGGAACTTTTGGCATGCCAGATGCTGATACAGGAGTTGATTTGGGCCAATTATTCTTAAATTTTAGTTATGCATACCAAGTAAGTGAAAAACACAGCTTTGGGATAACTGCTATTGCCGCTTACCAATATTTTGAAGCTAAAGGCATCTCCACTTTTGCGGGGATGTCTAGTGATGCTACAAAATTATCAGACAATGGTCATGATAGTTCTTTTGGTATGGGTTTCAAATTAGGTTACTTAGGTCAACTAACAGATAAATTAAGTGTTGGTGCTAGTTACCAAACTAAGGTTTATATGAGTGAATTTGACGATTATGCTGGTCTTTTTGCTGAGCAAGGAGATTTCGATATTCCATCAACGTGGACAGTAGGTTTGGCTTATGAGGCTAATGAAAATTGGGTATTTGCTGCCGACTTCAAGCGTATTAACTATACTGACGTTGCTGCTGTATCTAATAACATGAATTTCACATCCCAATTAGGTAATGATAACGGATCTGGTTTTGGTTGGGAAGATATCAATGTTTACAAGATAGGTGCAGAATATGCTGGAATTGATACTTGGACTTTAAGAGCGGGTTACTCACATTGTGATCAGCCCATTCAAGAATCAGAAGTGTTGTTTAATATTCTAGCCCCTGGTGTTATGCAAGATCACATAACTCTAGGTTGTTCTAAAGTATTAAGTGATAAAGGGAACGCTGTACATTTTGCATTTGTTTATGCTCCTGCAAATTCAGTTAAAGGATATAATCAAATGGATCCATCACAAATAATTAAACTTGAAATGAGTCAAATTGAATTAGAAATTGCATATTCTTTCTAGTCGATATTTTTTGAGAATAAAATTCTCAAGCAACAAAAAACGCCACATGTAAATGTGGCGTTTTCTTTGTACTATCAAATCTGATATTTAAAACATCAAGTCAAATTTAAGTTCAAAATTATCACTAATTGTTCTATCTCCTAAATTATCAAAAAATGATCCTGAACCATACTTAATATCATACTTGGTACGATCAATAACCATCATTCCACTCATGTGATAAGATTCACCATGTTTATGCATATCAATTCCAAATTTCAATGGATTTGTAATGCCTTTAATAGTAAGTACACCATTAACCAAAAGCATTCCATCTTTTCCTATTTCACTTCCTGTAACAACAAACTTTGCTTCAGGGAACTTTACGACACTAAAAAAATCTGGTGATTTTAAGTGCTTAACAAGATCTCCACGATACTTCTCATTTGTAATATCTTTATTTGTAATACTACTCATATCCATCACAAATTCGCCACCAATAATATTATTGGCTTCCATTATAAGTACGCCTGACTTCAATAACACAGAACCAGTGTGTTCTCCAGTCACTTTTTTACCTGTCCATTCAACTTTACTTTCGTCAGTTTTTAGTTTCATGCTTTTTTGAGCGAAAGCTGTGGTGTTCATTAATAATACGCCCATCACAAATGCAAAACCTAATAATATTTTCTTTATTTTCATTGTATCTTAATTTATTGATATTTTATTATTTAAATTGAATTTAAATATACTTGTATTCTTATATAAGTAAAAGTAATAATTGTTAAACACCTGTTAATCTTCATCTCAGCAACATTTAAGATCTTAAATAAGGAAATAATTTCTCCGCGTAAATCTCATAAAACAGATTAGTTCTACATTCTAAATAAGCCTATAACAAGCTTTTGAGTGGAATTCAAAAATAAGATTCTTTATATTTGAGTAAATCAAGTTTAAAATATGATCAAATATATCATTGTAGGTCAAGGCCTAGCTGGTACGCTCCTTGCCTACCAAATGCACAAGAATAATATTCCTTTCAAAATCATTGTCGATCCAAGTTTAAAGTCAGCTTCAGAGATTGCAGCAGGACTGATTAATCCTCTCGTTTTTAAACGCCTCACAAAAAGTTGGATGGCTGATACCCTTTTCCCAATAATGTATGAGACATACACTGAAATGGAAAACATGCTTTCTATAAAATTCATCGAACAAAAAAAGATGATTAAACCTTTAGCTGAGCAAGATATTCCCATGTGGCAAAAACGAATAAAACAAGGGAAAATGAATCATTATATTGATAGACTCGATGATAATTTAAAGCTAGAAGGATATAAACCTATTGAGCATTATGGAGCACTTGTTCAAACGGGTTCCTGTAATTTAAGCATGATGATTCACGCCATGCGCAACTTCTTTAAACAGCATAATTACCTTATCGAGGATCATCTTAAAATTGAGGATGTCACATTTAAAGACAAGTCTGTTTATTGGAAAAACCTGTCTGCAGAGAAAATTATTTTCTGTAAAGGCTATAAGGATGCACAAAACCCACTCTTCCCTTCTGGGAGTTTTTATCTAACTAAAGGTGAACTGATAGAAATTGAATCCAATGCATTGAGTGAAGATTTCATCCTAAATAAAAATCTCTTCGTACTACCTCTTGGACAAAAACGCTTTAAGGTTGGTGCAACTTATCAATGGGATACTATAAATGAGGACACAAGTGAAGAAGGTAAATCAGAACTCCTTACAAAGCTGGATAAACTAATTGATACAGACTATACGGTTGTAAATCATTGGGCTGGTGTTAGACCTACCGTAAAAGATAGACGTCCCATTCTCGGAGTTCATCCTCAAAATGATAGCTTGGCTATATTTAATGGACTTGGGACTAAAGGCGTCATGCTAGCGCCTTATTTTTCAGAACAAATGCTCCAATTATTAGAAAATCCACTCGCTGAAATTAACGAAGAAGTTAAACTTGACCGTTTTTTCTAAATCATGATAATAAAAAAGGCTATTTCAGAGAAAACCCAAATAGATTCTCTTCGAAACAGCCTTAATTTATATCGTATCAAAAATGATTACTTCACATCTGCTTCAATCCATTTAGATTTATTTGGCTCTTTAGGAGCTTTTATATTCTTCTTTGGATTCTCTTTCAATTCTTTTAAAAGCATTTCAACAGCTTTCTCAATTGAAGGATCAATTCCTTTTGCAACCTTATCTGGTTCATCATAAACTTCAACATCTGGATAAACGCCAATACCTTCGATAATCCATTTCTCATTTTCATCGAAAATACCAAAACGAGGAACGGCAATATAGCCTCCGTCAACTAATCCAGCATTACCCGACATACCAACAAGTCCGCCCCAAGTCCGCGTACCAATAAGCTTTCCAAGTCCTTTCTTTCTAAAATAGTATGGAAAAGCATCTCCTCCTGATGAAGAATAATGGTTAATCAACATCGCTTTTGGTCCGTCATGAGCAATACCTGGAGTCTGCGTTGGTTCTAAACCTCTACGATGCCAATACGAAAGCACATTACGATCCAATAAATCAGCCATCTGATCGGGAATAAACCCTCCACCATTATAACGATCATCGATAATTAAAGCCTCTTTATCGTGATAAGCATACATACCTCGGTGTAATTCACGATTACCTTCTACAGCCGTATTAGGAACGTGGATATAACCAATTTTACCATCAGATAACTTGTCTACCATCTCACGACGTTCATTCACCCAATTCAAATACATAAGCTCAATTTCTGAACCAATCGGTTTTATGGTATAAGTTCTTGCACCTTCTATACTAGGCTTAGAATTAACCGTAATTTCAACCGTCTTACCCAGCGTATTCTCCAAATACATGTAAGGATTCTCATCTAGATTCAACTCATGACCATTTATACTCAAAAGATAATCTCCTTGGTTCACATCTACACCTTGTTCTGTTAGTGGAGATCTACGATTAGGCGTCCAATTTTCGCCTTCAAAAATCTTAGAAATAATATATTTTCCTGATTTAGTATCTGCTTTTATTTTAGCTCCTAACAAACCTGTTTCTATTGGCTTCACTTTCTCAAAATCGCCATAATTCACATAAGCATGTCCGGTATTCGTTTCCGAGATAATTTCACCAAGAATATAGTCTAAATCTGCACGATGACTAACGTAAGGCATCAATTGGTTGTAGTTGGCTCTAATTTGAGCCCAATCTACACCTTGCATATTAGCAACATAATAGTAATCACGAAAAATTCGCCATCCATCTACATAAATCTGATTCCACTCTTTCTTCGGATCAATCTTCATTTCTAAACCATCCAAAGCAAGTTCACCATCTCCTACTTTTTGCCCTGCACTCATGTTAATAATACCATAAATAGAACCTGCTCGGTAAATAATTGTTTCACCATTACCCGATAAGGAATAATCAGAAACACGATTTAGAATAACCTCATCTTTTTCCTTAGCAATATCATAATGGTGCAACTCACTTTTAGTAGCATAAAGAATACCACCATCAACTGCAGTTAAATTGCTATAATTACCAGATGACAATGGAAATACTGAAATACGATTTGATATATTTTTAAAATCAATATCTATTTTCAATTGAGCCTTATTTTCTTTTTCCTTAGCCTTCTCCTTGGTATCACTTTTTACCTCTTCAACATCATTTTTTAGAGCAAAAAGTTTAGGTCCATTATTTTTTAATGAAATCGCATAAATACGAGTCGCATTATTGTATAAATAGTTGAATTCGAAGCTTGAGAAATCCAAATTAAAATCGCGATTAGATAAAAAGAAAATGAAATTTCCATCTTGAGAAAAAACAGGTTCCGAATCGCTAAAAGTATCATTTGTCAACTTAGAATTCTTTCCATTCTTTAGGTTATAAACCCAAATGGCAGATTGACTATTGTTGCTTTCTTTTGAATAGGTAACCCACTCCGAATCTGTAGAGAAATTATATTCTTTAATTTCATTACGATTAGCTGTATCAATAACTTTCACTTTTCCACTCTCAACATCAAGATAATTAAGTTTTAAAGTACGGTCAAAATACAGAAGGTACTTACTATTAGCAGACCATTTAGCATTGTACATCCAAGCCGATGAACCAGAAGTAATTTGTTTAGCTTTAGCCCCTTTTTTATTTTCAAGCAAATAGATCTCATACTCACCTGTTGCATCAGAATAATAAGAAATGTATTTACCATTAGGCGACCAAGTTGGAGCTGTTTCACGTACACCTTGAGTCTGAGTTAAATTTAGAGTCGGTCCATTTTTAGCTGGCACCGAAAAAATATCGCCACGAGCATCGAATAAAGCTCGTTTACCTGAAGGAGATACGGCAACGCCTCCAATAAAATCTTTTACATTCTTATAATATGGTAAAATGTTCGGATTATCGAAGTGAATATTAACGATAACACGCTCTTCTTTACCAGTTTCTAGATTCAACTTAAATAATTGCCCTCCATTTTCATATACAATTTGTCCATTCTCTCCTGAAGGCCACATCACGTCAAAAGTCTTGTGATAGGTCATTTGAGTGATCTTCTTAGTTGGAATGTCATACTTATAAATATTCAACTTCAAATCACGATCGGAAGCAAAGTAAATCGCATCCTTATACCAAGATGGTATTTGATCTGTTCCTACAAATTTTGTAATACGCTCCGATTGATCTTTCTCTAAATCGTAAATCCAAAGGTCAGCAGCACGTCCACCCTTATAGCGTTTCCAAGTTCGAAATTCTCTACTAATTGGAGCAAAACACATTTTCTTAGCATCAGGCGAAAATACGCCCATTCCACCTTCGGTAATCTGTAATGGTTGTTCAAGACCACCTTTTAAGCTCACCTTATAATATGTTCCATTTCTTTCACCGAAAGGTGTCCGATTCATACGAACCAATATCGATTGACTATCTGGAGTCCAATCTAAAACCACGTTATCGAATCCACCACGAGGTGGCATTAAACCAACTGAGTTATAATAAGTCAACTGACGAGGTGTTCCTCCTTCGGCAGGCATAACATATACTTGACGAGATCCAGAATATTCCCCCGAAAAAGCAATCCATTTTCCATCGGGAGAAATTTTAGGAAACAATTCCATTCCCTTATGCGACGTTAATCGAGTTGCGTCTCCACCTTTTGAATCTACCGACCAAATATCGCCAGCATAGACAAAAGCAATTAGGTTTTTATTCACATCAGGATATCGCATCAAACGCGCATCTTTCTGTGCACTCACATGACCAATCATTCCCATTAAGATGAGAAGAAAGGCAGCAAATTTAAGATTCTTTTCTTGCATTATTTTCTGTGTGTTTGTGTTAGAATATGATTAAATTATACATTTACAGTACAAACTCTAAAGTTACAAAACCATTTATTTTACGAAGAAAGAACTTAATTAAATAATTAGGATCAGTTTAAATAATTCTAAATATTAATGACGAATAGTCACATAAATTCTAATAATTAATCTGATTTGCAGTTTATATTTTTTTAATAAGGCTTACGAATTTCTCTAAGGTATAAACGAACTTAAGCGTTAAGTAGCACCAATTATTCTAGTATAAAGATCCTTTAAAATAAACTTCTATTAGCTCACCTTAATTTATTTTTAAAAATAAAACCTGTAGCATTCATTATACAATAATATGATATCACTACTAATGATATAGAATGAATAAATCCAAAGCAAGCCCCGAGGAATTATATTTATAAATGTCAATGTCAGAAAAACCGTTTTGAATAAAAATCACAGCAGATGAGAGGCATACAAATGCTCAGGATCAACAAAAACATAAATGAATTAGCTGTGAACGCGATCAAACCATTCAACAAACTTTTTTATGCCTTGATCAAATTTAACCTGTGGCTTATAACCAATTAATTTTTCTGCTTTACTAATATCGGCATAGGTTTGTTTTACATCTCCCGCTTGCATTGGCAGTCTTTCTATGATAGGCTCTACTTTTGCCTCTTTGCTTATAACATCAATAAGTTCGCTCAAAAGTACGGGGAAACAATTGCCTAAATTAATCGTATCAAAAACATTATCATGTAATTTTAAATAGTCACAAGTTTGAATAATACCCTTTACAGTATCGTTAACATAGGTGTAATCTCTTGCAGTTGTTCCATCACCAAATACAGGAATGGATTCTCCTTTACGCAAAAGACGTAAGAATTTATGGATAGCCAAATCTGGTCGTTGTCGTGGTCCATAAACAGTGAAAAATCTCATGTTTACAATATCCAAATTATACAAGTAATGGTAAGTGTGATTTAGGAGTTCACAGCTCTTTTTTGTAAAGGCATAGGGCGAAATGGGCTCATCTAGTTTTGCACTTTCACGGAATGGAACTTCTTCTGCATTACCATAAATCGACGAAGAAGATGCGAAAGCCAGTTTCTTAATCTGCTTTTTACGCATATAATCCAACACATTTTTTGTTCCCGTAATATTACTATCGATATAGCTTTGTGGATCATCAATAGAAGGTCGTACACCTGCTTTACCAGCTAAGTGAATCACAATATCAATTTTCTCTCCTATTTGATCAAGGGATGTTTCTTCTCTCAGGTCTAATTCATAAAAATAGAAGTTTGGATTATTTTTTAAGCCTTCTATATTTTGTTCCTTTATACTTTTTGGATAGAAAGTGTCAAAATTATCTATCCCTACAACACTGTAGCCTTCCTTAATAAGTTTTTCACTGACATGTGATCCAATAAATCCGGCACATCCAGTTACCATTATAGTATCCATTATTCTCGATATTTGTAAATAATTTTCTTTATAAAAAAGACATTTCCATCTTATATATTAATGTTTTGGCTTGATTATAGATACGTATTTTGTAAATCTTACTTTACTCTTTTTAGACCGATTGTAATCAAAATAATCTAAAACCTCAATATCAACTTGATTTTTAATTTCTTGTGGGAGAATTTCCTCGGGCTTATAAGTGGAGAAAACGACAAATGCTTTGTCCTCCGGTAAATTTGCATCTTTTTCAAAATTCCACTGTTTAACGTCTTGTCCTACTTCCCAAACCAATTCTATTCGAAAACCTTCTTTTCCTATGCTATAAAAATTTAATCCCTGAACAGAATCCAAAGTACGCACTTCACGAATATTTTTAAACTTTGGATTCTGATTAGCTAATTTTCCAACAGATGGCAGCACAAAAGCCTGGGTTGCTCCCATTAAAAGCCCAATTCCTAACAAGAGAGTAGAAATATGTCTTTTTTTCCATCCCCATAGTAATATAGCACATACAAACTCTATAAGTAAACTTATTAGAACAAGACTAAACATAGACATATATCCTGGCCTATATAGAAACTGATATAAGCCAAAGGGAAGGACGAAAGCGACAAAAGCAATCAACCCAATATTAATTCCAAACAAGAGTTTATCCCATTTATCGGCTTTATTCTCTTTAAAAACAAGAGATAAATGATTCAGATAATAAGCCACCATAAAAGCAGAAGGAAGTAATACGGGCAGAAGATACCGATCTTTTTTCTCAGGAAGTAATGAGAGTAACACAACTGAGCCTATAGTCCAAAACAAGGCTAGCTTATAACCTTTATTTTCTTTAAACCGCTTTAATCCATAAGGGAAAAGAAGAGCAGTAGTAATAAATAAGGTCCATATACCTGACTGAATTGGAAAATTCCAATAGTACCAAAATGGTCTAACATGTCTATTTATCCAAGATCCCGTTTCAAGTTTAGAAATGGCTGCTAACTCAACTGGGTGCATAATATAAATGTAAATTGGCCACCAAAAGCTAATAATCAGAAAAAGGAAAATGCCAAGAAGTAAAGCTTTCCATTTAATTGCAACTTGTTTACTACCATATAAGGTGATATACACAATTAAAAAAGGAAGGAATACACTATAAAAAGATACTGGTCCCTTACTTAAAAAAGATAAGCCAAGCATAGAGCTCGCTCCGAGAAAGATAAGCCAATTTTGACCCTCTTTTTGCCAGCCTTTAACCAAAAGCCAAATGGCTCCTAGCATAAAACTATGACAATAAATGTCCCAAGTACCTGTACGTCCCGTATAAAACACATAAAAACTTGTTGCCAAAACAAATGCTGTCGTAAAGGCTAAGTCTTTTTTCTTATGCAACTCAAAACTTAATAGATAAGCAAAAAACACCATCAGTGTTCCCATAATACCTGCTGGGAAACGAAGCATGCCAATATTTTCTTTTCCAAACCAGAGACCAAATAAACCTGTTATCCAAGTAGGGAAAGGTGGTTTCGCCAAACGTAATTCACCGTTCATAGTGGGAACCAACCAATTGCCTTTCTCAATCATATCTCGAGCAGTCACAAAATTTCGGGCCTCCATAATATTTACATAGAATGATTCTGGCATAATAAAGAAAGCAAAAAAGCTAACTACAAGCAGAAGAGACAGGTAAATGGCGTGTTTATTTTGCATTATAAAGTAAGTGTTATAATCGTGGTTTAAAAAATTCGACAACTATTCTAGAACTTAACAAGCCGATGTATATCACGGTGTATTCTTCTTCAAATCTTTTGGTAAAGACTTTTTCCTAAAAAAAGACAAATTCCTTGCATAAATAATCACCCCAAAAGCCTGACCAAAAAACAATACAGGATCTTTTCGATAAATTGCATAAGAAAGAATCATGGCAGAACCAATAAGACTAATAAGCCAAAAACCCAAAGGAAGAACCGATTCGCCTTCTTTTTCGGAATACAACCATTGGTAAACAAACCGAAATGTAAAAGTGATTTGCCCAGCACTTCCCCAAATTAATAAGCCAAGTGGAATTTGTGAATTGAAAAAAAGAAGGTCAAGGTGACTCTGCAAATTATTAGCCATGTAGGCAAACGCGAATATGGGAGTAGCTATGCATAGAATTCTGCTGAACAAGGGTAATTTCTTCCAATCCCCTTTTAGCTGCAGATTCCTGATATAAATAAAATAAGAAATAACTTGTCCCAAAAGGATAGCAAAATCGTTTCTTAATAAGCCATACAAAAACAGCATCCAGGAGGCTAGAATGCTTAGTTGCCAAAAAAGTGTAGGAGATAGTGATTTACCAGCTTTCTCAGATTTAATCCATTGAACAATCAAACGGGCAGAAAACAAACCCTGAGCCAGAAAACCTATTCCATAGATATAAGCATTACTCATTAACCTTGTTTTGAAATGTCATAATTTATATATCTTTTCTTCATCCACCGATAAGCAAAACAATCCATAAAAGGACCACTTAATCGATTAAATAAATGGTACTTGGCTTCACCTGCAATACGAGGGAAATGTCTCACAGTAATCTGTTTAACTTCTAGGTTCTGCAATTGAATAAGCGCAGGAAGAAAACGATGCATACCATTAAAAAAAGGTATTTTTTTAGCCGCATTAGTTTCAATTACTTTTAACGGGCAACCTGTATCCTCCATTCCATCCTTGGTCATAAAACGGCGAAAACCGTTGGCAATCTTTGAACTCATCTTCTTAACAAAGGTGTCTTTTCTATTTTTCCGTACGCCAGTAACTAATGCAAAGTCCTTTCTATATTTTAATAACAAATTAAAATCTTCGGGTGTCGTTTGCAAATCAGAATCAATATAGCCCACATAAGCTGTGTTACAATAATCAATCCCGGCCTTAAGGGCAGCACTAAGTCCACTATTTTTTGAGAGTGAAATGTATGAAAATAATTTATTTTGTTGACAAATTTTCTCAATCATCACCTGTCCACTATCTGTAGATCCATCATTAACCAAAAGAACTTTGGAGGGAACTATTGCTGATTGGAGAAATTGGGTGAGTTCTTTTTCCAATCTAATCAAATTATCTTCTTCATTAAATAAAGGTACTATAATGGTAAACTCGATCTTGGACATAAACTTAGTTAGTAGAATTTAATTTGATGCTTATCAAGCATATAAAATTGATCAGCAATGTAAGCAAAAACAATCTTATGAGAAACTAAAACATACATAAAAAGATCAAAAATTAGGAGAGGAAATGTTTATACAAGTGCTAATAAACCTAGCTTTAAAGGAGCTATTTTGATTTATCAGAAATTAAAACTCACAATGATTGAGATGATTATCAATAAAAAAGAGCAAGAAACATCTTAATGTAACTTGCTCACTCTTATCGTTTATAAACGCGATTTTAAGGAACTAAACTTGCAACTTGTTCCAAATACCCTTTACGTAATTCGTCTGTTCCCATAGCTACATCACCAAAAAATGTGATCTTAGTTTCGATACCACAAAAGCCAAACAAACCGGCATCATTAACTCTAACCTGAGCATCGTGCATTCCTGACTGAGTATAGTAAGCGTCAGGTGATCCTGTGCAAATAATAACTCTAGCAGTTCGTCCTTTTAATAAGCCTTCAGGGCCTTTTTCACCATATTTAAAAGCCACGCCATTAGAAAACACACGATCGATAAAACCTTTCAAAATCGCTGGCATTTGTCCCCACCATAAAGGATAAACTACCGTATAATGATCGGCCCATTTAATTAGTTTCTGATAAGCTAAAATATCCTTAGGTGTCTCAATGTCAGGTGACATATCAGAAGCCTTCAAAACAGGATCAAAATTTTCTGCATAAAGATCTATTATCTTAATCTCGTGACCTTTACTCGTGGCTTCATTAACCAACTTATTTGTTATAGCTTTGGTAAAACTATTTGAATTAAAATGGGTGTAAATAATTAAATGTTTCATGTAATAAATTTAAAAAGTTAATCTGATTATCTGAAAGTCAATAAAGCATACAAAAAAAATGAAGCTATATCTTTTTCAGAATGTTTTCTAAAATTACATTGAATTTTAGAAAATAAATAAATCAGAACTGTTAATAAAATCATAAAAAGTAAATGCTCTTAAAAATATCTTGAACGAAACCAACGGATGAATTTAAATTCTATGAGTATTCATCTATCAAAACTTTTTATGACAAAGACTCCTCCTACTCTTCTCGAACAACAACAACTCTCCAATTTCTTTTATGTGGAATATGTAGTTGTTAACAGATTTTGTATAAATCTGCTCCGATTAAATGTGTTCATAGATTTTGTAGCCGACTTTATTGATCTAAAATCTGTAATTGTTTTTAACGGTTCAAGGGTCTTGTGGGTAATCGTTTTTCCCCACTTTTTATTAGAATCTACAATTTGTTCAACACACCATGTAATTAAAAAAAATGTACTACTACGAATTTAGTGGGTAAAGGGTGTAAAATTGTTTTATGAGATATAATTATAAGGTTTAAACCGTTATATACAAAACCGTTTAAAGGTTTTACTCAGTTTCGAAATTATATTCTTCTTTTAGTTTTTCCTTTTGTCTTGATACAAAAAAAACAACCCCGAAGGGCTCATGAGCACCTTTAAAAATTTAGTCTGCAAATAAAAAATCAAGACTCCATTTAAAATATAACTTAATCTTCCTGTATTTTAAGTAAAATCGGGTGATCTCGAGACAAGCTCGAGCTTCCAGACTGCACTAAAAAAACACAGTTCGATTTTCATCATATTTAAAATGATGTCATTCGACCTTAACATACTAGTATCATACCACTGTTCATTACTTAGATCTTCCACGAAGAAGGTAGTAAACCTAAAAAAACGAATAAACTAAACGTTAACCTATAATTATATATACTAAATAGTATTTAACTTTAATGGCGGATAAAATACCATTAGTTTTGAGATGCAAGCTTAAACAAAAAATTGCTATCTAAATCCGCCAAACTAAAAATACATAGATAACAACATGCTGATTACAAAAGCTTTGCAGAACCATAAATTACAATTTCATATTACTAAGTTTAAGGTTTTAGACAAAACCAGCAATTTTAGAGTATTTCTGCAAAATTTACTATCATAAAAAAGGACTCAAAAGATAAATCAAGACTATTTATAGATTTATTTCCACAATTAGATCCAATCTTCACATTATCACCCAAAACAACACAAAAGACCTAATTAACAACCAATTACCAATAAGACAAACATAAATTTCAATCTATATCTTCACAATTGTAAACCAATTCAGACATGAAATTGCTAAAATATAGTAGATTTTGATTAAATTGCACACTGTATTTGTGAATTTCACTGCTTAAAATCAGCATAAATGCAATCTAAATTTATAATGATGACACCTAATAAAAACTTAACATTTCCTGCTATTTTTGCAGAAACTGTAAAAAAATTCGGATCTTCTAAAGCAATGGCTCTAGTTGGTCAAACACCTATTACTTATAATGAACTTGACACCAAAATTAAAGCATTAATAGCATTCTATGAAAAACTAGATATTCATGCTGGTGATAAAGTTGCTATTTTAAGTACCAACATGCCTAATTGGGGCGTTGTATATTATGCAACTACATTTATTGGAGCTGTTATTGTGCCTATTCTACCCGATTTCACTCAATTTGAAATTGAAAATATCTTAAACCATTCAGAAGCTAAAGCAGTTTTTGTATCAAAAGGTTTAGCTTCAAAAATAGATAAAATTAATTCCGAGAGTCTTGAATTTACTATTGCTATTGAAGACTTTGAAATCAAAAATGAGACTTCTGTAAAATTTAGTTTATCAGCACAAGTAAAAAACTCATATCATGTCAATGAAGATGATATGGCCGCTATTATATATACTTCTGGAACTACAGGCAGCTCAAAAGGCGTGATGCTTTCGCATAAAAACATTTGTTCTAATGCAACAAGTGCTAAACATATACATCCTATTGATGAAACAGACCGTTTCCTTTCAATCTTACCGCTTTCACACACTTACGAAAACACTTTAGGTTTTGTAATTCCTATGATTGCGGGGTCATGTATCTATTATCTTGGTAAAACACCTGTTCCTTCATTGCTAATATCAGCTTTAAAGGAAGTGAAACCAACGATCATGTTCTCGGTTCCATTGATTATTGAAAAGATATACAAGAGCAAGATTCTTCCTACTATTAATGGAAAATCTATCACTAAAAATCTATATAAGATTCCTTTTTTCCGTAAAAGACTAAACGCTATTGCTGGGAAAAAATTAATGGAAACCTTTGGAGGTGAATTAACCTTTTTCGGTATTGGTGGCGCCAAATTAAACGATCAAGTTGAATTATTTTTGAAAGAAGCTAAATTTCCGTATGCCATTGGTTATGGATTAACAGAAACCGCTCCTCTTATAGCTGGAGCTGGAGTAAACCAAACTAAACATCGTTCAACAGGACCTGCTTTAGATGGCGTTACATTAAAAATTCACAATCCTGATCCTAAAACTCAAATTGGAGAAGTTTGGGCTAAAGGAGATAATGTAATGATGGGTTATTATAAAGATCCCGAAAAAACAAAAGAAGTTCTTTCTGACGACGGTTGGTTAAAAACAGGTGATTTAGCGAGAATGGACAAAAACAATTTCTTATACGTAGAAAGTCGTCTTAAGAATATGATTGTTGGTTCAAGTGGCGAAAATATATACCCAGAAGCTATTGAATCTCTAATCAATAACTTTAAACACGTAGTTGAATCTGTTGTTGTTGAGAAAAAAGGCAAGCTGGTAGCCATGGTTTATTTCAATTACGAAGAATTAGAACAACAATACAAATATTTAAAACGTGAAGTAAGTGGTTACGTTGATCAACAAGTGGATGAACTGTTAGAAGAATTACAAGTTTACGTTAATTCTAGAGTCAACAAATTTTCACAGCTTCAACTTGTCGTTGCTCAGGTTGATCCCTTCCAAAAGACAGCAACTCATAAGATCAAACGCTTTCTTTATTGTTAGAAACAAAAGCTATTCATTAAAATTGTATGATATAAAAATGCCCAAACTATTAAGTTTGGGCATTTCTATTTTATATGACTTATCTTATTCTTTAAGCATCATGTTAGCATCTAAGAATTTCTCCATAGATCTATAAAAATCATAACGGTTTTCTATATTTCTAAATCCATGACCTTCATTATCCTTTACCATATACTCCACATTAATTCCGCGAGCTTTCATGGCTGCAACCATTTGATCTGATTCTGCCAAATTAACTCTAGGATCGTTGGCTCCCTGTGCAACAAACAATGGAACCTTAATTTTATCAGCATGAAGAGCAGGTGATACTTTAGCAAGCATTACACTGTCCTTAACTGGATCACCAGCCATTTCGTAAAGCATTTGGCGATAAGGTTCCCAATATGGAGGCAGACTATTCATAAAAGTAAACATATTACTCACTCCTACATAATCGACACCACATTTATACAAGTCAGGTGTAAAAGCCAAACCAGCTAAAGTGGCATAACCACCATAACTTCCACCATAAATAGCAATACGATCTTTATCTGCAATGCCTTGATCAATTGCCCACTGTACGGCATCGGTAATATCATCCTGCATCTCTAATCCCCATTTCTTAAATGAACATTCCCAGAAATCACGACCATAACCTGTAGATCCTCTAAAATTCATTTGAAGTACGGCATAACCTCGATTTGCCAAAAATTGAATTTCTGGATTAAATCCCCAATTATCTCGAGCCCATGGACCTCCATGAGGATTAACAACCATAGGAAGATTTTTAGCATCAACACCTACGGGTAAAGTCAAATAACCATGAATGGTTTTTCCGTCTCTACTAGTATATTTAATAGGCTTCATTGCTGCCATATGTGACTCATCCAGCCATGGACTAACTTCTGATATCAATTTTAATTCATCTGTATTTTTATCATAGATATAGTAAGCTCCTAAGGATCTATCACTGTACGTACGAACTAAAAATTTATCTTCATTTCTATTGGAACTGGTAAAATAACAGTCATAAGCAGGCAATTCCTTTTTCACACGATTATACATATCTTCACTTTCCTTATCGAAAAATTTAAACTTAACCATGTCTGTTGTGTAGATAGCCTTTGTTAGCACTTTTCGCTTTCTTGAATAAGACAAGCCTTCTACATCAACCATATCATTTGCAAATAGAGTTTCTGTTTCTTTTCCTGTGGCAGGATCAAAAATAACAATCTCCGCTTTGTCTCTGCCTAGATTAGAGCTGGCATACAATTTTTTATTATCGAAGGTGAAAAACTGAGGAGACATAGTCTCTTTAAAACTAGTCGTGATAATAGGTTTAAACTCATCTTTTTCGGTTTCACGATAAAGTACTGTCGCATTAACCATATCAGTAACAGCAGTAGCAATACGTAATTTGCCATCATGATCTGTCATCCAACCTGTAATATTTCCTGGATTTTTATAAAGCATAGTTAGCTCTCCAGTTACAATATTCAAGCGATAAGGGTCAAAAGCTTTTGGATCTCTTTTATTCATTGAAATAATAATCTCATCAGGAATAGCATCCAAACGATCAATAATATTTGTAGTCACCTTATCAAAATCGGTAAAACAAACCTGATTTTTTCCGTCTATATCAACACCATATAATTTGAAATTTTCGTCACCTCCACTATCCTTCAAATACAAAATACGATTATCGTTAGCCCAAAAATAACCTGAAATATCTCTATCCTTTTCAAAGGTTATCTGAACGGCTTCCTCACTACCAATTTCCTGAATAAAAATATTCATACGATCTTCGAAAGGCGCTCGATACGAAAATTTTGTTCCTTCTGGTGAAATTTGATAAGAAGTCTTTAATGGATTTTTAAAAAAATCTTCGAGAGCAATTTTAGGGGGTTTTACCATTTTAGTTTCTTTAGCAGTGCAGGCAAACATAAAAAGAGCCAATACTGGAATACATAAATACGTTTTACTGATTTTAATTTTCTAATTTATTGATGAATAAATAGTTGACTCTTCAAATTACAACAATAATATTTATTAATCAATAAAAATTTTATCTGGCAAGGCACGATCAATTCACCAAAACCAAAAAAGTTCCTGAAAAATTATTTTCAGGAACTTTTCTATTTATTCAAAATCTAGAAAGTAACGACCTTTCGATCTTTTATAAATCGAGTTAAATCCTGTCCAGAATGCTTAACGGTTACTCCAATTTCTGTTAACTTATCGGCTACATCGTATTCGTCAGCACAGGCTTTACAAGCCATTACATGAACACCAGATTTAATCATTTTTTTCACATAGTCTTGTAACTCTTTATCCTGCGAAAGAAGCTTTGAAGATGGACCCCAAACCAGAAGCGTAACATCATCCCACCAAGCTTGCTTTTTAGCATTATACGTGTACATGAATACCATTTTCATGGCTACTTCCTTATCTGCACTTGTCCAAACAACAACCAACTTATCCTCTTCGTTAATTTCAGATTTATTTTTCACCTCATCATTCCCGACTCTCACCTCTGCAGCCCTTAATCCAGATATTGATAAAAATAAACCCATCATTAATGCCAACAAAAATTTCTGTTTCATCTTCTATATTTTAGCTTAAAAATCAATTATCTTCTATTACAAACTCTTAATTTCATTAACTAAATTCTGCAAACTGTCCTTAGCATTTCCAAAGAGCATACGTGTTTTTTCACCAAAGAATAATTCATTCTCGATTCCCGCATAACCTTTCCCTCGTCCACGTTTCATTACAATGACATTTTTAGCCAAATGTGCATTAATAATTGGCATACCTGCGATGGGACTTCCTTGATCATTAATCGCAGCAGGGTTTACGACATCATTAGCTCCTATAACCAGCACAACATCAGTATTTGGCATGTCTGGATTAATATTCTCCATTTCAACCAACTGATTATATGGGACATCCGCTTCAGCCAATAAAACATTCATATGTCCTGGCATACGACCAGCTACAGGATGTATTGCAAATCGAACATTCACTCCTTTAGTACTTAATATTTCTTCTAGCTCATGACAAACGTGTTGTGCTTGAGCTACAGCTAAACCATAACCAGGGACAATCACCACAGACTTTGAATAAGACAATAAGATTGAGGCATCACTCAAGCTAATCTCTTTCATAATGCCACCTTCTGCACCAGGACCTGAAGCTGAGTTAGCTCCAAATGAACCAATAATCACATTTAGTAAAGAACGATTCATTGCCTTACACATAATTAAGGTTAGAATTGTGCCGGCAGCACCTACCAAGATACCACCCAAAATCATTGCTTGGTTGCCGTAGATGAAACCTGCCATTGCAGCTGCAATACCTGTAAAACTGTTCAGTAAAGAAATAACGACTGGCATATCGGCTCCTCCAATTGGCATGACGAACATGATACCGTAGAGAAGAGAAACTCCCAATAATAAATAGATTGCCCAATTCAATTGCTCTGGCGTTTGGCCAGAAATCATGATAAATACCGAAATAGCAATAGCAGCTACTAAAAGTAGTAGGTTTACATATTTCATGACACCTGAAAAGAGATCTTTCACTTTACCATCTAGCTTGCCGTAAGCAATCATAGATCCACTAAAAGCAACCGCTCCAATGAATAAACCAAGAACAGTAACCAAAACTGATCCTAAATTATTCATATCAGCGTTTGGAAATTCTAGCAAAGCCACCAAAGCTGAAGCTGCACCACCAGTTGCATTAAATAAGGATACCAACTGTGGCATAGCTGTCATTTTAATACGACGAGCCACAATCCATCCAATAACTGATCCTATTGTGAGTGCCGATAGAATAATCCAAACATTAGTCATTTGAATACTATTTCCTCCAGCATCTTTATGAAGAATAAGAGTAGTGAACATAGCTAATACCATACCACCACCTGCAAAGAAGTTACCACGTCGAGCCGACTCTGGATGACTTAGCAATTTCAATCCTACAACAAAAAAGAGGGCTGCAATTAAATAACTTAGTTCGAGGATTGTATCACCTAAGGTGAAATCAATCCCATTTATATTTCCGATTATTTGTTCCATATCTTCTTATTTTTTCTTCTTTTTAAACATCTCTAACATGCGATCTGTCACCACAAAACCACCCACAACATTAAGTGTTCCGAATATGACAGCGAAAAAACCAAGTATTAGCTCTAAGGAAAGTGTTGTTGTATCGGCATGACCAACTAAAATGATTCCTCCGATAATAATAACACCACTAATGGCATTGGCTCCCGACATGAGAGGTGTGTGAAGAACTGAAGGCACATTAGATATAACTTCAATACCCAAAAATATGGATAAGGCGATTACAAAAATAGCCTCTTTATATGTAAAAAAATAGACAAGTATTTGTTCCATTTGAATAGGGTTTAGGATTCAACAACTGATTTAACACGTTCGTTATAGATTTCGCCAGCATGAGTAATACACGTGCCTTTTACAATATCGTCTTCGAAATTTAGATTTAACGAACCATCTTCGGCTATCATTAATTGAAGAAAATTAAACACATTCTTACCAAACATTTTACTGGCATCAATTGGCATTAAAGATGGGTATTCCGACTGTCCAATAATTTTAACTTCATTGTAAACAAGCGTCTCATTATTTTTAGTCAATTCGCAATTTCCTCCACTCGATGCAGCCAAGTCGATAATAACCGAACCTGGCCTCATACGTTCAACAGCTACTGTTGGAATTAAAAGAGGTGCTTTTCTACCTGGAATTTGAGCAGTACAAATTATCACATCTGCTTTAGCCGCATGGTCGTTAATTACTTCTTGCTGTTTCTTTTTAAACTCTTCCGTTTGCTCAACGGCATAGCCTCCAGCAGCGGAATCATCAATGGCACCTTCCACCTCAACAAATTTAGCTCCAAGGCTGTTCACTTCTTCCTTTACTGCTGCTCTCACATCGAAAGCTTCAACTTGTGCGCCTAACTTACGCGCAATTGCAATAGACTGCAAACCAGCCACACCAGCACCCAATATCAAAACAGTAGCCGGACGAATAGTACCTGCAGCTGTCATAAACATGGGGAAAAAGTTCGGTAATTCATTGGCAGCTTGAAGAACTGCTTTATAGCCTGAAACGGTAGCCATAGACGACAAAACATCCATAGCCTGTGCTCTTGTAGTACGTGGAATTGAATCCATGCTGAAACTGGTTATGCCGCTGGCTAAAAAAGTTTTCACCAAATCAGTATTCCAAAGTGGGTTATACTGACTCAACCAAACCTGATTAGCATTTAAGCTTTCAATTAACTCCTTACTCGGTTCACCAATCTGAACTAAAAGATCTGCCTTCTTTAAAAGCTCCTCTCGCTTAATTATTTTTGCGCCAGCATTGCTATATGCCTCATCGTTTTGGAAAGCTTTTGTTCCTGCACCCGTTTCGACGCATACCTCCACCTTTGCTTGAACCAGCTTGGAGACAATTTCTGGTAAAAGAGCCACTCGCTGCTCAGCGCCTTGCTCCTTCAATAATCCTAAAATCATAGGCTTTATATAATTAATTTCGATTGATACTACACTATAGAATAACTTCATTTATAAAGCATTGCCTTATAAATATAGTTCATAATAGGCACATTAAAAATTACTATTCTGAACTTTTCATCAAACAACTTGTCAAAAAAAGCATCTTTAATCTTTCATGAAAACAGAAAGCACTTTACTATTTAGACTTATTCTACACTAAAACTAATTATAAAACTTGAATTCAGAGATAAATTCTCAGCTTTTCCCTCATCACTTTTAAAAATCACTACATATAGGTACTCTATAAACCATTATTAAAAAGCTAGAGTAGTAAATTTAAACGCAAAAAAAAGAGAACTCCCAATAATGGAAGTTCTCTGATACAATGCTTACTTAATTGGTTCTTCAGAAAATCAACGATTAATAATGAGTTGGTTCTACTGCTTTCTCTTTTTCCCAAACATTTAATAAATGATTTGGCCTATCTTGAACTACTTTATTAATCCATTCTTGAGAGTAACCAACTGTTTGTGGTCTTCCATTTTCATCTTTTATATAGCCATCGTTATATTTCGTAATCAGATGTTCAGCTAATTCGAGCCATTTATCTGCAACCAAATCAAGTTGATCATTAGAAAAATCTGAAAGAAAACCAGCTGCCAATTCTGGATCGACTTTATATAGTTCTTCTGCAGCTTTATCGATGGCAGGGATATACGCATAAAATTTATCTTCCAATTCTCTTTGTACTTTCTGTATATCCTTAATCATATCCGAATACCTTAAATCAGAATAATTAGATACAAAATTAAATCTCCACCAAGCTGAATCCCAAGAAAATTTCTCAAGTGTTCCTTGTCCCCAAATCTTCGATATTTTATTAGTACAACAGTATAGAGGCGTATAACATGTGTAATAGGTGTCGTCAAAACCATACCAAAGTACGCCTCCAATTTCGTTAGGCAACCACGATCGTGATTGAGCAATAAAAGAAAAACCTGTATTTCTTGTGGAGATAGGTCTCTCCCAAACAGCTGTTTTTCCATCCACATCAAGAACCAAAGGACGACAACGGTTGGGACTTCCAAATGGGCCAGCTTCTATTCCTTTTGTCATATCAAATTCAGTACCTTCGTAATGATCTCTTATTAAAGATGAAACCGCTTTTACATCCAATTTAGAATCTGGTTTTATCCATAATGGATATCGCTCTGCACCAAGTACGCCACGATGATAATCTGTTGCCAATTTCAAGGATGGTGCACATCGGTTAAATAGGCTCCACACACGTGATTCACAATATCTCAAATTAGCAGGATTAGATGGATCATAGGCTTCATTAAATCGAAATGGTTCTCCTGATTCAGGATTATAATAACCTTTCTCAATGGCCAATGAAATCACATTCTCAGAATATAAACAATTTTCAGGATCATCTAGAGGAAATTCTCCAATTCTAGATTTATTGGCATGTGCAGAAATGTATCCATCAGGCACTTTTCTTGCAACCCAAACAGCACCTTTTCCATTCTTACCTGTACCTGCCATTTCTAGAATCCAAGCCTCATTGGCATCGGCAATAGAAAAGGATTCTCCTTCGCAATTAAAACCATATTCTTCAGCTAAACTTGTCATTACTTTTACGGCTTCTAATGCTGTTTTAGAACGCTTAAGAGCAAGCTTCATCAAATTCCAATAATGAATAAGGTTTGATGAATTAACCAACTCAGGTCTTCCTCCAAAGGTTGTTTCCCCGATAGATACCTGATGTTCATTCATATGAGGGCCTACAATGGCATAAGTATGCAATACTTGCTTAATCTCCCCTAAAACGTTGCCACTCCAATCCTTTATTTCAAGCATCTCACCAGGTTTATAATCTGCTGCTGCTATAACTCTCAAAAGAGGATGAAATTCACCATCGCAAGTATAAACAACCATAACTGACCCATCTTTCGAGGCACCTTTGGTAACAATAAAATTCGTACAAGCAGAAAGATCAAAGACGGTACTGGCTTGAATAAATACAATTAATAAAAACAAATAAATTTTATTCATAGGTTTATGATTGAGGTTAGTTTTTCTAGAAAAAAGCTTAGTTCTATTGATATTCAGCAACTAAACCTTCCGAAATTATTAAAAGGACTCAAAAAAACAAAGTACTAAAGAAGATAAAGCAGAAAATCTGTGCTAAATAGAAACTTTCTTCTTTATTCTATTCAAAAAAGCGACAAGCTATTAGGGGATATAAAAAAAGAGCAGACATAAGTCTGCTCTTTTCAAAAACTGTTATATATATCAGTTGGAACTAATTATTTAACCTCTAAAAGCATTAAAGGAGAAATACCAGTTTCATATTCTTTGATCAAAGTACCATCAGTAGAATAAGTCACAAGTTTACCATTAGCAGTCGTACTTGGTGAAACAAAAGAAAATACTTTATCATCATTAAAACCAACTCCGTTTAAACCTGAAACGCCATTGACTAAATTCTCAGCCTCAAAACTTTTAGTAGCTGTATCAAAAACTGCAATAGCACCTGAAATTGACCAATCTGCATTATAAGCTGAAGTCATTACATATAGTTTTGAAAAATCATCATCAGCCGAAATAATATTCACATAACTATTACTGATACCATCAAGTTTATACAATTCGTACTCATCAGTATCTGTATTAATATAAGCTAAACCAGTTTCTGTAGAAAAAGAAGAATAAGTACTAATTTGAGAAGCATAAAGATTATCCTTATTGTCCTTAATAAAATAACTTGATACTGCTTGAGTTTCAATATAACTAAACACTTCTGTATCTAAATCCATTACAGCAATACTATTCTTATAGTTTAGAGCAGCGTATAATTTGCCATCAACAATAGCTAAACCTTCAGGTCCTCCTTCTAGTGCGATTTTCTTTTCTACTTTTTTAGTGTCAAGATTTATTTTTGCAATATAAGAAAGAGTAATATCAGCCCAAATATCACCACCCCAACATGATACGTAAAGATAATCTCCATCAGCTACACAATAGCGTGGTTTAATAATATCATCAGTAATACCATTTTCAGTTTGTTTAAATGTTTGGTCATCAACCCAGAATACTTGATCGGTATTATTTCCCATCATATATATATTTCCGTCGTAGTTATAGGCATATTGCACATTAGAGATCATAGAAACAGTGTTTACTGTTTCGAAATGATTATTGGTTAAAAGATCATTAACATCATCGTAAACCGAAATACTTGATTTATCTGATGAATAACCTCCATAATTTACCACATAACTTGTACCTGCTCCATGATCTTTATCATTATTATCATCAGAATCACATGATGCGAATAAAAAAGCCGCAATGGCTAAGATCGATAAAAATTTAATTTTCATTTTCTTTTATTTTAATTGATATTGTATGTTAAACTTAATCTATAATTGATACCAGGCATGGCATATCCAAATGTCGACTGATAATCTGTGTCGAGGATATTATTAAGCATACCTTTTATTTTAAATTTATTTTTATTGTTTAGTTTAAATTGGTGCCCTACAGAAAAATTGAGAAGGAAATAAGATGAAAGAATATTATTGTCTTCCTCATTGGTATATTGCTTGTCAGTGTATTTAAAATCAACTGAAAAATCGGTATTATTATAATTAATAGTTGAATAAAAATTACCACTATGTAGGGGAACATATTCCAATTGTCTGCCTACTGCATCGGATATAGTACGTGATTTTTTACGTTCGGTTGAGGTATATGAATAATTAAATCCTGATTCTGTTTTTAGACCAAAAAATAAGTAATTCCATGCGGTCATTAATTCAAGACCTTTACTTTCTACTTTTTGAACATTTTGAGGTTCCCAACCATTATTATTCACCCATAATATCCACTCATCAACATTCAAAAAATAAGTATTTAACTGTATGTGCCCAAAAGTCTCATTATTCGAATAATTCCACTTAAAGCCTAATTCATAGTTCATACCCTTTTCAGGATTTAAATCTGGATTGCCTTGGTCACCCCAAAAACGATCATTAAAAGTAGGCACACGATAACTTTTAGCTACATTTCCATTTATGTTTAGAGCTTGATTTTCTTTTGAGAATACAAGGTATTTAAAACCAAAAGTTGGTGTGAAAGGAACGCTAAAATCCGTGACCAAACCTTGACGTAAATTGATTGTAGCCGTTAGTTTACGATTAATTTTGTGAAAATATGAGGCATAAAAATCGAGTCTGTCTTCATATTCTAAATCATCAGAATAAGTATAGACTGTGGGGGAAATTCGGCTAGCTTTTACACCAATTTTATAACTTATTTTTTTATTAAGCTCATGTTCTACACTTGCTTCTCCAATTATACGTTGAGTCTGAATAGTATCATCTGTGTTTCCATTATCAATACCTATATCGTATACATAACCACCACTAAGTTCATATTTAAAGAGCTTTTTATTGTTTTTATATGATGTCCACAATCTAATATGTTTATCTTCATAGGGCTCCTTCTGTTCAGGTTTATAGTAATTCTGTTGCATATTTTGCTGAATCTGATGCCAATCTTTCTCTAACCAAAGATTAAATATGAGAGTCTCTTCCTCCGAAAATTTATAATTTAATTCTTGAATTAAACCCTTGTTTTCGACAGATGCATTTCGCTGTTTATCTTCAATCTGAAAAATACTTTTTTCAAAATCATGCACAGCTGTGTTCGTAAATTTAAAATTATTGTCTTTCTTGTAGAAATAAGCTCTTGTTACAGATTCAAACTTACCGTTGCCTAAATAAATTTTTGTTCCATATAACTCTTCACCAAAAGAGCCATGGGAAATTCTTGCCTCTGCTTTAACTCCTTTAGTCCAATTGTTTCTGAGACCAAGATGTATGGCTCCACCAATACTCCCCGAACCATTTACAGTACTAGCACTACCAAATTGAACTCCGACTTCATCGAATAGGTACATAGGCACATTACTCATGTTCGACTGTCCTAATGTTAGTGAATTAAGGTTGATTCCTCCAAAGTTAACACTTGTATGGTTAGGTGAAGTACCTCGTAAGCGTATGGTGGATAAAGTTCCTGCAGTTGATTTTAGAACAATAGGAAGCGTTCGTGATAATAACTGTTCTAAACTTCCATCTCGATAAGCATCGAACTTGCGATCTGGAATCATTTCAATTTTTGCCCCTGATTGATATTTTTTAAGCTTGCCATAACTCACCACCTCATTTAGTTGAATGGTATCGAATACAGTTAAAATATTCGTCTTTTGCGCATTTATAGAAATGCTATCACTAGCCGTATAAAAAGCACAAGAAATATTTGAATAAGCTGGGCTTAAAGCAAAAAACAATAGAATACAAATAAGTATCTTCTTCATTATCATTTTGATAGCAAAGGAAATATAAGGAATGGGTCTATTTACCTGGATTATATAAGACACAGTTCCAAACATTTTCTCCGAATGTTTTGAAAATTAAGTTTGCATTGGCAGGTCTTCTGACTTACTCAACTTTTTCGGCCTTCCCATCCGCCTAAGGCGAACAGTGGCATTGCAGTAAAAAAGCGTTTTATGAGCTTACAGCTACGGGAACAGCTCCGGATTTACACCGGATTCCCTTTTCATCTCTATCTGACAAAAGTCAGATTCACGAGAACCAATTACGCTGCAAATGTATAAAAAAAAACAAAATCAGACAGACCTATCTCTTATTTATAATCAATTATTAAACATACTGTTATTGAACCCATAAGGATATAAACAAAAAAGAGCTGCTCCCTTAATGGAACAGCCCTATTCAATAAAAAAAGATGTCATTTAACAATCACATCTTCTTATTTAGATTTCAATATAATTGCGTTTTAAAAATATATTTAATGATCAATTTGAATCTTCTTTTTTAATTTACCAACCAGAACGTACAACTTCTTAATTAGTTGCTCATCGAGCAACCATTGTTCTGTAATATAAATACCTAATGTTGATTTATTCTTCAAATCAGGAACAATTCCAGTATCGATATGATTCACACAAAGCTTAAGTCTTGGATCTAGCTTAAAAATTTCAAGGATTAAGCTTTGAAGAGTCTGACTATAAAAAAGTTTCCCTGAAAAGCGCTCATCATTTTCCTCAATAATGACTTTGGAATCAAATTTCCTCGACTGCGTTTTAAACCTTAACTTCTTAGAAAAGAGTTTCATCTTATCTAGGATATTTTTCTGACGAACCTTAATAAGAGTCGAAGAAGGAAATTCGATGGGAAAAAAGAAACCACTATACATGGCACTATCACCAACAGCAGCCATATCACAATAACTCACAAAATAAGCTTCATTATCAGCCAAATTAGATATAATGACATGTTGCTTAACCAAATGACGCGGATTTATACCACTCGCAACATATGTTTTCTCATCACAATCAATATCCCGTTTTGTTTTCTTTGCAAATTCTTTCAGTTCTTGAATCGCTGTTTTTTCTTCTTCCATTCTTCTTTCTAATTAAAGTTTCAGCTTTTTATTTTTTTTGTTTTAAGAAAATCTTCTTTTTCCTTTCATGAACGACCTATTTCTCTCAGGTTTAGATCCTTTCGTCTGAGTTAACAGATAAATAATTGGTCCAATAACAGGAGGAACAAAAGCTAATATTAAACGAAATACACCATTCCGTTGACTCACCTTACTAAAGGCATCTATTATTACAAAAAGGTGCAGGGCTAATATTAGAATTGTGATAAATATTTCCATTCAACTTGATTTATGTTTTCTATTTTAATTTACATAAAACTAGTCAATATATTCAAATAATATACTATGTATGAAAACTAAAATCATAACCCAAGTTGAATCTAATGTCTGATTTATTAGCACAAAAAAACGCCTATCAAATTAATAATAGGCGTTGGAATTATCTTTTTAAGATCGATATTATTCTCCAATATGTTTTTGCCATTTCCAAGCAGAAAGAAGTGTTTCGTCCAGTGTACTTTCAGCTTTCCAGCCAAGTTCTTCATTAGCAAAGGTTGTATCTGCATAAATTTGCTCAATATCACCTGCACGACGGGCTACAATCTTATGAGGAACTTTTTCTCCCGTTGCTCTTTCGAATGATTCAATAATCTCTAATACAGAAACACCATTTCCTGTTCCTACATTAAAGTATTCGCAGTTTGTTTTATTCTTATCGTTCAATAAACGTTCGATGGCTACAACGTGTGCTTTAGCTAAATCTACAACGTGAATATAATCGCGAATAGCTGATCCGTCAGGGGTGTTGTAGTCGTCTCCAAATACACTTAACTCAGGACGAATACCAGCAACAGTTTGTGTTAAGAATGGAATTAAATTATTAGGCACTCCAAGTGGTAATTCACCAATCTTAGCTGTTTCGTGTGCTCCAATAGGGTTAAAATATCTCAATGCAATACCCTTCAATTCAGGATAAGCTTTTATTGTATCACGAATAATATCCTCGCAAATACTCTTTGTATTTCCATATGGAGATTCAGCTTCTTTACGAGGTGTTTCCTCGGTTACAGGTAATTTATCTGGTTGACCATAAACGGTACATGATGATGAAAACACCAAATTTGGCACCTTATACTCAATCATGCTCGACATAATATTCATTAATGAATTTAGATTGTTGTTGTAATACATTAATGGTTTATCAACCGACTCACCAACTGCCTTGGATGCAGCAAAATGAATAACAGCTTCAAGATTTGAATACTTCTTAAAGAAAGCATCAACCTTTAACTTATCAGTCAAATCAAACTCCTCAAATTTTGGAAGTATGCCTGTAATCTCTTTAATTTTGTCTAAAACCTCAACTTTCGAATTCGAAAGATTATCCACAATAACCACATCGTAGCCATTATTCTGTAATTCAACAACTGTATGCGAACCTATAAAACCAGTACCTCCTGTAACAAGAATTTGTTTACTCATATCTATATTTTAAAAACGTATCATAATTATATTTTGCTCATATTCAGTTAACGAATAACAGACTCACAAAATTCAGAACAAAGAAACAGTTTTCATCTAAATTTTTCTTCCTAAATTATTTTTTTTCTAACATAAATTTAGACAAAACTAGATTTTCAGCTCATATTATTCCACCTTCTGCATGACAACTTCTTCCTCCCAAGGAACCAAAGGCGATGAATAATAGTTGATTCCCATGTACTCAAATCTAGTTTTTTGCATGCCTAAACGCACTTTATACTCATCCCACGATTTATCAGCTTGACTTGACCAACCAAGCTCTGCATAACCAAGCAATCGTGGAAAAACGAGATATTCAATATCATCGATAGTTTCAACCGTCTCGGTCCATAGTGGAGCTTCAATACCTACAATATTCTCTTTGCTTATGCCATCAACAAATGTTTCAAGAGACCAATCGTAGGCCTTATCAAGCTCGATATAACCGGCCCAATGCAAACCAAGCGGACATATTGAATCGTACTGCATATCCATATAAGCTCTAGGTGCTGGAGACATAATAATTTTCACATTTTGCTTAACAGCATCCAAAGCTGTTTTACTTTTAAGATGCCAAAATTGAGCTAAGGTATTCTCTTTCAGTTTTGCAGCTGAAATATCGGCCCATCCAATCATCTTTTTTCCATGAGCGTGCACAATTTTTTGTACTCTATTTATAAATTTGATATAATCTTTTTTCTTGGTTGCATGAGATTCGTCACCACCAATATGAATGTATTCACCAGGCGTAATAGCTGCTAGTTCACGAATAACATCATCGATAAATTTATAGGTAATCTCTTTATCGGTAGCCAATGTGCTAAAGCCAACTCGAGTTCCGGTATAAAGACTTGGCGACTTGCCGTTGGCATTTAATTCGGCATAAGATGCCAAAGCTGCATTCGTATGGCCTGGCATATCAATTTCAGGAATTACAGTGATAAAACACTCTTGTGCATACTTCACAATATCAATATACTGAGCCTGTGTAAAAAATCCACCTTTTCCACCTCCTACTTGAGTACTTCCACCATATTTGGTTAGGTTTGGCCACGATTTAATTTCAATTCGCCATCCCTGATCATCTGCCAAGTGCAAATGCAAAATATTCATTTTGTAAGCAGCCAATAAATCAATGTATCGCTTCACATCGGACACATCGAAAAAATGACGAGCTACATCCAGCATAGCGCCTCTGTATTCATAATTTGGAGTATCCTCAATGGTTCCGCTAGCCAATTCCCAAGGTCCATTTTGCAATTCTTTCGATTCTATTCGAGCAGGCAATAACTGTCGTATGGTTTGTATACCTCTAAATAAGCCAGCCAATTGGTAAGCTTCCAAAACAACACGCTTTTCAGTAATATTTAAATGATACCCCTCATCGCCCCATGCTGTTGAATCTTTATTCAAAAAAAGAGCAATCCCCCTTTTCGAAACCGGTTTATTTGTAGTTCTTACCTCAGTTTGAAATCCTGTTGCTGGAGCAACAAAATCGGCCAAGTAGTCTGCAATAGCTTTAACTCCTTCTTGTTCTGCAGACAAGTAGATTTTTGTTCTAGCTGTCCAATCGAATGAACTGCCTGTCGCAACAAGTTTTGTTGGTTTCGGTATCAAGTTCTCCTTTAAAAGATCTTTGGGTGTTGGCGTTTTACACGAGACAAGCGCGATTGTAAGTAAAAGCACTTGGCTAAAATTCATAAGTCGATTCATTATTGTTAGCAATTTACAAGTCTAAATAGAGGAATAATTACATTTGAAGCTAAAGATAATCATTATAATTTTTTTTTTAAAATCATGCTTTGATTCATTGCATATATTGAAAAAGGTGTAATCGCTTGATCACACCCTTTACTTCTTAAATTATATTTTAACCAAATATTTATCACAACTGTTTTTTCTTCATCGAGAAACTTAGAATATTAATTACAATTCCAATAGGAGTACAAGCTCCAGCAATTACATACATTCTTCCCGAATCAGGATATTGAACAATTAAAAATACCGAGATAATTAAGAATAATAAACTAATAATGTACAATGCGTTTTTCATATTGTTGTCTATTAATAGATTTTTAGTTCCTCTAATTTATAGAAAACATAATAATTTTACAAAATTATTTTAATATACTTTCATTAAAATCAGACAACTATACTTTCTCAACCTTCTTAATACCTCGACGGTTAAAAATAATACGATAACGACGATAACTCGTTTCATCGTCAAGCTTAAAACGAAGAACCATATTCACAAAATAGACCTTCTCCCCAGATAGTTTTTCAAATTCATCACCATCCAAATAGTAAAGTGGTTTTTCAGGATTATCCATTTTCTGAATAAAGCGCGACACATTAAATCGAATAATATCGGCTACGCCTGTAATATTGTAATTTCCATATGAATTATGCAGAGCTTTCTGATCCAATCGAAGCAGCTTACGATAGAAGATAATCTTCTCGCCTACGCCACGACTCTCAATATCGATAATACGAGAGCGATCACGATGCTTTCTTACTCGCAGAGGCACAGAGTCTTCCGACACAAAATCGAAACTCTCCTTACACCAACCTATCTTCTCATTACCCTTTACACGAATAACGGTTTTATGATCGAAAAATCGTTTGTTAATTTTTCCAACCAGATAATGACGACTTAAATCCTTTATTCTATCCTTAAGCATATAGATAATAACCAAGGCGACATACAACGGAATAGTAAAAGTCCCAAGGCTCTTTTGGAAAATAAACGTTAGTGTAGCACCAATTATCATTGCCAAACCAGCAGCTACACTATAAAGCACTTGTAACATGAAAGTACCCTCTTTCTTTGTTCGAGAGCTGAGCAGAAGTTGTCCTTCAAAATATTTATTAAACACGCCTCTACGGTGAACCAACCAACGGTTTTTATCGGTCGAATCCTTATCCACTATCAAATAACCTTGACTACGTTTATAGGCAACCTCATCTCTTATCAAATTAAGAATATCTTCCTTAGAATTTTCGAAATCGGAAGGATACATTTTTTTTAAACCTCGGTGCAAATAATAACTATGTTGCTCAAACTGATTACTCATAAACTCGTCGCCGAACAAGTAGTAATCGTACATTTCCTTTCGCATGGTAGGCACATTCACTATACAGCGAAGATCGCGATAATGACTAGCAATAGCTTTTACATTATCGATATACTCACCAATCAGGAATCGTCTATCGTCAGCCATTTCATTTCTTAGAATATACTGAATCTCACGTCGAAGTGCCGATTTCAATATGGAATGGAACATACGAATATGATACTCGTAATTAGCCTCATTCTTTGGCGAAGCATAATTAGCTACTTTATTAAAAGCATCTTCCAAAAAAGAAAAGACAGAATGCTCACCCTGAGCAATTTCTCTTAAAGCATATGGCGGTGTAATTAAACGAATATTAGAGTTAAAATCATTGTAAAAGTCCTCTTTCTTATAGGTCGTCGAGTTAATGTCCAGTTTACTTGGAATAAACAACCAAGTTTTTACCGAAAACTCATTCACCTTACGATCTTGACGAGCCTCATAGCCCATTTTGATCTCAACTGAAAATTTATCGTGAACTGTTACAATTTCTTTTATCATTCGCTAAATATTTAATGTATCTAAAATGTGAATTACCAATTAAGTTTAAAGATACTCAAATCCTCTTAATCGACATCATTGTAGACACACTGATTTTAAAGGGCTATAAGCGAAAACCTTTGCATTTTTATTTTTTCAGAAAATACCTAAAATCAAATCAGTTAATCTGTTTAATCTCTCATAATTCGTAAAATAATATATCCTTACAAAACTGAAAACTAAAATGATATGCCATTTTTACTGTTAAACATGACTTTATGACTCAGAACATCTAAAAAGCTCAAATTTAGATGACAATTTTACACATAACACTTTATCATGCAAACCCAACAAAAATAAACTAAACAACTATATAATAACGACTTAATGGATATTCATATGAATATCTCGTTTACTGGCATTCAATTTGATCGAAGAGAAAACGGATCGCGATTCCAATATTTTTAATTAAAATTATTTAATAAACACAAAATTTAATTAAGGAGGATTTATCATGACATTAGTAAAAAGAAATTCAGAAAATTTATTTCCATCCTTATTTGACAATTTCACTTCTAGAGATTGGATGGATTGGAATAGTTCAAACTTTTCGGATACAAACACAACATTACCTGCTGTAAATGTACACGAAAACGATCAGGAATTTACCATTGAAGTAGCGGCTCCTGGTATGAAAAAGGATGATTTCAAAATTAATTTGGACAATAACCAATTAAGTGTTTCATCTGAAACAAAAAGTGAAACCCAAAGTAAAGACGAGAATTATTCCCGCAAGGAATTTTCATATCAATCGTTCCACAGATCTTTTAGACTGCCAATAGATGTAATTGATGGCGATAAAATTTCAGCCAAATACAATGAAGGTATTCTTTATGTTCACTTACCAAAAAAAGAGGAAGCAAAACCTAAACCATCAAGAGTAATTTCTATCAAATAGAAATTCAGGGCAAACTAAAAATCTGCCCTACTTATATATATATCAATACACCTAGGCATTAACTTAAACTTAAAACACAAGTTTTATTTAATGTTAAGGTGTATATACAACAAAAGGTACAACGGAGATGTTGTACCTTTTATCTTTTAATCATTGGCAAACCTATTATATAAATCGGTAAATCTTTAATGCTTGCTCTGTATCATATTCTCCAATTAGAATCGTAACGAGGTCATAAATACCATTAGTTATAAGGTTCTACTACCAATTTAGTGGATGATAATATTATAGTGAATATTAGTTCGAGATTTAAGTAAATTATTTAAAGTCTGCAATACTTAGCGAATTTCACTCTTCTATAATATCTCGTAAAACTAATTTATATCTTATTTTATTTTTCTTTTGGCTTAATCCAAAAGAAACAAAAGATCAAGTCTCCATAAGACTCAGGGTAAATACTTCAGATATCATAAGTGCAACTGGGTGATCTCCTCGTTCCTCCGAGCTTCCCTGTTTTACTAATGATTCCTTTGTATTCTTACCCATCGCCTTCTGAGGCCATTTACTGGTTTCTGCCTAACAAAACACGCTCAAAATGTTTCGATAAGATATGATTAAGATTGTGGTATTTTTCTTTGGTTATCGGAATCAGGATGACGGGTATGAGCTATTTCATCAAATTCATACCGTAATTGACGTATTTCCACTAAAAAAGTAGTAGAACCATTATTTTAATCATCCTCACACCTATACTATCCATGGTAAATATTTAATGCTTACTCAACATCAAATTCCACAATTTTAATTGAAATATTCAAAGTTCACATCTGTTTTTAATCATCATAAAACATCAATAATCATTATTACAGAAGCAACAAGTTGTGTTCCCGAAAACAGATACTTCAGGTTTTTAGGTTTCGATTTTAATGCCATTTTTGCACCAGCAAAACCTCCTATTATACCTCCCAAAGCTAAAGGTAATGCTAAACTTATATCAAAAATACCTGCACTAAGATGTCCAAAAAAGCCTGCTGCTGCCGAAATGGTTACTAAGGAAGTTGATGTACCAACAGCTATATGCATTGGAATACCCATGGTTAAAAGCATTAAAGGCACCAAAAAGGAACCACCCGAAACGCCAACCATACCCGAAATAAATCCGGTAAACAATACAATAGGAATAGTCACCAAAAGGTTAACATGGTATTCTTCACCATTCGATTTCAATAAAATAACCCATTTACGATCACTTTTAAGTTGCTGTTTTGGCTTTCGTAACATAAGTAAAGCTGCAAAAAACATAACGACAGCAAAAATGCCTTTAAGCAATCTTTCGTTAAAATACTGTCCTAAAAAACCACCACTTAATGCCGATACAAAAATCAATATTCCCAGCAGAATAATCAATTTCCAATTATTCATTTTTTGCTTACTAAAAAGAATTGTAGCAGTAAGGGATGAACACATTAAAATAAATTGTCCTGTTGAAGCCGAAATATTCATACTAATACCGGCTAATACAAGCGTAAGAACATAAAAATTTCCGCCTCCTCGACCTGTCATAGTCATTAGAAAAGCAATAAGCATTATGATAACTGCTAATATCCAAACGTTCATCACTTATTTATTGAGTTTTTTATACAATTTACCCGGCATTACAGCTGCCATTAATGGAGGATAACCACCAAGAATTATTTTCACATCCTTGTAACCTTTACTTTTTAGATACACAAAAATGATGGTTGCTCGCACACCTGCGGAACAAAATACACCGATCGTTTTGTCTTTGGGAATTTCATTTATTCTCTTTGGAATTTCATTGGTTGGTATCTCTATAACTGGGCAATGATGAGACAAACTAAGTTTTACGGTCTCCTGCTCTTCTTTCGCTCTAACATCTAAAAAAACAATGTTTTCTGCTGCAAAAAATTGTTCTATTTCTACCTTATGTTCTCCATTTCCAAAATATCGGAAATCCATGTCACTAATGACTTGCTCTAACTCATTCATGTATCTAAATTTTGCTTTTGGCAAAAACGCCAAATATCTTTTTAAAAATTCTCACTTCTTATTGATAACTTTCATTGCACAACTCATAAAATCGAGCACACAAGGAATAGCCAAACGATAATAAATAAAGTTTTTATGCTTTTCTCCTTTAATAATTTTATGCTTTTTAAGAATATCAAGATGCTTAGACATGGTAGATATATCAATTCCAACCAACTGAGTAAGTTCCTTTACCGATAGTTTTTTATCTTTTACAGTATGAATAATAAATAAGCGTGTTGGATGTGCAAGGGCTTTAAATATCTCAGCCGATTCCAAATACTCCTTTTCAATGGCCTTGTTCATAGTAATTATTTTTAATTGCTGACGATTTTATATTCTGACGGAACCATTTTTTTTGCATATCAGGAAACAACAAATTACCAAAACACACAATTTAACATTACATCTATTTTTCTATTTGGCTAAATTACAAAATAGAATTCAACTTTCAATTTATATTCAATAACTTTATATACATAACTTTTTGACATACTGCAAACGAATGTCTCTAAATTTGGATGGATATGACGGACTACTTTGCTATTCTTTTCCACTGTGATTAATGCAAAAAAAACACACAAACCTTTTAAATCCCAATTGGAGTCGGCCTATATCGAAATAAATCCCTTCGAAATAACTTTTAGATATAACAATCAAAGAATCGACTTAACCAGTTCCGTATCTTTATTTATTTACCTAATTAAAAACACAAACTGTAGATATTTTCCTCAACTTTATGGGTAATCCACAGACTGTTTTCACAAAAAAAAAGAACTACATAATAAAACAACAAGCGCAATCAACTAGTAATATGAAACTTAGATACAGACAGAAAATATTCCTATTTTCTTGGCATAATTATCTCATATAAGTAGACAATATCAATTATTAAAAACATATTTAATTATTAAGTTATGAGAAAATCATTATTAGTATCAGCAGTAATTGTTTTAGTAGGAATGTCAATGCCAAATGCAACTTTTGCAAAAGATGCAGTTAACAAAACAATTGTAATGCAAGATGAAGTTACTTACAAAGAAATCAAAGTTGAAGAATTACCTACCGAAGTCGTTGCATCACTTCAAAAGGCTTTTAAAGATGCTACAATTGCAAATGCTTTTGTAGGCGACGATGGCTCGTACAAAGTTATTGTAAAAATAGGTGAAGAGACCAAAACTGTCTTTGTAAAAGCCGATGGTGAAATTATGTAGTAAAGTAACTAAGCCTTAACAAAAAACTAGTTAATCTTTAATTTAAAACCTTTATCATAACAAATAAAACTTGTTATGATAAAGGTTGTACTAGTATTATCTTAAGTCTACTTGTACAAAATCAGCTCAAAACAAATAGATACAATTAAATATTTTTTTGATATCCATAGATTAAAAAATCAAGATTCCTTACAATGATAAAGATACTCATTATTGATGATGACATCACTTTTTGCATCATGTTACAAGCTTTCTTAGAGAAAAATAACTACGTTGTATCCAGTATATCTTCTTCAGTAAAAGCCAAACATATTATTGAAAACAATTATTTCGATATCATATTAACTGACCTTCGTATGCCAGTTATTAATGGCATGGACTTAATACCTTTAGCAAAAAAGAGAAATTCTAAAACTCAAATTATAGTACTCACTAGTTATGCAAATATAACGAGCGCCATTAAGTCCATAAAACGAGGTGCTTTTAACTATATACCTAAACCAGTTACGCCTGACGAAATTCTCAATGTAATTAAAGAAGCCTTAGCTTCCGTTTCTATAAATTCCCCACAAAAAGAACATCCCAATGTAGAATTACCAAACCATTTAGAAGGAAAATGCATTCTCGCCAATCAATTAAAAAATCATATTGAATTAGTTGCTCCCACAACTATTTCAGTTTTACTTGTTGGTGAAAGTGGAACAGGAAAAGAAAATATAGCTCGATTAATTCATCAAAAAAGCAAGCGAGCCAATTATCCTTTTATTGCCATTGATTGCGGCGCAATACCAGATAAACTAGCAGCAAGTAGTTTATTTGGACACATTAAGGGCGCTTTTACTGGAGCAACTGTAGATAGAATTGGTTGTTTTGAAGCAGCAAACAAGGGGACACTTTTTTTAGATGAAGTGGGCAACTTATCTTACAACACTCAAATCCAACTATTACGGGCTATACAAGAACGATCGATAAAACCTGTAGGTAGTAATAAAGAGGTTTCAGTTGATATACGAATTATTGCAGCTACAAATGAAAATTTAAATCAAGCACAAGAAAATAAACTTTTCAGAGAAGATTTATTTCATCGGTTAAATGAGTTCCAAATAAATGTGCCTCCACTTAGAAAACGACAAACAGATATCATGTTGTTTGCGCACTTTTTTCTCGATCAGGCTAATGCCAATTTAAAAACATCCGTTGAGAGTTTTGAAAAAAGTGTTGAGATAATTTTCAATAATTACAAGTGGCCTGGAAATTTACGCGAAATGAAAAACATTATTAAACGTGCCACATTACTTGCTCGAGGCAAACAAATTACATTAAAGGAAATTCCTTCCGAATTGAATTTTGAAGCAAGTTTGAACAACACATTTACCTTATCGAATACAGAAGATGAATCTAAAGCTATAATTGAAACCTTAGAAGCTACTAATTATAATAAAAGCAAAGCTGCTCGTATACTAAACATCGATCGTAAAACGCTATACAACAAACTAAAGCGATACGAAATAGAAATTCCTGAAAAAGTATGAAATTTTAATCATTCTAACTCATTATGCAACCTATAAAACCATAGACTCAACGACCAAATAGTTAGCTTAAGCCGTAGAGTTATTGTCGTTGCACAGAAGCCTATTTGACATATGCCTGACATTTAAAATCGTCGATAAGTGCAGCATGCAACAAATTCAGAAAGAAATAAATGCAAGAGTAAAATGGCATCTAATTAAACACCAGTGCTGAATTTGCAAAATATCACCTCATCGATAGGTCTAGCAAACCGCAATGAGGTCAATTTATAAGCAAAAGTAGATTCTATAAATGGATTGAGAGATCAAGTTGCCCTCCCAAACCGATTTTAACGATTTTCTGTAATGTTGAAAGACGAACTTCTTTAATATTGTTTTCAATTTTAGAAATATAGGATTTCGTTGTTCCTACTTTCTCTGCTAATTCAGCTTGAGTCATTCCTTTCTTAAGTCTTGCCTCATGAAGCAAAGATCCTAGTTTAAAGTTCTCATATCCATTATCAAGATCATCTCTTTCCTTTGTTCCTTCAACTCCGTAATGCTTATCTTTAAATTCATCAAGAGTCATTTTGTTATTTGCTTTCATTTTTATACTCCTCCATAATTTTAAGTGCTCTATTAATTTCCTTTTTAGGTGTCTTTTGGGTTTTCTTTTGAAATCCATTAGTCAATATGATCAACTTTCCTTGTTCAAAAAAACAAAAGATTCTAAAAATATCTCTACCCAATTTGATCCTAATCTCATATAGCCCCTTAACAGACTCAATATGCTTTAAATATGTTTCTGGCACTTTCTCAAATTCCTCAATAAGCTCAATAGTCCAAATAATTTTCGCTTTAACCTTTGTAGATTGTTTAATGAAAAATTTTTCAAAATAATCTTTAAAGAAAATTACAGTTCTATGCTTCTCTTTCGGATTCATATTACAAAGATAAGTTAAGTTTCACTAAAGTGCAACATCGAGTAAGTATTCTCGATAAAGTAGTAATTCTGTCATCGGTTACGTCAACCTACCGTTCATATTGGGTAGTTCCTGCCACACGAACGCTTAGTTGTTAGCACAAATACTTTTATAGTTTCAATGACAAATTAAGTTTTGTTTTATCGAATTGGTAAACTTTAATCGTTTGTGTATCCCAATAGGTTTTCTTTATAAATTTATTTAATGATTCAAATGTATCAGATTCAAACCCTCCATTTTTAGTATAAAATATTTCATCACGGTAATATACAGCGTGAATAGTTAAACCTATATCATTAACAAAAGCAAGTATAACATCATTCGGAATATTTTTTTTTAGATTTCTTCTGGGTTTTGTTGTAAATTCAGCAATTTTTATAAAAGAATTATTCAAAATTTTTTCTATTGATACTCTATCAATGGTTGTTGTTTCTCTAAAAATATTTTGTCTATATGTTTCGCTGTTTTCAAAATATTTCTCAAGAGCGTACGAAAAACAATTTTGCATTGTTGACCTCTCTGTAAGAATAAAGCCTCTGGAAGCAAAATAGCCTTTGCGATTGTTTTTTTTTAATGAAGAAGTGTCAGTCCTTTCGTTTGAAACACTCAATCTTATAGTGTCACTTAACCACAGAACATTAATTATCATATTTTTATCAGTCATTTTAATCGTGTCCAAGGTCGTAGATTTGATATTAACTGGAAAAATAGTTGATAAATCCGTCTGGCAATAAACTTCAAGAAAAATAAAGTTAAGAAGTAATGTGATTATTAAATTTTTTAAAAATGTCATTTTAATCTGTATTTGTGCTACGACTGATGTGTGGTTTTGTAGCGGACTTAAAAATGATAATGTTCAAAATACGCAATGAGCCAAATTTGCTACCTTAAAAATAATAAATCGGCAGATTTGGCGGTACCCAACAAGAGTTACGATGCTTAAATTAATCGCTATAAACTATACATTTTGTTGTGGTGTCTTTATTTATTCATTCTTGTAACAAATTCTTGAAAAGAAACACATCTATTTTTAGGTATTTTCTTAGCAATCCAGTTCTTACCAACTCCTTTATGATTTCCGGCTTCTTTTATTAATAATTCTTTCAATTGCACAGGGTCGTCTAAAAAATAATAAGTTAAAGGATTATCAATTGTTTCTGATTTAAGTTTAACTCCATTAATCCAACTTTTAACAATATTATCATCGTTTTTAAATCTTCTTAAATCTAGCTCAAAATTTTCAATCTGATTAGGAATCAGTGTCAATACACCTAGGATCTTTGATAAATACGCTATGCCTTCACCTTCTGGTTGATTTGCATCTCTCGTAAAATATGGGGCAAAATACAAAGGAGTTCCAAACGTTGGATCTCTACGATATATATTATGAGTTTTATATCTATCAAGTTCAACTGTATCTGACAGATCTTGAATTAGTATTTCTTTCAGTTCATTCATTTTATAATTCTTTGAGACAAATCTTAAAAATTCAACAATCAATTCATTTTCAGTAAACTCTTTCTTATCATAAAGTTCTATTACATTTAACCAACTTGTATTTATAATTTCAATATTTTCTGCTACTTGTTTGTTAGAATCTCTTTCCTGTGTAATAAAACATAGTACTTTTTGGTTTACACTATTATCAAAACAATTCAAATACTGAGTTCTTTGCTGTAGAACTCTGTTTTTTTTAACTTTTGCTTCAATAATAATATGATATTCGTTATTTAGCTGAATTTCAATATCTGTTCGTCCTTCTTCTCTCGAATATTCTATTTCAATTGATGTTTCTTTATAATTCTCCTCAGTGTCACGAATGTTAATATTTAGAAACTTCAAGAATTCATTTAAAGCCTTTCTTTCAGTACCTAGAATATATGCAAAAGCTTTTGATAGAGCTAATTCATTATTGCCTAACAAATCAAATAGCGATAAAATAGATTTTGAAGTTCCTGTTTTTTTATCTGCACAGTTTCTTGTTTTTAATGCACCACAACGGTGAACTGGATGGATTGTAGGGCTTAGAAACGGATAATCTTTCTAAACGTCACAGAGCCAAATCATAGATTTTACTGTGTAACTTTCAAATTCAAACACTGTCAAATCTATGATTTGGCGTGCTGCTAGAAACCATTAAAGTAGTGAAAAACAGCCGAAACGCCCTATTATCTATGCCAGATTGTTGTGTGCCGTTATTACTCCTTTATTTTGTTTATTATCTCTTGTAAATCCGTTGTGTTACTTATCGTTACTGCTGAAGATATCCATTCTTCTTTTGTCATTTCGTTAAAGATGCTCAAGTTATTCTTAGCTTTAAAGTTCATTCCTGTTGGAGTAAGAATATGTGTTTTTATCTCTTCTTTTATATCAGAGAAATCGTCTATTTGAAACTCGTCAGGCAGCTGAAAAGCATCACCTAAAACTCTTTGAATTGCATCTCTTGAGTAGTAATTTTCTATTTCTCGTTTACGTAGAATCATAACTTTACCACCTAAGCCCTCTACTTTTCCAATAAGTTGTGATTTATTCGCTAGTTTGCTATCATAATCTACAGCTCCTTTGTCTGAATCTAACACAACAATAAATCTCCTATTTATTTTTTGGCAAAGATGAGCATTAACGAAAAAATCTACTTGGTCACCACCGCAAGGAACAAAAAGAATATCTTCAGGTATTCCTCCAGTTATTTTGGACAAAACAATTTCCCAAAATTTAACATCTCCACTTCCCTCAACGAAAATTGCTTTTCGGTAATTATCATTTAGCAAGTTATAGTTAGGTTTTATTCCAAGTTCTTGGATAACGACGTCTAGAATTTCTTGATCATTCTCATAATTGTAATACTTAGAAACTTCCTCTTCCTTTTTTACTACGACAATATTCGAATCTTTTGTCGAGCCAGCAAATACTGGAGAATGAGTTGTGAGAAAAAACTGACTATTATCAGCTAATTCTACGATAGAGGATAATAAGTCTTGCTGCAATTCAGGATGTAGAAATGTTTCGGGTTCTTCAATTCCGAATATATGATGTTGTTTTGTGTTTTTTTGAGCCAGATATTCAAAGTAAGCAACCATTAAAAGTCTTTTAAATCCTGTGCCTTTATTTGAAATTGGTATATCATAATTGTCAGTCTTAAACTTTAAAGACAAATCAAACTTTACAAGGTTATTCCAGTTACAAACCGGAGATGTTTTTATTTTTTCTAATTCAGGAACATTTTTCTGCATTAAAGTTGTTATGGCAGAAAATTCTGATTCTAGGTCAGCTTGAACATTTGTTTCTATTTGCTCAGTTAAAGCAGAATTGTTTTTTAAGGATTCTGTAGCAATTGGTTTGAATTGACTTTGAAACGACGTTGCACTTATATTTAAATCTTGTTCTGCATCAAATAATGAAAATACTGGTAGTTCAACAAATGTGTACTGTTTCTTTATGTTCTTTAAAAATTCAGTTGCATCATATTCTTTCTCAGTTCTTCCTAGTCCTAAAGTGTTTTCATTGATAAGGTCAATCTTAGAGAGATTAGTCACACCTCTTCCTGATCGTGAAAATTCAACGCCAAGAGAATTGCAAAAATCATTTATACTCGATTCTTTAATTCCCCAACAATTTGAGTATTCGGAACTATCGATATCATTGCATATATAGGTTAATGATTTTACTACTTTTCCTGCACTTGAGAATTCAAAAGTCTTTTTAAGGTGTACTTTTGATTCTGAATCTAATGCTAAAGGATTAACTTCTGATTTAGGAATAAATCTAATTGTGATTTCAGTTTTTTGACCTTCTTGTATTCCTTTATATACATCATTGCTGTCAAATTTTTCATTGAAGAATGTATTTAAGGCTTTTAAAATATTAGATTTCCCAGAATCATTCTTTCCGACAAAAGAATTGATATCACCAACTTTTAAGTTTTGCAAATCAACTATGCCTCTAAAGTTTTTTATTGATATGTCGTATATTTTCATTGATGAACGGTTTTTTTTTAATGACACACAACGTTCGTGTATATGAAAAGTAGCGCTGAAAATAAACGCTATCTATTCGGATTAAACACAAGCCGAATTTTTAAATTTTACTATTTAAATTATTTTAAGAAAATCGTCAAATTTAAAAATTTGGCGACTTACTAAAATGCCCGAACCTTTCTGTTAGTGATGACTCGCGCTATTTTTTATATACGTTGTTGGCAACAGTTTTATTTTATTTTTATTTCCTTAACTAATGAAGAAATAGGTATTGCATAAACGTTTTCATTATTAAGTAAGAAAATCACATCTTTCGTTTTTCCGATTAATTTACCTGATTTAATTTCATTGTCTGATAATTTTATTAAAATATCATTCTGTTTACTTATTCTATCCTTTGTGTATTTTCCATAATAATCAGCTGACAGATATAAATAAAGGAAGAAACTTATTACAAAAAGAACGATTCTGTATGTTTTATACCAAGATTTTTTGTCACGCCCATAGTTTGCTTTCGAATAAGATTTCGGCCATTTATTTTTCCATAAAGTGTCCAATTTAATTAATACATAAACAAATAAAATTGATGCTGTAGCAAATAATAGTATATAAAAATCAGAAAAAGGAGCAATCAGAAAGTCAAACACATCTGAATAATTAAATATGTTTATATCAAATTCCGAATATTTTTGGTAATTAAAAAGCATACCTATTCCTACAGCAATAATGTAAAAAGTAGTTATAACTGTCTGTATTTCCTTTATGATTAATTCGTAAGTATCTTTTATTAAACCTTCTTTCATTTATGTTTTTTAATCAAAGTAAATCAATCAGTTACGATGTTCGTTAAATTGTTACCAACGGTTTGAATATGGTGAGTTTGGCTTTTCAACGCTCCAAATTTTCAATTTATTACTAGTTTTATTCCTTGCTATAATCTTCATGTTTAGTACTAACTGCCCAATACACTATATTTTTTTGTTGTGCGTTTGTTTTTATTCTTATGTCAATTTAAACTATCAAACTTTTGTGTGAAATTCATTATTTTTAACTTTATCAATTCGATTTTGAATTTTCCCTGCTGACCAAAATATAAAGTCAATTTTTTTCATTTCAGAAAGATTATTATCCTTAAATTTTCTATCAAATAATTCTATAGTTCCAGTCAAAAGTCTTTCTTTTTTAATTTCACTATATCCTTTTGATATTATATCAAATTGGTGTAAATATTTCTCCAATTTTTTTTCAAATTCAGGATTGTAAGGTCTTGAAAAACCAAACATTTTGGCTACTTCACTATCATAAATAGGCATAACATTATCAATCATATTAAACATTTTGGATGTAAATGAAAATTGCAATGTGTTTTGTCCTTTTCTATTTGGAAAATCAAATAATCGTTTCACATTTTTCTCAAAATCAAATTGTTTTTTATTTCTATTTTTTTCTAAAAGTTCAAAATATTCAGTTTTAAATTCTGGTGTTAACCCTGCATTGTCAAGTCTAAAAAAACTTCTGTACACAAATTGAAATAAGAAATTCTTAGTTATATCAGACTTTAAATATTCAGTTTTCAGAAAATTAAAAACATCTATACTTTCTTGGTCAATATTCCCAATTATTTCATTTGAGAATTCATTAATCCAATCTGCTATTTCATTAATTTCTTTCATGTTATTTTTTCGATTATTTCTCGTTTTTGCTGGTGCTCTGAAATGATGCACAACTTGTTTATGTATTCACAAAACCTGTTATATATTTCCATATAAGGTATATGTTGTACAGATTTGTGTTAGTATATATCTAAATCGTTCAAGTGGGTTTCGAATGTTTTTAAAACTCTACATGCTCACCTGCGTGTCTATCTCTATTGTCTTTAACGACTTACATCCGAGTAATTTTCGAATAAATTTTAAGTCAGTTCCATTTCCCAATAAGTGAGTAGCATAGGTATATACTTTAACAATGTTATGTGAATTTACTACTAATTTTACTTTTTAGCGAAGTTCTGTTAAATATTTATTTGAAAGTGTTTTCAATTAACTCTATTACTTTTTCTAATCAATTTAAGAATTTCGTTTTCTTTACTCTTTGCAAGATTTGCTCCTTAGTCTATTCGAAAAATGCCACCCGAATAATCAAGTGGCATTTAAAAATAACTCTCATTATAGTTATCTAACAAGTATTCCCAAAATCTCTTCTTTTGTTATAATATTTTAGTTTTCACAAGACCTTTTCGGAATGCTTCCAAAAGTCTGTTCAAATCTTTAATTTGTTGACGTATATTATTGCCTATGTAGGTATCGCCAACGCGAATTCGTGTTGTAGCGTGCTCAATCAGACTTCGTGTCGACACAATATCAACTTCATCGAGCAGAGCTCTTCTTTTTGACTCAAAAGAAGTATGTACAGCAAGAATTAGACTATATGAGTCATAAATCAAGGTATATCCAGCAATACCAGTTACTTTCTGATAGGGTTTAGACATACCTCCATCAATCACAAAGAGTTTTCCTTCTGCTTTTATAGGACTTTCACCCTCAGCTACTTTTACTGGAATATGTCCATTAATGATGTGAGAAACTTCAGGGTCGAGTCCAAATTCTTCTAAAATACGACAACAAGCATCCTTATCATCACGCAATTTATAGTACATATTACTTTCTTCATGATGTACTTTCTTATCATCAATAAAATAACGCTCGAAAGTGGTCATTTTATCTTTACCAAAAAGAGGAGAATAAGCACCACTCCAAAGATACCACATGTAATCTCGATCTTTACTCGTTATTTCGGGGTGTTCACGATTAAAATATGCACGACGGCAAATCAGATCGAATTGATCGCAAAGTGCCTTTCCTTTATAGGTTTTACCTTGTAAAACAAGCTCTTTTAACTCTCCATTATCGTCGAGAGGAATACAACCATGAAAAAGTAGATTTGAGTTATAGGAAAGATATGTCCCCCCCTTTGAAAACAAGGTTTTAATATGATTCTGAAGCTTATCACAATACAAAAAGGAATAACGTAATTTCTCTGTTAACTCCTTCTCCTCCTTGGTCAATTTATACGGATTTTTAGGATCAATCGTAGGAAAAGCTTTGTCGTTCAATTCATATTCTTTACCCTCAATGGTAATTGTTCCTTTCTCGTAATTGATAAAATCGAGTAGTAATCGGTCTTCCATTTCCAATTCTGGATTTCGACGTATAATTTCTCCTGCTAATTTCATCTCAATCACCATAATGGCTTTATGCATCTTACTCGTTAATTGAATCTGCGTAGAACCATAATTTTCTTTAGGTGTATTTTGGGGAATAAAAGATTTGCAAGAATCACCCTCATAGGCATTCATTGCAAAAGTCGCCAATGGCATTAGGTTAATTCCGTAAGCATCTTCCAAGGTATCCAAGTTGTTGTATCGGGCACTTAAACGAATTACAGCTGCAATACTAGAACGAATTCCTGTTGCTGCAGCCATCCACACAATGTCGTGGTTTCCCCATTGAATATCGACCGAATAATGATCGTGAATCAAATCCATCACCTTATCTGCAAAGGGTCCTCTATCGTAGATATCTCCAATAATATGCAATCGATCAATCAATAGTCGTTGTATAAATTTACTTATGGCCACAATAAATTGATTGGCCCTATCAACATCGATAATGGATTGAATAATACAATCGAAATATTTTTCTTTTTTGGCATTAGGCTCATTCAGCAACTCATCAATAACATAGGCAAAATCGTGAGGCATTGCTTTTCTCACTTTCGATTGTGTATATTTATCGGCCGATACACGAGCTACCGCTATCAAACGACGAAGCGTAATTCCAAACCACTGGTTTAAGTCCTCCTGCTCGTTTGTAATCAATTTAAGCTTTTCCTCCGGATAGTAAATTAATATGGCCAAGCGGGTTTTCTCTTTCTCGCTAAGGATATGACCAAACACAACATCAATTTTCTTTCGTACCATACCCGAAGCATTTCGCAACACATGACTAAAAGTTTCGTATTCGCCATGAATATCAGTCAAAAAGTGCTCCGTTCCTTTGGGCAAGTTAAGTATAGATTCGAGATTGATAATTTCGGTACAAGCCGCCTGAACATTAGGGAATTTTTCGGCGAGCAAATTTAAAAACCTCAATTCGTCTTCACTGTAATTGTTCTTTAACAATTGGTCTTTCTCGTAGTTAGGAATCATTTATCTTAGTTTCTGTTTGTTGTAAAAACTCATTTTGTTGTTTAAGTATTACAAATATAGCACAACTATTAATCACCTTTAGCTTTATTATGCAAGGAAAAACTCACGGCTTTAATTCAGTAAAGCAATATTTTGGTAATAGAATCCTCAAGTTAAAAAGACAATAGCTCTCGTCCAAAAAAAATGTCATCTAGGCTCAATTTTCAAATAGAACAGTTACCAATGAACTGATGTGAATTCTCCCATAAAACTTTATATCCGCTGTTAAGTCTAAAAGTTATATATTTTATAACTTTACGGGTCTAAAAAATTCACCTATGATAAAATTGAATACCTATCTCATTCTCGCCATCTTTATCAGTTTGGTATCTTGCCAACAAAATAATGTTGAAAGCTATGGCTTACGTTTAAAACCAGGAATGGATTTAAAACAAGAAATCGCAAAATTCGTTAAAACGAAACAGTTACAATCTGCATCAATATCTACCTGTGTGGGAAGTTTAAGAGAACTGACTATTCGTCCTGCAAATCAGCAAACACTTTTACATTTAAAAGGTCATTACGAAATTGTTTCACTTACAGGAACTTTTGCAGACAAGGGCGAAAACAATCATATACATATCTCCGTATCGGATAGCACTGGCTACACCATTGGCGGTCATTTGGTAGATGGGAATATTATTTACACAACTGCCGAAATTGTGCTTCTTAATAATAAAAGCATCAATTTTACTCGAGTGATAGATCCTGAAACAACTTATTATGAGTTGAAGGTGGAAGAAAATTAAATTATAACCGTTCCTACAGAAAAGAATCAGACCAAGATTGAGAAGTAGAATTTAAAATCATATTTAACCAAATTAAAAAACCGTAACAAATTATGGCTGAGTCAATTATTTCTAAATATGATTTTAACAACAAACAATCCAATTTAGGTTTAGAGATTATCCCATTAACAAGGATTCTTAATTTTTCCAATGAAAAAGGATTTGAAACACATCGCCTAAATTTTTATCAAATTATTGTCGTTACCGAAGGACGTGGCATACATGAGGTTGATTTCGAAAGAATTGCCTATTCTGAAAACACGGTTATTCCTGTCGCATTAGGACAAGTTCAACGTTATTATTCCAATCCTCAACTTAAGGGATATGCAATACTATTTACGGCTGATTTTCTGGTTAAAGATGAATTCGACTATCATTACTTATACGATTATACCATTTTTAATCATACCATTAATCCGCAAAGCCATATTGCAAACAAAGAAGTATATACCCTTTTACAAGAAATGATTACCGAGCAGCAAAAAGGAACGGCTTTTGACTCGGCCGAATATCAGCGCAATTTGCTTAAAAACTTCCTAATTCAAATTGAAAGGAATAAACGAAAAAGAACAGATATTGTATGCAACGAATCGTTAACGCTTTACCTGAAGTTTAGAAAAATATTGGAGGAGAACGTCAACTACAAATTACGAGTTACAGATATTTGCAAAACGCTTAATGTTACGCCAAAACAAATAAACTTAGCATTAAAAAACTGTACAAATACAACCGCAAAGCAATATATTGAAAACAGAGTCATCTTGGAAATTAAACGTCTATTGGTTCACTCAACACTTACGGTAAAAGAGATTGCTTATGAAATTGGTTTCGACGACCCTACAAATTTCACTAAATATTTTAAATCTCACCTGAATATACTTCCCTCCGACTACCAAAAACAGAATAAAATTTAAATTTACCATCTAAGGGCCTTTTTTTACCTTTTATGCCTTTGCTCCCTACCATACTTTTGTAGTGTTAGATTTTAATAAAGATAGTCAACATTAAAAAAAAGTATAATTATGAAAATAGCAATTACAGGAGCAACAGGACAATTAGGACATATCGTTGTAGAACAACTTAAAAAAAGAGTTTCGGCAGAAAGCATAGTAGCTTTAGCTCGTAATACTGAAAAAGCCAAATCATTAGGCGTTGAGGTACGCGAATTTGACTACAGTAAACCAGAAATTCTGAATGGAGCACTTCAAGGTATCGACCGTCTGTTACTTATTTCGGGAAGCGAACTTGGTAAGCGTGCCGAGCAACATGCCAATGTTATTAATGCAGCTAAAGAGGCCGGAGTTAAATGGATTGTCTACACTAGCCTTTTGCACTTAGAAACATCAAGTCTAAATCTTGCCGAAGAACATAAAAGCACTGAACAAGCACTAAAAGAATCAGGAATAGATTATACCCTTTTACGCAACGGTTGGTATTCTGAAAATTATACAGCATCGGTTCCTGGTGCAATTGGCGGCGGTGCATTTTTAGGAAGTGCAGACCAAGGTAAAATTGCATCGGCTCCACGTGCTGACTATGCGGAGGCAGCTGCTATCGTAATTGCCGATGAAACCAACAAAGGTAAAACATACGAATTAGCTGGAGACCAATCTTATACATTGACCGATTTGGCTGCTGAAATCTCAAAACAAACTGGGAAAACTATTCCTTATAACAACATTCCTGAAAAAGAATATGCCAACATACTTAAAAACATCGGTTTACCCGAAGGTTTAGCCATGGGTTTGGCAAGTTGGGATGTTAGTGCATCTAAAGATGATTTATTTGATGATGGCAAACAGCTTTCCGAACTATTAGGAAGACCAACGACTTCAATTGCCGAATCAGTAAAAATTGTTTTAAGCTAAGAAGTCTTCAAAAAAAACTTCACTACAAAATAAATACCAACGAGTTAGATAACTAAACAACTAGCTCGTTGGTTTTAAAAGTAATAAAAAGATGAAAAATTTAGTCTTATCATTATTCGTATTTGCTATTTCACTATCAGCTTATGCGCAACCCAAAGCAAACTTTACAACAAATAAGTTTGAAAACTTCACCCTACATACCTACGCCTCTTTTGATGCCATGGCAGATGTTTCATTTATTGTAGAGGGCGAAAATAGTCTTGTGGTAATCGAACCTCAAGCATTCGAAGGCAAAGTGGAAGAATTTGTTGCTTATACCGAAAAGTTGGGTAAACCTATAGAAAAAGTATTGGTTTCCTTTCACCCAGCAGGCTTAAAGGTTTATAAAAATGAACACAAGGTTATCACAAAACCAATGGCTGAATTTTTAAAGTCGGATGCAGCAAAGGGTATGTTACGATTCTTCGATAAGGCTTTTAAAGGTGCTATGGATACGGAGATTGTAGCCTTCGACGAAGAGATTGTTGCAGCTACAATTTTTACCGTTGACGATGTAAAATATACGCTTAAACCAACTTCTTTACCTGGTATGCCTGGTGTAAATATAGCTATTGGTAACAATGTCTATTATCAACATTTTGCGCCAGCGAAAGGCTACCATGCATCAAAAAATCAGATTAAAAACAAAGCCTCAATTGATGGCGCTCTTGCTGATGCTCTAAAAGCAAAAAGAGGTGGATATACATTCTTGCTAGGATCACATGGATATGGAAAAGCTGGTGTTGAAGATTTAAAATTTCAAATAAAGTATTTAAAGAATATGAAGAAAATCGCTTCAAAAGCAGTTTCTTCTGACGAATTTATCAGTAAAATGGATGAAAAATATCCTAACTGTAAAGGCAAAGAGGATTTAAAAGGAATAGCAGCTAATCTTTACAAATAGAAGGAAATTGATTGTAGTAAAAAATAAAGAGGGTGTACATAAATAAAAGTATCCGTCATTCTGAACTTGTTTCAGAATCTCTACCATAGATAACGAGATCCTGAAATAAATTCAGGATGACGCTCAGTGCTAACTTATATATTTATGGACCCCCTCTTTCTTGTATTAAACAGTTATCTCATGTGCCATTTCAAATAATGAATAGATACATGATAAATATATCAATTCACAGAAATGATTAACAAAAGTAAATCAAAAATGGATAACAACGGCATTATATGTATTTGCTTCTAATTAAAGAATAAGCATATATAAACAAATAATTATGACCGTTATTACTACAATTTACTTTTAAATTTGTTCCACATATTTATCAATAAACTCGGACAAATGAAGCACTTTTACAGGCACTTTTTTATGCATTAAGCCACCATTAATTTGCATCACACATCCCGGACAATCAGTAACCAATATCTCGGCCTTACTTGCCACAATATTTTCTATTTTTTTATCTAGAATACCATTCGATATCGTTGAAAAGTCGAGAGAATATGTTCCTCCAAAACCACAACAAACATTCGTATCAGTAAGGTGAGTAAATTGTTTACCAAGTACTGATGAAAGGAATGCTTCCGCAGAATAATTCAATGATCTTTCATCATGACAAGGTGTATGATAGGTGACCGTTTTATTTCCTTTTACTTTGAAATGAATTTTATTATCCTCTAAAAACTTTCCAAATGGTGTCACCATATCTCCCAATAGAACAGCCTTTTTGTAACGATCGGGATCATTACTCGTAAAATCTAAGAACTCATGTTTAATAGCTCCCCCACATGTTGGACAAAGAACTAACAAGGATTCATACTGCTCTACGTCGTTTAATCTATCAAGGGTATTAAATATCATTGTTCTTGCATTATCGGGATTACCCGAAGCAATTGCAGGAATACCACAACAAGCTGCCGACTTAGGAATATCAACTTGAATACCACTCTTATTAAGCAATTTAACCATAGCTAATCCCATTTCAGGATAAAAGTATTCTATGGCACAACCTGGATAGAAAAACACCTTTCGCTTAGAAGTAAATTTATCATAGCCATCCTTATGGAAAAGCTTAGTAAATGTTTTAGAAGACAAAGCTGGGAATTTTCTAAAATCCATTTCTTTAGGCAACAACGGAACCTTTGAAATTATTTTTTCTCCATTTGATTTATTAGTTTTCGTTAAAGGAAATTGGAAAGAAGCTCCTAAACTTAAAAGAGATTTCATCTTCTCTGGTTTTGCAACCACATTTTTAAAGACTTTTTCCTTTATAGGATTGATGCCATATTTTTTTCCAACAACTAATTTCAATTCCGAAATTAAAGATTGTAAATCAATGCCAGCAGGACAATTAAAACTACAAGCACGACAACCAATACACATTTTTAAAATATCTTTAGCAGCAGCATCACCCTGGTAAAGAGCAGTTAATATCAATCCTATAGAACCAATATAACGATCACCATAAACATGACCACCTACCATTTCGTAAGCTGGACAAATATTGGCACAACTACCACAACGAATACACTTTAATGCTTCTTTAAACTTGGGATGTTCTAAAAATGCTAAACGACCATTATCCAAAAACACATAATGAGTCTCCTTTACACCATCTTCATTTTTATGAGAAGGCACTCTACCCTTAATCCAAGTCGTATATGACGTAATGATTTGTCCAGTAGCACTTTTTGGTAACACTCGAACAATATCTAAAGCTTGATTAAAATCATCACATAATTTCTCGTATCCAACCAAAACAATATGCACTGGTGGAACTGTTGACGATAAACGAGCATTTCCTTCATTGGTAACCAAACCTATTGAACCTGTCTTTGCTACAGCAAAATTAGCACCTGTCATTCCAACACCTGCTTTAAAATAAGCTTCCCTAAGAAATCGACGAGCTATTAAAACCATTCCCGTAATATCTTCAGGATCTACCTCTTCTCCTGTATAATCAGCAAAAATCTTCGCAACCTGTTGTCTGGTTTTATGAATAGCTGGCATAACCATATGTGATGGATGTTCATTAGCCAACTGAAGAATCCACTCTCCCAAATCTGTTTCGATTGGATGCAAACCTTCTTTCTCTAGATAATGGTTAAGTAAAATCTCTTCCGATGTCATCGATTTACTCTTCACCATATACTTGGTGTTGTGCTTTTTCATTACATCAGCGATGTATTTACAAGCATCCTCACCAGTATTTGCCTGAAAAACCTTACAACCAACCTTTTCAACATTCGCTTTAAACAAGTTGAATTGTTCCATTACCTTGCTTAAGTCCCTGTCTTTTATATCATGAACTCTTGTTCTTAGAGCTTCAAAGTCTAGTCCTTTATAGGCATTTATTTTAGATGCCTTATATGATGTTGCAAAACCTTTCAGGTTATTATGCAAAATCTCATCGTTTACTTTTTCCTGTATTTTATCTTGAATTCCCATAGTTTCTTCTTATAAATCGTTCAAAATAATAACTGTCATCTCCTTTGGCCCGTGAACTCCAACAGTTAAAACACGCTCAATATCTGCTGTTCTACTAGCACCGGTAATAAAAGCAACATAGCCGCCCATATCAGAAGTTCTCTCCTCGATAAAATCGGCCACATCATTTAAACGGGAAACCAATTTACTTTTTGGCATCACGACAAATAACTTTTCTGCCAAACAAGTTGCCAAGCGTTTATTTTCATTAAGACTATCAATCACAACTGTTCCTGTCTCCGCAATGGCATAATCAAGTTCTACAAGGGCATTTTTAATACCTGCTTCTCCAGCTTGTACATCTTTCAATTGATTAAAACTTGGCACATTTACATATTCAAAATCCTCCTTTTCTAAAAAGGTTAAGAATTCAGTGGAGGACAAAATTTGATTGTCATTGCCAACCAGTTTCGATTTATCCAGAAAAAAATCTAGTTCACTCATATCTTCTTATATTTTATGTTTAGGCACAATGTTTAGCTGATTTTCATAAATTCCTTATTCAATAGGAATGCCAAAAATCAGCACACTTTCCTATTTATAATAATTCTAACGAAATAAACCCTGCATACCAATACTTTACGCCTCGCAAAGGTTTCCGTAAAATGTATTTAAAACGTTTTCGTAGGTGTTCATTTCTGATCTATTAGTTGAATCTAGCGTGCACTTTTGAACAATTATGCCATATGGCGCAATAGTTACCACCTTTTTAATAAGCAGAAATCACATTTGTTTTTAAATAAAAAAACTTAATGAAAATTTATCTTTTATCGTTTTGAAGGAGAAAAACATTGACCGTAACCTGTTCATTATTTTCCCTTCCTATAGCTTTTTTGAGTCCAAACATAACTTGAATTAAAAATAGAGTAGATGGCATTTGTAGTCAGAAAAAACCAACTACTAGCATAACACAATAATAACAGAAATATTAGTCAAAAGAATTGTATCGAAAGAATGTTTGACAACAATAGAAATTAGGAAAATGTTTCTCTGATAAAACTTATGATAATGCCCAAACATATGCACTAAACTAACAACAAGGGTTATAAAATAGATAAGAATAATAAGACAAAGAGCCTTTTAACATGTTTAATTAAATTGATTAAAACAGATAAATAAGAATACATTTGAGATAACTGCTAAGCAAAAACGATTTAATTTTTACAATGATTAAAAAGGGAAACTATTTTACGTATTTATTAATGAGGAGTAGCTTTAACAAAAAACACATCCATACAATAATGTATGAATGTGTTAATGTGAATTATAACAACTTATTAGAAATTTTTAAACAGAGATAAACACATTTTTCTTCCTTGTGGTCTATCAACTGCTCCAAATTCAAACTGACCTCTAAATTCAAGATTCAATTTTGCTTTTGGCATATAACAGGTTACTTCTGGACCAACTGCAAATATTCTATCTTTTACACTTGCATCATAAAGCACATCGCTTCCTTTGTCCTCCGATAATTGCCAGTGCGCATATCCTGAAACTCCAACACCCCAAATTTGTTTAGAAACTATTGTTTTACCAATTCCCCATTCAAAAGTTAAATCATCTCCAGGAGTTACATCAAAATCTTTTTTCTCACCGTGTATTTCATATCTATTCAAAATAGATGCGTGCCAAGCTTTATGAGAATCAAAATAATAGGTACCACCAAACGTTAGCATTCCCGTCCAAAAACTTTTCCCTGGCGAAGCTGCTTCGGTAATATCATAACTTCCTACTGGTGCTATGCCTGCTAAAGCAACAATTGCATCAAATTTTTGTTTATTCCAAGCCAGCATTATCGGTTCAATTACAATGTCTCCAATACCATATTTACTATCATTAACACCATATGCACCTATGCTAATATCAGTAAAAGTTGTAGGCACAAGCAGATGTACACCATAATTTGCACCCCAAAGTACATCTTCCCAAACATATAGAAAACGGTGAACGTTTGCAAATACAGTTAAGTCAAAATCAATATCAGCTTTATCTCCATTTCCATCATAATAATCATCTGCTGAGTAATATACATTATGCATAATATAATAAAATCCAGGAGGCGGAAGTGAGGCTACTTTAAGCCCTTGTACTCCTGGTGAATAATGTGCAGTTTCTTGACTATAGGTTCTCACTGTAGTCAGTATAAGCAATAATAGGCTAAGGATAGGTAATTTTCGTTTCATAATAGGTTTTTATTTAATTGGTTAGTTATTATATTGAATCATTACTTAAAAAAGTACATTCAACTCATTTTGAATAGTTGTTTCTAGTTGAAAAATAACTAGACAGAAACAGACGATTACTACAGCTATTACAATAAATTCTGTTACGCGTTTACTTTTTTGCTTTTCCATTTATTTGTTATCAGTTTTCTTATGAAAGTAAAATGATCGACTACTGGCCCCATTGGACATAAGTAAGTACACCACGGTCTTTTAATAAACATGGATGATACCAAAACGATGCCTAATATGGCAAATTGCAAACCACTTCCTGTTAGCTTAAATAAAGTACCAAACACTTCGTAACTTGTCACGCCCGGATTCCGCAATAGTAAAGCAGTAAGAATCGCAAATAAAATTATTATTCTTAAGCTCCATTTAAATATATTTTTAAATTTCCCTGTTGATCTGGGTTTAGCACCCCCAACCATCCCCATACACTCTTGTGCGGCACCAAATGGGCAAAACCACAAGCAGTACGGATTTTTATTTTCAACAGTTAATGCGAGAAAAATTCCACCCAACAGCAAATACCAATATAATTGAGAATATAAGGGTGGAAAATAGCCCAAAAGCAATTGGTTTATCATGGAAAGAGTAAAAGGTTTATTGTAAAAAAATCCGAGTACAAATAAACCTATAAGCATAGTTCCCCACCGAGCAATTTTTGTATACTTAAATGAACTTTTATGAGCGAAATATCCCATTGCAAAAAGTAGTAGCAAAATAATTTCGGGAGTACCAAATTTTAAGGATGAACTTGCTGCTTTTGGAACATCAAAACCAAGAATTTTAGCCGCAACAAATCGATTTCCTTTTTTTGAGGCTTCTACTATGGCACGTGAAGAATAAGTCGCACTTGAGACACCATCTATTCCTTTACCAAGTGAATAATCCTCTTGATATGATTTACCTATCAATCTATGAAGGAATTTAGCATCCAAAACTTTTTTTAAATACGAAGGCGTTTCTTTGGAGTTAATAACGGCAACATCAAATATTTTTCCATCCTCATCAACAGCAACAGCCATTTTCAACGGGCCACCATAGCCCATATATGATTCTACAGTTAAATAGCCTAAGCTTTCTTCGTTTGAGTCAGAAATCTTGTAAGTTGATTCTTCAACCTCTTCTAGTTTGGCAATTTTAGGCATTTTTGCCTTAATCGATGAAAGAACATCTGCATTCTCCAATTGTCCTCCAACAAACCAAGCGACAATTATCAGTAACATGGCAATAATAGCTAACCATGTTTCTACTTTCTTTTTATTTGATTTTTTATTACACATTGTAATTACATTATAATTTAGGCTATCAACAATTATACAAAACACATAATTTCTTCAATTGCCCACTATTCTTCTTTTGTGTCAGTTCAATTTCTTCACTTGGGAGACTATCACTTTCCTATAATTCCATAAATGGATAGCAAACATTACAATTAGTAAGAGTCCTAATTTATTGTGTATTCCCCTTAAAAATTCTGCCATATCATCACCATCAAAAATTAACCAAGAGCTAAGTGCAGATAGGGAGCAAAAAAGAAATACAATGAATAAGATTATATTCGATGTTTTAAACCCGCCTTTCAGCTTGAATAGGAATAAGTTTTTTACCCAATCGGTTTTCACAAAAAGATGGAGCAATATTAAAAAAGTAGATATTACCGCTGTTAGCTTATGAAATGGAAACCAAAAATGCGCATTACATCCCATAACAGATGATTCTAAAGGTGATCCAGTATGATATTTTAGCAAAACAACTCCCGTTCCCAATAGAAGAATAAGAGGAATCAAAGCGATTGCGTATATCGTAAAGCGTATTTTGTTCGCAGATTTATTCATAATAATTAGTCTTATTTTATCACTTTAAGTATGGCATAACGATGACAAGTATCAATACAATTTCTACAAGCATCACTTGGTAATTCGTCAACAAGAACGACTCCTTACTTTATGCTTAATTCCTCATCTAATTTTTCAGCTATAATTCGCCGTTTAAAATTTGCCTTATTTTTAATCCATCTTTAAAACAAAAGTTGAATGTGATAGTATTACTTATCTAAAAAAACAGCTTTCTTAGAAACTTTATTTTTAAGTAAAAAATTCCTTGTTGTTTCATTAAACTCCTTCGAACCTACAACATAATACGTATTAGCTTCATCATCAAGACATTGATTTATTTCATTGTACAAATCACTTCTATTTGTTACAAATACGTTTTTTAATTTATCCTTAGATAAATTTTCAAGCTCTTGCTGGTACACAAAATCACCAGTACGGTCGATATTAATATTTGTAATAGATGAGCCTTTAGATGATTTCATATGCTCGTGGATAATAGGCCTAAAGGTTGCTATACCAACTCCCATACTTATAAAAACAATTGGCTTATCCGTTTCTATATTTTTTAAATGATTCCCAATTTTAAATATCCGTATTTCATCACCAAGCTTAAGGTTCAACATGGTACTTTTAAACTCTGAAGAATTCTCACGAATTCGAGTTGTAAACCCAATGAAATTCTCATCGGGATGACTCATAATTGACAGCTCTCTTAGAAGATCTTTTTTAAATTTCTTTCCATTTTGCAAGTCTGAACATACAAAATGAGCATAAGAACCCAAAGTCCACTTAATATTTGGGGGAACTAAAAATTTAAAAGTATAAGTATCCTTAGCTTCCTTTTCTAACTTAATAAGTTTTATTTGTGTTGAAAGACGTTTAATTATTGTTGTTATCATATTAATTTCTTTAGTGAAAACACCCTATCTCTTTTCTATAATTAAAAGAATTCCACGAGGCTTGTCTATTCGGCTTGCCTCGTGGATAAAAAATTATATAAAACTGCGGTATTGCATATTAAACAATTCCTTTATTTTTGAGATATCGCTTGTTTAAGGATCTAAATACGACTACAGCCATTAGTAATATTGGTATTCCCATAAAAACAAGTGAAAGCCATGCTGCTTGTGGTTCATATTCCTGAAAAGATGCAATAAAGGTTTGACTCATAAACATGAATGTAATAAAACACAGAATCAACAAAATCCACTCAAACCATACTGGTTTTAATTTAAAATTCTTTAGGATGTGCCATATCATTACAGCTCCGCCACCCATTAAAAAACCTACCAAAACATACCAGAACCAATTCCAACTAATTAATTTCATATTGTTTCTACTTTAATTTATGAACGTGATTTATCTAAACCGTAAAGAGGAATATCCATTGGGTCAAGATCCCAAGGTGTTTCATTTAGATCTGGCTCTTTTCCATATCCGAATATATCGTCCATGTTTCTAATTGCTGAATTTAATGCAGGCGCAGATCCGATTGATAATTTGATTAGATCATGTATTACCGCATCATCAAATTTTGTAAAAGGACAAACGGTTTGACAGCGACTACAATCTGGTTCACCTCCTAGCATATAGGTATAACACTTTTTGGCATCCATATACCACCCTCTAATTCCTTTTGCTTGATAGGCTGCACCACCTCCCCAGAATGGTTTGTCTTCCATACTAATGGCACCAGATGGACACATTTCTCCGCATTTTTTACAAGTTTCACAAAATTTAGTGATACCGGCATCTATCGGTTTTGTAACAGCCAAAGGCAAGTCAGTAATGGTAACCATTACAGTTCTTATGTCAGTTCCATATTTTGGACTAACCAATATACCTGCTCTACCATATTCTCCCAATCCTGCCATTACGCCAAAACCTACTAATCGTCCAACAGACTCGGTATCTCCGCCATAGGCTTGATATCCTAAACCTCTTAAAAACACACTCAATCTATTACCGTAAATATTAGCTCTAGAATAACTCATGGTATTACTAGATGCCCAACTCATTCTCTCTGAGTATTGCTGCATCCATAACGATTGCGGTACTAATGAGCATACTGCCCATAAATCTTTATTTGGTAAAACATATTTGTTTTTTTCTGGTTCTGCATATCCTTTCTCAACGTCTTCGAAAGTGATTTTGCCCCAGAGTAATTTTTTCGTTCTTTCGTCTAGTTTTACAAATCCCATATCAGCAGCCCCCATAATTCTTCCGGCTGTTCTCAACATTTTAGAATTCTCCTCAGGTGTAGCTTCATGCTTAGGCACGCCATAATCTTCAGGCGTATAAAACATAGTAGGATGTTCCCATTGTGCATTTGCCTTTACGTCTGAACCTGTCCAAGGTGGAGCTAAATCAGCACCTGAACGGCCTCCCCAACCCCAACAGTTGGCATCAGCCAAAGCTCTATCTTTTAACGAAAGACCAGGAACATTATCTTGAACATTTTTCTTTGTTGATGCAATATTTCTATCGTATATTTCCTTATAATCGTTAGGATTCTCCCAAGAAGCGGGATTAAATAATGTATTTTCAGGACCATGAAATATTTCCATGTTTTCCCAATCAATTTCCACAGTAGGCTCATCTACTTCCTTAACCCAGAACGGTAAATTTCGTTCCGCTATAGGAGACTCCATCAATTTATCAAGATTTTTAAATCCAGAAGCATAAGCAGCGGCTCCAAAACCAACAGCACCAACTCCTAAACCTAACTTTTTCATAAAATCTCTTCGACCTCCCGATAAGGGATCTTTTGCATTCGATTTTGCCATTTTAACCTCCGTTTTTAATTGTCACCTTATTAATGTGCTTTAAGAAATACTTACCCTACAAAAATAAGAGTCTGAAAGAGTGATAGTAAGGTGCTAAATGAGGAATTTATGGTACTTTTCAACGGAGGATATTCTTTTATTTTATAATAAAAAAAAATCCTGAAACGTTTTTGCTTTCAGGATTTTTAAATCAATAATATTCTTGTCGTTTTATTTAATGCTAGCTAGCACAAAATTACTTTTAATACATTTTGTCAACAGCTTTCATAGCAGCTACAGCAATAGGATAAGCTGTAGGACCAGCCGTAAGTTTAGGCTGTGTTCCATATTGCATTAATGCTAATTCTGATGCTGTCATATTTTTCTGAATAGCTAGCCCTAGCATATTTATCATTTCACCGGTTGAATCGCCACCAATAATCTGAGCCCCTAAAATTACGCCGCTTCCTTCTGAGAAAATAAGTTTAACAATTTGGCTCGAAGTATTGGGCAAGCTTGTTGGGTGATGATCAACCCCATTATTCTGACCAATAATTATTTTAAACCCTTCGGCCTTTGCTTGTTTTTCGGTAAGCCCTGCAGCTCCCATTGATACTTCATCAAGCGAGGTTGAAAAAATGGCGATACTGCCTTTGGTTTGTCGAATAATACGTAAACCAAACAAATTCATTCCCGCAACGCGTGCTTCAGAAGCAGCAGTTGAGGCCAACATCAATTTCGATTCTTTATTGGTAAAAAAATCGCGGTGCTCTATACAGTCACCTACAGCAAAAATATCTTTGATATTTGTACGCATGTAGTTATCGGTGATAATACCACCGTAAATACCAATATTTATACCACATTCTTTTGCCAACGCAACATTCGATCTATAACCAATCGCTAGTATGACATGGTCTGCCTTAATTTCTTCACCACTTTTAAGTTTTACTGCACGTACCTTTCCATTTTCGCCTACAATTTTATCGACCATGGTATTTGTGCGAATGTTTACACCATGATTTTGCAGAACACTTACAGCTGGTTCAGCTATTTCGTTATCGAAAGCTAGTGGTAAAATAGAATCCATCGATTCAATAAGCGTCACATTTTTGCAGACTTTACTAAGCTCGTCGCTCATTTCAACACCAATAAAACCAGCACCTACTACAACAACATTTTCAGCTTGCTTTAATTTCGGCTGAATTGTTTTAATGTATTCTAGCTCTTTACGAATAGTAACCACACCTTCTAAATCGGCTCCTAGAATTGGTGGCACAAAAGGTTCAGAACCTGTAGCTACAATCAATTTATCATATGAAACAGGTTCACTGCCTTTTAAATTTATCTGTTTATTATCAATGTCAATTGCTGTTACTTCATCGATAAGAAGATCCATCCCTCCTTTTTTAATACGTTCAGGATCAATTACATTATCGTCTATATTTTTAAGCGTTCCAAAAGTGTAAGGAATACCGCATGGAACAAGCGATTTTGGTTCTTTTTTAATAATTAGTACTGATTTATCTTTGTGCAACATTTTTGCAGACATTGCTGTTGCTCCTCCCGCAGGATTACCACCAATTATTACTACGTCGTATTTCATTTTGTAAATATTTTGTCTTCTATTTTAGCAAGAAACACCTAATGTGATTCTAAATTTCTTTACTCTTTTTATTTCAAATTCAATTTTAAACTGAACCTTTATAACATTAGTCTATCTCTTTTCCATTTAAGTAACAGTGAGTGTACATATCTGTAGCTCCCTTAAAAGCTTCACCTGCGAAACACATCGACAGAGATTGTTGGAAGAAACGGTTCAATCTTTCATCCGATTCATCCGATTCAATCATAATACTTGAATGAGCCACATCAGCAAAGCCAGCCATTTCAATAGAATTTACATTTTCCTCTCTATAATCAATTTGTTGCTCAACGCGAAAATCAGTAAAGTCCAAATCCAACATAGCACACACCAGTGTCATTTGTGATGTAAGGCATAATGCAGTTCCCGCTGTTACATATTCCAAAGATGTTGGAGCCATAGGAATTCCATCAGTTCCATTTATTTCGTCGGAATATACCTCCCAAGTTTCTGAGCCTGCACTATTAAAAGATACCGTAACTTTTTTTAGATAAGGTCTATCAGGATTTTCTGCCGATTCGGAGATGGCTAATATTTCAAACACCAAATTTGAGATATCATCCATTGACTGATCACCAATACCTTTAGCAACCTGTTCTATGTAGTTCGATTTTATTGCCCCATCAGTAATGTGACTTATTTTCAGTCCATCTACATAAGCTTCATCGGTAAGTGTTGTGCCAGGAGTCGCACGATAATTGTCCCAGTTTTTTCCATTCACAATTAAAGAGGGTTTAATTGTTGTGGCATTTCTCAAACCTTCTCCTGCAGTCCACGAGTTTAAAGCAATTTCTTTCAAGTTTTGGATTGCTTCTTCCGATTCACTGCTTTCGATAATGATGTTTGTATGAGTCTCATCTAAAAATCCTGCTCCCTTAGCCGACATCATATCATCCCAGTGAAATTTGTTCAAAACTTCCACTTTTACATTGTCTAGCTTAATATTTAGAACTTTAGCTGCTCGAATAATCTGTGTATGCAAATTAGCAGCAATTCCACTTGTTAGATAACTAAGAGGTGAAGGACCAAAACTATTCACACCTTCCTCGAAACCCTCATCAGCAATCAATTGCCAACCTAAGTAGCCATTGGTACCATTGGGCTGCACCATGGCTTTTTTAAGCATTTTTGATTTTCCATTACGTACCATTTCTGTGATTACAGTAACATTACTGTTGTAATCATCATCTGTTGTTTTGGCAACAACTGGCTTAAAAGAGGTCGTTTGTGGCGCTATTTTATTTCTACCAATAGTCTGATATTCTTGATAATTATCATAGTTCGCTCCGCTCTTCATCATAAACGACACCATGTTTCTTTGCTCACTTGGCATTCTAAACCAAATAATAGCGGCTATTGAGGCTATTACAAGTAAAATGGCTAATATGGATACTGTAATCTTAGATTTACGACTCCGGTTTTTCTTTGTATTCATTTTTATATTTTTTAAGATTTTTCTTGTTGAGTTCAATAATTTATTTCGAAACAAAACTATCGATTAAGCTTGTAGTTAGTAGGTAACTAATTCATGATAATCTGGTACTTTTCAACGAAATTGAGTGCTATTTATGAAATTTCTTTTTGTTGACTATTTTTATTTTGTTGGCTCCTTATTTTCAAAACAACACGCACAAGAATAAACACAGCTACAATGCTTAGTACAATTGTTCTTTCGGAGATGGAATAACCAGCTGTTTCGCCCACAAAACCAGAAGTCCATGCAGCTAATTCGTTAATAACAAATTTAAGGATATAGCGAACTGCAAAAATCAAGGCAATAAGCACAGGAATTAAACTGTACTTTAATACAGGATATTTATCTATTATAGGAAACCTATCTTTTAGTAAACTGAAAGGAGCTGTAAATTTATTTGTGAAATTCTTATAAATCCACAATAACAAAGCTTTTCCTCTATCCAATAGTGTTGTATAATTCATCTCTTGTATAATTTGGTTCATCTTTTAAACTCTTGAAATATTACATTACAAAGATGTGATGAAAACTAAGCTAAGTAAAGGTTAATAAAAGAGTAGGAATGGTAAATGTGTAACCCAATGTTAATTTGTACATAAAGAGAGCTTTTTTGTTTAAACTCAGTAAGCTTCTTTAAATAAAAAAACCTACCTGAGACGATAATCTCAAATAGGTCATTTTAATGATAAATATTTGTTGGAATACTATTTTACAAGCTTTCCATTCAAATAAATACTTGTTTCCATCTCAGTTTCTTGCACAATTCCCTCTCCAGCAAAACAACAACGAAGAGCTTGAACTGCAAACTGATTTGCTAATTCTTTATCTGCATCACTTTTAACCAAAATTCGAGTTACTACATCAGTCATTTCGCCTGTCATTGTAGGTGTCATAAAATTACTTTCTCTGTAATTAAACTGGTGCTCAACAGCGAAATCATCAATTTTAATCCCCTTTTTTGCGAAATACATCATGTTCGGAGTCAATTGACTCATCAAACAAAACGATGTTCCTAAGGTAAAATATTCTCTTGATGTAGGTGCTGCATTAATGCCTTCGTATCCACGACTATCGTCAGAATAAAGTTCCCAAGTTTCGTAGTGTGCGGTTAAAGATTTTGCTCTTAATTTGTGTAAATATGGACGCTTAGCATCGTGAGCCGATTCTGCAATACCCACTTCAGAGAATCTCATTTCTTTTGGAAAGTTGTTCATATCCATATCTAGGTCGGGCTTAACCTCAATTGTTTGTAATTTTAAAGCTGGAGTCGTATTGGTAATAGTACGACCATTATCAGTAGAAACTGGCGAAGGAATTTGTCCTGCTTGGGCTGCTTTTCCATCCCAATGTTCACCATTAATTATATTTGCTGCATCAATTCCAGTTTTGTTAGCCAAAGATTCGCCAATAGACCAAGCTCTAACTGCCATTTTCTTTAATTCTTTAATTTTTTCGGCTGGTTCATTACTTTTTACAACGATATTAGTAACCACTTTATCGGTATAACCCGACCAGTTATCGGTCATAATATCATCCCATCTAAAAAAGAATTCTGTTTCAACTTTTACATTTTCAACATTCAATCCCATTATTTGTATACTTCTTTCCACTTGGGTTAGTAAGTCTGAAGCAGCTCCTGCAGTAAAATAAGTTAACGGGTTTGGTGCACTTTGTGGATGACCAGCTTCGTCACTTGTCATTTGCCACGCACTTAAATTAACTTCTCCTACAGTTTTTACTACACCTTTTTTTAGAAAAGGTTTTTCTTGGTTCAAAATTCTTTTAGCAGAAGTCACAACATTTTCGTTAATAGCACCATTTACAGGTGTTGCTTTTGTAGGATAAAATGTTGTAGGTTGGTTAAAATTATCAACTCTTTTAACTACAGAATACTTCTCTTGAGCACTTACTCCTGTACTAATAAATAATGACATGAATAATGCTACAATACTTACATTTCTCTTTGTTTTCATCTTTGAGTATTTTAAATTAATATATTATTTTTATTCGTCTTAATAACTGTTGAAATATTACACTACAAAGATGTGGCAAAAACAAGGTTGTTAAAAGGTTAATAAAAGAGACTAAATGGTAAATGTGTAACCCAATGTTGATTTGTACATAAAGAGAGCAATTTTATTTAAACTCAGTAAGCTTCTTTAAATAAAAAAACCTACCTGAGACGATAATCTCAAATAGGTCTTTTTAATGATAAATATTTGTTGGAATACTATTTTATAAGCTTTCCATTCAAATAAATACTTGTCTCCATAGGAGTTTCGTTCACAATACCATCACCTGCAAAACAGCAACGTAACGACTGAACTGCAAACTGATTTGCCAATTCTTTAGCCGCAGCACTTTTAACAATAATTCGGGTTACCACATCTGTCATTTCACCTGTCATTGCTGGTGTCATAAAATTATTTTCGCGATAATTAAACTGGTGCTCAACTCCGAAATCATCAATTTTAACGCCTTTTTTAGCAAAATACTTGAAGTTAGCAGCAAGTTGACTCATTAGGCAAAAGGAAGTTCCTAAGGTAAAATATTCTCTTGATGTAGGTGCTGCATTTATGCCTTCATAACCACGACTATCATCAGAGTAAAGTTCCCAAGTTTCGTAGTGTGTGGTTAAAGATTTTGCTCTTAATTTATGCAAATATGGACGTTTAGCATCATGAGCCGATTCTGCAATTCCTACTTCTGAGAAAATCAAGTCATTTGAAAGATCATTCATATTTAAATTAGCGTCTTCTTTTACAACTATTGTCTCTAATTTTAAAGGAGCAGTTGTATTTGTAATTGTGCGACCATTATCGGTAGAAACCGGAGAAGAAATTTGTCCTGCCTGAGGAGCTTTTCCATCCCAATCATCACCATTAATTATATTCGCCTTGTCAATTGGAGTTTTGTTTTCTAAAGATTCACCAATTGCCCAAGCTCTAACAGCCATTTTCTTTAATTCTTTAATCTTTTCGACTGATTCATTACTTTTAATAACAATATTGGTAACCACTTTATCGGTATAACCCGACCAATCATCGGTCATAATATCACTCCATCTGTAGAAAAATTCTGTTTCTACTTTTACATCTTTAACGTCTAAACCCATTATTTGTATACTTCTTTCTACCTGAGTTAATAGGTCTGAAGCTGCTCCTGCCGTAAAATAAGTTAGAGGATTTGGTGCACTCTGAGGGTTACCCCCTTCGTCACTTGTCATTTGCCACGCGCTAAGCTTATCTTCGCCTACAGTTTTTACCACACCTTTTTTTAGGAAAGGCTTTTCATTATTCAAAATTATTTTTGCAGAAGTCACAACATTTTCATTAATAGCACCATTTACGGGTGTTGCTTTTGTAGGATAAAATGTTGTAGGTTGGTTAAAATTATCAACTCTTTTAACTACAGAATACTTCTCTTGAGCACTTACTCCTGTACTAATAAATAATGACATAAATAGTGCCACTAGGCTTACATTTCTCTTTGTTTTCATCTTTGAGTATTTTAAATTAATATGTTATTTTATTCGTCTTAATAACTGTTGAAATATTACATTACAAAGATGCGGTGAAAACACACCTAAGGAAAGGTTAATAAAAGAGAAGGAATGGTAAATGTGTAACCTAAGGTGATTTTTCGTATTGTATCCTGCTTAAAATGAGTATTGGCTAGGTGTATTTTTATGATGTTGAAGAAAGAGGGAAAGGTTTAAGATAAAAAAATGAATTAATCAAGGAAATGTCCTGAAAGGACTAAATATGAGTAACCGTGTGTGAAGCACATGGTATTACGATTGGTTTAATTTCAGCCCTGAAAGGGTTGAACAAAAACCAATGAAATCTGAAAAATTTAAATTAATTTAGAAAGCCTTAAACAAATAAAGATTAATTACATGTCAAGCTATCGCCAAATAATCTATCAAATTATTTTTCGTACCAAGCACAGTCAAAAAACATTAAGTTTAAAGGAAAATGAAAGACTTTTTAAATATATATGGGGTGGAATAAAAAACAAGAATTGCCATTTATACAGAATTAATGGAATGGAAGAGCATATTCATATTTTGACTGACCTACACCCGAGTATTGCTTTAGCAGATTTTGTTAGAGATATTAAAACCGCTTCATCTATTTGGCTTAAAGAGTCTGATTATTTCCCACATTTTATTGGCTGGGCAGATGGATATGCTGCACTAACTTATTCTTATTGGGACAAGAACAAACTAATTAGCTACGTTAAAAATCAGCAAGAACATCACAAAAAAGAAACGTTTGAAGAGGAATATCGAAGACTTTTAGAAGAACACAGTATTATAATTGATGAACGGTACTTCCTGAAATAGAAAGACCATGTTCAACCCCTTTCGGGGCTGTTTAGTCTCTGTTTTACCACCACTGGTTTTACCCGTGGTTATTCATGTTTAGTCCTTTCAGGACTTCTTTGGTGTTAGTTTTAAAATATTTAGCCAACTCTCATTTTTTTGATACAATCTATTTATAAAATAATCGATTAAAAGCCACAAACAAAACTTCACTGTGCATTATTCATCAGCTTAGTTTCACTTGTGGCTTTATTCCATTCAATAAGAGGAGAACCCAATTAAATGTAATTACCTCCCCTTTCCAGCTCCTTTTAATCCTTTCATAAAATCTTTAAAATGAGGCATCAAATTTTTGAATAAAGGATTCGATTTTTGCTTCATCATAACACTTGTAAATAGTTTTAATCCAAGGCCAAAGGCTTCCGCATCGTTCCCGAAATCGGGATGTGTTTTTAGTTTTTCAACAATCTCAAGAATATCTTCGTGACTTTCGGCTTCAAAAGCAAGTGTATTTTCCCCTGTAAGTTCTTCTACTGTTATTTTATATTTCATCGGCTAAAATTTAGATAAGAGACACCCAATAGCTTACTATTACTCAATAAGTTTTCCATTTTTATAGATACCAACTTCCGTTGGAGTTTCCATTGAAACAGCATCTCCAGCGAAACAAGTACCAAGTGCATGAATAGCATAATCGCTCATAACTTTCTCGCTGGCATTACTCTTTATCAGTATTCTTGTGATAACATTATCTACATGACCTGTCGCTGATGGAGTCATATAATTATCTACCTGATAGTTGAATTGGTGTTCTGCACGATAGTCATTGATTTCAATACCTTGATGTTTTAATACCTCTGACCAGCCAGTTAATTGACTCATCAGGCACAAACTAGTACCTGCAGTAAAATAATCGCCTGAAGTTGGAGCTTTATCTAGACCTTCATATCCACGACTATCATCGGCATAAATATCCCAAGCTGCATAATTTTCCTGGATAGCTTTGATTTTGATTTTATGCAAATAAGGTCTTTGAACATCATTGGCCGACTCAGAAATACTTACAACTTCGAAAATAAAAGGATTCGTAAATTTCTCCATGCTAACATCTGTTCCAAGCTTAAAACTTTCTGGTTTTGGATTGTTTCCCTTTGAGGTAATCATCAAATCGTTATCATACGATTCATCCCCTATAACTTTACCTAAGCTTGCAGATTCAGTTTCCCAAATTTTAGTATTGTATTCAAATTGCGCATCTACAGGAGTTGGATTTGATATACATTCACCAACAGCCCAAGCCTGAACCGCCATTTTTTTAAGCTCTGCAATTTTTTCTGCAGGTTCGTCACTTTCAATAAGAATATTGGCAACAAGTTTATCGGTATACCCAAGCCACTTAGGTGTGAAAGGGTCATCATATCTAAAAAACACTTTTGCTTCAACTTTTGCACTGGCAACATCTAAATCCATAACTTTTATAGCCTGTTCCACGCTTGTTAACAAACTGGAAGAGATACCAGCTACCATATAACTCAATGGGTTTGGTGCTGATTGCTCATAAGTATGGCCACCTTCGTCACATAAAAACTCCCATGGACTAAAGCCTTTTTCGCCTAAAGCTTGAACGCTAACTTTTTTTAGCATGATTGTTTCATCATTTAAAACTCTAGATGAAGCAGTCGTTACACTTTGAATATAAGCACCATTTACAGGTGTTGCTTTTGTTGGCTGAAACCCCGCTGGTCTTGGGCTCATATCTAATCTCGACATGACGCTATAATCAGCTGAATCTTCATTGTTCTGCGCATAAGATGTTCCTGTACCAAGCAAGAGTGCAAGTAACAAAGTCATCACACTCGCAGTATTTTTCGTTTTCATTTTTGTTTGTTTTTTAGTAAACATATTTTTATTGCTAAATAATTTTTCAAACCAAACCTGAACAATTGCAGCAGGAAACAGAACAAGAATTCCTAAGGCAATACCAAGCTCATTGCTAAATTTGCTGTCTTTCATTTTTTCACCTTTAAACCTACTAAGCATAGCATCTAATGAAATACCGTGAATATTGGCAGCCATAATAATTCTAATCATAGCCATAATATCAACTGCTTTATGCTCTCCATAATGATTTACAAAATTTTCATAGGTTTCCTTGTCAGGATTTCCGTCGGTATCCGCATAATGTTGAGCAAACAGCAGAGCTACAGATTCGTCCTTACCTCCTTCACCTAATTCTCCATTGAGCATCATATTTATTTCATCTTCGGAAGCTCCTGCGTCAATTGCATTCTTGGTATGTACATAATTGCAATATCTACAGCCATTTACTTGTGTTACGGCAAGCATAATTTTCTCGCTGAAAGCTTTACTAACATTGCCGTTTTTTCTTGCTTTTCGTAAATCCGAAAAGCTTGCAATTGCTATTTTTAAATGCTTATAGAAAGCTGATGGTGTAAATATTCTAGCTTTTAATTGGCTTTGTCGAGCTAAAGGTTCTTTTGTTTTCATAGCACATATAGTTTTATAAAAATTCGCAATAAGCATTTAATGCTTACTACTAAAGTTGGATATTTTTAAAAATTTGAGCGATAAGGTTCAAAACTTGTAAAACGAATAAATTGGATTTTAAGGATAGGTTCTATTTAGTACCTACCACTGGGGCCTTTTTAATCCACTTTTTACTGGTAATTTCGGCAAGCATAAAATCGCTTAACTGATTTACATCAACAGTATTTCCTATGAATTTATTTTCATTTGCAACAAATTCTCCGTCTACATTTTCTTTAATAAAGGGAGGACGTATATTTGTCCAATCCAGATTGCTTTGGTCAAGTAAATGAAGTTCTCTCTCTTTAATATTGATGGTTGATTTAGAGTCAATCATTAGCTTTACGCGCAAAATTTTGCGAGCCAAAGGTAAGTTCTCGTGTTCCTTTTTTACTCCTGCACTTGAGATGCTTATCCAACGGGTTTGTTTATTAGCTTGCATCTGTTTAATAATGAAAGCTAGAGAGTTTATGTAGTTATCCTCAGATGATAATTTTCGATTCTTTAGTGGTCCAATGGCTGAAAGGATTACTTCTGAACCTTCCAAGGCTTTTTGTAGTTTTTCTTTATCGAAATAGTTTCCTTCAATCACTTCTATTGCATGTGCAAAGTCATGCAACTCCTCAACATCTAAGGCTAAGACCTTAATCTTGAAATTTTTATCGATAGCTTTTTGCAAAATATTTTTGCCCACAAAGCCAGTTGCACCTAAAATTGTTATTTGTTTCATCTTTGAAATATTACAATACAAAGATGCAGGGAAAACAAACCGAGGGAAAGGTTAATAGTAGCAAATGGATGGTAAATGTGAAACCTATGAAAATTTAGGCGTGCTAATTCAATTTCGTATGCTAAATTAATTTTAGCATATCGAAGTAATACAACAGGTTTTAATCTGCCAGCCGACAGACAGAACGACGAAGCCAAAGCTTACAATTTAACTTTTTTCTAAGCTAAAGCATTACGAAATTCAACAGGTGTTAAGCTAGTGTGTTTCTTAAAATATTTAAGGAAGTTGGTTGGTTCATCGAAACCTAAGGTAAAGGCAATTTCTTTTACCGAAAGCGAAGTAGAAACCAACATTCTTTTGGCTTCAAGAACTACATAATTATCTATAAATGTTTTGGCTGTAGTTTGTACTATTTTTTTGCACACCTCGTTTAAATGTTTGTACGAAATTGCTATATCAGAAGCGTACGATTTTGCATCTCGTGTTTTTGAATAGTTTTGCTCAACCAGAAGTTTAAATTGCTGAAAATAGTCCATATATTTATTATCAACGGAAGTTGTTGCTAAACGAATGTTCTCATCGTTTAGTTTAAGAAGATACACGGTCAGCAAAGAAGCAACTATATTTGGAAGCGATGACGAATCACTTTTCAACTCCCTTTTTAACGTATTAAACAGGGTTTGATTATAATCTGGATTATTGATTTTTTCTTGTTTAAGAAAATAGTTATACAAATGGTTGATACGTGCAATGGTTGCTTGAGCTATATATTTCTGCATAAAAGATTCAGAAAACACCACCAAATATCCCTTGTAATCAACACCTTCTTCAAAAGCATGTATCTGTCCTTTCGAAATAACCATCACATCGCCCTTTCGGAGTGTATGAACCTTAAAATCAATAATATGATTTACTTCTCCATCTGTAATAATCAGTATGGCATAAAAATTTAAACGGTGTGGCAAATAAGGACTATGGTCTGAAGGATTCAAATCAACAGTTATTAACTTTTCCAGTGTATAAAATTGAAATCCCTTAATTTGTAATTCTTTGTATTTCCAAAAGCTTATTTCCGGAATGTGTTTCATAGTGCTTAATCTATTCTGGTAATATTTTATATGGTCTTTATTTTATATTTTTCTCTGATTGTCTTCCGATAGCTCAATGGACTTATTTCGGTTTCACGTTTGAAAAATCGACTAAAATAGGATGTGTCTTCAAAACTAAGAGCGTAACCAATTTCTGCTGTCGTTAAATCTGTATTGGCCAATCGCCTCTTTGCCTCAAAAATTATTTCTTGCCGAATCAATTGTCCAGGAGAATAACCAGTAATCGCCTTAACAGTATCTCTAAGATGAGTGGAACTTATTCCTATGAGATCAGCATATTCCTGTACATTGCGGACCTTAAGATAATTTTCAGAAACTAATTGTCTGAATTTACGAACCATTGTATTAGAGGGATCTAAAATATTTATTGGTTGCTCTTTAGCATAAATACGAAACAACTTTACCAATAAAATGTGCATATAAGCTCTAAGTACAGAAAGACTACTCTCTGATCTGTCAGAAAATTCTTGATTTATATTGGCTAATAATTCTTGGATTTTCGGTAACGTATTTTCATCAATACAAACTTGTGAAGCCTTACTTAAACCATTAAATACGACCAAATCATCTTCATGACTTAAATTTGTAGCCGGAGGAATAAGAAATTCTCGTGGAAACAGAATAATCTTACCCTTTAACGATTTTTCTAACCTCCAAAAATGGATCTGCCCCTTAGAAAGAAAATAAAAAGCAGGTGTCTTTATTTCGTATGATTCATAGTCAACAATATGTTTTCCTGAACCTTCTTCAACAAATAGAATTTCATAATAATCATGCCGATGTGGAATTTCAGTTTGAGACTCATCATCCATGATACCAAATCGAGTCATCGCAAATGGAAAGTGCGGATCAAGTGAAAGAACGGGACAACCATTCATCATATTTACTTTTTTGTAGGTATCCGTATAATGGTGAAATGGTAACTCTCCTTTATTATTCATAGTTAGTTATTTTCTTTCCAATCAATCAAATCTAATATAAAAAACTCAACTTTTAAAATTCATCAAAATTTGAAGTATAAGTTCTTTTATCACTCACTTTCTCTATACAAACAGAAAAAGTAGAGATTATGTATGGATTCAAGATTGATAGTTTAGATACAAACAGCCTACATATTGGGAAAGTTATCAACCAACGAATTTAAAATCGGAATTGAATTACATGCTGAAGGAAGTTGAATTTGATGTTTTTACAGATTTACTAGCAAACTTATAGAATATACTATTAACTCATAATTAGTTAATTAACATCGTTTCCCATTTTAAACAATGCATAGGAATTAGAATCCACTCACGAAAGTTTTTGGGATCGAAATCTACAGATTAGCAAAAACAAGAAATCATTAAAAAACCAATATTTAAGACCTATATACAAGAATAGTATTTGGAGAAACTAAAACATTTTTCGATAACAGCGTTTACGTTTGTGCTGAATGTGGTCGAATGACTTCCAAAGCTGAATGGCAACATGGTTATTTTCCAACATGCCTGTTGTTTCAGCAAATCTCAAGCCATCACTATTCGATGTTTCCAACAATTCACTCATCAATATAGATACATAACCTAGCTTTTGACATTCGTAATCGACACCAGTAAGCATTAAATCCATTTCAGTAGGATGTTTCAATGCTTTTCTTAAATACCACCATCCAAAAGGGAATAGTTTACCCTTAGCTTTCTGTAAAGCTTTCGATAATGAAGGCAAAGCAATTATAAATCCAACCAACTGATTCTCTTTATCCAAAACAATTTTAACATATCTAGGGTTAAGAATCGGGAAGTATTTACCAATATAAAATCTGATGAGATTTTCTGGTAGCTTAAATGTCCCAAACAAATCGGCAAAAGCATCATTAAATACCTTAAATATTTTCTCTTTATAAGGCTCAAGTTCTTTTTTTGTGGTAAAACTTACAGACTGTAAACCATATTTACGCTTAATTAATTGAGCAACTCGCTTTGCCTTTTCAGGAGGTGTTTCAGGCAAGCTAATTCTAAACTCCAACCAATCCATCTCCTTTTCATAAGCTAATCTTGTGAAATGTTTTTGATAGTAGGCAAAATGATAGTCAGAAGCCATTGAAGGAAGCCATTCTTGTCCTTCGATTAATACACCAGAATGATCCAAATTTGAAAAACCCAAAGGTCCACTAACCCCAATCATACCTTCAGTTTTCAACCACTTTTCGGCCACAGAAAAAAGCATTTCAGACACTTCGAATTGATCTACAAATTCCACACGAGTAATTCGTCCAATTTTTTCACCTTGTTTTTCAATAGCCAATGTGTTCACGATGGCACCAATACGACCTACGACTTTGCTATCCTGATATGCTATCCAAAATTTTGCTTTACAAAAGTCAAAGGCTGGATTTTTATCCTCCATCAACAATTCAAGTTCTCCTGATTTTAAAGGGGGAACCCAAAACTCGTTTCCTTTATACAATTTATACGGAAAGTCGACAAAAATTTTGCGATGGCTCTGATTCAGAACTTCTACAATTTGAATGGCCATAGTTGATCTTAAAAAATTTAATTAAAAATAGGGTTTTCTATACTAAAGAATCAAATAGAAGCACAAAATACGGAATTCATATCAATAAAACCCATCTATTTATAGAACTCTCCAAATTAAAATCACTTAAAACAGGCCCTAGTAAATATTTTTTTGGAATATACTGACTGATAATTATTCTAGTAAAAAGATAAAGTTTTTAAAAGCAGAATAAGTATTTTCATTGTTTTAAACACAAATCTCATTTCCACAAACCCAAGATCATTATTACGGGTTGGAAAATACTTCTTCATCTTAAAACTGTTTAATTAAACAAACAACCTAACACACTCATATTAAAGCTTATTAAACGCATCTAAGTCACATAAAAACAGTTCCATTAATACCATTACATAAACGTCAATTTTCAAAAACAGTTTATTTTGAGTATATTAGGGTCTTAAACTATTAAAATCATTTATGAAGGAAGACAACAAGAAGGAAATTACACAAAAATTAAGAATGAAAATTGGTTCTACCGCACTCTCAGATAACAAAGCCATAACATCGGTTACCAATATACAAAAAGGGAAAGATACAGAACGATCAATATTTTTGAACAAGTATGAAAATTGGGTAAACCAATACATCGATGTCGTTGAAAAAGAAAAATCGGATAAAAACAGTATGGCCAACAAACATCGTATTATGGATCTTTCGCATAAAGCCAAAGGTTGGCAAGAGAAGATTGCAATCTATTTAAATAACGATATTTTTAAGAAGCGTTACATTCAATTATCTATGCGTTTATCAGATAGTATGGGCAGTAAACTTAAAGCGTAAACATTTTAAGCTCAACAAGACAAAATTCTTTAAAATATAAAGATCATTAATTGATAAAAAAAAGCCCCGAAAGAATCGGGGCTTTTATTATGCAGAACAGAATTTTAATTTTCTGTCAGAATATTATCATCATACTCTACTTCGAATCTTAACTTATGCTTAGCCTCTTCTTGCGCTAAGTTTAAAAATAACTTCTTCTCAACTTCACCAGTCATTGCTGCAGCCAAATCGCTATATAATCTAAAAGCAGATTTTTCTTTCTTCATAGCAATGATTAAAGCTTCCTGATAAGTCATGTTTTCCTTGTCTTCGTCAACCTCGATTAAGTAATCCGCAATTTTCATATCGGCAACTTTTGCATCAGAAAAGTTATCTCGTTTACCATTCTTGATAGCTTCAAGTTTAGCTCGGTGTCCCATTTCTTCAAGAGCGTATTGCTCAAAAGTTTCTTTAATATGCTTGTGCTTCATTTTAGCTGCAAGAGCTGTATAAAATTCAGCTGCCAAAATTTCTTCATTAATGGCAAAATCAAGAATATCGTTTATTGATTTGAACTCTTTCATATTAAGAATTTTTTAAATCAGTATTATAATATAAGTGTGTGTATTAAAATTACACTTTTTATTTCAATTAGTTAACTAGATATTTTTCGGTCAAATAGATATTCATATTCTTAGCTGCTTTTTTACCATCACCCATTGCAAGAATAACAGTTGCACCACCACGAACGATATCACCACCAGCAAACATTTCTGGAATAGACGACTGCATCTTATCTTTTACAACCTCAATAGTTCCCCACTTAGAAACATCAAGACCTTCAACTGAGTTAGGAATTAATGGATTTGGTGATACACCTACAGCCACAACCACAACTTCACAATCTAGAATATACTCCGATCCTTCAATAGGAATTGGTCTTCTACGTCCTGAAGCATCAGGCTCTCCTAATTCCATTTTCTGAACCTTCATTTGAGATACACGACCGTTTTCGTCAGCCATATACTCAATTGGGTTAGTCAAAGTCAAAAATTCAATACCTTCTTGCTTAGCATGATGAACTTCTTCAGCACGAGCAGGCATCTCTTCTTCCGAACGACGATATACAATCGTAGCATGTTCAGCACCTAAACGCTTAGCTGTACGAACAGAATCCATAGCGGTATTACCACCACCAACAACGACAACATGCTTACCTCTTAATACTGGCGTATCAGAATCTTCGCTATCAGCACCCATCAAGTTTACACGAGTTAAATACTCGTTTGATGATAAAATACCATTGGAATTCTCACCAGGAATATTCATAAAACGAGGTAAACCAGCACCCGATCCTACGTAAAATGCTTTATAACCGTCAGCTTTCAAATCATCAAGACTTGCTGTTTGACCTACAATATAATTCGTAATAAATTTCACACCCATACGGCGTAAACTTTCAATTTCAACATCAACAACAGCATTTGGTAAACGGAATTCAGGAATACCATACTTTAATACACCACCAATTTCGTGAAGCGCTTCAAATACGGTGACGTCATAACCTAACTTAGCCATATCGCCAGCAAACGATAAACCTGAAGGACCTGAACCAATTACAGCAACTTTAATACCGTTAGCAGCAAGCATTTTCGGTGTAGAAATATTTCCTGATTCTCTTTCGTAATCAGCAACAAAACGTTCTAAATAACCAATTGCAATTGCTGGTTGATGTAATTTTTCAACATAAAAACATCTCTTTTCACATTGTAACTCTTGTGGACAAACACGACCACAAACAGCTGGCAAAGCAGATGATTCTTTCAATACAGAAGCAGCTTCAAGAAATTCACCACGTTCAATATTTTTGATAAATTTAGGAATATTAATGCTAACTGGGCAACCTTCCATACATGTTGGGTTTACACAATCCATGCATCGGCTAGCCTCAACTAAAGCTTGTTCCTTAGTTAAACCAGTATTTACCTCGATACGTTGCGATGTGATACGAACTTCTGGCGGTGTTTCAGCCATAATTGCTCGCTCAATCGACATACGATCTTTAGCTTTTGTCTTTTTCTGAAGAGCTACTCTCCAGTCTTGTTTTCTTTCGTTCTTTATATATTCTTCAGACCTTTCCATTGTCCAGGTATTTTTGTGGTGCTATTCTTAGATTAAATTCTCTATTTCTGAAACTTCTCAAACATGTCATGTTCTTCCTGCTTATAACCACCAAGTCTCGACATCATTTCATCAAAATCGATTTGATGTGCATCAAACTCAGGACCATCAACACAAGTAAATTTGGTTTTTCCACCAACAGTAACACGACAAGCGCCACACATTCCAGTACCATCAACCATAATACTATTTAAACTAGCAACTGTAGGTATTTCGTATTTCTTCGTTAATAGAGAACAAAATTTCATCATAATAGCAGGACCAATAGTCACGCATTCATTAACCGTCTCTCTCTTAATAACTTCTTCCATTCCTTGAGTTATCAAACCTTTTTTGCCATAAGAACCATCATCAGTCATAATGATTAACTCGTCAGAATGCTTACGCATTTCATCTTCGAGAATAATTAAATCCTTATTACGAGCTGCCAAAATAGTAATTACTTTATTACCAGCTTTTTTATAAGCCTCAACAATTGGTAATAAAGGCGCATTTCCAACACCTCCACCACAGCATAATATTGTACCTAATTTATGAATCACAGTTGGCTTACCAAGCGGTCCTACCAAGTCAGTAATATAATCACCAACCTCAAGATCACATAATTTAGTAGAGGAAACACCCATCTTTTGTACCACAAGGTCGATTGTTCCTTTTTCTACATTCGCTCCTGCAATAGTCAAAGGAATACGCTCTCCTTTTTCACCTACACGCAGAATAATAAAGTTTCCCGGTTTACGGGATTTTGCTATCAAAGGCGCTTCAACAACAATTTTTACGATTTTCTCTGAAAAATATTCTTTTTCGACTATCTTGTTCATCACTTTCTATGATAAAATAAATAAATTTTCAATCTAAAATCACACCAAAAGTATTGATAGTCAGAATACTCACACCAATTCTATTAGCAATAATTTGATTTTCAGATGTAAAAATAAAACTAATTCAGACTTCATCATATTGAATCTTTCTTTATTTCTAAAATATTTTAATTCTAAATTAAATTTACATCTGAATAGAACATTTTTCAAAAGTTCACTAGACTATATCAAGCATAATTTATAGACACAATAAAATACAAAATTCAATAATATGATGAATACACTCAACAAAAAAGATATTACACTTAAAATTGAAGAAAAAATTATAGCATTAAAAGATGATATTCTTAAGTTGATTGATTTAACTAAACCTATTTCACCTGATTGTGCCATTGGTAGAATCAGCCGAATGGATGCCATTAACAACAAAAGCGTTAATGAAGCATCTCTACGACAAAGAAAAACGCAACTTAAAGCACTTGAATATGCAATTAATCACGTTAATGATAAAGACTTTGGAAAATGCATAACATGCGGACAACAAATTCCATTAGGTAGAATCATGTTAATGCCAGAAAGTAAAAAATGTGTCGCATGTGCGAGCCGATAAAATTAGTGTTTATATTTGCAGATATAAAAATAGATAAGTCATGGCAAAAAAGGATAAAAAAAACATTGTGTATTCTACCAATCCTAATTACGAATACGAATTTGATGAAGATGAAGCAGAAGAAACCCTTCCTCCACAAAAACAAATGTTAAAAGTAATGATAGATAAAAAACAACGAAAGGGTAAATCGGTTACATTGGTTACTGGTTTCGTTGGAAGTAATGATGATTTAAAAGATCTAGGTAAACTTCTTAAATCAAAATGTGGCGTTGGAGGTTCTGTAAAAGATCGTGAAATTCTTATTCAAGGAGATCATAGAGACAAAATTATGGAGATTTTAAACAAGGAGAATTATAAAACAAAAAGAGTTGGAGGTTAGACTTCAACCATTTTATAATGAACAACACACCTCATATCAACATAACAAAAGGATTATAGTATAGATATAAAATAATACACCCATCAAGAATCTATGATTAATCAACTCATAAACAAATTGAATTAGGTAATTTCTGTGACAAAAAGCAACAAATGCTAAAGGTTAAAATTTGAACTTAATGCTTAGATACAAGAAGTCTTTAAATAAACTTGACAAACTTGACAAGGTGAATTTCAATATATAATTCATACATTTGTGATAAAATTACAAAATCGAATTTTACTATATGTATCTATTCACACACCACTTCTACATTATTGCTAGCTTTCTTTTCTCTTTACTAGTATGTTACAAGATGATACCATCTGTTATTACACTAGCCAAAGAGAAAAAATTATATGACGAACCAAACAATAGATCGTCTCATACCAAAGTTGTACCCTCATTAGGTGGAGTTGCCATTTTTATTGGTTTTACATTGGCGGCACTAATATTTAGTAATGGTTACCTTATTCATGAATTAAAATATATTATTGCAGCAACACTTATCGTTTTTGGTCTAGGTGTTAAGGATGATATACTAGCTATTTCACCAAAGAAGAAATTAATAGGTCAAATTCTTGCTGCGCTTATTGTAATTATCCTTGGAGACATACGTATCAGTAATTTTCATGGCATTTTAGGCATTAACGAACTAAACTATGTTGTAAGTATTCTATTTACAATTTTTCTTATTATTGTAATAACTAACGGCTTCAACTTAATTGATGGTATTGATGGCTTGGCTTCTGGGATAAGTGGTATATGTACTATGGCCTTAGGTATTTGGTTTTATATTACAGGAAACTACGAATTCGTTATTATTGCTAGTAGTCTTTTAGGTGCATTAATAGCCTTCTTTCGATACAACGTTTTTAGTCAAAAAAATAAAATATTTATGGGTGATACGGGGTCACTTGTTATAGGTTTATTAATCTCTATTTTAGTGATTCATTTCAATGAATTAAATATTTACCCAGATTTTAAATATGCTATCAAATCAGCACCTGCAGTTTCTATTGGAATCCTAGCAGTACCTTTATTTGATACACTAAGAGTGATGTTTATTCGTATCAAAAATAAAAAATCACCTTTCCAACCAGATAAAAATCATGTACACCACCGTATGTTAAGCCTTGGATTTAAACATGTACAAGCTTCATGTATAATAATGACTGTAAACCTCTTTTTTATTGCAGTCGTTTTTGCACTAAAAGATTTAGGAAACCCACTTTTGCTAATTATAGTTGCTTTAATGGGAATTTTCTTTTCATGGTTTCCATCTTATTTACTTCACAGAAAAAAAGCTAGAGAAATACAAGCTGCTTAATTTCAAATTAAAATATCTACAACGCCTCAACCGAGGCGTTTTTTTGGCATGGATGTCTGCACAATTTGATCGTTTTATATAAATTGCTTTACAATTAGAACTAAAGTTAGTTCTATGACTCATTATACAAACAAAACAGCCCCAGCGTATTAACACTGGGGCTGCTTTTTGAAATTAAAATATCTAGAAGATCTTATTTATTATCTTGAGAGAACTTACGTCCAGCATGTAGAGCATCAATGTTCATTTTTACAACATCTTCGCCTTTTCTACCAAAAATCTCACGTATACCTTCTTCTAAATACTTAAAAGGCACATCAATAAATGGTGAAGCTGCTCCTAACATTACAAAATTAAAAGCTCTAGTAGAACCAGTTACCTCTTTAGCAATTTTATCAGCATCAATCAAAATATAATTTGGTAATGCTTCAATTGTTTTTACTAATTCATCCTCATCCGGATAATCAGAAATATTAATAAAAGGAGACGAATTAGCAACGACATAACCACCTTTCTTAAGATAAGGAAGGTAACGTAAAGCTTCCATAGGCTCCACTGATAAAATAATATCTGCACCAGCTTTTGGAATCAAATCTGAATAAATTGGTTTATCAGAGATTCTCATAAATGACTGAACATCACCACCACGCTGACTCATACCATGAGTTTCAGCTTGTTTCATGTATAAATTATTGTCTAAAGCAGCAGATCCTAATGCAGCAGCAATGGAAAGAATTCCTTGTCCGCCTACACCTGCAATAACCATATCTGTTTTCATATGTATGCTATTTTATTCTCGGAAAGCAATCGAAATCACTTTCCGATATATTGAATTAATAATTAATTTGGGCAAAAAATAAATTAAGCCTTTGCAGCTGCTTTAGCTTTCAAAGCTTTTTTAATCTTTTGATCACGGATATTCTTCTGAACACAAACACGACGAGGAATAATTACTGATACGCCCTGATAATCACATTCTTTACGAATAATATCCTTCATTAACTCATGATTCTTAGGTAGAGGCGTAAAAACGTGAAGATGATCAGGATGAACACCCAAACCAGCACAAATATTTTCTATTTTACCTTTAGCAGAAGATTTCTGACCACCTGTCATAGAGATAGACTCGTTATCGGAAATAATAACTGTAATTGGAGCATTCTCGTTAACTGCATCCAATAAGCCCGTCATACCTGAGTGAGTAAACGTTGAATCACCAATCATGGCTACAGATGGAATAAGACCTGCATCAGCAGCCCCCTTAGCCATTGTAATAGAAGCACCCATATCAACACATGCATTAATTGCACGGTATGGAGGCAAAGCACCTAATGTATAACATCCAATATCAGAGAATACACGACCTTCGCCATACTCAGCAATAACTTCATTTAAAGCTTTATAAACATCATGATGACTACAACCTACACACAATGCTGGTGGACGAGCTGCAACAAGATCAGGAATAGCCATACCTTCTTCAATTTCAAAACCAAGAGCTTTAGCAACCATGTCTGGATTTAATTCACCATCGCGAGATAAAGTTCCGTCTAAACGACCAATTACTGCTTCTTTAGAAAGGTAACCTTTCAACATTTCTTCAACTACTGGATACCCTTCTTCAAGAACCAATACCTTATCACATTCGCTAGTAATTTTTTCAATCATCTTACGAGGAAGTGGATATTGACTCACTTTCAATACAGGAAAAGGACAATCACCATCAGAGTAATTTTCCATTAAATAATTGTAAGCTAAACCACAAGCAACAACTCCTAATGATTTATCAGTACCTTCGGTATATTGATTAAATGGAGATTCGGCCGAAGCAGCTTCAAATTTCTCTTGATTACTTAACAAAAGCTTGTAACGCTTACGTGCAATACCTGGTAAAAGAATAAACTGCTGCTTATCTTTAGGTAAAGACATCTCGTTTTCAGCAACAATATCAGTAGCTGTTGTTATACCAGCACGAGAGTGAGCCAAACGAGTTGTAATACGCATCATTACAGGTGTTCCAAATGCCTCTGACAATTCAAAGCCAAAACGAACCATATCATAAGCTTCTTGCTGATTTGATGGCTCAAGAATTGGAATCATTGCAAACTTAGCATACACTCTAGAATCTTGTTCATTCTGAGAAGAGTGCATAGATGGATCATCAGCAATCGTAACGATCATCCCACCATTCGATCCTGTAATAGCTGCATTCATAAAACAGTCAGCTGCAACATTCAAACCAACGTGCTTCATACAAACCATAGTTCTTTTCCCAGCATATGACATACCAAGAGCCGTTTCCATAGCTGTTTTCTCATTAGCAGACCACTCACTGTGAATTTTACGCTCGTTGGCAAGCTTAGAATGCTGAACATATTCAGCAATTTCTGTAGAAGGTGTTCCTGGATAAGCGTAAACACCTGACATTCCAGCGTCAATTGCTCCTTGAGCAATAGCTTCGACACCTAATAAAAGTGACTTTTGCATATAATTTTATTTAACGATTTTGATTAACCCATAGAATATGACACCTTAAAAAAGAACAGGTGCCTTGTTATATGATTAATTAGTGTAGAAATACACCAATTATAAATATTCAATAAATAGATAGAATAGGTCTAGAAAAGAAGATTCTAGAATAGATCGCAAGGATCAAGTATAGGACGTGGATTAAAGGCCTCCGAAGACTTCAAGATAGCATACAAGATAAGCTACCACATAAAATTTAATTGAAAGAAAATCCATTTGTTTTACTTCTAAAGTGTAATTAAAAACAAGCGTTACTTCTATTAATTGTTAGCAATATTACCAATATTTGACTTAAAGTTAACCAAATTAAAAATAAAAAAAGAAGTTTAGAATTGTTTCAAATAACGAAAACGGTTGCGTAAGTCATATGTAACTATAGATCAATCAAATAAACAAAATAAAAACGGAACAATCGTCCTCTTTTATTCAAAACAAAAAAAATGATTCAGCTTTATTCTTGAATTAATGAAGTCTTTTAAATCAAGAACATTATTTTTGTAGATTACAATATAAATAATTTGAAAAACTCACAACTAAATAAGATCAAATAATACGATTATGAATTACATTGAATTAAAATGTGAAATTACACCTTACAACGAAGATATAGCTCAAATTATAATTTCGGAATTAGGCGAAATTGGCTACGACAGCTTTACCGAAAATGAAGACTCTATTGATGCATATATTACAGAAGATCTTTTCGATATGGATCAGGTAAAAGCAATAAACTTAGATTATTTACCAAAATCAGACTTTAAACTGAACTACACACACAAAGTCGTAATCTCCCAAGATTGGAATGCTTTATGGGAATCCAATTTTCAACCCGTAATTATTTCTGATCAAGTTGTAATTCGAGCTTCCTTTCATACTGACACTCCAAAAGTACCTTATGATATTGTTATTGATCCTAAAATGTCGTTTGGAACAGGACACCATTCAACAACATCATTAATGGTTCAAAGTATACTAGAAACAGAAATTAAAGACAAAGATGTTCTTGACATGGGTTGTGGAACAAGTCTACTTGCCATTCTAGCTTCTATGCGTGATGCCAAAAAAGTTGATGCCATTGACATTGATGAATGGCCTTATAAAAATTCATTGGAAAATATAAAAAACAATAAGGCTGATAATGTCTCAGTATTCTTAGGTGATGCTCGTCTTTTAGAAGGTAAAAAATACGATGTTATTTTAGCAAATATAAATCGTAATATCCTTTTAAATGATATGAAATCGTACATAGCATGTTTGTCACAAAATAGTCAATTAATTATGAGTGGATTCTATACCGAAGACTTAAAATACATTCAAGAAGAGGCTGAAAAGAACAACATGAAATACTTAGGCCACAAGGTCGATAAAAACTGGGTTGCTGTTCGTTTTGAAAAGAAATAAAATAATCTTTTTGATCATCTTTTAATCAAAAAAAACAATAACATGTCGAAGTACCTATACTCACTTATTTTTTTAGTTTTTTTCTTTACTAGCTTTTCTGCAAAAGCTAATATTTTCGATCAAGATTCAACCTATACAATAAGTGAGATAGGTGTGTTATTGGACCATCCATCTTTAGATAAGAAAGAAAAGAAAGCCTTTAAAGAAAAATTCGATAGTTTTTGGGCTAACACACAATTATCTAGTTCGAAAAGAGATTCTATTCTTTCAATTTGCCAAATATTCAGAAAAAAACGAGCACGAATTGTCCCTGATTTCTACGACTATTTTAATACTCTAATTTTATTTGAAGAAAAAGGCTTGAGCGAGTCTGATTATTCGAATTGGCAAAATGGACTTCTTCACGAACTAAGAAAACCCAAATCGAGACTTAAAAAGATTAATGATTTTATAAAACAAACTATAGACTTACTTAAAGAGCAGCTTCTCTATAAATCCTTCTCTACAAAATGGAAAACGAGATCGAATAATTTTCATTATTTTAACGATAGTACGCTTAAGATTGTTTTCGATAACACAGAGCTAGTCTGTTATTCTCAAAAAGATAGTTGTGTTATATATAAAACTAGCGGAACCTATTACCCTTTTGAGAAAAAATGGAAAGGTGAAAAAGGAGAAATAGCATGGACTAGGGCTGGTAAATCACCAACTGACGAATATGCTATTTTTAAAAGTTACTTACTGGATATTACAAAAGCCAAAATACAAATTGATTCAGCTCAATATAAAAATGCCGGACTATTTAACGACTTTATTTCAGGATCACTTATAGAAAAAGTAAACATTGTTAAACGTCCATCATCAGCCACTTATCCTCGATTTAAATCCTTCCAGAATAACATATCAATAGATAATTTATTCGAAAATATCAGCTACAAAGGTGGTATTGAAATAAAAGGAGCAAAACTGATAGGAAAGGGAAATAGTGAACAACCTGCAAAAATTGAATTAAGAAGAAATGATAGTTTGTTTCTAGATGCTTCATCGGAATATTTCAGTCTTTCAAACAACAAAATTATTGGTCAAAACACAGAAATCACAATACATCTTGATACGTTTAAAATATACCACCCTAACCTTCACCTCAAAATTTTAACAAAGGAAAAAGAACTCATATTAACGCGCGATGGAACAGGTATGTCACAAAGTCCATATTTCAATAACTACCATAATCTACAAATGGATTTTGGAATTCTCTATTGGAAAATGAACGATAGTATCATCCATTTCAGGAAAATGAAAGGTGCTTCACATCGACTAGCCAAATTTGAATCTACAAATTACTTTACAAAAAACCATTATCAAAAGTTACAAGGCTATGATGACAAAAACCCGCTAGTACTTCTAAACGGCTTTGCACAACACATGTACTCCAATACATTTACTACTGAAGAATATGCAAATTTCATTAGAAAACCCCTTAGCCAAACTCGACAGCAAGTTATAGGGCTTTCGTTTCAAGGTTTTGTAAACTATGATGCATCAAACGATGAGATTACAATTGAAGATCGCAGCTCTAACTATATTGCTTCTGCTATGGGAAAACAAGATTACGATGTGATCCGTTTTACCTCCAAAACAGAAAAATTAGAAGATGATGCTACTCTTAATCTCAACAACTTTGATCTTCAAATAAATGGTGTAGGACAAGTATCAGTGAGTAATTCGCAGAACATTACATTCGTTCCTAAAGGAGGAGAATTATTGGTTAAACAAAACCGAGATCTTGAATTTAGTGGCCTAATTAAAGCTGGACCATTAAATTTATACGGAAAAGATTATAACTTTTCTTACGATAATTTTGAAGTAAACATGGGGATGATTGATTCCTTAAAAGCATTTATACCTATTGATGATAAAGGAGAATTTGCTAAAAGAAATGCAATATTCCTTGAAAATATAGTAAAAAACACAAGCGCAAACCTTCAAATTGATGATCCGTCAAACAAATCAGGAAATAAATCCTTAGAGCAATATCCCATATTTAATTCATACGACTCTTCTTACGTTTATTATGAAAAACCATATATCCAAAATGGCGTTTATAAAAGAGACAGCTTTTATATAAAAGTGGATCCTTTTACTATCGATAATATCAATAAAATCTCAGATCAAGACATTCAATTCCTAGGCGAATTTGAATCTGGCGACATTACTCATAATTTTAGAGAAACGTTAATTGTAAATAAGGATAATTCAATTGGATTTGCGCATGCCATAGAAGACGGTGGTGTTTTAGTTTATAATAAAGCAACATTTACCGATTCTCTTTTCTTAGATAATGATGGTCTATGGGGAAAAGGGACATTTACTGAAAAAAACACCAAAATTGTATCTGATCATTTTATTCTATTACCCGAAAGAGCCAAAGGTGAAGCTGAATCTTATACGCTAATGGGGCAGAAAATCCCCTATTCTCATCCAGACATAAGTGGTAAAAACATTTGGGTTGAATGGGAAAGTAGTAAAGACCAATTTAGAATACAAAGTAGAGGAAAAAATGATCCTTTAAGTATGTATAAAGGACATGCGTCATTAGCGGGCATTATTAATATTACAAATGATAAAATGACTGGAGCTGGTGAAATGACTTATGCAAATGGCTCATTTATATCTAAGTATTTTAATTATTCTGGCAATAAAATAACAGCAGACACAACTGACTTTAAACTACTTAGCCACAATAAAATAGGCTACACTTTTAAAGCAGAAATGTGTAATGCAATTATCGATTTAGAAAACCAACGCTCGAACTTTATAAGTACAATATCTGGTAACTATAGTAGCTTACCTTCGAACAATTACATATGCCAACTAAATAGTTTTAAGTGGAATATGGCAAATGATCAAATTGAATTCGGAAGTGAAGAATTAGATAAACTAAATTTACTTTGGGAATCAGGAGAAATAAACGCTTTACCTAAAACATCTTACAACACTTTTATTTCCACTAAGTCTGATCAAGATTCTTTAAGTTTCGTTACGCCATATGCTATTTACGATACCACCAACTATACAATCTCAGCAAAATTTGTAGAGAAACTAAAAATTGCTGATGCAGATATTTTACCTCTTCATGGTAATTTAACCATTAATAATGATGGCTATTTAGAGCCTTTGAGTAACTGTGAAATACTAGCTGACACACTTAATAAATTTCACAAAATCACAGATGCTTTAGTCGATGTTAATGGTAGGAGAGATTATACAGGTTCGGGATTTTACACCTATAAAGATGACCTTGATGAAGAACAAGAAATCTATTTTAAAGAGATAAGTGTCGATTCAACAGGTCAAACCATTGCGCAAGGCCCCTTAACTGATGCAATGGAATTCTCGCTGAGTCCTGATTTCGATTTTAGAGGAGAAGTACAATTATCTGCAAAAGAACAATACTTACGTTTTAATGGTGAAACTCAAATTCATAATAAATGTCATAATATTGAAAGCAGATGGCTAAGCTTTAATGCTACAATCGATCCGAAAGATATTTTAATTCCTATTGATACTATTGGACGAGACAAGGAAAATGTCAAAATTTTCAATTCGCTATATCTAACTAACGACTCTATTCATATCTACCCTGCATTCCTTTCAACAAGGGAGTTCTATACAGATAATCCAATACTGACAGTTGACGGTTTTCTTAGCTACAACAAAAGTGAAAACCTCTATCAGATTGCTAGCAAAGAAAAAATAAAGAATCCTGAACAACCAGGAAACCTGTTATCTTATAATATGAATAATTGTAATTTAACCGGAGAAGGTTTACTAAACTTAGGTGTTAAACTAGGACATGTAACCACAACAACTGCCGGAACTTTTGAATATGATTCTGATAAAAAAGAAGTGTTTATAAAAACTTGTTTAGGTTTTAATTTCTATTTTTCTGAACAATTATTGAAGATGATTAATAAACATTATTCAAACTCAGTACAGCAAGCAAGTAACTTAAACAATGACCAATTTCTTAGAACATTTCCTCTTATCCTTCCAAAAGAGGAAGCCAATAAAATAGTTACAGAAATTAAAACAACGAATACTTACAAAACGTTACCAGATACAATAAAACAAACACTATTCTTCAATCAGGTAAATTTAGAATGGAATAAAGAAGAAAAGGCTTATTATTCATACGGTGAACTAGAACTTGGAAGTATTTTTAATACAACATACAATAGTGTTGTAAAAGGTAAAATTGAGATTAGAAAAAGAAGAAAAGGTAATAGAATGTATCTTTACATGGAACTTGAAGATGGAGATTGGTTCTATTTCGAATATCAAAATCAGGTCATGTTTATGAGATCATCCATTAGTGAAATTAACCTCGCAATGGAAGAGGTAAAAGAAGACGAAAGACGATTTAGACACCCAGAAACAAATCTAAACTACTTATACCTTTTAGCTCCAATATCGAAAGTTACACGATTTAAAAAACGACATGAACTGGAATAAATAACTTGGAAAGGGTTCTCAAAATAAATACAAATCTTCTAATTTATTTGATTCTATAATCAGAAAAATCAAACTGTTTTTTTCTAAATTTGTTAATACACATTTTGAATATATCAGTTACATGTCGACATATCAGTTTTTCAATCGCGATTTAAGTTGGTTATCATTCAATAATCGAGTTCTAGAAGAAGCTCGTAATAAGAATTTACCTCTCTATGAAAGAATTAAATTCTTAGCCATTTATTCTTCAAACCTAGATGAATTCTATCGAGTAAGAGTTGCATCTTATCAAAGATTTATTGAATTACCTATTGAAGACAAACGACAACTAAGGCGTAATCCAGACCTTAATTTAGTGAAGATTAAGAAACAAATTAATAAACAACAAATCGAATTTGGTGAAATTTTCACGACAGAAATCGTTCCTGAATTACTAGAAAACAATATTGTTTTAATACAAGGTGAAGAACTAAGTAATTCGCATTACGAATTTACCAAAGATTTTTTTTCAAACAATCTGCTTCAACACATGCAGCCTATGCTGCTACAAAAAAAACAAATCCCCTATTTTCCTAAAAACAATGCTATTTACTTTGCCGTAAAACTCTATAAAGAAAGAAGTAAAAAAAATAATCCAGACAAACCTAAACGTGCGAAATATGCTCTAATCAGAATTCCCAACAATAAATTTGATCGATTTATTGAATTACCATCGACCAACAATAAGCATCATATCGTGTTCCTAGATGATATTGTAAAGTTGCATATGGAAGTTGTATTTCCAGGCTTTAAAATTGACTCTACATATAGTTTTAAAATGAGCCGAGCTGCCGATATCTTAATCGAAGATGAATATTCTGGGGATATTATGAGCATGATAGAAAATAATTTAAAAAAGAGAGAAACGAGTGATCCTTCACGATTCTTATACGATAGAAATATTCCTCGTGACTTTTTAAATCGACTTAAGCTTGCCTTTAACCTTACCAATAACCAACTTGTTAAAGGAGCTAGATATCACAACTTCCAAGATTTCTTCAACTTTCCAAACCCTGCAGGTCAAGAATTAGAAGACTCCCCTTTTCATGCTCTTAAAGTGAAAGATTTGGGTGAAAGCAAGTCGATATTTAAAGTCATTCGAGAAGAAGACATACTTCTTCATTATCCATACCAATCGTACGAATATGTTATACGCTTTTTTAACGAAGCGGCAATTGATCCAAAGGTTCAAGAAATTAAAGCAACCCAATATCGTGTAGCTGAAAATTCAGCTATAGTAAATGCTTTGATTAATGCTGCTTTAAACGGCAAAAAAGTGACTGTTCTTGTTGAACTAAAAGCTAGATTTGACGAGGAAGCGAATATGAACTCGGCCAGAGCGATGACCAAGGCTGGCGTTAAGATCATATATAGTTTACCAGGCTTAAAAGTACATGCAAAAATTGCTCTAGTGATTAGAAAGGACGATAAAGACGATTATGCCTACCTAAGCACAGGAAATTTCAATGAGCAAACAGCGCGAATTTATGCTGATCATGGTTTTTTCACTTCTGATAAAACAACAATTTGCGAATTAAAACTTCTTTTTGATTATCTTGAAAATCAGGAAACAAAATGTGAGTTTAATAAATTACTCATAGGCCAGTTTAATATGAGAAATAGCTTTCTTGAAAAAATAGATAGGGAGATTAAACATGTAGAAAATGGTAAAAAAGGATATTTGATATTAAAAATGAATGGCTTACAAGAAAGAGAAATGATTAAAAAGCTTTACGAAGCAAGTAGTAAAGGTGTTAAAATAGATCTTATAATTCGTGGTATTTGTTGTTTGATTCCCAATAAGTCCTATTCTAAAAACATACGAATTATTCGTATTGTCGATAAATTCTTAGAACATGCTAGAATATTCTACTTTCATAATAATGGGAAAAGTGAGGTTTTTCTATCATCAGCCGATTGGATGGCGCGTAACTTACATAGACGTATTGAATGTGCATTCCCTATTGAAAAGCCAAAACTAAAACAAGAACTCATAGACATCTTAAACATCCAGCTAAAGGATAATACTAATGCTCGAATAATTAATGAACATTTGGAAAATATTAAGCCTCCAAAAAACATCAACGATCAAGTAAATAGAGCTCAAATAGATATTTTTAAATATCTTGAAAATATAGAACTAGCAAAAAACAAAATATCTTAAATTCATAAAATATGAAACAACTGATACTATCACGCCATGCCAAAACCGAAGAGAGTCGTTACGATATAAAGGATTTTGAACGAAACTTGACTAATAGAGGCATAAGTGACTCTACTTTAGTTTCAAAGTATTTGTTTGAAAAAGGAATTGAGACCGACCTTATTTTATCAAGTCCCGCGAACAGAGCAATTGCTACAGCTAGACTTTATGCCAATCAGTTTCATATTCAACTCGATAAAATTATTCAAATTGATCAGCTTTACGATGGTTTTAGCACTCAAGAATTTTTAGAAATGCTGCAATCTAAAGCTGGTAAGAATGATAAAGTATGGGTATTTGGTCATAATCCTGACATTGCTTCTTGGGCATCAAACCTTTTAGATGAAGGCTATCTTCATGTTCCTCCAGGAACAGCAATTGGAATTGAATTCGATGTTGAAAATTGGTCTGATATTGATGCTCGATCTGGCAAATTAATTCTTTACACAACACCCAAAATGTTAACAGAAAAGCTCAGTTAAAACTGAGCTTTATTATATCTATCAAGCTTATGTTATTGCTTACCAAATACTATTTTCCCCATATTATCGACGATTAATTTACCATCAACTTTTTCTTTTGTTTCTGGATTTACAAACCCTTTAATCAATTTTGTTTTTCGATCAACAACCAATGACTTTATTTGAGCTTCGGTTAAAGTCTTTCCCAAAAATTCGAAAGGTATAATAAAATGACAGCCTTTCTTATAATTAGAGCAACCATAAGCCGAATTTCCTTTCATCATTATACCATCCTTACATAAAGGACAATGCCACACTTCAGCTTCTTCAGCCACAAAACTATATTCGAAAGAAGGATTTAGAACAACTACACCATTCTGTTTTTTTCCATCAACGAGGAATCCTTTTATTTTTGGAGTCTTCTTTTTTAAAATTAAAGCCTCAATCTGTTTATCTGTTAATTTCTTTCCTTGAAATTCGAATGGTAATCTGATATCACAACCATTTTTCCAATTACTACATCCCCAAGAACTTTTACCCTTTAAAATTTTACCTTCCTTACACTTAGGACAAGTAAGTTCTTTTGCTTTTACAGGAGCTTTTTTCTTCGATTTTGATTTTTCTTTCTCCTCTACTACCGCAGCAATCTTCTTAATATTTGTTCTCGATTTAACATCTTTCACAATATTATAAACCATCTGCTTTAGCTCAATCATAAATTGATCGACCTCATAATTTCCTTGTTCAATATCTCTCAACTTTTTCTCCCACATACCTGTAAGCTCAGCAGATTTCAGAAGTTCATTTTCAATCGTATCAATCAACTGTATTCCTGCTACAGAAGCCACAAGACGCTTCTTCTCTTTCTTAATATATTTACGTCTAAAAAGCGTTTCGATAATATTCGCTCGAGTAGATGGACGACCAATTCCATTCTCTTTCATCAACTCTCGCAACTCATCATCATCAACCTGTTTACCAGCCGTTTCCATAGCACGCAACAATGTTGCCTCCGAATAATATTTAGGAGGCTGTGTTTGTTTCTCAGCTAAATCTGGAATGTGTTCGCCACTTTCCCCTTTTTCAAAAACGGGAAGTATTGTTCCTTCGCCAGCATTACTATCTTTAGAAAAAAGCACTCGCCATCCTGGCTCAAGAATTTGTTTTCCTGTTGCCTTAAAATCAATATTCGTCACCTGTCCCAAAACAGTGGTATGACTAACCTCACAATCAGGATAAAAAGCGGCAATAAAACGGCGTGTAACTAAATCGTAAACCTGTTTCTCTTCATATCGTATACTACCAGGCAGCACGCCTGTAGGAATAATGGCATGGTGATCGGTCACCTTTTTATTATCGAATACTTTTTTAGATTTTCTAATTTTAGATCCCAATAAAACTTCAGTAAAATTCTTGTAAGGAGTTAATTTCTTAAGTATTTCTGGAATTTTCTTATAAATATCTTCCGTAAGGTAAGTTGTATCAACCCTAGGGTAAGTGGTTAATTTCTTTTCGTATAAGCTTTGAATAATTCTCAGAGTTTCTTCAGCTGAAAGATTTAGCTTTCTATTACAATCGACCTGCAAAGAGGTTAAATCGTATAACTGAGGAGGTAATTCTTTGCCTGCTTTTCGTTCAAAAGAAAGCACTTCAAAAGGATCCGCCTTAATTTTATCGAGGAATTGAACACCTTCTTCTTTTGTATCAAAACGACCTCGCGTTGCCGAAAATGTAACTTCGCGGTAAACCGTTTTCAATTCCCAATAGGTTTGAGAAACGAAATTATCTATTTCTTTTTGACGATTAACAATTAATGCTAATGTTGGAGTTTGAACTCGACCAACAGAAAGAACATTTTTACCACTACCATATTTTAGCGTAAACAAACGTGTTGCATTCATTCCCAATAGCCAGTCACCAATGGATCGCGATGAACCAGCGGCATATAAGCGATCAAAATCTTTACCATCTCGCAAATTTTCAAAACCTTCACGAATAGCTTCTTCGGTTAGCGATGAGATCCACAAACGCTTAATTGGCACATTACATTTAGCTTTATGAAGTACCCAACGTTGTATGACTTCTCCTTCTTGACCAGCATCACCGCAATTTATGACCTCATCGGCACCTTGAATCAATTTCTCAAGAATATCAAATTGCTTTTGAACACCAGTATCATCAATTACTTTAATTGCAAAACGTCCGGGAATCATTGGCAAGTCATTTAGATGCCAATATTTCCAATTAATATTGTATTCACCTGGTTCTTTAAGAGTGCATAGGTGCCCAAAAGTCCAAGAAACCTGATAGCCATTTCCTTCATAATATCCATTTTTTTGGCTCTTAGCTCCCAAAATTATTGCAATTTCTCTAGCAACACTCGGTTTCTCAGCAATACAAACTTTCATCCGCAATTATTTAATTTTCAATATGTTTCAAAATTCTCACTCAAACACAATTACTTGAGCTCTATATATTTCTTTACCATCTCATAAAGTACCCTTTTCGAAACTGGCTTTGCTATATAATCATTCATTCCTGCTTCCGTCGCTTTATCTTTTTCATCACAAAAAGCATTAGCAGTCATACATATAATTGGAATCTGAATTTCATTTTCTCTCAAATTCATACTCACTTCATAACCATTAAAAATAGGCATCTGAATATCCATTAAAACCAGATCATACTCTGTTGAACGAGGAATCAAAATATCTAAAGCCTCCTTACCATTCTTTACCCATTCGACATTATAAGACACCTTTTCAAGCAATGTTTTCACAATTTTTCCATTTATGAAATCATCCTCAACTAAAAGGATTCTATAATCTGACATATCTTTATGTATCATATTTTCTCTATAATTAGATTCGTCAAAATCAATAAAAAATGACATTTAAACGCCTTGAAAGTCAAATATAATTAATATTTAGTCCTAAATATTTCCTTATTCAAAAATCCTTTTCAATGATTCAAACAATCACCAGTCTATATAAATCTAAAACAAACCTATTATCAACCATTTACAAGTTATATTATTAAGAAAAATAACTTGAATTATATTTTTTTATTATTATCAATATCTAATCTCTGCTAAGTTACACTTGTTACTTAAATATAAGCTTTAAAGCATTAGATTTTGATAAAATTACTCATGAAAAGTACAATATGTGAAGATAAATGAAATATTAATTTTAAACTCGAATTGTTTAATTTATTCATAAAATAAGGTTGCTTCACGAAGAAACTAAATCAACTTGAGATTATCATTTTTATGCGTTTTTCTAAAACGAAAAAATATAGAATAAAAGTCTATTTTGATCTTAAAACAAGCTCTACACATTAGAATTAATAATTTGACTTACAGTAAATAAACAACATGCATAAAAACATATAAATCTTATTGGTTATATTATAGACAATATGAAAATTGCATTTAAAACCATTATTCAAATTGATAAAAGATCAATACGAATTAGAGATTGTTGCAAGAAAAAATACAATTTGCTTTAAAAATCACGTACTATTTTCATGTTTGTCTTAATTATATCGGAACTTAGTTTTATTTTTACAATCATTTATAAACCTATCTTCTTATAAATTTAAGAAGTACGAAAATCATAAATCAAAGAATGAACTTGTTTTACACCCCAGATATAGAAAATAAATTTTATCAATTAAACGAAGTAGAATCGAAGCATTGTGTTCGTGTTTTGAGATTAAAAGAAGATGACCAAATTCATCTAGTTGACGGAAAAGGCAATCTTTTTACAGCCAAAATAATTGATGCACATCCCAAAAGATGTACCGTAGAATGCATTGAAACACAAGCTGAATTCGAAAAGTTAGATTATAAATTACATATTGCGGCTGCGCCTACAAAAAATATTGAGCGTACCGAGTGGTATATGGAAAAGTGTACTGAAATTGGTATTGATGAATTTACACCTTTATTGTGTCAATTCTCTGAACGCAAAGTGGTGAAAATAGAACGCTTGTTTAAGGTGATTACATCTGCTGTTAAGCAATCGTTAAAAGCTTACCATCCTAAATTAAACGAACTAACAAAATTTAAAGATTTAGTAAGTGCTCCTTTTGATGGAGAAAAATATATTGCTCACTGTTACAAAGGAGAAAAAACACATTTAAAAAATCTTTATGTAGCCAAACAAAATGCGTTAATACTTATCGGTCCTGAAGGTGATTTTAGTCCACAAGAAGTCGAAATGGCACGCGCAAATGGGTTCAAAGAAATTAGCTTGGGTACAAGTCGACTACGAGCAGAAACAGCTGGAATTGTAGCTTGCAATATTGTAAACCTAGCCAACCAATAAATCATCTCATCAAGATTTAAACTGAATTTTTAATGTCAAGATTAGTATTCATTATTGTATTTTTCGCTTTGAGTTTAAACTTAAGTGCTCAGCAAAGCGGTGTACGCATAGCTCTGCTCAAATACAATGGTGGCGGTGATTGGTATGCAAATCCTACCTCATTACCTAATCTCATTAAGTTCTGTAATACCAACGGGATTGCCAATATTCAATCAGAACCTGCAACTGTTGAAGTGGGAAGTAATGAACTATTCTCATACCCATTTGTACACTTGACAGGACATGGAAACATTGTTTTTAATAATCAGGAAGTAGTGAATTTACGACGTTATCTTGAGGCAGGTGGTTTTTTACATGTTGATGATAACTACGGCTTGAATGCCTATTTTCGAAGAGAAATCAAAAAAATATTTCCAAAGGAAGAGCTCGTCGAACTCCCTTACACGTATCCAATTTACCATCAGGTATATGATTTTAAAACAGGACTTCCAAAAATACACGAACATGATGGTAAACCAGCACAAGGCTTTGGAATATTCCATAAAGGACGTTTAGTCTGCTTTTACTCCTATGAATGTGATTTAGGTGATGGTTGGGAAGACCCATCAGTTCATAATGACACAGAAGAAAATCATACAAAAGCACTTAAGATGGGTGCTAACATTATATCCTACGTTTTTTCTCATTAGAAAAATGGAAAATCAATTTAAACTTATTTAACAAAACATTAATTCTTCGGATTAATAATTTTGATACTTTTAGACTGAAAAGTTCAATTTATTAGACAAATCCGACTAGATGCAAGTAATAAAGGGCATATTAATTTTTCTCCTCTCCACATTTTATATTAACCTATCATACAGCCAATCTTATATTAAAGGCAAAGTGATAGATCACAAAACACAAAAGGCTTTAGCTTTTGTAAATATCATATTTAACGATAACCCTTACTGTGGCACAACAAGCGATATTGACGGTAAATTCAGTTTCAAATCTGCGGTAAAAACTAATAAATTAACCTGCAGCTATGTTGGTTACGAGAAACAAGATCTCGATTTAACAAGCATAGATACTCAAAATGAACTGATAATAAAACTCCATTCTTCGCCGAAAATATTACAGGAAGTGATTGTAAAAGCAGGTGAGAATCCTGCCAACAGAATCATCCGAAAAGTCATTAAAAACAAAGACTTAAATAATCCTGAAAAAATAACATCGTTTAAATACACATCATATAATAAAGATATTTACGATATTATTCCTCATGATACGATAGCTGACGATAGCCTAAATATTAGACTCAAAACATTTTTAAAAGGTGGCCATGCATTCTTTTCAGAATCGGTAACTGAAAGAAAATTCATGAAACCAGATATAAACGAAGAAGTTGTGATTGCAACAAAGGTGTCGGGATTTAAAAAGCCCTCATTTGCATCGATTGGCACTGATATGCAACCCTTTTCCTTTTATAATAACATGATTACAATACTTGACATTAATTACCTAAACCCCATTGCAAAAGGGAGTCTTAAAAAATATACTTTCAGAATTAAGGATACACTGTTTCATAAGAATGACAGCACCTATATTATCTCGTTTAAACCCAAAATGAATAAAAATATAGACGGCTTAACAGGACTACTCTATATTAATACAAATAAATATGCCATAGAAAATGTAATTGCAGAACCCTTCGAAAAAGGCTTAATTGATATTAAAATTCAACAGAAATATAGCTTAATTGATAACAAACAATGGTTCCCATCACAATTAAACTTCGAATTAATACTTCGAAACGATCCATCAAAAAGATTTGTAACAACTGTTAATGGAAAAACATACATCGAAAAAGTAGAACTATTCCCCGAATTAAAACGTTCCGATTTTAGTATCGATGCTGTAAGCATACACAAACTTGCCAATAATAGAGACAGCTCATTTTGGGTACAACACAGAACTGAATCTTTAAACACATCAGAAAAAACAACCTACAGAGTAATCGACAGTATTGGTAAACGGTACAAATTCGATGCAGCATTATTGGTCGTAGAAAAACTAGCCGATAATAAAATCACTTTTAAGTTTATGGATATCGATATCACAAAATCACTTATTTACAATCAATTTGAAGGAATGCGCCTTGGTTTAGGTGCCTACACTAATGATAAAGTACTTAAGAACTTATCCGTAGGCGGTTTTTTTGGCTATGGATTAGGTGACCATCAATGGAAATACGGAGGAGAATTCGCACTCAAACTTAATCGCGACAAGGAGATTGAGATAAAAGGAAAACATCAGCATAACTTGAAAGAACCTGGAGGATTAACACTGAATTCCATAAATACGGTAAATGTATTTGATACCAAAATTTATTTTGCTTCGCAAATGGACAAAATAAAACAAAACAGTATTTCCATTGGTTTTAGAACACTTAAATATGCCAAATTTAATTTTGAATTAAATCACACAAAAGTTAGTCCCCAATACGATTATCAGTTTCAGCCTAATGAGCTGCAAACAATCACAAACTACACAAACTGTGACATTCGCATAAAGCTAAAATTTGCTTACAAGGAAAAATTTGTCAATTCTTTAAAGAAAAGAATGAGTGTGGGCACAAAATATCCCGTATTATTACTGAGTTACACCAAAGGAATTAAAGGACTTTATAACAGTGAATTTAATTTCAACAAAATAGAGGCAAGAATAGAACAATCATTTTTATCGAAAAATATTGGCAAAACCACATTCCGAATTGATGGTGGCTTTATTGATAAAGCCCTACCCTATGGTTTACTATTTACAGGTGAGGGAAGTTACGATAAGAACTTGCCCTTATTCCTTGCAAATTATTTTCAAACAGTACGCCCTTACGAGTTCTTGTCAGACAGATTTGTAAACATACATTTTTCTCACAACTTTGGATCTTTACTATATAAACACGGCAAATTTCAACCTCACATAAGTATCCACAACAACATAGGCTGGGGAAAGCTTTCGCATTCTGAATATCATAAAAACATTGAATTTAAAACAAAAGAAAAAGGACTATTCGAAACGGGAGTTCAAATTGACAATATTATCAAAGCCAATTACTTAAATCTTTTATATTTAGGATTTGGTGCAGGAGCCTATTACCGATACGGACCTTACGCACACACAAATACAAACGACAATATGACCATAAAATTTTCAATGACAATTTCTACTAAGTAACATCAAAATTATTATTTCTCATAAAATGCCATCCTTTTACAGCAAAAAAATCATTACCTTAAGGATTATTAATGATAAAACTAAGCACTATGGAAATACCAAAGAATACAAAAGGAGTCATTGGAATTTTAACCGGAGGTGGTGATGTACCAGGTCTAAACCCTGCTATTCGTGCAGTAACCATCAGGGCTTTACGAGAAGGTTATACCGTTATTGGTATCCGAAAAGGATGGAACGGACTTGTTGATATTATCCGTGATAAAAAAGTAGATAACAGTGAAAATTACTCTCTTCTTACTGAAGAATTAGTCAATAGAGTTGGTCGAACTGGTGGAACCTTTTTGCACAGCTCACGTATGAACCCTTCAAAAACATCAAAAGCTCATGTCCCAATACACTTGCAAGACAAATATAAGGATGAGATTAATGATCTTACTGAAGAAGTTCTAGCTAATCTAGCTTTTCTCAATATCGATTACTTGATTCCGATTGGTGGAGACGACACATTAAGTTATGCTGTACGTTTGTATAAAGAAGGCTTTAAAGTGATTGCCATTCCAAAAACCATGGATAATGATGTTCCCGGAACAGATTATTGCATCGGTTTCAGTACCTGTATTACCCGAACCATTTCATTAACCCATAGTTTAAGAACTTCGGCAGGATCGCATGAGCGTTTTTTGGTACTTGAAGTATTTGGTCGTTATGCCGGTTTCACGTCAATATTACCAACATTGGCAGGAGCAGCTAACCGTTGTGTTATTCCCGAACATAAATTCGATATTAACCGACTCACCGAACTTATGATAGAGGATCGATTTAAAAACCCCAGTAAATATTCAGTCGTTCTAGTTTCTGAAGGAGCTGCATTTAGTGGTGAAGATATGATTTTTAAAGGTAGCGTTATGGACGACTATGGACATAAAAAGCTGGGCGGTATTGGTGAAAGAGTTTCCGACCAAATGAAACACTTATCTCCACAATACAACAAAGGTGTACCTGTGGATGTAATTAATCAGAAACTCGGATATTTAGTTCGATGTGGTGACCCTGATGCCATAGATTCTATTGTACCCATGGCCTTTGGTAATCTAGCTCTCGATTTAATTATAAAAGGTGTACACGGACGTTTAATAACGCTTAGAAATGGACGTTACGACAATGCTCCCATCGATATTGTAACTAGCTCAAAAAAAATAGTCGATATCGATCGTTATTATAACACTGATCGTTTACGTCCAAAATACAACAGTTTTGAGCTACAACCTTTATTCCTTATGACGAGCATCTAATAATTAAGACTCTCAAAAGGAATTCGAAAGATAATAAACAAGCCTTTATGACTAGAGTTTTATGGTCATAAAGGCTTAATTATTTGGTAACATAATCAAACTATCTTAGCTCATTACATCTCTTTTCAATTAATTTGATTATTTTTATACTGTCCTTCACGGGCGTCCTACTATTTCAACCATCCCATTTTTATTAACTCAGCTGAATTTCATTCAGCAAAACAAACTTATTTTGTATGTTAGAATTTTTAGGTATCTCCATTTTGGAATGGTTAGGTTATGCAGCGTCGATAATCGTATTTGTGTCACTGTCTATGACTTCAATTGTCAAACTCAGATGGTATAATATGTTAGGTGCTGCCCTATTTTCACTCTATGGCTTTTTAATTGGATCGTACCCAGTAGCCTTTATGAACTTTCTAATTGTTTGCACCAATATTTATTACTTGGTAAAAATGAATAAGCACAAAGAAAGCTTCAAAGTCATTGAACTTAATGGCAATGATGGAATTTTAAACTATTATCTCGATTCATATAAAAAGGATATAGCTAAATTCTTCCCTAACTTTAAAAGTGCTGAAGGCAAACTTAGCATATTTGTACTACGCGATATGGCGGTTGCAGGTATTTTTATTGGCGAAGTTAAAGGTGATACATTCCAAATAGATATTGATTATGCTCTACCTCAATACCGCGATTTTAAGGTAGCCAATTACCTTTATAACAAATTAAGCGAAGTTCTTTCAGAACATCAGGTTAAGTCTGTAGTTTGTGATTCTGAGATTGAAGACAACCTGAAATATATTAAGAGAATGGGATTCAAAGCATCTAATCAGGATGGTAAAAAAGTGATGAGCAAAACACTATAATGACCACAAACTTAAAGTATGATATTAGAAATCCTCAGAGTATGTCGCTTTGAGGATTTTTGTATTCACACCTCTTCGTAATATTCCAAAACAAAAATATCATATCAACTAACAAAGTCTGTTTTAGTCTCTAAAATTAATAGCTACACGGGAACTATTCTAGAAATAACTTTTGTTCTAGATGTTTATGGCTTGAGAATATCATTGAGCAAATAAACTGCTTTTTCGCATTTAGCCATCGAATCTATTTGCTTGTTGAATTTTGGTGGTAACATAGCGGGTGTAATTTGAGAAACGATACCATTATTTTTCACCACATTTCCATCTTCGCAAGTACGACCGTATTTGCAGGTATAGCATTGAGAAAAAGCACCAACTAAAAATTTAGAGATCACTTTCATTTTATTCATCACCAAAAAATGGTCTACAATTTTAAGGACCTGACTATTTTCCTCATCGGTAGCGTAACCCGTAGAAAAAATAACAGCAGGTTTATCTTTTAAAAGGAAAGCGCCTTGGTGGCGAAAGCAAAAGCACCTTTCCAGTAAACTATGCGATAAAGCATTGGGAACATCGTAATAGTTGGGTATTCCCAGTACAATGGCATCGGCTTTTACCATCAATTCGGCTATTTCCAAAAAATCATCCTCAACAACGCAATGATTGTCTTTGGTGCATCCCAAACAACTAATGCAACCACTAATGTGCTTACCAGCCAGTGAAATAAATTTTGTTTCGCCTTCGCATTTCGAAAGCATATATTTTACCGCATTGGCAGTAATACCATTGGGTCTTGGGCTACCTGAAATTCCTAATATCATAAACTTATATGCCTTTTGAGATGTGTTTATTCTATAAGCTATGAATTTATAGCTGTTTTATATCGACAAAAAATGCGATTAACAAAAAGTGGAACACCTTGCTCTGGTTCTCAATCTAAAACAATCGATACCTTAGAAACAAGGTGCTCGTAACTTTTGTATTTTCCTTATGCGATTTTCTTACCTGCATTGGCTCCAGCACCTTGATCGAATGCTTCAAGAGGTTCGAATAACCATAAACCTCGGCATGGCAAACCTAATTTTTCCAATTCAGCTTTTGCAGCTTCAAAAAGTGGGCCTTCTGTTTGGCGTTCCTTAACTTTTGCCACCACTTGATACGATTCCATGCCTTTTACAGCTAAAACACTAACTGTTTTGTTCACTTGTAAATTTTTTGAAGTGCTTTGCATTAAAACTTCAGCAGCGCAAATTAAATCGGCTTCGGGAGCCATTGTACTTCCAACAACAACAGAGTGTGGAATGCCTTCGGCAGATACTGTAGTTAATACTTTGGTTGCTTCTTTGTCATTTAAAAGGTTGACTACCTGTTCTGGCATTTTCATAATATGTCTTTTTTTATTATTAATAGAGTTCCTTTTGATACTAACCGATCGGTTAGTTTAATGGAAAATTTTTTAAATATTTTCAAACGTTGTTTCAATAAAGGCTTCCAAATCTTTATGATCAAAAATTTTAGATGCATTGGATAAACCCTGTTTGGCAATCAATAAGTAAGTGGCTTCTTTATTGATTCGTTCTTGACTTTTATGCGTATCACTTGCTAACTTTTCAGCGAAAAGAGCTTTAAGTATTTCTGTAAAATCAAAAATTTTCATTCTGATTAGAGCATCGCCCTTCGCTCCTAATTCTCCTGACGTATTCGTTAATAAGCATCCTTTTCCAATGTCATTTTCCTTTGAAAAAATTAGAAAATCGTAAAAGAACTGTTTGATGGCCTCTTTCCCCTTACTTGATTCTTTAAGCGTAGTAAGTAAAGGCTGTAGTTTATTTTTATAGCATTTAAGGCTTTCTAAAAAAACACCTTGTTTGCTTCCAAAACTCGAGTAGATTGAAAATTTATTGATGCCCATGGCTTTCTCCAACGAACTCATAGAAGTTGATTCATAACCATTTCGCCAAAAAAGCTCGGTTGCTTTTTCAATCACTTCATTTTCCTTATATGCTTTTTGTCTAGCCATGCTGATGTATTAGACTTCAAAACTAACTGATCGGTTAGAAATAAACAAGAATTTAAGTTTTTTTAAGAATGAAATTCAAAATAAAATTAGTTTTGGCTATTTATACTGATTGATATCAGGTCAGTTGAAATTCTGCAAAAACCCTTTTAACCCACCATACCATGAACAAATACCTCCACAAATTCCTTCATTCGGTTAAGTATTCGAACGCCTATTTCTCTTGCTTTAAGTATGCTTGGTCTATGGTCTAAACATTTAAAAACATCATCGCGAATGGGTTCCTGTCCGCTATAGATATAGGAGTCGATTAAGGATTTAAACTGGGCTTTATCCAAACTTTCTTCTTCGCATAGTTTACCCAAGGCCAATACTTTTTGGTCTTGCCAATATTGATCAAACTCTTCCTCTATCTTATCGGCATCGAGAATAGTCGGTAAATTCTCTTCAATAAATTTTTCGATGAGTTCTCGTTTGCTACGCAGCATTACATCGCCACCTAGTAAGTCGATAATGGCTTTTTTCTGAGCTGCAGCACTTGTCGTATCTGTGATTTTTAACTTAGCCAATAGTTTAATGATATAAGCCACATTCACACGATCTCGGTGAATCAATTCCAATTCAAAATCGATATCATCTAAAATCGATACCTTCTCTTTTTGCTTCTCACGTTTTACCTTCTCGTATAAATCGAGATACTTACCTTTGTAGTCTTCATACTCTTGTTCATCTAGTGGCAAATCTTCCCAATTGAAGTCGGTATACGATTGTAAAACATTGAGGTTACGCATCAGTTTTCTAAAGGCTTGTACAAAGGCAGCCTCATCTTCCTCTGACTCTAAATCGTTTACTGTTTGATAGGTTGGTGCTATCTCCTTAAGATTTTTAAGAGCTTCATCAAACTTCTTAGCTATATCCTTATATTCAGGCATAACAACCACTTCAATGGCCTCTTTATTCGAGAACAAGGTGATGGCATCGTCGGTAGCTTGTTTCAGATTTCGGAAACACAATATATTGCCTTGCGACTTTTGCTCGCCTAAAATACGATTGGTACGAGAGAAGGCTTGTATTAATCCATGTTGCTTTAAGTTCTTATCTACATACAAGGTGTTTACCTTTTTCGCATCAAAACCAGTTAACATCATGCCAACTACAATAACGATGTCTAACCGATCTTTTTCATCGTTAAATGTGGTTTTTTCTCTATCCTTAAAACGCTTGCTGATGTCTTTAAAATAGCCTTCGAAAAGCTTACTGTCCTTAGTGGTATAATTGGTATTATACATTTTGTTGTAATCACCAACAAAGCCTTCTAACTTATCTCTTGTGTGGCTCGATTGATATGCCACTTGTGCTTCGGCAGCCTGATCTAGTTCAAAATCAGGCAAAAAATCCTGAGCATTTTCATCATCCTCGTTGGCTCCATAGGTAAAAATGGTGGCAATGCGTAAATCGTGCTCTCCTGCCAATTTCTTTTGTTGGAATAGCTCATAATAGGCAATAGCTGCACCTATATCGCTTACTGCAAAAATGGCCGAGTAATCTTTATTAAAAGTTTTTCTGTTGTGATTGGCAATAATGTAATCGACAACACTTTCCAGATATTTTGGATCTTCAAAAACTTCTTTTTTATTGATATCTTCAACCATTTGGTCGAATTTAGGCTTGTTTTTATGCTTAAAAACGCTGTAATACTCTATACCAAACTTCAATACGTTTTCGTCACGTATGGCATCGGTAATCACATATTTGTGCAAGCACTTGCCAAACAAATCTTTGGTGGTTCGCTTTCCCAAATCATTTTTAGAGGCATTCTCGGCAAAAATGGGTGTGCCTGTAAAACCAAACAATTGACTTTGAGCAAAGAACTTGGTAATTCTCTCGTGGGTTTCTCCAAACTGAGAACGGTGACATTCGTCGAATATGAAAACAAAACGCTCATTTTTCAGCTGCTCCAATTGTTTAGCGTAACGATCTGAAATGGCATTGTTTAGTTTCTGTATGGTGGTAATAATTAAATCTGATTCTTTACGTACGCCCTTTTTATCTTTAAACTTACCTAAAAACTGATTCACCAAGCTGCTGGTGTTATCAGTAGAATCAACACTTCCATCCTTAAAAGAATTGAACTCTTGCATGGTTTGATAATCCAAATCTTTACGATCTACCACAAACACAACTTTATAAACCTCGGGCAAATCCATTAAAATTTGACTGGTTTTAAAAGAAGTTAAGGTTTTACCCGAACCTGTGGTATGCCAGATGTAGGCATTGTCTGTATTGGTTTTTACTTGTTTAATGAGCGCCTCGGTAGCAAAGTATTGGTATGGACGAAGCACCATTAAAATTTTAAGCGTTTCGTTAATTACAATGTAGTTGGCAATCATTTTACCCAAATGATCGGGATTGAGAAATGCAGCAGCAAACTCATCTAATTCTGTAATATTTTTGTTGGTAGCATCAGCCCAAAAGAAGGTTTGCTTAACAGATTGCAATTTGTTGTTGGCTAAATATTTGGTATCGCCACCATTACTAATTACAAATAACTGCACATATTGAAACAAACCATGATTGCTCCAAAATGAATGCTTTTGGTAACGATTAATCTGATTAAAAGCTTCTTTAATTTCTAAACCTCTACGCTTGAGTTCTATTTGAACCAGTGGCAAACCATTCACCAATAAAGTTACATCGTAACGGTTTTTAAAGGAGCCTTCTTGCGATACTTGATTTGTGACTTGAAATAAGTTGTTGTTCCAATTTTCTGAATCGAAAAATCGAACATAGGCTACCTCGGTTGGTGCGTTTGGTGAGCTTGCCGAACCATCTTGGGTGAAGCTAAATCGATCTCTAAGCGTTTTGGCTTTTTCGAACACATTGCCTTTGGCTAAATGGTTGAGAATGCCATCGAACTCTTTATCGGTATAAGTAGCTTTATTAAAAGCCTCTAATTGTGTCTTTAAATTGGAAACCAAAGCATCACCATCCATTACTTTAACAGATTGGTAGCCCAAACCTACTAATTGCTTTATTAAGTTATTTTCTAGTTTTGCTTCTGACTGGTGCATCATTTTCTACATTATGTTTTCATATAAATCCTGCCAATTGGGATTTATACTTTCAATACATTCTATTTTTTTTGCCCTACTGCCTGCCTTTAATTGTTTTTCTCTACTTATAGCATCGCCTATCGTTTGAAATATTTCGTAATACACTAGCTTACTCAAATTATACCTTGCTGTAAACGATTTTTTGTCGAGTTTTTCTTTATGCTGTGCTATGCGCTCTTGCAAATTAGAAGTTACCCCAACATAAAGCGTGGTGTTATTTTTATTAGTTAGTATGTAAACGAATCCTTGTTTCATCTCATTTCGTGTTTTCCTACTCTCCGTCATTGCGAGGCACGAAGCAATCTGTTTCCTTTTGTGCACGGGTGCGAACAGATTGCCGCAGTCGTGCCTCCTTCGCAATGACGGGTTAATGGTACCTTCTTCCCCGTCATTGCGAACGCAGTGAAGCAATCTCATTCCTTTTGCTAACGGATTGCCACGTTCGTTCCTCTCTCGCAATGACGGGTTAATGGTACCTCCTTCGCAATGACTGTGTTTCCCCTACCCGTCATTGCGAGGTACGAAGCAATCTCTTCACTTATGAGCAAAAGCAAAACTTTTAGTTTTCACGATACTCTCACTCATAACTCATCATTTATAATTCAAATCTCATAATTCATAACTCATAATTCCTAACTAAAAACCAACACATACTTTCGTTCTATCTCTTCCACTTCTGTATCGCTAAGCGATGCAAATTCTTTTTCCATAGCTCTTTGTGAAAGCTTACCTGCATTTTGCTCAAGGAAACGAACCAGTAAGGCTACTAATTTATCTGGCATTTCAAATTCATCATCTAAATATCTTTTGAACTCATCATAATTAGTCAGGTAAGTTACTTCATCAGGAATAATATTCTCAATCGTATCGTGCACACAGTCGTAAAGAAATTCTGCTTGCTTTGTCGCATCAAAATATCTATAATAATCGAGAGTATCATTCAAAACGTTCACATTATGATCTGTCGTTTCTTCCCAATCGATAAAATCTAATAAGGGATGTGAAAAATTTTCCAATACCTTACTATAATCATCTAAATGATCAAGTATTGATGAAGAAACAGGGAAAATCATCCCTTGTTGTGAGAATTTCTTTTTAGCGAGAACGTGATGAATTAAGTAACGGTGAATTCTTCCGTTTCCATCTTCAAATGGGTGTATAAATATAAAGCCAAAAGCAATAATTGTTGCCATTAACACAGCATCGAGATCAGAGTTCAATAGCTTATCATTCGTATTTAATAAACCAGTAAGCAATTTGTCCAAGTCATCCCATTTTGCCGAAATATGCTCTGGTAGTGGCTCCCCCGACGATCGATCGTGTTCGCCAACAAAGCCTCCCTTTTCACGAAATCCCATGTTAATGAATCGATCATTTTCGATAACTATTTGTTGCAAGCGTATGAGCTCTTCTTTGCTTAAATCTTTTGTTCCTGCTTGACCTATGGCCTGTCCCCATCGTGCTGCACGTTTACTTTTAGGACTTTCGCCCTCGATGGCAAAGGATGCTTTAGAATCTTTTAATAGTAAGAAAGACGATGCCCGTTGTAAAACATCTTTATGGATACTGCTTAGGAATGCATTTTTTTTACCAGATACATTGGCATTAATATGTGCTTCTAGTTTTTCAGTTTTAAATAATAAGGGGCAAAAATCTATGGTTCCTGGAAGATTATTAATAATGCGATGCCTCGAAGAACGCGTTCCCTCAATAGCATATTGCATTTTATCATCTATTAAGGGCACAAAGTTTTTAATGCTTAAATCCTTAATATCAAGTTGCTTTTGCAAAAGCCATTCGTATAGAAACCAAATTTTACGGCTATACTGGCCTGTGGGTTCTAATTGCAATAAGGACATCATTTCTTTTTCGGATAGCTTATCGAATAGTTTTTTAAAAAACAGCAGATTGACCCCTTCGTTTTTCAATGCAAATACCAAATGCTTGTACAAGCTATCATCAAAAGCAGTTCTTGAAGAAAACACCTTCCAGTTTGTCTCACTATAGCTTCGCCTTTTGTCGCTTATAAGTGCTAACTGTTCAGGAAAAGGCATTGTCAATTGCAAAGCTTCAATAATAGCACCATAACCAACCAGCGTTGCTTCTTCGGGTGCCTGCCTTCCGTGAAAAACACTTACTTTAAGTGAAAAACAATTATTATTCATACGCTTTGGTGAAAAATGAATATTTCTATGATGCAAAAAAACTTCTACCAAATATAATGGAAAAATAGGTAGTATTATGGAAAAGAAGGTATTATTACATTCACTATTGGCAAAATAGGTTTTAATTGTTTTTGTAGAAATGGGTTTTTAAATGGCATTTTAGGTAATTAAAACCTAAAAGTTGGAAAAACAGGTTGATAAAAACGTGCGCTACCTAAAAAAAACGTGCGCATATCATCTATTCTCAAAAAATATGCGCGCAATATATTTACACAAACATTGGCTTCGACTTCACTGTCATTGCGAGGGTTTCTTTTCACTCTCTGTCATTACTAGCAGATTGCCACAGTCGTTCCTCCTTCGCAATGACTGTTACTTCTTCTTTCCTGTCATTGCGAGGTACGAAGCAATCTGTCCCGTTTACGTGAGATTGCCACAGTCGTGCCTCCTTCGCAATGACTGTTACTTCTTCCTTCCCGTCATTGCGAACGAAGTGAAGCAATCTGTTCCTTCTTCTTTCCTGTCATTGCGAGGTACGAAGCAATCTGTCCCGTTTACGTGAGATTGCCACAGTCGTGCCTCCTTCGCAATGACTGTTACTTCTTCCTTCCCGTCATTGTGAACGAAGTGAAGCAATCTGTTCCTTCTTCTTTCCTGTCATTGCGAGGTACGAAGCAATCTGTTCCTTCTTCTGTCCTGTCTTCGCAAGGCTCGAAGCAATCTCATTCCTTTTGCCAACAGATTGCCACAGTCGTTCCTCCTTCGCAATGACGGGTTATTGATGCCTCCTTCGCAATGACGGAGAAATGGCGACTCTCTCGCTGTCATTGCGAGGTACGAAGCAACCTGTCCCGTTTACCTGAGATTGCCGCGGTCGTTCCTCACTCGCAATGACGGGAATAGGGGTGCTTGCTACACAAACATTTGCTGCAACAGCCCTTTTTTAAAGCTTTGCGTTTGGCTTATTTGATTATTGACATTTTCTATTTTGCTATCGATACTCGATAAGTAAGTAGCGATTTTTTGTTGTTCTGGTAGAGATGGGAACGGCAATTTAATTTCTGAGAAGTATTTATAACTAATCATTTTTCCATCTCTAATACCTTCTAGGTTCTTCTGTAATTGTTTTATATAGAATGGTGTTTTCAAATAAAATTTATAAAATTCTCTATCCACGTCATCTGAACTTGGTCTAAGAATAATATAAGCTGGGCTACAAATACCATGATAATCTGAAAACTCTATTCCTCCTTGGAAAGTTCTTAAACTGATTACAAAATCGCCTACTTGTACAACTTTATAACTCGCAACACTTTTCTCAGTAACAGTCATTTGATAGTTAATGAGATCTCTTGGAATTGCTCCTTGATCCTGAGTTATTGCAAGAATTGGCAAGTCTGAATTGTGTTTTTTATCTGAAATGTTATCAAACAATTTATTACCCCCAACCCATTCCCAATCAGGATAATCCTTTCCATTCTCATCTTTAAACCTAAGTTTGCCAGAGAAGAGTTGTTGCATCACCCCTTTTTTGTAGTCCTCCAACAAGGCCTTCTTTTTGCTGAGCTGCTGTATTTTTTCATCTAGCGCAGATAAAAAGGAAGCTATTTTTTGTTGTTCGGGGAGGGATGGGAGATTAAGTTTTAATTTCGAAACTCTTCCAGTAGATAAACTCAGCACCTTTGTCCCTTGCGCTATTGTCATTATTTGCTTCCTCAATTTCCAAGATTTAAGCAGACAACTCATATAGCCCACAGCTGTATTTTCTGATGATGGTCTTGCTAAGAATGTGTGCAATCCAGCTAATAATTTTTCATTATTAATATCAATAAGCTCAATAGACTTTCCAATATCTGCGTAATCTTCGGATGCATCTGCAATAACTAAATCACCAACTTTACAATAAGAGTCTTCTTTAATTTTTGCTAAATCTACATCCTCATTAATGAAAGGGACATATTCGTTAGTTAAATGAAAGTGAGTTTGAAATTTTGTATGTATATCTCCGTAATGAATATTTCTAACTTCCCCTTCATCGTAATTTAATTTATCTCTGGAGAGTGAATTTGTAGTATGAAACGAATAATGATTGCCAAACAAAGTTTCTTCAATATCCCCATCAAACTCCTTGAATCGTAATTTGGGTACCAATTGTTGAGATTGCTTCGTTCCTCGCAATGACGAATTGTGGTTTTCGTTTGCTGTTTGCAATGACGAGTTGCTTTTTTCGATATGTGTAGCTATTTCTGTCATCTTAAAAGGGGCTTTCAATTTCCAATTGTTTGCAGTAATCGGCTATAGTTGCATCTGTAGTGGCCATGTCTGCATCTATGGCTTTAAGCTCTTTAGAAACGGCTGCTAAATCTACAGGATCTTCCTCTTCGAAGGTATCAACATAGCGGGGTATGTTTAGGTTGTAGTCGTTTTCGGCTACTTCGCTAAGGGGTGATATATAGCTGTATTTGTCTTCTAACACTCCCCTTAATCCCCTCTCAAGAGGGGAAACAAAGACTTTGTAGGTATCAATTATTTTATTGATGTCTTCTTCTCGCAAGTAGTTTTGGGTTTTTACTTTTTCGAAGTGTTGGCTGGAATCAATAAATAAGATATTATCCTTATTGGTTCTTTCCTTTTTAAGCACCAAAATACAGGTCGGAATACTGGTTCCGTAAAAGATATTGGCTGGTAAACCTATTACGGCATCTAGATAATTGCGGTCTTCTATCAGGTATTTACGAATGTGTCCTTCGGCTGAACCTCTAAACAAAACACCATGTGGTAACACGACGGCCATAGTCCCATTATCAGCCAACTGATGCACCATGTGTTGTACAAAGGCAAAATCGGCCTTAGAGCTTGGCGCTAGCTTTCCGTAAGGTGAAAAACGATCGTCACTCATAAACAAGGGGCTAGCACTCCATTTTGCCGAAAATGGAGGATTGGCTACAATGGCTTCAAAACGTTGATCTATATGTTGTGGTCGCTCAAGGGTATCTTCATTTTTAATGTCAAAATGTTTGTAATGCACATCATGCATAATCATGTTCATGCGACACAAGTTATAAGTGGTTGGGTTCATTTCTTGCCCATAAAATCCACTTACTGCCTTTACTTGTTTGGCTACACGCAACAACAAAGAACCTGAACCACAAGTAGGATCGTAAACCGATTTCAGCTGGTCTTTACCCACCGTTACCAGTTGTGCTAGCACTTTTGATACTTGTTGTGGGGTATAAAACTCACCTGCCTTTTTCCCTGCTCCGCTAGCAAATTTACCAATTAGGTATTCGTAGGCATCACCCAACACATCACTATCGGTATTTTCTATATCGAAATCAATCTCGTCTAAATGCGAAAGCACTTTTACAATCAATTCGTTTTTATCGTTTTCCGATTTACCCAATTTAGAACTCGTCAAATCTAAATCTTCGAACAGGTTACCAAAATCGTCTTCACTTTCTGATCCCATGGTACTTTGCTCAATGTGCGCTAACACTTTGGCCAAGTCGCCCAAAATAAATTGGTTTTTCCCGCCCGAGTTGCCTCTTTTGGCCAATTCGCTAAATAACTCTGATGGCAATAGGAAGTAACCCAATTTATCTAATGCTGCATCTCTCAATGCTGCTATCAGCTCTGCTTCTTGAGCATGGCCTTCTACTTCTGCAAAAGTAATTCCATCGGGTTCTAGAATTTCATTGGTATAAAGTTCCATCTTCGTACTTAGGTACTTGTAAAAAATGAAACCTAATATATAATCTCTAAAATCATCGGCATCCATCTTGCCCCTTAGGGTGTTGGCAATGTTCCAGAGTTGTTGTTCTAAGTGTGCTTTTTGTTCGGTCATCTATTATTTTTTATTGCTCTGCGAATTTAATCAAATCCTATATCTTAAGCTGTTTAGAATGCCTTTTTAATAGCATGTACAAGTGTGTTTGTTGCTATGCGACTTATATCATTCATCTGCAGCAATTTGGAAGATATAGTTGTAGTTGGGTCTAAACAGCTGTAATGAGCTTTTTAGAGCTTGCAAAAACAGTCAGAATTTTCCTCTAAATTTAAAGTCTTTCAAATTTATCAAAACAAACTCATAAACAAAATATAATCTTTTGGTAAAATATCTTAGACGATAAAAAAAAGAGTCAACAAACTAGAATAGCTTGCTGACTCTTTCCCTTATGTCTGTTATTAATGTAGAAGCTTCTCAATTCACTATTTCATAAAATTCCCATGTCAAGGATTTAGGCTTTACAATTCTTTTGTTCCAATAACTTGACCATGCCCAAAACAAATTTGTTGGCAGGTGTGGCAATGCCTAATTCTAGTCCAAAGCGAACTACTGTTCCGTTTTGGTAATCGATCTCGGAGCTTTTACCGCTGAGTACATCTCTTGCCAATGAAGACATGGAATCGGCAGGATAGGAATCGACAATTGCCATAGATTTTTCTACGATATCCTTAGGCAAATTGATGCTTTTTGCTTTGGCAATTTGACTCACTTCTGTCAATACATCTACCAATAAACTTCTCGATTCGGGTGTTTCACGAATCAGACCATAACCTTCATTGGCAATGGCTCCAAGTCCACTTAGGCAAATCAGGATGAATTTTTGCCAAAGAGAGGCATGAATATCTTCGCTTTGTTTACAGCGAATGTCTGCTTTCTCGAACAAATGCAAAACTGTTTTACATCTTTCACTTTTTGTTTGGTCCAGTTCTCCAAAAATAATCATGGGTTCGTTCAAACCAACATGGCTAATAACGCCTGGCGATTCTATAAAGCTAAAAATCATACATAAGCCGCCTAAAATTTGTTTTCGGTCGAAGAACTCGGCCAACTCGTCTGCAGCAAGAACGCCATTTTGCAGGGGAAGAATCCAAGCTTCCTTTTTTAATGTTTTGGACAGTTGGACAGCAGTCTCGCGAACTTGCTTGGCTTTGCAAGCAAAAATAACGAGATCGCAATCACTGAGATCTGAAATTTTATCGCTTGCATTAGCAGGCTGAATATGAACATCTTTTTTAATGCTTTTTACCTGTAAACCTTTACTTTGAATGGCCTTTAAATGTTCTCCTCGTGCCAAAAACTGAACATCGTTTCCTGCCGCTGCAAGTTTGGCTCCAAAATAGCCTCCAACGCCTCCTGTTCCTATAATTCCTATTTTCATTTGTTCTTTAAATTTCTGAAGATTGTTGTATTTCCTGTTTACTGCAACCTGAGCTGAAGCTCGGGACAATGCGATATTGTTGATCCTACTTTTTAACTTTACCAACCCGAGCTAAAGCACGGGACAAAACGATATTGTTAATCCTACTTTTTAACTTTACCATCCCGAGCTAAAGCACGGGACAAAACGATATTGTTGATCCTGCTTTTTAACTTTACCAACCCGAGCTGAAGCACGGGACAATGCGATATTGTTGATCCTACTTTTTAACTTTACCAACCCGAGCTGAAGCTCAGGACAATGCGATATTATTGATCCTACTTTTTAACTTTACCATCCCGAGCTAAAGCTCAGGACAAAACGTTATTGTTAATCTTGGCTTTACCCTTTTAACTTTTACACTTTAGCCTTTACTTCTTTAACCTTTATTCCTGTTTACACCATTTAATATTTCGGATCATTTCAAAAAACTAATTAAGTATTAAGTACCTGTCACACATTATTACTCTTCTTAACGTCTGAAATCTTTTTTAATTGATACAGATTAATAATATCGTCGATTTTGAAATATAAGATTGAGTTTAATAGAAGATAGATCATCATAAACAAAAACCCAAAGTGTATATTGATCCAAAAAGAACCAGCCGAACTATGAGCAATAAAAATGAATAATAGAAAAACTCTCGATATTTTTTTAGGCAGATAATACCCTAATATTGCAATCAAAATCAACCATAAAACTGAGATTACAAATAGTCCAGAAACATGATATTTCATAACAAAAGCCCCAAATGGATTAGCTTCATTTGCAAGATCCAAATTTCCATTCCAATATTCTGCTGGCTGATAAATAGTCGTTATCACAATATCAAATAGACTTGCCCAAATGGCAGGAATTATGGCTAATAATTTTACTCTCTTTTCCATGAGGTGTTTTTTTAATTCATTTATTAAAGTAAGCCCGAGCTAAAGCACGGAACAAAACGATATTGTTGATCCGGCTTTTTAACTTTACCATCCCGAGCTGAAGCACGGGACATAGCAATGTTGTTGATCCGGCTTTTTAACTTTACCAACCCGAGCTGAAGCACGGGACAATGCGATATTGTTGATCCGGCTTTTTAACTTTACCATCCCGAGCAGAAGCATAGGACAAAACGATATTGTTGATCCTACTTTTTAACTTTACCATCCCGAGCTAAAGCACAGGACAAAACGATATTCTTGATCCTACTTTTTAACTTTAACATCCCGAGCTGAAGCATAGGACTAAACGATATTGTTGATCTTGGTTTTACCCTTTTATTTTTTTTACTTTTATACTTTTTCCTTTTTAACTTTTCTACTTTCTACTTTCTACTTTCTACTTTAACCTTTAGCTTTTAGCCTTTAACTTTTCCTTCTTTAAACTTATCTTCAAGCACAACTCTAGTTCGAGGCAAACTTTCAGGATAGTTCTTTTGAATGAATTCAATCATTTTTTCGCGAATAAAAACTCTTAGATCCCAAGCTGTGGGCGAATTTTTAGCACTTACCAAAATACGGATTTCTAAGCTGCTTTCCTTCGAATCGGTTACCTGAAGAACATTCACATCGCCATCCCACAAGTCGGTCGATTCCAGCAGTCGAGTAAGTTCTTTTCTAAGGGCATCGAAAGAAATGCGGTAATCGGTGTAAATAAAAACACTACCAATAATGTCGGCCGTGGTTCTTGTCCAGTTCTGAAAGGGTTTCTCAAGAAAATAGGTCGTGGGTAGCACCAAACGCCGCTTATCCCAAATGCGTACCACAATGTAAGTTAGATTAATTTCCTCTATCCATCCCCACTCATTTTCAACCACTACGGCATCGTCTACCCTAAAAGGCTGAGTAATGGCAATTTGAATTCCCGCCAAAAGTGCCCCCACAATTTTTTGTGCCGACAAACCAATAATAATTCCCACAACTCCTGCCGAGGCGAAAATTCCAACGCCTATTTTTCTGATGCTTTCGATGGAAAGAAGAATGAGCCCAATGGCTGTGAGAATAATAATGAAGACGATGACTTTTTGGAGGAGATTAATCTGAGTATGCAGTTTCCTCGATTTTAGGTTGTCTTCGCTCGAGATATCGTATCGTTTCAGCAAACGTATTTTGAAAAGACGAAGTGTTTCAATGATAATCCAGGAAACACTGGCAATAAAGAGAGCATGTTTGATGATACCCAAAGTAGAATCGTCGCGAAAGTACGATTCATCTATAAAGCTAAAAACAGACTTGCTGACGAGTAAGAATATCAGAATGAGAAGACTAATCAATAATCGGCTGTATTTTTTCATAGAACAAAATTTTAGACTTGTTTGTTGCCTCACAGGTAGAACCAATATGCCTTACCGTGTGGCGAATAAAGTTCGTTTGCCGATTATCTTGCAAAATGCGTGGTCGGTAAATTAATTTTGAAATATGAATGTAAGCATCTTTTGGTTCATCACAAACAATCATAAAAAAAAAGGGTACTACTACCATTTGAGTGGAAATACGTCAATTACGGTATAAATTTGATGAAATAGCTCATACCCGTCAGCCTGATTCCGATAAGCAAAGAAAAATTCCACAATCTTAATCATATCTTATCAAAACATTTTGAGCGTGTTTTGTTAGGCAGAAACCAGTAAATGGCCTCAGAAGGCGATGGGTAAGAATACAAAGGAATCATTAGTAAAACTGGGAAGCTCGGAGGAACGAGGAGATCACCCTGTTGCACTTATGATACCTGAAGTATTTACCCTGAGTCTTATGGAGACTTGATCTTTTGTTTCTTTTGGATTAAGCCAAAAGAAAAATATAAAAAAAAATATTGGGTATAAAAGCAAAACCCCAATACCATATGGTATTGAGGTTTGCTTATGTTTAAGCACAATTTTCATTTTATGATATAGCCAATTACCTGATTTAAAACAGAAAGAAATTGAAAAAAATCAAGCTTAAATTAAATTAAATTGCAAGGACAAACTGCTTACAAACTCAACATTTTTTCATCACTCTTAATGTAAGCTGTCAAGGGTTCTCCCATATACTTCACATCAAGCTCAAGTTTCTCTAAAATACTGCTTACACCATATCTATCGGCACAAGCTCGGCAAGCTTCAATAGTAACACCAGCGGTTAGCATTTTTTGTACTTCCAATTGAATTTGATCATCTTCGGCAATGAGTTTTGCCGATTCACCCCACACAATAATGTTGATTTTTTCCCACCAGCCATTACTCAATGCATTGGTTGAATACATGGAAATCATATTGATTACAGTGTCTTTATTGGTAGTAGTCCAAAGGATATTTAGTTTATTCATGTTTAAATTTTATTGATTTGATAAATATGAAAATTAATAATTTTTAAATTTAATAGTTAACTCAAATGAACAAAATGGAAATTACCTTTTTAATTGCATAATTGATTTCACGGAAGAATACGTTGATACGGAATAGGGAACTAAATAAGTTATCAGCATTTGTATTATCTGTCCTGTTGATAGGGTATTTGCAATAATGTCGGGACCATGGTTAATAAATCCCAATAAGGTTCCTACAAACAAGGAAAGCTTAATTGCAGTATCAACAACTTGTTTCGAAAAAACTATTTTCCACATTTCTAATCTTGATTTATTGTAACTATCAAATGATATCAGCACAAACTATGATTATATAATTTATACCGAGTGGTGATATTCTAATGATTTATTTTTTTAGAGACTGAAGTTCTTTTAAAATTTCGGTAGGTTCTGCACGTTTTGTATAGTCTGCATCTATAAACGAGTAGATGATTGTACCATCAACATTTATAATAAAAGTTGTAGCAAGTGGTATCTCAAATTGTCCTTCTCCGTTATGTTTTTCAAGATCAATACCAAACTCTTTATAAACTTCAAGAATTTCCCCTTCTACTGTATATACAATACCAAGCTCTTTTGCGTAATTAGAGTTCGCATCCGTAAGTACTTCAAATTCTAAATTGTGTCTTTCTGAAGTTGTTAATGACTCATCAGGAAGTTCAGGAGTGATTGCAACAAGCGTTGCTCCTGCGGCTTTAATTTCTGGTAAAATATCTTGGTAAGCACGTAGCTCAATATTACAATATGGACACCAACCTCCACGGTAAAAAGTGATAACAACAGGTCCATTTTCAAGTAAAGAAGACAATTTGCTTTCTTCTCCCAAATGGTTCGGCAATGTAAAATCTATAATTTTATCTCCAACCTTTGGTGCTGCTTCAACAAGACCTGAAGTGCTCAATTTTTCAAAATCATCAACCATTATTTTTCTTATGTCTTCAGGTAATTGAGAAAAATTACTTTCTTTTAATTCAGTAAGTCTTTCCTGAATTGTTGCTATATTTTCCATATCTATTGTTGTATTTATTTGTTCTTTTATTTGGTGGGGGAAATTGATCAGCACAAACATTGCAGCTTGTGCTGATTCAAGTCTAGATTATTTTTTAGACCAAGCAAATTTTTGGAATCCCTTATCAAAATGCGTTGCAGCCTCACGATTCACTTAGTTACGGATCACTTTTTGTGATAAACCTAAAATTACTTCAAGTGTTTCGAACAACTTAATTATTTAGCTCAGAAGATAGTTCATCTAAGCCTTTAATTATTGTTGTTGGTTCAATACCCCAAGGGTCAAAAATAGAATCTTCTGAACGCTGAACCCAAGCTGAACGCATACCGTACGAAACGGCACCAATTACATCAAATGGGTTGCTCGAAATTAACCAGGAATCTGTTTTTGTTGAATTTGTTTCTTTATTAAAATGCTTGTATACCAACGGACTTGGTTTAAATACTTGAATATCTTCAACACTTACAATTCCATCGAATAATTCGTATAAATCGGCGTTTATTAAAAGATTGGTAATTGCATCTGAACTTCCATTAGAGAAAGCATATAATTTATGCCCCGACTTTTTAAGTCCTTGTAAGCCGCCTTTCACATCAGGGAATGAGGGCAATACAGTATAAGTTACTAGTAAAGCATCTTTTTGAGCTGCACTAAAATCACTTTTAAAAACCTTGCAACAATACGCTAAAGCATCGCTTGTGCAAACAGAAAAATAAGCATATTTATTCATTAAGCCTCTCCTAAATGAATATTCTAACTGCTTACTTCTCCAAGTATCCATAAAAGCTTTTGCATCTTTACCAACTAAATCTTTCAGCGTATCATAGACTCCTGTTGTGTCTATTAATGTCCCGTAGACATCAAATGCTAAAGTGTATTTCATTTCTTATTTTTCAGTGTTTTTTTTAATGTTTCTGATTTCTCTTTTAAACTTGGAAGCCAAATATTGTGGTACTTATCCAAATTTTCTTCCCTCTTTTTATTTGTTGTATTATTTGAATGCTTACTAATACTTAAAAAAGATGTCAAACTAACTATCTCATTTTCAACTCAACCTAAAGTGTTATTAAGTTTTCACCTTTCTTGATAATTTCAGTTAAAGGTTCTTCCATATACTTCACATCAAGCTCAAGTTTCTCTAAAATACGGCTTACGCCATATCTATCGGCACAAGCTCGGCAAGCTTCAATAGTAACACCAGCGGTTAGCATTTTTTGTACTTCCAATTGAATTTGATCATCTTCGGCAATGAGTTTTGCCGATTCACCCCAAACAATAATGTTGACTTTTTCCCACCATCCTTTACTCAATGCATTGGTTGAATACATGGAAATCATATTGATTACAGTGTCTTTATTGGTGGTTGTCCAAAGGATATTTAGTTTATCCTTTTTGATTTTTACTTGAATATGTATTAATCCTGCCTCCTCAATACGAAGAGGCAGAATCTATAAAATTAGTTTCTATTTTGAAGCATTTATTTTTTCAAGAGCAGCGATGATATCATCTGGTTCAGCACGATTTCTATAATCAGCATCTAAAAAGGCATATTGAATCATTCCTTTTTGATCGATTACGTAAGTGGCAGCCAAAGGCAATTCGTTGCTTTCGTCACCATTGTAGCCATGAAGATCGAATCCTTCCTGATAGATAGCAGCTACTTCGGGTGTTAATTCAAATACCACGCCGTATTCTTTTCCTACTTTATTAGCCACATCACTCAATACAAGAAAATCAAGACTGTTTTTTTCTGTCGTATTCATCGATTTATCTGGCAATTCAGGAGTTAAAGCAATTAAAGAACCTCCCGCTTTTATCATATCAGGCAATCTTTCTTGTAAATAGTGCAAGGTAATATTGCAATAAGGACACCATCCGCCACGATACCAAATAAGAACAACAGGTCCTTTTTCCAACTCACTATATAAGTTAACAGGCTTATTCATTTGGTTCTTCAGCGTAAAATCAGGAACCTTATCGCCTACATTTAGGGCTTTATCAAGTATGCCCGAGTTTTTCACGGCCTCTGTACCTTCCCCGTAAATTTTCTTCTTTTCATCCGAAGCTGCTTTTCCAAATTCAACTCGTCGTTTGTCGAGCAGAGCGTCTAAGGGTTTCACCTTCTGCATACTTGTTTCCATAGTATTCTGTTGTTTTGTTTTATCTTCTTTATTTGTTTTCGTTTGACAACCTACAGTCATCAGCAATACGGCAAAAGCCGCCACTATTCCTTTTGTATACATAGTTTTTATTTTAGATTAGTTAGAATTAAATTGAATTAGCTCGTAAGCCTGACGCTTATTTTCAGGTAAATAAATTTGAGAGGTCGTGAAATAAATATTCCCTTTATTGTCTTTGGCAAAGGAATCAGCCCATCGTATGGATTTATCCTGAATGAATTGAAGCAATTCTCCTTTTGTATTTATTTTGTTGATTGAATTATCTTCTAGTCCGCCTAGCCACAAATTACCTGCCTTATCAAACAACATACCATCTGTTGCAGGAATAGTCATCACCTTTTCAACATTTTTAGCAACTTCTTCCTTCGAGAGATTTAAATCGTTTAGCACAGAAGTTGGAATTCGATATAAAGTATGACCTGTTAGGGCAGCATAATATAAATACTTCAAATCAGGGCTTAGAGCAATACCATCGGATTGAACTGAATTTTTCCAAGTTAGTCCATCGCAAATCAGAGAATCTAATTCACTTTTTGTGGACGAATGCTTATCGAGCAATCGGCGCGAAACACCCGTTTTTAGATTTAAAACGATAAGAGCACCAGCTCCAGAATCACTTATGTAAGCTATTTCACTTTTAGTATCGATGCGAACATCATTAAAATAGGAATCACCAACATAAATTTCTTTGGGAAAAGTATAGGCTTTTTCTTTGGTATTGCTTTTAAGATTAAACTGATATAAAATGGGTCCTCCCTCTACAATACCTTTAAAAAACGGGTTTCTAGTGTCTAAAATCCAAAGTCGATCTTTTTTATCGATAAAGACTGACTGCACAGCTAAAAACGATTTTGTATTTCCATCCTTGTTCCAATCTTTATTCGGATAAGCCTGAGCTTTTCCATCAATAATTTCGCCCACGCTAATGGGTACATCATTCGACCATCTAGGGTAATTAACAAACACTCTATTATCAGAGCTTACTGCAACTCCAGTCCACTGTTTGGCTGATGATGCAACAAGTTGTAGTTGAGTGTCCGTTTTCTTTTGTTTATTTTGACAAGCAAATGTTGCAACAACCAAAAAAATAAGAACTAGGTGAAGGAATTTTGGTTTCATAGGTATCGAAATTTTAAATCAAGCCTGAATTATAAAGTTAAATCTTTTAGTACTATTTTCCTCTTCTATCTGAATCAGAAGGGAATGTGACCTTAGGTCATTAAATTATTTTTTCTGCTCTAGGTATTTATAAATAGCAGACACATCTAATCTTCCCATTCCAGCTTTAGCGGCTTCGGCATATAATTCTTTTGCCAGATTAGCCAAATAAAGTGGTTGCTCATTTTCTTCAGCAGTAATACTTGCCAAATTCAAATCTTTAAGCATCAATTCCAAAGGAAAATGTGCTTCGTAATCGTCATTTTTAATGCCTTGTGCCTTCATTTTAGAAACCGGTGAACCCACTACCGAGTTGGGAATGGTATCCAGAAGAAATTCTTTAGAGATCCCCATTTTCTCGCCCAAAAGAACAGTTTCTGCAAAAATGACTATCGTTTGAGCAAGCATCATGTTAATGAGCATTTTATAAGAAGTACCTTTACTTATTTCTCCTATTCGTAAAGTCTTTTTGCTCATCATATCAATATAAGGCGCAACTTCATTTAGCGTATTAGCATCTCCACCCACAAGAAAAACGAGTTCTGCATTCTGAGCAGCCATTTTTGAGCCTGAAACGGGTGTGTCTAAAAATCGAACCTTATTAAGCTTGGCTTCATCTGCTTCTCTAATGCTAAAGGAAGGATTAACCGTTGAACAATCTGCCCAAATTGCATCTTCCTTCATTGCTTGTAAAACGCCTTCTTTGCCAAAAAACACAGATTCGACAACCTCAGGCGCAGACAACATACTAAATACAATATCAGCATCTTTTACAGCTGACAGAGCCGAATTAGCAATTTTTACATTTTTATTTCCAGAAGTTTCAATTTTCTTTGGCGTTCGGTTATATACGGTAAGATCAACATTATTTTTCGCCAGATTCGCAGCCATTCGGCTACCCATAATACCTAAACCTATAAAAGCAATTTTCATTTTTCGTCTTCTTTTATCAGTGAATTTGAGTGTCTTTCAATGATTCTTTGCAGAGGGATTACTTTACGTTTTGATTTAACAAATCTGTTAAAATTTGTTTGTAAACATCTACCGTTTGTGATCCCACAAGAGAACTAGATTGGTTGATAACAATTGTAGGTACCGATGAGATGCCTTTATTTCGCCAAAAAGCCTCCTTATCAATAATCTGTTTTCGGCAATCCTCATTTTCGAGTATCTCTTTGGCAGCATCAGCATCTAAGCCAATATGTTTTATTTCCTCAAGCAGAATTTCGCGATCAGAAACATTTTTTCCTTGACTAAAATAGGCTTCGAACAAACGCATTTTTAGTTCTGTTTGCTTGCCCGATTCCTTTGCATAAGCAAGTAAAACATGAGCGTCTCTAGTGTTTACAATTCTTTTACCTTCAACAAATTCAAAGGTAAAATCGACTTCTTTTCCCAGTTGCTGCATGTTGGCTTGTGAATTTCGCCATTGTTCAGGCGTACTGCCATATTTTCGATTAACATGCTCAAGAATGTCTTCACCTTCCATAGGCATATTAGGGTTCAACTCAAAAGCTTGCCATGAAATCTCTACTTTATCTTGTATGCCCATTTCGGTAATGGCTTCTTCCAATCGCTTGTAACCTATCACACACCAAGGACAAACAACATCGGATATAATATCAAGTTTAATTTTATTATTCATATTAGATAGTTGTTTATGTTACGAAAGAACTCGGCGCAAGCCACAAGACTTACTTCGAGTCATTTTTACTTATTCATATCTTCAGCGTATTTTTTCTGAAGAATTGATACGAGTTCCGTTATATTCTTAACTACATAATCGGGTTCATCCACATTGGGATAAAGTACTTTTCCTGGTCGAGCAACGAAAGCGGTTTGAAAACCGACATTTTTAGCACCTGCTAAATCCCAAGCATGCACAGCCACCATCAATACTTCTTCTGGTTTTACCTGAAGATCGTCAAGCACCATTTGATAGGTGTCTGGATGTGGTTTATATTTTTTTATACTTCCAATAGTGTAACGTTTTTCAAAATAATCAGTCAAACCAGCATTTTTAAACTGAGTTTCAACTCCTATTGCCGATGAATTTGTTAAACTTACAATATGATAAGTGCCTTTATTAAATGCCTTTAGTCCAGGAACAACATCGGGATAAGCTTGTAAAGAACGAAGAGGCGTTACAATTGATGATTTGGCATCCTCATATTTCATATCGATACCTTGCGTTTTGGCAACCATCATAAGTGCTGCCGTTCCAATTTCGCCAAATGGGTGATAATTATCGCTTAGTGTTTCTACCAAAGAGTAGTGCAACATGGTAGAAAACCACAAAGGCAAAAGGTCTTCTCTCCCATTAAGTGCTTCTCCTACCGATTTTTTCAATGGTGAAAGATCCAATAGGGTTTCATTCACATCAAATACGATTACTTTTGGCTTCAATAAGGTGTTTATTTCAGCAATTTGATTCATTTTGGAATTAGCATGTTTGCTTTCTTGTGCTTGCACAGATGTTTTTATTCCGAACAAAATGATTGCAAGAATCATGATTTTTGAACCTGAATTTTTGATGGATTGAAATGCTTTTTTCATACCTGTCGTTACGCCCAAACCCATATTGGAATCGCTAATTTCATATTTTGTATATGCTCTCAAAAGGGCTATATTTTTTGTTGATGGATTCATAAGTTAATGATTGTTTTAAACTATAAAAAGTATCGCCTCCACTTACAAAAGTATGAGGCGATAGAATATTATTTTTTTTCCCAAGCATATTTTTGGAATCCCTTATCAACAGGCGTTGCAGCCACACGATTCACATAGTTACTGATCACTTTTTGTGATAAACCTAAAATAACTTCAAGTACATGACGTTGTTCGTATCCAGCAGCAAAAAATGCTTCTAACTCTTCCTCAGTAACAGCACCCCTTTTGCGAACAACAGAAAGTGTAAAGACGTGCAATGCCTGAAGTTTCTCATTTGGAACTGGAGTTCCATTTCTTAAGGCATCCGTAATGGCATCATCTACCTGCATCATTTTTGCAATAGCAGTATGTGCTGGCACACAGTAATGACACTCATGTTCTACGTTAATCGTTTGCCATACAACAGTTAATTCATCATTGTTAAACGAAGTATTAACGAATAGTTCGTGTAATTCTTGGTAAGCTTTCAGCAAACCAGGAGATTCCGCCAATACAGCATGTAAACCAGGAATCATGCCATAAGCTTTTAATGAATCTTCTAATAAGGCTTTGCTTTTTTCTGGTGCTGATTCTACGGTGTGTATTCTAAATTTAGTCATAATATTCTAATTTTTAATTGATTATTAATTCATCTAATGTTTTCTAAGCCATCGCTTAGTTATATTGTAAAAAAAATGTACGCCTTTATTTATTACTTACTACCAACTACTCATATATAAGCAAATGCTTAGTTTTATTACAAAAAAACTAAAAATCTCTAAAGGTCATTTCTATATAATCACTAAGCTCCTTTTCACTAGCTACTTTGGCTGCAACAGATAAACCTTGTTTTGCTATAAGTAGGTAATTGGATTGTTTAATGAGTAATTCTTCATCTTCTTCTCCACCTTCTCTCAACTTCTCAATAAATAATTCTTTAATAGCAGTTGTAAATAAAATGACTTGCTCTTTTATTAATTTGTCTTCACTATTAGCAAACTCATTTAAAGTATTTGTAACAAGGCAACCCTTTGGAGTACTACAATCACTAGGCGTATTTATCGAATCGTAAAAAAAAGTCTTGATGCCTTCAACACCATTCGTTGAATTTCTTAGCTTTTCGATCATTCCTTGTAGATATCCTTCGTAACAATGAATACTTTTAAGGAAAAGCCCCTGCTTACTTCCAAAACTTGAATATATAGAGAACTGATTGATGCCCATAGCCTTTTCAAGCATACGAACAGATGTTGCTTCGTACCCATTACGCCAAAAAAGCACCATTGCTTTTTCAATAACTTCTTCTTCGATATATTCTTTTTTTCTAGCCATTACTTAATTATTACACTACAAAACTAATCACTTGCTTAGAAACAAACAAATGCTTCTTCTTAAAAATTTGTTAAATATCATTAACTCAAAAACGACAACACTTAGAATCAACTGATTACAAGTATTGTCATCTACAATTTCAAAAGATTTATTCTCGTTCACCAGCAATTTTAGTCACCATTTTCATTTTGCTCATAATATAGGCATGAGAATCTCTTTGATGAGGTATGATGCATTCACTACAATCTTTAAATCCATGAGTGTATTTAAAATTTCCACCGCATTTATCCTTCAACATGTACAATGGACAAAAACAAAATAAGCAATTAAAATCTTCTTCTTTAATTCCTTTATGACATGGAAAATATTCACATTTCCTATTTTGGTTAAACTTATAATTTTCTGACATAATACTATTAATTCAAATTTGTGTTCATATTAGGCTGACAAAACTATTCAATTGCTTAGAAATATGAAAGCAATTTTGATATGTCCTATAAACTAAAAATAAAAAAATCCACATAAATATAAACTTATGTGGATAGTTCAACAATTCTGTTAGTATATATTATTTATGGCTTAAATATTAGCAACGAACCAAACTATATGGTTTCAGCAGATAACTTATTCACTTCTTGTTCTTTATTCAGATGCCAGTAAGTATATATTAAAAGACCACTTGAGATTGGACTAATAATAACACCTAAAACTGTTGATAACAATAGTCTTGTATCAATAACATTAAAAATACGATCTTCTCCTAATAGCAAAGAAGGTATGTAAGTTGATAATACAGAAATACCTATAACAAATAAGAAAAGTAGAAAAACCATCATCCTGTTAGTTTCAAACAGAGCTTTACTCTTATCAAAATAGCTAGTTTCTTCTGGTTGAAGAATACTAACATTTATTGACAAACCATAGTTTAAAACTATGTACAAAATTGAGATAACTGCCATGACTATAAAGACAGCTTTCAACAAAACATTTATATTTAAGTTTATTGCAACAATAAATAGTACCACAGGTATAATAATTAGCATTATTAACTTTACCATATTACCTAAATAATTCCAAAATAAAGACTTAGACTCTTCAAACACCTTAGATGTTGATGTATCACGAGAATTTATTTTATCATCGATAAGCAAAAATAATGAAATAGAAACTCGTGAACCATAATAAACCAAACCAAATATAAAGAACAGAATACTTAATAAAATAAGTACAATTTGATAAGTCGTATCATCCTGATTAGTTGTATAATATTGAAATGCTTCATAAAAAAAACTGAGTGCGCCACTAATCACCGAAAGTGATATGAATAGGTTATAGTTCTTCTTAAACAATTCTATTGATTTTTCTAAAAATTTAATAATTGTTGTCAACATATTTCTATTAGATTATTTTTTGTTTTTGATAGCAAATCAACTTTTACATGGAGTTTATATTCTATGTGAATTGTAAAAAGCGACACTAAATTATACAATATAAATAGATATTCATACTATTTACTTATCAATAATATGATAATAAAAAATCCTCATAGGTACGACTTATAAGAATTTCAATATATGCAGTATATTTAACTAGTATGCCCATTTATTAATTTCTGAATTCAAATAAACGTCACATTCTGTTATACCAGAAGAATAAGCTAATCCACATTTTTATTCTCTCGAGATAAATAATATTGATACACTTTGGTAAAAGCATGCTCATACCTTGCCTCACAATCAGTAATACTTTTCTCAAACTTCAAGCTTTTAGGAACACCTAGCCAGAAAATACCTTTGCCTTTAGCCATACGTTCCAATCGACGAATCGCTACTGGTGACAATTGATTATAAATGGGTTCCAAAATTTCACACTGTTCAATCTTACCATTCCTAATATCCCAATCAATAGCTTCTTGACCTTTTAATATTCTATCCGAGAAATAGATTTCATTAAGTAAAGGGAAAGCAAAGGCAAAAACGCTCTTTGCACCCTCGTTCCCGAACCAAACAACTTCACGATTTCTAACAATAAAGGCTCGAATAAAAAAATTGTCGAATTTAGAAAGTTGTCCTGCTACAATTGCAGCTACTCCAACAGCATTTATTTCTTGACCTAACTTTTTTCTTTCAACATCGAACCACAAATAAAAATCCCTTACCTGACTAATTGTTTTATATTTTAAATACCCTTTTTCAACAGTGAGATTAAATTGATTCGCCAACTTCCAGTTCTCAGTATTTCTTCTTCTATCTTTTTTCAACCAACAACCATCTTCTAAAAAATCATGATGTGTCTCATTTTGATATTTTTTTAAATTTTTCCATTCTTGGGAAAATACAGGCTCTGTATTCAAAAAAAGAAATAAGCTTGCTACCAAGAAGAATGCTATCCTCATAATTAATGTGATTTTCGTTTTGTTTACTTTATGATTTAGACTGCTAGCTAAATTCAATATATATAATGGGAATATATCCCCAAAAGAGGGAAATCGTGTTTGAGAGCTGAAGACTATTTGCATCCAAACCTGTACTCTATTTGTCATTAAGTCTTAATGAATCTAAACCAGGGCTCCCATTTGTTGTTTCAAATACGCGTCATACTTCACCATTGTAGGCGTAATAAATTCGTGTACAATGGTATGTGGTTGAACAAAATCGACAATTTCCTTTACCCGCTCTGTTTGGAAAGGAAGATGCTGATCAATTTTTAAGACGTGATTTTTTGCTGAATTATATTTTTCGGTGTGATTCAAATTTTCCCAATCGGCAGGTAAGCCTTTTCGCATTTGCTTTAATTGATACTCACCAGACAAACTCAAATTTAAGTGTATAGACTGAATTCGTTTCCTGATATCAGAAGAAAGTTGATTCAGCTTTTCTAATACAAAATCCACAGCCTCATCTTCGCAACGGAGTTTCGGATTGGTATTCATCAAATGTCCTGTATCTAATACAAAATTCCATTTGTCGAAGTTTAAAAAACCTGCAAAATCATCAGTCAATGCCGAATCTAAAAAATTTAAACCTGGCCACCATAGGTTTTCAATACCTATTACACATGGTGGTTCTCCATCAGAAAACTCATGAGCCGTTCTATTTAAAAGTTCCGAAAAACTCTGCAGAACCTCCGTATCAGTATAAGTAAATTTACGTGTAAAGACGTGTTCCAATTCAACATGAGCCGCATGCATTACCGCCTGTTTCGGATTATAAACTGCTGCAAGTTCCCACACCATTTTCTGCGTGGCAATCATCTCTAGTTGATTAGAACCGCCACAACAAGACTGAATATGATCGGCAGGCATAGGCGGAAAATAGGCTTTCAATCCCTTCTCTCCTTTTCGCCATACGTCAAGCCAAGTTATCCAGAAAGGTAAATGAATACTCTTTACGAGCTCTTTGGGAATTTCATCGGATGCAGGTTCATAGCCTATCAACAATTCAAGTCCATCAGCATCTGACTGTTCTATATATTTCTTTAAACCTTTCCAAGCACCTTCTACACGTTCCAAATCTGAAGCGTAAACCGAAAAATCCACCAAATTATCATACCTCATATTCCTTTCTTTCATCGGCTCAAAAATAGGATATATTTTAAGAGCAAATCCTTATCAAGTTCAAAAACTTATATCAATTTCATATCTATAAACTCTCTAAAGCTTATAGCTGATACTAAATAAAAATTAGACAAAAAATTCTCATAAAAGATGCGTACTTTTGTAATCTAATTCCTATTTGTAAATAGGATTAAAATAAAGATAAGAAATACTAAGCCTAGTCGCTTTAAAAACTAGCTTAGATGCACCAAATACTAAAACAAAAAAACGTGAGTTTAATTGGAAAATATGCCGAACTAAAAGTTGCCAAATTGGTTGACTTTGGCGTTTACCTACTAGGTGAAGACGAGAGTGAAATTTTATTACCAATAAGATATGTACCAGAAGATACTCAGATAGATGACACCATCAAGGTTTTTATCTACCGCGATTCGGAAGATAGAGTGATTGCTACTACTGAGAAACCTTATGCTGTTGTTGGCGAATTTGCTTGGCTAAGAGCTAAGGAAGTAACCAAAGTTGGAGCATTCCTAGATTGGGGTTTGATGAAAGATTTGCTTTGCCCATTCCGTGAGCAAAAAATGGACATGGAAGAAGGTCGTAGTTATTTAGTTTACGTTTATGTAGATGAAAAAACAGGACGTATTGCTGCTACTGCTAAGCTTGAACAAATTCTTAGAGATTTAGATGGCGAATTTACCGAAGGGCAAGAAGTTAGCATCATGATCGGTCATCATTCTGATTTGGGTTACACTGCTATTATCGATAATAAAGGCATCGGCATACTTTATAATAACGAGATTTTTGGCGCAATTCGCGAAGGTGATGTTTATAAAGCTTGGGTTAAAAAAGTTCGTGAAGACGGAAAAATTGACCTTAGCCTTCAACAACAAGGCTACCACCTTGAAGTACCAAGAGTAGGTGAAGAGCTCTTCGAAATCCTTAAAAAAGAGAATGGTTTTCTTCCTTTAAACGATAAAAGTTCCCCAGAAGAAATTTACGAGAACTTACAAATGAGTAAGAAAAACTTTAAGAAAGTTATTGGCTTACTATACAAGCAGCGAATAATCACCATCGAAAAAGATGGTATACACCTTGTGACAGAACAAAAAGAACAGAAATAAAAAAATACGAAGAGAGACAATAACAAGATTCAAAATCTTTTATTGTCTCTTTTTTTTATACGATCAACTAACCTAACAAAATTATGATTCTACGAAAATTAAAATCATTTCTATTCATCGCTTTAGCTTTTGCCACAACCACTATGGCTCAAGATAAATCGGATTGGCAGAATGGCGTACCAGAAGGTTGTACCAGTATTACAGTTGGGAAAAAAGCAACTTTCGATGGTTCTGTTATCACATCACATACTGACGATAGTCACCGTACACGTGCTTGGATGTCGGTAGAACCAGCTAAATCTCACGATAAAAATAGCACGTTCGAATTATTCGAACGTTCGGCATACGATAGTTTGCGCATGCCAACCTACCAGCATAAAAAAATTGGTGAAATCGATCAGGTTTCTAAAACCTACCAATTTCTAAATACGGCTTATCCATGTATCAACGAAAAGCAATTAGCCATTGGTGAATCGACCTTTGGTGGTCACGAAGAATTATATTCTGAAGCCTGTTTAATCGATTGTCAAAGATTACAACAATTAATGCTAGAGCGTTGTTCGACTGCTCGTGGAGCAATTAACATGGCTGACGATTTATTGAAAAAATATGGCTGGAGAGACTTTGGGGAATGTTTGACAATTGCCGATAAACAAGAAGTGTGGCATTTTGAAGTTGTTGGTCCTGGTAAGGGAAAAGTTGGTGCCGTTTGGGTTGCTCAACGTGTTCCCGATGATCACCTTTCAATAAATGCTAATGCATCAACAATTAAGGAAATCGATTTGAAAAATAGCGATTACTTTATGGCTTCAGCAAATATTTTCGACGTAGCTGAGGAAAATGGATGGTATAATCCTAAAAAAGAAACTTTCCGTTGGAATTATGCTTATGCTCCTAAGAGTCGTCGTTCTATGGCATCTCGTCGTAGAGAATGGCGCGTGCTTTCTATGGCTGCTCCATCATTAGATCTTGACCCTACAGCTAAGGACTACCCTTTCTCAGTAAAACCTGATGCAAAAATCACAATGGATAAACTAGTAGAAATCTTTAAGGATTACTACGAAGGGACCCCATTTAACTTTGTGAAAAATATAAAGCAAGCAGATAAGGATGGCAAAGAAGCTATTTCTCCATTTGCAAACCCATTTATGCCTTACGGAATGAATAATCTTTTTGGTGTAAATGGTGGATGGGGTGAACTTGGCGAGCGAACTATCGCACGTTGGTACACTATGTACGCAACCATTATTCAGTGTCGTAGCTGGTTACCCGATGATATTGGAGGAATTGTATGGTTAGCTCAAGATAATGTGGCTACATCAGTTTACATTCCCGTTTATGCAGGAACTACAGACCTAGCACCTTCGTATAAGGTAAAAGCTCGTCGTTTAGGCTATACTCGCACATCGGCTTGGTGGGCATTTAACCGTTTAAGTACACTTACTGCACAGCGCTGGGGCGATATGCGTCACGATGTAGATAAAGTATTTGTACCATTGCAAAAGCAATATTTCGAAGAGCAAGCTAAAATAGATGAAGACTATTTATCACTTAGTAAGCGTAAACGTCGTGCATTCCTAACCAATAGAAGTATAGAACTTGGAAACGAAGCAGTTGAAAAGGCTTGGGAAGTTGGTGATGGACTTTGGACAAACTATGACGAGAAGTTTTAAACTTCTTCCCTTATGAAAATTTTAAAGCAGCTCTTGGGCTGCTTTTTTTATATGCTCTCCGCTCCTGCAGATTTACAATCTTCAGGTAACGAGCTTAGAATCTGCGATCTTTTTTCTTACTCAGACTAGTTAATTCCTAATAAGTGAAATATTTATGACTACTTTTAATTCTATTAACATAAATAACACAAATATTAAGTTTGTACAAAACATTAATATCTTTGAAGTCGTTTAGCCTAAAAGAACATCCTTTTACAGCAATCGATATTATTTTATCATTTAAGTCAATTATTTAAATGTATAAACAAAACATATTAATACTTATATATACACGTTTATGAAATTACTTATCGTCACAATACTCTTTATTAGTTCATTCACAGCTAATGCTTTAAAACCTGAAAAAAAATATGTCACAACTCCTGAAAAATATGGTTTAGCTTATAAGGAATTATTTGCTACTACCAAGGATAATATTAATATAAAAGTATGGTTTATCCCAGCTCAAGATATATTACCAATTCCTGAGATCCTTAAACTCAGGAAGAATAATGAGAAAAGGGAGTATCGTACTGAGAATTTTAGACCTAAACCTACGTTAATATTATGCAATGGAGATTCTGGTAATATGAGTTATTCATTAGATCTAGCTTTTAAATATGTAAAAAATGGATTTAATGTTGTCTTGTTTGATTGGAGAGGTTTTGGTGAAAGTGATTTTTTTCCAATAAATAATAATCGATTGTTTTACAGTGAATTTCTTTGGGATTATGAAGCGGTAATAAATACTGTTTACTTAATGGATGAAGTGAAAAAAGACAGTATTGGTCTTTTCGGATTTTCAACTGGAGCATACCTTTCATTCGCAACAGCATACAAAAATAGCAAAATTAAATGTATTGTAGTTAGAGGGTTGATGACTTCTTTTAATGATGTCACGAAGCAGTTTTATGAAATGAAACATCCTGGATACGATCGATTTATTATCCCTAATAAATATCCTATTGAGCTTTGTCCAATAAATATAGCTTCTTCATTCACTAAACCATCACTATTAATAGTTGGTAAAGACGATGACAGAACACCTGTCAAAATGAGCGAAAAAATAAATGAACTATTACCCTCAGAGAAAGATCTTTGGATTGTAGAAGGAGCAGGACATGGTGGTGCGATGGCGCCTGAAGTCAGAAAGAGAGATGAGTTTGTAGAAAGAACGGTTAAATTCTATAAGCATCATCTAGGTAGTTAAATTATAGAGAATACCTGTTAGCCGAAAAAGAATACAAATGGCAAAAATCATAATAAGTAAAGGCTATGTCACTATTAATGGTTGAATTTTGTATTCTCAAGAAATTTTAGTCCTTAATAATATTATTTCTGGAGTTAATTTGTCTTTTAATTCACCTAACTCTCAACATCAGCAAACACAACTCACTCTCTACTAATGATTTGCAAACCACAGAGTAAGAACTAGGGATTTATAATCCCTTCCTAAATAAATATAGAATTACGTATGAAACGATTAGAAATCGGCACACGAACACTTTCGTGATCAATAATCCCAAATAACATATCTGATATAGTTATACAGATCCCAAAACACATTATTTAGAATCCATCTAAATAAAAGACTTAAAACTCTTTTAATTCCTATTTATTATAATTATATCCGTAGTAATGAATAACTTATTGAAGTTATTCCGTTAAATTAATATGAATTTAAAAAAGAATATGAAAAAAATATATACCCTAGTCTTAATAATACTTGCCTTAAATTTAGGTATCAAGGCTCAAACCATTGTAACCGATAGACCAGATCAAACTGAATCATCAGTAACTGTTCCTCTTAAAAGTCTGCAAATTGAATCGGGAATTTTAGTTGGAAATGAAGGTAATGGAGATATCAAACAGCTTTTAATTCCATCTACTCTTTTGAGATATGGATTAAGTAAAAATATTGAACTTCGATTTGTTCAGCAATTCGAAAATCTAAAAAATGAGTTAACATCTGAAGATAACTTTGGAATTAGCGATTTAGAAATTGGTGCTAAAATTCAGCTTTTCCAAAAGGAAGATGTCAACACAGAAATTGCTTTTCTAACTCATGTTATTCTACCAACAGGATCAAATAACTTAAGTGGTGATAAATTTGGAACCATCAATAAACTTGCAATCTCTCATGTGATTAATGACAATTTAGGTTTAGGCTATAATGTAGGATACGATAATATGGGAGAAGGCGAAGGTGACTTAACTTACTCAACGGCTCTAGGTATAGGCTTAGGTGGGAAATTTGGAACTTACGTTGAACTTTATGGCGAATATGCCGAATTCTCAAGTTGGGGAACAAACTTCGATTCAGGTTTAACTTACCTCGTTAAAGACAACTTACAATTAGATGCTTCATTCGGTTTAGGTTTAAACCATGACATGTACTACTTCTCATTAGGCTTCAGTTGGAATATTAGTAATATCTAAATTTCAATTTTAAAACCTCATCAATAATACATCGCTCTTATTTATGCTATCACATTAGTTTAAATAAGAGCTTTTTCTATTCTTGTGAAAAATTTTCTCTCTCTCACTCTTGTTTGCAGAATAAAAGTTAATTTTAGCTTTTCTTAAAAGCTAATCAGTAAAAACCAAATAAGATGAATAAGCGAGGATTTGCTAGTGATAATTTTTCAGGCGTTCTACCTGAGGTAATGGAAACCATTCAAAAAGTTAATCAAGGTCATTCAATGGCTTATGGAGGAGATCAATATACGGCCTCTGCCATCGATAAATTCAAACAATTATTTGGTGAGAATATCGATGTATATTTTGTCTTTAATGGCACTGGTGCTAATGTGGTTAGCTTATCAACGATAACAGAGTCTTGGAATTCGATAATTTGTCCTTCAACTGCCCACATACACGTAGATGAATGTGGAGCTCCAGATAAATTCACAGGTTGTAAAGTCATTCCCATTGAAGTTGCTGATGGTAAATTAACACCTGAATTAATTACTAATGAACTTCACGGATTCGGTTTTGAGCATCACTCACAACCAAAGGTTATTTCAATTACACAGTGTACCGAATTGGGAACAGTTTACACGCCAGAGGAGATTAAAGCGATTTGTGATTTAGCTCACAAACACGATATGTACGTGCATATGGATGGTGCTAGACTAGCGAATGCCGTTGCAAGCTTAGATGTTGATGTTAGAGAAATCACAAATAAAGCAGGTGTTGATGTATTGAGTTTTGGTGGAACAAAAAATGGAATGATGTTGGGTGAAGCTGTTATTTTCTTTAATCCTGAGCTTTCTAAAAATGCAAAATATGTTCGCAAACAAAGCATGCAACTTTGTTCAAAAATGAAATATATTGCTTGTCAGTTCGAAGCTTTATTAACGGATGATCTTTGGTTAAAAACAGCTCGCCATGCCAATAAAATGGCTAAAATGCTAGAAAATAAAGTTAAGAATATCCCAGCTGTAAAAATCACTCAAAAAGTTCAAACCAATGGAATTTGGGCTATCATTCCTAAGGATAAAATTGAACAACTTCAAAATGAATACTTCTTTTGGGTTTGGGACGAACATACTGGAGAAGTAAGATGGTTATGCTCTTTCGACACTACTGAAGACGATATTAAAGGCTTTGTTTCCTTATTGAAAGAACAATTAGACTAATCACATTTATAAATTGCAAATCACAAATTGAGAAATGGCAATTCTACACGAAAATTACGCTTTAAAACCATATAATACCTTTGGAATTGAAGCCAAAGCCAATTATTTTTTCCAATTCGATACGGTAAGTGAAATTCAATCTTTCCTGGATGACAACACATTAGACAATGTTGACTACCTTATTCTTGGTGGCGGTTCTAATATACTATTTACAGATGACTATGAAGGATTAATTCTACACCCTAACATTAAAGGGATGGAAATAATTGAAGAGAATGAAGATACTGTTTTAGTAAAAGCAGGAGCCAATGAAAATTGGGATGAATTTGTGGAATGGGCTGTTACAAAAGGCTATGGAGGTATAGAGAATTTATCCAACATACCTGGTGTGGTTGGAGCTACACCTGTTCAAAATATAGGTGCTTATGGTGTAGAGGCCTGTCAAACTATTGAAAAACTAGATGCCATATCAATCGAAAGCAAAAGACAAGTTGAATTCCAAAATTTCCATTGTGATTTCGAATACCGCAACTCCGTTTTTAAGAACGAATATAAAAATCTATTCATCATCACTCATGTTTATTTCCGACTAAATAAAAACCCAGAATTTAATTTGGAGTACGGTGCGATACAAAACGAACTTAAGAACTATAGCGATGTTAATCTTAAAAATATCCGCGAAGTAATTATCAAAATTAGAGAATCGAAGCTGCCAGATCCTGAAGTAATTGGTAACGCGGGTTCATTTTTCAAAAATCCCATCGTTGAAACTCGCTTTGCAGAAAAACTTCTTAAAAAATTCCCTGATTGTCCGAACTACGAGCTAGATAATACAAATACCAAACTAGCTGCTGGCTGGTTAATTGAACAATGTGATTGGAAAGGCAAACATGTTGGACAAGCTGGTGTACATAAAGATCAAGCTCTTGTTCTAGTGAATTTAGGCAATGCAAAAGGTTTTGAAGTACTTAAGTTAGCCAACGATATTAGAAAATCTGTTATATTGAAATTTGGTGTCAAATTAGAAATGGAAGTCAACGCAATTTAAGCAGACTAATAGGTATACAAGAGGGTGTCTATAAATAAAAGTATCCGTCATTCTGAACTTGTTTCAGAATCTATACACATTGACGACAAGATCCTGATCCCGATAAGTATCAGGACAGGATGACGCTCAGTGCTAGCTTACATATTTATGGACACTCTCTTTACTTCTACAAACCTTTTAGACTTTTCATACCTTTTAACTTTTCACCTTTTTACTCTTATACTTTTTTTGCCCTTTTCCTCCTTATTTAAAGATTCGTTGCAAATTTAAAGCCCTCTGATATCTACTTGCATTCTTATTGTGTTCCCTTAAAGTGCGAGCAAATACATGGTAACCATTAAACTTAGGACTAGCACAAAAATAAATAAACTTGTGTTTCTCACAATTTAAAACAGCATCAAGTCCTGAGACAGAGGCTTGTCTTATTGGACCAGGAGGTAAGCCCGCATACCTGTAAGTATTATATGGTGATTTTATCTTCTTATGGATATTGAGAACTCGACGCATCGTAAAATCTCCCCAAGCAAATTTTAAGGTTGGATCAGCATCCAACTTAATACCTCTTTTTAATCGATTCACATAAACACCTGCAACACGAGCCTTCTCATCGTTCTTGATCGTTTCCTCATCAACAATTGAAGCCAATATACTCACCTCTATTGGTGTTAGATTCAATTCGCTTGCCTTTTTCATTCGGTCTACATTCCAGAAATTGACGTATTCGGTATACATCCTATCGGTAAAAGACTTAGGAGTCATATTCCAATAAACCTGATATGAATTGGGAATGAATAAGCCAATTATAGTTTCGCAATTGAAACCATAAGGCTTCAGATTATCGGCATCTTTCAAGAAATTCAAAATGCTTAAAGAATCCGCTTCAATTTGGTTTCCAATTTTGCCAGCAAACTCTTCCAAAGTGCGCGTATTATTAAAGGTCAACTTAATCGGTTCCTGACTACCCGATCTTAGAACATTAACCAAATCATTGTTACAAGTTCCTGATTCAAGGCGATATCGGCCAGATTTGATTGATTTCCCATAATTCTTCTTATTCATCACCCATTCTAATGATGACATATTGATAACAGAATGACTCTCTTCAAAAAGATGAAGAACTGACTGCATATCAGATCCTGTCGGAATTTGTATGAAAAGTTCTTTTTTCTCACCCAAATCAATATTAGACGAAAAGATATCACGGTAGTATTTCAATAAAACTGTTCCAACAACAACGAACAAAATAAAAATAGCAATTAGTGCATATCTTAATTTCTTCGATTGAAGTTTCTCAAGTCTAAATAGATTAATCATATTTCTTTATTTACGAGTCGTATGCTTAATCGCAAATTTATACAAATAATTAAGTTTATCAATAGCAAGCTCTTTTCTCAGCTTTAGATTTTAAACAGAAATAAAGACAAAATATAGGTCTAAGATTCCAAAAAAATTATCTTTGGTAAACTGTAAAAAACGACAACTAAAAAAACACTCGAGTATGAAAATCAATTCAAATTTTGACAGTGGTAATATCAAGGTCATAGATTGCTCTACTGCTTCAAATATTCAACTAGAAATAAATAAGGATACTAATTCTGATTTCTATCAATGGTTTCACTTCCGTTTACAAGGCGCACAAGAACAGTCTTGTAAAATGCATATTATGAATGCTTCTGGAGCATCTTATCCTGAAGGATACGAAAATTATCACACAGCTGCATCATACGACAGAGAAACATGGTTTAGAGTTCCTAGCACCTACAATGGAAAAGAATTGGTTATAGAACACACACCCGAATTTAACTCTGTATTTTACGCTTATTTTGCTCCATATAGTTACGAACAACATCTTAATTTAGTAAGCGATGCTCAACTTTCTCCTGAGTGTGAATTGGTATCTATAGGAGAAACTGTTCAAGGGCGAGATATTGATATGCTTATCGTTGGTGAAGAATCTCCCGAAAAGAAAAAGATTTGGGTTATTGCGCGTCAACATCCAGGTGAATCAATGGCAGAATGGTTTATGGAAGGTTTTATTGGCAAACTCCTCGACGAAGACGATGCTGTATCGAGAACTCTATTGAGCAAAGCCGTATTTTATATTGTTCCTAATATGAATATCGACGGTAGTATCCTTGGTAATTTGAGATCGAATGCTGCAGGTGCTAACCTAAATCGAGAATGGGCTGAGCCTAAACTAGATTATAGCCCAGAAGTTTATCATGTTCGCAATATGATGGATAAAAAAGGCTGTGATTTGAATATCGATATTCATGGTGATGAAGCTTTACCTTACAACTTTATTTCAAGTATAGAAGGTATCCCTTCGTATGATGAAAGATTAAAAAATCTTTTGGAGAAATTCACTTCAACATGGATGGCTTCATGTCCTGATTTTCAAGATGTTCATAGCTACCCAAAGAACGAACCTGGCCAAGCGAACTTGGCTATCTGTTCAAAACATGTTGGAGAACGGTTTAAATGTCTATCTTTGACCGTTGAAATGCCTTTTAAGGATAATAATGATCTACCAGATCCTGAATTTGGATGGTCTCCAGAACGAAGTGTTTTGTTTGGAGAATCGATATTACACCCCATTTTACAGGTGGTTGATCAATTAAGATAATATATACACTCTGTATATTACTCAGAAAATGCCACATCTACGCTTCCTTGATGTGGCATTTTCGCCTTTTAGTTCTGTGTACAAATTCTCCCGCAAGTTTGCAACTTGTGGTTTCGAAACTAACAAAAAACAAAAAGACCCAAACCTCAACAGCTTGAATATTCTTTATACCTTCTCTTTTAATTATTATCACAAGTCACAGACTTGCGATAGGGAGAAGATCTTTGTGTTTCATACCGAATCTCTAAACAGGAGCAATATTCTTAATAAAGATATGATTCACATCACCCTGTTCTGTATCCAGAAACTCCATATTTAAGTCGTCTAATTCGTCAAAGTCTTCTTCTTCAATATCGTTGTCAGCTTCGTCACGTATTTTCTTATAGCCACATTTGGAATAAAATGAGTTGAGTCTCTTCTGTGCTTTATCGTAATTCACATCATCAGTAATTCCTTCGAACCCCAAAGGAAAGCTATTAATAGCCACATAAGCACAGGTAGATTTAAAATAGATATCTAAACTATTTAAAACATATTTACCGTAGCCTTGTCCTCGGTATTTCTCTTTAATCTCCAATCGACTAACAAGCAAAACATTCGTATTAAAACTGTCTCCCACTAAGTCTACTATCTTATCATCTATCTTTTCAAAGCTATCGTTTAATATAGCTTTACCCACCGCAAGAGATGATTCTGATTTATCGAAGGCTTCCCTTAAAGTGCAAAAACCTGCTTCAAAGTTCAAATCATACATCTCTAAACAGATCATACCAACCTCTATTTCAGCTGAATCATAATTATCAAATTCATCTCCTGACTTAATTAATATTCTACCAGAATATGTAAGCATATTAGGATGTGAAGCATAATCTACATCTAACAAATGTGAAAAACGGTATTCAATTCTAACATTTTCATTCATATCTTCAATTCAATATTTTCGATTCGGTTACAAAGTAAGTTAAAAACACTCAGAATGTTCTAAATTTTAACGATTCATAAACGGCACAAACACAGTATTTACGCCTTCTTTACATCTCTATTTAAAAAACAAGCTTGAAAACATTAAGACAAAATATAGCCCAAATAAGGACTGATTTTCAAATAAATTTCACTAATATTAGGGTATTAAAATCGACTTGAAAAGCTTGAAGTATACGACATACTTCTTTCATAGTAAAATCGCTTATTACATAAACAATTTAGATGCACATGAGTAGTAAGATCTACAGTATTATTAAGGGAACAGGAAAATTTATCCCATCAAAAATAGTTAAAAATGAGGATTTCCTCACAACTGAATTTTATGACTCTTATGACAAAAAAAGTCCAAAAACGAATCAGGAAATAACTGCGAAATTTGAAGAAATAACCACTATATCTGAGAGACGACATGTTTCTAACGATTTAGTCACATCTGACATCGCATTTTTTGCTGCAGAAGATGCCATAAATAGTTCTAAAATAAATAAAGAAGAACTAGATTATATCATCGTAGCTCACAACTTTGGTGACGTTAAACATGATAACAGAAGATCGGATATTGTACCTAGTTTAGCCGCTAGAGTTAAGTATAAACTGAAAATTAAAAATCCAAACTGCGTTGCTTACGATTTACCATTCGGATGTCCGGGTTGGTTACAAGCTACCATTCAAGCTGATTATTACATTAAATCGGGCGATGCGAAACGTGTTTTAGTTATAGGTGCCGATGTTTTATCTCGAATTTCCGATCCAAACGATAGAGATAGTATGCTTTATGCCGATGGTGCTGGTGCTGTTATTTGGGAAGCTAAAGAAAGTGAAACGCCTATAGGTATATTATCACATGCAACCCGATCGGATACCTATGAATATTCAAAAATGCTATATATGGATAAATCTTTCAATCCTAATAGCGAGCACAAAGATGCTTTATTTTTGAAGATGAACGGTCGTCGATTATATCAATATGCACTAACAACTGTACCTCAAGCCATAGAAACTTGTCTTAAAAAATTCAATACTCCTCTTAGTGAGATTAAAAAAGTATTAATACATCAAGCCAATGGAAAAATGGATGATGCTATTTTAAAAAGACTATACGCCTTATATAATATAACTGAGTTGCCAAAAGATATTATGCCAATGACCATTTCTAAGCTTGGAAATTCGTCTGTTGCAACTTTGCCTACTCTACTCGATCTTATTTTAAAGGATGAACTAAAACCTCACGAAATAAATAAAGGTGACAGTATTGTTTTTGCATCTGTTGGAGCAGGAATGAATATCAATGCAATGCTTTATAAAATGTAATTTCTAGATATTCTTAAAAATATAATGGCGACTTATTCCCTTAATCAGGTTATAAGTCGCCATTCTTTATTTTAGTCAAACAAGCTATAATGCTTATTTCAATTTTATTATCTAATTTTCTTCTTTAAAGAATAATTTATAAAAGCTCATATCTCTAGCTGCATCGTAGCCTTTTTCAACAAACTTGCGTTGTCCGTGAATATAAACGTGAAAGTTTTTATCAAGCTTTAAGACTTGTTTAAAAAAACGTTGCTCACCTTTAACAGCATCTTTATTAATCTTAAAATCTTCATTAATATCGCTATTATGCTCTCCCTTATAGTAATTTTTATACTCATCAAAGGCATTTACCACTTCAGGTTGCTCAATCACTTCTTCTTTAAATAACTCTTCACTAAACTCTTTTTTATCCTTAAAAAAGTTAATTGATTTATTCATCAAATCAATCTGATCTGCTTTGGCAACTTCGTTCTCATCGTTGTAAACCTCACCAATAAACCCTTTACACATCTCTAAATAATTCTGAGTGTGATAAAAGTCATCTTCACGAAGTTTTAGGTTTAGAAAATCTTCCTTCCAATATAAGGCTTCGTTATTTTTATTGGTTTTATCCACAATACAAACCTTATAACCATTCTCTTTCTCAGTATTAAAAATAAGACAGCCTTTATCTAGTTTCTTAATATTAATACCACTTTCGCAACCAAGTTCAAAGTTGTCTTGATTTTGGTAAACCTTTAAAAAGGTATCCTTATTCTCAGACTTAAAAATACCTAAAGCATCACAAACCTCTCCATCAAGAATACAGCCTGAAAATGAGACTAAATAGAACTCTCCCCCTTTAATATTAGGATGATTTGATTTATCGTAAAGATGCATCGCAATACTTACCGATTGATCGTAGAAGCTGACGTTCTCTTCAAAAAATTCCGAAGCGTAACAATAAACTTCATTCATGCTTAAGCCTGCTTCGTGCTGAAAATTATAAAACTCTTCCTTATTAAAAGCCGACAGAAAATACTTCAATAAAATATCTCTAACATCATCGTCATCCAACTGAATTTCTTTCTTTGAAAGTTTCAAAGGTTCCTCAAGATGCTTATTACCTACATTATGAACAACTATTCTGTCCAGATTTATATCATCGAAATTAAACATGCTTACTTTTTTATTGATTCTTATTTTATTTACTTCCTCAGTATTTAGATATACAATCAGAAATAGAGCGTAAATATACTCACATTAATGCAATGAAAGATACACTCCAGATCTAGATAAAGACAAAAATATTTAATTTGGATTCCGAACACTTACATTTACTACTGTATTCAAAACATAATAGTTCTGATACGATGTTTTAGCAACTGCAACAATTGGAATTTCACGACTAAGTCGGCTCCCACTTGGAACATTTATTACAAATGTTGCTTTCCCTTTTTTAGTCTCAAGCCCACTTAAATACGAACTCGCTTTCACAGGTAAGCATTTATCATCTAATAATTTACCTATATAAAACTCAACACTTCTATATTTTTTATCTAGACTCAACTCAAGACGATATTCATTAGATTTATTAAGAAGATTCACATGATTAACGATTATTTTGGGTTCTGCTTTAACTTTACCTGTCTTTGTTATTTCTTCCAAACCAGTACACATCATGTTGCTTTCAAAAAGCATTTTTGATTTAATTTTACCACTTTCCCAATATTTTTTTTGCAAACCATGCTTTAAACCCTTCTTATAACTAGTAGATCGATACAACTTTCCACTCTTATAAAACCACTTTACAAGGCCATCTTTCTTTCCATTCACATAAGGAATTTCATACTGTTTTTCACCAGACTCATAGTAGACATGGCTAATACCAACCTTTATATTATCCTTGTAGTTTACTATAGATTTCAATTTACCACTAGGAAACTTATATCTCACTTTTCCATTAAGCAAATTCTTGTCAGAAGAGCTTAAATCTACTATTTCAGACTTATCGTCAACTTTCTCTTTCGATGAGAATTTATCACGAATAAAATCACATGAGGATAAAACAAAAACAGATATTAGGATTAAAATAAATTTCATCATGAGGTATATTTAGGTTTAAACTTCTACTATTTCATCTAACTTTCCGTAAAGAATAAAAGCACTTACTTTTTTATAATTCATCTTCTCGAGTAATCTTTTATAAGCTGCGACTTGCGTAATATGAGCTTTTTCCTTTTTCTTACCAAACTTATAATCAATCACTATCGCTTCACCATCTTTTGCAATAACTCTATCGGGGCGCAAGGTACATCCTTCTCCAAGTAGAATATCACGCTCATTTATCACACGCCAATCCTTCGTAAACCATGATGCTATTTGAGGTTTATCAAATAACTCCTCAACCATAACCTTAACTTCAGTAGCCTGAATATCATCCAGTTTCCCTTCAAATTTAAGTTGAGATATAGCAGCATCAACATCCTCTACATATTTAATATTTTGAAATAAACCGTGTAGAATATTACCTCTATTCACAGGGGCAAAACTATCGATAGAGGCCGCTTCTGAAAAGTCAAAATAGTCGGCAGCATGAGAGCGCAACTTCAATCTATCATCAAGCATAGAAGCAGGATACTCTGTCATTAATTGAATCTTATCATCTTCAAGATCTATTCTCTCCTTTTGTGCTAATTCACCCAATTCAAAACACCTATTCTCAGCATTCCAGTTGGAATTAAGATTAATAATTTCCTTACCACCAAAATCTGACGAATACTTTGCTGCATTTTCAAAAACGTAGAATAAAAGATGACTAAGCTTAGAAAACTTATCATTGGTTGGCAAAGGTGAATAGGTAACCAAAATTTCTTCGGCACGAGTCGTTGCGACATAAAGTAAATTTAGATTATCGATATAAGCTTGAAGCTTTTCAGCAAAATACTCTTTATAATAAATCGTTTTCTTTAAATCAGATCCATAACGAATAGGTAAAACATCAATTTTATTAAAACCTTCCAATTCTGGTTGGCACCATAGAATTTTTGTGTGTTTCACATCATCCAAATCCCAATCGCAAAAAGGTAATAAAACCGCTTTAAACTCTAAACCTTTCGATTTATGAATAGTCAATATCCTTATGGCATCTTGATGATCAGAAACAGAAATAACTTCTTTATCCTTTCGCTCTTCCCAATAATCTACAAATGAATTGAGGTCTGGGGAATCGCTACGAGAAAAACCGAGAACCAAATCTTGAAAAGCTTCCAAATACGGGAAATCAGTTACACGCTTATTTAATTCAAATATCTCTATCAACTTTTCAACCAAATCGAAAAGTGCTTGACGTTTTAACAATGAAAAATTCTCGGTAAACTCAACAGGAAATAAGCCTTTAAATAAATCATCTGAATCCTCACTCTGTGCAAATATATCATCCAAATTATCAGGACAACCCTCTTTTAAATACAAGCTATACTCTTGCAATAAATAACCTAAATTAATTTTATCTTCAGGGTAAATAAAATACCTTAAAAGATGCGTTAAGAAACTAATAACAGACGAATTTTTAAGATATAGAGAATCATTGGAAATCACATTGTAATTTACACCATCTAAAGCCAATTCTGAATTTCTATAGGTCATCAATTTATTGGCAATCATAGCGCCCTCTCGCCCATTTCGAACAAGAATAGCCATATCTCCAGCTCTATAACCTTTGGCTTGAATTTCTTCTATTTGACTTGGCAATAAATCTAAAACACATTCAATCCACTTATCTCCCTTTTCAGCCTTAATCATATTGGCTTTCACATAACCTGGACACTTATCCTTACTTTCAGGATAATCTTGATAAACATCGGAATAAGCATTTAAAATTCGAGCCTGTTCAACACGCAACTGCTCTTGTAAACCCTGTGGAATATCGTTATTATAATCGTTTTGCAAAGCTTGAGAAGCTATGGCATATAATGCATTATTAAAGTTGATAACGTTCTTAGAGCTTCTCCAATTCTTATCTAAAGTTAGACCATTAACACCTTGATTCTTAAAATCGACATCTAACTGTTCGGCTAATAATTTCCAATCACCATTACGCCAACGATAAATCGATTGTTTCACATCACCCACAACCAAAGATCGATTCCCCTCAGCCAAAGAGTTACTGACTAATGGACGAAAATTATCCCATTGCATGGATGATGTATCTTGAAATTCATCAATCATGAAATGCTTATAGACGTTCCCTATTTTTTCATATACAAAAGGTGTATCATTGGTTCCAATAATACTTCGAAGCAATCGTGAAGCATCTGATAACAGAAATAAATTTTCATCTTCGGTAAAGGCCTTTATCTTTTTAGATATATCGGTTAAAATACCCAGTGTATAAATATATTTTAGTGTTTTATCGGTAGATAAATACAAATGAGATTCATTATTATAATACTCAACCGCATTCTTTAATAAATCATTAAGTCCTGATGAATAAACCGTAGATGCAGCGGCTTTTATATCAGGACTTGCTTTTGCTGTTGTCCATTTATCTGGATTATCAATAGCAGCCAAAACTCGAGTTCCTGGCTCTACCATTTCACCAGCTTGTAGTTTGTAAAAATAATTTGCGAATCCTGACTTCCCATATGAAAAGTCAGTCACATTTAAAGCTTGATTCTCGATCAAACTTATAGCTTTTGAACCTATTCCCTTAAGGGTATTCTCAAAATCATCTTTTATTTGTTTTAAAGCTTTTCTGTAGGTATTTAAGAAATTCTTATCCGATAGTTTTTCAATCAAAACCTGATCGAAATTCATATAGTCCTCTTTAAAAACTTCAGTTCCCACTTCAAGAATATCGGCCTTAAAATTCCAATTTTTGCCATCTCTAATTTTCGATTCCGAAAAATCGGACAACCAAGAACGAAGCTGTGCATCATCATCAATATCTAAAAACAAAAGATCAACAACCTCATTTAAAACCTTTCGCTGATCGAGTTCAATATTAAACCCCATTTGCAAACCAATCTCTCTAGTAAAAGATCGAACAACCTTCTGGAAGAAACTATCAATAGTCGTTACTGAGAATCGGCTATAATCATGTAATAATCGATTTAATATCTCTTTTGCTTTTACTTGTAAAGCGTTTGCATCAAGCTGATTAATTTCCATCAACTCATTAGCATAAGGAGACTTATCCCCCTTCGAAAGAATGTATATTTCCTTCAATATACGAGACTTCATTTCGTCGGTAGCTTTATTGGTAAAAGTTACAGCTAAAATGCTACGATAATTTAAAGCCTCTTCGAAAACAAGTTTCAAATACTCTCTAGTTAATGTATATGTTTTTCCTGATCCAGCTGAAGCTCGATATATATTTAATGATGACATAGTAAATCTAATTTATCTCGAAAATACAATTTTAAGCTAGCTTAACAGTAAGATTCCTGATGTTTTTTAATTTTAGATTTTTGAAAAAGAATCAATTCCATATCATAAAATTAATACAATTGTAGCATCATGATCACACAAAAATGCCTCTCAAGTATAAACTTAAGAGGCATTCATTTATATTTAGAAGTTCATTTTAGAACTTATAAGCTAATCCAATTCCTAAAACTTCTTTAAATTGAATTTTTGCTCCTTCGTTTACGCCATCTTCATTCGTATATTCAACATCATCGTCAAATACTAAAGTTGTATTAATTGATGCAGTTAAAAACTCATTCACTTTCATATTAATCATCAAATCCCAGTTTACATCAACATTTCCAAATGAGTCGTAAGCTGTAAATAGATCTAAAGTACTTTTTAGATCAACATTCTTGGCAACCGTTTTCTTCAAAGTTAATTTAGAAAGAGCACCAAACTCATTTCTAATTTTATCACCTTCATCAACTCCAAAATATCCTTTATCAGACAAATAATCATCATTTACAATTGTTGTTTTACCTGTAATTGGAGAAATATAAGCCGAAAAAGTTTCGTTTGGCTTATAATCCATACCAAGCGAAAGCAAAATGTATGCAGGGGCTAAAAAATTAGACACTTTTTGATCTTCAACACCATCAGTGCTAGAATATTCATAACCTTTTGCAAATTGTGTTTTAAAATCTAATAAAGCTGTATAATACCATTTAGCACTAGCTTTATGACCATACTTGGTTACAAAATCGATTTTATCAATACTTTTACGCGTACCATCATCACCTTGTTTCAATAAACCATACTCTAACTTCAAAGTATTGTCCCAAGCACTTTTATCTCTAGCATAATTAGCAAATAAATCCAATTGTAGATTTGTTGAAAGCGCATTGTCTCCACCACCAGACCATTTACTTAGAGAAGTTTGTGAGAAAGACAAAGATGCCATTCCACCTTTTTTCCAATAACTAGTATCCTGTGTTTCTTGTGCACTAAGATTAAAACATGTAAGTGCCAGAAAAATGAAAAATACATTTCTTATCATTTTATTTAATATTTAATTAATATTCTATTCTATTCTATAATTTACAAAATTAATTTATTTTGTTTAAAAATAAGCATACTCTTCATTGAAAAAATCGATATTGCTCTTAAGAATTTTAATAAGTACATTTGTGGATTCAAATTGAAGGAGAGAAAAAATGACAAAAAAAGTTGTAATAGGACTATCTGGAGGAGTTGATTCTAGCGTAGCAGCCTATTTACTTAAAGAGCAAGGTTACGAAGTTGAAGCATTGTTTATGCAAAACTGGAATGATACAGTTGGACTTAAATCAGAAGAATGTCCATTTGACGAGGATATTCTTTTCGCAAAAATGGTCGCAAAGAAATTAGATATCCCATTTCATTTTGTTGACTTAAGTAAAGAATATAAAACTCAAGTAATTGATTACATGTTTGCTGAATACGAACGTGGACGTACACCAAATCCGGATGTACTATGTAATCGTGAAATTAAATTCGATGTTTTCTTAAAAAAAGCAGTTGAGCTAGGAGCAGATTTTGTAGCTACGGGTCACTACTGCCGTAAGGAAACCAAGATAATAGATGGTAAAGAGGTTTATAGTCTTTTAGCAGGTACTGATAATAATAAGGATCAGAGTTATTTCCTATGTCAATTATCTCAAGAACAACTTTCTAAAGCCATGTTTCCTATTGGAGATATCATAAAACCAGAAGTAAGAGATATTGCCCGAAGAGAAAGACTAGCTTCTGCAGAGAAAAAGGATTCACAAGGCATATGCTTTGTTGGGAAAGTAGACTTACCTATTTTTCTTCAACAAAAACTAAAAGCTAAACCAGGTATTATTGTAGAAATTTTAGCTGAAAATGCAGATAGAGTTATACCAAAATCTCAAGATCTAGAAACTCTAGCTAAACCATACGTCTTTAAAAGACATCATGGTAAAAAAGTGGGAGAACACAATGGTGCTCATTTCTTTACTGTTGGACAAAGAAAAGGATTAAATGTTGGTGGCAAAGCAGAACCTTTATTTGTAATTGGAACTGACGTAAAAGAAAATATCATTTATACAGGAATGGGACATTCTCATCCTCTCTTAATGCGTAGAGCTCTATTTATTTCAAAAAAAGAGACACATTGGATTCGTGAAGATTTAAAACCAACTGAAGAATGTGAAAGACGATATGATATTAGAATTCGTTACCGTCAGCCGCTTCAAAAAGGGACAATATATTTTAAGAAAGAAGGTTTATATATCCTTTTCGACGAACCTCAACGTGCTGTTGTAGCAGGTCAATTTGCTGCTTGGTACGATGGCGATGAACTAATTGGTTCTGGTCCAATAGATGGAGAATAAAATACGTGTTCAAAATATTATAATGAAAATGGGCTGATTCATATGAATCAGCCCATTTTATATATTAGCAGTTAATTAATTAAACTTCTTTTTGTTCAATCAATACAAAAGGCAAACCTACAATTGCATTATAATCTTCACCAGCTTCCATCATATCCTCATCATCCTTTTCAAAATACCAATTTACAGAGATCTTATTTCCTCTATTAGAAATAGTCTCAAGTTTTCTAAAAAGATCCAAAAGGCACTTCGATGAACTCGTATTAAAATATTCTAATTTCATCTGTAATGTAACTTCGGTTTTTATTACATGAGAATAATCTTCCAACCATTCCATAAGTGGAATATAAAATCCCAATGAATTTTCTGGTATTGAACGACCTTCTAGTAATAATTCACCAATTTCTGCATCGAAGACTACTTTCGGTGTTTTTGCACTGGGTTCTATAATTAAAGCATCCATAAAAGAAATCGTTATTGTATTGACTAAATTTTTACTGTTATAACTATAAATAAACCTTTTTCTTTAGTTAATTGAGAAAAATACTCCAGTTTATTTCCACTTTTCCTAATCATATTAATGATTCCTAAACCACCACCGCCTCTATCAGAAAATTTATTATTGGATAAAACTTTTCGGTATAAAATATTAAGTTCGTCACTTCCTAAAGAATTTGTATGATCAATATAATCTGTAAAAACTTTAAGCTTTTCTATTGTAATAAAATTGGCTGATAAAATTTCGGCTCGACCATCTTTCCAATTGAAAATGATACCTCCATAACTATTAGTACCCTTATCATCATCAAATTTCTTACCATGATGATATAAGTTCTGAACCAATTCAATAAGAATATTAAGAATTTTCTTCCTCTCTTTAAGAGGAATTTCTTTTTCTTCAATAATTTCTTCAACCTTAACCAAAATATCAGTTACCGCCTCGCACCCGATACTCCCCTTATAATTAAAAAGAGTATCTTCGGTCACATTATCGGTAAACCATTGATTAAAATTAAAACCCATTAAATATCTTATATTAAATTATATGTTCGTAGCAAATATAATAAAATAGCTAAAAAACAAAGGCCCTATTACCTATATTTATTACTCTTTTCTGTTTTTATATGTATCTTTCTTACTACCTGCAAACATAGAGTATTTCTGGAATTTACACTCCAAAGGACCATTAAAAAGTGTTATTTTTCTTGATGGACGTAATCCAATACTATCAAAACATTCTTTTCCATAGCTTAAAATCCATGCATCATATCCCATAAACTGATGCTTCAATCTTTCACCAATCATTGAGTAAAGACCTTCTAAATCCTTAACTTTCAAACGCTCACCATATGGAGGGTTAGTAATTAAAATACCTTTTTCTGTTGGTGGTATAAATTGTTGGAAAGGCATAACTGTTAGTTTAATCTTTCTTCTTAAACCAGCGTTACGAATATTTTCCTCAGCAATTTCCATTGCTTTATCAGATATATCACAACCTATAATATTAGCATCAAAATCAATTTCAGTCTCTTCGTTGTAAATTTCATCCCAAAGATCTTGATCAAAATCACTCCATTTTTGGAAACCTAGTTCTTTTCTATATAAGCCCACAGGAATATTGTATGCTATTAAAGCTGCTTCGATCAACAAAGTTCCCGAACCACACATTGGGTCAATAAAGTTACTTTTCTTATCCCAATCTGACAAAAGAATCATACCAGCAGCCATTACTTCATTAAGGGGAGCAGCTGTTTCAGCAACTCTATATCCTCTTTTGTGCAACGATTCTCCTGAACTATCTAAAGAAACAGTACATGTGTTTTTATCGATATGAATATTGATTCTCAAAGTAGGATTTACAACGCGTACAGATGGTCGCTCTCCTGTTTTATCGTAAAATTGATCAACGATAGCATCCTTAACTCGGTAAGTCACAAACTTTGAATGTTTAAAATCTTCAGAGCTTATAGTACTATCAATTGAAATAGTATCTTTTAAAGATATATATTCACTCCAGTCTATCTCTTGAATACCTTTATAAACTTCATCAGTATCGATAGCATTAAACTTGTGAATTGGCTTAATAACACGAGTCGCTGTTCTTAAGTGAAAATTCGTTTTGTACATTAATGCTTTATCTCCGACAAAGCTTACGGCACGCTTTAATACTTTTATCTCCTCAGCTCCTAAATTTTCCAATTCATGAACTAATACCTCCTCTAAACCTTGAAAGGTTTTTGCTATCATTCTAAACTTACCCGATTCTGTCTTCAAAACTATTGTTATTAATTATACGCCTTTGAATAGCTCGCTCGTCTATTAGTTTAATAAACTAAAGACCCTCGCTAATTTACGACTACAAAAATAGTCTTTAGCTTATAAAATCAGCTATCTAAATGTAATTTTAAACAAAAAAAGCTGGAAAAAAATCCAGCTCTTATCATTTAAAGGAATTATTTACTTCAAATATTTTTCATATTCCTTAGGTTTATCAAGTATTTCGAGAGCTTTTTCAAGTATCTCATTTTTTTGATTTGAAACTTGATAAAATTCCGATCCATCCCAAAGATCTCGTGCTATAGTCGCCTTAATATTAACTTTAAGGTTCTCTTTTACAGCTAAATATTCTTTTTCGGTATGCTCTACACCTGCTTTATCTCCTTCGGCAAGCAACTCTTTTAGCATTTCCTCTGTAACATGGAAATTTTTATTGAAAGATTTAAAATCAGGATATTTCGCTTTTAGCTTTTCTCTATGACTATCCATATATGTTAAAACAAAAGGATAAAGAACATTTTTACGAGCTAAAAGATTAAAGTATTTGTAATTAGCAGTTGTATCTATTGGTACAAATACATCGGGCATAATTCCACCTCCACCATATACAATACGCTGTTTTAGTAAGGTTTTATATTTCAATGAATCAGGAAAATGAATACTATCAGGACTCACCATTTCTCCAGATTTGTATCGATTTATAATATCCATATGATAATCCAATAAGCCATTATCGTAAGGTTTTTGAATAAAACGACCCGTTGGTGTATGATAATGAGCCGTAGTTAATCGAATCATCGATCCATCAGACAATGGAAATTGACGTTGAACAAGACCCTTCCCGAAAGAACGACGGCCAACAATCAAACCTCTATCCCAATCCTGAATAGCGCCAGATACGATTTCTGATGCAGAAGCAGATCCTTCATCTATTAGCACAACTAATCGTCCTTCTTTAAAAATACCTCTATCTGTTGAAACATTCTCGTGACGCATTGACTTTAATCCTTCAGTAAAGACAATTAATTGATCTTTATTGAATAACTGATCAACAATTTTTATGGCAGCAGTCATATAACCACCTCCATTACCTCTAAGGTCCAAAATCAAATCTTGCATATTTTGCCCCTTAAGCTTAATAAGAGCTTCTATAAACTCATCAGCCGTTTTTGCAGCAAACCTATTTAGTTTTATATAACCTACGCTCTTATTAATCATGTAAGAAGCATCAAGACTATAAATTGGAATATCATCTCTAACAATTAGAAAATCAAGCAACTCACTTTCACCTTTTCTCTGTATCTCTAGATTAACCTTTGTGCCCTTATCGCCACGAAGTTTCTTAAACACATCAGGGTTTTTCATACCAACTCCAGCACAACTCTCGCCATCAATTTTAATAATTCTATCACTTGCTCTTAAACCAGCTTTCTCTGACGGTCCACCAGGTATGGTAGCTACAACCATCAACGTATCTCTTAAGATATTGAATTGAATACCAACACCACTAAAACTCCCTTGTAAGGGTTCGTTCATGGCTTTCACTTCGTCCTTACTTATATAAACTGAATGTGGATCTAGCTCGGCAAGTACCTTAATAATAGCATCCTCAGTCAGTTTTTCAATACTCACACTATCCACATAAAAAGCATCAACAAGAGCAATTAGATTCTGATATTTTATGGTTTGATCTCGAAGCTCTTGTGCATGAATTTGTGAAAACCCAATAAAGGTAAAAAGCAAAAAAGTAAGCACTGATTTACTCATAGTAGAATTCAATAATCTCATATGATATTTGATTTGTTTAGACTTTATTAAATAGTAAAACGAAAGATACAATATTTTAATAAACATCACTTACGCTAGCTACTGAAATATAAGGCGTTTTAGATAAAAATAACATTTCTTAATATTTACATATCAAAAAAAAGAGCCATCCTAAAAGGATGACTCTTGAAATATTATTCCCACTCAATAGTTGCTGGTGGTTTTGAACTGATGTCGTACACCACTCGATTAACCCCCTTAACACCATTGATAATTTTATTTGAAATCTTAGCAAGGAATTCATAAGGTAAGTGAGACCAATCAGCCGTCATACCATCGGTAGAGCTAACTGCACGAAGAGCAACAACTCTTTCGTAAGTTCTTTCGTCTCCCATAACGCCTACAGACTGCACAGGCAATAACATGGCACCTGCTTGCCAAACTTCGTCATATAAACCGTCTTCAATCAAACCTGAGATATAAATATGGTCAACTTCTTGAAGAATACGTACTTTTTCATGCGTAATATCACCCAAGATTCGAATACCTAATCCTGGTCCTGGGAAAGGATGACGAGCAATAAACTTCTCTTCTAGTCCCATGCTACGTCCTACTCGACGAACTTCATCTTTAAATAGCAACTTCAATGGTTCAACCACTTTCAGTTTCATATAATCTGGCAATCCGCCAACATTATGATGAGATTTAATAGTTTGTGAAGGACCTCCAGTTACTGATACAGATTCAATAACATCTGGATAAATAGTTCCTTGACCTAACCATTTTGCATTTTCTATTTTTTGTGATTCTTCATCAAAAACTTCAACAAATGCATTACCGATAATCTTACGTTTTCCTTCAGGATCAGTCACACCAGCCATAGCTGAAATAAACTTCTCTCCTGCATCAACTCCAATTACATTTAAACCTAATGTTTCGTATCTCTTCAATACATCAGTAAACTCATTTTTACGTAACAAACCGTTATCTACAAAAATACAATATAGATTTTTTCCAATTGCTTTATGCAATAACATGGCAGCTACAGTAGAATCAACTCCACCTGATAAGCCAAGAATGACTCTATCATCGCCAATCTTTTCTTTCAATTCGGCTACAGTTGTATCAACAAATGCATCGGGAGTCCAACTTTGTTCGCAAGCACAAATGCCTACAATAAAGTTCTTCAACAAAATTGATCCTTCAGTACTATGATATACTTCTGGGTGAAATTGTATCCCGTAAGATTTTTCGCCTTCAATTGCAAAAGCAGCATTCTCAACATCAGATGTGCTAGCTATTACTTTATAATTTTCTGGCATGCGCTCAATGGTATCACCATGCGACATCCATACTTGAGAATTCATGCTAATACCTTCCAACAATGCATTAGTAGCATCAACAGAAGTTAAGTTGGCACGACCATACTCTCTTTTATTTGATGCCATAACTTCCCCACCAAAACAGTGAGCCAAATGCTGAGCACCGTAACAAACACCTAAAAGAGGTAATTTGCCTTTAATTTCTGATAAGTCTGGAATTGGAGCATTTTCTTCTCGAACTGAGAATGGACTTCCCGAAAGGATCACACCTTTAATACTATCGTCCAACTTTGGAGGATGATTATAAGGGTGAATTTCGCAATAAACATTTAATTCGCGAACACGTCGAGCAATAAGCTGTGTGTACTGCGAGCCAAAGTCAAGAATCAAAATCTTTTCTTGCATAATCTTAAAAATATATGAGGTTGTTTAGCTTCTCTATTTGGCGTACAAAGATATACAATTCATTAGCATTAAATAATTATTGTTTCCGATTGTTATAACAATTTTTCATTTAATTCGAATTCAACAAATTATACAAATAGAAAACCCGTTTACAAAATATGTAAACGGGCTCCAAATTCTATATATTATTGATTATTTAAATTTCTTCAATAATTTTTTGACAGCATCTTTATGAATAGTAATACCCATCATCTTAAGCTTAACGTAATCTTCTTGAAAGAAATAGTATCCAAATTCTGGAGATTTTTCGTCAATATTACGAGATCCAGAACTAGAATCTTTAATTAAGTACCAATCTTTACCAGACTTATCAACATAGTAACCAATTAAATGCATACCATGATCGTCTGTCGTAGATCCATTAGAAAAGCGGAACTGACGTGCATCTTCGGTAATATACTCAGATGGAATATCGAATGAAGGAACCATTGCACAGTTTGTTGTACGTAAGAAACCTGCTTCAGAAACATCACCACCAATACTCATCGTATAACCTTCGCGAACTGCTGATTTAATAGCATCCATGTAAACATCAAGAGGTACATTATAGTACTCTTTAGAATGCCACCAGTTATCAGGCACTTTATATTCAACTTGTTCCCAATAAGGTTCTTGCTTATATGACAATAATTCAATATAATCATCAGGATTTAACTGCAAATAATCTTTCAAATAAGTTTGAGGTGTATACTCTTTTCCTTCAACAGTAAACTTAGTTGGAGGTACCCCAATATAATGATTCATGATAGACTCAATAGTTGCAATAGCCTCTTTCTCGTTCCAAGCATTGCTTTTCTTTAAGAATTTCAAATAAGTCAACATTTCATTATACATTTTTGCATGTGTATGAAACTTACGACCATCTTTTAATCCTGTATATTCCGATTGAGGAACAACACCATATTTTTTCCACATACGAGCAACTGAATTTCCTTCAGAACCTTCGCTAAACTCAGAATCGCCTCTTTCTTTTATAAAACGACGAGCTTTTTCAACATATTCCCAATATACAGTGTAGATCTCAGAAATATCAACTTTCTTTTTATGAAGACGATAAACTTCTGACTCATAAAATGATGTTGTTGAAAAACACCAACAAGTTCCCCCATTACCTTGTGATACTGTTGGTAAAGCCCATTGTGTATTATCTTTGTAAAGGCTAATATCATTAGGAAGATCATATGAAGATTGATCCATAAAGAAACGCTTATCAACGTCCTTTTTTTCCAATTTTGCATCAACATTTCTAATATCCTTAAGAATAGAGTTTTGGTAGTAACCTGGCTCATACTCCTTAAAAGTTGATTTGTCTTTTTTTTGCTGAGCAAAAGCCGAGACACAAACTGTTACTGCAACGGCTGATAATAAAATTCTTTTCATATTGTCCTTAAATCTGTGAATCCACATCCTAAACATAAACATTTCTGCTTAGTATTAGAATACAAACTCAATTATTAAAAAGTTAACTTTAGATTTTATCAAGAACCTAAAGGTAACAAAAAAGCAATAGGACATAGGTGTTAAGCAAGTGCTTTTAAACAAACACGCTTTATTTATTAGATTTGAGAGGAATTTCGAAAACAGAACCATCTTCAGCCAATGCAGAATTAGAAAAGACTTCTTTTGCTTCCTTTAGATGATCTGTTAAATCATGGAATCGAGCAGAAAAATGACCAATAAGTAACTTTCCAACCTTCGCTTCACAGGCAATTTTTGCAGCTTGCTCTGTTGTAGAATGATAAGTTGACTTAGCTCTTTGTTTATCATTTTTCAAGAAAGTTGCTTCATGATAAAGCAAATCTACCTTATTAATAATAGGAACAATTCGTGGAAGATAGACGGTATCGGTGCAAAAAGCATAAGACCGCGGACGAGATGCTTCATTGGTTAATTTAGAATTAGAAATGAGTTCTCCCTCATCAGTCAAATAATCGGCTCCCATTTTAATACCATGCCTAAGTTTAATTGGTATCTTATAAAAATCCAACATATCCTTTTTAAGATGTCTTGGGCGTTCCTTCTCTTTAAACAAAAACCCAGCACAAGGAATCGCACCATGTCTTAACGGAAATGATTGTACAGTAAGCGCATCATCTTCAAAAAGAGTTTGAATTTCTTTTCCATATATATAATGAAAAATCAACTTATAACGCAATTGCGATTCTAATATTTCCAGTTGGAATCGAATGATTTTTTCAAGCTTAGAATGTGCATATATGTGCAAATCATTCGTTCTTCCTTGCAATGAAAAACTTGAAATGAGACCTATTAGACCAAAGAAATGATCGCCATGCAAATGGGATATAAAGATATGATTAATTCGAGCCATAGGTACTCGAAACTTCTTTAACTGAATTTGTGTTCCTTCACCACAATCAATTAAAAAAAACCGCTCAAGTACATTGAGCACTTGAGCGGTTGGGAATCTTTTTGAGGTTGGTAATGCAGAATTACTACCTAGGATTGTTAATTCAAATTTCACTTACGATCAATATTAATTCTCAATCCCATTTTTCACTATGGATTCAGCTACGCTAAAATCGTCAGAAACGTTAAGCACTGTATCCAATTGCGAAATAATAATCAGTTTTTCAACTGAAGGTTGTAAACCATAAAGAACAAATGTTCCATCGGCATTCTTACATAACCTGTTGGCTACAAGAATGGCACTTAAGCCAGATGAATCACAATAAGTACAAGTATCTAAATTTAAAAGAATATTCTTCTCTCCTTCTGAGAAAATCAAAATTAATTTTGATTTAAGCTCAGGAGCAATATGAGTATCCAGTCTATCGTTTAGTACCTGAATTAAAGTGTACCCGTCTTTTTTGTCAATCTTAAAGTCCATATCTAAACCTCTTTAAGGATTATTTAAAGCTTACTTTTCTCCTTTTTCAAGTTGAGATTTTAAAGCAGCCAATGCAGAAATATCACCTAAGGTAGTTTTTTCTAATGAATCTTTCACCTTCTTAACTCCTTTTTTCATGTTAGTAGATGCAGATTTTTTCTTTTCAGAAACTTCAGCACGCTTAACATCTTCAAAAGTTCTTGAGTGAGAAAGGATAATTCGCTTAGCAGCTTTAGAGAATTCAATTACTTTGAAAGTAAGTTTCTCATCAACTTTAGCTTGTGATCCATCTTCTTTAACTAAGTGACGTGGAGTAGCAAATCCTTCAACACCGTAAGGAAGAGCAACAACAGCACCTTTTTCGAATACATCTACGATAGTACCTTCGTGAGTTGAGTCAGTAGCAAAGATTGTTTCGAATACATCCCATGGATTCTCTTCCAATTGCTTATGACCTAAGCTCAATCTTCTGTTGTCTTTGTCTATTTCTAGAACAACAACTTCGATTTCAGCACCAATAGTAGTGAATTCAGCTGGATGTTTCACTTTCTTAGTCCAAGAAAGATCAGAAATGTGAATCAAACCATCTACACCTTCTTCAATCTCAACAAATACACCGAAGTTTGTGAAGTTACGAACCTTAGCAGCATGTTTAGAATTTACAGCATACTTAGCTTCAACACCTTCCCAAGGATCTGGCTTCAATTGTTTAAGACCAAGAGACATTTTTCTTTCTTCACGATCTAAAGTAATAATCTGAGCTTCTACTTCATCTCCAACTTTCATGAAATCTTGTGCAGATCTCAAGTGTTGTGACCAAGACATTTCAGAAACGTGGATAAGACCTTCTACACCTGCAGCGATTTCAACGAAAGCACCGTAATCAGCCATAACTACAACTTTACCCATTACTCTATCGCCAACTTTCATTTCAGCGTCAAGAGCATCCCATGGATGAGGAGTAAGTTGTTTAAGACCTAAAGCAATACGTTTTTTATCATCATCGAAATCAAGAATTACAACATTTAATTTTTGATCTAATTCAACGATTTCACTTGGATGAGAAACTCTACCCCATGAAAGGTCAGTGATATGGATCAAACCATCAACACCACCTAAGTCGATAAATACACCATAAGAAGTGATGTTTTTAACTGTTCCTTCAAGAACTTGACCTTTTTCAAGTTTAGCAATAATTTCTTTTTTCTGTTGTTCCAATTCAGCTTCAATAAGAGCTTTGTGTGATACAACAACATTTTTAAATTCGTGATTGATTTTAACAACCTTGAATTCCATAGTTTTTCCTACGTAAATATCGTAGTCACGGATAGGTTTAACATCAATTTGAGAACCTGGTAAGAAAGCTTCAATACCAAATACGTCAACGATCATACCACCTTTGGTACGACACTTGATATAACCTTTAATAATTTCGTTGTTTTCAAGTGCAGCATTAACACGATCCCAAGAACGTAAAGCACGTGCTTTTTTGTGTGAAAGAACTAATTGTCCTTTTTTATCTTCCTGACTTTCAACATAAACTTCAACTGTATCACCTACAGTTAATTCTTGATTGTAACGGAATTCATTCAAACTCACGATACCATCAGATTTGTAACCAATATTGATTACAACTTCTCTTTTATTCATAGAGATAACGAGACCATCGATAACCTCTTTTTCAGCAACTGTAGATAATGTTTTATCGTACTGTGCTTCTAATTCTGCTCTATTTACAGCAACACTTGCATCTTCATTCTCAAATGCATCCCAATCAAATTCTGCCTCAACAGCAGCATTCTTGTTTTCTTCAACCATACTAAATTAATTGTTTTACTAATAAATTAGACATTATATTATTTAAATCGCTGCAAAAGTACTCATTATATTTCAAACTACAAGTCTAAAGATCAATGATTATTCATCAATTTCATGCAATAATTAGCTCAATAAAGATTTTTTTAAACTAAATTTGAATTCAAGCTTATTTATTCTCAATTATAGTATAAACGAGAATAAAATATCATTCAGGATTGACTCTTAGGTGAAATTACAGCTATATCTAAAAAATAACGCCACTAATCATGTAAACTCTTTGATTAATCCAAAAAAATGAGATATTTTTGAGCTTTAGTTTTTAAAAAATTAGATCCGATCCTACAAATAAAGGATTTTATTAAAAATAATAACATGAATCAGTCAGATATACAAGACATCGTAAATTCAAGAGCAAACGAATGGCTTAACGGCAATTACGATGAAGACACAAAAAAATCAATTTCTGAATTAATGAATAAAGAAGATCAGTCTGAATTGATTGATTCCTTTTATAAAGACTTAGAATTTGGTACTGGTGGACTTAGAGGAAAAATGGGACCTGGTACCAATCGAATGAACATATATACAGTTGGTACAGCAACACAAGGTTTAGCTAATTATTTAAATGAAGTCTTTGCTGGCGAAGACATTTCTATATGTATAGGGTATGACTGTAGAAATAACAGCAAATTATATTCTGATACTGTTGCAAACATTTTCTCTGCAAATGGAATTAAAGCCTATATTTTTGATGATTTAAGACCAACTCCTGAAATGTCTTTTGCAATTCGTCAACTAGGTTGTAAATCGGGTGTTATTATTACCGCATCACATAATCCTAAAGAATATAACGGCTATAAAGCTTATTGGGATGATGGATCACAAATCGTAACACCTCATGACAAGAACATTATAGATGCAGTAAAAGCTGTTACGGTTGATCAAATTAAATTTGAAGGTAATCCTGATCTAATTGAAGTTTTAGGTGCCGAAATGGATAAACTTTATTTAGATACAGTTAAAACACTTAGCTTATCTCCTGAATCAATAAAAAATCAGAAAGATTTAAAAATTGTATTCACACCTATACATGGTACAACAGTAAGATTAGTTCCTGCCTCATTAAAAAATTATGGCTTCGAAAATGTCATTCATATTCCAGAGCAAGATATTGTTGATGGTAACTTCCCTACTGTAAAGTCTGCTAACCCTGAAGAGCCAGCAGCTCTTAAAATGGCAGTAGATAAAGCTAAAGAAGTTAATGCAGACTTAGTGATGGCCTGTGATCCTGATGGTGACAGATTAGGTATTTCTGTTACTAATGACAATGGAGAATGGGAAATTATTAATGGGAATCAAACAGCATTAATATTTACTTACTACCTAATAAGGAGAAGAAGAGAACTTGGCTTGTTAACAGGGAACGACTATGTTGTTAAAACCATAGTAACAACTGAGCTTTTTAAAGATGTTGCAATCAAAAACAATGTTGAATGTTTTGATGCCTATACTGGTTTTAAATGGATTGCTGATGTTATTCGCAAAAATCCAGACAAGAACTATATTGGCGGAGGTGAAGAATCTTTTGGTTATATGCCTGGAGACTTTACACGCGACAAAGATGCTGTTTCATCGTGTAGTATAATGGCCGAAATTGCAGCTTGGGCTAAAGATCAAGGCAAAAATCTATTTGACATTTTAAAAGAAATATATGTCGAATATGGTTTTTCTAGAGAAAAAATGATTTATATTGTAAGAGAAGGACTTAGCGGTGCTAAAGAAATTGAAGATATGATGCATAACTTCCGTTTTAATCGTCCTAAAATAATTAATAATTCGCCTATTGTATTGGTTAAAGATTACACAATTAGAAAAGCAACAAACCCTTTAACTGGGGAAGAAACTGATCTTGATTTTCCAACGACAGCTGATGTTTTACAATTTTTCTTAGAAGATGGATCAAAAATTTCGGTTCGTCCTTCAGGAACTGAACCTAAGATTAAGTTCTACTTCGAAGTTCGAGAGAAGCTAGATCAAATAGAAGAATATTATAAAGCAGAAGCACTTGCTGATAAAAAGATTAACGAAATTATTCATTCATTAAAATTAAATTAATTTTAATTTATTCAGTTTAATAAAACCGACCAAACATTTTTTGCATGGATAATAAACGTATCATACTGTCTATAGACGACTCTCCAATTAATAATAAATTAATTGAGGTCTATTTTCGAAAAGATTACAATGTTATATCTAAAACCAGTGGACAAGAAGCATTAACTTGGCTCGAAACAGAACTTCCAGAGGTGATTCTTCTTGATGTGATGATGCCAATAATGGATGGAATAGATGTACTCGAAAAACTACAGGCAAATGAACGCTTAAGGGATATTCCTGTAATTATGGTAACGGCCAAAACTGAGGTAGAAACCATAAAGATTGCTCTCTCTAAAGGGGCTCTTGATTACGTGAAAAAGCCTATTGATTTTACGGAATTGCAATCAAAAATAATGATTGCATTCCAAATCAATAAGCAAAAGCAAGAAATATCAAAATATAAATCCTATTTTGATATCCACCAAGGAATGATTCATGCTCAAAGAATTCAACGTTCGATATTACCTGATACGGAGCATTTTAAACACATGTTTCCTAAGTCTTTTATTATCAATTTCCCGAAACACATTGTTAGCGGTGATTTTTACTGCATAAATCAAAATTTCCAACAAAAAAACATTGGTCTTTTCGATTGCACAGGACACGGTGTTCCTGCTGCAATGTTAACCATGATGGGACAAATGGAACTACATACCATTTTTGATAATGGGAGTCAAATTCAAACTGGACAAATTTTCCCAAAATTAAGTCAAAAATTCAGTAGTCTATTAAATACTTCAAATGACACCTATACTCAGTACGATGGTATGGATGGAGGTTTTATTTCAATCGTATCACAAGAAAACAAGATAGAATACGTTGGAGCAAGACGTCCCCTTATACTTATTCGCTCGGGTTTAGGCAAATTAGAAGTTGATCAAGAACTTATTGAGCCAAAACTTACGAACGACAATTTTTCTCTTTTCGAAATACCTGGAGATAGACTTTCGATAGGAAAAGAAAGTGAATTTTCTGAATTTCAAACAAAAACAATCACCTCTGCCCCACAAGACAGACTATTTATATATTCGGATGGAATTACCGACCAATTGGGTGGTAGCCAAACCAAACGTTTAAAGAAAAAAGAATTCTACGACAAACTAATCAATATACAAACTAAGTCTATAGATCTTCAAAAATCCGATTTATTTAATTGGCTAGATGAATGGAAAACAAACAACGAACAAACAGATGATATCCTAATGATAGGAATTGAGCTATAAATCTAGCTCTTCATTGGGGAAGAAATCCTTTTTAAAATTAACCAAATACAATTTCTTGGTAGCACGCGTTAATGCCGTATAAAGCCAGCGGTAAAACTCTCGATTAAGCATATCCTCTGTAATATATCCCTGATCGACAAAAACAGCGCTCCACTGCCCTCCTTGCGCTTTATGACAAGTTATTGCATAAGCAAATTTTACTTGCAAGGCATTAAAGAATTTATTATCACGTACCTTCTCGTATCGCTTCTTTTTTGAACGTATATCAGCATAATCTTCGTTAATTTTAAAGAAAAGTTTCTTATTTTCTTCATAATTTAAAGAGGCGGTCTCAATGGTTAATGTATCGAGCATTATCATTGTATCTAACTCAAGATCTTTATAGTCTGGGAAACGAAGGCTAACCTCAACATATCTGTAACCATAAAGCTCTACATGCTTACCTATCCTTACAATTTCAACAATGTCACCATTTGCAATAAAATCTATTTCCTTTACATCGGCAGTCCAAAAATAATTATTTTTCACAACCATTAAATAGTCACCAACTGTAATTTCGTCCTCTCTATACAATATACTATTTCGAATTCCTTGATTGTATTGGTTTGCACGTTTATTTGAGCGACTGAGTACCATTGTCTCTTCCAAGCCATACTTATAGTGAGCAGAAGAAATTTCATCAATTAAATCAGCCCCACTGAGACGAACAATATCTGGGAAATTTTTAGTTTCGAATTGAGGATAACCACTTTCCCCTTCATCAAGCATGCGCCGAAGTTCTGTTGCATTCTTTAATATACCCGACTCTTCAGACTGACGAACGACTTGGGTTAAAATAACTTCTTTAACAGAAAAGTTATAACACGATTCCAATTCTTTAGGATCTAAAGCAGGACTAATATCAATACCAATTGGAGGCAACTGTGCAACATCACCAACTAAAATTAATCGACAATTTATACCAGCGGAAACATAATCAACAAGATCGTCTAACAAACAACCCGATCCGAAAGACGATGTTTCATGAGAATAGTTAGAAATCATAGATGCTTCATCAACCAGAAATATGGTATCACGCAAAAGGTTTCTATCTAGATTAAATACCCCAAAGCCGTCAGTTAATGCTTTTTGACGATATATCTTTTTATGGATTGTATAAGCACTCTGCTTACAATAATAAGAGAGAACCTTTGCTGCACGACCAGTTGGAGCTAAAAGAACTGTTTTTATTTCCATTTCGGTAAGACTAGCAACCAGAGCACTTATTAAAGTTGTTTTACCAGTTCCCGCATACCCTTTCAACAAAAAAATACTATCATTCTTACTGCCCGTTAAAAAAGCAGACAACTCATCAATTGCAATTCCCTGATCATTAGTTGGTTCAAACTTTAATTTATTACAAATACTTAGGCTTATGTGTTTTTTTAACATTTTCACTTAAAATTTATGGTTATTAAAATAACCAAACAGATTTTTTTTTTAAATTTGCAAACAAACCTACACAAACTAATAAACAATTTAGATGATGCGAGCATAAGAATATGCATTTATTGATGTTATTCAAATGCAATCACGGTATAACTAAAATTAACACAAATTATAAATTATGAAATTAAAATCAGTTTTTCAAATTTTACTTGCTTTTGCAATTGTTGCGTTTGGATATTTAGCTTACCAAAGTATAATGAAACCAATTGAATTTGGTAAAATTAAAACAGAACGTTATGCAAAAATTATTAACCAATTAAAAGATATCCGTAAAGCTGAGAATGCTTATAAAGATGTAAATAATAAATACACTGGCAGTTTTGATACTTTAATTTCATTTATTAAGACAGATTCAATGCCTATGGTTAAATCAATTGGTTCATTATCTGATGAGCAAATTGAAGCTGGTATGACTGAAAAAGAAGCCGTAAAAAAAGGTTTTATTACTCGTGACACGGTAATGGTATCTGCTCTTACTACAACTTTTAACGCAAACTACGATATTGAAAGCCTAAGATATGTTCCTACAACTAAGGAGCAAAGTGAATTCACATTAGCAGCAGGCATTATTGTTACTGGTTCTAACGTAACAGTTCAGGTTTTCGAAGCTAAGGTTTCAAACATGGCAATTTTTGCTGATTTGCGTGATGAATATTTAGACGAGTTAAAAGAAGAAAACGGGAACCGTCTACGTATAAACAAATACCCTGGACTAAAAGTTGGTTCTCTTGAAGAAGCTAACAACGGTGGCGGAAACTGGGAATAATCCTTAAAAATACATTATGGACGAATTATTATTTATTGATTCAACATTTGAAAAGGATAATACGTCAAGATATAAACTATCCATCCAGCTCTGTCTGGATGGATTTTCTTTTTCTATCCTCAGCTCAAATAATAAGTGCTTAGTACTTTTCCAATCAAAAAAACTTAATTCAGACTCTGAAGACAGTTCTATTGATGTACTAAAAGATAACATACGAAACTGCGATTATCTTAACCTGACATACAAACACGTTTCTGTTATTTGGTTAACAAAGAAAGCATGTCTTATACCTTCTGAACTTTTTTCAGAAAACATAGCTAAAGACAGTTTCCAACTGTGTCATCCGCTCTTAAAATCAGAAATAATACATTGGAATATAAGCACACAACTTAATGCTTATATTGTATTTGCATTACCTTCGGACATACCCTCTTTTATAAAATCTCAATTCCCAGGATCAGAAATTTCTCATCAAACTTTAAGTTTCTACCAAAGCGTCTTGAGTCAGAATACTGAAAGTAAACACCCTATAGTATTCATTGAAGTGTACAACAACTTCTTTGATGCATTTATTCCAAACAGTGGACAAAAATACTTTAGCAACAATTTTTCCTTTAAGGATGAAACTGATATGGTGTATTTTATTCTTAATATTTATAAACAACAGAAACTAAATACAGAATATAGTCAACTTCATATTTCAGGAAAAATAGATGAAGCAAGCAAAGCATTCCAAACATTGAAACGATACATTAAAGATGTAAGAATAGATACTATTCCTAGTAATTCAATTTCAAAAAATAACGTTTCAAATTCTGTTTATAATCAATTTACAAAACTTTTAAATCCAAATCTGTGCGAATAATTAGTGGAACCCATAAAAGTAGAAGAATAAGTCCTGATAAGAATTTTAAAGCACGTCCTACAACCGATTTTGCTAAAGAAAACCTATTTAATGTTCTTAATAACACAATAAATTTTGAGGATTTAAATGTTCTTGACCTATTTGGAGGAACAGGTAGTATTAGCTACGAGTTTGCCTCTAGAGGTGCAGAACAAGTTATTTGCATTGAATTAAATTTTAAACACTGTGCGTTCATTAAAAAGACAATTAAAGAACTTGGGTTTACTCAAATTCATGCATTGCGAGCTGACATTTTTAAATATCTAAAAGGATGTAAGAAAACATTTGATCTTATTTTTGCGGATCCTCCTTATGACTTAGATACAATTGATACAATTCCTGATGCAATTTTTAAACAAAACATTCTAAATGAGAATGGTATCGTCATTGTAGAGCATTCATCTAGAAATGATTTTTCACAGCATCCATTATTTCAAGAAACGAGAAGCTATGGAAGTGTTAATTTCAGCTTCTTTAGGTTAAAAAATTAATTTTAAAAAATACACATTTTTTGAGTATTCGTAACATGCTCAAAACCGTAATTTTAGAAGCTTTCTTTAATTTTTTATCAGAAAAAAAACAAGAGCCCTATTGCAAGTGAAAAAAGTTGCGCTATCTTTGCATCGCAATCAGGAAAAAATCAGACTAAAGAGTCAGATATAAAATGCTTCTGTTGTAATTTTGGTTTGGTAGTTCAGTTGGTTAGAATACATGCCTGTCACGCATGGGGTCGCGAGTTCGAGTCTCGTCCAGACCGCCAAAAGATGAGTTTTRATTTGACTCAGTAAAAAAAACAAATTACATTTTGGTTTGGTAGTTCAGTTGGTTAGAATACATGCCTGTCACGCATGGGGTCGCGAGTTCGAGTCTCGTCCAGACCGCCAAAAGATGAGTTTTRATTTGACTCAGTAAAAAAACAAATTACATTTTGGTTTGGTAGTTCAGTTGGTTAGAATACATGCCTGTCACGCATGGGGTCGCGAGTTCGAGTCTCGTCCAGACCGCCAAAATTTAAACCTTCGATTCATTAGAATCGAAGGTTTTTTTATTTTATAAATTGCCCAATACTTTTTCCATATTCCTAAAAAACTATAGCTTAACTTTCTTTAACTTGTATTCACTCTGATTAACACAGCAAAGAGCTATATTTGTAATGTAGAAATAAAACTATTTTTTCATAAATAGAACTGAGCTACTCCAAAAGTTCAGTAATTTTTCATAGGTTAGATTTAGGTTAATTATAAAACTCAGGTGGGGACCTGAGTTTTTCTTTTTTACATCAAGTCTGTCGCCAATCAAGACCACTCACAAAACAATCAAAATTCTTATTCGAATGAATTCTTAAGCTTCTTTAACTTGTATTCACTCGGCTTAACTGAACAATCAGCTATGTTTGTAGGGTAGAAACAATAAAACATTTTTTTCATAAAGTAGTGCTGAGCTACTCCAATAGTTCAGTATTTTTTCATAGGTTAGATTTAGGTTAGTTATAAAACTCAGGTGGGGACCTGAGTTTTTTCTTTTTTACACCAAGTCTATATCCAATCAAGACCGCGAAGAAAACTAGCAAAACACTTACTCAAATGAATTCTTAATCTTCTTTAACGTGTGTTCACTCGGCTTAACGAAACAATCAGCTATGTTTGTAGTGTAGAAACAAAAGATATTTTTTTCATAAATAGAACTGAGCTACTCCAATAGTTCAGTGTTTTTCATAGGTTAGATTTAGGTTAGTTATAAAACTCAGGTGGGAACCTGAGTTTTTCTTTTTTACACCAAGTCCTTCTTGATTCAGAAACATCAATAAAACCATTTAAATATTTCCTACAATGAATTCTTAAGCTTCTTTAACTTGTATTCACTGGGCTTAACTAAACAATCAGCTATGTTTGTAGTGTAGAAACAAAAGATATTTTTTTCATAAATAGAACTGAGCTACTCCAATAGTTCAGTGTTTTTCATAGGTTAGATTTAGGTTAGTTATAAAACTCAGGTGGGGACTTGAGTTTTTTCTTTTTTACACCAAGTCTGTCGACAATCAAGACCACTTACAAAACCAGCAAAAAACTTACTCAAAGGAACTCTTAATATTCTTTAACTTGTATTCACTCGGCTTAACTAAACAATCAGCTATGTTTGTAGTGTAGAAACAATAAAACATTTTTTTCATAAAGTAGTGCTGAGCTACTCCAATAGTTCAGTATTTTTTCATAGGTTAGATTTAGGTTCGTTAGAAAACTCAGGTGGGGACCTGAGTTTTTTCTTTTTTACACCAAGTCTATATCCAATCAAGACCGCGAAGAAAACTAGCAAAATGCTTACCCAAATGAATTCTTAATCTTCTTTAACGTGTGTTCACTCGGCTTAACTAAACAATCAGCTATGTTTGTAGTGTAGAAACAAAAGATATTTTTTTCATAAATAGAACTGAGCTACTCCAATAGTTCAGTGTTTTTCATAGGTTAGATTTAGGTTAGTTAGAAAACTCAGGTGGGGACCTGAGTTTTTTCTTTTTTACACCAAGTCTGTCGCCCATCAAGACCACTCACAAAACCAACAAAATTCTTATCCGAATGATTTCTTAATCTTCTTTAACTTGTATTCACTCGGCTTAACTAAAGAAACACCTATGTTTGTAGTGTAGAAACAAAAAACTATTTTTTCATAAATAGAACTGAGCTACTCCAATAGTTCAGTGTTTTCATAGGTTAGATTTAGGTTAGTTAGAAAACTCAGGTGGGGACCTGAGTTTTTTCTTTTTTACACCAAGTCMTGCTCCATTCAAACCCATTCACAAAACCAGCAAAATTTTTATCCAAATGATTTCTTAATCTTCTTTAACTTGTATTCACTAGGCTTAACGAAACAATCAGCTATGTTTGTAGTGTAGAAACAAAAGATGTTTTTTTCATAAATAGAACTGAGCTACTCCAATAGTTCAGTGTTTTTCATAGGTTAGATTTAGGTTAGTTAGAAAACTCAGGTGGGGACCTGAGTTTTTTCTTTTTTACACCAAGTCTATATCCAATCAAGACCGCGAAGAAAACTAGAAAAATGCTTACCCAAATGATTTCTTAATCTTCTTTAACTTGTATTCACTCGGCTTAACTAAACAATCAGCTATGTTTGTAGTGTAAAAACAAAAAACTATTTTTTCATAGATAGAGCTGAACTACTCCAATAGTTCAGTGTTTTTCATAGGTTAGATTTAGGTTAGTTATAAAACTCAGGTGGGGACCTGAGTTTTTTCTTTTTTACACCAAGTCTATATCCAATCAAGACCGCGAAGAAAACTAGCAAAATGCTTACCCAAATGA
>NZ_SADB01000051.1 GCF_009669305.1 Ancylomarina sp. 16SWW S1-10-2
GTATTCTTCTAAAGTTCTATCTCGAATAATATCCTTTTCTTCTGATAGGTAGTTGTCGTGTGAAGCTCCATCTAATTCTATGATTAGTCTAATTTCGGGGCAATAGAAATCAGCAATGTAATTTCCGATTGAATGTTGTCTACAGAATTTGAGATTCTCGATTTGTTTATTTTTGATTGTTTTCCACAGAGTTGATTCAGCAGCAGTGGAACGCCTTCTTAGTTTCTTTCTGTATTCGATGAGGTTCGGTTTGTTGTGAATCTTTTTCATGTTAATGTCTTTGAGTTATACAATTTACATAAAATATTGTTTGAGATTGTAAACCACTCCGTCTGATTTTCCTCGTACCTCAGAAAACCATCCATCTTTTCTCCTCCTTTGTTTTAAGGAGGAGTACCCGAGTCCAAGAATTGGATGAGGGGGAGGTGGTTTAGGATAATTCTTTTTACTTCAAAATATTCAGCAAATAAATAATATTTAAACCACCCCGTCTGATTTTCTTCGTACCTCAGAAAACCATCCACCTTTTCTCCTCTTTTTTTTAAGGAGGAGTGCCCGTAGGGCGAGGTGGTAAAAAAATGAAGGAGGGGAAATTGTGTTAGTTGAAAATCGGTATTGTGTTGCTATTAAAGACAAGTTTAATTTTTCTCCTCATTCTTGATTACCATCGGGATAAAAAGAGGAGTACTCGAGTCCAAGAATTGGATGAGGGGGAGGTGGTTTTAGATAATTCTTTTTACTTCAAAATATTCAGCAAATAAATAATATTTAAAACCACCCCGTCTGATTTTATTCGTTCCTCAAAAATCATCCACCTTTTCTCCTCTTTTTTTTAAGGAGGAGTGGCCGTAGGGCGAGGTGGTAAAAAAATGAAGGAGGGGAAATTGTGTTAGTTGAGAATCGGTAGTGTTGCTATTAAAGACAAGTTTAATTTTTTTCCTCATTACTGATTACCATCGGGATAAAAAGAGGAGTACCCGAGACCAAGAATTGGAAGAGGGGGAGGTGGTCAGAAAAATTTATATTCAGCTATTTTTCTTCAGATAATTTATTTTGTGCGTTTTAATTGCCTCAATTATTTCTTCAAGAAATTCATAAACATATCGGTTTTCAAATCTTATTATGGTGCAATTGTATTCTTCTAAAGTTCTATCTCGAACAATATCCTTTTCTTCTGATAGGTAGTTGTCGTGTGAAGCTCCATCTAATTCTATGATTAATCTGATTTCAGGACAATAGAAATCAGCAATGTAATTTCCGATTGAATGTTGTCTACGGAATTTGAGATTCTCGATTTGTTTATTTTTGATTGTTTTCCAAAGAGTTGATTCAGCAGCAGTGGAACGCCTTCTTAGTTTCTTTCTGTATTCGATGAGGTTCGGTTTGTTGTGAATCTTTTTCATGTTAATGTATTTGAGTTATACAATTTACATAAAATATTGTTTGAGATTGTAAACCACTCCGTCTGATTTTCTTCGTACCTCAGAAAACCATCCACCTTTTCTGCTCTTTTTTTTAAGGAGGAGTACCCGAGACCAAGAATTGGATGAGGGGGTGGTGGTTTGGAAATTAGATGTTTCAAACCACCCCGTCTGATTTTCCTCGTTCCTCGTAAAATCATCCACCCCTCCTTAAAATGAAGGAGGGGAAATTATATTCATTATTTTTATTTTTGAATCCAAAGGATTCATATGTTTATAGAACTGATTTTTCAGAATAGTATGCGACTCCTAAGGAGTCGAACAAATAGGATAGAATATTTGTGCTATAAATATACAATCCCTTTGGAATTTGAGATTCTCTATTTGTTTATTTTTGATTTCCTGAATTCAAGTTGCAAATGCAACTTTTTGATTATTTACAACATAATTATATTTTTCATTTGGAGTCAAGTAATTTAGACGCTTTCTAGGCCTATTATTTAGTTTATCTTGCACCCATTGTACTTTTTCATTTGTTATTCCATCAA
>NZ_SADB01000052.1 GCF_009669305.1 Ancylomarina sp. 16SWW S1-10-2
TGCGTCGTCCTCTTCGCATCGTCCTCCTCTTCGATCTCTTCCGCGCCTCCGTGTGAAATCAGTTCGCACCCATTCGGGATGCTCTATTTATCCAGTGAAAAATCAAAAGGGAGCTGTAATCAGGGAAAAAGGATTTAAAATTTTAATATCCCGAATCACTCGTAGACACTCGTTCGGCTACTGGAGAAAGTGTACTCACTACACTTTTTTCAAAAGCGGTGAGTTTTTCAGAATGCACGCTTACGCGTTTCTCAAGAAACAGACAAAAAAAAGCCCAACCGAAGTCAGGCTTAAAGGGGATTTTTTTAATGCGTTTTTTGCATGTGGGATCCAAAAGAATCTTTAACAGCCATCATTTCATCTGGAGTTAAATCACYCTCAACATTCAAACGTGTATTTTCTTCATCAACTGGCATGATAACCAGGTCGCACTCATATTTTTGATGAAGATCAGAACCAACATCATCCCAAAATGACTGAGGTAGGTGACTATGAACACGGYCAATATAAATATGAATAGAAGAAATCATTACGCAACCTCACTTAATCTTTTAGTTTCTAACTCTAGTATCTCAATAAGTAATTTTTCAGTAGATCCACTACCAAAAGATCCACTTTCCCAATCATCTTCAATCGCTTTTAAAAACTGATGACGTTTTTGATAATGGCAAAGCAAACTAAAAATATATTCATCAACAGTCCTTAAACTTATTGCTTCATTTTCAGTTTCTTCAGCAAGTTCCTCGTCTGTTTTATCTTCAATTTCTAAAAGCTGTTTTAATCCTCTAGACCAAACCAATTGACGAGCACCTTTCACAGAAATTGCAAATTCCTGAAAAAGTTTTGAGGGCTTTTTTTGAAAAACATCAAGATCATCAATTGATAACTGCAAGAGATCAAAAGGTGTGAGACTGTTGTGCTTTCCCTTTTTAATATGTCCCTTGGTTAACTCGTGCTCAATACCCCATTTAGAAACATATTCAGAAGCATATTCACCATCTCTCAAATCTAAACCATGCTTCATAGATGGAGCTGATAAACCTGCACGAACACAGGCCTTTATCCAAAGTTCAGAAAGATTTTTTCTAAGATCAGCAGAAACCAAAATGTATTTATTAAACATCAAAATATGAAAATGCGGATGCCATCCATTATCACCATAAGTGACCTCAAAAGACCTGACCTTATGAACAACACCCATTTTTTTAAGAATGACTTTTACTTTTGTTGTTTCAAGGAAAATCTTATATGCCTTTTTKTGGCGWTCTAAGRGCGATTTAAGGCTTTCTGASTTGGAATGGCTAAAGGTAAGGGTTAATAGCTGAATTGAGCCGTCATGGCTTGTTTGCCACGTATTAACAGCCTTTTTAAGCTCCTCTCTCCGTTTTTCAGTAATTTGTTTGGCACAAACAGGACATGACCAAATAGAACCACAACGCTGGACATTGGCCCAGTGAGCTTTTTTTCTAGATTCGTTGTATTTAACTTCGCGTAATTTATCTTTATCGATGCGTTTTTTTAAACAATTTCCCACACGTTCTCGGGGTAAAAGTTTGGCAGATTGGTCTTGAAGTAAAAAATTATGGAATCGCTGAAAGCCTTGCTGGCTGTGGATTACCTGAGATTTCGTAAATATACCAAGGGGCTGGCTATTTTTAGCGCTTTTCGGGCTTGATAGGGACGGATTTTCCCCATAAAATGTACTCATGGACATTCCTTGATTAATGTTCATCACTGGGTTGAAGTGTTAGCGCACTGTCAGCCCATTTTTTTTGCCTCGTAGTATGGGAATAATGGTACCCGTAAATAAATATTGAGGACTTGCTTTCATTGTGCAGTCCAAAATATACGCCACATCATAAAGTTATTGCAAGACCACATGACAACACATAGGCGCATTATATCTCTCATGCGTCGTCCTCTTCGCA
>NZ_SADB01000053.1 GCF_009669305.1 Ancylomarina sp. 16SWW S1-10-2
TTTGTATGTCGGGTATGTTAATGTGCTATCAAGATGAAATGTTCTTGAGTTCACCCAGTTGACAGGAAGAACTAGCAATTGGCAAGGGTGTTGTGGGTGACTGCAAATCTGAAGAAAGCCATCAGCAAAGTCATCGTTCTAACGAACAGAAACTTGATATAAGGCTTACTAGTGGGGGGAACCGAGCAATGGATTGGGAAAGCCCGAAAGTCAATCGTAACCACTTAGAGTAAATCAAGTAGGACGTGACGAAAGTATGTTATCTTATCCCGAGATATCTCATCATCTGTTGTACAAAACAACAAACTGAGCGGAGACAATCAGCTAAAGGAGATGAGAAGTCAGCAGAGGACATAGTATTTCTGTATTTTTTTTTACAGAGAGAAGGTCTGAATCAATTAATTAAAGAAGCAGTCGGATAAGACTTTTACCTATGGAGTACCAGCAACAGATAGCTTACCAACGAGATATGTTTGTAGAATATAAAAAGGAGGCTATTGGTCAATCTGCAAATCGTAAAGACGTAAACGGAACGATAACAACATTGACGGAACAAATAGGTAAAGAGATGAATCAAGGACGAGTCTTTACAGGAGAATTAATCTGTATTGTATGCTCTGCAGATAACTTGAACAGAGCCCTACAAGCAAGTGAAAAAGAACAAGGGCGTAGCAGGAATAGATAAGGTTCCAGTAGGAGATTTTTCTGCCTGGTTTGCAAAAGAAGGAGATGAGTTAGTGAACCAGATACTTCGGGGTGAATACCTTCCCTCGGCTGTAAAAGCAGTAGAAATACCTAAGCCCAATGGAGGTGTACGCCATTTGGGWATTCCAACGGTAAAAGACAGAATTATCCAGCAGGCAATTTCTCAGGTTTTAACCCCTATTTATGAACAAGTATTTTCAGATCACAGCTATGGTTTTCGTCCGAAACGTAATGCACAGCAAGCTATAAAACGGGCAAGTAGTTACGTTACAGAGGGAAGATACGTGGTTGTAGATATGGATATGAAGAGTTTCTTTGATGAAGTTAATCACGATAGGCTAATGTATCGTTTATCAAACTTAATCAAAGATAAGGCACTTCTAAAGCTTATACGCAAATACTTGCAAAGTGGGGTCATGATTGGTGGCTTAGTTCATCAACGCCTGAAAGGAACACCTCAAGGAAGTCCACTTTCTCCACTCTTATCCAATATTGTTTTAGATGAATTGGATAAGGAAYTTGAAAAGCGAGGACATTACTTTGTTCGATATGCCGACGATTTCAGCATTTTTGTTCGCAGCCAAAGAGCAGGCGCAAGAGTAAAGGAATCTGTTAGTTCATATCTCACAAGCAAACTCAAGTTAAAAGTCAATGAACAGAAAAGTCAGGTTTGCAAAAGTAGCGAGACCAAATTTTTAGGTTATACTATACTCGATTCTGGTATGATTGTCATAGCCAATCAAAGTATCGTTCGTCTAAAGATGAAAATAAGAGAAYTAACCAAAAGAAACARTGGTGTTAGCTTCGAAAAAGTAGTTTCGGAGTTGACACGAATTCTTCGAGGTTGGTTAAATTATTTTCACATCGCTAAATGTAAAAGTCTTTTGCGTAACCTAGATGCATGGATACGTCGAAAATTACGATGTTACCGTCTGAAACAATGCAAGCGAGCCATAACGCTTAAACGATTTTTGAAAAGTTTGGGAGTTCCCAATTGGCAAAGTTGGATTTTAGCCCTTTCGGGTAAAGGGTGGTGGCGGAAATCGGGTTGTCCGCAAGTTCATCAAGCTATGAACCTAAAATGGTTCGAGGATTTAGGTTTGTTTAATATGTCGATTAAATACGCACTGTTACAAAATTAATTTGAAACCGCCGTATACGAGAGTACGTACGGTGGTGTGAGAGGGCGGGGGAGTAATCCCCCAACCTACTCGATT
>NZ_SADB01000054.1 GCF_009669305.1 Ancylomarina sp. 16SWW S1-10-2
CACCATACGAGTTACACCATAACCACCAGCGTGAGTAGGGTCAGTGGAAAAAATAAGAGTGTAAACACCATACGAGTTACACCATAACCACCAGYGTGAGTAGSGTCAGTGGAAAAAATAAGAGTGTAAAYAACAARTGTACTGTTCARTGTTTCGATCTGTACTGCATTACTAGTGTAGGGTGTTTTCTTGGAAGGTMAACTATGTTTGCATTACAAGAATCTGGTCAAAATGATCGTGAAATCACTACCCGCGCATGTTGRAACCAGTGAMGTAGTTTCAAAGTTAAGCATACAATTGTAATAGGGTTTCCGAACTTCATCTACTRGGTTRGTTGAACTTTATGTTACGTATATCCTTATAATGGTGCACGAAATCCCTGCTATACCAGAATTTAAGGTGTAAAAAAGGTGAKACAGCGRCTTAGCTTACTGAGTAGTTATTTTTACGTTATTAGCGTGGATGATGTTCAAACACTATAGGTATTGAACCTGACAGAAATGACAASTTTTACAATGGAAGTTGTACTATTATCTCAGTTTGGTAGARAAGTTACTTGTTRCGTAYRGAGTGTCATKATAAACTGGAAATCACTTCTTTTTTTTTCTTTTTCAGTTTATTATATTTTCCGGCTAATCAWAYATCAMATGTGATTATCTGTTCTCTGTGYCATAACACCATMAGATCCACCCAGGTGTCTYTCCMTWTCGCTTAGTTYASCTAMTTGAGCATYAAAGTCATGAGCCACTATTACTACATCACAGCGCCTAACGTTTTGGAGTAGGCCAGAAATCTTTCCKCAAAACTCATCTTTTACATGATCTGAGCTGCAGTYAGTGGGAGAATAGGCAGAGAYGACGAAGAGGCAACGACGAGTGTCCCTRTCTTTYCGRRTCCTTACTGTTCYGTTTAGTYRGACAGYGCACARACGACTGTCTACTGKGATCCASTCTAAGAGAGCTAGTTCTGCCCAAGGAMTTMATGCTATGCMTAMAACAGCAAGACAATGTGGAGCAGCACAACGGCTTCTAGAAACTCAAAGTATGAATCCAGATGCTTCTTTATCTTGATATGGTGAGTTCAAATAASGGAAACCACTCAGATCCTCTATGMGCGTTTCGGTGACGAAGTATACAAAGACGGTGCGATATTCTAAGGTCATAGCTAAGGAAATCTGTTGTTGAATTTGGTTCAGTATTCGRGCGTTAAAAGCTACATCRTGCAGTTTCGAGTGTAKCAACAAGTAATCGCGGATAACATTCTGCGACCTCGAATCCTTTAACTAGAGACGACGGGTGATAAATCAGCGTGAGCAGGGTTAGTGGRARAAAMTAAGAGTGTAAATAGATGTAGGACAAAGGTGGATACGAGTGGGATAAAGGGARRYTAAAGTGAAARAAAAATGTTGATAGTGATGAATTAGTTTTTGTGCATTTCGTATCACTGGACCTTTTATGTAAATGTATTGCATGGGTGYCATCTCTGTAGCTTAACCTGTATTTAATGCTGTAAAGTGTGAACTGTRGTTTGCACGCTTAGAAAKTTGTTTTGCTTTTTGTTGTTGGGAGGAGAATTACRAGTGAGAGCAAGAAATTTAGTTAGACAAAGTGGTTGCTGCCRGACRACGTTATTGAATAAGTGYCTGRYGTTRTTTTTAAGYAGGATSTTGRCTCACCATACGAGTCGCACCCACATCATAGCTGTTCACAATCACTCCAGTCACACCATAACCACCAGGTGRCACTCTGCACATTCTCACAGCGTTCCGTGTCACTTGAACACTTGGTGCAATGCACAACACCGACCASTGGMACTGCCTTACCTAGTCACATTCACAGACAACATGGTCTCACAGTATGCTACTACTSTGATGTATGCTGATCAGTGTATTCCTA
>NZ_SADB01000055.1 GCF_009669305.1 Ancylomarina sp. 16SWW S1-10-2
GAAATAAAAACCCTATATTTGCACTCGCTTTAAGAGAGAGGCAAGGTCTTTGAATCGTTTGTAAGTATTGAAAACGTTGGGGTGACCCGATAAAAACAATTAAAAAATAAACGAAAAAAGATTTGTAGATTTAGAATTAAAGTTCTTATATTTGCAGCCGCTAATACAGCGAAAAGTTCTTAAAAAATCTGGAGTAATGTAACGACGAGAGTTGGAATTTTGGAAAGAAAATATTTCTTTAAAAAACTTCAAATTTCATTTGGTTTTAATAAACTAAAGTTGTTATCTTTGCACCCGCTTTGGCGCTGTAATCAGCATCAAAATAGCAAGAAATTTTGAACGGAAGTTCTTTGAAAATATTGGAAGTAGAATAAAGTTAGGTAAATACAAGAAAATAACCTTGTCAATTAAATTTACGAAATAACTAAGATATTATCCACGAGCAGAATTAACTATAAGTTTTTTATACAACGAAGAGTTTGATCCTGGCTCGATGAACGCTAGCGACAGGCCTAACACATGCAAGTCGAGGGGCAGCATTTCTAGCTTGCTAGAAGATGGCGACCGGCGCACGGGTGAGTAACGCGTATGCAACCTACCTTTCACAGGGGGATAGCCCAAAGAAATTTGGATTAACACCGCATAATATGATTGATTCGCATGGATTAATTATTAAATCTTCGGAGGTGAAAGATGGGCATGCGTAGCATTAGTTAGTTGGTGAGGTAATGGCTCACCAAGACGATGATGCTTAGGGGGTCTGAGAGGATAGTCCCCCACACTGGTACTGAGACACGGACCAGACTCCTACGGGAGGCAGCAGTGAGGAATATTGGTCAATGGACGCAAGTCTGAACCAGCCATGTCGCGTGCAGGATGACGGCCCTATGGGTTGTAAACTGCTTTTTTACAGGAATAAACGTTGCTACGTGTAGTGATTTGAATGTACTGTATGAATAAGGATCGGCTAACTCCGTGCCAGCAGCCGCGGTAATACGGAGGATTCGAGCGTTATCCGGATTTATTGGGTTTAAAGGGTCCGTAGGCGGTTCTTTAAGTCAGTGGTGAAATCCCAGAGCTCAACTCTGGAACTGCCATTGAAACTGAAGAACTTGAATATGGTTGAGGTAGGCGGAATACGTTATGTAGCGGTGAAATGCATAGATATAACGTAGAACACCAATTGCGAAGGCAGCTTACTAAACCATTATTGACGCTGATGGACGAAAGCGTGGGGAGCGAACAGGATTAGATACCCTGGTAGTCCACGCCGTAAACGATGATTACTCGTTGTGCACAATACATCGTGCGTGACTGAGCGAAAGCATTAAGTAATCCACCTGGGGAGTACGTTCGCAAGAATGAAACTCAAAGGAATTGACGGGGGCCCGCACAAGCGGAGGAACATGTGGTTTAATTCGATGATACGCGAGGAACCTTACCTGGACTTAAATGTAGATTGACCGGTTTAGAAATAGATCTTTCCTTCGGGACAATTTACAAGGTGCTGCATGGTTGTCGTCAGCTCGTGCCGTGAGGTGTCGGGTTAAGTCCCATAACGAGCGCAACCCCTATCGTTAGTTGCTAGCAGGTAATGCTGAGGACTCTAGCGAGACTGCCACCGTAAGGTGAGAGGAAGGTGGGGATGACGTCAAATCAGCACGGCCCTTACGTCCAGGGCTACACACGTGTTACAATGGCCAGTACAAAGGGCAGCTACCTGGTGACAGGATGCTAATCTCAAAAGCTGGTCTCAGTTCGGATCGGAGTCTGCAACTCGACTCCGTGAAGTTGGATTCGCTAGTAATCGTATATCAGCAATGATACGGTGAATACGTTCCCGGGCCTTGTACACACCGCCCGTCAAGCCATGGAAGCCGAGAGTGCCTGAAGTACGTTACCGCAAGGAGCGTCCTAGGGTAAAATTGGTAACTGGGGCTAAGTCGTAACAAGGTAGCCGTACCGGAAGGTGTGGCTGGAACACCTCCTTTCTGGAGATGGATAATACGACAAAAAAGTTTAACTGTGAAWACAGTTGRCTTGGTTATAATCTTGACCTAATTTTATTTTTGCTTTCATCTTTTAATATACCATAACCCATAGCGTTAGGGTGTTTTACTAACAAGCCTATGGATTATAACTAGTCCTGTAGCTCAGTTGGTTAGAGCACTACACTGATAATGTAGGGGTCCGCAGTTCAAATCTGCGCAGGACTACTTATT
>NZ_SADB01000056.1 GCF_009669305.1 Ancylomarina sp. 16SWW S1-10-2
CTTGATCTTGTCTCTATGGTTCGGTCTACGGTTTGTACCGATGGTGTGTGTAATACGCACGAATTGTATAATTGACCCTGACCTCGGATCAGACGTGATTACCCGCTGAACTTAAGCATATCACTAAGCGGAGGAAAAGAAACTAACAAGGATTCCCTTAGTAACTGCGAGTGAACAGGGATTAGCCCAACACCGAAGCCTGCGATTAATTGATCGTGAGGCAATGTGGTGTTTAGGTTGGCTTCAGAYATTACTGCTCTGCCCCAAGTCCAGCAATGAGTACGGCTTCCCATTCTGGCCCAAAGAGGGTGAAAGGCCCGTGGGGGTAGAGATCAAGTGTGACAGTTCTGTTCTGAGCTACCCTTGGAGTCGGGTTGTTTGTGAATGCAGCCCAAAGTGGGTGGTAGACTCCATCCAAGGCTAAATACTTACACGAGTCCGATAGCAAACAAGTACCGTGAGGGAAAGTTGAAAAGTACTTTGAAGAGAGAGTAAACAGTGCGTGAAACCGTTCAAAGGTAAACAGGTGGAGTTGAACTGCAAGCTCTGGGAATTCAGCTGATGAGTGTGATTTGTGCTTGGGCATACTGGCCGCCTTTAGTGTCTGCTTAACCGCAGGTGCCTGCCTTTTTGGTGGGTATGTGTGAATCGTTTACATACGACGCACGCACTGTTGGTGTGAGGGTCTGCTTGTCAGTGCACTTTCTCAGGGTGTTCACCACGACCGGCACTGCTGCCTGTCTGCTATGGCCAAACTGATCAGGTCTGATTTCCGTCAGTCTTGGTTGGGTCGGCAGGTGACTCTTTGGCTCATCTATGGGCTGTGAGTGTTACTAGCCGGCTGTAGCGGAGCTGTGCGGTGTGTCGGAGATGGCGGCTTCGCATGCGTGCCTAGACCTTCGGGCGTTGTTGAGTCTGGTCGGCTCGTTACTAGCTTCGGCTGGTCGGCTGATGGCTTGATTTTGTCACGTTGGCGGTTGCGTGTGTGGTTTGCGTTGGGCCAATAGTCTGTGGTGTAGTGGTAGACGATCCACCTGACCCGTCTTGAAACACGGACCAAGGAGTTTAACATGTGCGCGAGTCATTGGGTGTTACGAAACCCAAAGGCGAAGTGAAGGTAAAGGTTCGGCTTGTCCGGACTGAGGTGAGATCCTGTTGTCTTGCTCATACTTTCCAAGTTGCGAGCAGCGGGCGCATCACCGGCCCGTCCCATGACGTAGACATGTGACCTCGTGTTGTGTGCACCGTCGGGGCGGAGCAAGAGCGTACACGTTGAGACCCGAAAGATGGTGAACTATGCTTGTGAAGGTTGAAGCCAGAGGAAACTCTGGTGGAGGACCGTAGCGATTCTGACGTGCAAATCGATCGTATAACGTGAGTATAGGGGCGAAAGACTAATCGAACTATCTAGTAGCTGGTTCCCTCCGAAGTTTCCCTCAGGATAGCTGGCATTCTGAGAAATAAACAGTTTTATCCGGTAAAGCGAATGATTAGAGGCATTGGGGATAAATCATCCTCAACCTATTCTCAAACTTTAAATGGGTGAGAAGCTTAACTCGCTTAATTGGAGTTTTGCATTGAATGTGAGTGCCAAGTGGGCCATTTTTGGTAAGCAGAACTGGCGCTGTGGGATGAACCAAACGTTCGGTTAAGGTGCCTAACACGACGCTCATGAGATACCACAAAAGGTGTTGGTTGGTCTAGACAGCAGGACGGTGGCCATGGAAGTCGGAAGCCGCTAAGGAGTGTGTAACAACTCACCTGCCGAATCAACCAGCCCTGAAAATGGATGGCGCTCG
>NZ_SADB01000057.1 GCF_009669305.1 Ancylomarina sp. 16SWW S1-10-2
CTAGTGACGATATTGATGCTAGTGACGATATTGATGCTAGTGACGATATCCTTGATATGGAGCTGGAACTGCTAACTAGGATGAATGCGCTAACTATGGATATGATGCCTGAATATGAAGACCGACTTTATATCACCCTTCAATTCGAATTAGCAAAAGCAATGTCTCCTTGCATAATATGGATTCCAAACATTCATRATCTKGATGTGAATGRGTCGARTKACTTMKCCCTMGGTCTATTRGTGAACKYTCTCTCCAGGGATTGTGAAAGATSYTCCACTAGAAATATTCTWGTTATTGCTTCGACTCATATTCCCMAAAAAGTGGATCCCRCTCTAATAGCYCCGAATAAATYAAATACRTGCATTAARATACGAAGGCTTSTTATTCCACAACAACGAAAGCACTTTTTCACTCTTTCMTATACTAGGGGATTTCACTTGGAAAAGAAAATGTTCCATAYTAATRGATTCGRGTCYATAASCATGGGTTCCARTGCACGAGATCTTGTAGCACTTACCAATGAGGCCCTATCRATKAGTATTACACAGAAGAAATCAATTATAGAYACTAATACAATTAGATCYGCTCTTCATAGACAAACTTGGGATTTGCGATCCCAGGTAAGATCGGTTCAGGATCATGGGATCCTTTTCTATCAGATAGGAAGGGCTGTTGCACAAAATGTACTTATAAGTAATTGCCCCATAGATCCTATATCTATCTATATGAAGAAGAAATCATGTAACGAAGGGGATTCTTATTTGTACAAATGGTACTTCGAGCTTGGAACGAGCATGAAGAAATTCACGATACTTCTTTATCTTTTGAGTTGTTCTGCCGGATCGGTCGCTCAAGAYCTTTGGTCTCYACCCSGACCCGATGAAAAAAATWGGATCACTTCTTATGGAYTCGTTGAGAATGATTCKGATCTAGTTCATGGCCTATTAGAAGTRSAAGRCGCTYTGGTGGGATCCTCACGGACAGAAAAAGATTGCAGTCAGTTTGATAATGATCGAGTGACATTGYTTYTTCGSYCCGAACYAAGGRATCCCTTAKATATGATSCAARATGGATCTTGTTCTATCGTTGATCAGAGATTTCTMTATRAAAAATACGAATCGGAGTTTGAAGAAGGGGAAGGAGAAGGAGYCCTCGACCCGCAACAGATAGARGAGGATTTATTCAATCACATAGTTTGGGCTCCTAGAATATGGCGCCCTYGGGGCTTTCTATTTGATTGTATCGAAMGGCCYAATGARTTGGGATTTCCCTATTSGGCCRGGTCATTTCGGGGCAAGCGGATCATTTATGATGAAAAGTATGAGCTTCAAGAGAATGATTCGGAGTTCTTGCAGAGCGGAACCATGCAGTACCAGAGACGAGATAGGTCTTCCAAAGAACAAGGCTTTTTTAGAATAAGCCAATTCATTTGGGACCCCGCAGATCCACTCTTTTTCCTATTCAAAGATCAACCCTTTGTCTCTGTGTTTTCACATCGAGAATTCTTTGCAGATGAAGAGATGTCAAAGGGGCTTCTTACTTCCCAAACRGATCCTCCTACATCTATATATAAACGCTGGTTTATCAAGAATACGCAAGAAAAGCACTTCGAATTGTTGATTCAKCGCCAGAGATGGCTTAGAACCAATAGTTCATTATCTAATGGATYTTTCCGTTCTAATACTCKATCCGAGAGTTATCAGTATTTATCAAATCTGTTCMTATCTAACGGAACGCTATTGGATC
>NZ_SADB01000058.1 GCF_009669305.1 Ancylomarina sp. 16SWW S1-10-2
TTTAGGCCCTAACGCTTCAGGCTGGGCTATTTCGCTTACTACCCTATACATGTGTTGTATACACTATTAGCTATATGGTTATATAGAGCTGAAGGTCTCATATGAGGCTGGAGGTTCGCCATTGTTATTGTGGACGGTTCGCATTGCTTTGGCAAGTTCTGYTGACYGTTCATGCAAAAATTGGTTTGCTGGTTAACCGATTTCATTCATACTGGTGGTTGCTTTWCAGTGTYCYYRAGGRCCATTGTYATTGGGAYATYGTAAGGCATGYCACCATTGCTAATATTAACGAGTTTGACTGTCGTGTAAGCGGAATGGGTCAACTTTGGCCTGTTCGTGCCGTGCATAATTGAATCACGCGATCATTGATCGGAATAACTATACATGTGATGTGAGTGTGTATATGAATGGTGCGAATGGTCCACCAGGGTKCTTGGTACCTGTGTGGTTGCGCCACAGGATTGAGCTGTACCATTCAGATTGTAGCGTTAAGGCCTGTACGGTGTCTGGTTCCTCTGCTAAACGGGGTTGAGCTGYACTGTTTGGRTTKTYACGTGAAWGTCCRGATGGTGTCTGGTTCTCYTGAAARCCAATGTAAAATTACCCTKGCYCACAAGGGTATATTATATAACTGTGAACAAACTGGTTGATCCTGCCAGTAGTCATATGCTTGTCTCAGAGATTAAGCCATGCATGTCTAAGTACATACCTTAAAACGGTGAAACCGCGAATGGCTCATTAAATCAGCTATGGTTCCTTAGATCGTAAATGCTACATGGATAACTGTAGTAATTCTAGAGCTAATACATGCCTTGAATCCCTGACCCGCAAGGGAACGGGTGCATTTATTAGAACAGAACCAATCGGGCGCGGCTTCGGCTGTGCCTGCTACATTCTGTGATGACTCTGGATAACTTTACTGATCGCAGTCGGCCTTGTGTCGGCGACGGATCTTTCAAATGTCTGCCCTATCAATTTGTTGGTAGGTGATTTGCCTACCATGATGATAACGGGTAACGGGGAATCAGGGTTCGATTCCGGAGAGGGAGCCTGAGAAATGGCTACCACATCCAAGGACGGCAGCAGGCGCGAAAATTACCCACTCCCGGCACGGGGAGGTAGTGACGAAAAATACGGATACGGGACTCAATTGAGGCTCCGTAATTCGAATGAGTACAAATCCTTTAACGAGGACCAATTGGAGGGCAAGTCTGGTGCCAGCAGCCGCGGTAATTCCAGCTCCAAAAGCGTATATTAAAGTTGCTGCAGTTAAAAAGCTCGTAGTTGGATCTGGGTCGTGCGGTCGCATGCCGCTGCTTGTTCACGGTTTTGGTTACGATCAGGACGTGTTCAGCTCGGTGTAGTGGCTGTGCAGCCTTTCAGCCGTRTCTGTGTTAAACGGGTGCTGGTGGGTTGACGAGTTCGTCTTGTTGACCTGTCGGCATGCTTCCGGATGCCTTTAAACGGGTGTCGGGAGCGGACGGCATCTTTACTTTGAACAAATTTGAGTGCTCAAAGCAGGCCTGTGCGCCTGRAAATTCTTGCATGGAATAATGAAATAGGACTTCGGTTCTATTTTGTTGKTTTTCGGATCCGAAGTAATGGTTAAGAGGGACAGACGGGGGCATTTGTATGGCGGTGTTAGAGGTGAAATTCTGGGATCGCCGCCAGACAAACTACAGC
>NZ_SADB01000059.1 GCF_009669305.1 Ancylomarina sp. 16SWW S1-10-2
AGGATCTGGAACTTATCAGTAAACAGAGAGGTTCGAAGTGAGCGAAATTAACTCTCAGGCACTGCGTGAAGCGGCAGAGCAGGCAATGCATGACGACTGGGGATTTGAGGATCTGGAACTTATCAGTAAACAGAGAGGTTCGAAGTGAGCGAAATTAACTCTCAGGCACTGCGTGAAGCGGCAGAGCAGGCAATGCATGACGACTGGGGATTTGACGCAGACCTTTTCCATGAATTGGTAACACCATCGATTGTGCTGGAACTGCTGGATGAACGGGAAAGAAACCAGCAATACATCAAACGCCGCGACCAGGAGAACGAGGATATTGCGCTAACAGTAGGGAAACTGCGTGTTGAGCTTGAAACAGCAAAATCAAAACTCAACGAGCAGCGTGAGTATTACGAAGGTGTTATCTCGGATGGGAGTAAGCGTATTGCTAAACTGGAAAGCAACGAAGTCCGTGAAGACGGAAACCAGTTTCTTGTTGTTCGCCATCCTGGGAAGACTCCTGTTATCAAGCACTGCACTGGTGACCTGGAAGAGTTTCTGCGGCAGTTAATCGAACAAGACCCGTTAGTAACTATCGACATCATTACGCATCGCTATTACGGGGTTGGAGGTCAATGGGTTCAGGATGCAGGTGAGTATCTGCATATGATGTCTGACGCTGGCATTCGCATCAAAGGAGAGTGAGATCGGTTTTGTAAAAGATAACGCTTGTGAAAATGCTGAATTTCGCGTCGTCTTCACAGCGATGCCAGAGTCTGTAGTGTCAGATGATGACCGTACTCAAACATCGGGTTGAGTATTATCTTACTGTTTCTTTACATAAACATTGCTGATACCGTTTAGCTGAAACGACATACATTGCAAGGAGTTTATAAATGAGTATCAATGAGTTAGAGTCTGAGCAAAAAGATTGGGCGTTATCAATGTTGTGCAGATCCGGTGTCTTGTCTCCATGCAGACATCACGAAGGTGTTTATGTAGATGAAGGTATAGATATAGAGTCGGCATACAAATATTCCATGAAGGTTTATAAGTCTAATGAAGACAAATCCCCATTCTGCAATGTGCGAGAAAGCACTCGCGGGGATTTATTTTATCTGAACTCGCTACGGCGGGTTTTGTTTTATGGAGATGATAAATGCACTTCCGAGTATTAAACCCAATATTACATAACAATCCTCGCACTCGCGGGGATTTATTTTATCTGAACTCGCTACGGCGGGTTTTGTTTTATGGAGATGATAAATGCACTTCCGAGTCACAGGAGAATGGAATGGAGAGCCATTCAACAGAGTTATCGAAGCGGAGAACATCAACGACTGCTACGACCACTGGATGATATGGGCGCAGATAGCACATGCAGACGTAACCAATATTCGAATTGAAGAACTGAAAGAACACCAAGCCGCCTGATGGCGGTTTTTTCTTGCGTGTAATTGCGGAGACTTTGCGATGTACTTGACACTTCAGGAGTGGAACGCACGCCAGCGACGTCCAAGAAGCCTTGAAACAGTTCGTCGATGGGTTCGGGAATGCAGGATATTCCCACCTCCGGTTAAGGATGGAAGAGAGTATCTGTTC
>NZ_SADB01000007.1 GCF_009669305.1 Ancylomarina sp. 16SWW S1-10-2
GAGAAACAAATTGATACATCGTATATATGCTGTAATAACTACCGGACAGGAATATGACAAAAATTATTACCAGAATAATATGAATATAGCAGCTTAAATAAATATAAATTTTAAACCTAAATTCTTGGATTAACCATAGAATTCGGGATGTTCGGTGGGGTGGTCTTTTAGAATTATAAATAGCTAATTTCGCTTTGAAAATAGATCTGAGAATGTTTAGCTTCACAAGCTAAACTTCCCCCTTCAGGGGGATTAAGGACTGTCAGTTTTAATTATGTCTTATTTATTCTATCATGATTGATGAACTATACGTGTATTATTCCAAGCACGATGAGGAGAACCAGAATTGTTTGTATGCTCTGCGAAGTATTATTCTTGGTACAGATGAGTTGGTAAGTGAAACGATGAAATGGAACTTGCCTTGTTTCTGCTATAAGGGCAAAATGTTTTGCTTTATAAATGTAGAGAAGGAAAGTAATCAGCCCTATATTCTTTTTGTTGAAGGTGGCCTTTTGAATCATCCAGAATTGGAACAAGGTGAGCGTGTACGAATGAAAATATATAGGGTAGATGCAAAGCACGATTTACCCATTGAGACGATAAGCTTGCTTTTAAATGAGGCATTGGATTTATATAAAAATGGCAGAATAAAAATCAAATAAGAGAATTGGTTATGGCTGTATCAAAGGATTTTCTGAATTATGTTCTCGATCTTTTATCGGATTGGGGTGAGATCTATGTAAAAAGGATGTTCGGCGGGGTTGCACTCTTTCGTGATGATTTTACCTTTGCTATGATTGCTAGGGATGTGGTTTATCTGAAAGTGGATGAAACCAATATCGATAAGTTCATTGCTCAAGGTTCTACACCACTAAAACCCTTTAAAAGTGATGCTCTGGTAAAATCATTTTACATGGTTCCTCCAGATATATTTGAAGATTCGGAAGCTTTTATTGAATGGGCAAAAGAATCATTGGAAATTCAGATAAAGAAAAATCGATAGGAATAAAACGTAGGCAGAATTTAAGGCATAAACATAGCGTTATGACAAAAGAAAATCTAGATACTAAACCTGTTAAATTTGAGGTGAAAATAGATAATACGACAGTAACTGTAACAGATTCATCCTTAAGTATATTAGAGGTTGCAAGAGGTGCAGGATTCGATATTCCAGCACCCTGTTTTGATGATAAGAGAAAGTATGGTGGATGTAAAGCATGTGTGGTTGAAATTGACGAAAAACAGAGTTATGCGTGCCGAAGAAAACCTAAAAAAGGGATGCATATAGTTGTTGACAGAGAAGATTTAAATCAGCTACGGGAAGAGCGAATTATTGAATACAAGAAGAAAGTTGATATCAAAACGAAAAAAAATTAAATAAGACTAATGGATATAAAAGAATTAACAGCGCCTTGTGGCTTGGCTTGTTGGGCTTGTGGCATATATAAAGACAATATTACCGAGGAAGTAGCTCAGGCTACAGCTGCACGATTAAATATGCTTATTGAGGATGTTGCATGTGATGGTTGTAGAAGTGAAAAGGGATGCTCTGTATCTGTTCCTATGACTCAAGGAAAGGGTTGTAAAACAAAAGAGTGTGTTGCGAGTAAGGGTATTCATAACTGTTCGGAATGTAATGAATTTCCATGCGATTATTTAATGCCAGTTGCCGATATGGCGAGCATGGTTCCTCACAATACTAAAATATATAATCTTAGCAGAATCAAGCTAATTGGTTTGGAAGAATGGGCAAATGAAGCACCAATGATTCAGCAAAAATATTTTAAAGGTAAATTTGCTTATGGTCAAGCGCCAACTTTAGATTAAATCTGACTAGATTCTTAATTGAAAATTTTGGCTTTGGCACATTCACTTTTCGGATGAAAAAAAATGAAAATTCACGATATTTTAAACTTGCTTAGATAATCTTGGTTATGATGTATTTTAAATAATCAACAAAAGGGAAATAATCTATTTTAGGTCTAAAATAAATATAAAATAACTATGAAAGTAATTAAATTAAAGCGCAGTATTTTTCAACGTTTACTCGGAAAACCAGCTACAGAATTACCTGGAAATAATGATTTTTGGTCATTTACTGATGGCAAAATTACGGTTAATCTCGATAAAGCTAATGGCTTAAGCAAAGTAGACGGTGCAGTTCGTTTAGAAGGCAAAGGACTTCCCAACAGAATTATACTTGTACATGGTAAAAAAGACCAGTATCAGGCTTATGACAATAAATGTACTCATATGGGGCGTCGAGTAGATCCTGTTCCAGGAACCGAGACCGTTCAATGCTGTAGTGTTAATTGTACTACTTTCAATCAAAAAGGAGAAGTTATTGAAGGACCAACAAAAAAACCATTAAAGACACATCCTGTCACTATTGACAACAATAAATTGATTATTACACTTAACTAAGCGTAATTTGAAGTAAGAATGAAAAGCCAACATAAATGTTGGCTTTTTTTGTAAAATGTATTAGCAATTATGTAATAAGTATAAGTTTCTGGGAGTAGTTTATAGTAATTTTGTAGTAAAAGTGAAATATGAAACAATCGATGATGATGATTTTTATGGCAATTGCAATCCTAGTGTTTGGAACGATTGCTTGGTATATATACAGTAGAGGAGCTTTGGCACTGGAAGGTAATAGTATGTTATCCGTTTTCACCTGGGCATTTTGGCTTTTGGTAGCCACATTTTTTGTAGGTCAAATATTGGAACGAGGAGAACCAGGCGTATTTGCTACCATAATAAGTCGTACAGGTTCGGTTGGTTTAGCCTTTCTTTTATACCTTCTTTTATTTGTTTTATTTGTAGATTTTGTAAGAGTACTACAACACTATTTTCACTTTATTCCAACTTCGCTTACTTCAGGACTTCTATCGGGTAAAATGCTCTTTATTTATGGCCTTTCGTTAAGTACTGTAATTACTATTGGTGGTTTTGTAAATGCCCACAATCCAATTGTTAAAGAGATCAATTTAGAAATTGGAAAGAAGAATTCTAATCGTGATTCTCTCAAAGTATTATTGGCAACAGATGTTCACTTGGGTGTGATGCTAGGCAAAAATCACGCTCAAAAATTAGTACGACAAATAAATGCTCAAAAGCCAGATATCGTGTTGTTTGGTGGCGATTTAGTAGACCATAATCCATCGCCTGTAATGAAATACGATATGGGTACTTATATCGAAAAAATTAATGCGCCACTTGGTGTATATGCCGTTACAGGGAACCATGAATTTATGGGCAAACCAGATGTTACTATCAATTACTTTACGAAACATGGAGTTACTTATATTCGAGACACAATACTCAATATCGACGGAATTGTACAAATTTTAGGTCGCGACGATAAAGACAAAAGTCAATTTACCCAAGATGCTAGAAAGAGTATGGATGAAATCATGAAAAATAGCGCTACCGATCTGCCTTTGTTACTTATCGATCATCAACCCGTTGAATACGATAAAGCCTCAGAAAATGGTGTGGATTTAATGATGTCGGGACATACACACAAAGGACAATTGTGGCCTCTCTCATATATTACGAATATGGTGTATGAAAATCATTTTGGCCTGATGCAAAAAGTAAATACCTGGTTTTATACATCGTCGGGCTATGGAACTTGGGGACCGCCAGTACGCACAGGAAATAGACCAGAATTAGTCGTTTTTAATCTTTCTCTAGTCAAAAAGTAGTCGTTGTCTTGTCCTAAACAAATTCGTGATAATTGTTTAGGGCAAGACAAACTCTAAAAAGGACAAATCTATATTGGGTTTGTCCTCTTTTTTATTATACTTAAGCCTTTAAAATTAAATAGAAAATTATGAGAGATTTTGCAGCTATCGATTTTGAAACCGCTAATCAGAATGGTAGTAGTGTATGCGCTGTTGGTGTGGTTGTGGTAAGAGATGGTGAGATTACCGATAAGTTCTATCGTTTGATTCAGCCTGAGCCCAATTACTATACTTATTGGAATACTAAATGTCATGGTCTTACGGCTAATGATACCGATGGTTCTCCTGTGTTTTCGAAGGTTTGGAAAGATATTGCACCACTTATTAAGGGATTACCGCTTATTGCCCACAATAGTCGATTTGATGAAAGATGTTTGAAAGCTGTTTTTAAGACTTATAATATGGATTATCCCGATTATGATTTCCACTGTACTTTAAAGGAATCAAGAAAGAAGTACCCCGATCTTGAAAATCATCAACTTCATACCGTATCGAGATATTGTGGTTACGAGATGCGTAATCATCATGAGGCTCTTGACGATGCTTATGCTTGTGCTATTATTGCAATTAAACTATTTGTGATACCTGAGAATTACAAGTTGGAGCTTTAAAAGTGTAGTATTCGTCATTCTGAACTTGTTTCAGAATCTTTACGTACTAAAACTATATTTAAGTTGGCTTAGTTTTACTAGTTGAACTTCCCCCTTTAGGGGGATTGAGGGGGTGTTTTTTTAAATTATGAATTAGTAATTATAAGTTATGAATGTATAATTACGATCCGAGTATATATTTTGAGTTGTCTTAGTTTCACTAGCAAAGTTCCCCCTTCAGGGGGATTGAGGGGGTGTTCTTTGAACTACGAATTATGAAATAACCACCTCCCCCTCGTTCCGAGGGTACTCCTCCTTAAACAAAGAAGGAGAAATTTGATAAACGGTTCTAGATTTAACCTCAATAAAAACTAACAGTTTCCCCGCCTTATTTCAAGGAGGGAAGCCGAACGTGTTCGGTGGTCTGTTTAAATTATGAATTAGTAATTACGAATTGTGATTTATGAAAAATTTGCTTCGACTCCGCTCAGCAAGCGGGCTAAGCTAATTATAAATTAAGAATACATGATGAGTAAATGGGAGAGGTGTGTAAAATAAGCAGTAACAGAGATTAACGTGGTAGCGTAAAATAGAAGGTGCTTCCTTTTCCTTCTTGGCTTTCTAACCAAATTTTACCATTTAGTATTTTAACATATCCTGTAGAGATTGATAAACCAAGTCCAGCTCCTTCTTGTAGTCGTTTATTGGTCGTATCAGCTTGAATAAAACGTTCGAAAACGGCTTTTTGTTTATGTTCCGAAATACCGATACCAGTATCTTTAATATAAAACTCCAAATTTTCGCTACACACTTTAAAACCCAATTCAATTGAACCTAAGTCTGTATATTTTATGGCATTTTTAACCAAATTTGTAAGAATTGCAAATAATTTTTCATTATCCGTTTTCACAATAAGGGCTTCTGTTAATTCTGGTTTATTAAGGAAAAGTTGTAAGCCTTTATTTTCTGCTTCGGGTTTAAAAAAAGAGTAAATGTGATCTACAAGATCATTAACATTTGTATTTTGAAGATTTACTTCTACTAAACCAGCTTCTATTTTAGAAATATCAACAATATCGTTTATAATGTTGAGTAAACGATTACCACTTTCTTGAATAATATCTATATATTCTTTTTGCGCATCCCCAGTAAGCTCAGGCTCTCTTAATAATTCGGTAAAACCAAGTACGCCATTCATTGGAGTACGTATTTCATGACTCATATTAGCAAGAAAGGCTGATTTTAAACGATCACTTTCTTCAGCTTTTTCCTTGCCTTTTATTATTTCTAGTTCAGCTAGTTTTCTATAAGTAATATCGCTTCCAAAACATGAGCCTCCAACGACTTTGCCTTGTTTCACAATAGGGTTAAAAGCAACTTCAATATAAATACTTCCATTGGGAGTTTTTATTTCATCTTCAAAAGTAAATTGTTCATTTGCTAACACCCTGTCGTATTGTGATTTCCAAATATCAATAAGCGATTTGGGAAGGGGTTTTAAAAGATTAACTCCTAGCTCTAGATGTACACCAAAGGCTTCATAAAACTCATCTTTAAATTTCTGATTGAGATAGAGTATTTCATAATCAAGATTAAAAGCCCAAATACTATTCTTGGTGCCTTCTATTATAGCAGTAATATTAGCATTAATTGTTTCTGTGATATTCTTTTCACTTTGCAACTCTTTGGTTCTTTCATTAACCGTTTGCTCCAAACATTTATTTTGTTCTTCAACCGATAGTTTCTCTTTATCAAGCTTTCTGTTTAACCAAAAATTCCTACGGTTTTGCGACTCCATATAATATGAAGCAAACATACCTATAAGATTTGCACTGATAAAGAAAAAGTTGTTAGTGATAATTGTTGCAATTGGAGAATGGGCGTAAAAAATAGCGAGAATATTAAAAATAATAAGAAGGAGCCACCCACAAACTGCTGCCCATATAAAACGAAGTTTAAGAAATAAATAACCTGAAAAAAAGACGAGCATTAAACCTGCATAATACGAATAATTATCAGGCTCTAGTAGTGTCATAAGACTAATACCAATTCCGCCGAATATGACATCAATGGTTATTACAGCCTGCCAAATTTTTTCGAAAATTTTAGTAAATGATAAAAGAAGAATACAAATATTAATTGGTAAGATGATATAAAAACGAATGATATAGAAGAAATCAACGTGATTGGGAAACATTAATGGATCTAAAAGTCCAAACAAGCCATATAAAATCATCACCAAGAGTATTGAAACCCGAAGTTGTACTATCGAGGTATCAAAATATTTCTTTCTATATAACTTTTCAATTTCAGAGGGAAATGACATTGCTATTTTAAAATAATCCTCTTTTTTATTTGTCATATTCTCGATATTCATGCAATTTTTATTAAAATAAATTCCCTGGTAAGGTTTTCTAAAATTGGATGGGCAAAATACTAAAAAAAACAAATACATTTAAACTATATCATAATATATAATTGGTAATTACGAATTACGATCCGAATATATATATCAGTGCGTTTCATTTCACTAACTGAACTTCCCCTTTATGGTGTATTATTTAAATTAAGAAATAACCACTTCCCCCTCGTTCCGAGGGTACTCCTCCTTAAACAAAGGAGGAGAATTTTGATATACGGTTCTATATTTAAACTTAATAAAAGCTAACAGTTTCCCCGCCTTATTTCAAGGAGGGTGCCGAACGTGTTCGGTGGGGTGTTTTTTTATAATTGTGAACTAATAATTACGAATTATGAATTACAATCCGAGTATATATTTGAGTTTGTTCAGTTTTACTATATGAACTTCCCTCTTTAGGGGATTGAGGAGGTGTTCTTTTTGATTATGAATAGTTAATTACAAGTTGTGATCCCGATCTCTATCGGGAACGAATTACGTTTTGAAAATCTATTTTGCTTTCGAGGTAAAAACAATGGCTGCTAATCATCAATTAGCAGCCATTGTTTTCTTCAGCTTCAGCTAAAGAACTATTTCTTTGTGTTCTTTACATTTTTGTAATCCCATTTTAATTCTGCTTTTAAACCTTCTACAACATTAAAAACGTGTGGGCATATTCTGTAGTTTTGAATCGCACTATAAGTTTTGCTTATAAAATTATCTTGGTCTAGATATGGAAATAAACGACACTCTTCTGGTCGGTTAAAATAATCTGTACACACTTTATTTTTGTGGTGCATGCACTTTATGCTTTCAGCATACATAACAGATTCAATGTCTTCTTCTGCAACAAATTGCCTAAGCTCCTTATGTGAGGCTATAGGTCTTAGATTTTGACAACAATTACCACAATCTCTACAGTCTATTTTACTTTCAACCTCTTTGTAAAGTCGATGAACAATTTCATCTATTTTTAGCGAATTTTGTGTTTTAAGGTAAGTTTGAAATGCGAGATTTTCAGACAATCTTTCCTCAGCTAATTGCTCTATCTTTTCGAGATTACTTTCTAAATTCTTCATAGTTATGGTTTGAGCAAGGCTGTCGAGTCAGTGTTTTTAACATCAATATTGATGTTATTTCAAAATTTATTATTGAAAAAAGGTGTTTATCATCCTCATATGGTAGGATAGTAACACCTTTTTTATAAACCAATTTAATAATTGTCTTGTTGGCTTATATTTGCGAAGCGCAAATGTAGTTATAGTATTGGTAGTAATGCTAATTTAAAATACTTTATAAATGCTGTTTCTATTAAGTCTATACACTTTTCAATGAAAAGGCATTATACAGAGCATCTTTAGCTTGTTTGATTCCTAAATTTACAGCAACTAGTAGAAAGAAAACTTTATCTTTTTTACTTATACCTTTATTCTTGTTTCCTTTTTTACCTTTTCACTCTTTAACCTTTAACCTTATCTTTTAACTCAATTCAATAAGTGTAATCTCTGGTGGCATACCTATTCTGCCAGGGAAACCAATATAACCAAAGCCACGATTCACATATAAAAATTGTTTACCTACGTTATATAAACCGCCCCAACGAGGGTATTTGTATTGAACAGGGCTCCATTTAATACCAGCTCGTTCTATTCCAAATTGCATACCGTGTGTATGACCTGCAAAAGTAAGATCAACATCTGTATCTAGTACTTTTGCATCCCAATGCGATGGATCATGACTCATCAGTAATTTGAAAGCTAAATCTTCATTACCATTCATAGCTAAATCTAAATCACCATGTTGAGGGAAAGGAGGTTTACCCCAATTTTCAACGCCAATTAAGGCGATTTCATCTTCATCAATTTTAAGTCGTTCAGTTTCATTTAAGAGTAACTTAAAACCAATGTTTTGGTGAAAATCTTTAATCTTTTTTAGGTTATCTGCTTTAGCTTTGGCTGATGGCCAATGTGAATAATCGCCATAGTCATGGTTACCTAATATGGAGTATTTTCCCATTTTTGCATTCATCTTGCTAAGCACAGGTGCCCAACCTTCGGTTTCTTCAGCAAAGTTATTTACCAAATCTCCTGTAAATAGAATAATGTCAGGTTTTTGTTCATTTATGAGCTCTATTGCCTTTTCAATTTTTTCGTAGTTTTTATTAAAACTGCCTAAGTGCATATCTGAAATTTGAACAATTCTTAATCCTCGAAAAGCCTTTGGTAGATTTGGAAAGTGTAGACTTTCCTGCATAATACGGAAATTGAATTTCCCCTTAGTCACACCATAAAGTATTGAGGCAAAAGGAATGGCCGCAAGCATTAATCCCATTTGATATAAAAATTCGGATCGTTCCATTTTTCTTTTCGATTTTGATTCTAACTTATTTTCCTTCTCCATCATAGTAAATAGGCCAATGAGCCAACTTACTGCTTTCTGCACATCCCTAAGTAATACGAAAAAAACAAGAACAAATTTAGGGACATAAAACAGAGCGAAGCCTGCAGTTAAATATCCAACATAAACATACGTTTCTGCTTTTTGCACATATTCAATTCTTAAAAAGAATAAAACAAATGCCGCAAACATAATTATTGATATCGACCAATAGAAAATCTTTAGTACTTTTCTAATCAATAGATTTTGAAATTTATTGATGAGTGGCTTTAGGCCTCTGTATGTATATAAATCCACAATTAACATGAAAATTAAAAGTGGAATAATTAAAAAGGCGCTAGCTTTCATAGTCTAATCTGAATTTAATAATTGGATCAAAGATAAACATTTTTCTTACTTATTGATTTGGTCATCAATTGCTTTCGTTATTTTTTGAAAAAATTATTCAATCTTTTATTTTAAACAAGTCTAGCTTTTGTTTGATTATGACAACATAATCTCAAATTAAACTGAAATTATTATACTGAAATAGGTGTACCTTGTTTATTAGATATTCTAGGTTTTCACTAGCCATTCCGAAAGAACATTGAATAGGAGTGGAGAACTGTGGCAATGCATAACGATACGAAGTCTATTTTAACGATATCGTAATGTAGAACGATAAAAAGTCTCCTTTTTTTATTCATAAATACCAAGACCTATTTATTCTGCTATTGATAATAATTTTAAAAAGTATTTTACAGTATTAATCTATGATGTTTAGTTTGAATTTGTAATTTCAGGACTTATAATTAGTCCTGTTTTTCAAAATAGAGTGCATGTTTTATTAGAAATAGGTAGAAAAGTCAGCGAAATATCAAGGATTTGTGATAATGAATGCTTAAATTTAAGAGCATAGCGTCCGATAAATACATGACATGAATATTTGGTTAATGTGATCACAGATAGTAATACTTAATACATTGTTATTCAGTTTATTTGTTGATAGGCTTAAAGTGGAAATAACAAAATTGGTATTATAAATTATATAAGAACTTAGGAATGGGTAAAAAGACAAGTAACTTTTTAATTGTTGTTGGTTTACTAATTTTTGGTATTGTCTTCAATAGTTTTAATAGTCCAAAATCGATGATTGATAAAACGGTAGTTAAAGAGTTAGATATTGAAAAATACTTGGGTACCTGGTATGAAATTGCTCGTTACGATCATCGTTTTGAACGAGGAATGGTTGGTGTTACAGCTGATTACTCGATGCGCGACGATGGGAAAATAAAGGTGCTTAATAGTGGTTACAAGGATAGTTTATCGGGTGAATTTTCTGAAGCCATTGGAAAAGCAAAGATTCCAGATCCCGAAAATGAACCTGGAAAGTTAAAGGTATCCTTCTTTTGGATTTTTTATGGAGACTATTATGTTTTGGAACTCGATGAAAATTACCAATGGGCCGTAATTGGTAGTCGTTCTGATAAGTATTTATGGATACTAAATAGAACACCACAAATAGACAAAGATTTGTACGATACACTTCTTCTTAATCTGGAAAAACGAGGATACGATGTATCAAAACTGATAAAAGTAGAGCAAAAAAAAATGTAAAATCGAATACTAAAAAATAGCTTATGCATATTAAAAGTATTTTAATTAATTACGTTTTAACTTTCATTTTTTTCCTAATTATAGACATGGCATGGTTGGGATTAATTGCCAAAAATGTGTATCAAAAATATTTGGGCGATTTTTTGAGTGAAAAAGTTAACTGGACTGCTGCATTTATTTTCTATCTGATTTATGTTTTAGGAATATCCATTTTTGCCATTTATCCGTCGGTTCATAAAGATTCGGCTTTAAGTGCTATTTTTTTGGGAGCCTTGTTCGGATTTTTTGCCTATGCCACATACGATTTAACAAATTTAGCAACACTCAAAGGTTGGCCACTACCTATTGTATTTATCGATATTGCTTGGGGAATTGTATTAACAGCAACGGTAAGTTTATTTGGTTATTATATGGTAAAGTTTATTGGTTAATTTTCAATTATATTTAAATATGAATGCATTATCTGAACAAGCAATCAATGGGAAAATCCTTTATTATGGATTTATTGCCGGAAGCCTACAAGTTTTACAAAATCAGGTAGAACTTAATCGGATAAATGTGTTTCCGGTACGTGATAAAGATACTGGCTCAAACCTTGCATCTACTATTCGTGCAGTTATCGATAATATTAAACCTCATAAATCATATAAAAAAACAATTGGGAATATTGCAGAAGCTGCTTTAATAGGAGCTCGTGGTAATTCTGGAGTTATATTTGCTCAATTCTTATATGGCTTGAGTAAGGAAACGAAGAACAAAAATGTTATCACACTTTATGAGTTTGCTGAAAGCGTAAAGAAATCAATTCCATATATTTATGAGGCAATAGCTAACCCTGTTGAAGGAACAATGTTAACCGTTATTCGTGATTGGTCCGATTTTTTAAGTAGTAAAAAAGAAGGCTTATACGATTTTCAGAAAGTGATTGTTGAATCGATTGACGTTTTAGAAAAATCATTAAATGAAACAACTTCGAAACTTAAAGCTCTAAAGAAGTTTGGCTTTGTTGATGCTGGTGCCAAGGGATTCGTCTTTTTTATAAAAGGCGTTATCGAATTTATAAAAGATAGAAATATAAGGAATCTTGCTTTAGGTGAAATTGAAAACGTGTCGCTTATTCATACCGAAGAATCTTTGGATGAGGAAATCACTTTCCGCTATTGTACCGAGGCTATTATAAAAAATCTACAAGTTAAAACTGATTTATTAAAGCAAATTTTAGTGAAAGATGGTGATTCTGTTGTTGTGGCAGGTTCCGAAAACACCTGTCGAATTCATATTCATACCAATCATCCGGCTCAACTTTTTGATAAGCTTAAAGATATTGGAACAATTACCTTTCAGAAAGTTGACGATATGCAGCGTCAGCAAGAAGTGGCAAATAAAAGGAAATGGAATATTGCATTGGTGACAGATTCTACCTGTGATTTATCTCAAGATTTGATTGATTTCTATCAGATTAATATTGTGCCTTTAAACTTAAATTTTGGGGATAATCATTATCTCGATAAAATAACCTTACAGCCAGAACAGTTCTATAATTTGCTCGATAGTAGTCAGGAATTCCCCAATACATCGCAGATTAACGAACGTACTTTTACCAATTTGTATTCGCAGTTAGCTTCGCATTATGATGCAATTATTTCGGTGCATCTCACATCGCAGTTTAGCGGAACCTTTGCAAACAGTGTTAAGGCAGGTCAACGCATCGAGAATGAATTTAAAAAGCCAGTTTATAATATAGATTCTAAAAACCTATCGGGAGCACTGGGTTTACTTGTTCTTAAAGCAGCACAAAGTATAGAGGCTGGTAAAACGGCTGAATCTATTGTGGAATCGATAAAAACGGATATTTCCAACACCAAAATATTTGTGAGTGTTAAAGAGTTAAAGTACATGATAAAAGGTGGGAGAGTCTCTAAACCTGCCGGATTTATTGCCAATGCATTGGGGATTAACCCCGTTATATCGATGGATGAAGAGGGAAAATCACTCTTGTTTGGAAAGACCTTTAGTCAGAAAGCAAGCCTGAAAAAGATATTTAAACATATCGAAAAAATTGGTCGTGGAAAGTCACTATGGAATTATATTGTTTTGCATGCACATAATCCGGATGGAGCAAAAACTGCTGAATTAAAGATGTTGGAAATTACAGGTAAGAAACCCGTGTCGGTGGTTGATATATCGCCCGTAATAGGTATGCATGCCGGTAATGGAGCCATTGCAATTTCATTGTTGTTTCAAAATTAAAATCTGGCCTATGCTAACTTTATTTTTACATGCTCTGTTAATCATTTTTGTGCTCGTAAGCCTAATTTGGGTGTTAAGCGTCATCATTACTAATGTTAGTATTGTTGATATATTTTGGGGAATGGGATTTGTAATTATAAATGCCGTCTACTTTTATAGTTCTGGAGATTTTTCTTCGCGTAAAATACTCTTATTGGCTTTGGTTAGTTTATGGGGATTACGGCTTTCTATCTATCTCGCATGGCGAAATATAGGTAAAGGAGAAGATTTCCGCTACCAAGAATTTAGGCGAAATTATGGAGCAAAGCGATATTGGTGGTATAGTTATTTTCAGGTTTTTTTGTTGCAAGCTGGCTTAATGATGCTTGTCTCGCTACCTTTATTGGGTGTGCATTCACAAACCAATTTTAATGGTTTAAACGTGTTGGATTATCTGGGAGTTCTTGTTTTTATTATTGGCTTTGTTTTTGAAGCAGGTGGTGATTATCAATTGGCAAAATTCAAGAATAATCCGAACAATAAAGGCAGCGTTTTAAATACCGGTTTTTGGAAATATACACGACATCCCAATTATTTTGGAGATACTGCTGTTTGGTGGTCATTTGGTATTTTTAGTTTAGCTGCTGGCAGTTATTGGACATTTATAGGTGCAATTTTTATGACGCTTTTAATTATTAAAGTTTCAGGAGTTGCATTGCTCGAAAAGACACTGAATAAAGATAAGCCTCAATATCATGAATACATTCAAAAAACGAATTCCTTTTTGCCCTGGTTTCCTAAAAAGTAAAGAAGATGGATTTTATAACTAAAAATATATGGTTGATTCTTTTTGTTGTGTGGGGTTTACCCTTAGGCTTTTACCGCAGCAAGTTTCGAAAGATTATTTACCAAACCGACAGTTGGGTTATCAACATTAAACCCGTATTTTGGAAAGAAATTAAAGGCTTATTTAAAAATATTTATCCAGATAATATGAAATACAAAAAGTTCAGAAATTTTTACTCGCTATACTTATTGGGTTACTTCATTTTATTTATTTTTTATTTGAATTTTCATACAAATGCTCAAACAATGGAAAAAATCGATATAGGGAGTACGGTTCCCAATTTTGAATTACAAGACCAAAATGGACAAAATTTTCAACTCGAATCTGTTTTGGGCAAAAAAAATATGGTTATCTATTTTTATCCTAAAGATGATACGCCAGGTTGTACTAAAGAAGCTTGTGCTTTTCGAGATCAGTTTGAAGTGTTTAAAGACACAGATGCTGTAATTGTTGGAATAAGTGCACAGTCGGTAGAGAGTCATCTTAATTTTGCGAAAAAACATCGCTTAAACTTTACGCTATTGAGCGATACAGGCAATAAAGTTCGTAAGTTATTTGGCGTACCGAGCAATCTCTTTGGATTAATATCAGGCAGAGTAACCTATGTTGTCAATAAAGAAGGGAAGGTTATATATATGTTTAACTCGCAAACACAAGCGGAGAAACATGTTGATGAGGCATTACGTATTTTACAGGAAATACAATGACTTTAGAACTTAAAATAGTATTGTTAGTACTAACTTATTTATTGGGTTCAATTCCATTTGGCTATCTTTTGATTAAATTCTCTACCGGGAAAAATATACTGAAGCATGGAAGCGGTAATATTGGATCTACTAATGTGAGACGTGTTGCAGGTAAAAAGATGTCAATTGTAACGCAACTTTTAGATATGCTAAAAGGACTTATTCCTGTTGCTCTGTTTTTGACTTTTAGCACTTCTTTAGCGAATCCTAATTTCATTTTCATGCTTGCTTTAGTAGCCATTATTGGGCATGATTTCAGCCTCTTTTTAAAGTTTAAAGGAGGTAAAGGTGTCAATACAACATTGGGAGCTTCCGTTTTAATTGCTCCTTATTCAGTCTTTATATCGGTAGCCATATATTTTATAGTAAAATGGCGTTTTAAATACGTTTCAATGGGCTCAATTGCCTTGGCTATTGCCATGCCCATAGTCGAACTGATATTACATGAAATAACACCTACATTTTTTTACTTGGCTTTTAGTTCGGTCCTAATTATACTTAGGCATCAAAAAAACATGATCCGATTACTTAATGGAACAGAATCCTGTTAACAATATTGATTATTAAAAACACTCTAATATGGCTTTTTATCAATTTCAGAGAGAACAAGTTCTGAATACTTCTATTGAAGCATTATGGGATTTTATTTCTTCTCCACAAAACTTGAAAAAAATTACACCCGATTACATGGGTTTTGATATCAGCTCTAAAGACCTACCTGGAAAAATATACCAAGGAATGATTATTAGTTACATTGTGAAGCCCGTTTTTGGCATTGAAACAAATTGGGTGACTGAAATAACACATGTAAAAGAAAAGGAATACTTTGTTGATGAACAAAGAGTTGGGCCGTATTCAATGTGGCATCATCAGCATATTATTAAGCAGCAAGGTGATAAGGTATTAATGAAAGACATCATTAGTTATGTTCCGCCATTTGGGTTTTTGGGTAGCATTGCCAACGAGTTGATGATTAAAAACAAATTGAACGAAATCTTCGATTATAGAACCACAATACTTGAAAAAATATTTCCACAATGAGAATCTGGTCACTTCATCCAAAATATCTCGATGCAAAAGGCTTAGTAGCTCTTTGGCGCGAAACACTGCTTGCAAAAAATGTTTTGCAGGGCAATACAAAGGGCTATAAAAACCATCCGCAACTTATTCGTTTTAAAGCTACAGATAATCCCCTTGATAGAATTAACCAGTATTTAGCGGAAGTTTACGAAGAAGCTCTGCGGCGAAATTATAATTTCAATAGGTCTAAAATTGATTGGCAATTTACGGCTTCTAAAATAGCTGTTACTGATGGTCAGATTCAATATGAAAAAGAACATTTGTTGAAGAAATTGGAAGTCAGAGATTTGGAGAAATTTCACATTCTATCAAAAGAAACAGTTATTGAACTTCATCCGCTTTTCCATTTAGTACAAGGTGATATCGAAGATTGGGAGATAGTGTAAAGTTTCAGCTGTAAACACCTATGATTTCGTTTGGTAAACACTGCTCAATATGAACAGTGCTTGATTTAATGGGTATTTCTGTTTTTTTTATGAAGAATATTTTAATTGAAGTTCTTTTCAGAAAGAGGTTTGTTGATTCAGAAAATTTAAAACTCTATTCATATCATCTGTGTTGCCTAGTTTACTAGAACTAGGTATTTATCCGTGTTTAAAAACTTTATTAGCCTACTCTTAAAGTATTTCAACTAGGGTAGAGACTTGAGGTGAATAAATTCTACGAAGTCCATTTTAGATTTGTAGGAATGTCGGATGATAAAGGGGCTCACCTTTTATTTACAAATACCAAAACTTATTTACGTCAGTTACTTATAATAATCGAGTAAAATATTTTACAGTATTTATATATGATGTTTAATTTGAAATTGTAAATTTATGAGCTGTAATGAATGTAGTTCTTGAAAATTTGGTGAAGAAGCAACAGTTGTAATTTTAGCTACTGTTTGGGACCTGAAAGTTTATTCTGGTATTGAAGTTCGTTGCATTGAGAAGCATAAAGTGTATGCTATCTGCATTCTTGGTACTTTATAATTATTAGTTTTAATAAAAACAAAACGATGATAAAACAAGCTATAATTTACACAATAACAATTTTCACAGTTTTATTAGTTCAATTTTTTGTTTTCTATTTTTTGTCGAAGGGGAAAGACAAGCCTTCATTTAAAGAGAATTTGTTATCGTTCATTGGTGCTTCTCTTTTTATTGGAATTATGTTTTCTTTGATTACAGGAGTGTGGGATTCAATCAATTATAAAATAGTTCTATTTATACTAATGGCTTCTATAATTTCATCTTATTGGTTTATTATTAATCCTTTAAAATATTTATTTAAAGCAAAAAAATATTTTAGAGATAATGAATTAGAAGATGAAATAAAATCAGAAGGGTATAACTATAAAATACTTTTTACTGATCAGTTTGTCTCTAATGCACTTGCGACAGGAATCATTCCTTTTCATAAAATAATAATAGTCGGGAAAAACTTAAAAGAGAAATTAACTAAGGCTCAATTAAAGGCAATTATATACCATGAAATAGGTCATCATAAAAGAAAACATATTCTCAAACTTTTTTTTGTAAACATTATATTACAAACCATATTTTTTGTAATGTTTTCAGAAATTTTAAAGCTCCATATTTCAGTTGTGTATTTGGAAGGTTTGTTAGTAGCATTGGCAGGAGCTATTGGAGGCCTATTATTTTGGTTTGTTCCCAACAAAGTTTCTTTTTATTTTGAATATCATGCTGATGAATATTCTGCAAGTCATTATGATAGGAGTGCAATAATAGATTCATTAACAAAGCTAGATGAAATAACAGAAGGTAAATTTACGAAAGGAAATTCTAACCATCCAAGTTTAGAGAAAAGGATAAATAATATTGCAAAAAGTGAAATTTAATAAATATCATTTGACTCTAGGATTAATTATATTCATATGTGATTTCTAATCCTTGAATTCAAATTAGTTTTAAAAAATTGGTACTCTATTTCCAATTTATGACGTCATATTTTAAGAAGAATGTAAAACCCTAAATATGATATTCATATTTAGGGTTTTCTATAATTTAGTGTTGGGAATATTTAATCGCAAAGTTCAATTAGATTCTTCTCAATCACTTCAGAATTCAATTCTTTACCAATAAATACCAGTTTGCTTTCTCTAGTTTCATTCTCGTCCCATGCTCGTCCTACTGTGGCATTAATTTGCGTGTGTACCGATTGTAAAATAATTCTGTTATCAACACCCGAAATATTAAGAATACCTTTCACGCGATATATGGTATCGGGATTGAATTGTAAAAAGGCATCTAACCATCCACCTATTTTCATTTGATTAAAAGCTAAGTCACTTTTAAAACAATAGTTTTCAATATCGTGATGGTGATGGTGTTTCTTTTTATTATTGCTGTTATCTACCGAGAATAGAAACTTATAGATATTTTTTGGATTGTAAGCGTATACATCAAGTAATTCGACATCAAGTTTCGATTGTACTGCTTGATGGATATTTGCAGTTGGATTAATTTCTCTAATTTTTGAGTGGAGCTGTTTTGTTTCTTCTTCGCTAGAGAGATCTATTTTGTTGAGGATTAGGGTATCAGATATGACAATTTGTTTATTTAGAATGTCTTCCTTTTTAAGATCGTTCTCAGCATTGGCTGCATCAATTAAACAAATAACAGAATCGAGTTCAAATTTGGCTTTAATACCAGGATCTGCAATAAACGATGCCAATATATTACCCGGATCGGCAATACCTGTTGTTTCAATTAACAGATGATTGAATGAATGGTTATTCTTGATTAGGTTCTCAAGAACTAAGAAAAGCTCTGTGTTAAGATTACAGCAAATACAACCGCCACTCAATTCAAACAAATCGTCGTTTTCTATATTAGTAACCAATTCAGAATCGATATTTTCTTCGCCAAATTCATTTTCGATGATAACAAATTTCTTATCCTTATGGCTTTTTATCAGTTGATTTAAAAGGCTAGTTTTCCCAGCGCCTAAAAAACCAGTTATAACTGTAACAGGTATTTTATTCATTCTTTTATACGAATTGAATTTTTTATAATGTGTTAATGCTTATGAATCTAGCTTGGAATTTAAAATTTTTCCCAATGAACAATTTCATCTACACTATTTCTCTTTTTTGCAGGTTGTTTTTCATGATCAGGATATCCTAAAGATAGAATAGCAATAGGTTCGATATGATCAGGAAGCATAAAGTAATCACGACATTTTTGAACATCGAAGTTGCAAACCCAGCAAGTACCTAAACCAAGGTCTGTAGCTTGCAAAGTCATGTGGTCAGTAGTAATTGCAGCGTCGATATCGGCATGATCTTTACCATCTTCAGCGCGTTTCCACGATTTGTTGTGGTCTGCACAAATCACGATATATATGGGAGCTTTGTTAAACCAATCGCGATGGTAAATAGCAGAAAACTTATCGTGGTTTTCTTTTTCGCGAATCACAATAAAATGCCATGATTGAAAATTAACCGCTGATGGTGCATATTGACCAGCTTCTAAAATTTGCATTAACTTCTCATTCTCAACTTCTTTGTCTAAATATGATCGAACCGAATAACGGTTTTTAATGGTATCTATTAAGCTCATAATTGTAATTTAGATTTGCTGTAAAAATATAAAATTTTCATGTGCATTAAGCTATCTATTTATAACTTTGCAGCCTTAATTAATAATGGCTTTATGCTCAAGGAACTCAAACAAAATAAAATGTATGCCTACCTCATGTTATTGGTGGTTGCTGCTACGGCGGGACATCAAGCATGGCGTACTCTATTTAATAATTTAGCTGTTGATGAGATCGGAATAAATGGATTTCAACTTGGTGTTATTCAGTCGGTAAGAGAGATTCCTGGTTTTTTATCTCTACTAGTTATCTATGTTTTGTTCTTTGTTAAAGAGCACCGTTTGTCAGCCATATCGGTTTTATTGGTTGGTATTGGGGTTACTCTTACAGGGTATTTCCCCTCGTTTTATGGACTGATTTTTACAACACTTATCATGTCTATTGGTTTTCATTATTTCGAAACGACCAATAAATCCCTAACGCTACAATATTTTAACTACGAACAAGCACCATATGTCTTTGCTAAGCAAAAGAGTTGGGCTGCGGTTGCTAATATTGCAATGGGAGCTTTCATTTTGTTATTAGCTGATCATTTATCGCTTCAGATGAATTTTATAGTTGCTGGAGTTATCATTATATTAATGGCATTATGGGCTCTGTTTTGGAAACCTGAGGATGAAAATATTCCTGTTCAGAATAAGGGACTGGTTCTGCATAAGCGTTATTGGTTGTTCTACGTCTTGAATTTCTTGAGTGGAGCTCGACGACAAATATTTGTCGTATTTGCCGTGTTTATGTTGGTGCAGAAATATCAATTCAGCATACAAAATGTCGCTATCCTTTTCATTATCAATAATATTATTACTTATTTTATATCGCCTTATATAGCAAAGGGAATTAACCGTTATGGTGAACGCATAATGCTAAGCCTAGAGTATTTCTTTTTAATATTTATATTCCTTGGTTATGCTTTTATAGAAAACGGTTTGGTCGTTGCTATCTTATACATTTTCGATCATATTTTCTTCGGATTTTCGATGGGAATTAATACCTATTTTCATAAAACAGGCGATAAGAAAGATATTGCACCTTCAATGGCGGTAGGTTTTACGATTAACCATATTTCGGCAGTGGTAATTCCAGTATGTGGTGGTTTGTTATGGATGTGGCATTGGCAAATACCCTTTATAGCAGGAGCTATACTGAGTGTGGTTTCATTGGCATTTGTACAGAAAATTAAGATTAATAAAATTTAGAATCAAAATATCATTTTAATATGACAACAGAGAATATATACAAAAGTCTTGTAGAATTATACAACAAGGGCATTACGGAAAAGGAACCTAAAATTATTAGAGAGTTCTTGAATGATAATACACATATTGCTTTAAAAGATAATCCTCGTTTCTATTTGGAAATCTTACAACATCGTGCTGCAGCTTATGCTTTGTTTGGTGAGTTAAGTGAGGCTGGGAAAGAGTATGCAAAGGGTTATTCTTCATGCTCAACTTCAGGTAAGTGGGTTTATGGATTAAATTGGTCTTTGCAATATTTGGCTGAGTATTCTCTTAACAGAGGGAAAGCTAAATTAAGAGAAGTGCTTTCTGAGGCTTTGCCTGTATTGGAGCAAGCCGAGAAGGATCTTGTATTCGACCAATATCGTGAATTCTATCAATTAACCTTATCGAATGTAAAGGCATTTATATTGATGAGTTTAGGTGAAAAAGAAAAGGCTTTAGCCATTTATAAGGATGCTAAATTTACGCCGGTTCCAGTTAACGCTTATAACGATAAAGAAGCCCTACAACTTTTATTTGCTCATTACACAAAAGGGCTTGCGGTTGCAATAGAATATAAGGATACTCAATTGTTAAAGAATTTACTTAAGGTGATTTCTTTGGATGATGCCTTGTTGAATAGTGATCAAACTTTCTTTAAAGTATTCTACGAAACCTTAGTTAGTGCATTCGATATGCGTGCTGAGTTTATTACTGAGTTTAATGCTATGTTTAAGATTAAGGATAGTTTGAAGACAGTAGCTCCAAGTTTCTCTAAATTCTTATCTCTAATTGGTGATCAAGATTTAGATAAGCTAGATGTCTTCTTTAAGGATTTTAAATAAGCTTCCTAAGTTCAGCTAATTTTTAATTTAACTTTAGCAGACTTAAAATATAACAGTGAAAATTTAATCGATGGCAAGTTCAAAAACGAAGACCTATTCAGCTCTTGAGGAGAAAATAAATGTTTATTCTCATGGATTGGGTTTTATTATTGCTTCCATTGGTTTAATTTTTTTGCTGATATTGACTTTACCCCGTGGCGATTGGAGTCAAATCCTTAGTTTCGGGGTATTTGGTTTAAGTATGATGATCTTATTTGCAGCGTCTACACTTTATCATAGAGCGACGGATCCTGTTAAACGATCTCGACTGAGAATACTGGACCATGCATCTATTTATGTGCTAATCGCAGGTACATATACGCCTTTTTGTCTGGTGACATTGCCTGATAGATTGGGACTTATCTTTTTTACTGTAGTTTGGGGTTTTGCTTTGGTTGGTATCTGTATTAAGCTCTTTTTCACAGGAAGATTCTCGGTCTTTTCAACTTTGATGTATCTATTTATGGGTTGGATGATGGTATTCATGATTAAACCACTCTACCAGAATATAGCACCTGAGGGTTTGTATTGGATATTTGCAGGAGGATTGGCTTACACAATTGGAGCTGTTCTATATAGCATTAAGCGTATTCCTTTTAATCACGCTAGTTTCCATATTTTAGTTCTCGTGGGAAGTTTTTGTCATTATATGGCGATATATCTCTACGTTGTATAAGTTTTGTTCCTTTACTTTTCCTTGATGAAAAGTAACAAAAATCAATGACTCCGGCACTCAGTGACCCATCACGGTTCAAAGGTTAAACAGACTGAACTCGTTCGTACCTCACTCAAACAGCATTCTGTTTTTAACACCTTTTTCACCTATGAGGCCCCACTTGCGTTGCCGAGGTCTCAGACAAAAAATCATCTCACAATTTTAATTGTCGAATTAGAGCTACTGAAAGCTGATGATTATTTTCCTTCTTCCTCACTTTTTCTTTAATCACGCCTGAGGCGTTCCGATGATTATCGGAATTGTTTCACTCAACCTTTATACTTTCTTCTTTTTTTTAGTTTCCAGTCTAACAGTCTAACAGTCTAACAGTCTAACAGTCTAACAGTCTAACAGTCTAACAGTCCAACTTCCTTACTGCGTTTTTACTCTTTTACCTTTATACTTTTTTACCTTTCTACACTTTAATCACGCCTGAGGCGTTCCGATGGTTATCGGAATTGTTTCACTCAACCTTATTCACTTTCCGACCCATTTTCCCAATGAGCTAGAACATAACGCAAATCACTCATGCTAATCTCGTTGCCAAGATCATTTTTCGCATCATTCAAAGCTTCAATTTTATGATTATCGAAATAATTCATGATTATAGCTAGTTTTTCATCATCAACAAATCGACTGATAGGTAAGGCATTTATACCTACATAATAGCATAAGTGTCCTTCAATGGTAGAGCGAGCTAAATCGCGCATAGCGGCAATTACAGCCACACTTTTACCTTCTTTAAACATTAAAAAGCTAGTTTCTTTACTACTTACTTTTTTAGGTGATTGGGCATTTGCTGATGTGAAGATATCAGGCGTTTCTGCCAGATTATTTTCTTTTTTAAAAGTGTCAACTAGTTTAATAAGTTCCAAACCATAATCGTTAATCTTTTTAGGACCCAAGCCTTTAATTTGTTTTAAGGCTATTTTGTTTTGGGGCAGATTATTACAGATTTGAACAATCACTTTAAAGCTTATAATTGAAGCAACTGAGGTGTCTAATTCATTAGCTTTAGCGTATCTCCAGTCTTTAAGTTGTTTAAAAAACTCCGGATAATCGACAACAGCTGCATAATCTTCCTGTTGAGGCATGCGCTTAAATGTCACATTTTTTAGGTTTTCTTTTGCCTTAAGTTCCAAAAAGTCCTTAAGAATAAAGCCATGATTGCAATGCAGCATACAAGCTACTTTTACTTGAGTCAATTCAACAATTCGAGTACGTAAATCTTTAACTGTCTTAGCTAACGATTGATTATCAGTATCGAAATATGCCTGATGTACAGGTTCTAGAAGGTAGAGTTCTAGCTTTGGGATAAAGTATTCACAGGCTTTATGTAATCGTTCCTGAAAGAGTTTATCGTTACGCAAATCGGGAGATGAACCAAACATATGGAAAAGCTGATTTGAAAATTGTTGACCAACCTTCACCAGTTCTGGTTTAATTTTATCAATAACTGCCGCTACCTTTTCCTTACAATCACCTTGAGAAGTTGTTGGATGAGCCTCAAAAACTTGATTCAAGCGGTTAGTGTAATGGAAAATTAAATCCATATCGAAAAGCTCTTTCAGTAGCGAAAGTTCATAGTCACGCTTGGCCTTGTATAAATCTTCCTGTTTTGGAGGATTATCCTTCATATCCTGATTAAAGCTAGTTACCGAGCTATCGCAGATAATTCCATGCGGATTAATTTCTGTTTTTAGAACCATGCCTTCGAGCGACTTGCAGCGAGATAGTGCCACATAAACTTGACCGTGAGCAAATGCCGATGCGGCATCGATAATGGCTCTATCGAAGGTTAAACCTTGAGATTTATGAATTGTAATTGCCCAAGCTAGTTTCAATGGGAATTGTGTGAAGGAGCCAATCACCTCTTCCTCAATTTCCTTAGTCTTTTCGTTTATGGTGAATTTAATGTTTTGCCAACTTTCCTTTTCAACCTCAATCACATCTTGGTCGCCCTCGCATTTTACACTAATACTATCCTTATCAATAAAGGTGATCGTACCAATTTTTCCGTTATAAAAACGTTTGGTTGGTTTGGAGTCATTCTTTACAAACATGACTTGCGCTCCCTTTTTTAGTTCTAAATCTTCGAGAGTAGGGAAGGCGTAGTCTGGAAATTGTCCGTCGATGCTAGCCTTAAAACTTTTTTTATCAGCATCAAGCTTCTTTAACTTAATTTCGTTGATATCTTGAGCCTTTCTGTTGTGCGTACTCAACGTGATGTAAGCATCCTTATCATCAGGATCGAAATCAGGTTTGTAGTTGGCATTAAGTCTCCGTCGTGAAGCATCCGAAAGCTTATTATTTCGAATCTCATTTAAAATTTGGATAAAATCTTGATCTTTTTGACGGTAGATGTGTTTTAACTCGATGCAAATATGTGGTGACTTTTGTAAAGCCCTTGAGCTAAAGAAAAACTCTGTGGTATAAAAACGTTTCAGAATTGACCATTCTTCCTGTTTTACCACAGGAGGTAATTGTTGCAAGTCACCAATCATGAGCAATTGCACACCACCAAAGGGCAATTTAGAATTACGATAACGACGCAGAACAGCATCAATACCATCTAATAAATCGGCACGAACCATTGATATTTCGTCAATCACCAATAAATCTAGTGATTTTATGATATCTATCTTGGTCTTATTGAAACGTTTTTCAGGGGCTTTTCCACCCTTGTTTGTATATTCATCTTCGGGAAGAATAGGACCGAAGCCAAGCTGGAAAAAGGAATGCACAGTAACACCACCCGCATTTATGGCAGCAACACCTGTAGGAGCTACAACAATCATCCTTTTTAGTGAATCTTCTCGTAAGCGGTGTAAGAATGTAGTTTTACCTGTACCAGCTTTTCCTGTTAGAAAAATATTGGTATTCGTATTTTCTATATAGTCGTAAGCTAGTTTTCTCTCTTTGTTTTCTTCCATTTTATCCTCAAGAATCATAAACTATAAAATTAGTCTTTTAGATGAAGAATCGGGCAATCTCAATTCTATTTATTGAGTGTTTTTTCGAATCGCTACGATTTAATATATAGAAGAAAAAGGAATAATGATAGAAAAACACGATCTAATCCAGAAGGGATGAGATAATTGTAGAAAAAATGAATAGATAACAAGCAAACCCCGAATGAGGTGATATAAAATAATATGCCTAGCACATTTTCGCATATTTAGATACAATGATTTCACCCTTTTAGGGTTCGTCGGAATATGATTGTTTTGTTCTATAATCATATCAGCCCTTTAGGCTTTAAAAATATAGCTTTTGTAATTGTAAGAATAATCATTTAATATTAGCATTTCATACACTTGTCGGCAGTATTATTTAACTTATACGCAAGTAGACAGCGGACTACTATTTAATAAATAGAAGATAAGAGAATACTGTTTGGAAAAACTGATTCAATCCCGAAAGGATGATAGAATATAAGAGTATTCAACGCGATGAATAATTATTAATAATTTGTTACTTTTAGAACATGATTGTACGAGAAAGTGAAATATTAGATACGATTGGAAAAGTAATGTTTATTGCTTTCTTTATGCTTATTTTATCTTCTTTTTCAAACAAGGTTACAGATCAATCTAAAGAACAAATACAGCTTGATCAAGCTATAGAATATCTTTCAGGTAATTCCAACACTATAATTATGGATCAGGCTAAAGTGCCTAGTTATAGTCAACATTTAGTTAGTCGTATCGATAGACTAAACTTAAATACCTTTAATGAGAATTTTAAAATTATACAAGACAATAGAATAGAACTTCAACAGAAAATTTTCTTCAAAAATTTGGCTCTAACACTAAAGCCTCTTCCCATTTACACGCGTTCCATACATTTATATTTGGAGACGTGTGACGACAATTTTATTTTAAGTTAATACACATAGACTAGTATGTTTATGTATTTCTCTGCCTTATAAGTATATAAGGTGGGCCCGTATATTTTTAACTTAAAATGTAGATACTATGTTTACTCATTATATTAAATCATATTTAGTTGGTTTTAAAAAGAATCGATTTTTCTATGGAATCAACTTATTCGGATTTTCAGTAGGCTTTTTATTACTAACCATTATATTTTCTTTTGTCTATCAAGAATTAAGCTTTGATAAGTTCCACAAGAATTCGGATACTATTTATAGAATACATGGTGGAGGCTATGGAGTGACTCCTTTATGTTTTGCTGATAAATTAAAAAATAAAATTCCTGAAATTAGAAATGTTATACGATTCAAATATAAAGCATTAAAAATTGATAAGAATAATGAGAAATTAGATTTTGGTGATATTTATTTTGCTGATCCAGAGCTTTTCCAGGAATTTTCATTCAAATTATTGTTTGGAAATGCGTCAGAGGTATTAAAAGAACCATATTCAATGGTTATTAATAAATCTAAGGCAAGGGAATTATTTAAGAGTAATTCTCCTATTGGAAATACAATTACAGATGAAAATGGAGTTATTTATACCATAACAGGGATAATGGAAGATATTCCATATCATTCACATTTGCAGGCTGAGGCATTTATTTCAATTGAAACTATAAGGCATACAGAAGGTGAAGACGCATTTAATTGTGGTTCATGGTCAAATCTAACTTACGTCTGTTTATCAGAGAGGGCAGTTTGTAGTCAAGTAGAAACAAAAATCAACAATGTACTTGAGAATTTCAAGATGAGATCAAGTGATGGTAAAATGCCATTATCATTAGAACCCCTGGGGAAAATATATTTTGATGCTGAAAATAATAAGTACGATGGCTCAATACATGGTAATTTCCAAACCGTCTTATTATATCTTGCCATATCCATTCTCATCTTATTTCTTGTTGTCATCAATTATATAAATCTTTCGATAGCTATTTCTGTAACAAGAATAAAGGAAATGGCAATCAGAAAAGTTAATGGGGCAAAGCAATCACAAATTATTAAACAAACTGTATTTGAAGCAATCACAACGGCAGTTATATCTTTTTGTCTAGCCATATTACTTATAGAACTATTTTTGCCTCAATTGTGCATCCTTTTAAATGTAAATGTCTCAAATTCGTTAAATAGGCTAAAATTGTATCTCATATATTTTTTGGGAATTGTTTTTATAGGATTAATAACAGGCTTGTTTCCAGGTGTTTTCCTATCTAAGGTAAAAGTAATAAATGCACTAAAGAATGATATGGGTTTTAAATCTCGTGGTTTTCAGAGAAAAATACTTCTTGTATTTCAGCTATTAATTGTAGCCACACTTTTAAATGCAAGTTTTATTATAAATAGCCAAATTAACTATGTTTTTAATAAGGATCTTGGTTTCGATTATGAGAATGTTCTATCTTTTAAATTAACGTCAGAAATTGCTCAAAAAAGTAAGTTATTAAAACATAAACTTCTGGAAAATCCGAATATAAAAGTTGTCTCTTTTTCTAATTCCATACTTGGAGAAGCATTTGGAAAGGCACCAATAGGGAATGATAATAATATCCATATTTGTAATCAATGTTATATTGACCCTAGTTATCTGAATTTATACGATATTAAAATTAAAGAAGGACGGAATTTCTCGTGGGATATGAACACAGATGTTAAAAATGCTTGCCTTCTAAACGAAGAGGCTTGTCGTGTTTTTGGAACTAATAATTCTGTAAATACAAAACTTGAAAATAGTGAAGTCATTGGTGTTGTGAGTGATTTTAATTTTAGTTCATTACATAATCAGATTGAACCATTGGTCATCTATTGCACTGATAAAGGTGATATTGTACAAGTAAAAATATCAAGTGCAAACCAAAAGTCTACTATTCAATATATTGGCGATGTTTGTAAAATAATTTCTCCTGATTTCGATTTTAATTACGAGTTTGTAGAGAATAGAATTAAAAAAATGTATAAATCTGAAATAGATTTAAAAAGTAGTTTTCAGTTTTATTCGCTAATTACCTTTTTTATTGCCTTACTTGGTCTTTTAGGATTAACTTTATTTCTGATTAAGAAAAAAATAAAGGAAGTAAGTATAAGAAAACTATTTGGGGCAAAGTTAAATAATACATTAATGTTATTATCTAAAGAACAAATAATGATTGTATTAATAGCAAATACTATAGCCATACCGATTACGTATTTGATAATGGAAAAATGGCTTAGTAATTTTCAGTTCAGGATAGATATTGGATGTCTCATTTTTATAAAAACACTAATTATTACAATTTTTTTAACAGTATTAGCAGTCTCATTTATTATATTTAAAATACAAAAAGTGAACGTGATTGAGAATTTAGGTGGTGAATAAATCTATTTTTTAGCTTGCAAGGCTCTTTTGCTAAATAAGCAAAGCTAAGGTATTAAACGTATTTTACTAAAGAGTTTTTTTGCACTTAGTTCTCTCTAAAGCTGCATTAAGAGCGTATACAATTTTAATAGATAAATATACTGAGAATACACCAGTGCTTAATTGAGTAAGTTACCCTAATTTAATAAATAGAAGAAAAAGAAATACTGATTGAAACGCTAATTTAATCCCAAAGGGATGATATTATTGTAGCAAAAATGAATAGATGAAAATTAAACCCCGAATGGGGTGATATAAAATCAAATAATATGCCTGGAACATTTTCGCAAGTTTACATACAAATTGTTTTTGCCGTTAGAGGGCGTGAAAATTTGATATCTAAAACCTGGAACACCGAATTACATAAATACATATCAGGGATTATTACCAATAAAGGTCAGCAACCTATAATTGTAGGCGGTATGCCTGACCATATTCATGTATTTGTAGGTTTAAAACCATCCATGTCAATTTCAGATTTAGTTAGAGACATTAAAAACAACTCTTCAAATTTTATAAACTCGAAGAAATTCGTGAAAGGTAAATTTTCATGGCAAGAAGGATTTGGTGCTTTTTCTTATGGACATTCACAAATAGATCAAGTCTATAATTATATTTTGAATCAAGAGCAACATCACCATAAAACAACATTTAAAGAAGAATATCTTCAATTTCTTAAACGATTCGAGGTGGATTATGATGAGAAATATTTATTTGAATGGATAGATAAATGATTTCACCCTTTTAGGGTTCGCAAAAATATAATTGTTTTGTTCTATAATCATATCAGCCCGTTGGGCTTGAAAAGCAACTGTTTGTAATTGTAAGGATAATTATTCCATGTTAGCTTTTTATGTACTTGTTGATAATTTTGTTTGATAGATCAATTAATACACCGAGCGACTATTTAATAAATAGAAGAAAAAGAAATACTGATTGAAATGCTAATTTAATCCCAAAGGGATGATATTATTGTAGCAAAAATTGATAGGTAACAAGTAAACCCCGAATGGGGTGATATAAAATCAAATAATATGTCTGGAATATCTTCGCAAGCATAAATACAAATGACTTCACCCTTTCAGGGTTCGTAGGTATATGATTGTTTTATAATCATGCCAGCCTTTTAGGCTTTAAAACAAGATATTTGAAAGGGTAATATCTCTATTTTGTCACTTTATCAGCAGTTTTGTTAATCTTATATATTTAATATTCTGCACGACTATTTAATAAATAGAAGAAAAAGAAATACTGATTGAAACGCTAATTTAATCCCAAAGGGATGCTATCATTATAGCAAAAATGAATAGATAATAAATGATGAATTGATACCAACAATTACAATTAGCTAGAACCTATTTTAAAATATTGTGTTATAGGTGTATATAATTAAATAAAAAATAATGAAAAGTTTAAAAGAACAAACTGATGCTAAAATTGCAGAGGGTCGACAAGCTAATCCTGATTTCATGAAAGGCGTTGATGATATTATTCTAAAAGCAAAAGATTTGCAACAAGGAAAGAATGCCATTAAAATTGGACAAAAAGCTCCAAATTTTAAACTACCAAATCCTGAAGGAAAATTAATAAGCTTAGATAGTTTACTAGAAAAAGGTCCGGTTGTTATCACGTTTTATCGTGGTGATTGGTGTCCATATTGCAACTTACAACTTAGAGCTCTGCAAGCTAAATTAGGCGATATCAAAGCACTAGGTGCTACATTAATTGCTATAAGTCCACAAGTACCTGACGGATCAATGACAAAAAATGAAATTAGTGAAATGGAATTTATTGTATTGTCGGATCAAGATGCAAAGGTTGCTTCACAATATGGTGTTGCTTGGAAAGTGCCGGAGTTTTTGGAGGAACATATGCGGGTAGATCGCAATCTTGATTTAGAAAAAATCAATAATGGGAATGGTAACATATTACCGATTCCTGCTACGTTTGTGTTGGGATGTGATGGAGTCGTTAAATGGAATTATGTCAATGTCGATTATAGAACACGTTCAGAGCCTAATGAGATTATTGAGGCATTGAAAAATCTGTCTTAAGGGCTTTGTTAAAAAAGAATGATTTTTGTGTAGTGTAAAAACAATTTGACTTCATTGATTTTGTATTTTGTTTATATGTATTTTAAATACCTGCAACAATTTATACAGCAAAGGACTTGTTATAATACTCAATATTCCTGTAGGGAAGGTAATTTTAAAGATTAGAATATACAGAAGGCTGTCTCAAATCAATGAGACAGCCTTTTATGTGTAATGATAATTCAGGGAATTTATTGAATTTGCTGTAGCCTCTTCAATTTGTCGTTCACTAAGGTTTTTTTTAACATTTATTATGTTTGTTTTTAAGGTGGTTGTTCTATTTTTAAGAAAATTTTGCTGAAATATTTTAATTACACCAATAAAAATAGCGTGATCTCAGGACCAAGTAATATATTAAATAAGGAAGTTGTTGATATTCTTCAGCTTATTGAGTTAAAAGAACTCCAAAAGTTACAAGATCTATTTGCTGATGTCCATCATGTTGCTTCTTCAATAACCTATCCCGATGGCAGACAAATTACTAAGCCTTCCAATTTTTGCAGTTTATGCAAAGACATTATAAGACAAACAGAGAAAGGTCGTGAGAGATGTCTTAAATCCAAACTAATTGTTGGTAAATTTAATCCTGATGGACCTACTTTCAACGAATGTAAAAATATTGGATTGATGGATGCCGTAGTTAATGTAACTATTGGTGATAAACACATTGCCAATTGGTCTATTGGACAGGTAAGATGCGAAAATCATAATACCAATAGAATTGCTGAATGTGCACAGGAACTTGGTGTTGATAAAGACCTATTTCTCAATGCTTTTAATGAGGTGCCTTTCATGGAGGAATCCAGATTACATCAAATTGTAAGTCTATTGAATGTTTATGTCAATCAATTCGTAGAGAATGCCTACAATAAATATCGTTTAAATCAAGCAAATAAAGAGTTGAAGGAGATTTCAAACTGTTTGCCTGACATCACCTGGAAGGCTGAGTGGAATCTTGTTGAAAACAAAATGGGATCCACCTATATCTCAAAAGTCGCTGATGAATTATTACTTCTCCCTCCAGGAACAATTAACAATAGTTTATATCAGGTGCTCTCGTATGTATTGCCACAATATGTTGATGATTTATATGAAACGTTTCATAAGGCTTTGCAAAATACAGGTGTTGTCTATTCTGCCATCTATGAGGCAAGGATGGGTGATGGTACAATTGGATGGTTCCAAGGCAGAGGAAGAAGCTATAGAGAGGGCAACATAATAAAATTTTTCGGTGTTACTAAGGATATCTCCAAGTTAAAAAAAACAGAGTTGTCTCTGAAAAAATTAGAGAAACAGGAATCCTTGGCGCAAGAGCACTTAAAATTAGCTATGGAAGTGACTCTTGATGGTCACTGGGATAGAAATTTGATAACCAATGAGACCTACTTTTCTCCTCGTTGGAAAGAGATTCTGGGTTATGCGCCTAATGAATTACCCAACGATTTTTATGTCTGGGAAAGACTAACAAAACCTGAGGATGTTAAGAAATCACAGAGGCTACTTAAAAAGCTTATTTCTGGAGAGAGAGATAAGTTGGATTTCGAAGTTCAGATGAAACATAAAGATGGTTCTTGGAAGCATATATTAGTGCGTGCAGGTATCATTTTCAATGATAAGAAAGAAGCCATAAGGGTTTTAGGCACAAATACAGATATCACCGAGAAAAAAAGGATAAGCCAGCAACTGAAAGATAATGAGAAACGATATCGAGAGTTAGCTCAACATCTCCCTAGTGGTGTTGCCGTATATAGGGCCGTAGATGACGGTAGAGATTTTATGTTTGTGGGTTATAACGCAGCAGCTGAGAGGATGTACAATACATCAAAAGATAAAAAAATTGGGCACCTGTTATTCTCAGAATTTCCTAATATACGTCAAACCCCTTTGTATAAAGGGATCAAAAAAGTATACCAAACAGGGGTAGAATTGCATATTCCACCATTTCTCTGTCAAGGCAACAAATCGAGCAGGTGGTGTGAGAATTATATTTATAAACTACCCAGCGGCGAAATTGTATCCATATTTAACGATGTGTCTGATATTAAGATTGCTAAGGAGGAGCTTAAGAAGCAAAATGAGGAACTGCGTAAGGCCAAATTGATTGCCGAAGAGAACGGAATACGATTTAAAGCATTACACGATGCCTCTTTTGGCGGAATAGCTATACATGACAAAGGAATCATTATAGATGTTAATCAAGGTATGGAGAAACTAACAGGCTATTCTCAGAAAGAACTGATTGGTATGGATTATCTCTCTTTATTTGACCCAAACTCATGTGATATAGTTGAGAATAAAATTATTACAGAATTTGAAAAACGCTATGAAGCTGTTGCATGCAAAAAAAATGGAGAAACTTTTCCCGTTGAAATGCATGGCAATATGATTCCTTATAAGGAAACAAAAGTACGTGTAACTGAGATCCGGGATATTTCTGCTAGTAAGAGGATGATTATAGACTTGCAACGATCTAAAAAAAGAGCCGAACAGTCTGATAAGCTAAAATCAGCTTTTCTTGCCAACATAAGACATGAGATACGTACTCCCATGAATGGAATCATGGGTTTTATGCAGTTACTTCAGACTCCAGATCTCACTGATCAGGAAAAGGGCGAATGTTCAACTAACATTATAGAGAGTAGTGATAGGCTCCTCACGACAATAAATAATATCATAGAATTCTCACAGATTGAAGCCGACGATATACAATTGAAAATAAAAGAGGTTGATCTTTATCTTATCTTCCAATATCACTTAAATTCTTTTCAAATGGCATCAGTAAGCAAGGGCCTGAATCTTGTTCTTGATATCTCTGATGCGCTTTCCCCAACAAGGATAAAGACAGATGTTGAAAAACTTGATAGTATTTTAAACACCCTTTTAGACAATGCAATAAAATTCACCTCTCAGGGAGAAATTCATTTTGGTTACGAGCTTGAAAAGGACCACATTCGATGTTATGTTAGAGATAATGGTATTGGAATTCCTAAAAAACAGATCAATTCAATATTCGATGGATTTATGCAAGCCGATTTCGAGAATACCAGGTCATACGAAGGGTCGGGATTAGGACTTTCGATATGTAAAGGTTACGTGGAAAAATTGGGAGGTAAGATCTGGTTAGAATCTGAATATGGCAAAGGAAGCACTTTCTATTTCACCTTAAGAAATTAGTAAATTTAAAAGGCTTTTAAAAAAATAAAAGGTATCTCAAACAGTTTTGAGATACCTTTTTACGATATAAAATTTGAATTCTGAAGATTAGATCAATTCCCCAATCAACAGAATATCCTTATCTGTATGAATTTTCTTGATAGTCACATCGTAGAATGTATTTTGCTTAAGGTTTTCGGCCTCGAACTGTACTGGAATATAGTGTTCACCATAACCTCTACCTATATTTCCGTTAATATTTTCCACAAGTACGCGTTGCGTTTTACCAACAAACTGACTTCTATATTTAAGCTTACATGCTTCGGCAATATCTCTTAATATCGCACTACGTTCTGTTTTAAGCTTTTCAGGAATCTGATCGGGCATTCTTTCGGCGCGAGTCCCCTTACGTATAGAGTATTTAAAGGTGTGTACATGACCAAATTGCATGTCTTGAATCATATTACAGCTATCGGTAAAATCAGTCTCGCTTTCGCCTGGAAAACCGATGATCATATCCGTTGTAAAATTAAAGTCTGGTCGAATGGCTCTCACTTTTTCAACCGTATCCTTAAAGGTTTTAATCGTGTACATACGACGCATTCCTAAAAGAAGTTTATCAGAACCCGATTGTAGGCAAAGGTGGAGGTGAGGCGTCATTTTAGGGTGAGACAATAAGCCTAAAAATTTATCACCAAAACCATCTGGCTCTAGCGATGAGATTCTTAATCTAAAATCACCATCCAAGTTAAGAATAGCCTCAACCAAATCGTCGAATTTATAATCCTCGTATTCATATCTGCCAATATTCACACCAGTGATAATCACTTCTTTGGCACCTCCATCGATAACAGATTGTATATTGTCGATAATATCTTGGAAAGGACGACTCTTAGCTCGACCACGAACGGATGGAATGATACAGAATGTACAAAAGTTATCACAACCATCTTGAATCTTGATCATGCTGCGTGTATGAAAACCTTTTTCGGTAGAACCATAATCAAAACGATCCTTATTTAGTTGATCTGTATGTTTTATCTCACCATTAAAGTGGGCTTCAACCAAAGAAAATAAAGCTGACTTATTATCATTTTCGAGAACATAGTTAATCTCATCTTTACTTTCTAATTCATCTTTTGCATTATCGGCCATACAACCTGTTACAACCAAAATAGAATCCTTGTGTCGCTTAGTGATTTGATTGATGAAATTTCTTGATTTGTGATCGCTTTGATGTGTCACAGTACAAGTGTTAATCACATAAACATCAGCTTCTTCATCAAAATCAACTAATTTATAGTTATTGTTTTGGAATTGAGAAGCTAAGGCGTCTGTTTCGTATTGATTTAAACGGCATCCAAGCGTTTTAAAGGCAATTGTTTTCATTCTAATTTTATTGTAAATACTATTATTTATCTTGTGTTTGGGTATTTATTTTAAGCTATTAAATCTCCTTCTACGGAGAAAGCTATAGCCGATTTAATTTTGACATTTACAATTTGTCCGATTAAATCTGTGTTATCAGACAAAAATCGCACATTGATTTTTCCTTCAGTTAAACCAGCAAGATAGCCATCGTGTTTGGCAGCTGCTCTTACCAATACTCTATAAGTTTTATCAATCATGCTATCATTATAGCTTCTTGATGACAATTTTAAGTCCTGAGTTAAAACTTGATGTCTATCCTTTTTTGTTTCCAAGGGTATTGAATCGAACCAACGATGACTTAATGCACCTGGTCGAGGCGAATACTTGGCTATATATGCCATATTAAAGTCGAATTCTTTCATGGCAGCACGAGTCGCATCAAATTGCTCATCGGTTTCACCTGTAAATCCTACAATAATATCGGTAAATAGGGTTGCTTCAGGAATTAATCGACGAATAGTTGAAACAGATTGGCGGTATTTTTCAAGACCATGCTTACGGTTCATCGCAATTAAAAGCTTATCGTCGCCAGATTGCAAAGGTAAGTGTATTTGCTTTGCTAAACATTTATATTGTGAAATTACTTCAATCACTTCATCGGTCATATCGCGTGGGTGTGGTGAGGTGAAATAAACCCAAAATTCGGTTCCCATTTCATTTCCAATTTCACCAACTTGTCGGAGCAGTTCAGGAAACATGATTTCAGTATCGGGTTTATCTAAACCGTAAGAATTCACGTTTTGCCCCAATAAGGTAATCGACTTATAGCCTCGTTCAACCAATGATCTAACTTCATTAATAATCTCAACTGAAGGACGAGAAACCTCACGACCTCTGGTATAGGGTACGGCGCAAAAAGAGCAAAACTTATCACAACCATTCTGAATGGGCACAAAAGCTTCAAAATCCGAAGCATAGTCGGGCTTTACATTCCAAAACTCAGCAATCTGATCGTTTTGAACATCATAGCCATTTTGAATACCATTGGGTGTTGTAATACCATATTGTTGGATCATCTCAGGCAAATTTGGCAAATCTTTCATCTTAAAGATAATGTCAAAAAGCTTCAAAAATTTCTCATGATCAGAAGGCAATACACAGCCAGACACAAATGTGATTAGATTCGTTTTATTCTTCCACTTATTCCATTTATGAATCTTAGAATAAACCTTATCTATTGCATTTTGACGAACAGAACAAGCTAGAATACCAATCAAATTAGCGTCTTCTTCCTGCTCCGTATAGGTGTAGCCCATTTGTTCAATTACGGTTCTAACACGTTCTCCGTCAGAAGCGTTCATTTGACAACCAAGCGATATAAGATGATATTTCATTTTAATCTGATAATGTGATGATTAGTTAAAGCACAGGTGCTAAATACTGCTCTCTGTCATTTTACTAATTCGTAATCTAAAACTAAAAGCCAAACAATACTGACTTATTTTATTGTACTTGTTTACTAAAAATAAACTTCGGTATGAATAGGACCCAATTTGACACCCTGTTTTTCAAGAATATCATAAGCCTCGTATATCATATGACAATTGCCGCAAAGATAACAGATTGTATCAGGTGATACCGGATTTTTTAGAAGATATTCTGTTACGCGTCCGTTAAAATCGCCTGTATTTTCACCTGAAGTACACAAAACGTATCGATTCGAGTCGTATGTCTCTTTTTCGTAGGCTTCCTCTTTATGGCGAATGCCATGTAAAAGGGTGTAATCCATTTCTGGATGCGTGTGTATAAAGCTATGAACAGGAGAGATGCCCGTACCGGTACATATAAACATGAATTTCTTATTTTTCACTTCGTCATCTTTTAAAGAAAAATGTCCGAATGCGCCATCTATATCAAGCATATCGCCAGGTTTGCACTTTTTAAGTTTCTTCGATAGCAAACCATTTTCAACATCTTTTATAAGAACTTCAATATAATCATCTTGTTCTGCACTATATATAGAGTATTCTCTACGATCTATGCTACCACTAAAACCTAGGGTTATATATTGTCCTGTTTTGAATGTAAAATTCTTTTTTTCCAATCGAATGATATAGGCCGATGGCGTTAGGTGTCGGAGGTTTATGACTTGATGTGATTTCATTTATTTTGTTTCTTGCTTATTATTAAATAGAGCTGTATTCGTATTGATATATATTATATGGAATCAATAAAAATAGAGTTTCGCAAAATAAGATGTTTTTATCCGAAATAACAAATGCTTGAAGACTTTTGTGATGATGATAAGCGTTGTTATTTATCTGAGTGTGGGAGTGAAGCGATAAAGGATGTAATTGCAATTGAGCTTAAGGCAGAGTACAATCAATAATAGAACTGTTCTTAATATTAGCACGTAAGATTTTTTATGAGATTGCCACGCCTTCGTTCCTCAGACTCGCAATGACAATTCGTCTTAGTCCTCCAAGTTTGGATTTCTCCTTCGCGACTTTTTTTCAGAACCCAATCGTTTAGTTTGCAATCGTCTTTCGCGAGCGCCACGAGTTGGTTTTGTTGGTCTACGCTTTTTTATTGGTGTAAAGACTTGAGTAAGCAAATCGAAGAATTTTTCGATGGCTGCTTGTTTATTCTTTAATTGAGAACGATCGGCTTGTACGACGATACTAAGAACACCTTCATTATTAATACGAGTTATAAGCTTCGCTGATAGTTTGGTCTTATCATCATCACTTAATATCTGAGAATCTCTCACATTAAAACGTAACTCTACCCGCGAACTTACTTTGTTCACATGTTGCCCACCAGGTCCACTGCTGCGTGAAGTCTGAAATTTGAACTCTCTAAAGAAAGTATTTCTATCGGTAATAGGTAGTCTCATGATTTTAAATAGAACGTATTAATTGAGTTTGATGGGTTAAAAGTACAAAAGTATAATTTTGAATGAATAGATAAGGCAAAAGAAAACCAGTTAGTAGAGAAATTAAACTAACTGGTTTCCTATTTTGAGATATAAAATCTAACTTTTTAGGTTCTCAATTAAACCATCTGATTCAACATCATCGGATGCTAAATTAGTAGCTGTTTCAATTATAGCTAAATGTGAATAGGCTTGAGGGAAATTTCCTAGCAAGCCTTTTGTCTTAAAGTCAATATCCTCAGAAAATAAACCGAGATGATTGGAATAACTCAGTAGGATGTTGAATTTTTCTCTCGCTTCTTTCTTTCTTCCAATTTTGAATAAACTATTTATCAACCAAAAAGAACAAATTGTAAAAGCAGATTTTGGTGTACCAAAGTCATCGGTATTCTTATAGCGGAACATTAATCCATCATGTTCTAGTTCTTCTTGGATGGTAAGTACCGTAGAAATATATTTTTTATCATCAGCCTCTATAAAACCATAGCTCTCCATTAATAAAACCGATGCATCGAGGTCCTCAGAACCATAATGTTGAGTAAATGCCTGTTTCTTTTCGCTCCAAGCATTTTTCATGATATTCTTTTTAACAGCATCACGATAAGAAGCCCATTTGTCCATATAATAGTCATCCTCAAGGAGTTTTGCAATTTTAACTGCACGGTCGAAAGCGACCCAACACATCACCTTACTAAAGGTAAAATGAAGACTTTTTCCTCTAATTTCCCATATACCACGATCAGGTTTACGCCAATTTTGCTCCACAACTTTTACAATACTTCTTACAATAGTGTAAAGTTCTTCGGTATGTAGTAACGAATTTTCAAATAATTCGAATTGCTGATGAATTAAATCCAGAAGAATGCCGTAAATATCATTCTGTTTTTGCTTATAAGCTGCATTACCAACGCGAACTGGTTTTGAATCTTGATAACCAGCCAAATGCTCCAATTCGTACTCAGAGAGTTTTTTCTCACCATTAATGCCATACATAATCTGGATTTTCTCTCTTTTTTCTGGAATAATATCCATAATGAAATCGAGATAACGTTTGGCAACATTATAATGACCCAATTGAGTTAGGATTTTTACAACCATAGAGCCATCTCGTATCCAACAAAAGCGATAATCCCAGTTGCGTACTTCTCCAATGGTTTCTGGTAAGGATGTGGTTAAAGCAGCTAACACGGCACCCGTTTTTTGATAGCTTAACAATTTTAAAACCAAAGCTGATCGTCCCATTTCTTCAGCATACCTTGAGTGAACCTGAGTCTTTTCTGACCAATTCAACCAATATGTTTTGGTCCTTTGCATCACCAGGTAAATTCTATCATAAGTTTGCTTTAGTAATTTTTGATTATAGGTTACTAAGCAAAATTCATGCTTATAGAGACTAATAACTTCTTGATTTAAGATCGATTCACAATCAAAACTGGTATACAAATAAAGTGAATCATAGGTTCCAGATGTTGTATAGGATTTTATAAATTCAGATTTAGCTATTTTATTTTTAGTTTCATTTCGCGCATAATCCAATTTCGGATTGTAAATAATACGAAAAGTAGGTCTTCCTTTGATATGTTTAAAATACCTAACAAAATCTGGTGGTGCAAAATAGTTGCTGTTATCAGTAATATACCTAGGCATAAAATCGATTAGTTCAAACACACCATCTTCACATATAAAACAGGTATGCAGTAGGTTAGTGTTTTTTTTATAGTATTGAACTGTGCGAATAAGTTTCTCTGGTTTAACTTCAAAACTTCCACCTTTTTCACTATCGAGAAGTTTTGCAAATGCTGATGAAGAATCGAATTGAGGTAAACACATCCAGTCTAAAGATCCATTTTCTGACACCATTGCCGCAGAACGACAATTTCCGACTACACCATAATTTAAATTTTTCATAAAAAAAGATTACTTTAGTAAATGGTCACGTAACAAGTTCTAAAAAAACTAATTTTTCATGACTTTAACCAAATATATTAGCAAAATAAAACCATTTATTTATGAATAGAATCCATATCGTTTCAAATAGACTCCCATTTAGTATTAATGTGGATAACGAAAAAATTGATCTTATTCCCAGTGTTGGCGGGCTAGCCACTGGTATGAGATCTGTATATAAAGAGTATAATGGTAAATGGATAGGATGGCCCGGTTTGCCTAGTGATGATATCGACGAAAATTTATCTAATAAAATAGATACAGAGTTAGAAAAGGAAGATTGTGTTCCAGTTCATCTTACTAAAGAAGAGGTCGATTTATATTACGATGGGTTTAGTAATCGAACAATTTGGCCCTTATTCCATTACTTTGCACAATATATCGACTATGATCCTAAGCTTTGGGAATCTTTTGTTAGCGTGAATCAGAAATTTGCTGATAAAGCTATTGAAACTTTAGAAGAAGGTGATACTATTTGGATTCATGATTATCAATTACTCTTGGTTCCTGAAATGATTAAATCGAAAAGACCTGGCGTTACTGTTGGTTTTTTCTTACACATACCTTTCCCTTCATTTGAGGTTTTTCGAATTCTACCCTGGCGTAAAGAGTTGATTCAAGGAATGCTAGGAGCCGATTTAATTGGATTCCATACCTATGATTATCAACGTCACTTTTTTAGTTCTGTACGTCGATTAATGGGTTATGAAATTTCTTTTAATCAAATTCAAATTGAAGATAGAATTATTATTGTGGATGCCTTTCCAATGGGAATCGACTACGATAAATTTAAAAATGCAGCGATAGATATTGTTCAAAAACCACTTCAAGAAAAATCCGAGCTTCATCGCGAGTTGGAGAAATACTTCTTACTTTCTCCCGATAGAAAATTGGTTTTATCAATTGATAGGTTAGATTACTCGAAAGGAATTCCAAATCGATTAAAAGCATTTGCAGAATTTCTTGAAAAATACCCTGAATTTGTAGGGAAAGTGACTTTAATAATGCTTGCGGTACCATCTCGAGGTACGGTTGAACATTATATTAATCTTAAAAGCGAGGTTGATGAGTTAGTTGGAAAGGTAAACGGTCAATTTGGAAACATTAATTATACTCCAGTTTGGTATTTCTACCGTTCTATGCCATTCGAAAGTTTAATAGAATTGTACAGCTCATGCGATGTGTGCCTTGTAACACCAGTTCGTGATGGAATGAATTTAGTTGCCAAGGAATATGTAGCATCTAGAACGAATCATACGGGTGTGATTATTTTAAGTGAAATGGCTGGTGTTGTTAAAGAAATGGGAGAGGCCTTGATTATTAATCCCAATAATACCAACGAAATTGCTGATAGTATTCAACAAGCATTAACCATGTCTCTTGAAGAACAGCGAGAACGTATGGTTTTTCTTCAAGATAGAATTAAACGTTACGATGTTTTCAAATGGGCTAGTGAATTTGTAGATTCACTTGGCAAGGTTCAAAAAATTCAGCATTCTTTACACGCTAAACGAGTTAATACTCATATAATGGAGAAAATTCAGTCTAGTTATAAGAATTCAAAGATGCGTGCTATTTTCTTGGATTATGATGGAACATTAACTGGATTTAAAAAGAAACCTAATGATGCATGCCCCGACAAAGAATTACATGAATTGCTTTATAAGTTAGAAGCCGATCCAAAAAATATAATTACCATTATTAGCGGTAGAGATAGAGAAAGTCTTGAGAATTGGTTCGAAGGGCACAAAATAAATTTCATTGTAGAGCATGGGGTTTGGAGTAAGAAATTTGGTAAGGAATGGAAAATGCTTACCAATGCAACGGATACATGGAAGTCGAGTATACAACCAATTCTTGAGTCTTTTGTTGACAGAACTCCAGGGACATTTATCGAAGAAAAGAATTATTCCTTAGTTTGGCATTTTAGAAAAGCAGAACCAGAACAAGCCGAATTAAGAGCCAATGAACTAAAGGATGAACTAAGAACGATGATCGCTAATCACAATCTGGAAATTTTGGAAGGAAATAAAGTGATTGAGGTTAAGACTGGTGGTATTAATAAAGGTATAGCTGCATTGCAATTTATTAAGAATAAATCGTTCGATTTTATTCTTGCTATGGGCGATGACTGGACCGATGAATACATGTTTAGGGAATTACCCGAAACAGCTTACACCATTAAAGTTGGTTTAACACACACTGCAGCCAACTATAAAGTTGAGTCGGTGAGTGGCGTTCGCACTTTCTTAGCTAAATTGGAAGAATAAAATAATAAATAGCATTTTTTAGGCGACATGATTATTCATGTCGCCTTTCTTATGTCTATATATTTCTTGTGTTTCCTAAAATAAGATGCATACTGGGCTATAAGCCTCAATTTGGTCAACATATTCTAATAAACCAGTTTTTTTATCACGTTTAAATGAAACGATATTATTTGTATGTCGATTTGCAACGAGTAAATAGTTTTCATCAGGAGACAGTGAAAAATTACGTGGCCACTTGCCATGAGTAGATACATGATCCAATAGATTTAGAGATCCATCATTTTTATTGATCTTATAAATAACAAGGCTATTATGTCCTCTATTTGATGCATATAAGAAGTTTCCGTCTGACGAAATATGAATATCAGCTGGAGCATTAGCTTCGGTATAAGTTTTAGGTAAAGTTGAATAAGAAAGACCCATTTTATATTGATTATTATCTGCTTTCAGTATTAGGCTTATAGTACTATTGAGTTCATTTATAACATAAATCCATTTGTTATTAGGATGAAATGCCAAATGTCGTGGTCCAGCTCCGTCATCCATCTTTAGTTTATATGGATCTTTAGCCTGAAATTTATTAAGGTTCGTATCAAGTTGAGAAAACCAGAGCTCATTGGTTCCCAAATCTATAGAAATAACATCATTGTTTGAGGATTCGAACCAAACAGAATGGGCATGCGGTTCTTGTTGTCTGTCACCAATACCTTTACCACTGTGCTGTTGAATATCAAGTAAATCAGATAATTCTCCTTTTTTATCTAGCTTTAGTAAACCAATATTACCACCTGTATAATTGGCTGTTAAAACATATCCCTCAGCATTTATATTTACAAAGCAAGGATGAGCTCCACCTGTTGTACTTTTACTTTTAAACGAAAGGCTATCATTTAAAATGGAAAAAGATTCAATTGTACCTACTTCATCATCATTGCTAATTTCATTAACAGCTAGTAAGTATTGTTTGTTATCACTCATGGCTAAAAAAGAAGGATTCTCAGACTTTGCAACTAAACCTATTGGTTTAATGTGTCCATCTTTTTGCAGTACGTATTTATAAATACCTTCACTTTCTTTATCGGTATATGTACCCACGTAAAAAGAATAATTGTTGCTGTCTTGCTTCATTTCTTTGTTATTTGTTTTACATCCTGTTAAAAGAACAAGGATTATACAAATGATTTGGTATTGCATAGGTGTATAATTTAAAATTCTATTTGGTAATTTAGAAATTTGATTCATCTGATGTATTCAGAATGTCAAATTTAGCTTTACGTTTTGCCCAACGTTCTCTGACATATTGTTGCATGTCGGTAATTTTATCTCTTTCATCCAGAATTTCAACACCTAAAATGCTTTCAATAACATCTTCCATAGTTACAATACCATCCATACCACCATATTCATCTATTATAAGGGCAATATGTTCTTTCTTTTTGAGTAAGGTTTCCCATAGTTTGAGAAGTGTTTGAAATTCATGAACAATCACAATTTCGCGACTAATATCTTTTAGCTTTAAGTTTTTCTTTTGTTCAGCAAGTTTTTCGAATACGGTTTGACGAAAAACGTAACCTGTGATATTTTCAATATTATCATTATATATTGGGATTCGGGAGTAATATAGAAAATCCTTATTCGCTAGAAAATCTTCTAGTAACATGTTTTCATCGGCAGCAACAACAACGACTCTAGGTGTCATTATTTCTGTTACTTTAATGGCTTTAAGTTTTATTAAATTTTGGAGAATCATATTTTCAGACTCTTTAAAAACACCTTCTTCGGTACCAATATCGGCCATAACAGATATTTCTTCTCTACTTACAGAAACATCTTTAGAACTCTTAGAGAACATCTTAGTGAGATATACCGACATAATGACTAGTGGATAGCAAATAAGGACCATAGCATTCATAATAAGTCCAGATGTAAGCGCTATTCGCCTCCAATAAGTGGCTCCAATAGTTTTAGGTATTATTTCTGAAAAAATCAATATCAAAAAAGTCAGAATTGCTGAAATTATTCCAAAGTAAACTTCGCCATAAATACGTGTAGCCTCAGCTCCAACACCAGCAGCACCAATCGTATGTGCAATGGTATTTAACGAAAGAATAGCTGCGAGTGGTTTTTCAACTTGGTTTTTAAGTTTTATAAAAACATCTGCTGATTTATAACCTTTTTTTTGCTTCACCACCAAAAAAGACATTGGCGTGGAAAGTAAGACTGATTCCATTATAGAACACAGAAATGATATAAAAATGGCTAAACAGAGATAGGCTAAAAGAAGAAACATCGGATTTTAATATTTATAAATTTATTGAATCTTTAATAATTTGAGATAAAACATATTTTAATCAAACTATTTTATAAAGATAACTAAGACTTGATATAATTCCCTCAAAAATCATTTCAAAAAAAAATCCTCCATGACAATAAAGTCAAAGAGGATAATTATATATATTGTATAGCTTACTTATACATTTCTTCGCGAAGAGCTTTAATCTTATCGCTAGTAATATATTCGTCGTAAGGCATTAGTTTGTCAATAGTTCCATTAGGTGTTAGCTCAATAACTCGGGTACTTATTGTTTTAATAAATTCGTGGTCATGAGATGCCATCATTATGGTACCACCATAGTTAATCAATGCGTTGTTAAACGACTGAATTGATTCCAAATCCAAGTGGTTGGTAGGTGTATCTAATATTAAAGTGTTGGCATTTTTTAGCATCATTCTTGATACCATACAACGTACTTTTTCGCCACCAGAAAGAACATTAGATTCCTTAAAGATATCCTCGCCAGAGAACAACATCTTACCTAGATAACCTCTTAAGAAAAATTCAGAAGTATCTGGAGAATATTGAGCTAACCAATCTTTAAGTGTAATATTATCATTAAAGAAGGAATTGTGATCAACAGGTAAGTAAGCTGGTGTAATCGTAACACCCCATTCGTAAGAACCAGAATCAGCCTTATCTTCGTCGTTGATGATATCAAATAAAGACGTCATGGCACGAGGATCGCGTGATAAGAAAATTACTTTCTCACCTTTTTCAATAGTAAATTCAACATCTTTAAATAACGTTTCCCCTTCAACTGTCTTGCTTAAACCCATGCAAGAGAATATCTTATCACCAGCTTCGCGTTCTTGTTCAAATATAATACCTGGGTATCGACGTGTAGATGGTTCAATGTCTTCGATATTTAACTTTTCGATCATTTTCTTACGAGAAGTCGTTTGTTTAGACTTTGCAACATTGGCAGAGAAACGAGCAATAAACTCTTGAAGTTCCTTTTTCTTTTCTGCGGCTTTTTTATTCTGATTAGCTTGTTGACGAGCAGCTAACTGAGAAGACTCATACCAGAATGTATAATTACCAGAGAACATTTTTACTTTACCAAAGTCAATATCAACGATATCAGTACAAACAGAATCTAGAAAGTGACGGTCGTGAGATACCACGATTACAGTATTGTTGAAGTTAGCAAGGTAGTTTTCAAGCCACATGACTGTTTCAAGGTCAAGATCATTGGTCGGTTCATCAAGAAGCAAGTTATCTGGATTACCAAAAAGAGCTTGAGCCAAAAGAACTCGTACTTTTTCCTTACCACTCAATTCAGACATTTGTTTGTAATGTAATGCTTCCTTAATACCTAAACCACTTAAAAGTTCAGCAGCATCATTTTCGGCATTCCATCCGCCCATTTCAGCAAATACTTCTTCCAACTCAGAAGCTTTAATACCGTCTGCTTCAGAGAAATCTGGTTTAGCATATAGGTCATTCTTTTCCTGCATTATAGCCCAAAGCTCAGAATGGCCAGCCACAACAGAATCTAAAACTGTATACTCGTCAAACTTGTAGTGGTCCTGATTTAAAACTGCTAAACGTTCCCCTGGTTCCATGGAAACACGTCCTGAAGTAGAGTCTAGTTCACCAGAAATAAGTTTTAAGAAAGTTGATTTTCCGGCACCATTAGCACCAATAATACCGTAACAATTACCTGGAGTGAACTTTAAGTTAACATCCTGGAAAAGTGTACGTTTGCCAAACTGAATGGATAGATTTGAAACTGAAATCATTAAACGAAATTCTTTTATTTTAGCTCTTACATCTCCCAAAATAAGGAGAGAGGCAATTAAAAATATATGAGTTAGTACAATATAAATGTACTGTATAGATAACTTTGTGTTCTTACTTTTAGATTAAGTTTTAAAAGTAATTTTAAAGCTATGAAATTTTTTATTTATTGATCTGCAAAATTAAGAATAATAGATTTAAATATAGCATATCTGAAAGAAGATTTTTTTTAGATGAATTTAGGAAATAAAGAGATGCCTAAATCAAACTTGAAACTAACTTATTTTTAAGCAAATAGGGACTGATAAGATATATCTTCAAATGAAGTCCTTACATTTTGTTTAAAATAGCTTATATTTGTTCGTCAATTTTTGATGAACAAAAAGGGATAGGGGGTTTTTATATGTTCATAAGAGCTTAAAAATCAACTCGTAAAATGTAATAATTTTTAATTATTGAGATAATATACAGCATTTTTGTACTGTGTACAATTAATTAAGCATGATTTATTATCCTTAATTTAATTAGGTTCTCATGTCTAAAATATTCTAAAATGAAGTTATTAGAAGGAAAAACAGCAATTATTACCGGAGCTTCTCGCGGTATTGGTAAAGCAGTAGCAATCGAATTTGCTAAACAAGGTGCTAATGTAGCATTCACCGATTTATTCTATGATGAAATAGCTCAGGAAACTGAAAAAGAAATTGCTTCATATGGTGTTAAAGCTAAAGGATACGCTTCTGATGCAAGTAAATTTGCTGACACTGATAAAGTTGTTGCTGAAATAGCTAAGGAATTTGGTGCAATTGATGTTTTGGTTAATAATGCTGGTATTACTAAGGATACATTATTAATGAGAATGACTGAAGAGCAATGGGATATGGTTATTAACGTAAACCTTAAATCTGTATTCAACTTTACAAAAGCTGTTCAACGTACTATGTTAAAACAACGTAGTGGTTCAATTATCAACATGAGTTCTGTAGTTGGTGTTAGCGGTAACGCTGGTCAGGCTAATTATTCTGCTTCAAAAGCAGGTATTATTGGTTTCACTAAGTCAGTAGCTAAAGAACTAGGTTCTCGTGGAATTCGCTCTAATGCAATTGCTCCAGGTTTTATTATTACTGAAATGACAGGTAAACTTCCTGAGGATGTAGTAAAAGAGTGGGCTAGTAAAATTCCTTTGAAAAGAGGTGGTACTCCTGAAGAAATTGCAAAAACTTGCGTTTATTTAGCTTGTGATCTTTCTTCTTATGTTACGGGTCAAACTATTCACGTTTGTGGTGGTATGAATATGTAATCTTAGGATTAACAAAAAATATGAAAAGGATTGTCGTTTGACAATCCTTTTTTTATAAACTTGTATTCTCAAAATAAAAATCAATTGAATGAAAGATTATATCTTCGAATTAAAACAAAAAGTTCGTGACTATGAGTGTGATTTGCAAGGTGTTGTTAATAACTCAGTTTATCAGAACTATATGGAACATGCTCGTCACGAATTTCTAGAATCTATAGGAAATAATTTCAAAGCTTTACATGAACAAGGCTTAGATGCTATGGTTTCTCGAGTTGAAATTGATTATAAAACATCACTAACTTCAGGCGATGAATTTATAATCAAAATAAATATCGACAGAGATGGACCAAAGTTGATTTTTCATGAAAATATATACCGTTTATCAGATAATAAACTTTGTGCTAAAGGAAAGGTATATACTGTTTGTTTAAATAATGGTAGACTGACTAAAGGTGAAATTTTCGATGAGCTTTTTGCTGATCATCTAAACTAATTAGGCTCACCTCTTTTGCATTAAAGCATAATAGGCTCTGTGATTGCCATTCTTCCCAGGAATGGTTATATTTTTTAGGTCCCGAATATGAAATAGTGGAGAGAAGAGTTCCTTTATCTCATTGGTATTTGAAAAATAAAGAACAGAACCTGTTGGTGTTTTGCGGTATTTCCCTTTACCTCCAAAGTAATCGTCGTCTTCGCTAAAGGCGATTGAAAGATAATAAGCATTTATATTAAGAAGTTTGGCTACATTTCTAGCATATACCTCTCGGTATTTGGGAAATATATGGTGCAATAAGCCGTAATCAAAAGCAAAATTAAATTCCGATAGGTGTAATATAATTTCTTGAGTGAAATCCGCAATTAAGAATTCTATAGACAAGTTGTCTTTACTAACCAAAGCTTTAGCTCTTTCTATAGCTACATTAGAAAAATCGATTCCACACATTTCAAATCCCATTCTTGCTAATTCGCGACTGTAATTTCCTAGTCCACAACCAATATCTATGGCTTTTTGCAGGCTGTAATAATATTACTATTTATGAGCTCTTTTATGGCTAAAGGTAAATCTAAAGCATTCCAAGGAATGCTTATTCGATGATGGTTCTCCATATATTTTATTAAACCGTTGAATAGATTTATCCATAGTTATGCTAATTATTTATATGTTTTAGAAATTGGCTTTAAAGCTTCATTTATCTAAAAGACAAGCAAGAGTTGATCTTCTAGTTAGTATATATTATCTATATTTGTCGGTCTTATAGATTCTTGTTTTGACTCGACAGAAACTATAAGTTGAAAACAATACGTTGAAATTATTTTGAAACAGAATTTTATGAAAAAATTAATTAAAAATACAGAATTGTCCTACTTTAAGAAGTGGACAAGACATTCATATTCCATTTTTAATAGTATTAAAAGAGAGTGTGTTATTTCATCTTTACTTGTAGCTTATATATTAGTTGCAACACCACAAAACATTTTCGCACAAGCTGATACTGTGCTAGTAAATAACAATCAAAAGCTCGATGAAGTCGTCGTCAGTGCTCAACGAGCCTCAGTGACCTATTCCCAAATGGCAAGAGTTGTAACAATAATGGATAAAGAAGCAATTGAGTCGGCTCCTGTTCAAAGTTTACAAGATTTGTTAGAGTATGTTTTGAATGTTGATGTACGCCAAAGAGGTAATCATGGGGTACAAGCCGATGTAAGTATTAGGGGTGGTAGTTTTGATCAAACTATGATTTTGCTTAACGGCGTAAATATTACCGATCCTCAAACTGGTCATTTGAGTTTAAACCTTCCAGTTGATATTGAGAGTATTGAAAGAGTAGAGGTTCTCCAAGGACCTGGGGCACGAGTCTACGGTCCAAATGCTTTTAGTGGTGCCATTAATTTTATAACAGGAACCGGGAATAAAGATAAGCTGAAAATAAATGTTTCAGCAGGAGAAAATGGTTTTTATTCCGGATCTGCGAATACAACGATTATCACTGGTAAATTGAAATCGTATGTCGCTTTAGCACACAAATCAAGCGATGGTTATATTGACAACACAGACTTTAAAAATTCAAATGCTTTTTATCAAGGACAACTTTCAACCGAAGTTGGACTTTTAGATCTACAGTTGGGATACAACGAAAAGGCTTATGGTGCTAATTCATTCTACACAGCATCTTACCCAAACCAATTTGAAGAAAACAAAACCACCTTTGCAAGCCTACGTTTAACGACAAATGGCAAAGTAAAAATGACACCTAATATTTATTGGAGACGTAGTCAGGATAGATTCGAACTTTTTCGAGATAATCCAGCTTCATGGTATAGCGGACATAATTATCATTTGACTGATGTTTATGGAACTAGCATGAACTTTGCTTTCTCATCGAGCCTTGGAAAAACAGCGGCAGGTGTTGAGCTCAGGTCCGAAAATGTGTGGAGTAATGTATTGGGTGAATTGATGGAGACACCAATGAAAGTACCAGGTGAGTCGGGAGCTTTCTTTACTAAAAGTCATACCCGAACAAACTTGAGTTACTTTTTAGAACACAATGTTTTTCTTAACAAGTTCACCTTTACAGCAGGCGTTTTAGCCAATTGGAATTCAGATTTAGATAGAAGTTTCAGCTTCTATCCAGGTTTAGATGTGAGCTACCAAATTAGTGAGAATAGTAAGTTATATGCCTCGGTAAATAAAGCATTGAGAATGCCAACCTTTACCGATTTGTATTATGTAGGACCAACCAATATTGGAAATACAGATTTAGATCCTGAAGAAGCAACGACCTATGAAACAGGTATTAAATTCAATAAATCGGGGATTAAGGCTCATGCTGGAGTCTTTAAGAGAGAAGGACGAAATATGATTGATTGGGTTAAGGCCAATTCTGAAGATAAATGGCAGTCCCAAAATATTACAAAATTGGATACTTGGGGAATCGAGTTATCATCAAATTTCAACTTGCAGTATCTAATTTCTGATAACTTCTTTATCAAGGATATTTCTGTTAAATATGCGTATTTAGATGTGAATAAAGCATCTAGTGAATTTATCTCCCGATACGTTCTCGATCAGTTAAAACATAAACTGAACATATCCGTAAATCATAAAATTTATAAATCTTTGGGAGCTTCTTGGCAAATGGCTTGGCAAGATAGAAATGGTTCATACACTTGGTATAATAAAAGTGATTTGAGTCAAACAGAGGAGCGAACTTATCGTCCATTTTGGTTGGTTGATACGAAACTCTATTGGCAAAAGCCAACTTATACAGTCTATTTAGAAGCTAGTAATTTGTTAGATCATGAGTATTACGATATGGGTAATATTACACAACCTGGTCGATGGATTCGTGCAGGTGTGAAATTAAACCTTAACCTATAAATCATCATTTAGGACACAAATATGTTAAAAGTCACCTTCGGGTGACTTTTTTTTATTCTACACATTACTGAATCTTTCCTTAGATTGAGAAAAAACCACTGCATTATCTTTTAAAACGACCATTGGGGCATTATTCTTTTTTAGATAATAGAATAAACAAACGAGCACATATTCGATCTTGATAATTGACAAGAAACTGATGAGACCATCCGAAAGAATAAACTTCGCACCATACTTGCTGGTTTCGTGTTTCTTGGGTAATTTTTATGTTCATTATTTTATTGGGTTCAGGAAATGGTCTACAAAATGGAGTGGTAAATCATTTTAAATCAAATGCTGAAAATAGTCTTTGTCTTTACAAATTTGTATGTCTTATAATTTCGTGCAAGCTGTTAGACGTATTCAAATTACAAATGAAGATTATGCTCGCCCAAACTTATTGGGTTTAGATGCTGATAAGATAAGTGCTCGCTTTACCATTCAAAACTGAAACTTAAATTCTGAATGTTTTAAAAGGAATGTAGATATGAAAATAAATTTTGGCATTTGTTTTTTTAGCCCATTCGTCATCGAAATTCACTCAAAATTTTAAAACAAACTTGAAAACACATGTTTTTATCTAGTTGTTTAAGAATTACAAACTTGACAAACCACCTATAAACACTTGATAATATAGATGTAAACCAATCTTTTGAAGACATTTAATGTCTTGAGAATTTCATATTTAATTTGAACTGTACCATAAGCAAGGATAAGCTCAATAAACTTTATAAAAGAAGATATTTTTTCCACCAGTATGAATATAACTAAATCTTGTCGCTGCTTCATTTACCTTTTCCGTATCTAAAAGGAGAGATATTCTATTTCAGTGCATTTTTACATTGGCTTGATAATAATGTATTATTAGCTGCCGATACACTTCCTTTTTTTCTTCTTGAACGAAAATTATGCCCCAAAAGTTCAATTTATGCCATTTTTCTCTAGTTGAGTAAGATTAATGCACACTATAATAGTGGTAAATTCCTCATCAAAGCCTTGTTTATCAGTAGATACAGCTGATTATTCCTTTGTAGAAAGTCTCCTGAGATTCACATATTTAATTTTTAGAAGTAAATAGGACATTGAAATTACAATTGTAAAAGGAAATTTATCTTAGTGGGGGAGTCATATGTCATTTCTAGATATTACAAATTTCATTTTATTGTGAATTTTAACAATTAGAGACAGGTTACATAAGTGAATCTTTAAGAATGTACAATTGTATATCAATGTTACAAATACAAGTGGCGAGAATGGGTTAGTTATGTAACATTAAACAAGTAGTGTTACGTTTTGCAATTACCTTCAAGGGGGTATAATTCAAGTATGGCATTTTATAAAACCCTCGTAATAGTTATTTATCTAAAAGTCTTAGTAATCACCTAATCAGTATCTTAAGCACTTAAATTAAAGTTATTATTTAATAACATGTTTACGTGTGTAACAAATGTGAAGTAGTATGATATAAACGAGCATATATCATGATTTAAGTTGCTTTATAACCAGTAATATATAACGTTTATCTAATCAAAAGCTTTATGCCTATATTTAAACTAATTATTTAATTGTATAATCTCTTTATTTATGATGTAAACAAGTTTATATAATTGAATCTACAGCCTTTAGGTATTACTTTTTGAATAGATACATGCCATAGATACATGCCATAGATACACACTTGTATACAATGTTTTATTGTATACAGACTACCTAACTAGTTAGGTTTTAGTAGGTAATTTCCTTCTGTTTGGTAATAATTATAAATACAAATGTAATTAGTGAATTTTGATAACATATGTGATTTTGATTCGTTTTATTTAGATTACTTTTGTGTACGATTAAAATTCTGATCTGTAAACATTAAATTTTGATAATTGTTAATTTTAAATTACATTTGTATTGTTGTTAGAATTAACACTTGTAACAACTCTTTGTAAACAAGATTATTTCACCCTTTTTGATATAAATTGTAAAAACATGAAAGATAGAATAATGGAATTGCTAAATACGGAAGGTTTAAGCGCCTCTAAATTTGCAGATATCATTGGTGTACAACGCTCTAGCATGTCTCATATCTTGTCGGGCCGTAATAACCCCAGTCTTGACTTTATTCAGAAGATTATGCGATCTTTTCCTGATGTTAGTGGTGATTGGTTACTTTCAGGTGGTGGTGAAATGACCAAAAATCAAGCTTCAGCTCCTTTGTTCCAGGAAACAATCAACGATGAAACGCCAGGATCCTATTCTGCTAATCAGCCTCCTAGACTTAAAAAGGAAGCGCCTACCAGTACGCTGAACAAACCTGATCAGAGTCCCAACTTAGATATGTCTGCATTTGTATCAGGCAAAAAAATTGAAAAAGTTGTTGTCTTCTATACCGACAAGACTTTTAAAGAATACAACCCTTCATAAATCAACTTTACAAAGCATTTTAGTAAGAATATTTAAGCCTTAGATCATGTGTCTAGGGCTTCTTTTTTGTGTCTTATTTGAATCTATTGGATTAGATTTATTTTAAAATCTTTATCGGGACTAAATATTCACTTTGTACAAGCTAATTTTTCACTTATCTTTGATCTCAATTTACTATTAAACAGCATTTGATGCTCAATAAAGCACTTATGCTTCCATTTTATATCCTTAAGAAAGTATGAAGAAACTAATTCAGGACTTTGAGCTTATTAAGTACAAAGAACTCAATTGTGAGCATTTTGTGCTCGATATTAAGGCTAAAGAAGCCTTACCTGAGATTCTACCTGGCCAATTTGTCAACGTAAAAGTCGATAATAACAGTTCGGTCTTTTTGCGTCGTCCTTTATCTATTCACAATGTAGATTACGAAAGAAACGTTATTCAACTCTTTGTGAAACGTGTAGGTGAAGGAACCAAGTCTTTGGGAGAGCTTAAAATTGGTGATACGCTTAGCGTGGTTTATCCTCTAGGAAACGCTTTCTCTATCCCTAAAAATGCTAAAACACTGCTTATTGGCGGTGGTTGTGGTGTGGCTCCTTTACTTTACCTATCTAAATTTTTACATCAAGCTGGCAACGAGGTAACTATCATTCTAGGTGTTCGTTCAGCTCACGATTCTGTTAGCCTTGAAGCTTACAAACCTTACGGACGTGTTTTAGTGACAACTGAAGATGGTTCTCAAGGTGAGAAAGGTTATCCTACTCAGCATTCAGTTCTAACGAATGAGAGTTTTGATTATAGCTTTACTTGCGGTCCTGAACCAATGATGAAGGCTGTAGCAGCTTATTCTAAGGCCAATGATGTGACTTGTGAGGTTTCGCTTGAAAACATGATGGCTTGCGGTTTTGGAGCTTGTTTATGCTGTGTTACAGATACCAAAAAAGGTAATAAATGTGTATGTACTGAAGGTCCTATCTTCAATATAAAAGACTTAAAATGGTGAATTTAGAAGTAAAACTTAAGGATCTGGTTCTAAAGAACCCCGTTATGACAGCATCAGGTACATTTGGCTTTGGTGAGGAATTTGCTGATTTTATCGATTTAAGCGATTTAGGCGGCTTTATTGTAAAAGGAACCACAAGACATCACAGAGAGGGAAATCCTTATCCTAGAATGGCTGAAACGGCATCAGGAATGCTTAACGCTGTGGGATTACAGAATAAAGGTGTTGAGAACTTCTGCAACGACATATACCCACGAATTAAGGATTATAAGACCAATGTAATGGTGAATGTTTCTGGTTCTGTGGTTGGCGATTACGTGGAAACGGCTGCTATGATCAATGAATTGGATCATATTCCTGGCATTGAGCTTAATATCTCTTGTCCTAACGTAAAAGAAGGCGGTATGGCTTTCGGAACATCGTGCGCTTCTGCTGAAGAGGTTGTCCGTGAGGTTCGTAAGGTATATAAGAAGCATTTAATGGTGAAATTATCGCCCAATGTAACCGATATTACTTCTATTGCTAAGGCTGTTGAGGGACAAGGAGCAGATTCTGTTTCGCTGATTAACACGCTTTTAGGAATGGCTATCGATGCTGAAACGCGTAAACCGCTTCTTTCTACAGTTACGGGTGGTCTTTCTGGTCCTTGTGTTAAACCTGTTGCGCTTAGAATGGTATGGCAGGTTGCTCAAGCAGTTGGTATTCCTGTCGTTGGTTTGGGTGGTATTATGAATGCAAAAGATGCTATCGAGTTCATTCTTGCTGGTGCAACGGCTATTCAAATAGGTACTGCCAACTTTATAGATCCACAAGTGAGCGTGAAGATTGTAAAAGGTATAGAAGACTATATGATTCGCCATAAGGTGAGTGATATTAATGATTTGATTGGTGCTATTAGTCTAGCATAGAATGATATACGCCATTAAAGAAATATTTCTTTAATAAAAAGTTTAATTAAAGAATTAATTCTTTAATAGAATAAAATAGGTTTACATGTGTAATTACACTTGTAAACCTATTTGCTTTTATTGGCTTTATTCGCTTAATTTGAACTGTCTAATTTTATAGACAATTAATTTCAAATACGACTCATTTACAATATGTTACACGGTCATGGCGACGACGCCTATTTATATAAACACGCTATTAAAGCGAATTTCTCGACAAATATCTGGTATGGTGGCAAATCTGAGAATCTAAACACCTTTATTAAAGATAATTTGGATAAGATATATGCTTATCCTGAGGCAGCTGCAGAAAGTCTTAACGATTTAATTGCATTAGATCAAAATGTCAGTTCAGATCAAGTTCTGACTTGCAATGGAGCTACAGAAGCCTTTTATCTTATTGCACAAGCCTATCATTCAAAGACTTCGATTATAATTACACCAACTTTTGCTGAGTATGAAGATGCTTGTATGGTCAATAAACATCAGCTTAATTTCATAAACTGGTCCAATTTGCAGTCTACCACCCTTTTTGCCGAGGGTTTGGTTTGGCTTTGCAATCCTAATAATCCCGATGGTCGTGTTGTTGAGAAGACTTTCCTAGAAACGCTTCTTAAAAACAATCCGAAGTCCACTTTTGTGATAGATGAAGCATATATCGATTTTACTGATGCTATTTCATCTGCAATCGATTTGATTGATAAGTACCCAAATTTGATTCTGGTGAAGTCATTGACTAAAAATTTCTCCATTCCTGGTCTGAGATTGGGCTATTTGATTTCAAACAAGGTAATGGTACAGAATATCCGATTTTTCAAGCCTCCTTGGACGGTTAATTCCATAGCAATTGAGGTTGGAAAGTACATTTTGCAAAGGAAACAAAGCTTTTTGCCTCCTGTAAAACAATACAAATCAGACCGAAAGGAATTTGCTGAAAAATTGGCTCAAATTCCAGCCTTGAAAATATGGCCTTCAGAAACGTCCTATTTTTTAATCGAACTAGAGAAATCAAGTGCTTCGGAGCTTAAAAATTACCTAATTTCTGAATTTGGACTCCTAATTCGTGATGCAAGTAATTTTCGAGGACTGAATGAGAAATTCATTCGAGTGGCAACACTAACAAAAGAAAAAAATCAACTTTTAATTGACGCACTGACTCAATGGAGCAAATTGAACTAATTATACTACCTCTTATTATAGGCTATATTTTGGATCTTATATTGGGAGATCCTCGTAATATCCCTCACCCAATTATTGGGTTTGGGAATATGATTACTCTTGGGACTAAAAAACTCAATCATGGTAAGCATCGTTTATTAAAGGGTGCTTTTATGAGTTTGAGTCTAATTCTACTCATCTATTTTTCCTTTTACTTTCTCTCAATACTTATATATGGTTGGGAGAAATGGGCTTTTATCATATTTACCTCCATTTTTGTTTTTTATGGTTTGGCTAATAAAAGCTTATTGCAAGAAGGCTACGAGGTCTTTAAAGAGCTTGAGGAGAAAGGTTTGGAAGCTGGACGGAAACGTCTGTCGTGGATTGTAGGTCGTGATACTAAAGATCTTAGCGAACAAGAAATACGTTTGGCGGTATTCGAAACACTATCTGAGAATCTTTCGGATGGTGTGGTTGCACCTCTCTTTTATTATGCCGTGGGTGGTTTGCCTGCTATGATGGCCTATAAAATGGTTAACACCTTGGATTCTATGATTGGATATAAGAATGAGAAATACCTCTATTTTGGTCGAGTTGCAGCTTATATCGATGATGTGGCGAATCTTATTCCTGCTCGTATTACGGCCTTTTTAATGGTGCTTGTTAGTCTGAGGTACAGAGGTTTTGTCTTTATATTTCGATATGGTCGTTCTCATATTAGCCCTAATGCGGGGTATCCTGAATCAGCCTTAGCAGGTATTCTCAACTGCCGATTTGGTGGTACTCATGATTATGGTGGAGATGTTGTTGTAAAACCTTATATCGGGGAATTGGATCGGAAAATTGAAAATTCGGAGATCAAACGCATTGCTTATATCAATCATGCTGTTTGTTTCACGACAATTATACTAATCATAGCTTTTTATCTAGCTATCAACATGCTACTCTAATAAATCAGTTAGATTTCACATCTAAAAGATCAGTATTTATCTTAAAATAAGGTCTTTCAAAACTTATAATTTACATAACTCGATGGCAACGATTTTCAACAAAAAAACGATCTTAAATCTCATTGATAGGTTTATGTTGTTGGCTTATTATGGTTCATTTTTTTTAGTCATCCATAAATACATCAACGAATACATATTTTACTTTTTCCCTATATTACTTTTTTTCACAAAAATGTATATTGGTAGGCTTAAAACACGCCACGAAAAGGTATCCTTTTTCTTTATTATCCTTCTTCATTTTGCACTAATATATACCGTTATAGCTGGTTTATAATTAGCATTATTTAGTTCGAAATATTTAAATTAACATCATGATTCATCTTATTACAGGCGGTCAACGCTGTGGAAAAAGCGAATACGCCGAACGATTGGTTCTCGAACAATCAGAAAACCCTATTTATTTGGCAACATCTCGTGTTTGGGATGATGGACATCGTGCACGAATTGAGGCACATAAAGCCAGACGTGGTAAGGAATGGGAGAATATTGAAGAAGAAAAAGCCTTGAGCTCTCACGATTTTACGGGCAGAGTTGTTTTACTCGACTGTATTACCCTTTGGCTTACGAATATCTTCTTTGACAATGGCGATCAGGACGATAAAACCTTGGAAGATGCTAAGGCTGAATTGGATAAAACCCTTTCTCAGGATTGTGATTGGGTTATTGTTAGCAACGAAGTAGGTTTAGGTGGTCATCCCGGTAATGCGATAGCCATGCGATTCAATGATTTACAAGGGAGAATCAATCAATATATTGCCCAAAAAGCAGATTTTGTGAGTTTGGTTATTTCGGGTATTCCTTTGGAAATTAAATCTCCTAAATAGGTAATAATGATTCATTTGTATAGGCTATTACAAGATTGATTAATTGACTTCCAACCCATCTCTTTTATTACCTTTATAACCAACAAAACAACTGACTAACAAAACCTAAACAAAAATGACCAAACTAAAAATCATCTTTCTATTAACAATTTGTATTAGCTTCTGTTTATTAAGCTCTTGCCGAAGAGTTGAGAAAAAACAAAGCCAAACTAAGGAAACCATCCGTGTAGGTGTTTTCGATAAAAATGGAGATAGTCCATGGTGTATTACCGATGCCTTGGAAGCTTTGCATATCGATCCCAATATAAAAGCTGAAGTGATTCGTGCTTCTCAAATTATGTCTGGCGAGTTAGATGGGTTCGATGCAATTGTATTCCCAGGAGGCAGTGGACGTGGCGAAACTCAGAGTATGGGTGAGCTTGGTATGGAAAAGCTGGTGAAAATGGTGAAAGAACAGGGTAAAGCCGTTGTTGGAATTTGCGCAGGTGCATATATTATGACCGAAACGCCTGATTATCCGAGTTTAGCCTTAAATGGCTGTGAAGCAATTGATATTGAACATGATCATCGTGGACATGGTTTGTCTAAGTTTTCATTGACCAAAGAAGGTCAAGAAATATTTCCTGAACTAAAGGATAGAAAAATCTCATTTTGTCAGTATTACGAAGGTCCTGTTTTGGTACCTGCCAAATCGGGTGCTAAATTTATAGAGTTGGCAACGATGCTCAGCGATGTACATACCGTTGAAGATTCACCTGCTTACATGACCAATAAGCGTCCTTTTGTGGTTGCTGCACAGGTTGGTATAGGAAGAGTCGCTTCATTTGTTGGTCATCCTGAATGTACGCCAGGTATGCGTTGGATGTTACCTCGCATGGTACGTTGGACCTGCAATAAGGAATTGATTTCATATCCTAAAAATGTGGTTCGTCCTGATTTTTTCAAGAATGAGATTATCTATACCAAAGAAATTAACGATTTACAGACTAAATACCAGAAGCAATTGAGCGGTACTAAAGCTGAAAAATTGGAAGGTATCGAAAAAGTGATCGAATTAGCTTGCTGGTCGTCTAAAAAATGGATTCCTGGTTTGCTTCGCGATAAGAATGCTATGGTGAGAGTGAAAGCTTCGTGGGCATTAATCCAATTGGAAAGAACCGATGCCATTCCCGATTTGGAAGCAGCTGTTATGACAGAGAACGATAAGAATATCAAAATACAATTGAAGAAGAATTTGAAAGCATTGAAAGCTATTTTAGGCACAAACAGCTAGCGAATAGCATGTTGTGAATAAATAAGCGGTCATCTCTATTGGGATGACCGCTTCTATTTTCCCGCAGATATAAAAGATAATCGCAGATTTGAGTATCTCCCAAAACGATCTCCACTAACAGATTAACAAACTTGTAAGCAAATTTTACAGATTCGCACAAATTCATTAAAGTTGATTTGGAATATCCTAACCATAAGCAGCTCCTGCAGATATGCTATCTGCAGGTTATGAGTTGGTGAGCTGTAACCGATTTTTGTATATTCTAAACTGTTAGGCTTGAAACAGATTAACAGATTTATTCCTGTTCATTTTGTTTCTCCTCCTTGGTTAAGGAGGAGTGCCTGAAGAATGAAGGCGAGGTGGTTTGTTGCTATTTTAGAAAACCAACATCGCGAGTAATATCACGAGTGAGTTTTGAGAAAGGACTTTTGCCTTTTGGAATATATTGTTATCTGAATCCTTTGGAGTTGAATTAATCCAACATTGTTGATTTTAAATTGATATATGAGATTTTTGAGATTAAAACAATAGGTTTTGAAATACGGATAGAACTTTTAATCCAGAATGGATTGCATGTCTATAGCCTTATGCGTTTTTTATAGTTCGACTCCTTCTGAGTCGTATTTATCCAATATTAATGATTTTCTAAAGATATATGAACCCTTCGGGTTCAATATGATGCCTTTTCTATGCAAAGAAATAAAGCTCCTCTGAATTTTCTACTATTAAAGCGTTTATCACTATTGGGATGGCCGCTTTTTGTATTACAGAATAAGCACCTATTTTCTTAAATTAGTGATTAAATCAGGAAAAAACTATTCAACCTTTATTATCATCTTATCGAAATTCATAGTCAATTTCTTCATATTAGAAATAATATCTTGTCCTATTCGTCCATCATATTCACTAACTTCTTCTAAATATAAATCAATCGAATTAAAATGTATTTTCTTAGACGTAAATTGAATGTCAAAATCAGGAATAGAGTATGAATCAATTTGTTTAGTACTACCAGCCCCTTGAAGATTGATCTGTTCAGTTTTAAGTTGAAGATTATCTATTTCACTTTTATGTTTTAGATAATATCTATTAAACAGACTTGTTCTATCTGATCCTGAGTCGAAATGAAACAAGAGACTATCATTTTTGTGAGTTGCCAATACAAGTAGATTTAGTTCATTTAATGCAAAGTTAGAGACACCTGTCAATTCTGGCTCAATTGGAATAATAAATTGATTATTGATATTATCAATTGTGAATTCACCTAACTGACTCATAACAGGGTAACCAATAATGGCATCCATGCTATAATCTATCTCGGCACTGTATAACATCGCGTCAGGAAATATAAGGAAGATGATATTTTCAAATAGAATGCTACCTAAATACATTGATTTAACAACACCTAAGGAAACCTTAACGTCATCTGTTCCCGTACCTACATTAATTGTACCTTTTAATTTTGTAACACCAACCTTTTTGGCAAAACTATCAGACATGAGAGATAAGTTCGCTCCCGAATCGAATATCATATTTTTTTCTATATTACTTATTCTAACTGGAATGCGTTGTAAGTTTGCTTTGTCTCGAACAATAGGTAATACAACAACATCGTCCTCATTTTTTGTAATTATTTGATTTGGTATTTGTTTTAAGATCCTGCAAATATCTAAAGTATTTCGTATATCATTTAAAATTGATGGTTTTAGAACTTTTGAATAATGCTTTATCAATTCTTCACCAACAAGACTTCCTTTCTTATATTCAAAAATCTTTAAATATAAATTTAGTTGTGTCTGCAATACCTTCGCTTTAAGTGAATCGCTTAACTTCGGTCCATAATCTTCTAATAATTCTTGGAAATTGTTCAGTGATTCTGCATTCTTATTAAAAGCATTATTAATTATTCCCGAAAAGTACAGGTAATCTTGTTTTAATAATTTAGTTTTTGAAGTTTCAAGTTCCCTTTTTGCTTCGAAGAAATTAAGTGACTTAAGCTGTTTATCAATTTCATTTTTAGACTGAGTACTGTGTGAAGAACATGATGCTAAAACGAATACTATTAACAAATAAACAATAGATTTCATAGTCTGTTTTATTTAGAGTTTCTATTTTACTAATTAAATTTACAAATCAGATTAAATACGTTGTAATTCACATGTATAATAATCATTCTATTTTGTTTTTGATGTGTTTGTATTTAACGACTAATGTAGATAATTTTAAGACGCTATATAAATATGATTAGGAATAATATTGAGTATTCATTTTTATAAACGTATAGGAGTTCCATGTGAGTTGTGTTAGAGTTGGGATTGTAAATTTAACAAAATAGGAGAATGTTAATTAGTGGGAGCTTAATTATTTTGAGATTACTTCAATCGCTTAGGCTCGCTCGTAATGACAATGCTGTTTTTTATTGAGAACCTCACAAAAAAAAGTGAGACCCTCAAATTCTTATTCCGTCATACTCTAGTTATAAGCAAGCTGCAAATGTCAGGGTATGACTAAAGATTGTCAATTCGGTCGTATCAAGAATAAAGAAATATGTCATTGAGAAAGCGAGGAACGAGCTTGTGGCAATCTCATGATAAATGCGCAGTGATTGTATTAAGTTGAGTTTTTTTTATTGAGAGATTACTTCAATCGCTTTGGCTCACTCGTAATGACAGCTGTTCTTTATTATTGAGCGCCTCACAAAAAATGAGACAATCAGTTAATACTTCTGCATACAAAAAAACATATTCTTTAGCATCTTAATTTCACTCTTAATTTTCTAACGAACTTTCCCTTTTTGTGTAAATTGCGAGCCTTACAAAACAAACTACATTTTATGCAAAATTTCCATATAGAAAGCTTATCGACCGAGCTTGATGATAAAATATTAAATAAAACCAACACAAAAACGAAACCATTAGGATCATTGGGAATTCTTGAGCGTATTGCTTGTAAAATTGCTAAGATTCAAGGAAGTCTGAATCCTGAAATTACAGAACCAACAGTTATCGTATTTGCTGGTGATCATGGCATTGCGGACGATGGTGTGAGCTTTTATCCCAAATCGGTGAGTTATCAAATGCTCTATAATTATATGGGTGGTGGAGCAGCTATTAATGTTTTTTCACGTCAGCATGGTATTAATTTTAAGGTGGTTGATGCAGGTGTCGATCATGATTTTGAACCTGATTTGAATATCATCAATCGCAAGGTGGCTTATGGAACAAAAAACTATCGTTTTGAGTCAGCCATGACCAAAGAACAATGCCTTGAAGCTATTGAAAAAGGAGCCGGTATTATTGAAGATTGCCATAATGAAGGCTCTAATTTTATCGCTTTTGGCGAAAAGGGAATTGGTAATACCTCTTCGGCAGCACTTATTCTAAGTCTTTTGGGAAATATTCCTTTGGAAGATTGCGTAGGACGAGGAACTGGACTTGATAAAGCAGGTGTGAAAAGTAAATATGAGCTGCTAAACGAAAGTCTTTCAAAATATACAGGTAAAAAAGACGACGCACTGGAAGTGATGACTTATTTTGGTGGTTTCGAAATAGCCATGATTATGGGTGGCATGTTAAAGGCTGCCGAGTTAAAAATGACTCTTTTGATTGATGGTTTTATTATATCATCGGCGTTGTTGGCGGCATCTAAAATCGATTCTAAGGTTTTGGAATATTGCTTGTACGCACATAAATCTAACGAAAAGGCTCACATTAGCATGCTTAATATTTTTGGTGCTGAACCAATTATGGATATCGACATGCGATTGGGAGAAGGAACTGGTACTATGGTTTGTTACCCTCTTGTAAAATCGGCAGTTCTGTATTTTAACGAAATGGCATCCTTTGAAGATGCTGGCGTAAGCGAAGCCGTTGAAGAAGCTACAGTTTAAAGTATCAAGGTTAAAGTAAAAAAGGCGTTGCATTGAGCAAAATCGAATGTTCGCTGGATAAAAGTTAAAATACGAGTCGCAAAGTCTATTTTTAAAGCAAAATATCTATCTTAGATATTACTTAAGAAAATTCTTACACAAATACATATAATATGATACAATATAATATAGAAGCACTTAGCACAGAAAAGGCTGAAGCACTTCAACATAAAATCGATTTAAAAACAAAACCACTTGGTTCTTTGGGTAAACTGGAAGATATGGCCAAACATATTGGTTGTATTCAAAATACCTTGAGTCCTGAACTTAAGAAACCAGTTATAATGGTTTTTGCTGGCGATCATGGTATTGCTAATGATGGCGTAAGTCCTTATCCACAAGAAGTGACTTGGCAAATGGTTGCTAATTTCATAAATGGCGGTGCTGCTATTAATGTTTTTGGCAAACAACATGGCATCGATATTCGTATTATTGATGCTGGTGTTAATTACGACTTTGATAAGAGTTCTGGCGTTTTAAATGCCAAAATTGCGCACGGAACAAAATCTTATCTAAATGAGTCAGCCATGACGACTGAGCAATTTGAAAAAGCGATGAAGCGAGGTTCTGATTTGGTAGAACGTATTTACTCCGAAGGATCTAATATTATTGGATTTGGCGAGATGGGAATAGCGAATACGTCATCGGCTGCTGTTATTCTTCATCTTCTTAGCAATATAGAGCTTAGTGCTTGTGTTGGTCCTGGTACTGGATGGGATGAAAAAGGTTTGCAACGCAAATACGAAATTCTTGGTCGTGCCCTTTCAAAATATCGTGGAAGCAATAAGGCCGAGGATGTTTTAACCTACTTTGGTGGTTTCGAAATTGTAATGATAACTGGTGCTATGCTTAAGGCAGCAGAGCTAAAAATGATCATTATGGTAGATGGCTTTATTATTACATCGGCTCTATTAGCTGCTTCAAAAATGAATGCTAATATTTTAGACTATTGTATATTCACACATAAGTCGCAAGAAAAAGGACATCAATTAATGCTAGATCAGCTAAAAGCTGAACCCCTATTGGATATGGGTATGCGATTGGGTGAAGGTACAGGTGCTGCTGTTGCTTATCCATTAATTCAATCGGCTGTCAACTTCCTTAACGAGATGGCTAGTTTCGAAGATGCTGGTGTTAGTAATGCCGACTAATTAAATTTACAATGTGTAATTAGTGATTAAGAATTTTCAATTGATAATTATTAATCACTAATTATTAATCAAACTTTCATGTTTAGAGAACTCAATATTTTTTTTACTGCTCTTTCCTTTTTTACTAGAATTCCTTTTCCCAAATGGGCCAAGTTTCAAAAAGAATACCAATACGAGGCTGTCAAGTACTTTTCAATTGCAGGTTTAATTATTGGTGGACTTAGTGGTTTGTTATTTGCCTTATGCAATTGGCTTTTACCTTTCAACATCTCCCTTATTCTGTGCATGGTATTTACAACCTTTTTAACAGGTGCTTTGCACGAAGACGGATTTATGGATGTATGTGATGGTTTTGGTGGTGGTTGGACCAAGGAACGTATTCTTGAAATTATGAAAGACTCTCTAGTAGGAGCTTATGGTATTTCGGGTATTATTTTTATAATTATGACACGTTTCTTTGGTATGCAAGCCATTTCGGCCAGTTTACTTCCAATCGTTTTAATTATTGCTCATTCATTTAGCAGAACTTTAGCGGGTAGTTTGGTAAATAGTCATGTTTATGCTCGTGTCGAAAACTCTAAGGCTAAGGACTATACGCACAAGTTAAGTACAGGAAATCATTTATTCTTATGGCTAACAGGTCTTTTGCCTATTTTCCTTTTGCAGGATATTAAATATTTCTTAATTATTATTCCAGCTTTCTTGGCTAAATATTTATTAGGTCGATTTTTCCAAAAGAAGATAGGTGGTTTTACGGGAGACTGTATTGGTGCAACTCAACAAATTGTAGAAATTGTGATTTATTTGAGTTTTTATATCATAACAATGCATATATAAAGCCTATTTTTAATGTGAAAACTAATAAAAGTCACCCGAATAGGTGGCTTTTATGTGTGTATTCACTTCATATTACTATTTTTACATATTCATCTAAAAAAAAGAAACAAATATGATACTTCACCTTATTAGACACACCAAAGTAAATGTAGAACCAGGCGTTTGTTACGGTCAAAAAGATGTTGAACTGCTTGAAACTTATCCAGAAGAGCTTATCGCAGTTAAAGAACAAATTAAAGATTTAAAATTTGATGTTATATATTCTAGTCCTCTAACACGTGCAAAAACTCTAGCTACCGATTTATTTGGTGAAGCTGTTATGTATGATGATCGCTTGATGGAATTGAATTTTGGCGATTGGGAAGGTAAAGCTTGGGACGAGATTAAAGACCCTTTTCTTGACAAATGGATGGAAGATTTTGTGAATAAGAAATGTTCCAATGGGGAATCTTTTGTGATGCTACATGATCGTGTGGCACAGTTTTTGGAAGAATTAAAGCAATCGAAACATGAAAATATCGCTATTGTTACTCATGGTGGCGTTATCAGAACATTACAGGCAATATGTAAAAATATTCAACTGAAAGAAGCTTTTAACGAAACGCCCGCAAATTTTGGAGAGCTTGTTCAACTAGAATTTTAAATTTAATTATTAGCCTATTGTCTGATTATGTTAGCGTATACACTTAGAAATATATTAATCTCACTATTTTTTTTAAAATTTTTATTTGATTATTTAATGAAATAGTTATTTTTAGGCTTGTTTTGAAAAAATAGAATACTAATTAGAAATATAAAATAAGATCGATCAACAAGCAAAACACTTTTAATTCTTAAAAAGAAATTGAATTAATATTGTATTGTGACCTTGATCAAAAAATTAAAAATTAATTAAAGAATATGAAAAAATTAATCCTTACTCTAGTTGTTTGTTTAAGTGTTTTAGGAGCTTTTGCTCAAGATGCTGTGAAGTTGAAAAATGACGGTAATGCCGCCCTTAAAGCTAAAGATTACAAATCAGCTATCGTTCATTTAGAAAACTATTTAAGAACTCCTGAAGCTTCAGAAGATATTAAAACAGTATACAATGTTGGTTATGCAGCTTACAAGGTTAAAGATTACGCAAAATCTGTTATCTATTTTGATAAAGCGATTGCTGCTAAGTATAAATTATCTAGCTCTTATTTAAGAAAAGCGACGTCTCAAAAGAAACTTAAAAAATATGACGACATGGTTGCTACATTAAAAGCTGGTATAGCTGCAGTTCCTGCAAAGAATGCTAAATTAGCTAAGACTCTTGCTAAGCATTACTTACTTACAGGTCAAGCAGCTCAGAAAGCTTCTAAATTTGAAGAAGCTGAGAATTTGTATAAAGAAGCAAGTGAAGTAAAATCTTCAATGAAGACTGATGCTATTGTAAGTCTTGGTTCTTTATATTTTGGTGAAGGTGCTAAAATTCAAGCGGCAGCTAATCCATTCGCAAATACTGATAAAGATAAATTTGCTTCTGAGATTGCAAAAGCAAAATCTTTCTACACGAAAGCTGCTGCTCAGTACACAAAAGCTAAAACTCTTTCTCCAGCAAGAGAAGATATTGATTCTTTATTAACAAAAGTAAAAGATGTATTGAAATAATCAATCGCTATAGAATATAAAAGGGATGCCATCGGCATCCCTTTTTTTTTGTCTTTTAAGTAAAGAAAATACTTATTATTTAATCCTGTCCTAAATTCTTTAGTACTGAAAAAGTTTTATCAATAGCATCATCACTCACCACAATTGTAAATTCGTTAGTTGTAGAAATTACCTCGTGGATATTAATACCAGCCCAAGCAATACTCTTTAGTATATGGTAATAAAAGCCTGCTTGCTGTGCATTTTCATAAGGCAATTTTAAAGTGACAGCAGATAACTTTCCACTTTTACTCAATAAATTTTCTTCTTGAAAAATATCCTCAACATGTTCTGATAAAGACTGACTGACTATTAAGTTTGACTCAAAAACACCTTGAACCATAGTGTAAAAATACTCCTGATTTGATCCCATTACCCTAAGAAGGTCTGTATGTCTTTCAATAAGCATACTTGAATTTCTATAGGTATAATCAACCAATTGTGAACGCACAATAATATCTCGAACAACTACTTCGGCACCTAGATGATCTGTTTTACCTTTTAATTTGGGGATCAAACGATTAATCGACATCACGATCGCACCATCTTTTACATCAGACCCAAAATGTTGTGTTACCTCAGGTTGTATTTTACGGGCCAACGAGGAAACATTAATTAATCCTTCGACCAGAGCTTCAGCCAAAAAGGGCTGATGTGCAATAATTTTTTCTACTATTTGAGAAATACTTAGCATATGTGTATTTTTTTTCAAACATAGACAAAATGTTTAAATTTTCACACTAAATCGAATATAAGTATTGATTCAATATAGCAATAAATGAATTCTCTTCATTCATTGCTATATTCATAAAAATAATATCTTTGTTGTACCGTTAGGGGTGCTTGAATTACAGGCTGAGATAAAACCCTAGAACCTGATATGCGTAATTGCAGCGTAGGAAAACGATTCTTAATATAGAGTAGTGCACAAACTACTCACTTCTTCTTTTTCGTAAATCCTTCTTTCAGCTATCGGTCTTATATTAATAATCTTCATTCATAATTTGAGTGAACTTTTAATAAATCAATTAAACTAAGACATGAAATCAAATTTTGATCAGTATGCATCAGATTACGATGCTTGGTTCCTAGAGAATCAAAACCTCCTTTACTCTGAAGTTAAACTTGTAGCACATTTTCTTTCTAATCCAGGCGACGTCTTTTCAGTAGGCTGTGGTAGTGGTTTATTCGAAGAAATTCTAGATAAAGAATTCAATATCACAATTAAAAATGGCTTAGAACCATCAGTAGGAATGGCTGAAATTGCTCGCAAACGTGGTTTAAATGTTGAAATTAGCACTGTCGAAGAAATTAATTTAGGTGAAGCAAAGTACGACACCATACTTTTTAATGGGACACCGAGTTATATTACCAATTTACAATTAGCCTTCGATAAAGCTTATGCAGCCTTACGTCCAGGGGGAAAAATTATTGTTATCGATGTTCCTAAGGAAAGTTCATACGCAACCATGTATAATTTAGCTAAGGCTGTTGATACTTGGGATCATCCGCTTCTTAAAGGAGTTAACCCGAGAGATCCATATCCAATTGAGTTGGTACGAGTTGCTAATTGGAGAACTACACAGGAAAAAATTGATAATTTAAGTGAGGCAGGATTTCAAGAATTCAAGTTTGCTCAAACCTTAACTAAACATCCACTTTATTCAAATCAAGTTGCTGAAGAACCAATTGAAGGATACGATTCGGGAGACTATGTGGCTATTTGTGCATTAAAAAACGAGATAGTATGATACAAGCTGAAAAAGTATATCAAGATTTAGAGAAAATCCGTTTAAAATCGCCATTGGTTCATAATATTACCAATTATGTAGTGATGAATAACACAGCTAATGCTCTATTAGCCATAGGTGCTTCACCCGTTATGGCTCACGCCTTAAATGAAGTTACTGATATGGTTAATATCGCTAGTTCTTTGGTCATAAACATGGGAACTCTAAGTGAACAATGGGTTGATGCGATGCTACAAGCTGGTGTTGTTGCCAGATCGAAGAATACACCAATTGTTTTTGATCCTGTGGGTGTGGGCGCAACCACATACCGGACAGAAACTGCTAAGCAAATTATTGAAACGTGTAAACCTCATATTATTCGCGGAAATGCATCTGAAATTATGTCCTTAATTGATACTAAAGTGCAAACCAAAGGTGTTGATAGTACAGAGTCTACCTTTACTGCTGTAGAGGCTTCTAAGCAACTGGCTATTCAAACAAAATCGATAGTTGTAATTAGTGGTGAAGTCGATATCATAACTGACGGAAAAACTTTAATTTATATTCGTAACGAATCGCCTTTAATGCCTCGTGTAACGGGAATGGGATGTACAGCAACTGCACTTATGGGTGCTTTTGCAGCAGTAAACTCAAATTTACTTGAGGCTGCAGCACATACAATGGTTATAATGGGTATAACGGGTGAATTAGCAGCAAAAAAATCTTCAGGACCAGGTAGTTTGCAAGTTAATTTTATCGATCAGCTTTATAATCTGTCTGAAGAAGAGATTAAAACACACCTAAATACAGATTATGAAAAAAATTGATCTGAGTCTTTATCTGGTCACAGATAGAGATTTAACACAAGATAGACCGATTGAAGAGATTGTGAAAGAAGCCGTAGAAGGTGGTGTAACTATAGTCCAAATACGAGAAAAAAAATGTACAAGCTTGGATTTTTACGAATGTGCAATGCGAGTTAAAAGTATTTTAGCTCCTTATGATATTCCTCTGATTATAAACGACCGTGTGGATATTGCATTAGCTGTTGATGCAGACGGCCTGCATATTGGACAATCTGATTTGCCTTACGCGATTGCTCGTAAGTTACTCGGACCTAATAAAATTATAGGCTTATCGGTTGAAAATAAGGAACAAGCTTATGCAGCTAATTCTCTCGATGTGGATTATATCGGCTTATCACCAGTATTTTATACGAATACAAAGTCGGATATTGCTCCAGCTTTAGGCTTAGATGGCATTAAAGAAATTGCGAAAATTAGCAAACATAGAATGGTGGGTATTGGTGGTATAAATATTACAAATGCTAAAGCTATTGTAGATAGCGGAGCAGAAGGAGTTGCTGTTATTTCGGCCATTTTGTGTCATAAAAATCCAAAGCAAGCGGCTGAAGAACTAGCTGAATGCATACGTAAAAATTAGAAATCATGAAATACAATAGAGTTCTTACTATTGCTGGGAGCGATTCCGGAGGTGGTGCAGGTATACAAGCGGATATTAAAAGTATTTCGGCTTGTGGCTGTTATGCGAGCTCAGCAATTACAGCTATCACAGCACAAAATACTATTGGGGTACGTGATATTCATTCTATTCCTGTTGCCATCTTAAAATCACAAATTGAAGCTGTTCTTGATGATATTGGGACAGATAGTATTAAAATTGGGATGCTGCATTCTACTGAAATTATTCAAGGAGTAGCCGATTGTTTAGATAAGTATCAGATTAAAAATGTGGTTCTTGATCCTGTAATGGTAGCAACCTCGGGAGATAAACTACTCCAGGATAACGCTATTTCTCATTTAAAGAATGTGCTTTTTCCACGAGTAAGAATCATTACACCTAATTTGCCAGAAGCTGAAATTTTATTGGGTCGCAAAATTAAAGAACAATCAAGATTTAGAGAAATTTCTAAAGAATTAGCCGAGATGTATCAAGTTTCGGTCCTTTTAAAGGCTGGTCACTTAAGTGAAGAAAATTTGGTTGATGTTATCTATAATTTTGAGACATCAGAATGGACCGATCTGGCATCAAAAAGAATAGATACGAAAAATACTCATGGTACAGGATGCACTTTATCATCAGCATTAGCGGCTTTTCTTGCTAAAGGTTTTGGTATTTCTGAATCTGCTATAAAAGCAAAAGACTATATCGCAAAATCGATTATAGAAGGAACTGAATATGAAATAGGTAAAGGACACGGTCCTGTTCATCATTTTCATCAATTTTGGGACTAATGGAAGCATACGGACCATTTACTCAAAAGCTTTGGCAAGGCAGTTTACCTATCTTTAATCAGATAACTAATTGTCAGTTTTTAAAACAGTTAACCAAAGGAACTTTGAAAAAAGAAAATTTTGCTCACTTCTTAACGCAAGATATTCTTTACCTAAAAAAAGATGCAGAGGCACTAGGCATGCTTTCTAAAAGAGCAAAGTGCGAAAATGAAAAAGTGTTTTTCTCAAAACTTGAACGAGATGGTCTTGAGATAGAATATGTCCTTGAAAATGAATATCTAAAATATTTTGAATTGGAAGCCGCAAGCTTTCAGTCACCTGCATTTTTAGAATACAGCGAATTTATTTTAGATCAGAGTACAAATTCACCCTATGAGATGGCATTAATTGCTTTATTACCCTGTTTTTGGCTGTATTCGTCTATGAAAATTCATACTATTGAGCAAGTTGTAGATAATAATCCCTATCAAAAATTTATCGACACTTATTCAGGCGATGAATATAGATCATATACGAAACAATTCTTACAAATTGTTGAGAAGCATGGACAAACCTGTAAAGATGAAAATCAAGCTATAGAAACTTTTAAAAGAGGTATGCAGTATGAACTAAATATCTTTATAGAAGCAATTAAAATAGAAACTCCGAAGCAATAGAATCACAAAAAAAGCCTCTTCAATTGACGAAGAGGCTTCCTTTTTTATAATTAAAATAGTCTAATGCTTGTGTTCTACTTCACCCAAGTATTCATGGCTAAAATCGTGAACCGTATCGTTTAATTTCTTGATCATCTCTATATTGGTACTTTGCTTGGCTTGCATTGCATAAACGCAAATTTTATGCAACAGCTCAAGTTGCTTCATACTCTTAGCTCTTACTGCAGGATCTTCACTCACTTTAACACGTTGGAACATGAAATATTGAGTAGCGATTGTTTGTAATTTATTAGCATGTTCCTCTTTATTATTGATCCAACGAACGAGTTGATTATAATCTGGCTTTTCTGCAGCAGAAAGTTCTATAATCAATTTCATACTTTTTTCTATAGTTTGAATATGCTCATACATCAGTTCCACACGCGCTTTATCGTTATAAATTCCACAAGGGATTTCGCAATGAGCGTATGCCTTAATTGATCCAAGCCCTATAAACATTAAGTAAGCAAGAACTAATACTTTTATCTTTTTCATAACTTCTAATTTTATTTTTAAATTTTAATTGAAATTAATCTAAATAAGCGAGATCTAAAAATATTAATTGGCTAAATAGAAAATATATAAGACTTTAATGTTGATCAATATAAGCTTAGTACAACTTGCAAGACAATCAATTCTTTTATATTTGTATCATGAACTCTAAAACACCTTTTTGTTTAATGCCCTTTATACACTACCATATTGGTAATTCTGGTTATGTAAAAGCTTGCTGCGTTGCCAATATCACTTATGGAAATTGTAATACACAATCTTTTGATGATGTGTGGAATGGAGAAGCGATAAACAAGCTGAGGACTAAATTTAAAAAAGGTGAGTCCGATCCACGTTGTGCCGTTTGTTTAAATATAGAAAAAGCGGGAGGCAAGAGTATTCGTCAAGAGACTTTTGAACGATTTTCATTGAAAAATACAAGCGAAGCAATTTCTTTGCCTACTTATTTTGATATTCGCTTTTCAAATGTCTGTAATTTTGCTTGTCGTACGTGTTGGCATGGTGCGAGTTCTGCTTGGTTTCCTGAGGCTAAAAAATTGAAACGTAACTGTGGAAATGAAGCTATTATCCAAAATATAACAGATTTTGAACACTTTATTTCTGAAACAGGAGAAGCTTTGTTACAAGCAGAAGAAATTTATTTTGCTGGTGGAGAGCCTTTAATGAGTGAGGAACATTATTTGCTATTAGAATATCTGATTGAGAATAAACACACAAAACTTCGCTTACGATATAATACAAACTTCTCGATTCTTGAATATAAAGGGAAAAATATACTTGATTATTGGAAGGAATTCGAAAACATAGAAATTCTAGCAAGTATCGATGCTCATGAAAGTCTTGGAGAATACATCCGTAGGGGCTTCAATTGGAATCAATTCGTGAAAAATAGAGATGCAATTCGAAACTTGAAGCATATCCAATTTAAAATTGCACCGACCATTTCGGTTCTTTCAATTGCTAATCTTCCAAATCTCTACAAAACTTGTTTAGAACTAAATATTATCGGGAAAGAGGACTTCTATATTAACATTTTAGAACGTCCTTATTATTACAATACAAAAGCAATTCCTGCGGAGTTTAAACTGAAGATTTCTAAGTCTTTTGATCAATTTTATATATGGGCAGTTAACAACGAAATTCCACACTCAGTGATAAATCAATTCAAAGAATGTATTGATTATATGAAAGCTGATGATTTAAGTAAGCATTGGAATAAATTCATTGCTGAAACGGCTCTTTTCGATGAATTACGTCATGAATCTTCTCCATTTCTTAAAGATCTATTCGAACTGGATTAATCAATCAAAACCATTTTATTTGACCGATGTAATGCAATGGCTTCCTTTACTTCGTTGGCAGATGACGTTTGCATTAATTGATGACAGAGTTTTGCTGCATCACGGAATTCTTTGCTGTAAATTTTAAAAAAGCGTTTAAGTATAGCAAAGTTCTTCTTATCATCCCAAGTTTGGCAATATAAGTCTGCATGTTCCCAAAGCATTTTTAGACGAGTTTCTTCATCTATATCTGTCATTTCTGGACTAAATAGCCATGGATTTTTAAAAATACCTCGACCTATCATCACGCCATCTACACCATATTGATTCACTTTATCCAAACCGTCTTGATACGATAAAACATCACCATTACCAATTAGCTTAATATGAGGAGCAAGCTGATTTCTTAGATTCACAGCCTTAGCAATCTCATCCCAATCAGCTAATCCGTCAGACATTTGTTTCTGAATACGTCCATGAATAATAAGTGCATCTATGGGCATAGCTAATAGATGAGAAATCCATGAATCTGTTACAACATCATTAAATCCTATTCGCGTTTTAACACTTAGAGGTAGTTTAGAACCTTCTCTAGTTGCTAGGATAATTTCTTTAGCCAATTCAGGTTCTTTAATTAGAGCAGAACAACAGCCCGATTTCACAACATTTTTAACCGGACAGCCCATGTTGATGTCAATGCCATCAAAATCAGTTTCTTGGGCAATATATTGAGCCGTTTTATAGTACTTCTCAGGATTCTTCCCCCATATCTGAGCAATAAGCTTAACAGATTTAGCTTTTAGCAGCTCTTTTTCACTCTTATTAATCTGTAATCTATGTTTGACCTTATCGCGACCAACTTCGTGGCACATGCCGTCTGTTGATGTAAACTCAGAAAATAGAAGATGTAGCTTTCCTACTTCCGAATTTCTCATCACAATTTCCCTAAATACGGTATCTGTAACATCCTCCATGGGAGCTAATGAAAACGAGGGACTATTTTGTTCTTTCCAAAAATTGGATTGCATTACTTTTATTTAGAATTAATAAGGATTGCAAATCTAAGGTTTTTATATCAATTCCCAAATACAATAAAGTCTTAACTCTTAAAACAATTTAGTTTTAATGGGTAAGACTTTATACGATTTAAGAATAAGTTCTTTTTTCGGAATCTAAAGATATATCGTCTGTTTATTTTATAATCTCCTTTTTTGATGAATCTAGTTAGTAATTAAGAAGAAGATTATCTAGATTTAAGACAAGATTAATCGTAGGAAAATTTAGAATTAACAAATTAGCCTTTCATATATGGAACAAACAAACAGTAATAAAATTCTAATTAGAAAAGCATCGGGCGACGATGAGTATTTTGATGTTAAAAAGTTAGAACGATCCTTGCACAATGCTGGTGCTGAAGAATTGATAATTTGGAAGATTATTGATGATATTCAAAAATGGATTTATTCTGGAGTCACAACAAAACAGATTTACTCGCGTGCTTTTAAAATTCTACGACATGATAAAGCACATACTGCGATGCGTTATAAGTTAAAGGAAGCAATTATTGCCTTAGGACCAACAGGTTATCCATTCGAACAATTTATAGGACAGATATTTAAACATGAAAATTATGATATTGAAGTCGGTATTGTAGTCGATGGTTATTCTATAACACACGAAATGGATGTGATTGCAACAAAGGACCAGGTTCAAAACCTGATGGAGTGCAAATATCATAAAGACCAAGGGAAACAAGTGAGCATCCAAGTTCCTTTGTATGTACATTCTAGGGTAAACGATATTGTGCGTAAAAGAGAAAAGATGGAAGAATATAAAAATCTGACATTTAAAGCTTGGGTTGTTACAAATACACGCTTTTCTGATGACTCAATTCAGTATGGAAAATGTAATGATTTGGAACTATTGGCTTGGAATTATCCCGAAAATAAGGGTTTAAAGCATTTGGTAGAATCAATGAAATTATATCCTGTTACTATTTTGCAAAGGTTGACTAAAAAAGGAAAGAAATTACTGATTGATAAAGGGATTGTAACCTGTGCACAATTACTTAAAGATTTGAGTTTGATTGAAGAATTAAGCTTGACTGAAAATAAGAAAAAAGCACTAATTAGAGAACTTAAGTCTATTTGTTATTAACTGGGAATATCTCGTTTTCATCATAATGAAAAAAATAGCCAAGAAAGTAATACTTCCTTGGCTATTTTAAAAGTGTGTAGCATATTTACAAGAACCATTCTGGATCAGAATATCTTTTACAATGCTCTCCATATGATAAAGTATCACTTTCATCTACCTTAAGAGTGACTTTTTCTCCATATATCTTTGAAAAGATAATAGTAGATTCATGGTTATTTACATCTAATAATTGAATTTGAGCGAAATTTTTGTGTTTCTTACTATCTAAACTGGAATGACAAATAGAGCAGTATAAAGATAATTTATCTCCTTTATCTATTTTAAATTTTTTGCTCTTTGAACTAGAATAATTTCCAATCTCCGGATGCAATAAAAGCAGTCCTTTTTCTCCTTTTGAGTTTTCTGCTGACAATATGATATCGTCTTTAGCATTTAATATTCCTCGGCAATGTGGACATAAATAATAAGCTCTCATAATTTTAAAGTTTAAGTGATTTAAATTCAAATAAGTCTTTAATTCTCAATTGACCTTATCTGTCTTTTGAAAATTAGAGCAGAATATATATGTGTGTATAAAGCTTGCGATTTGTATGCAACTCTTATTTCATTTGGTCTAATTTTCTGTAGTTTAGTTGATACTACAGCTAGTCCTATGTTCAATATATACGATACTTATGAGATATCAAAATTTAAATATTTCAAGCCTGGTATCTTATCAATCTGAGAACTCAAAACATACGAGATATCACGATGAATTATTTGTTTATTTACGACTAGAAATAAGGAATCAAATCACAAACCTAATAGATGTTGGATCGTGTTTAAACTAAAAAATCCTACTGCTCATAAAAGCAATAGGATTGTGTTCAGAGATTATATATCCGTTTCTAATCTTCTTCCGTTAAAGTAAAAAAAGCATTAACGGGTTTATTAAAAAGCTTCGACATTTTTAAAGCCAAAACAGTAGAAGGAACAATTATTTATTTAGTTTTATTTTAGCAGCTTCAACAGTTTTTTTCGCATTACCTATAAAGGCTTCACCATCAATAAGAATAAAAGGTCGTTTGAGAAAGGTATATTCGTCAAGCATTAGTTGTCTGAAATCCTGTTCTGATAAATTTTTCTCTTTTAAACCCATCGACTTGTATTTCATCGCACGTTTACTGAATAAGGCTTCGTAAGAGCCAATTTGTTTAGCAATACGATCCAAATCTTCTTCCTTAATATTTTCGTGCTTAATGTCTTGCTTTTCGAATGTATCATCAATTTCTAATTCATTCATTATTCTTAAACAGGTTGAACAGGTTGACAAGTAGTATATTTTGTTTTTCATGAAAGTTAATTTAAGTTTAAAACTCAAAGCTAACATATTTTAATCTTTCATATCTCAAATAAAGTGCATAAAAAAACGACCCATAAAGGCCGTTTTGTAATGTTCAAGAGATAATAATAATAATATTTTATTGCTCTTTTATATACTCATTAAATGATTGAGCTTTCTTGTTTCCTTTAGTTGTTATTTCAAGAACACCATTTTTGGCCTTTTTTCCATATTTATCTATTCCAGTTTTACCCTTAAGCACATTCATCGACTCAATGTCATTCGGATCAATATCTTTCATCGACTTATCCCCTTTGTACTCAACACCATCAATAATATAAAGTGGAGGATTCTTTGTTTTTCCTTTAATTTTAATGGATTTACGCTTCTTCGATTTCTTCTTTAGGTCTATATTTTTTTTACTTGTTATCTCAATAACACCGTTTTTACCTTTTGCACCATACTTTTCTATAGCTGATTTTCCTTTAAGTACATTCATTGTTTCAATGTCATTCGGATCAATATCTTTCATCGATTTATCACCATTGAACTCTACGCCGTCAACAATATAGAGTGGCGGATTTTTCGTATTTCCTTTGCTAGATACTTCAACTGTCGTTTTATCATTCGATTTATAATCTATGATTACAACATCATTAGCCTTATTCGGTTTTTGCAGCGATTTATTATCGCTCTTAGTTGTTATAAGAATAACGCCATTTTCAGCCTTAACACCATATTTTTCAGTAGCTAATTTATCTTTTAAGACATCAATCGATTTTATTTCATTTGGATCAATATCTTTCATTGACTTATCACCATTGTACTCTACACCATCAACAATATAAAGTGGAGGATTATTCGTATCTCCTTTGCTAGATACTTTAAGTGTTATTTTATCATTCGATTGTGAATCTATGATTACAACATCATTAGCCTTATTCGGTTTTTGCAGTGATTTATTATCGCTCTTAGTTGTTATAAGAATAACGCCATTTGCAGCCTTATTGCCATATTTTTCAGTAGCTGATTTATCTTTTAAGACATCAATAGCTTCTATTTCATTTGGATCGATATCATCAACCGATTTATCTTTGGATAGTTCTACACCATCGATAATATAGAGTGGTTGATTTTTTAAATCCAATTTGATCTTAGTTATTTTAATTTCTTCTTTCTTTTTTTTGTTTAAACTATCGAGTTGATTTAATTTAATCGGTTCAGCTTTAAGAGGTAGAATAATTTTAGAATCTTGAATTTCTTCATTATCTAGTGCATTAAAACTAAGCTGTTTGACATTTACAGGCTCTAACTGAACTTTATTCTTAGAATTTGCAAGATTCGAAAATAGAATCATCACTGAGACTGCAAATACAAATAAGACACTCATTAACCCACGCTCTAGCTTTGGATGTTTAACAGTTACGGGATTCAATATTCTACGAACTCTATGTAAAAGGTTCGCTTTCTTTCCTGAAAAATTTAAAACCAATTCAGGTTTCTTTCTTCTAATACTTTCCATATTATTTAAAGCTTTAATTAGGGTTAAGGATTCACCACAAACCTTTACCGCCAGATCATCACAAATGTGTTCTCTTTCGGTATTAACCACAGAAGATAGCCACCAAACCATAGGATGGTAGAAAAATAGTATTTCGATTATGCCCTGTATAAACTGAACCAGATAGTCGTGACGACTGATATGAGCCAATTCGTGAGCTATTATAATTTCCAATTGATTATCAGGTATGCCACTCATTAAACTAATTGGGAGAAGTATAACCGGTTTAAAGTATCCAATTAAGGATGGAGAGTCGATGGAAGCTGATTCTCTAAAAAGAATCTTTTTCTTGATTTCAAACTGAGTCAACACTTTATTAGCTAGAATCATATACTTTTCACTAAGAGGAAAAGCCTTATGATTTTTTAAGCGAAGGGCTCTTGTATAATTAATCACCATTCTAAATGATAGCAAACAAGTGCCAATCAACCAGGTTCTTAAAAGAATGGGGAACAATATATGAGTGGGTAAGAGGCTTTTTAAATAACTCCAAGTGTAAGTCGAATTTGTCGTATCAACAATAACATTCGAATCTAAACTAGATAAACTTAAACGAAGTTGTAATGTTTCCTTGGGTAAGGATAAAAAAAATGTAAAACCTGCCAATACAAATATTAACAGCATGCTTAAACTAGCCATTGTATATCGTAATTGTGCATTATTCTTATTAATAATACGAGAAGCTAAGGCTAAAAGTCCTGCAATTAATACTGCTTGCCAAATAGAATGGAAAATAGTCCATGCCAAAGCTTCGGACAAGCTATGAATGCTTATGCTACTTAGATTCATGATCCTTATTTTTTTCTATATTTTCAATTAATTTCTTTATTTCATCTAATTCCTCAGTGCTGCATTTGTGGTTACCAAGTGCCTGTAAAACCATACCTGAAGCTGATCCACCAAATAGACTTGTCACAAACTTATCGAGAAGTTGGTTTTTAGTTTCTTCTTCTTCAACTAATGCAGAATATATATGTGTACGAGATTCCTTATAACGATCTAACATACCTTTATTAGTCATTATCTGCATTATCTTCAGGCTAGTTGTGTAACCAACATCTCGTTCTGTTTTAAGCTTTTCGTTAACAAAACGAACAGTGGAAGGTCCATAGGTCCATAATATTTGTAAGACCTCTAATTCTGCTGCAGTTGGTTTAATCTTCTGTGGTTTCATGCTGTGGTGAATCTGAATTACGATTAATTTCGTATCAAATATATGCGATACAATTTGAATATCAAAATTTAACTACGACAAACTTCGTATGTCGTAACTTGATACGACTAAGATGAATGAAGATAAACGACCAAACACAAATAATAGAGCATTGTGTTACCTTTAAATACAGTATTTGAAATTTAAAGTCTATGAGAATATCATTAGCAAACTTTTATGCTATCATATCAAATGCAAAATAGGTTTTGTTATTAACAACTATAGTTTAAATCTTAGATACATCATATTAATATGAAGTGTTTGCAAACGAAAATAAAGATATTTACTATTCAGGTTAAATTAGTAGGTTGTGTAAATCGTGTAAAGTAATGCAACTTATATTACATTTATATTTTCTGTATTGATGTTTGAATAAGCCTAAAATATTGAATTCTCAGCATAGTTTGTCTAAATTCCACTTATCACTGAAATAACAGATTTGTCTTATAATTGTTATTATGATAAATAAGGTGTGTTTTAAATAATAGAACATAAATTGATCCTCGCTTTAGAAAAAAAAACATAAAAAAAGCCTCCAAAAATTATTTTGGAGGCTTTAAAGATATTTAAGTTGTAAAACTTACATGTTATCAATTTTTGCTTTATACTCTTCGTATTTTTTCATATACTCAGGTTTTTCATTTCTCAATTTAAAATAAAGCTCTTTCAAAGTAGAAATTGAATTTTCTTCGTCAGGCTTAATCTCAATTACTTTAGTGAAATATGGCAGTGCCTCTTCGTACAATTTTAATAAGTTTTTAATAGCTGCGTCATATTTCTTTTGATCAATAATGTCATTAGCAACTTTACGAGCTTCTTCAGCCACGTTCAATTGTATAACTCCAAGATTGTAATAAGAGATATAATCCTTAGGATCTTTAGTTAAGGCAATATTATACATTTCCTTAGCTTTATCTACTTCATTAGTCTTTTCAAATACAGTTCCCTTTGCTCTATAGTAAGATGCATTTTCAGGATCTAAAGAAATCGCTTTATCAAGATACTCTGCTGCTTCATTAGGATTTGGTCCAGTTAGGTAATGATTAATCAATTCAACTAGCATATAAGCATCATCTGGATACTTTTCAAAACCTTTTTGAAGATACATTAATGATTCTTCTGCTTTATCACTATCTGCCAATACCTTAGAAAGGTATGCATAAGCTTTAGCTTCACCATAATTGTATTCAATAGTTTTCTTATAATACTTAGCTGCAGCTTCAAGATTCTTAGCTTTTTGAGCAGCTAATCCTGCATTAAATATTACAGCAGTATCAACAGCTAAGTTATCAGCCTTAAACATTTCCATGTTCTCAATTTCAAGAACTTTTTCAAAAGCACTTAATGCTCCAGCATAGTCTTCAGTATTGAAAAATTTAACTGCGCTATTAGTAAAATCAGGAATTAAATTTGTCATTTGTGCTTTGACAGCCTTTCCATATTTATTCTTAACATCGAGTTCAATACATTTTAAATATGCTTCATAAGCTACCTGCAATGGCGTTTCAGATAATTTAGTATAAGCAGGAAGTGGACTTTCAAAGATAGCTTGATAAACTTTACCTTTAGTTAGATAAGTTTTAGGCCAAGCGACACATTTTTCATGATCCATACCAGCATCAATGGCTTCCTTTGCTTTATCTAATTTACCAGAACTTAGATAATTAATAGCACCTGTTACTTTACTCTTTTGAGCGTTTACCATTGAAACACACAAAAGAAAAACCATAATGAATGTTGTTTTTTTCATCAGTAATTAATTTTCGTTTATAAAGCCTTTTTATTCATTTGAAATCAATAAAAAAAACTGTTTTTACAATTTATTTTATAATAGTTAGTCTAAATACTAAAATAGACTGGTTTGTTCTCCATCTAAGTCGTTATCTTTCTGATCGTCATCCTTATTATCAACTTCTGTGTTATCAACATCAGTTTCAGTTGAATCTTCAGTTTTAATTTCAGTCTGATCAACGATTTCTTCCGTTGTATTCTCGTCAGCGATTAATTCTTCTTCGCCAGCCGCGTTAACTTTTGCTACTGCAGCAATAGAATCATCTTTCTTGCTTAAGTTTATTAAACGAACGCCTTGAGTTGCTCGTCCCATAACTCTTAGTCCAGAAACGGCTAAACGAATTGCAATACCTGATTTGTTTATAATCATCAAATCATCATTATCGCTAACGGATTTAAGAGCTATTAATTCACCTGTTTTTTCTGTAATATTAATAGTCTTCACTCCTTTTCCACCACGATTAGTAATTCGGTAGTCGTCAATATTTGAACGTTTTCCATAACCATGTTCCGAAACAACCATGATGTCCTGATCTCCATTCTCAACACAAACCATGCCAACTACTTCGTCAGCCTCGTCTCTTAAAGTGATTCCACGTACTCCAGAAGCTGTTCTACCCATTGCTCTTACCTGAGTTTCAGCGAATCTAATTGCTTTTCCAGATCGTGCTGCAATTAAAATTTCTTTTTTGCCATTTGTTAATCTAGCTTCCAATAGTTGATCGCCTTCACGAACAGTGATAGCATTTACCCCATTTACACGAGGACGAGAATACGCTTCAAGAGAAGTCTTTTTAACAACACCTTTCTTAGTACATAGAATAATGTTATTATCATTAATATAATCTTCTTCGTTAAGAGTCAATACATTAATGTAAGCTTTTACCTTATCGTCTGGCTCAATATTAAGCAGATTTTGAATAGCTCTACCTTTTGATTGTTTAGAACCTTCTGGAATTTCATATACTTTTAGCCAAAAACATTTACCTTTTTCGGTAAAGAAAAGCATTGTATTATGCATGCTTGCCATAATCATATGCTCTAAGAAATCTTCATCTCTTGTATGTGATCCCTTAGCCCCTACACCACCTCTATGTTGCGTTTTAAACTCAGTTAATGGTGTACGTTTAATATAACCCATATGAGAAATTGTGATTACCATTTCTTCATCTGCGTAGAAATCTTCAGGATTAAAGTCTTCAGAAGCATAAACAATTTCAGTTCTTCTTTCATCGCCATATTTAGCTTTTATCTGAAGAAGTTCGTCCTTGATAATACCCATACGAATGTCATGATCATTCAAAATTGTATTCAAGTGAGTAATCAATTTCATGATTTCTTCATACTCGCCTCTTAGTTTATCTTGTTCAAGTCCAGTTAATTGACGCAAACGCATTTCAACAATCGCACGAGCCTGAATATCAGATAATTCAAATCTTTCTATTAAGGATTCACGAGCAATATCAGGACTCTTAGAACCTCTAATAATTTTGATAACTTCATCAATATTATCAGAAGCAATAATCAAACCTTCAAGAACGTGAGCTCTAGCTTCGGCTTGTCGCAATTCAAACTTAGTACGACGAACAACAACATCGTGACGATGCTCAACAAAATAGAGAATCAATTCTTTTAGATTCAACAATCTTGGTCGGCCTTTTACCAATGCAATATTATTCACTGAGAATGAAGATTGCATTTGTGTGTATTTGAATAGTTTATTCAATACAACATTGGCAATTGCATCACGTTTCAGATCAAAAACAATACGCATACCGTTTCTATCCGATTCATCGTTGACATTCGATATGCCTTCAATTTTTTTAGCATTGATTAAATCAGCAGCTTTTATAATAAGCTCAGCTTTATTAACCATATAAGGGATTTCTGATACGATAATTCTTTCACGACCAGAATCTGTTACTTCTATATTTGTTTTTGCTCGAACAACAACTCGACCTCTACCCGTTTCGTATGATTCTTTTACACCTTGGTATCCGTAAATGATACCTCCTGTAGGAAAATCGGGCGCTTTAATAATATCAACTAATTCATCAATTGTTACATCATTATTGTTGATATAAGCAATTGTAGCATCAATTGTATCGGTTAAATTATGAGGAGGCATGTTTGTTGCCATACCTACTGCAATACCTGAAGCACCATTTACCAATAAGTTTGGAATACGTGTTGGAAGAACAGTTGGCTCTTGCAGAGTCTCATCAAAGTTAGGAGACATATCTACTGTGTCCTTATCCAAATCAGCTAAGGTCTCTTCTGCAATTTTTTTCATTCTAGCCTCTGTATAACGCATAGCTGCAGGGCTATCACCATCAACAGAACCAAAATTACCTTGACCATCTACCAAAGGGTATCTTAATGACCATTCCTGTGCCATTCTAACCATGGCCATATATACTGAACTATCACCATGTGGATGATACTTACCCAAAACCTCACCAACAATTCTCGCTGATTTTTTATGAGGTTTATTTGCTGCTATACCCAATTCATTCATGCCGAATAAAACTCGACGGTGAACAGGCTTAAGTCCATCTCTAACATCTGGTAAAGCTCGAGAAACAATTACCGACATCGAATAATCGATGTAAGCAGATTTCATTTCCTCTTCAATATTAATGCGTATGATTCTTTCTCCCGTGGTCATATATTTTTCTTTTAAATTCTATTCTGTAATGGGAAATATAATTTCTATGTTCTAATGAAATGAAAAACGTTTTCATACTTCGAATCATAGAAAGGCAAAAGTAAAAAAATAAGTACAATTTTGATAATAAATAGAGGGGAATTAAAGAAGAATTAAGATAAATATTACATTATACCTTTATCGATGATGTTAAAACCTTAAAATTTGGTCGTTTAGCCTTAAACTGCGTTTAAATAGCTAAAATTTTAACTTAAGTTTAGTTGAGATAAAAATATTCTTATTAAATTCACCAAAGATGACACTGAAATAATATACAATTTAAACATATACTGTATGGACGCAAAATTTTCACCCCGTGTAAAAGATGTCCTCTCTTTTAGTAAAGATGAAGCTGAAAGATTAGGAAATAGTACCATAGGTACCGAACATCTATTTTTGGGGATACTACGTGAAGGTGAAGGTGTAGCTATTAATATTCTTAGTTCGCTGGGAATCAACCTACTTGATATTAAACATGATTTGGAATTTAAACTTCAGAATACGACTCTGGATAAATTAGAACAGATCGATATTCCTTTGCAAAAATCTGCAGAGCGTGTATTGAAGCTCATATACCTAGAAGCAAAAGCTTTAAAAAATCAAACAATTGATACGAGTCACTTATTATTAGCAATACTTAATGATGAAAAATCTCTTGTAACACGTTATTTAAGTACAAAAAATGTAGATTATAATACTGTGAAAAATAATATTCAAACAAATCTGCCTAAAGCTCAAGCTGATTTTCCTTCGGAGGAAAGAGAAAATATTGGCGGCAGACCTGGAAACACACCACAAAAAGGAACATCTAGTAGGTCTAACACACCTGTTCTAGATAATTTTGGTGTAGATGTTACCCAAGCTGCCGAAGAAGGAACTCTTGATCCTATTGTAGGACGTGAAGTTGAAATTGAACGTTTGGCTCAAATTCTTAGTCGACGTAAAAAGAACAATCCAATACTAATTGGAGAACCAGGTGTTGGAAAATCTGCAATTGTTGAAGGTTTAGCCTTGAGAATTGTTCAACGAAAGGTATCTCGTGTATTGTTTGATAAACGGGTTGTAACTCTCGATTTGGCATCCATAGTTGCGGGAACTAAATATCGTGGCCAATTTGAAGAACGAATGAAAGCCATTTTAAATGAGTTGGCAAAGACAACGGATATCATTCTATTTATAGATGAAATTCACACGATTGTAGGTGCTGGAGGTGCAACAGGTTCATTAGATGCAGCCAACATGCTAAAACCAGCTTTAGCTCGTGGCGAAATTCAATGTATTGGCGCAACAACACTTGATGAATATCGTCAGCACATTGAGAAAGATGGTGCTTTAGAACGTCGTTTCCAGAAAATTTTGGTTGAACCAACCTCTGTTGAAGAAACAATTTTGATTCTTAATAACATTAAGGAAAAATACGAAGATCATCACAATGTCTTTTATACACCTGATGCAATTGAGGCTTGTGTAAAATTAACTACTCGCTATATAAGTGATCGTTATTTGCCAGATAAAGCAATTGATGCGCTTGATGAAGCTGGATCTCGGGTTCATATTTCTAATATTCTTGTTCCCAAGATTATTGAGGAACTTGAAGCAGATATTGAAGAAACGCGTCAAAATAAAATTAAATCAGTTAAATCTCAAAAGTTTGAATTAGCTGCAAGTTTTCGCGATAAAGAAAAACAGCTAATAGATAAGCTTGAAAACGAAAAAGATAAATGGGAAAAAGATCTTAGTCAACAAAAAGAAGAAGTATCGGAAGATAATATTGCCGAAGTTGTTGCTATGATGACCGGTGTACCTGTAAAACGTATTGCACAAGCCGAAGGATTTCGTCTTCTTCAAATGAAAGAAGAGTTAATGACTAAAGTAATTGGTCAAGACGATGCCATTGGGAAAATTGTAAAAGCTATACAAAGAAATAGAGCTGGTTTAAAAGACCCAAACAAACCTATCGGATCATTTATATTTTTAGGTCCAACAGGTGTTGGTAAAACGCAATTAGCTAAAGTTCTTTCGGAATATCTATTTGATAGTTCAGAAGCGCTAATTCGTATCGATATGAGTGAGTATATGGAAAAATTTGCTGTATCTCGTTTAATTGGAGCGCCTCCAGGATATGTTGGATACGAAGAAGGTGGTCAATTGACCGAAAAAGTTCGTCGTAAACCCTACTCTGTCATTCTTTTAGATGAAATTGAGAAAGCACACCCTGATGTATTTAATATTCTACTTCAATTGCTTGATGATGGACAATTAACAGATTCTTTAGGTCGCAAGGTTGACTTCAAAAACTGTATTGTAATTATGACTTCGAACATTGGATCTAGAGAATTAAAAGATTTTGGGAAAGGAATTGGTTTTCAATCTAAAAATAGTTCAGATAGTGAATACGCAAACAGTATTATTCAAAAAGCGCTTCGTAAAGCCTTTGCGCCTGAATTTATAAATCGAGTTGATGATTTAATCATGTTTAACTCATTGAACGAGGAGCATATTCATCAAATTATCGACATAGAATTGAAGGGCTTATATGGCCGTGTAGAAGATCTAGGTTTCAAAATCAAGATATCAGCTGCAGCTAAGGATTTTATCGCTAAAAAAGGCTATGATGTCCAATTTGGAGCACGTCCTTTAAAAAGAGCCATTCAAAAATATTTAGAGGATGAGATGGCTGAAGTAATTATAAAGGCATCTTTAACAGAAGGTGATACGATATCTGTTGGTTTAGACAAGAAAAAAGAAAAAATAACCACTAAGATTCTCAAACAGAATAAAGAAGTTGAATAAAACTAAAAATGCCAGCTATGCTGGCATTTATTTATCTGTTTTTATCTAACAAAAACGTTATTACTATTTAGTTTAAATAATCAATATTATTATCTTTGATAATCATTTGAGTAATAAGGGAATTTATTATCCTTATTTCTGATTTAAACAATTATAAAATTAAAATACAAACAAAATGAAAAAAGACAATACAAAAGTAACCTTTGCTGGTGGCGTAATAACACTTGTAGGAAATCAAGTAAAAAAAGGTGATAAAGCAGAAAACTTTACTGCTCTTAATCAAGGCTTAGCTCCTGTTTCTTTATCCGATTTTGATGGAAAAGTGAAAATTCTTTCGATTTTTCCATCTGTAGATACTGGAGTTTGTTCTGCACAAGCACACCGTTTCAATAAAGAAGCTTCTAATTTGGGTGATCAAGTTCAAATTATCACTCTATCAAACGATCTTCCTTTTGCTTTAGGACGTTTTTGCGGTGCAGAAGGAATTGATAACTTAATTACATTATCAGACCATAAAGAGATGGATTTTGGATACAAGTATGGTTTTGCTATTGAAGAATTACGTCTTCTTACTCGTGGCGTTGTAGTTATCGATAAGGAAAATACAATTCAGTACGTAGAATATGTACCTGAAGTAACTGACGCTCCTGATTTTGATGCTGCAATTAAAGCCGCTAAAGCTTTAGTTTAATTCAGTTGAAAATACTAAAAGAGGGCTAATCTTAATTGATTAGCCCTCTTTCTATATCTTATAAATATATTTATTTTGAAGCTAGTAAGGCAGCCATTGCGATAGAATACAATTTAGTCTTCACACTATCTCCACGTGATGACAGAATAGCAGGAACCTTTGCTCCCATAACCATTGCTCCCAATTCCGCTTTCGCTAATTTGGTGTTTACTTTATAGAATACATTGCCACTTTCGATATTTGGGAATACCAAACAATCGGCATCACCAGCAACCATCGAATTCATTTTTTTAATCTTAGCCGACTCCTTATCAATTGCAACATCAAGAGCTAAAGGACCATCAACATAAGCACCTTTAATTTGTCCACGATCAGCCATTTTAGAGATAATAGCCGCATCAACACAAGCAGGCATTTTAGTTAATACTTGCTCCGAAGCAGCAATTATAGCCACTTTAGGTTTCTCGATTCCTAAAGCTTGAGCTACTTCAATGACATAGTTAGTAATTGCAATTTTTTGATTCAAGTCTGGTTGTGGAATCACTGCAACATCACTCACAACTAAAAGTTTGTGATAATTTGGGTTTTCCATTACAGTTACGTGACTTAAAACAGCCTTAGGAGGCATTAATCCTTTTTCTTTATTTAGAATGGCTTTCATGTACTTATCAGTACTTACAAGACCTTTCATAATCATATCACCTTCACCATTATTAATTAATTCAACAGCTTTTTGAGCCGCTTTTAACTCATTAGGTTCGTGTACAATTGTAAAACGAGATATATCGAAGTTGTTCTCCTTACATGTTTTTTCAATTTCAGCTTGATCGCCAACTAATGTTGCGTCTACAATTCCTAATTCTACAGCATTGTTAACAGCACCAATTGTATGGGAATCGTTTGCATATGCAGCGACTAATCTCTTTTTTTTGTTGCTTTTAAGCTTTTCGATAACTTGATCTAAACGTGTAATCATTTTGATATATTTTGTTGTTGGTATTTGTTTCTTTAAAATAAACAGATTGATACCTCCTTAGATATATCATTCATGTTGTAAGGCAAAAGTATAAAATAATGAATGAACTGCATTCAAATTCAGCTTAAATATTATTATTTATTATAAAAAAGAGCAATTACATTATAATATGTAACTATTAGTGGTTATAGAATATGAGTTTTTGAAGTTTCATAATAGATAAAATCACCTATAAAAAAGAGTAATTCATCAAGATTACTATTTAGCACGTTGAATTTTAATCCGTTTATTTTAGAATCTCTTTAAGCTACTACTAGATTACGGAAAATGTGGATTGAGTATAACCATAAGCTAGACTGCAACATGAGGAATTTAAGAAAAAAACGACTTAGCAGTAATTTATGTGATGAACTAGTTCGATTCCTAGTCACGAATTACATTTCGGTGTTTTAAAGGCGAAGTACCATAATGCTTCTGAAAAAGCTGGCAAAAATGAGAAACATTAGAAAAACCAGATTCCCAACAGATGTCATTAACCGGTTTATCTGTACTAATTAGAAGGTGAGATGAATATTCCAATCTTTTTATTCGGATCCAATTGGCAGGCGTATCGTTGTATTTCTTTTTAAATTCTCTTTTGAATTGAGACAAACTTTTATTTGATAAAAATGCGAGGTGATCAACATTCAGATTTCGATATATATTTGATTGTAAAACCGTATCGATAGCAGATTTACGCACCATTAAAATTTCTCTAAGAAAACTAATAAAATAGCTTCGTTCCTGTCCTTGTATCAACACCAACAGAAGCTCATTTAACTTGTTGCTTAATAATTCTGGAGCTGGTGGTGGAAGCACCTGGAAATAAGAAATTAAGGACGAAATATATACCTGCATCCATGAATCCATTTGATATTGATAAGCTCCCCAAGTTTTAATATCCAAAGCATCAGTGGAATGAAGCATGTGTTTGTATTTATCGACAAACTCGACAATGAACGCCTCCTTTAAAAAAATGAAGATTCCCGAATTTTGATTGCCTTGTATCAATTTCTCATTGATAAGAATAGAACCTTTTTTAATGAATATAGCCTCTCCTTCCTCAATTTGATAGTAATGATTGGGGGTAACAACACCTTTGTTGCCTTTTAAAATAAACATTAAAGTATGTTCTCCAATAAAGAACTTCTCCAACATTTCTTGTTCCGTATTGGAATAATAAACAATATACTGATGATCGGATTCTAAGATTTTACAAACCTCAGATCGTTCAAAATATGCTTTCAGTTCCTCGCTAATCACCTTATTCTTCTTTTTATTGGATATAAAATATGGATTACAAATTAGACTTTATATCTAATCTATAATCCATCACAATTTATAAATATTTTAAGAAGGAATACTACAATCTAGCTTTCCTCTACTGATTTTTTAAGCTCTTGTAAAGTCTGAATCGATGAATCTAACTTAAAATCATTGGGATTCGTCTCTACATCAACATTTCTAATTACTTCTTTCACAAATGGGATAGCTGGACTATTCATGCTGAATTTTTCCAACCCCAAGCCAATTAATAAACTAGTAGCCTTTGTGTTACCCGCTAACTCGCCACACATACTAACCTCTATTCCAACTTCTTTAGAACGAACTAAAATCTCCCGAATTGCTTCCAATACTGCTGGATGAAACGGACTATGATATTTAGCTACGCTATTATTATCACGATCTAAAGCCAATAGATACTGGGTAAGATCGTTAGTTCCAATGCTAAGAAAATCTAATTCGGCAGCCAATTGTGGAATAAAAAATATGGTTGACGGAACTTCTATCATGACGCCAACTTTCATTGTCTTTGAAAATGAAATTCCCTCTTTTTTCAATTCTTCTTGGACTTCACTAAGCAATTCTTTTGCCGAATAAACCTCTTCAATCACACCAACCATAGGAAACATGACACGAATATCGTATTCTGCCGACACGCGACAAATTGCTCTTAGTTGTGTTTTAAATAATTCAGTATCTTGCAAACAGTATCGAATACCTCTCAATCCTAAAAAAGGATTATTTTCAGAAGGAATATTAAGATAAGGAATAGGCTTATCTCCACCCACATCAAGAGTTCGTATGGTAACTGGATAACCTTTCATGTTTTCGCAAACTGCTTTATAAGCCTCATATTGTTCCTCTTCCGATGGAGCTTTATCTCGGTTCATAAACAAAAATTCAGTTCTATAAAGTCCTATACCATCTGCTCCATTCTCAAAAGAGATTTTTGCTTCTTTGGGTCCACTTACATTTGCTAATATTTGATAAGTTTTCCCATTTTTAGTTACAGCAGGAGTTTTGGCTATTTTAAGCAATTCTCCTCTTTTAAATTCTTCTTCTTCTTTCTGTTTTCTTAAATCAACAATTACAGTTGAGTGATTTTTGGTCCAAATTTCTCCTGTTTTTCCATTAATCGCAATTTCCTCACCATTAATAAGCTGATCTATCTCCTCACCAATACCTACAATTGCTGGAATTCCTAAGGATCGTGATAAAATAGCAGAGTGAGAAGTCTCACCTCCGGCCCTTGTAATAATTCCCTGTACTAGATTAAGATCCAAATCAACGGTTTCGGCTGGTCCCAATTCATCAGTTACTATAATGCAAGCTTCCGTAAGTACAATCTTTTGCTGAGGCTCTCCTAGCATTTCCAAAAGAACTTTATTCCCAACTTCGACCACATCAGAAGCTCTTTCTTGCAAATAAGCACTATCCATTTTTAGATATTCTGCTTTTAATTTTTCAATTTGGCTAGACCATACAAAAGCAACATTTATTTTTTCTTTACGGACAGTTTCTTCTACTTCTTTTAGTAAATCTTGATCACGCAAAAGAAGTTTATGATATTCAAAAATCTCAGCCTTATCTTTATTAAGTTCTTTGGTAATTTTTTGTTGAATTGTTTCCAAATCTACAATCACACGATTAATCGATTGATGCAATAAGTTTATTTCCTGATCAGCATCAGAAATGTCCACTTTTTCAATGGTTGGCAACTCCTTTTTAAACCACATGGCTTTCCCAATGGCTATACCTTTTGATGCTGCAATTCCCTGAATTGCACCATTTTTTGATTTCTTATTTACTGTTTTTTCAACGGTTTCGGCACTTAGTTTGTCGTTATCACCAAAATTAGCATCTTGAAATTCAATTAAGGCATTCTCTAGTAAAACGGACTCATTCCCCGAAAGTATAAAGTCTAATACATCGCCTTGTTTAGCACCTAAAGTACCAACTTGACTAATACTTGATGCAGAAACAGGCTTTTTCCCATTTACAGACACCATAGCATTTGCATCGAAACGATTCACAATCTCGATAAGCTTAGCTGCAGGTCTGGCATGCAAACCTTGTTTATTCGGAACCGTAATTTGTACAGATTTTCCTTCTGTAACGATCTCTTTACCTTCGTCAATAGAAACCTCTTCCTCTTCTGGTTGCAAAAGTACTTTTTTAGCATGCAATGCATTTTTGGCTTCAGCAATAACCTCTTTTAAACTGGAGCCAGACATAGCTTGTGCAGCAGCAGCAATTGCACCTTCAACAAGAGGCGCTTCGCATAGAATCACCTTATCGCGCATCTCATCTTCCAGAAAATCGAGAGCAATATCGGCACTCATAATCGCACTACCAATGTCCATCAAAACCAAAACACCATCTTCGGAATAAGCATTTCGAATGGCCTGTTCAATTTTCATGGGATCGGTTCCAATTGGATTTTCATCATCATCGAGCCCTCCAGCAGCTTCTATCTTCACTTTATTTTGCCCCATTTGCAGGGCAAGCTCTTTAACTCCCTCTGCCAACATTTTACTATGCGAGACGATTACTAGACCTATCATCTTTTCCTATTTATTTTCAACAATTATTGCTTGTAGTACCTTAACTATAGAACACGAAGAAGTTGCTCCAGGATCTTGATGTCCAATGCTTCTTTCTCCCAAATAACTCGCTCTACCTTTTCTAGCAATCAAATTAATTGTCGATTTTAGTCCAACTTCTGCAGCTTCAACCATTTTAGTAGATGCTATCTCTAATGTTTCATTCTGATTAACAGATTCATTAAGCGATTCAACAACCGGCGACCAAACATCAACCATGGTCTTATCGCCAACGGAAGCTTTTCCGATTCCTTTAACGCCACCTAAGCCTTTTGAAATTCCTTCGCAAAGATCAGCCAAATTCAGTTCCATCTTTCCTTTTAAGGCCATACCCATTTGCATAAAAAACTTGCCATAAAGAGGTCCCGATGCTCCACCAACACTAGAAATTAATGTCATTCCTGTGTCTTTTAGAATTGCGCCTATATCTTTACCATCAAACAATTCTGTTTTCAGTAAAACTTTTTGAAAACCTCTATCCATATTGATACCATGATCAGCATCACCAATTGCAGCATCTAGCTGAGAAAGATAATCTTTGTCTTTACTCATTACTGCTGCGATTCCTTTCAACCAATCGTTAACCTGAACTTGTGATATAACACTCATTACACTTATATTTTAATTAAATCTACTTATTTGATCATATTCTTCTTAAAAAATAAGCTAGAATATATTTAAACAGGATGTCTTAATTTGATTTAAAACATCCTGATTTTATATTTAATCTGTTTCTAAACTTATACGCCCCAACGAAGACCTGGCGTATTTACTGGAGCGTTCCAAAATTTCTTAATTTCTTCATCTGCTTTTACCATTGTGATGGTACATCCTTGCATTTCAAGAGAAGTAATGTAAGGTCCAATTAATTTTTCCACAATTTTAATTCCTTTTGCTTCACAGATTTCAGCAAGCTTTCTGTAAACAATATATAGCTCAGAAACTGGCGTTCCACCTAAACTATTCACCATTACAATTACTTCATCGCCTGCTTTTAAAGCTTTACTCGTAATCTCCTTATCTTCCCACTCTCCTTTTGTTCTATCCCACTCTCTTACAGTTCTTGTAAAATCTTCATCATCCAAGATACCATCAACGAGCATAGTTGTCGTTTCATCAGCTGTACTAAGCTTCATTCTTTTTCTGCCTGGTTCGCCGTGAATACCAACACCAAACTCAATTTCATCGTCACCAATTTCGAAATTTGGTTTCCCAACCGCAGGCACAATACACGAAGTTAAAGCCATTCCCATTGATCTACCGCTACAATTCACCTTTCTAGCTAAATCAGCACATTCATCCAAACTGTAACCAGCTTCAGCTGCGGCTCCAACAATCTTTTCCATCAGTACAGTCGTACCAACACCACGTCTACCTGCTGTGTAAAGACTATCTTTTACAGCCACATCATCATCAACTAAAATACTTTGAACTGGAATTTCTTCATCATGTAACATTTCAGTTGCCATATCAAAATTCATGACGTCACCCGTATAATTTTTCACTAAGAACAAAACACCAGGGCCGCCATTCACTTGCTTTGCACATTCAAGCATTTGATCTGGCGTAGGAGAAGTAAACATTTCACCAGGACATGCGCCATCTAACATTCCCAAACCAACAAAGCCACAATGCATAGGCTCATGACCACTTCCTCCACCTGAAACAATAGCTACTTTATTTTTTGGAGAATCTGAACGATATACAAATTTTGGTTCAAGATTAATCTTGATGCTACTATGTGCTGCCGCCATTCCTTGCATTTGCTCAACAACTACATCGTCTACCTTATTAATTAATTTTTTCATAGAATAAGTTTTGTACAGGATTAATTATAGAGATATACTTTCTTCAGGCTAAAGTTTCTTAACAAAATTTCCCGCAGTAATTATTTAATATCTTTTATAATGTGAAATAAGCGGTTTTACTTTACACAAAATGTTCTATTTGGCTCATTTCTTATCCAATTTGGTTAAAACGATTGCATAATCCAAATTCAGTTCGAGCATGCTATTATTAAACAATTGTAAATGAGGTAATTAAACGAACAGCATAACTAATCACTGATTGTGCATTATATTTCTAGTAAATACCTATTTCATCAGTCTTATTGTAATCTATTATTCACTAAAAGAACATATTATAAGGGAAATATTAAGTGCTTTTTCTATGTTACGAGATAGGAATTTTTAAAAGGAGTATATGGAATAAAATTCGTTGGGAATAAAAGTAAATAGGCCATCATTAAAAGTAAGAAGAAGATATTCCATACTAATATCTTTTACTGGTTGATATGATAAACAATTATGCTTAAACATATTATAAACTCACATAAAGCGATGATAAAATTGACGTGATTTTTAATAGCCAATTGAAATCAATAAAAAACCTTCAATCTTAAGTATAACTTAAGATTGAAGGTGATTTTATTGTGTATATAGTAAATTTAATTTCAATATAGTTAAAACAAACTTACGCCTTGTAATTACTACATTTTTATACATATGTGTTGTCTAATTACACAAATTGCATTTAAGAGGAAACCTTTATTATTTATACTAAATTGCTCGTTTTTTTAAATGACTATTTTCTTCAATAGTAACATTAAAATTATTAGGCACCAATAGTTTTGAAGGCGTGTATTCAGTTGATTCCTGTTCGCTAGACTTAATATCTACATTTTCACCTTGCTTAAATAAATTTTTCAACTTAAAAAACAAAGAATACGACATTTTTGCTAGCTGAGCTACAATCAATCCCAATGTATTGATTACTAAAAGCTGTAAAAGCTTCCAAATTGAATGACTCTGCAAAGCCAACTCTTCTCTATTAGAATTGTTAACTGTTAATTTCGCATCTTCTCCTTGCTTAATGTAAGAAAGAAATTCCTCATAATTTGCTTCTTGCATGGTGTGTATATTTAAATTGTAATTGTTAAAATTATATATTTCTTGATAATCTGTTTTGTATTGTTTCTTTTCTTCTTTCAACCTCGACAGTAAGTCTAATTTATTATTTGAAGAGAATATTGACACCGTATTACTATTTAAAACAGGTGTAAGTATTATTCCTAATCCTGCTTGCTTAGCACGTATTTCAAAGGAACAATTCTGTTTGTTTATATCATTCAAATGATTAATTAGTATAGAAAAACAAGCCGTATACATTTTTGGCACTAGTTTAAGCAGAGAAAAACCTTCTAAAATAGATACAGCAAATGCCTCTTTTAAAAATCTTCTTCGTTTGCGTTTTTTAATTCCATGATAAAGAACATCATAAAATGAAGCCAAAATTTTAAAATCAACTAGACTTATTTCTTTACCTTCAAGTTTAAATCTAAATTCATTGATTATTTTATGATATTCATTGTTTATCTCATTTAACTGAGAAGAAGGAATTAGACATCCAGTAGCACTCTGAAGTGGGCGAATGTTGCACAAACGACTATATATCATTTGCTTTTCCTTAAAACTTAAAATATCTATAACTTGATTTTTATACAAGTGATTTTTAATAACTAGAAGTAAACGCTCCTCAAAAGCACGATAATCAGCAAGAGCACTTATCTCCTGAGATTCCAACACTTTATTATTGAGTTTTTGACTTTCCAGCATTTTATTATGAATTTGAACTGTTCTATTAGTTTTAAACAATATCTTATTTAAACTAATTGTCCGAAATTTATAATAATAATTTATAACGAACAAGCTTTTTTGTCTTTATTTTGATTTTCATCATCACTTTTTGAACGTTTAACTAATAAAATATTCATTTAATCCAATAATTTTAGTTTACTTCATCTCTGTTTTAATTAAATTAATCACAAAAAAGAGTAGAGCATATTTTAATTATTTATTACAAAATATTATTTGAATATAACTATCATATCAACTCCCGATTTATAACTAAAAGATCTTCTGATTAATCGATATACTTTATTTAAGCAGTTTATAACTCTGTTTATTGATATAAAAACTTATTTTTGAATTAATCTTATTAACTCCTCCAATTAACTAATATAGAATACAATGAAAATTAAATTACTCTTGCTCCTGCTTTTACCTATCAGTTTTTTGCAAGCACAACTATTAAAACCATTACCTAATAATTTAGATAAACGCATTTTAATTGCACACCCTACAGTCACTAATATCCATATTCTTTCTACGCTTTCTACTAAAGGCTTAATCAATTTGAATAAGGTTCAACTAATAGGAATATATCATTCTAATGAAAATTACGAATACAGGAATTCTCAAGCTGTACTTGATACAATTAGCACTCTTAATATGTATTTGGTTGAACTTAAGGATAGTATATCTACTGACAAACTTTATCAACGAAATGATATGAGTGATGATTTTATAGAACTCTTTAAAAACAGTTCTGCTGCCTTTTTCTTTGGTGGACCTGATATACCACCAGCAATCTATGGAGAAGAACTAAATCCACTAACTAAAGTTTGCGACCCATATCGTCATTATTTCGAAGCCTCTTTTATTTTTCATCTATTGGGCGGTTCTCAAAATAAAAACTACTCGGCTCTATTAAATCAAAAACCTAATTATTTAGTTCATGGCATTTGCCTTGGCATGCAAACTATGAATATTGCTACTGGAGGAAGTTTAATACAGGATATACCATCTGAAATTTACCATAGAACCGAATCTAATGGCTTATCAAAGCTTGGTGAAAATGAGATTCACCGAAATTATTACAAACAGATGTCAAAATATGATAGTTTAGAACTAACAGGCTTTCATTTTCACAAGATAGATTTTGAAGGTTCCTTTTTTCCAAAATTAACTGGTGTATCTAAAAAAGCTTCGCCAACAGTCAACTCCTACCATCATCAAGCTATTGATAATCTTGGTATGGGATTTAAGGTTTCGGCAAAATCAATTGATGGTAAAATAATTGAAGCCATATACCACAAGAAATTTTCTAATGTATTTGGCATACAATTTCACCCAGAACGCTCCGACTTTTTTATGCCTACATGCAAGGTGCAATTTAAACCTAATGGCGAGAAAAAGACTTTGCAGGAATGGATTGATATAGAAAGTCTAAATTTCTACAAAGCTTATTGGATGGGTATAAATGAGAGATTGCAGAATTTATAAACCGAAAAGACCTAATTTGCTATTCTGCAGATTAGGTCTTTTACTATTGTTATATGATAATAAAACTTAGATACGTTTCATCATAGCTTCAATTTCTTTGATTTGAGCAGACAACATTTTTTGTTTGTCAAGTTTTTTAGCTTCTTGCAAATAGTATTTAGAAAGCTTTTTATTTCTTTTTGACAAATAAATACCAGATAAGTTAAGCTTTGCTACAGCCTGATCTGTTGATGTTCTAAGACCTGTAGAAAGTGCTTTTTTGAAGTGCTTTTCAGCTTTAGAGCTACTGTTTTGTTGAGCTTCTACTAATCCAGAAAGATAATAATAATAAGCTTCTTGGCTTTTTATCATCGCTTCAGGATGTTTTACACCACTCAATATACCATGTGCTTTATCGAACTTAGATTTTCTAACAAAATAAAAGGCCAAAACATTTTTCTCATTTTTGAAATGGAATAAAACAAATAGACCAGCCACTAAAAAAGCATATATGCCATATGATATCATACTGCTCACAAACAAAAAGATAGATCCTGATAATATAATTCCAGCAATAACAAGCCTAAGGTACTTTCTCACCATAATAGATATTTTAAAATTTAATGATACAAAACAAACCATTTTTTAACAAAAACAAGCAACATAAAGCTGTATTTTTTCTTTTATTTCTATTTTAACGAGTCAAATAAATTACAAAACGACTATTTTCTATGCCTAATCCTCCTAGGATATATCCCAAAAGATTAAAATCAAATCTTTTTTTAATGGCAAAATAAACTCAAATAAATTTCAGTAAATTTTCTTAATCTCAATTTTAAATAAAACAATTGGTTTAAAAATTGACATTATTTCATATATAATAATTTGCATACCGAAAATAAAAACTTAGTTTTGATGCAGAAATGCATTTTATGAAGATAAATAAGAAAATTTTGAGTTTAATTTTAGTGTTACCAATTTTGGTAATGCTTGCTCATGATATTATTCCTCACCATCATCATAAAACGATTACTTCTGCCAATTTTGAAAAATTGGTCCAAGGTCATAATGAAACAATTCACACAACTTACTGCAATTCAGATAACAAAAGACAGCATATTACTCATTTTCACAAAAATAATGAGAGTATCTGTTGTTCATTTGTGAATTTACGTTTCTTCAAATTTTTTAAGTTTCAGATGCAGATCGCACATATCATTTTAGATATTATTTTACCTTCGAATGATGATGCACCTATCAGATACTTTGTATCAAATTCCAATCTAGTTCCTGAGCCCGATAGGGAATCCACAGGACTTCGTGGACCTCCACTCGGCTAAACTATTCTACAACGTCAATTTTTATTCTACTTGCTTTTAGCAAATTAGGATAACTTTCTTCGTACCACACATTGGTTTAGTCTGTTAAATAATTGGTTTTGTAGATCTCAAACATGTAAACCCCGTTGTATTTATACAACTTTTATTGATAATTATTTTACTAACAATCAGAGATGGTTTATGTCATTTTTGTGCTGATTTCAGTATAAAAATGTTATTGAACTATCTCTAAAACAAACATCTCACATGAAAAAAGTATTATTTGCTTTAGCAATTTGTGGCTTGGCATTTACCTCGTGCAATAGCACTGGTAAAAAAGTTAAAACAGAAGAAGTTCACCAACACGAAGGACACAATCATGAAGGTCATGATCATGGTGTTGAAGGACATGAACATAATCAAGAGGAATTCAAGGTAGATTCAACAACAAAAACTAGTTGTTCAGGCTGTAAATCTGGTTGCACTGCTGAAGAGACGAAATCTTGCTGCGATTCTAAAAAAGTAAAAGAAGAGCATGAAGGTCATGACCATGAAAATTGCGAACATAAGCATTAAAAATTAGATAGGGTCGGCTATTAGCCTTCCCTACTCTTCCCTTTATCGGAATAATTATCAATCTCAATAAAAAAAATAATGGTTTTTAACTGTCTTACAAATATGTAATCAGGCAAGCCATCCTAGTATCATAAATATCTCATACAATGAATAAAATATATTTGATAGCCATTGGGTTATCACTCTCTCTATTTTCCTGTAAATCATCCACTCCTTCGGCACACGAGGGACATGAGGGCCATTCTCATGATGAAGTGGCAGGCGGAACAACGCATGAAGAACATACGAATCAAACAATAACCCTTTTTTCTAAGCATACTGAGGCTTTTGCCGAATTTCATCCTTTGGTTGTGGGGCAAGTTTCAAAATTCTTTACCCATGTAACACGTTTAGATACTTACAGTCCTTATAGTGAAGGGAAACTTACTATCACTTTAATTGATAAAGATGGTAATGGCATTCGTAAATCAGTTGATGCACCAAGCTCACCAGGAATTTTTACGCCTAGTTTAAAACCAAATACTGCTGGTTTTTATACACTAGTTATAGAAGTGGATTCAAAATTTGGCAAGGAACGCTTCAAAGCTGAGAATATTGAAGTTTACGCCTCTGAAGATAAGGCAGAGAAAGCTATAGCAGCTCAGCAGAAGGAAAATCAGACTTCCTTTTTAAAGAAACAAGCCTGGAAGATTGATTTTGGTACTGAGAATGTAAAGTATGGCATTTTCAATAAAATTATAAAAACGACTGGCGAGCTTATTGCTTCAAGTAATAGTGAAATTAGGATTTCAGCTCAGTCGAGTGGTATCATTCATATGCCATCATCCGATATGGTTAATGGGAAAACGGTCAAAAAGGGTGAACCCATATTCTTTATTTCTGGGAACGGTCTTTCTGGCAATTCCTTAATCAGTCGTTTCATTTCAGCTCAATCGGAGTTTCATAAAACAGAAGCTGATTTTAAAAGAGCTGAAGCTTTGCGTGCCGATCAAATTATTTCTGAAAAGGAATTTAATGAAGCTAAATCAAATTTTGAGAAGGCTGATATCAATTTTAAATTGATTTCTAAGGATTATAGTACAAAGGGGATTAAAATAGCATCACCTGTAACAGGATATGTATGTGATATTTTTGTAAAAGAAGGTCAGTATGTTGAAAAAGGCCAAGTAATTGGTATTGTAGATCGAAACTCAACATTAATCCTAAAAGCCGACCTATTTCAGAAACACGTAACACAATTATCTAAAATACATTCAGCAAATTTCAAATTGCCTTATCGCGATGAGGTTTATAATACAGACGATTTAGATGGAAAGCTGATTGCTTATGCACGTGATATTCATGAAGATGATTACACAACGCCTGTTTATTTTGAAATCAACAAGACGCCAGAACTTTATATGGGTTCTTTTGTCGAAGTGTATTTAAAATCGGAAAGTACACGCAAGGTTTTAAGTGTTAGCAAATCAGCCATTCTCGAAGATCAATCTATTTTCTTTGTTTTTGTACAAACTGATGGTGAAAGCTACGAAAAGCGCTTTGTTACTATTGGTTCGGATAATGGTAAGGAAATGGAAATTATAAGTGGCTTAAAAGCTGGAGAACGAGTAGTAAGCAAAGGCGTTTACTTTGTAAAGCTAGCTTCTATGTCTGGAGCTTTGCCATCAGGACACAATCATTAGAATTGTGGATTAATTTTCAAAATGAATGTAAACCTTAGGTGCATACTATTCTAGTCCACTTAAGTTCACTTTAAACTTAGAAACTGTGTTAAATAAAATTATACAATACGCACTTCACAATCGTATACTGGTTATGTTTGCAGCTTTTCTCCTAATTGTTGGAGGCAGTTACACAACAACCAATATAGATGTTGATGTGTTTCCAGATCTGACTGCACCAACGGTAGTTGTGATGACTGAAGCACACGGAATGGCACCTGAAGAGGTGGAAAAACTTATTACTTTTCAAATAGAAACCGCCGTAAATGGCGCAACAAATATCAGACGTTTACGATCATCTTCATCTGCCGGATTCTCTGTTGTTTGGGTCGAATTTGAATGGGGTACCGATATCTATCTTGCTCGTCAAATTGTGAGTGAAAAGTTGATGTCCATATCGGATCGTCTTCCTACAGGAGCTGGTAACCCTACTCTTGCACCGCAATCATCCATAATGGGCGAAGTGATGATGATCGGTTTACAGGCAGACAAAACATCTGACATGGACCTTAGAACTCTAGCTGACTGGAACATTCGTCCACAGTTATTAGCTCTTAGTGGCGTTGCACAGATTGTTGTTACTGGTGGCGATTACAAACAATATCAAATACAAGTTAATCCGCAGAAAATGCGTTATTACAATATTAGCTTGGATGAACTGATGAAAGCCGCCAATGCAACCAACCAAAATTCTGCTGGAGGTTTCATTAACGAATTTGGAAACCAATATAACATTAGAGGTATTGCAAGAACATCTGATGTAAAGGAACTAGGCAACACTGTTGTGAAAGTTTATAAAAAAGCACCTATTAAAATTAGCGATATCGCAGAAGTGGTAGAAGCTCCTGCTCCTAGAATTGGTTTGGCAAGTGTTAATGCCAAGTCTGCGGTTCTTTTAACAGTTAAGAAACAACCCGGAGTCAATACGCTTAAATTAACCGAAAAATTAGATTTAGCAATTGCTGATATCAAAAAAGGCTTGCCCGAAGATGTAACGGTAAATACACATATTTTCCGTCAGGCAGATTTTATTGAAAACTCAATTGGTAATGTAAAGAAAGCCCTATACGAGGGATCTATTTTCGTTATTATCATTCTATTGGTTTTTCTAATGAATTACCGTACAACGGTTATTTCATTATTAGCTATCCCCTTATCATTACTATTTACAATTATCACACTTAAACTACTGGGTATTACTATTAATACCATGACATTGGGAGGTATGGCGATTGCCATTGGCGACCTTGTGGATGATGCGATTATTGATGTTGAGAATGTTTATAAACGACTTCGCCAGAATTTTAAGTTGCCTAAAGAACAACGTAAGAAGTCACTTGTTGTTATTTATAGCGCCTCTTGCGAGATTCGTTCCTCTGTAATTAATGCAACCTTTATTATTATTGCTGCGTTTATACCTCTTTTCTTCCTAACAGGAATGGAAGGTAGAATGCTTCAACCACTGGGTATTGCCTTTATTATATCGCTATTTGCATCTTTAATCACTGCACTTACTATCACGCCAGTGCTATGTAGTTTTATGCTAACGGGCGACAAAATGCTCGACAGAAAGAATAAGGAAAGCTGGTTGGTAAGGAACTTAAACAGGCTTTATGAGAAATCTTTGAATAAAGCTTTGGAGTATAAAAAAATCATTCTAGTATCAGCAACTGTCCTGTTTATTGCTTCACTTATTATTATGAGTGGCTTGGGACGTAATTTCCTTCCTGATTTTAACGAAGGATCGCTAACCATTACAGCGATTACAAAACCGGGTATTTCTCTTGAAGAATCGAACAAGATTAAGACTATTGCGGAAGAAGCCTTATTAACGATTCCAGAAGCTCGATTAACAGCTCGCCGTACAGGTCGTGCTGAGCTTGATGAGCATTCATTTGGCGTAAACACCTCGGAGATTGAAGTCCCGTTTACACTTACTGATAGAACCAAAACTGAATTCTTAGCTGATGTAAGAAGTAAATTGGGAGAAATTGCAGGTGTTAATTTCGCTATTGGTCAGCCCTTAAGTCATCGTATCGATCATATCTTATCTGGAACTAAAGCTAATATTGCTATCAAAATATTTGGAACCGATCTTTCAAAAATGTTCCTGATGGCTAATGACATTAAAGGTTCAATTGACCAAATAGAAGGTGTTGTAGATGTGAATGTTGAACAGCAAGTAGAAATCCCACAAATACAGATTAAACCGAAACGTGACATGTTGGCTAAGTATGGTATCTCAATTTCAGATTTCTCTGATTTTATTGATATCGCCTTTGCTGGTGAAAAGGTTTCTGACGTATTCGAAGGTGTTAAGGCTTTCGATTTAGTGGTAAAATACAACGAAGAGAATCGGGGTAATATCGAAGCTATCCGCAATGCACTTATCGATACTTGGGATGGTAAAAAAATTCCATTTAGCTACGTGGCTGATATCAAATCTTTATCAGGTCCTAACACCATAAGTCGTGAAAATGTACAACGAAAGTTAGTGGTTTCGGCCAATGTTTCAGAAAGAGATCTTCGCTCTGTTGTCACAGATATTAAGGCAGCAGTTGATAAGGACATTATAATACCAGAAGAATATCGTATTGAATTTGGAGGACAATTTGAAAGTGAAGCAAAGGCATCAAAAACTTTAGCTTTAACCTCTATCATCTCATTTTTGATTATCTTTCTATTACTGTTTCAGGAATTTAGATCATTCCAATTGGCTAGTATTATTTTATTAAATTTACCTTTAGCATTAATAGGAGGTATTTTTACCATTTACTTTACCTCTGGCATGTTGAGTATTCCTGCGATTATCGGTTTTATTACCCTCTTTGGTATTGCAACCCGTAATGGTATACTACTTATATCAAATTATCAAAGTATGTTAGATAAAGGCTTGGAGATAAAAGAAATTATTGTTCAAGGTTCAATTCATCGTTTGAGTCCGATTTTAATGACGGCCCTAACTGCAGCTTTAGCCTTAATTCCTATGGCTCTTGCAGGTGATAAACCTGGTAACGAAATTCAAAGTCCAATGGCTGTTGTTATTTTAGGTGGTTTATTAACTTCCACCCTACTAAATGTATATATAATTCCGATTGTGTATTTATTATTAAACTCAAAAAAGAAGTAATATGAGATCCTTACTAATTGGTCTATTCGCTTTAGGCTTGAGCATTAATGCTCAAGCTCAATCAGACCTAAAAGAAGTTCTACATGCTGTGGAAAATAACAACCTGAGTTTAAAAGCTCAAAATCAGTTTATAGAATCTCAGAAAATTGGCTATAAAACAGAAACAAATTTGGCTAATCCTGAGTTAGCATTTGAGAAGAATTTCTCCGATATAGATGGTAATCCTTACGAGATTCTCATCAGTCAGGACTTTGATTTTCCAACGGTATATTTTCAAAAGAATAAAATCAAGAAAGCGAAAACAGCTAATCTTGATAATCTTAGGCAACAAAGCCGACAGGATATTCTACTAAGTGCTGAAAAAACTTGCTTAAACCTTATTTACCAGAATAAACAAAAAGAGCAATTGACTATTCGTTACGAAAATGCTCAAAAGTTGGTTTCATTCTTCAAAAAGAAGCTTGATAAAGGTGATGCCAATATTCTGGAGATGAATAAGGTGAAGATCGTTTTATTAAACATCAAAAATCAACTTCAACTTTGTAATACACAAGTTTCAAATCTTGAAGAAGAATTGAAGCAACTAAATGGTGGACAAGCTATTGAGTTTAATTCAGTGGTTTATCCGACTGTTTCAATCGATGAGGATTTGACTAAGCTTGAGATAGATGTTTTAAAAAACACACCCAATTTGAATAAAATGAAGGCTGATATGGACATTGCTTCTAAACAAATAAGCTTGGCTAAAAATCAAGTTCTACCAAAATTGAGTTTGGGTTATCGTTACTTAAATTCAGATATTAATAAATCTTTCAACGGTATTAACCTAGGTATTAGTATTCCTCTTTGGGAAAGTAGAAACAAAGTCAAGTTTGCTAAACTGAATCAACTTACACAGGAAAGTCAGTATTTGTCCGAAGAAAAGCTCCTAATTTCTGATATTCAGAAAAACTATCAGAATTACCAAGGCCTAAAGGCTTCTTTAGCTGAATACCGATTAATACTAGAAGGTAGTCATATGAATGAGCTTTTAAAGAAAGCTCTCGATTTTGGACAAATTTCAAGTATCGAATATTTTATGGAGAGTATCTATTTTTACGATAGCTACGACACATACCTTCAGGTAGAAAAAGAATATCATCTAGCTGTGGCCGATCTATTAAAATATCAGCTTTAAGCTAAGCAAACACAAATTAAAAAACCAGTTGAAAACAATCAACTGGTTTTTTAATACCTTATATTTTTTACTTCAATTCATTTTCTAATATTCCCTACCTTGTTCATCAATCATTGGGACAAATCGAACAGGAACAACATCTTTTCTAACAAGTTCTCCATCTAACTTTTTAAGTAAGACTAAACTCTTAATGTTCTTTTCTCCAATTGGAATAACAAGACTACCTCCATCAACTAATTGATCTATCAAAGCTTGTGGAATCTTTCGAGGAGAACAGGTTACAATAATTGCATCGTAAGGTGCATGTTCTATCCAGCCTTTATATCCATCTCCACACTTGAGGAATAAATTATTATAATTTAATGACTCTATGGTCGATTTAGCTTTTAAAGCCAAGCCCTCAACAATTTCGATACTATAAACTTCTTTACAAATTTCGCCTAATATTGCAGCTTGATAACCCGAACCTGTTCCTATTTCTAATACTTTACTTTTCGAATTAATATCTAAAAGTTGAGTCATAACACCCACAATATAAGGCTGCGATATAGTTTGACCAAAACCAATTGGAAGAGGTGAATCTGAATAAGCGAGATGACGGAACTGATTTGGAACAAACAAATGTCTTTCAACTTTTTGCATAGCTTTAATCACAGGTTTCTCTTTTATTCCTCGAGCTACAACCTGCTCTTTAACCATTTGGTATCTTAATTCCTTGTAATTCATCTTTTGAGCGCTTAGATCGTTATTTTGCAAACACAGAATCCCCAGAAAGAAGAAGCATATTAATAGATATTTATTCATTATTCCCTTTTTTGTAGAAATTAAAGTTACAATAATATATTAAATATGAAATATCTCTAATATGCTTTTAAGTATTTGGATGAATGGAATTTTTTTGAATAAAAAAAGAGCTGCTGATTTCTCAACAACTCTTATTTTTTTAACAAAGAACTAGACTAAATTGATGTTAGTTACACATCATAGTAGATTGAATTAAGCTAACCCTTAATACAATATGACCATTAGGTCTATTTCCTACAAACTCAGGCTTAAAACCTGCTGTTTCTAATTCAGACTTCACAATTCTAATTAATTCTGAACTAACATTGTTAAAATGATGAGCAACCACTAAACTACCCTTATTGAATTTATCTTCGAACTTATCTAAAATCTTACCTGATTCAATCTTGTATTGTTCAATTTCTTTCTCTACGATATGTGAATATGATGTCAAATTTTTCATAGTTGTAAATATTTAGTTTGAAAAAATACATATTTGATTTATTAACTTTCTGTTACAATTATAAACCTTTTTATTTACAATCACAAAGGTAAACATCACTTTTTCTTCCATAAACACACCTTTTTTGTTGATTAATGAGATTTTAGCATTTCTCCAAAGTGCTTAAAGAACAGATTTACAGCCATATATATGTATGTCGAACAAACTAACCTACAATGCATCTAAATTCAACTAACATTAAGGAATTTTCTACTTTTAAATTAGGATAAAACCCCATTAAAGCTTTCCAAAGACTTTCTTTTGATTCAAATCCATCCCTTTGCGCCTCTTCTAAACTCATATTATCAATTGTTTTAAACGATACATTAGTAATCTCAATAGGTAAACTAAGACCATTAGAAAAATCTGCCATTGCCTTACCAAGAGGATAATGCGGTTCGTCTATTCGGGCTGTTTGTACTTTTCGACCAAGAAGTACATCTTGATAAAAACTTTCGTGAAAATGTATTCTATCCATTTTAATTTAAATAATATTCGTTTTTTTATTTCATTCAATCCCCAAAAGCTATTTATCTAAATATATAATTCTTACTTTTAAGAGAAGTATTTCTGGATGATTTAAAATATATAACCTTTTATGAAAATATTTAGACTCTGTTTACTACTAACCTTAAGCTTTCCATTGTTTAGTTTTTCACAAAGCTATTCTAATATTGATTTTGCTGCTCAAATTTCTGAGAAAAGTATAAAAAAAAATGTAAAGTCTCTTTGTTCCGATATAATGCAAGGACGCGAAACAGGAACTGAAGGACAAAAGAATGCTGCAGTATATATCTATTCTCAATTTAAACAAGCAGGATTACAGGCAGTTGATAAAAGTCAGGATAGCTTATCGTATTTTCAATCTGTAAAGCTTTCCAAACTAGGCTTACCTTCAGCAACAATAAAAGTAAATAAGAAAACTTTTTATAATTATAAAGACTTTGTAGCTGGCTCTATCCAAGATTCAATATTTAAAGACTTAGATATCGTTTATATCGGCAATTCTCCAATTCAAAACTATTCGGAAATTGATTTCACCAATAAGGCTGTTTTATTTCTTACCTCAAACTTCCATAAAGCTTTTTCTCAAGCGTATGACATCTGGAAACATTCCAAACCAAGTTTAATCTTATTTTGCGATCCTATAAACACGAGTTTGTTTGATCGATATATACATACAAGTAAAAGTGTAAGATATAAACGATTTCGTTTAAAAAAGCCTATTGATACGGTTGATTCAAGGATATTTGGTAAAGAATCAGATTTTTATAACTACTTAAGAACCCACGAAATTATTCCTATTTCGGTACGACTTACAAAAGCAATAACAGGTTTAAAGCTAAAGCAGTTAAAAAATAGCCTTGCAAATCAGAACCAAACCACACCTATAATAGCTCATCTGCAATTGCAATTAAAAAATAATGATGAAATAATAAAAACAGAAAATGTGATATCTTTAATAGAAGGTACCGAAAAACCAGAAGAGTTCATTATTATTTCTGCACACTTCGATCACCTGGGTGTCGATAAAAAATTAATCTGTTACGGCGCCAATGATAATGCATCCGGAACCGCAGCACTTATTGAAATCGCTAAGGCTTTTAAATATGCTGAATTAAAAGGTCAAAGACCCAAACGGAGTGTCATTTTTACGGCTTTTACTGCTGAAGAAAAAGGTTTACTTGGTTCAGAATTTTTTGTAAGAAACTCTCCTGTTCCGCTAAAATCAATTAAAGCCAATTTAAATATGGATATGTTAGGTCGTATAGACGAATACCATTCATCAGCAAACTATATCTATCTTTTGGGTACTTCTCATTTAAATCCTCAGCTAAAACCAATAAGCGATAGTTTAAATGGGCTTTACTCACATCTAATTCTTGATTATAAATACGATCAGCCACATAATCCATTCTATGGATCTTCAGATCAAGCTTCTTTCGTAAAAAATAAAATTCCTTCAATCATGTATTTCAATGGTCTACACGATGATTATCATACACCAGAAGATACGCCTAATAAATTAGATTATAAAAACATTGAACGCGTTGCACAACTTGTATTTCTCACAGCTTGGGAACTGTCCAATCAAGACTAAATTAATAAGCTAAACCATGATTTTCGTATGTTTCGTGTATAAATTCAACTCTTTTATCAAGAATGAAAAATAAACAAGAATTCAACTAATCTAATTTTTTGTTCAATTAAATTCTTACTTTTAAGATAAGAAAAGCTATTTTTGTATCATATAATCAACAACATCATGTTTATGAAAGCTATCCTAACTTTATCGATTTTCTGCTTGAGCTTAATTTTATTCTCATGTGCTAAAGAATCTAAACATTCTGGTTATGTGGATCCCAATGAAGCATTAGTTGAGAAATTAGATAGTGTAGGTGGAAATTCTAGAACATATAATTGGGATTTTCAGATTTTAAAAGGAATCCAAGATTCTCGTTACTATGCACCTGTTGATATCCCAACTGCATTAAATAGTATTCCCGACGAACTAAAAGATGGTATTCATCTTCCTGATGTTAGTACTCTACTTGATACAATTGGTACTGAAATGGCCAACATTGTTACTTTTTGGAATACTAAAAATAAGCTCATGTTTCAAATTCAAATCTCATACTTTAAAAATGATGTAGAATACGACGCAGGCAATAAAGATTTCTTTATTATATCTGCTGCTACGCTTGCTGACAATCCATTTTTAGATGATCCAGATTCTGAAGAAGATCCAATTGATAAATGGAGAACTGAGTTTAATATTGATGGAGACGAAACTGCTGGAGAGGTTGTTACATATAAGGATTTAAAATTAAATCCCGATTTACCTCTATTCTTTAAGGTTTCACCTTCAAGTTGGACTACTATGTATAATTATTATTCTTTTGATGGATCTAAAATCATTCATCGATCTACTGGTTCAAAAATGTACTATGCTTGGTATGACGGTGTTCTTTTTCAAATTGGCTACAAATTCGACGACGAAACAATTGATATGGAATCAGTCATTCGAAAAATAATTTTAGGTTAGTAGCTTATAAACCTTCACAATGTCTTTTAAGATGCAATAGGCCATTCTGTATGCCTTCATCTGAATAGTGATTCCAAAAACTATCTAAACCATGTTCAACTCCAAATAGGTGATTAAATGTGTGTGGAATTTTTAGTATTGTCAAAAAATCATGCATCAGGAAACTTGCCTTTCTATTCTTATTCCTAACATACTGATCTTCCGTACCAATTTCCATGAAAAGCTGCACATCAGAATCAATTAAGGCAGCTTTATTTTTTATCGCCATATCTTTATTTTCAGCTAGTGTATAGTCACTCACATATCCCATGGAGATAACAGACTTAAAACTATTGGGGTATTTAAACATATAGTGTAAAACGCCACCTCCACCTCTTGAATGACCTTCAAACGAAACGCCTTTTTCTCCTCCAGCTTTAAAATTAGACTTACAAAACGCTATAAACTCACCATTAGGTGACAATAAAGCTTCATTTTCCTTTGTAAACCACTGAATATCATCTTTATTTTCATCACCTCTTATTCCAGCAATTACAATATTCGGAATCTCACCAGTTAAAATCCAGTCATTTAATTGTTGGGCTGCAATATACTTTTTGAAAGCTCCCTCGTCTCCACCTTGACCATGAAGAAATAAAATGAGCCTATAATTTATATCAGGATTCCAATTGGGAGGCAAATAGACAAAATAAGGTACTATAGAACGAGCCTTACTTTCGAAAGTTGATAATGTATACTTTCCTTTGGCTTTTGTTATATCGAAGGCTAATGTCATTTCTAATAAATCTGTTTAATTGAAACTTATCAAATTCTATTTCGTTTATCTGATGATTTTCTATGATTCAAATCATTTATCGGATAAATTATTGAAATGTTTACTTAAAAATACCGTTTAAGCTTAATTGATACGACAAAAATAACGCTTTCAGTGTTTAAGCCTAAATTCTTATCATTATTAATTCATACAATTAAAAAATCCTGACAATTACTAGAACTGTCAGGATTTATTTTGGTTAATCTATTAGCAGCTTAGGATACATAGTGGTTATATGAATTGATATCTAAAGTTTCCAATGATTTTTTACAGAAAGAGTAAATAAATGCACTGGCCAATCTTGCATTGGTTACCAAAGGCACATTAAGGTCGATGGCAGCACGTCTAATCTGATAATCGTTGAATAGTTCATTTTCACTTAGATTTTTTGGAATATTGATGACGAAATCAACTTCTTTAGATCGGATTAAATCTAAGGCTGTTTTTTCACCCTCTTCATCTGGCCAAGCGACTGCTTCAATCTCAACATCATTGTCTGATAGGAATTTTGCAGTACCTCGTGTCCCATATATTTTGTAGCCTTTCTCTTGCAACATCTGAGTACTCTGTAGTAGTTCAATTTTAGAGCGAATAGGTCCGCTACTAATTAGAATGCTCTTCTTCGGAATTCGATAACCAACTGATAACATTGATTTTAGTATCGCATCGTAATAATCAGGTCCAATACAACCAACTTCACCAGTAGAAGCCATATCTACACCCAAAACGGGGTCAGCTTTTGACAGTCTAGAGAAGGAAAATTGTGAGGCTTTCACACCAATATTTTCCAATTCGAACATAGATGGCATTTGTGTTGGAATTATTCCGTTAAGCATCGCCTTAGCTGCCAATTCCACAAAATTGTAGTTCATTACCTTAGAAACAAATGGGAAACTTCGACTAGCTCTCACATTACATTCAATCACTTTAATATCGTTATCCTTTGCCAACAACTGCATATTAAATGGTCCCGTAATATTTAAAGATTTTGCAATCTCTCCTGCTATTTTACGGATTCGACGAATGGTTTCAAAATACAGTTTCTGTGGTGGAAACACCAACGTCGCATCACCCGAGTGTACACCTGCAAACTCAACATGTTCAGATATCGCATCAATCAGAACGATACCATCTTTTGCCACACCATCGAACTCGATTTCTTTAGCTTGCTGAATGAATTCACTCACAACCACAGGATATTGTTTCGAAACTTTCGTTGCCAAGTTTAAGAAATGCTCCAGTTCGTTCTTATTAGACACCACATTCATTGCGGCACCTGATAGTACATAACTAGGACGAATAAGAACCGGAAAGTCAACTTCATCAATAAAGGTTTGGATAGCCTCCAGACTACTCAATTCTGCCCAACGTGGTTGATCTACACCCAAATTGTCTAACATGTCTGAGAAAGTCTTTCTATTCTCAGCCCTATCAATATTTTCAGGAGAAGTCCCTAAAACCTTAACTTTAGCCTCATGTAAACGCATTGCAAGATTATTCGGTATTTGTCCACCCACAGATACAATAACGCCTTTAGGCTGCTCTAAATCGATAATATCAAGAACTCTTTCAAAAGAAAGCTCATCGAAATATAAACGATCACACACATCGTAATCTGTACTCACCGTTTCAGGGTTGTAGTTAATCATGACTGAACGGTATCCTTCTTTTTTGACGCCACTCAAGGCATTAACACTACACCAGTCAAATTCTACACTAGAACCGATACGATATGCACCTGACCCCAGAACTATAACCGACTTATTGTCATGTTCATAAACCACATCATTTTCACAACCACTATAGGTTAAGTATAAGTAATTTGTTTGTGCAGGATATTCAGCTGCAAGTGTATCAATCTGCTTAACAACTGGAATAATTCCAAGTTTCTTACGAGCATTTCTAACCTGTAAAAGCTCAGATTCCATATTCCCATCTTTAGGCTTTAACACAAAACGCGCAATTTGAAAATCGGAGAAACCATATACTTTAGACTTGCGAAAAAGATCAGTATCGAGAGAAGCTAATTGATTACACTTTTTAAGTTTCCATTTTAATTTACTGATATTCTCTAGCTTACTCAAGAACCATTTATCAATTGCTGTTAAATCATGAATTTGATTAATTGAATAACCCTTCTCAAGTGCTTGAGCAACAGCAAATATTCTCATATCTGTTGGATGAGATAATTCTTTATCTATATCATCAAACTTGGCGTTATCATTTCCCACAAAGCCATGCATGCCTTGTCCAATCATTCTTAGCCCTTTCTGAATAGCTTCCTCAAAATTACGACCAATAGCCATTACTTCTCCCACCGACTTCATACTCGAACCAATTTCCTTGGTTACACCTTCGAACTTATTCAAATCCCAACGTGGAATTTTACAAACCACATAGTCAAGAGCAGGCTCAAAACAAGCTGTTGTTACTTTAGTTACAGCATTTTTCAAATCCTGAAGGGCATAACCTAATCCAAGTTTAGCTGCCACAAATGCTAAAGGATAACCTGTTGCCTTAGAAGCAAGTGCAGATGAACGAGATAGACGAGCATTTACCTCAATTACACGATAATCTTCTGAGTTTGGATCAAGAGCATATTGTACGTTACACTCTCCAACCACACCTAAGTGTCGAATAATTTTAAGAGCTAAAGATCTTAGTTTGTGATATTCTGAATTGGTAAGCGTTTGAGATGGTGCAATAACGATACTTTCACCCGTATGAATGCCAAGTGGATCGAAATTTTCCATATTACAAACCGTAATACAGTTGTCATAAGCATCACGTACAACCTCATATTCGACCTCTTTCCATCCTTTAAGAGACTCTTCAACTAAAATTTGAGATGAGTACGACAAAGCGTTTTCTGCTAAGACTCTTAACTCATCCATATTATTACAAAATCCTGAGCCTTGACCACCCAAAGTAAAGGCTGCACGAACAATAATTGGGAAACCTAATTTCCCTGCTGCTTCTAATGCTGCATCAATCGATTCAACAGCGACACTATTGGGTGTTTTTACATCAATCTTACGAAGTTCATTAGCAAATATCTCTCTATCTTCTGTTTTTATGATGGTCTCAATAGGTGTACCAAGCACCTTCAAATTATACTTTTCTAATGTGCCTGCATTAAAAAGCTCAATACCGCAATTGAGTGCTGTTTGTCCTCCAAATGCCAAAAGAATTCCATCAGGCTTTTCTTTTAGAATGACTTGTTCTACAAAATAAGGCGTTACAGGTAGAAAATAGATTTCATCTGCAATGCCTTTGGATGTTTGGACTGTTGCTACATTAGGATTTATAAGTACTGTTTTGATACCTTCTTCCTTCATCGCCTTTAATGCCTGAGATCCTGAATAATCAAACTCTCCTGCTTCACCAATTTTAAGCGCTCCGGAACCTAATACCAATACTTTCTTTATATTATGAGTCATGTCTTTCTTAGTTAATGTTGATTCTAATATCCCTTTTTTCACTTTAACCTTACTACTTTGAGTACTTTATCCTTTGTACTCTTCCATCATTCCAATGAAATCATCAAATAGAAATTCTGTATCAGTTGGACCACTTGAAGCTTCAGGATGAAACTGAGACGAGAAAAAAGGCTTAGTTTTGTGCTTAATTCCTTCGCAGGTATTATCATTAGCATTTTCAAACAAAACCTCCCAATCCGATGGTAATGTATCTGTATCGATAGCATATCCATGATTCTGAGAGGTAATAAAACAACGCTTAGTTCCTTTTAAAAGTGCGGGCTGATTATGAGATCGATGACCATACTTCAATTTATAAGTATCGGCTCCTGCAGCCAAAGCCATCAGCTGGGTTCCAAGACAGATTCCCATGATTGGCTTATCCTGACTCAGAGCCGTTTTCACATGATCAATAGCCTTAACATTTAGTTTCGGATCACCGGGACCATTTGAGAGAAATAAACCATCGTAATCATCATTAGTAAAATCATAATCGTAAGGAACACGAATAACGGTCGTATCTCGCTTTAACAGACAACGAATAATGTTATTCTTGCAACCGCAATCAAGCAAAAGAACTTTGTGTTTGCCATTTCCATATGTCTTTACTTCTTTAGTACTAACCTCAGAAACTAAATGACGAGAATTTGGATCGATAAAAGCTACGTCCTGATCATTAACGACGATTTTCGCTTTCATGCTTCCATTAGTACGGAGTTTTTTGGTTAAAGCACGCGTATCTATTCCATAAATACCTGGTATTTGATGTTCTTTCATCCAATCAGAAAGGCTTAAGCTAGCATTCCAGTGACTAAAATCATCGGTATAATCTGATACAACAAAACCAGAAAGTTGAATCTTATCAGATTCAAAATAGCGAAACAAATCATCTTCTTTTCTATCTCCAGGAACGCCATAGTTTCCAATCAAAGGAAAGGTTGTTACCAAAATTTGACCTCGATACGAGGGATCACTCAAACTTTCAGGATATCCCGTCATGGCTGTATTAAATACCATTTCACCTGCGACAGATCCTTCGTAACCAAAGGAAGTTCCATGGTACTCACTACCATCTTCCAGTATTAACTTTGCTTGTTTCAACATAAATTGTAATTATATAATGGTTGTTTATCTTTTTTATTCTACTGCCTATCAAGGTACTAACTTCTTCCCAGTAAACTTTGGTAAGCTTTATCGATTTTTTCAAAATTAAAGGATTGAACCGCTTTTTCTAGTTTTAATTTGATTTGATCGTTACAAAGATTACCAATACTACCCTCGTGCTGATGTTTTAACTCACCCTCAAACTTAAACTCTCCTGATTCTACTAATGCTCCTACTTTTTTGTAAGCATCACGAAAAGGAACACCTTTAAGCACTAACTCATTCACCATCTCAACAGTAAATAAATACTTATATCTTTCATCATCAAGTAGATTCTCATTGACTTTTACATTCGACAACATGATTTTCGACATTTCTAAACAAGAAATTAATTGATCGAATGCTGGCATAAAAAATTCTTTAGTCAGCTGATAATCTCTATGATAACCCGATGGTAAATTTGAACTAACAGCCTGTATCTGTGTAGGTAGTACTTGTAATGAGTTTGCTTTGGCTCTCACTAATTCAAAAACATCAGGATTCTTTTTGTGAGGCATAATACTACTCCCTGTCGTGAACTCATCAGCGAAACTGATAAATCCAAAATTCTGAGAGTTATACAAACAGGCATCCATAGCCAATTTACCAATAGTGTAAGCCATATTTGAAAGTGCAGACACAACTGCAAATTCCATTTTACCTCTACCTAATTGAGCGTAAACCACATTGTAATTTAGATTCTCAAAACCCAATAGATCAGTTGTCATCTGACGATTAAGAGGAAATGATGATCCATAACCAGCTCCTGAACCTAAAGGGTTCTGATCTACTACTTTAAAGGCTGATTGTAATAAGGCCAAATCATCACTCAAAGCCTCAGCATAAGCACCAAACCAAAGCCCGAAGGAAGATGGCATGGCAACCTGTAAGTGCGTATAACCTGGAATAAGAATATCTTTATACTTTTCAGAATTTTCAATTAGTAAATCAAATAAAGACTTGGCTGCATTCACCACTCTTTCAATTTCATGACGTGTGAATAGCTTTAAATCAAGTAAAACCTGGTCATTTCTCGATCTTCCAGAGTGAATCTTCTTGCCCACATCACCTAAGCTCTTTGTTAATAACAACTCAACCTGTGAATGCACATCTTCGGTGCCTTCTTCAATCGAAAAATCACCATTTTCTATATCAACAAATATCTTTTGAAGCTCTTTTTCAACTTGAACAAACTCTGCTGGCTCAAGTAAGTTAATACTGGTCAACATTTTGCAATGAGCCAATGAACCCAATACATCAAAAGGAGCCAGTTGCAAATCAAGTTCACGATCTTTACCAATCGTAAAATCTTCTACATTCTGATTCATCTTCGTACCCTTATCCCAAAGTTTCATATGTTCTTAATTTTATATTTTCATTATCCCAATAATCATTGGGAGTAAGTGTCCTTTTATATAAATACTTCTCTTAAAAAGTATCCTTAATAGTTTGTTTCAGATGCTTATTCTTTAATATCTAAACCATTTAATAATTGGTAATAAATTTCAACACCTTCTTCTATTTCTGACAGATTAACATACTCGTCAACCGTATGTGATCTGGCTGAATCTCCAGGACCAAACTTCAATGTTGGAAAGCCTTTCATTATGGCTTGGTCAGAAGTTGTTGGCGAACCATAATAGCTTCTCCCCATTTTTATACCAGCCTGAACCAATGGATGTTTTAAGTCAATACCTGAAGAATTCATTCTATATGATCTAGCTATAACTTCACTTTCTGTTTGATTATCAATTAAGTTGAAAAGCTCCTGGTTATTATAGTTCTCATTACTTCTCACATCCACTACAAATCGACAAGAATCAGGAACCACATTATGTTGAGAACCAGCCTCAATTTGTGTCACAGACATTTTAACTGGACCAAGAATATCCGATTCTTTATCGAACTTATATGTTTGAAACCATTTTAAATCTTTCATAGCTTTCTCAATAGCATTCACACCCTCGTTTCTAGCTGCATGTCCTGCTTTTCCTTTGGCTTCAACATCTAAAACCATCAAACCTTTTTCTGCAATTGCCATCTGCATAAGGGTTGGTTCTCCAACTATACCTAAAGCAATTTTCCCAATTTTATCATGAATCAACTCAAATCCACCCTTTCCAGAGATTTCTTCTTCAGCAGAAGCAACAAAAACAAGGTTATAAGGCTGTTCTTCTTTGTCTAAAGCCAAAAATGTAGCCATTAGAGAACATAAACAACCTCCAGCATCATTCGAACCAAGTCCGTACAATTTGCCATCTTCAACTAGTGGCTTAAAAGGATCTTTTGTCCACGACGCCGTAGCATTTACCGTATCTAAATGAGAATTAAGGAGTAATAGAGGTTTGCCTTCACTATTATATTTTCCAAAAACCCAAACATTATTCTTTTCTCTATGGATTTCATAATTATGAGATTTAAGAACATTCTCCATTAAATCGGCAACCTGATCTTCCTCCTTGCTATATGATTGTATACCAATTAAACCCTTAAGAGTTTCAATGGCAAGTGTTTTATATATATCTAAATTCATGATTAACATTTTATTAGTTGGGTTCCACTATACTCATCCTTTGATATTACAAGAAGGTCGCCAATGATCACTTTTACGCCTTTGTCAAATGCTCTAAAGGCATTTTCAGTCTTTGGCAACATACCGTTACTTATTGTACCATTAGCTTTCATTTCCTGATACATGTTTTGATCTAAAGATTTTAGAAAACTCATATCATCATCAGGATTAATCAAAACACCTGATTTTTCAAATGAATAAATCAATTTGACTTGATAATTTTCACTCAATGCAATAGCTAATTCTGTTACAACCGTATCGGCATTGGTATTTAAAAGTTGTCCTTTTCCATCATGAGTAATGGCAGATAAGACTAAAACCTTATTTTGATCGATATAATTTACCAAAGCCTCTGTATTCACTTTAATTACATCGCCAACAAACCCGTAATCAATACTCTCATGTTGTCGTTTTTCAGCTAGAATCAAATTATCGTCTGCACCACAAAGTCCTATAGCTTGTTGATTCATAGCTTGTAAACCAGCTACTATTTTTTTGTTGATTAGTCCTGCATAAACCATACTAACAACTTTAAGTGTTTCGGCATTGGTTATTCGACGTCCATCAATCATAGGAGAATCAATTCCCAACTGTTTAGCCATTTCACTAGCCAACTTACCACCGCCATGTACCAAAAGTTTTGCACCTTTAATTTTTGCAAAGGCTTTAAGACATTCTGCTAACTTACTTTCATCATCAATTAGATTGCCTCCAATTTTTACCAGCGTTAAGTCCTTCATATCAATTACTTTTAATAACAGATGAAAAATCACTAATAAATGTTTTTGCTTCAGCCATAGTTAATGTCAATGGAGGTAATAATCTCAACGTATTTTCTCCAGACATACCTGTGAAATAAGATTTATCGAATAGAAGTGCTGATTTTACTTTTGTTCTATTTTTCAAATCAATTCCTATCATCAATCCTTTTGCTCTTACTGCATCTGCACCGACTATGTTCTTAATTTCATTTTCAAGATACTTACCTACTTTTTTTGCATTCTCAAGAAGATTTTCTTCTTTTATCACTTCTAAAACTGCAATTCCAGCAGCACATCCCAAATGATTTCCACCAAAGGTTGTTCCTAAAAGTCCAGATTTGCCTTCTATCTTCGGATTAATTAACACGCCACCAAGAGGAAATCCATTTCCCATACCCTTAGCCGTTGTAATAATATCGGCCTTAATATTGGCATATTGATGAGCAAAAAACTCACCTGTTCTTCCATAACCCGACTGAACTTCATCAATGATTAATATCGCATTGTATTTATGACAAAGACTTTCTGCATCTTTAAAGAAAGATGTTTCTGGCAGAACAACCCCATTAACACCTTGTATACCTTCCATGATAAATGCCGCAGTATCGCCTAGTTCGAGCTCTTTTTTCAAAGCTGCAGTATCATTCATCTCAATAAAAACCACATTATGCTTCACATTAAAACTTGAAGCCAATTTTGGATTATCGGTAACAGCTAAAGCACCACCAGTTCTTCCATGAAAAGAACCTTTTATGGCAATTACCTTAGATTTACCTGTATGAAAAGCAGCTAATTTTAAAGCATTCTCATTTGCTTCGGCACCCGAATTACATAAAAACAAATTGTAATCGACGTAACCCGAAAGCTCTCCCAATTTCTCTGCTAACTGATCTTGCAGTTTGTTCTCAACCACATTTGAGTAAAAGCCTAGACATCTCATCTGATTTTCAAGACGAAATAGGTAATGAGGATGAGAGTGTCCAATGGAAATCACACCGTGACCTCCATAAAAATCTTTATATTCTTTTCCGTTAGCATCAGCAAGGACAATGCCCTCACCCGAAACTAAGTTTATATCGTATTTTGTATATGTATTGAATAATTGCATTGCATATCTTATTTAAAAATTGAGACCGATGAGTAAGAGATTTGAATGGCGTAGAAACCTCAAGTCATCAATCTCAATTCAGAATTTATAATTAAAAAGCCACTGGTTTTAGTCTTAAACCTGCATCTTCGGGTAATCCAAACATGATATTCATATTTTGAACTGCCTGTCCTGACGCTCCCTTTAAGAGATTATCTATACTTGAAACGATCAAAAGCTTATCACCATGTTTTTCTAAGTGCAACAAACACTTATTTGTATTAACGGCTTGCTTCACATCTATATTTTCATCGCTTATAACGACAAAAGGATGATCCAAGTAATAGTTTTGATAATGAACCATGGCTTCGATTAAACTCCACTCACAAGTGGTATAAACAGATGCCAATATACCTCGAGAAAAATTACCTCGAACGGGTATAAAATTTACTGCTTTCGTAAAATTCTGTTGCAAATGATTCAAACTCTCTTTTATCTCAGCTAAATGCTGATGTTCAAAGGCTTTATATATCGATACGTTATTGTTCTTCCACGAAAAATGAGACGTATTTGTTGCAGCTTGACCAGCACCTGTTGATCCTGTAATAGCTGTTACGTGTACTTCATCTTTTAATGCTTGATGCTTTGCCAATGGCAAAAGAGCTAACTCAATTGTCGTTGCAAAACAGCCTGGATTTGCAATATATTTAGCATTAGCTATGGCTTTTTTATTCAATTCTGGCAGACCATAAACAAACTTGTTCTGATCATCATCCAATCTAAAGTCCATACTTAAATCAATGACCTTTAAATTTTCAGGTAAATTATTCTCTTCGAAAAAACTTATGCTTTTTCCATGACCCGAGCAAAGAAAGATGACATCAACACTTGAAAAATCTGCTTTAGAAAAATGTAATAAACAATCACCTAACAAATCTTTATGTACTTTACTTACCAACTGACCATCGTGACTGCTCGATTGAACAAATACAATATTAGCCTCAGGATGCCAAAGCAAGAGTCTTAACAACTCTCCAGCGGTATATCCCGCTCCTCCTATGATTCCTATATTTATCATACTATTGTCCATTTACAGTGTAATAAATCTTCATAGAGTTGGCTAAAATTGTTGTGAATCCTTTCACATCATCGGCTGTCCAACCTACATTTTTCTCTCCATATTGTCCAAAAGCATCAGTCATTAAATCATGTTCTGAATTCACGCCAATCATCTGATAATACTTAGGATAAAGCATCAGTTTTACTTCTCCTGATACCATTTTTTGAGAATCTTCAAGAAAACATTCGATATTTCTCATTAATGGCTCTAAATATTGAGCTTCATGTAAAAGCATACCGTAAAAATCACCTAGTTGATCTTTCCAATGTATTTGCCATTTACTTAAACAATGTTTCTCAAGCATTTCGTGTGCTTTTAGAATCAAAACTGGTGCAGCGGCTTCGAAAGCAACTCGACCTTTTGTTCCAAGAATGGTATCGCCGATATGCATATCTCTACCTATTCCGTAGGCAGATCCTAATTTTTCAATGGTTTTAATAGCATCTATAGGATTCTCAAATGTCTGTCCATTTACCGAAGTCAATTCTCCTTTTTCAAAACCAATACTAAGCTCACTTGGTTCAGTTTGTGTTACTTGTGAAGGATATGCTTCTTCAGGAATAGTTTGATCAGAAACTAACGTTTCTTTTCCACCTATACTAGTTCCCCAAATACCTGCATTTATCGAGTAAGCCATTTTTTCGAAAGCAGCATCAATACCATGATCTTTTAGATATTGAATTTCTTCAGCTCTGCTTAACTCTAAATCTCTGGTTGGGGTAATAATTTTAGCATTGGGAGCCATAATTTGAAAAATCAAGTCAAATCTAATTTGATCATTCCCTGCTCCTGTACTACCATGTGCAATAAAATCTGCTCCTATTTTGTGAGCATATTGCGCAATTGCCATGGCTTGAAAAGCTCTCTCCGAGCTTACTGATAAAGGGTAGCAATTGTTCTTTAGAACATTTCCCATAATCAAATACTTGATACATTTTTCGTAATATTCGCCTGTTATATCAATGCTGGTATGCTCAACCACACCTAGTTTCTTGGTTTTATTTTCAATGGTAGCTAGTTCTTCGTCACTAAATCCACCTGTATTTCCCAATACGGTATAAACCTTCATGCCTAAATCCTTTGAAAGATGAAGTGCACAATATGTTGTATCTAATCCACCACTATATGCTAAAACGACTTTTTTATCTTTTGTTATCATGATTTTGTTTTTTTGCTTTTGTTTTTACTAAAATTATTTTTGAGTTTTTTCCGGATCGCACAACATGCCTGTACACAAACACATTTTGTGATTGGTTCTTTGAAGAATGTCATAGTTCACGCATGAAGCACATCCTTGCCAGAAAGTTTGATCTGTGGTGAGTTCCGAAAAAGTAACGGGCTTGTAACCCAAGTCTGAATTAATTTTCATGACTGCCAAGCTGGTAGTTAATCCAAAGAGTTTTGCTTTGGGGTAACGCTTTCTTGATAAGTGATAAGCTTTCTCCTTAATTTGCTTGGCCAAACCAACGTAACGGTAGTCCGGATGGACTATAAGACCCGAGTTGGCTACATATAACTCATGCTCCCAGGTTTCGATATAACAAAAACCGATAACCTTATCACCTGAAAAGGCAATAATCGATTTTCCTTCCTGAAGTTTTTGAGCAATGTATAAGGGATTTCTTTTGGCTATCCCTGTTCCTCTAATTTTAGCAGCTGTTTCAATCATCTCGCAAATCTCAGATGCATACTTAGTGTGTATAACACCCGATTCGATAACAACGATTTCTTGTTTTGTATCTACAGTAGTTTCCATTTCTTCTTAATTTGCTAGGTTTCCCAAAATAAAGCTACGCCTGTCAGGCTTAACCATTTGTTATTAATATCAATATAAAAGCTCTCCTTCAAGCCATTTGTTAGCTTGCTTTGTCGGAGCCTTAGCCGATTTTCTCTGTTTAAAAATGCATTCATCTTGATTAAATTTTATGTTGATATATTCTTTAATTTTATTCAAATCTGCGCCTTTTAGCAGTTATAGGGTACAAAAAAAGCCCACCGTGATCGACGGCAAGCTTATATATTCTATTTAAGTTAATAGTATATCAGACTCACTCGACCCTTCTGGATAGCAGTTCGAACGCAAATGGCGTCGGCTTACTGTATAGATAGTTGTTGGCATATGAGAGTCTGTTATAAATTAATTTTCAATAAAAAAAGTTCAAAAAAAAAGGGCTTAACGTTCAAACGTTAAGCCCTATAAAATATCATGGTCAATTTTGACAACACAATAACGAGGATCCTACCGCTTTCTTTGAAAGTGCGCTTCGTCTTCGTCGAATGTTGAAAAATTGGTTCATTATCTTCTGTATTATTGATTTGTATTCTACTATTTACTGTATGGACATAAAAAAAGCCTTCCGATATAAAGGAAAGCCGGGAAAATAATCCACAAACAATGCTTCCTTATTAATTTAATAAGAATCTGCGTCGTCGTCGAATTATCATTTTTGTAGCCATGCTTTTTACTTTTTTTGTTGAGTCAAATATAGAGATATTTTTTTGAATAATCCAAACAGACTTATTTCGAAAAGTCTACGCAAAGGGTTTCGTTAATTCTAAATAACACACTGTATAGTCAGTAAATTAAGGCATCTTTATTTATATTTAACATTACTTAAAAAATATGAATTAAGCCTTTTTATTCTTGTTTGCATTAGATATTAAGTCTATTTTTTCGAGAAATTATTATCAAAACAACTTCAAAAGCTAAGTAGATCTTAAAAATCATCATAAAAAAAGCTCCACTTAAAAGTGGAGCTTTAATATGATCTTATACATGTAGAATTAAGCGACTACAGCTTCCTCAACTGTTGCTTTTTTCGATTTACGATACGTAAATGAGTTAAAAATGTTTCTCTTAGCAAAACGAGCTTGCTTATCAGAATTAATCAGCTTTTGAAATAGAGCCTTATTCACACCATAGTATTCGTAAGCAGATCCATCTAAAAAGATAACTTCAAGCAATAAACCTTTATGCTTAAAATCAGCAATACCAACCTTAGTTGTAACATGCTCGTATTCTTCTAAGTTAGCTGCTTTAGTTTCAGGAGCAATACCTACCAAAAAATGATAAGCATCAATAATCTGACGGCTTTTTAATTCAGCCTCTTCAAACAATTCATGTCCTTCAGGAAATTTATCGGTATGCCATTCTTTAACCAAGTTTCTGTAGGTCTTTTTTAATTGTTTAAGATCAGTATCTTGATCAACATTAAACAATTTTTTGTATTCATTAATACGTTTCATAAATGCTTCCTTTGTAAATTTCCTTTGTAATGCTCAGGTGTTTTTTAACCTTACACCCATGCTTAGTTTTTTCCAAAACAGCCGCAAAAATATACATTTTAAAGTTTGTAATACGATCTATTTATACTTTTCTCCTTTTTTATTTTTTTCTATTCAAATAAACTAGCCACAATACCACCGTTTAAGGAGCTCAACAAATAAGATTTACTTGCTTTGTCACAATACCAAACCCCTAAAACCACAGAAGGGGGACTTGATGTAAAAATACTTTGAGGGTCTCACTCCTTTTGTGAGGCTCTCAGTAAATTTGGATCAATACCTAGTCAGACCCTGACATTTACAGCTTGCTTATAGTCAGAGCCTGACAGAACAAAACTTGAGGGTCTCACTCTTTTTGTGAGGCCCTCAATAATTTGGAAAAATACATCTAACCATTCTACTACAGCAAAGCTGACAAAATAAACACCTTCAGGATTATGAAATTTATAATTAAGACTCATATTATCATAGTCTTATTTATACCTACTCAAAAATTCGCCCCTTATGGCTACTCCTCTATTTATATACCTAGCTCATTGTATTTAAACCACACTATGGAATCGTGCGGCAGCGGGGTTTCACCGAGTTCCGTTACGCTACAGTTCCCTAAAGGGGACTTGACATGAAAATACTTTGAGGGTCTCACTCTTTTTGTGAGGCTCTCAATAATTGTTTACTTTCGAGTACATATTTTATTAACTTCGCATGAACATAACCCAAACTACCTTCATGTTTAAACGATTCCGTACAAACGCTCCCATAAAGACATTAATTGATCTAATTATGCATTTAATTTCAATGATTAATCTTGAGTCTGTACACAAGTTCTTTTTTAAAAGAAAAGCCATTTACTACTTAATAGGAACATTTCTATTGGTCGCACTAAAGATTCCTATTGAAAAATTTCTTTCTAAGAATTTTGTTACACCTATCCTATCAAATGTGCAACCAGCATGGTCCCTTGATGTATTTGTTATAACAATAGCTCTGTGTATTATCCTATTGACGGTTTCAAGATTCAAAAAATATGTCGCTTCGACAAAATTCTTATTTTTAGAAATTTTAATCTTGGGTGTATATCTATATTACAGGTATAACGAAACACCTTGGACTTTCATATCGTTCTATTGGATGGATGGTATTAATTATGCAGATTTATTAATACTTGGGATTTTCTGCCAAGCAGTATTACTGATACCCTATAAAAAGGTAAAACAGAAAAATATACCAGGTTCTCTATTCGAAGATAAACCTTTGGGTAAAAAAGGGAAAGATATTTTAGGGTATAGTTCATATGCAGAACTTTTAGGGAATAAGATTCTTAATAGTCATTTCGATAAATCATTTGCCATTGGGATTAATGGTAAATGGGGATTAGGCAAAACTTCATTTATCGATTTACTTAAAAGAACTGTAAAAGCTCCTGATATCATCGAGATTGATTTCAATCCTTGGAATAGCCAATCTCCACAAGCTATTATTCAAGATTTTTTCGACTCATTTAATGAGAAAGTTCGTCCCTACCATTCATCTATAGTAAGATTATCAAATGAATATGCTGCAAAATTAGTTCAACTTAAACCTAATACGTTGACTAAATCTATTCAATTGATCACTTCTTCTCTAACTAACAACAAGCCTACAAACAGTTTATATCATCAGATAAACAAAGCTTTAGAGGAAATAAACAAAAAAGTAGTTGTATATATAGACGATCTTGATAGATTAGATAGCCATGAAATTGTTGAAGTCCTTAGACTCATAAGGAATACAGCTAATTTCTATAATACAATTTTTGTAGTCGCTTATGATCGTAATTATATTGTGAATGCCTTAAATAAGCATACTTCATTTGGAGAAATTGAATTCCTTGAAAAGATCTTTCAGTTAGAAGTTACCCTTCCTAATTTCAATAAAAATATTTTGCGAGAGGAACTTGCTGAAAAGTTAAAAAAGAGTTTTCCTAAAGCTAAACCAGAAACCTTTGATCATGCTATAGTTGGAAAAGCAAATTCGCAACCTACTTATTTGAATGAGTGGCTTGAAACCATGCGAGACGTTACACGATTAACAAATAATATTACAATCAATTATTCCAAATTAGTTGATGAAATTATATTTTATGATTTTTTGCAACTTGAGCTTATCAGATTAAAGTATCCATCGGTATATGAATTATTATTCAGAAGGAGATCTGATTTTTTAATAACAAAATATAATCAAAGGACAGGCACCAACCAATATGAATTAGGGAAAGATAAAAAAGGAGTAATTCTCGAAAACTATCTTAAAAACAATTATAAAAACCTTTCAATTCCAGAAAGTAATATTACTAAAATGTCATCCCTTATCAGTGGTATATTTCCAGAACCAGATATGTTTGGATTCAATACTAAAGAACATCTTTCAGTTATACACCCAAGTAAGTTTGATCGTTATTTTTCATACACGCTTCTACAAGGCGACTTATCTGAAATCGAATTTAGCAATGCTAGAGATTTAGACCATAATAAATTCTTGACAAAAATTACAGAATGGACAAAATTGGGACTTGCTGTTGAATTGAAAAATAGATTTTATGAAATTAACACATTTGATAGTCGAGAAGATTTCGAGAAAATAATACGAGCCATATTTCATTTAGCTATATTTCCAATTAGAAATACTAATATGGTATTTGTAAATATTGTAAATTTTGATAGCAAAAACTTATTAAAGAAGCTAGATAATTACGAGGATTCAATTGTAAAGAAGTACTACCCTAAAGAAGATGGAAAGAATCAATTAGAAAAGTTCATTGAATCTTTATTTGCTAATGCACCTAGCCCTTATACTTTCGAAGCACAAATTCTAAATAGAATTAACACTTCATATCAGAATATATATCCTATATCAGAGAAACTTAGTCATGAGTTAGTCATTAGCTACTTAAAGAAATATTGTCATGAAACAGCTACACTTGACGGACATATATGGAACTTATTTCATAAATGTAAATACAAAGAACACAATGATATAAATAGCAATAACATTATACCCCAAGAAGCTAAAGAGACTGTGAAAAACTTCTTTCTAAATAAAGATTTAGATGGATTTTTAGAAGCAATTGTTGATCAAAATAGTTTTGACAATGGAATCTATAGTTTAAGCACAATGATAGAAGTCATATTTGACACTTGGACGAATTTCGAAAATGAGTTGAATAAAAAGGATGAGTCTCAATATAAGAATCTCGAAGAGTTTAATCGTTTTTATAAGCTATTTTCTTCATCAAATCATTCTCAAGGCGTAGCTTTTGAATTTAAAAATATCAAAGTAAAACAATCAGAATAACTTCAGTTACACAAAACACCCCTTCCGTTGCTAAATTCTCTTGTTCCGTTGCCAAGGTGAGCTATTCCGTTGCACTTGCTTACCCTTGCGTTGCATGTGGGAGGTGCTCCGTTGCATGTTTGACCCATTCCGTTGCGCAGGTGAGGTGTTCCGTTGCAGTCGGCACCCTTCCGTTGCACAACGGAGATAGTGAAATTTGCAAGGGAAGCAGATTGGGCGCACAATATTGAACTCATTAGCCTATAGAACGAGTAGAAACAACAAACGAAGCATAAAAAAAAGCGAGCTGTCATCACCTTCGGAAATTTTGCCAGCACATTCCTTTTCGCGCTACCGCACGATTCTAACGTATGGAATTTGATTTATAAGGTAAAGGAACTCAATATTACCGAAGCGAAGTGAACCGAACGCAATGAGCTCACAACCAAAGGGATTAAAATAGCTAATCGCGCACCAACGGGCACAAAATAAGAACAGAACATTTATATCATGAGATTGCCACGAGCTCGTTCCTCACTCTCGCAATGACAAACCGCTTTATTCTTGATGCTTGACTGATATTTACTTGCTTTTCTTACAGTTCCCTCAAGGTGACTTGCATAAATATCTATCAGAAGCCACTTTTAAGGGTTTGGGGTAATTAGCATTTTGTAAGGCTCTCAATAATTTGGAACAATACCTAGTCAGACCCTGACACTTACAACCTGCTTATAGTCAGAGCCTGACAAAACGAAACTTGAGGCTCTAAATAAAAGAGAATCAGTTTAATAAAATCACAGTGCATTTATCATGAGATTGCCACGAGCTCGCTCCTCGCTCTCGCTACCGAGCCTGCGAAATTACCGAAGGTCATGACAGGTGAATTGAGCTTTAAATGCCAATAAAAAAGAAAGCCCCTCTCCTAAATGTACAAAGGAGAAGGGCTTACTTTAATTTAATCTACGACAGAGATTAAAGAACTATCTTTTGATTCGAGAACAGAACTACCACTTAAGTAAATATCAATCTTATGAGCCGCCTCACGTCCTTCACTAATGGCATGTACAACTAAAGATTGACCTCGACGCATATCACCCGCAGCAAAAATTCCTGCCTTAGACGTTTGATATCCATTTGTCTTTACATTTTTTCTTTCGTCCAAGTCAACTCCTAATTCGTTAATCAAACCATCGTGCTGTGGATGCAAAAATCCGACGGCTAAAAAAGCTAAATCACAAGGTATTTCACGTTCACTGCCTTCAATTTCTTCGAAACTTCTATTTTCCCACTTTATATCGACTAGTTTAACCGCTTTTAACTGCCCATTTTTATCACCAATAAACTCTTTGGTTAAGACCGACCATTCACGCTCACAACCTTCTTTTTGTGAACTACTCGTTTTTAATATGGCAGGGTATTGTGGCCAAGGTGTTACTGGGTTAAAATCTGTAGGTGGTTTAACCAGTAATTCAATTTGAAGTACTGACTTTGCTTTTTGACGAATAGATGTACCAACACAATCGGATCCTGTATCGCCACCACCAATGACTAAAACATGTTTGTCTTTAGCTAAAATATCATCTTTTTTTTCTATTTTATCCCCTTCGTTCCGCTTATTTTGCTGACGTAAAAAATCCAAAGCAAAATACACGCCTTTTAAATCTCGTCCCTTAATAGGCACATCTCTAGGAATTGTAGAACCGCCAGAAAGTAGTACAGCATCATAATCATTCAACACGCTATCAGTTGGGATATTTCTACCGACTTCAGCATTTGTTTTAAATAAAATACCTGCAGCTCTCATCATATCTAATCGACGATCGATCACCGTTTTCTCAAGTTTAAAATTTGGTATGCCGTATCGTAACAAACCACCTATACGATCACTCCTTTCGAATACCGTTACCGTATATCCTGCTGAGTTGAGTTGTGCTGCAGCTGCCAATCCAGCTGGACCTGAACCAATCACGGCTACTTTTTTATCACTTCGAATTAAGGGAATATTAGGCTTTACCCACCCTTCTTGATAAGCACGCTCAATAATACTTTTTTCGATTAACTCGATAGCTGTAGGTTCTTTATTGATAGATAATACGCACGAAGCTTCGCAAGGTGCAGGACAGATTCGCCCCGTAAACTCAGGAAAGTTATTGGTTGAGACCAATATCTCATAGGCAGCTTTCCAATTGTCTTTATAAACCATATCATTAAAATCTGGAATATTATTTCCCAGAGGACAGCCTGAATGACAAAAAGGTACACCGCAATCCATACATCGCGCAGCTTGTTTTTCGACTTTAATTTTACTTATTGATTGAATAAATTCTTTATGGTCTTTGATTCTAACTGCTACTGGATTTAAGGCAGGTAGTTCTCTTTTATATTCTAAAAATCCTGTTGATTTTCCCATCTTTTCAATTCTTTAATTTGAAATTTTTAACCTAAGAGACTCACTTTTTGTAAGGCTCTCAATAATTTGGAATAATACTAGTCATACCCTGACATGTGTAACTTGCCTATAGTCAGAGCATGATAAACTCGTTAAATCAAATCTGTGAAGCCAGAATACCTTTTTCAGGGACATAACCTTCCTTTTTTTGATTCTCAAGAGCGAGTTTGTATTCCTTTGGGAAAACCTTGATGAATTTTAGCATCGCATTATCCCAATTGTCTAGAATATGCTTAGCACGCTTACTTTTTGTATATTTTTGGTGTTTGCTAATGTAATCGCGTAACAATTCTTCATCTTCCATGTCGATACCTTCGCAATCGTCCAATTCGTAGTTTTTGTATTTATCAAAAGTACCATCAATATCGTACACATAAGCCACACCGCCTGACATACCTGCTCCAAAATTGGAACCAATATTACCTAGAATTATAACTGTTCCTCTAGTCATATACTCACAAGCATGACGTCCTACACCCTCGACAACAGCAGTTACGCCAGAATTTCTTACACAAAAACGCTCACCTGCTATACCATTAATATAAGCTTCACCTGATGTTGCACCATAAAAGGCAACATTACCGATAATCATATTTTCAGCCGCATCATAGGTCGATTTTCTATCGGGATAAACAATTAACTTGCTACCTGAAAGACCTTTTCCAAAATAATCGTTGGCTTCCCCCTCAAGCTCGAAAGTGATACCCTTAGCCGAAAAGGCTGCATAACTTTGTCCTGCCGAACCTCTGAATTTCAAATTGATTGTATCTTCAGGCAATCCTGCAGATTTATATTTTTTAGATATCTCGTTAGATAATAAAGTTCCTACAGCTCTATCTGTATTCACCAAATCGAACTCGCCATAAACCTTTTCTCCTTTTTCGAGTGCAGCTTTTGCCAATTTAATCAGTTTCCAATCGAAAAATTTATCAATACCATGATCCTGTTCCGTTTTTTTATACAGTCCAACATCCTTACTTGCTTTCTCCTTATAAAGGATAGGACTTAAGTCGAGGCTCCTAATTTTCCAGTGTTCAATATCTTCTCTCAATCTAAGCACATCGGTCTGACCAACCATTTCGTTAATCGTTCGAAAACCTAATTCAGCCATAATCTGACGTAAATCTTCAGCTAAAAAAGTGAAAAAATTCACAACATGCTCTGGCTTTCCTGTAAAGAGCTTACGCAATTCTTTATCTTGAGTTGCCACACCAACAGGACAGGTATTTGAATGACATTTACGCATCATTACACAACCCATTACAATTAGTCCTGCTGTTGCAATACCCCATTCTTCAGCCCCTAAAAGAGTCGCGATAGCCAAATCTCGACCCGTACGCAATTGACCATCAGTTTGAAGAGTAATTCTATCTCTCAACTTATTTTTAACCAAAGTTTGATGTGTTTCTGACAAACCTAGCTCCCATGAAGTTCCTGTGTGTTGTACAGAACTAATTGGTGAAGCACCGGTTCCTCCATCGAATCCTGAAATCAAAACCACATCGGCATGAGCCTTAGCTACACCTGCTGCAATGGTACCAACCCCAGCTTTTGAAACCAATTTCACATTGATTCTTGCTTTTCGATTGGCATTTTTTAAATCATAAATTAACTGAGCTAAATCCTCAATACTATAAATATCGTGATGTGGTGGTGGTGATATCAATCCCACACCTGGTGTACTATGTCGCACTTTACCAATCCATTCATTCACCTTATATCCTGGAAGTTGCCCACCTTCACCTGGCTTAGCTCCCTGTGCCATCTTAATTTGAATTTCATCAGCCTCACTAAGGTAATATGAAGTGACACCAAAACGCCCCGAAGCAACCTGCTTAATAGCCGAACGCATGCTATCACCATTGGGAAGTGGCTCGAATCTCATTTCGTCTTCGCCTCCTTCTCCACAATTACTTTTACCACCAATACGATTCATTGCAATAGCTAAAGTAGAATGCGCCTCGTGCGATATGGATCCAAAAGACATGGCTCCAGTTGCAAAACGTTTAAATATATTCTCAATAGGTTCAACCTCACTCAAAGGAATCGATTTGCGCTTTTTAAATTCAAAAAGGCTCCTGATTGTTACCGCCTTTTCAGACTGATTGTTAATCTCTTTTGCATATTCATTATAAACTTCTTGAGACTTCGTTCTAGCAGCCTGTTGCAGCAGACGAATAGTTGTTGGGTTAAATAAGTGGTGTTCTCCCTTTTGTTTCCACTGATAAATTCCTCCTTCATCTAAACGGGGTTTTAATCCTGCTTGCTTAGGGAATGCCAATTGGTGACGAACCAACACCTCATATGAAACACCTTCAAATCCAATACCACCCAATCGAGAAACGGTTCCTTTAAAGCATTTATTTATAACGTCGTTGGATAAACCTATAGATTCAAATATTTGAGCTCCTTGGTAAGATTGAAGGGTTGAAATTCCCATCTTCGAAAAGATCTTAAGCAAACCATTACCTATAGCTGCAATATAATTTTTAAAAGCGATTTCATTTGTAAGGTTTTTAGGAGATAATTTATTAGCTTCAAGAGATACAATCGTATCAAATGCCATATAAGGGTTAATAGCATTAGCTCCATAACCAATTAATGTTGCAAAATGATGCGTTTCTCTTACATCTCCAGCTTCTACAATTAAACCTACACGCACACGCAAACCATTTTCAATTAAGTGATGATGAATAGCTCCAACTGCAAGTAGCGATGGAATAGGCGCATGGTCTGTGTCTATTTTTTTATCTGAAATTATAATTACATTGTAACCATTTTCTATAATTGCCTTATCAACCACCTCGCACATAAGATTTAATGCCTTTTCCAATTCACCAGGTTCACCTGATGCAGAATAAACGGCATCGAGTACCTTGATACGGAAATTAGTATCATGATAATTTTGCAATTTGTAAAGCTGCTCATTAGTCAAGACTGGCTGGTCGAATACAATTTGCTTACAATGCAAAGGCGTTTCAGACAATAGATTATACAGTTTCCCTACTGAACATCTTAAAGACATCACAATTCTCTCCCTAATAGGATCGATTGGCGGATTACTAACCTGTGCAAATTGTTGTTGAAAGTAATTTGACAGGTGACGACTTTGATTAGAGAGAATTGCTAAAGGCACATCACTCCCCATAGAACCTATTGGCTCCTTGCCTTCTTCAGCCATACTTGTGATAATAAATTTCACATCTTCCTGACTAAAACCAAATGCCTGTTGACGACTCAATAAATTTTCAGTATCGTATTTTAATGATGGCTGTTCAGGAATATTATCAATATGTAATTGATTCATATCCAACCAACTTCTATAATCCGCTCGTTTACTTATCTCTGCTTTTATTTCCTTATCAAATACTATTTTCCCCTTTTCCAGATCAACATATATCATTTTACCGGGTTGCACACGCCATTTTCTCACAATCTTTTCTGGAGCAATAGGCAAAGCACCCACTTCCGACGAAACAATTATTCTATCATCATTAGTTAGAATTAGTCTCGAAGGGCGAAGACCATTTCGATCTAGAGTCGCTCCCACAATGTTTCCATCGGTAAAGCAAATGGAAGCGGGTCCATCCCAAGGCTCCATTATGGAAGCATGATACTGGTAGAAAGCTTTCTTGTCATCATCCATTTTACGCGATTTCTGCCATGCCTCTGGTAGTAACATCATCAATGTATGTGGTAAAGATCGACCTCCCATTACTAGCATTTCAACCATCGAATCTAGATTACCCGAATCAGAATTCGTTTCATCCATCACTGGACGTAACTTAATCATATCTTCGTGGGTAAACTTGGTACACTCCAAAAATTTCTCATTGGAACGCATCCAGTTCATATTCCCTTTAATGGTATTTATCTCACCATTGTGAGCAATATAACGGAAAGGCTGAGCCAATCGCCACTTAGGAAATGTATTTGTTGAGAATCGTGAATGAATCAAGGCTATTGCCGATTCAAGGTCTTCATCGAGTAAATCGGTATAATATTTTCGGGTTTGATGCGTTCTAAACTGTCCCTTATACACTAAGGTTTTATATGAGAAAGATGTGAAATAAAAGCTTTGATTGTTATTTAAAACCATCTTATTGATCGTATGCGCACTATATTGTCGCAATACAAAGAGCTTACGCTCTAGATCCATACCTGTCAATCCATCTTTATGCTTTACAAAAATCTGTTCTCCTTTAGGTTCAGTCTTGCGAGCAGTTTCACCCACAGCATTTGATACAGAAGGAACATCACGGTAACCAATCAACTCAAAGCCTAGTTCAGACAAATTGATATTCAAAAGTCTTCGACATTCTTCTCTCTCCTTAACATCCTCAGGAAAGTATATCATACCAACACCGTACTCACCAAAGGCTGGTAATTCCAGACCAATAAGCTTAAGCTTTTTTCTGAAAAATTTGTCTGGAACTTGTATTAAAATACCTGCACCATCACCAGTTTCGGGATCACTCCCAATTGCTCCACGGTGTTCCATATTTTCTAGCATTGTTAATGCATCAAGAACTATCTGGTGAGATTTTTCTCCTTTTACATGAGCAATAAATCCAATACCACAAGCATCTGATTCACACTGTGGCAAATACATTGACTTTTCTCTTTGGTCACATTCGTCATGGGGTTGATTCATCTTTGTCATAAAAATTCCTTTTGGCTTAGATGATTTAACTTTAAAAGCTAAATCAAGGGTTAATAGTTTATTAATGGCTATTCACAGATTAGTGGTTATGTGAATAGTTGTTATTCTAAATTTTGACTGTTTAAGGACAAGCCAACGTATGGCGCATAAATGATTAAATCATCTTCGAGCAGAAGGCAACTGACATTTACATCTTTGAGGAAGTGTTGTTGTTTATTGTTGTTTAGCAAACTCAAATTCTTACTTTTTATCCCCTTTCTAAACAGGCTCTTTTTAATCAAAAATAAGGAGTGATTTGATCAAAAAAATGAAGGATTAAAGCAATACAAATTTTAGTTTTTTTGACATTAAAACTGTACTTACATTTCTAATGTCATATCTTAAATATAGCTTATTGTAAAAGGAAAAACAAACCTTAAATCATTATACATCACATATTCAAAGCTAAAAAACAAAGGTTATTTTTAGATAAAAACAAAGTCATATTACACCCTATGCTTGTAAAAATGCCCTGTTTAAAGAATGAAAGTTGAAATATATAAATGCAAGGTTCAAGGATATGAATTTTTTATTTTTTTTTGAATTTCTAGTCATTCTAAATTCCGCAAAGGATTACGAAATTCATCAATTCACAAAAATAATTATTGGATTGAGAAACAAACGAAAATATTATGACTAATACCACCAAAAATGGAAACGATTTCGAGAATACCGTTTTTAGCATTAAATATTATTGAAAAATAGGACTATAAAAATCGAAGATTAACAAACACTAAAAATAGCATATTAAAGCCTTTTTAAAAGTATGTTTTTTAAGCGGATTATCATTCGTGACAACTTCTGGTTTTTGAGCCTATTTATTGGCTCCAATTATTAATTTGCACCCTAATTAAAATATAATTAGGTGTTGATTGGAAAAGATAATATCCAAAATATAACCGTTAAATATTAACTTAGTTGATCTCTCAAGCTTGGTACTAAAACAAGTTAGAATGCCTTTTTTTTTATATGATAGGATCCTTCTTTGTTTTTTCATATACAACAAGACTATTTAATGAACTTTCAAACCCCATTACCTATGAGAAATCAATTCTTTGTGTTCCATTTCTCTCAATCTAAGAATTACAAAATCTAATCTGTAGAGATATTATAAACTCCCTTAACCAAAACCTTGTCCAAATTGTTATTTTCTAAGATCTCTGTATACCCTTTTGATTTGCTACCTATTGTCACTTTTTCTTTACTGAAAAAATAGCTAGTCTTATCCTTCTTATTAACTCTCAAGACAAAATATTCACTTCCTGATTTGATAATCGCATCACTTGGTAAAGCCATCGCATTCTTCTCATTGGTTTTAATTTTAGCCTGAATAAATGAACCATGAATCAATTTTGATTTAGCCTTTCTATCTATGGAAGCTAAACAGTGAATACTTTTAGTCTCCATATCGATACCTTTACCTATTGAAGTTAATTTAGCTTCATAAACTGTTTCAGTATCTCCAATATTATTAAAATGAACGGTCTGTCCAAGCTGTAACTTATTCACATCTTTTTCGAAAACAGCAATTTCCAATTGAAGTTGATTGGTATTAATTTGTTCTATCAATTGCTGATTCTGTTCAATATATTGCCCAAGTGTTAAGTTCTGTTTGGTTAAATAGCCATTAATAGGTGCTTTAAGAGGTAAAGAAACATACAAATCGCCACTTTCAATTTTCGAAAGATCTAGGTCTAACATATTGAGCTTAATAGTCAAACTCTTCAACTTGCCGAGCGTTGTCTTATATTCACTCTCTATTTTAAGAAACTCCTTCTCTGCAATTATCTTATCCTTAAACAGTGATGTGGTTCTATCGTAATCGGCTTTAATCACCTTCAAATTGGCTTTTGTTTCAATAAAACGCTGCTGAATATCTATTAAGCCATTCGAATTAAGCTCACAAATAACTTGTCCCTTTTTCACATAGTCACCTAAACTAAAATTGATCGATTTAATAATTCCTGATATGGGTGTACTTATTTTAGCACATCCCAAAGGTGAGGCTTTTACAAAACCAGTACAAGCAATTTCATCTTCAAAGCAGTGCATACTAGCCGCTCCAATTGCCATCCCCTCTGCTTTAAATTGCTCTTGGCTGATGGTAATAAGATTCGATGTTTCATTTCCATCTGCTTCTTGAGCCGTCTTATTTTTACAAGCTAAAAGAGATAAAATGAGCAAAATATAAATAGTAATCCGATTCGCTTTCATAGTGATTCTGATTTATAGGTTTAAATGTGTTGATTCTATTGTTTGTAAATGTTCTCGTGTTCCAAACTGCTGATTATTTGATAAGCTCGTTATTGATACAAAAACGATGATTATACCTGTGATAAGCGTTTCCTTTTTGATAAATCGAAAAGAACGCCAATTGAAACCTTTTACGCTATAAAAAAGTTCAAACAATAAGGGCAAAGCAATCATCGTAAGCATGGTAGAAGTAATTAAACCTCCAATAACAACTGTTGCCAATGGACGCTGAACCTCCGCTCCTGCTCCTGTTGAAATAGCCATTGGTAAAAAACCCATGGCTGCAGCTGCAGCCGTTAACATTACGGGACGTAAACGGTCTTTAGTTCCTTGCAAAATGAGATGCCTCATATCCATTCCTCCTTTTTCTTGCAGATCTTTTAAATGCTCTATCAATACAATTCCGTTGAGCACTGCAATACCAAACAGGGCTATAAAACCAATACCTGCCGATACACTAAATGGCATGCCTCTTATCCAAAGGAAAAGTATACCACCCACTGTAGATAAAGGAACAGCCGTAAAAATCATAATGGCATCCTTAAGCGATTTAAAGGCAAAGTGCAAAAAAATAAATATGAGTAAAAGTGCCAATGGAACCACATAAATTAAGCGTTGTGTCGCATTTTGAAGGTTTTCGAATTGCCCTCCATAAACAATATAATTTCCAGGTTTTAAGGTAATTCGATCATCTATTTTAGCTTGAATATCTTCAACGACCGACTGTAGATCTCTATTACGAACATTTACACTCACCACAACACGTCGGTGGGTATTTTCGCGAGATATTTTGGCAGGTCCTTCAGAAAAGGAAATTTCGGCTAACTCATTCATTGGAATTTGATTTCCATTTGGTAAGGGAACCATCAAATTCTGAATATTGTCGATATCCATTCTATTTTGCTTCTGTAAGCGAACCACCAAATCGAAACGCTTTTCACCTTCGAAAACGCTTCCTGTACTTTCACCACCAAAAGCCATAGATAAATAGGTATTCAAACTTTCCATGTTTAAACCATATTGCGCAACTTTACCTCTATGATAGCGCACACTCATTTGAGGTAAGCCTTCTGTTTTTTCAAGAATCACATCGGCTGCACCGGGTACATCCTCAATCAATTTTTTAATCTCAGTCGCTTTTTCATTTAAATAGGATAAATCTTCACCAAAAACCTTAATTGCAATATCGGAACGAACACCCGTTATCAATTCGTTAAAACGCATTTCAATGGGCTGAGTAAATTCATATTCTATACCCGGAATAATCGAAAGAGCTTCCTTAAACTTATCAGCTAAAGCTTCTTTGCTCTTTGCTGAAGTCCATTCTCCTCGTGGTTTCATTTTAATAATCATATCGATCTCTTCCATAGACATAGGATCGGTTGGTACTTCGGCAGCACCAATTCGACAGACTATTTGATCAATTTCAGGAAACTCATCAAGTAATATATTTTCCATTCGAGTCGTCAACTCAACCGTTTTAGACAATGAAGTTCCTGTTTTTAGAACTGGCTGAATCACAAAATCACCTTCGTCGAGAGTTGGGACAAACTCACCTCCCATTCGCGTAAACAAAACTGCCGTCATTAAAAAAATGAGAAGTGAACCTCCTAAAACTAATTTCTTATGACCACAAGACCATTTCATTACAGGACTATACGAGTTGTAAGCCAAATTCATTATTTTTTGAGACATGCCACGCTTATTTTCTTTAACTGGTTTTAGAAATAAGCTCGAAGCTACGGGAAGCCAAGTTAAACCTAAAATCATAGCTCCAATTATGGCAAAACTAAAAGATAAGGCCATAGGTTGAAACATCTTTCCTTCAACACCACGAAGCGATAGAATAGGTATAAAAACGATTAGTATAATAACTTGACCAAATATAGCCGAATTCATCATTTTTGAAGCACCTGAGAAAGTCACCTTATCGATTAATCGTTGTCTTTCTTCAGGTTTTGATTGATCGAGAATAAGCTGCTGCGAATTAATGCGAATGGCAATATATTCCACAATAATAACGGCACCATCTATTATAATACCAAAGTCGAGTGCCCCTAAACTCATGAGGTTTGCATCAATTCCAAAAAGATACATTAATGAAAGTGTAAATAGAAGTGCCAAAGGAATCATAGAGGCAATAACTAGGGCTGATCGAATGTTTCCCAACAAAAGGATAACTATCAGAACAACAATTAAACAACCTAAAACTAAGTTCTCCACAATAGTAAAAGTCGTTTTCCCAATCAACTCAGAACGCTCAAGAATGGGATTTATAAATACACCTTCGGGTAAACTCTCTTGAACTTCAGCAACACGCTCTTTAACCTCATTAATTACAAGTTTTGAATTGGCATTCTTAAGCATCATAATTTGCCCAAGTACTTTTTCACCTTGTCCGTTAGCCGTAATAGCACCAAAGCGATTGGCATACCCAAAGTGAACCCTTGCAACATCTTTTACCAAAATTGGGATTCCAGCATTATTCTTCACAACAATATCTTCAATATCTTTTATCGATTTTACCTGTCCGTCTCCCCGAATAAAATACGCTTGATTCGTTTTTTCTATATACGCTCCACCAGAAATACTGTTGTTCGACTTAAGTGCATCGAAAACAGACATGAGTGTTAAATTCATATTCCTTAAACGAATAGGATCAATAGCAACTTCGTATTGTTTAAGATATCCACCCCAACTATTCACCTCTACGACACCAGGAATTCCAGATAGTTGGCGTTTAACAATCCAATCTTGCACGGTTCTTAAATCCATCGCCGAGTAACGATCTTCATAGCCAGGCTTAACATCTAATATATATTGATATATTTCGCCAAGTCCCGTCGTAATAGGTCCCATTTCGGGCGTACCAAATCCATCAGGAATATTTGCTGAGGCTGCCTTTATTTTTTCCGCAATTAATTGGCGTGGTAAGTAAGTTCCAATCTCTTCATTGAAAACTATTGTAACAACTGATAAACCAAACTTAGATATGGAACGAATTTCCTCAACACCTGGAAGATTCGCCATTTCTAACTCAACAGGAGCGGTAATGAATTGTTCAATTTCTTGAGTAGAGAGATTTCCAGAAGTCGTAATAACCTGAACTTGATTGTTAGTAATATCTGGCACAGCGCCAATGGGTATATTAAGAATAGCATAACTACCAAATAGAGCTATTGATAGTGTAAATAGGATTACAATCAGTTTGTTTTTAATGCTAAAATCAATGATTTTTTCTAACATAAATTTGAAACTTAAGGCGTGTAAATTGTATCGTATTGGATATTATGTTTACAACAACTATTCTAAGATAACTCACCACTTCCAACTTCACATTCCAACCTTATTATCTCTTAAATAGATATTCAACCAAACTGCACCCATCGATAGTATATCCAAATCATTATTCTTAATATCTATATAGAATAAAATTGTCAATAAAATTAGATTGCTGATTACCAAATTTATAAAATAAGAATACGCAAAACTAATTTCACTGTATATATAATGTAAAAAAGTGCAACCTATTGGCTGCACTTTTCATTTAAACTTAATTTTGAAAAAAAAAACAATATTATTTTAACCTAATAAATCTTCTTACAAGATTAATTTGTTCAATTCACTTTGTTTTATATTTCTAAGTCTCCTGTGGATTTAAGGAATTTAATTTCACTTAACTTATAATTTATTTTAGAATCAATAAGCTCATTATAGGCTTTTTGCCAAAAAGTTTGAGCATCGAGTAATTCTCTCGTATTAGCTAATCCTTCATAAAAACTATTCTTTGTTAACTCAACATTCTCGTTAGCTTGATCCATCGAGATTTTCGCTAATTCGATTTGTTGAAAAGCTTCCTGTAAATTAAAATACGACTGTTGAACTTCGAGACTAATTAAATCCTCTGTTCTATCCTTCTCAAGCTCTATCTGTTTGCTTTTAAATCGAGCAGTAGCAAGTTTATGTTTTCTCTCCTGCCAATGAAAGATTGGAACACTTACCTTTGCCTGAACAGCCAATATTTTTGTTGAACCAATTAAATCATTTATCTTACTCATATAAGAATATGAAGCTCCAACCCCCATTTGAGGTAAATACTCAGCTCTCTCAAATTTGACCTGTTCCTTAGATATTTCAATCTGTTTAGCTTGCATTAATAGCTCTGGACGATTTTTCAAAGCTTTCTGCATGTAATCAGTCTGTACTGTATTTTCATTAACTTGAATAATCGTATCAACAGCAACAATATCGCTCATTAAATCTCTACCTATAACCTGGCACAAAGCCATTTTCGATAATACATAACCATTTTTTATTCGAAACAAGTTTAATCGAGCTTGATTCAACTGCACTTGAGCTTTTAACAACTCATTTTTAGTTGTTATCTCCAAGTCGAAAGCATTTTGTAAATCTTGAACCAAAGTCGAAAGCATGGCAACATATTTCTTCGCCAATGTCACTTTTTCTTTTACAGAAACCAAGTTCCAATAAGCTTGGTCAGTTTCCAACAAGACATCAGAAGATTGAAGCTTTTTATTATATATTGAGATTTCAGAACCCAACTTGCTCATTGCATAAGCTGTACGAATTTTTCCTCCCATATAAATTGGCTGTTCAACTTGTAAGCTTGCCGAATGGTAGTCAATGTTTCCCATTTCTATATTAAAGCCTGGAAAATAGACATCACTTATTCCTGTATAATTCCCTAGCGACGCCTCAGCCTCGCTACTTGCTGTTGGTAAAAAGCCACCAGAAAGACTAATATCATCAATATCATGATAATAATTATACGAACCTGTAGCTGAGAAATTTGGTAAAAAATGAGTAAATGCAAACTTTACATTCGACTGATTTTCAGCAATAATTTGGTCTGCAATCTTTATCTTCTGATTATACTCTAATGCCAAAGCCCTACTCTCCTTAAGCGAGAGTTTTTCTTGTCCTATAACTTGAAATACAATCAAGCTAAGGAATAATATACTAAATATCCTTTTCATCAATCTCTTCATTATCATTATAAGTTCTTGATATTTTTAGTTGACACCCTGTAAAACAGTGCATAAAGCACTGGTACAACTATTAATGTAATAACCGAACCGATTAATAAACCAAACATGATAGCAACTGCCATTCCTCCAAATAACTCGTCTGAAATTAATGGAATCATTCCCAAAATAGTTGTAAATGAAGCCATAATAACAGGACGCATTCTTGAAACTGCAGAGTCGATTATAGCATGTGCTATATCTTTACCTTCCCTTATTTCGATATTAATTTGATCCAAGAGGACAATTGCATTCTTAATCATCATACCTATAAGCCCGAGTGTTCCAAGAATAGCCATAAAACCAAATGCTTTTCCTGTCAGCAGCAAACCATAACTTACACCAATAAAGGCTAAAGGAATAATAATCAAAATAATTATAGGCTGTCTAAAATTATTGAATAATAGCAGTATAATAAAAATCATGAAGAAGAAAGCTAGAGGTAAAAACTTACCCATATTTTCTTTCGCATCCGTACTATCTTTATGCTCTCCCAACCATTGAAAATCATAACCCTCTGGTAATACAATTGACTCAACCTTTTTTTGCAATTTCACAAAAACATCGGGAGCATTATACCCCACTGCTGGATCACATTGTACTTTAATCGCTCTTCTACGATTATAACGTTTAATGCTAGGATTTTCAAACTGAATATCGATATCTGAAACAACTTGCCTCAATGGAATACTATGCAAGTTATTCCCCCAAACAGGTGTATTCTCTAATGCTTCAACATACTTATCCTTATCAACTTTGGTTTTTAGAATAATTGGTAACATATCATCATCCTGATAAAACAAACCAATAGGTAAACCTGTTGTTGCACAAGCTAGAGCATTCGAAACATCAGAACGGGTAATATTTACTTTTCTTGCCTTAGCCTGAGAAAATTCCGGATTCCAAACCTTCACTTTGTTGTTCCAATTATTCGTTACTTTCACCGCTGTTGGTTCAGCCTCCATAATCTTCTGAGCCTGATCAGCTAAATCTCTCAACACCTCGGGATCTGGACCAGAGAACTTAGCCTCAATCATATATTCCGTAAAAATAGGCCCATAATATCTTACACGACATTTAGCCCAAGAATAGTTTTCATTTAGATACTCTTGTAACTTCTTACCGTAGCTTTTTGTTGTTTCGTAATCCTTAGTATCAACGATTAGTTCTCCATAATTCGAATGATTATTCGTAAATGGACGAACCAAAGTATATCTAGCAGGTGTTGAACCCAAACTAGTTGTTACATTTACAACTTCTTTCTGTTTCAGCAAATAAGCTTCTATATCAGCCAGCTCTTTCTCGACACTAGTAATATCACTACCATCTGGCAAATAATATTCTACAACAAACTGATTGTAGGCAAGGTTAGGCATAAAAAGCTGTTTCACATTCGAGAATGCAAAAATCGACGAAATAAAAAGTAAAATTGTAATTACAATGATCGCTATTTTATGGTGTAGAGCATACTTTATAAATGAGCGAAATAATTGATAGAACTTACCTGCATAAGGATCTACATTTCCGTTCTCAGTTTTTTCATATTTTTTACCTTTTAAGAATAAATCGCAAAAATATGGCGTCTGAGTTAATGCTAATAACCAACTAATAAACAGAGATATACCTATAACAAGGAATAAGCTAGAACAAAATTCTCCTGTACTATCTGGAGATAAATAAATTGGTAAGAAAGCTAAAATTGCTACTAAAGTTGCTCCCAATAAAGGCATAGCCGTTTGCTTGGAAGTTCTCACTAAGGCTTCTGATCGTTTAACGCCTCTTTTAAGATCGATGAGAATACCATCGGCTATAACAATTGCATTGTCAACAAGCATCCCCATTGCAATAATAATTGCACCTAGACTAACTCTTTGTAATGCAATATCAAAACTCAGCATAACAATAAATGTAGCCAAAATAGTAAAAATCAAACCACTACCAATCAATAAGCCTGTTCTAAAGCCCATTGCAAATAATAAAACAATGACAACAATAAGTACTGATTCAATTAAATTGATCATAAATACCTCAATCGCTGAACTTACTCGTTTGGGTTGATAAAACACCTTATTCAAATTGATACCAACGGGTAAATTTTCCTTAAGTTTATCCATCCTATTTTGGATACGCTCTCCGAGTTCAATCACGTTTCCTCCACTTTCCATTGCTACAGCCACACCAATTGCAGGTGTTTTATTGTATTTCAATTTATTGGTGTAAGGCTCCATAATTCCTTTTGTTATAGAAGCAATATCTTTCAAATAAACAGAATTGGCCCCCATACCTGATACTAAAAGATTCTTCAAGTCATCTAACTGATGAAAACTACCATCAGAAGCGATACGAACTCTGTCTGAACCTACTTTTAAACTTCCTGGATTAATTACCTTATTCTGATTATTAAGTATCTCGACCACTTTATAAGGATGAACACCTAGATAAGCCATTTTCTCCTGCGATAATTCAATATTAACACAAGTTCTTTGTTCACCATACAAATTGATACGTTTTACCCCATCAACCAATAGAAGTTCTCTTTTTATATAACGTGCATAATCTTGTATTTCATCACTTGAAAAACCATCGCCACTCAATGCTAGAAAAATACCATATACATCTCCATAATCATCGAAAACCATAGATTTAGATGCACCTTGTGGTAAATATACCTGAGAATCACCTACTTTTCTACGTAGCAAATCCCACACCTGTGGCAATTCAGAAGTAACTAATGATTTAGCTATATTTACTGTAATTTCGGAATAACCGGCCATAGAACGTGACTCTATAAAATCGATATTATCCATAGACTGAATAGCCGTTTCAAGTACGTCGGTAACTCTCAACTCCACTTCGTGCTGAGAAGCACCTGGATATTGTGTTATAACCAAAGCTGACTTAACCGTAATTTCAGCATCCTCAAGCTTACTCATTTTAGTAAAAGAGAATACCCCTCCTATCACAATAGCTACCAGTGCAACAAACAGTACCTTGTGCTGTTTTAAAATAGCCTCTGTAATATTCATAGCTGACCTCCTACGTTGGAATTTGTTCTTTTAACTAACATTTTAACTTTCTGACCTTCTCTAAGGTTATGAATACCAGCTGAAACTATAAAGTCACCATCTGAAACACCATTTTCAATAGATATCATGCCGTTTGAATCAAAACTTTTGAGTTTTACTTCCTTACGCTCAACACATTCCTTTTTTGGATTAAACTTCCAAACGTAAGATTTACCTTTATCACTAAAAACAGATTCTTCTGGTATTTTGTTCAAAGTATTACCTTCAGATTTTAGATAAGTACTAAGGCTAGCAACCATTCCAGGAACAATTTGCAGCTTTTTAGTATTAATATCTAATCTCATTTTATAGAAATTATCTCTATTAGGTTTTCTTTCAATATCAATCAGTTTTAAATCAAAATTTAAGTTTGGGAAATGCTCAAACTGACATTGAAATTTTGTAAAAAGCTTACTTTGTAAATAATCATTTTCACTAAGAGCTACGACCAATTCCAAATGACTTAAATCAAGTAATGAGATAATGGGCTGACCAGCACCAATCTTCTCAAAATTCTCTACATATAATGATTGTACATAACCAGAAAAAGGAGCTCTTATCTTCGTGTCATTCAAAGCATTTTCTGCTGCATCTTTGTGAGCTTTAGCTAACTTATATGCTACTTGTATTTGGTCATAAACACTCTTAGAAGTACTTTTTTTCTCAAATAAAGCCGTATATCTTTCTGCCTGTAATTTTGCATTGTCATAGTTTGCATTAGCCGATGCTAATTGAACCTGATAATCACGCTCATCGAGCATAGCAACAACTTGTCCTTTTTTAACAAACTGACCTTCACTAACACTCAATTTTACCAATGGCCCAGGAATTTGAAAAGCTAATTTTACTTCTCTTGATTCTTTCACAAGACCAGTAAATACTTTTTTTGTTAGATTAGACGACTCTGCATCTACCTTAAACACCTTAACAGGTTGAACAAGCTCTTGCTTAGCGACATTCTTTCCATCTTTGCAAGCAAACATGCCCACAGAAAGAAATAATGCAAGCACCATCATTCTTGAAATTTTCATTTTTCTCATTCTAAAAACATTTTGAATTAACCTTTTATGATTAATTCATACCATATGTATAAAATAATAGAGAACCCATTTCTCTATTCCAATAATTATCAAACTACAAAATGAACTATATATGTTCATATAGTTCATTCCTCTATTAAAAAAAAAGCAAGCTAACTAGCTGCTATTTTTATATCTGCATGAATTTATATTTTAATCCCCATTCCCCTAAACAAACACCTAAAAGAAGTTCTTAAACGATCAATTGTCTCTTCTTCGGAATATGGACCAGTAATATAAATTTCGTTTAAAGCCCGCAAAGCATCCATACAATACGCAACGTTTATATCTTTTCGAATTAAACCTTTCTCTTGCCATTCAAAATAACACTGGCTTACTATCTTCATCTGTTCTTCGTACTTCTCTTCTATGTTTTTCTCTATTAAAGGATATTCCTTATAGATCTGCTGTGTCAATATTTTCTGCGCTTTTATAGCATAGTTGAAATAATTATCCAAGAATACTTTTGTTGCCTCAATAGGCTCATCAAAAGTGTGATATGGTTCCAATACTTTGATAATATTCACATTAAGAATCTCAAGAGCAATTTCTTTTACAAGCTCTTCTTTTGTTCTAATAACCTTATAAAGAGTTGCTTTAGCCAAACCACACTCACTTGCCAATTCAAGCATATTCAATCCACGAAGTCCATATTTCAACATCATATTCTGAGCAACCTTAATTACCATCTCATGAATTTCTGCCTTATCTGATTTTGCCATAATTGAACTCTTTTAGTATTTCGAGTGCAAATATAATAAAATTGAATTCAAAAAATCATATTAACAATCTAAATTTTGAATTTTCAAATTCAAGCAGAGAAAGCTATTAATTTATGTACAAAAAAAAATGCAACCCTAGAGGATTACACTTTAAAAGACAGATTATTTTTCATCATATTATAAAATTGATTCTATATCTCATGAAAATATTTATGAATTAAATTCATTAATTTATCCCTAAATATTGGCTTGGTAATATAATCATTACAACCAGCTTCAAGAGATTTATCTCTATCTCCTACTAAACTATAGGCTGTTTGAGCAATAATAATTACATCCTTATTCATTTTACGAATTTGACGAGTTGCCTCATAACCATCCATTTCAGGCATTTTAATATCCATTAATATCAAATTTATATCCTGATTATCAACATAAAGTTGAATAGCCTCTTTCCCATCTTTTGCAATGATAATCTTGCTACTCAAAGGTTTTATTAGTAACTCTAAAAAATTCTTTGAAATATTATCATCTTCAACAATTAGCACTTTTAAACTCATACCAATTTTATTTAATTAGTAATACTATTTTTTAATAGATTTTTCTCTTTAAAATCTACATTACATGGAATGGTAAAATAAAATTTAGAACCAATTCCTTCTTTACTTTCGATCCATATTTCTCCCCCCAACATTTCAACAAATGCTTTAGAAATTGCCAAACCTAAGCCAGCACCTTGAAAAGCTCTTTTATCACCAATATCGGCTTGAATAAAACGATCGAAAATTGCACTTTGCTTCTTTAAAGGTATACCAATACCTTCATCTTTCACAGAAAATTTAAAAAAACCTTCTTTTTTATCAACAATAATCTCAATAACCCCATGTTTACTATACTTAATTGCATTTTCAGTTAAGTTTCTAAGGACTAAATATAATTTTTCTCTATCAGTTTTAACAAAACAATCATTATTAGATAAAGAACTCTTAATTTTCAATTCTAAATTTTTACTTTTAATTTTATCACTTAATAAATTACGAACATTTTGAATTTGAGTATTCACATTAGTTTCTGATATATACAGTTCCATTTGCCCCGATTCCAACTTAGAAATATTAACTAAATCGTCAATAATACTAAGCATTCTTGCACTACTTTTCTCAATTAGTTCAATAGAAAGCTCTCTATCCTCTTCATCGAAAGTAGACTGCTTTAAAAGTTCTGCAAAGCCAAGTATTCCATTCATTGGCGTACGAATTTCGTGACTCATATTAGATAAAAAAGCCGTTTTTAAACGATCACTTTCCTCTGCTTTTTCTTTAGCCTCACGAAGCTTTACTTCTGCTTCTTTACGGTGAGTTACATCGTCATGAGTCACAACAATATGGGTAAGTTCATCATTTTGACTTATAAGAGGGTATATTCTAGTTGACATCCAACGCTCAACACCTTCATAAACATTTGATACATTATTTTCTGGACAAAATTTATAATCCTCTATTGAAACAGCTTCACCTTCGTATGCTTTATTTACATATTTAAAAAGCTCCATTCCTTTTATTGCTTCGCACTTTAAGATATTAAAATTCAACAAGGTTTTTGAAGATGGAATACCCCAGAATTCTTCATAGGCTTTATTAACGACCACTTGCAATCCTCTAGAATCATAAACTTCTATATCCGAAGGTGATTCTTGTAAAAACTTCATCAGTCTCTGTTCGCTTACAATAAGATTTTTTTCAGCTAGTTGTCTTTTTTCTATTTCATTTGATTGGATTAAAGCTTTACCCAAATGATGAACCACATTCTCAAGTTCTTTTAAAAATAAAAATGTAAATGGCTTTTTCCTTCCTAAAATAAGCAAGCCATAACCATTCAAGCACAAACCATAATAGTACACACTATTATAGGTGAACTGAGTAGGTTTGCCTCCATCCTCCATTGAAACAGAGCTAAAGTAAGTTTTTACCTTATCCCAATCATTGGTTTTTCCTGCGGCAAAAGGCACAATCATTAATTCTTTTATACGACTTTCTTCTTCTATTTTTAAAACTCCAGCTATAAAGCAATTGAGTTTTCTTAAATATAAAGGCAAACTCTTATCTAGAATCAGGCGTTCACTCTTTTCATGACTGACACTAAAGACCAACTCTAACAAGATTTCAGTTTGAAAGCTTTTATCTACCATACAGCTAAAACTATTGTTTTGTTATAAATTTCTAAAAATGAATCCCCCTCATTAGCTATTTCACCAATAGTTAGAACGCCAGATACTTTCTTATTTTTAGAAATAACTTCTAACTCTTTTGAATATAAATCTTTCATAAATATAACCCTTGATATACAATCAATACAAAAAATTGAATCTTGAGCCATTTCTTTATCTAATTGAGAAAGGGCCCGTTCTCGAGCTACTGAAGCACCTTCTATTAAAGACTCTAAATCACCATGAAGCACCTTAACATATTCTCCCTGTTGAATGGAATCAATAAAATGAAGTTCATTATTACAACATTTAAAAGGATCTCGAACAATCATTTCTGCATCCAACTTTTCAATACCTAAAGGATAAGATTCTACTATTTCGGAAAAATTATCTGTGGTTAATTTCAACCCCGAATGAGAGTCAATAATTTCTTTATAAATTTGGAAAGCAGGTTTCCAATTTAATGTTTTAACTATATTTTTATCCGTTTCTGTTACCTTCAATATTTCTGAAAATGATTTCCACCCATGAGCAACACCTAAAGCCATTTTTTTATTTACCCAACCAATTACTGCTGCGTTTTTATGAATGCCTTTATTTGAGATAATGCACGCTAACTTTTCGAAAGATAAAGAACCTGCCGATCCTCCGATGTATGTTGTATTGACACCGAAAAAATTAAACAAGCTTTCCATAAATTGACTTTTTCTACTAGCCAAACTATCTACAAATACAAATAATGAGCTTAACTGATTCATTGAATCTTTATGAATAGCTTCCATTTGCTTTAGACAAACATCACCATTTTGAGATAGATCAAAAACCTGAGTTTTTAACTCAAATAATAAAGGCAATAATAAAACACCTTTCTTCTTTCGTTTTCCTTCAAATATTAATTCCGGGAATAGACCTCCAAGAATGGGCGTAGAACAAGTATTAAGCAGTGGCATTAATTCATCATCGGAATAATGCTCTGCATCTGCCATCAAAAACAAAATAGATTTTGTTTCTTTTTCTTTATCTAGTTGTTTAAGACATTCATTTAGTTTTGAAATATCCTTATCTGAAAAGTATAATGCTCTCATAACATTTAAGATGTTATTAAATTGCGCTTTATTATTATGACTATGAATTAACCATTTTAAAGCTAACAATTAATATTTACTATTGAAAATAATAAGGATCTGAAATTAACTTAATATACAAATTATTATATTGATATGTCAAGTTCTATACATCAATATAAAGCCTTACTACCCATTTTTTATTAAAATATATAATTTTAATAAGTTGTTTGATTAAACCTTTATGCTTTCTAACTGTCTCAGTAGAGTACTACTAGTTATTAACAAAATATGATTTCGATATGAAAAAAACACTTTTCTTGATTATTGGCCTACTTTTAAGCTTTACGTCACACCTTTGGGCACAAGAATTCCAAGGTAAAGCCTATTATCAAAGTAAAACAACCGTTAATATTGATTTATCGGGACGTAACATTCCCGAAGATCGGAAGAAAATGATGATGGAACGGATGAAAAAAGCTAATGAAAAGACTTTTATTTTAAACTTTAACCAAATAGAATCGATATATAAGGAAGATGTGAAACTTGAACAACCTGGTTCTAATCAAGGTCGAGGAATGGGTTTTGGAATGATGGGCAGTAATGGTGAAGATTATTACAAAAATGTAAAAACAGGCACCTATGCTGTAAAGAACGATCTCTTCGGTAAAATTTTCCTTGTTCAAGATTCCCTTTTAAAGTTAGATTGGAAGATGGGTGCTGAATCAAAAAAAATTGGAAAATATACAGCCTTTAAAGCAACAGCAACTAGAACAATTAAAAGGCCAAATATGGCGGCTCTATTCAATAGAAATGCTGAAAGTAAAGGTGAAGAATATATCGAAAAAGAAATTCAAATTACGGCATGGTATTCTCCAGAAATCCCTATTAATCAAGGTCCTGCAAACTATTGGGGATTACCTGGTTTAATATTAGAATTAAGTGACGATATAACGTCTATTTTATGTTCTGAAATCAGCATGAACCCCAAAGAAAAAGTCGTTATAGAAGCACCATCAAAAGGGAAAAAAGTTAACCAAGCAGAATACGACGAAATTTCTAAAGCTAAAATGCTAGAGATGCGTGAGAATTTCAAAAACAACCGTGGCCGTAGAGGTGGTCCTGGAGGAAGACGCTAATTTCCACAATAAGTCCTTTATTAATCAATACACAAACGCACTCTAGATATGAAAAAAATATTCTCAACGACCCTACTCATTTGTACATTTTTCACCGTATTCTCACAAAATATCAACTTGAGTGGCACCGTAAAAGATAGTATTGGCACGGGACTTGAAATGGCTAATATTATTGCCCTAAATGCTGAAACCAATATGTTAGATTCCTACTGTGTTACAAATCACAAGGGATTTTACAAACTGAGTTTAAAAGCTAACACAACTTATAATATTAAAGTAAGTTATCTTGGCTGTACTCCTGGCGAATACACGATAAATACTATAGATAAGGATATTGAAAAAGATATGACTCTTTTTGAAGAAAACAGCTTACTTTCTGAGGTGAGCGTTACTTATAAAATGCCTGTTTCAGTTAGAGGAGACACTATTGTTTACGATACAGATTCATTTACAACAGGAACTGAAAAAAAACTCAAAGATGTACTGGTTGCTCTTCCTGGTGTTGAAATAAACGACGAAGGACAGATTGAAGTTGAAGGTAAGCAAGTTCAGAAAGTGATGGTTGAAGGCAAAGACTTTTTCGATGGTGATTCAAAAATTGCAACTGAAAATATCCCCTCTAATGCTATAGCCAAAATTGAAGTTCTTCGTAACTACAATGAAATTGGCCAAATGAAAGGTCTAACTAACGACAATGATAATATTGCCATGAATATTAGACTGAAAAAAGGTAAAAATAAATTTTGGTTTGGTGAATTAACAGCTGGAGTTGGTCCTGATGACAAATTTTTAGCTCATCCTAAATTATTTTTCTATTCGCCTAAGTTTAGTCTTAACCTTATTACTGATATGAATAATATTGGTGAGGTTGCTTTTACTCGTAGAGATTATATGAATTTTTCGGGTGGATTTAAGAATTTCAATCGTAATGGAGGAAGTTCATTTAGTACAGGTTCGAATAGCTTAGGTATATCAACAGCTCAAAACAATAAGGCTAAGGATATAGATACAAAATTTGCAGCTCTAAATTTCAGCTATTCGCCTAACGAGTCGTTAGATTTAAGTGGGTTCGGAATTTATTCCTACACCGGAACTAAGATGGAAACTCAAAGCTCAACGACATACAAATTAGAAGAAAACAGTTCACAGGTTGAAGATGCCATTAAAGAAAATGATCAAAATGTTAATTTGGGACTTATTAAGTTGAGTTCGGTTTATAAGCCCAATGTTAACTTCCAATTCGATTACGATGTGATGCTTAAACAATCGGATGACGATGAAGAGGAATCTGTAAGCTCAGCAGTAAATAATACAACAGATATAATTATACAGAACAAGAAACAAAAACCAACAACTGTTAATCAGAATGCAAACATCTATTATACCATAAATGATAGAAACATTTTTGCGTTCGAAGCTCAACATCTGTACCAAGATGAAGATCCTTTTTACAATGCAATTCGAAGTGAGTTTGCCTTTGTCGATCTCTTTCCAGTAAATCAATCTCAAAGCTTATACAATCTTAATCAGAAAAAAAATATTAGAACTAATAAACTTGATGCTAAGGTCGATTACTATTATATAACGGGTGACAAAAGTAATATCCAATTCACTTTGGGGACAACACTAAGTCATCAAAATTTTGATTCAGATATCTATCAAATTCTTGATAACGAGTCAGAGTTAAGTATGGACGAAAGTGAATTCAACAATGATGTCGATTTCAATATATCCGATCTCTTTTTGGGTTTTCACTATAAATTACAAGCTGGTATCTTTACTTTTAACCCTGGTTTAAGTCTTCATCAATATAAGGCCGAGAATGAACAATTGGGAAGCAAAGTAAGCGATGATTTAACTTCTGTTTTACCTGATATGTACATCAATGTACAACTGAAAAAATCGGAGAATCTGAGATTAAATTATAAGGTAACAAGAGCTTTTACCGATGTGAGTAAATTTGCTCAAGCGTACGTTCTAAACAATTACAATTCGGTTTATAGCGGCAATAGAAACTTGGAGAGTTCTTTGAATCATAATATATCCTTAAACTTCTTCTCGTTTAACATGTTTAACTTTACTAACATGTTTGCTAATATTACTTATACAAAGCAAATTGATGCGCTTAAAAGCGATGTTATTCCAATGGGAATTAATCAGATAACAAGTACTATAAATTCAAATTTAAATGATGAGTCTTTAAGTGCAAACGCTCGCTATCAAAGAACATTTAAGAACGTTAAATTCTCTACAAGAGCTAGTTTATCTTGGGCGAAAACCAATAACTTGATTAACTCCCAACCTAGTGCTTCGGAATCATTCTCCCAAAACTATTCGGGATCAGTATCGAGCAACTTTAAAAATGCTCCTAACTTAGAAATAGGTTATGCTTATTCTATAAGTAATTATGATAGAGGACAAACATCAACTAGCTATTACACAAAGCGACCATATGCTAAACTAGATGCTGTTATCCTTAAGGAACTTATTTTTACTGCTGATTACGATTTCTATTCGTACACCAATAAAGAGAATACAATTGATAATGAATACAGTTTTCTTGAAGCCGATTTAATTTATCAGAAAAAAGATAGCAAATGGGAATTTGGACTTAAGGGCAAAAACCTACTTGACACTAAATCATTGAATCAATCTAGCGAATCGGATTATGCCTATTCATCATCCACTTACTACGTACAACCTCGCTATTTATTATTCACGGTTAAGTACAACATCTAAACAACTAAACCTTGACATAAACTTCCTTGTTTCAAATGAGACAGGGGAGTTTTTTTATGGATAAAAAGAACGCCTCTTCCCTACTTAAATTGTTTACTTAAGTCTTCGAAAGAAATACATCCTGAATATCGATAGTACGCCTTACTCTGTTTATTTAATTCCACTCCTGATATAATTTTATTCTTAACTTGGTTATCTATTTTATTGAGTCAATAATTTAGACCTCCAATTTCATGAAAATTAGGAACATTATCCGTCAAGCGCTATCTTTTTGAAAAAAAATAAAGTCATTCTATACGTTTTTCAATTATAATCCGTTCTGATAAAATAGTTGTACCAAATAAATATGCTTTATGAACAAAATTTTCATCCTAATTATACTTTCAATTAACCCATTTTTAATTTCATGTGGTGGCACCAGCTTTAATAACGATTTAATTGTTGAAGAATCATCCGAAGCTAAGAATCTCAATGAAACGAATAGAAAGGATGCCTTCGATTATTTGAATCGTGTGAGAAATAAACCATCGGCATATAGTGATGAATTAGGTGTAGATTTATCAACTGTTGAAAAACGTGATAAACTTATTTGGAGTGAAGAACTAGCGAAGGCAGCCTACGAAAAGGCAAAGGATATGGCTGAGCGCGATTATTTTGCTCACACCGATCCTGACGGCTATGGTATGAACCATAAAATAGATGCCGCAGGTTTCTCCTTAGCCGACTACCTTTTAAAGTCTAAAACAGCTAACAACTTTGAATCTATTGCCGCTGGAACAAATCGAAATACAGGTAAAATAATGATTCAGCAATTGATTATTGATAAAGGTGTTTCTAGCCTAGGACATAGAAAACACCTTTTGGGTATAACCGATTTTTGGGCCGACGCTGAATATTGTGGCATCGGCTTTTATAAAAAGCTTGGCTCTGCATACACTTACTATATGTGTGTGCTAATTGCCAAGCATGAATAATGTCTTTTATCACCTACTACCTATTCAATATTATCCGAAATTTTGGCGTAATAGACAAAATGGCTGCTGAAAAGTTCTAATTCGCAGACTATACCTAGCTTTGCGTTAAATAAAACCATTTATACAAAATCACCTTTAATTTTAGGCAATAGCTATCAGAGAAAAGCTTCTTAATTGGGCAATGTTTTATAGCGCTAACTTCTTAAATTCTTCTTTTAAATTTACCTTTTCGCTCAAGTGAATTGTCTTAAAACCAAGTTTATTGGCAGCTATAATATTTTCCTTATTGTCATCGATAAACAACGATTCATTAGCTGTTAATCCATATCGGTTAAGTAACAATTTATAAATACTCGCATCAGGTTTTACTATTTTCTCTGTTCCTGAAACAACAATACCTTCAAGTTCTTTAAAAAAAGGATATTCATTAAATACCAAAGGGAATGTTTCTGCAGACCAATTTGTGAGACCAAATAATCTATATTTATCTTTTAAATCCTCAATTAAAACCACATTTTCATCTATTGCTCCTCCAATCATTTCTATCCATCTAGAAAAATAAATTCTAATCTGGTTTTCGTATTTTGGAAATTTAAGAACTAATTCTTCTGTCGCTTCATCAAAAGAGCGACCAGCATCTTGTTTTACATTCCATTCTGAATTACAAATATTCTCCAAAAAGAATTCCATCTCAGTTTCATTGTCAAACACATTGCGATACATATATCTAGGATCCCAATCCATTAATACGCCACCAAAATCAAATATTATATTTTTAATTTCCATAATCTATTCTATTCTTTTAACTCAACAATTTTCAATAATACTTCTTATCAATACAAATATAATGGGTTAAAAATTAATTTAACCCATCTACACACGATACAACATAGAGTTAACTATGTAATAGCATTTTAATCACAAACCTTAATGCTTACTTCCTATCATACTCAAACCATTCGAATAGAGCCTGATTTTTTGATTCTAACCCATTACTTGTTGCGTACACACCAATTCCTGGACCATTAAACATAGCATTACCTTGCCCATCTGCAATCACAACAAGGCTTTGTTTTTCACCAATAGGCTTTAATGATTTTGGTGATTCACCATAACTAAATTGAACCTCCAAGTCATTAGCTTCCACATGCAGATATACATCCTTACTCTTAAATGGAATACGAGCAATTTCAGTTTTCTTGCCTTTGAAAGACTTTATGAGTATCAATGAATTTTTATCTTTTAACAAATTGTAATGGTTTTCATTCGTTCGATAAAATGTTAACCCAGCTTGTTCATTGGCTTTAGAGGTTTTAAAACTCATCTTTGTCATTGCTTCGAACTTATGATGCTCAATACGCTGAATTAGAATTGAGGGATTTACCAAACTATCCATCACCTCTTTGCGTAATTTCAATTTAAGCTTACCATTTTTAACCGAATAAAAGTTCTCTTTGGGAGTACGTATAGTACACCATTTTAATCCTAATTTCTCACCTTCAAATTGATCTCTTACGGGTTCCTTTTTAACAGGTGACCAGGGTAAATTTGGACGCGTTTGTTTCATAAGTACTTTTCCATAACCAGGATTAAAAATGGGTGTTTGACCTTCAAATTCAACCTTCGCTAAAAAGGTCTCTCTAGCAAGTGTCGTTATTCTATCAATTTTACGTTTTCCCAATAAAACAGACCACCATTCTCCATTCTGTGTCTGCACTAAATCACCATGTCCAATGGCATGTAATGGATAATCTAAGCCTAAATTACGATGTGTAATTACAGGATTTATATAATCTGCCACATAAGGACCATTAATTGAATCGCTATGATGAACAGTAAGAGAATGATACAATCCCGTGCCTCCCTCAGAAATCATCAACAAATATTTACCATTAATTTTATACAAATGTGGACCTTCAGAATATGATGCATTATTAGCGTGTCCAAAGGTTAACTCATGGCGCTCTCCAACTAGTTTTTTTTGTTCTAAATCTAATTCCTGATTGTAAATAACTGATTGACCAGACCACTTTTGTTCCTCTACACCGGTCATACCAGTATAATAGCATTTTCCATCGTCATCCCACATCAATGATGGATCGATACCAGGAGCTTCTGGCAACCAAACCGGATCGGACCACGGTCCTGCTGGATTGCTAGCAGTAACGTAAAAATTCATTCCACATCCTACGCAAGTATTTATGACATAAAATAACCCCTCGTGATATCTTATAGTTGGGGCAAAAACGCCAAGTTTATCAGGTAATCCTGTAAAATCCATTTGCTCTGGACGATTAATGACATGACCTATTAACTCCCAATTCACCAAATCGTTACTGTGATAAACAGGAATACCAGGAAACCATAAAAAGGTGGAATTTATTAAATAATAATCATCACCTACCCTACATATTGAAGGATCGGGATGATAGCCTGGTAAAATAGGATTGTCGAAAGTAGTTGGTTCTGATTGCCCAAAAACATTCAAACTAAGAATTACCCCAACAATCATTATGCTAATAGATCTTAAACTCATAAAAAATATTTATTTAATCTGTTTTTATTCAATTTCAATCCTTTCCTATTTGTTTTAGGATAAGTTACTATTCAACTCAATAATTTTGGCAAGATTTATTTGGAATTAGTTTAACAACGAATTGGCTGACTAGTCGTAACAAATTTAGTTCAAAAGAATTTACTTTTAAAGCCCAAAGGGCTGAAGTTATTATAAAATGAAAGGAATCATATTACGATGAAGCCTGAAAAGATGAAATCATTTGTATCTAAATATGCAAAAATGCTCCAAACATATTATTTTATATCACCCCATTCGGGGTTTACTTATTATCTATTCATTTTTGCTATAATGATATCATCCCTTCGGGATTGAATCAGCTTTTTTAATCGGTATTCCTTTTCCTAATATTTATTAGATAATTGTGCTGTGAATTAGTTGTATAAATTAAATAAGACTATCAATAAGTATATAAAAGTGATAAAACCGAAAGGTTATCCTTACGAATACAAACATTTGCTTTTAAAGCCCAAAGGGCTGATATGATTATAGAATAAAGCAACCATATTTGTAGAAACCCTAAAAGGGTGAAATCATTTATCTATCCATTCAAATAAATATTTCTCATCATAATCCACATCGAATCGTTTAAGAAATTGAAGATATTCTTCCTTAAATGTTGTTTTATGATGATGCTGCTCTTGATTCAAGATGTAATTATAAACTTGATCTATTTGTGAATGGCCATAAGAAAAAGCACCAAATCCTTCTTGCCATGAAAATTTACCTTTCACGAATTTCTTCGAATTTATAAAATTTGAAGAGTTGTTTTTAATATCTCTAACTAAATCTGAAATTGGCATCGTTGGCTTTAAACCAACAAATACATGAATATGGTCAGGCATACCACCTACAATTATAGGTTTCTGACCTTTATTTGTAATAATCCCCGATATGTATTTATGTAATTCGGTTTTCCATGTTTTAGATATCAAATTTTCACGCCCTCTAACGGCAAAAACAATTTGTATGTAAACTTGCGAAAATGTTCCAGGTATATTATTAAATTTTATATCACCCCATTCGGGGTTTACTTGTAACCTATCAATTTTGCTATAACTATATCATCCCTTCGAGATTTAATTAGCGTTTCAATCAATACTTCTCTTTCGCCTACTGTTATATCGATAGTAAGCCATTCTTAATCTATTTCACTATTTTCATTCCAATAATAACTATCCGGATATTGTCTTTCTCCAAAAATTGCTGTTCCTACTCTTATAATTGTTGCTCCTTCTTCAATTGCTATTTCTAAATCGCCACTCATTCCCATTGAAAGTTCATTCATTTCAACATTTGGTATTTGAGCATTAATAATATCTTGTTGAATAGATTTTAGGAGTTTAAAACACGCTCTCACTTTTTCTTTATCTGAACTAAACAAGCCAATAGTCATAAGACCCTTTATTTTCAAAGTCTTAAACTTTGCAACTTCTTTCACAAAATTTAGACTTTCACTTGGTGCATACCCAAATTTACTTTCTTCGTTTGAAGTGTTTATTTGAATAAGAACATCCATCGTTTTGTTCTCTAAAGTTAAACGATTATGCAATTTTTCAGCTAAACTCATTCTATCTATAGTCTGAATACAAGAGATATTATATTTTAAAATTTCTTTAATCTTATTGGTTTGTAAATGACCTATAAAATGTTGTTCGTGCGAGAAATTTTTCAAGCCTTCAAATTTCTGTTTAATTTCTTGTACTTTGTTTTCAGCAATAAGTGTTTCGCCACATTTAAAAGCTTCTTTTATTCTTTCTGGTTCAACGGTTTTTGTTGCAAGCAGAAGTCTTATTTCATTGTAATTTCTAACTTATCAAGTTTATAATTCAATAAGCTATCTTTTTCTCCTTTTAGGAGATGTCCATAGTTTTCAATTTGAACTTTCTCTAATTGTAAAGTTCCGTATGAAAAAAGAAGATGTTTGTTGTCTTTCATATGTTTATATTTCAAATTTACCACAAAAGCAAGTTAGCTGTTTTTTAAACAAAGTCTTAAGAAAGGCTACTAGAATAACTACGTTCCATTGTCAACTATTCTAAATCCAAAACATAAAAAAAAGCTGTAGATCAATCTACAACTTTATATTTATTTGAAATCACCGCACTTAAAAGAGCTTTATATTGCAAGATTCTCTTTTCTAAAAGTACCACAAACTAAACCTTTCCCCAAAAGTAGCAATTCTGTCATTTGTTACGTCAATCCACCGACTGTTAGCTACGCTGTTCTTCGAAACATGTTGGGCAGTTCCTGCCACACGAACGCTTAGTTGTTGTGAGCCGTTATTTTCTATTTGTTTAATATACTATATCCAACTATTATTCCGATTAGTACAAAAAACACAAATGCTAATTTACCACTCTTAGCCATTTCAATTACAGGTTTATTTTTTTTATATAAGCTAAAAACAACACCATTCATACTTAATCCAGTTGTTAATTTACAAGCAATTTCATTTCCATTTTCGTTAATTACAAAATTATGTTCTGTTCCTGTAATTGAACTCTTTTCTGAAACGATTTTTCCATTAACTTTTACTGTTTCTTTTCCTAAGAGAGTATTGAATAACTCAATCTTATTTTCATCCAAATGTACTGTTGTGTATTTCATATTTATTGATATTTATAATTTTGATTTTATTATTACTATGGCAATACCTATTAGAAAAGTTATAATTCCGCCTATAATTATTACTAAAAGTAAAATTCCAATAAATTTCAAAATTTTCATTAAAAGTTTCCCAAAACTTAATTCATATATTTTTTTATACGCATAGGAATAATATATAAAAGTAAAAATAGTTGCATATAAAAGGATGTTATATTTAGTTATAAGACTAAAAATAAAGGTTAGTACACCAAAAAATGTTGTAATGCCTAAAAAATATGTGTTTATAACTAAGTGTTCACCATAATTATATGGTTTCCTAAAAACTAAAAATGCAATTAACGTAAAAAGAGGTAAATAAATAAATGATATAAGGTTGTAATATTTTAATTGGAACTCTGCAATACTTTTATTCAATTCGGCTTGATTTTTATAACCAAGAATTTCCAAACCTTTTTTGTTATTATTTGTAATTGATGCTGAAACGTTCTCAAGCTCATTAGTTTGTTGAATATTGGTTGTCGTAGACATTAAAATAAATTGTTCAGAATATTGATTAAACACAAAAAGAGAAACTGCAAGACTAATTGCGAAAAAAGTAAATGGATTTGTATATTTTTTTCGAGTTCCATTAATGTATTCTCTTATAATTGTTTGCGGTTTAGATAATAGAAATCTTAGTGTAATAAAAAAATTACTATCCCAACCTAATGAAATAAGTAAGTGAGAAAATAAACTTTTTACAGTTATTCGTTCCCTAATTACTTTTGCGCCACATTCATTGCAAAAATTATCATTATCATTAAGTTCAGATTTACAATTTTTACAATTCATTATTTATCATTTTATTGAATTCTTGATTTCATTCTTATATGGCTTACAACGGGCTTGCTATGTGTTTTGGGGGATTTCGAAGCTCTTCACTTTCAAATCCGCACTTAGCCAAAACTTTGATTTACATTAATTCAAATTATAAATTGAAAAATCAAAGTTTTGGCGGTGTTGCAACGGAGAACTGCGCTTGAATTACCCGCTGAACCCGCATTACATATAGCTTTTGTTACAAAACGTTTTTATATACTTTGCCATCGTACTTTAAAACTTCTTTTACAGTTCTAATTTTCTCTTTTTCAATGCAATCGTCAGCTTCAGCTACATTCGTCGTTTCTGTGATTTTATTTTTCACTAAAATGTTAGTAAAACCATTGCTTTTCTCTTTTGCTACAATTACGATTTTTTCTTGATCCTTAAAACTACCAGTGCATACTCCATCCCATTCTCCATTGAAAAGTGCTACAGAATACTTATTTAGCACTGGAAAAATGGTTTCTTCTTTTTCTATAAATAACGTCAATGTTTCTTCTGAATATGGATTTACCCTTGAAGAACCGGAATAACTAACTCTTATTCCAAATGCTCTAGTTGATTTATTGAGCATATATGGTGCTGTATCAATTTTAATTGATTCTAATTTAATTGCATCTGAAGTCCAGTTATTTGTTTTGTGGCTTTCAAAATATTTAGATATTATCTTCCCAGTGGTGGATTCAACAATTAAGACATAACTGTCTAGGATAAAATAATCGAATTCTTTCTCTACAACTTTAGGTAGTACAATAATAGATTTTGAAGGATCATTAGGCATCGCCTTTTCACTTACTAGTGACAAATAACAATCTTCAATATTCAAATCTAAGTTTTTACAAACCTTTGACGTCAATTCCGAAGATTGTCCAAAAATGGCATTGCAGATGAGAAAATTTAGTGCAAGTATTAAGGCTAATTTATTGTATTTCATTTTCTGCTTTAAATGTTTTGTAACAATTGTAAATGTGTATTACACTTATATTTCTTTTATCAATCTTAAAACATACACTTACACAGCTTATTGAGGTGTATAAGTGTACATTCGCAATTAATGTTTTATAAAATAAGACTAATATTTATCGAAGTTAACAAAAAAAGAGAATGTAACTTGACTTACATTCTCTTTTCTGATAGGAATACTGATAAACAAGTTCCTAAACCTATATTGTTTTTTAGAACTAAAGACCTCACCTATTACGAAGCCTTTACCCAGTAGTTTTAAGCATGTTCGCAGTCTGCTTTGTTTAACTCCTCAGGCTCATCTTTTTTGCGGCGGCGTTTTACCAATTCATTATTCGTATCGATTAGCTCAGCAATGGTGTGGGCAATATCTGTGTATGTAACTGGGTTTACTTTTGCCATAGTATTCATATAGCCCACCAAGTTTGTATTAATCTCTGTGATAATCTCTTTCTTCAACTGGCTTGCTGATTGTAAATTCTTCTTCACACTCTCCTGCTCGGTTTGTTGCAATGCTAGGTTTTCAAAATCTTTTTGAGCCGTATCCAAACTTGTAATCGTTTCGGGTACGCCTTGCAAGCTTGCTTTAGCTAATACAACATCAGCCTTAGATAAATCGTTTAGTAAGGACTCAATAGAGGCTGATTTTTCTGTATAACTCTCCTTCAGTATGCGCAAACCATATTGCTCCAATATGTTGTTTACGACTGAGGCTGCTTCTTTTATCTCAGCAATAGGCATATGATCATAGCCCTCGACCAACTTAAACAAGGCTCTAATTGACATATTGCGCATACGGTCTTTCTCTGCCAACTGAGAATAAACTTTCAATCGCTTCAACGCCTCAATCAACTGAGTGTTCGCAAGACTTATTTTTTCAATTATAGGCGTTAAATAAATATCTGTACTCCAATCATTATTTGCAAATGCCTTTAGCATAAGCGCTAATAATGCACTTGTATCACCACTACGACTATTTGTTCTAATTTTTTGGATGATTACCATAACTCCTTATTTAAAGGTTCGTGTTTTTACTCTATAACCAAATAATAACTAAGGCAAAATGCCTAGAAATCATTCATTAAGATATGATAATTCATCAAAAACACCAAATTTCTTATTTTCAGCATATGATAATTAATCGAGCCCATTAGATTTCATGCTTTCATTAAATGCTGATGTGCTATATGCCTGAGCATTTAAGGCTTTATTAGATGCTTATAGACTAAATGCCTGTGATTTTAAGCTTTTATTATATGCTCATGCAGCAAAACCAAATTTATGATTGAAATCGATCATTTTATTATCGCTTTTAAGGCACTTTGACGTTCTTCTCTTTGTTTTTCAGTTGGCTTATTAGCTTATTTGTATTCTTCACTAGAGTTTCTTCCGTTTTTATAAAGCTGAAGTATTTCAATATGCTCCTTTTCCTCGAAGCTGTTAAATTATTGAAGTCTGCTAAAAGATTATTATCAACCAATTGTTCTGTGACTAATTTAGGCACGGAGTATTCCTTTACGTTCTTGTTGTGGTCTTGTTCTATTTCAAACTGTGCCACTTTGCCCAATGCAGTCCTGCCACCTTGCATCATTATTTTATTAACAAAAAGCCTGTGTGTCGCATTCTTCACTGGCATAAGAGTTTTGAAAAAATCGAAACCGTTTATTTTCCCTTTAATATTTATACGACCTCTATCTACGATAAGGCAATTGGTTATTTCGAATGGCACATCGACACACCAATTGATTCCAATGAGATAGATCTTTGCTGAGAATAGATATTTCTGATTGAGTTTCATTTTTAATAAGAGTAATTACCAAATAATATTGTCATCAATAAAGTGAATAAGGCTACTTGCTAGTTCTTCTTGTTCTTGTATTGTAGGATGTCCTGGGGTTCCTTTGTAAGGAATAAAATGAGTGTATATATTCTTGTCATTTAAATTAGTTACTGCCTTATTTATATAGTCAATCCATTTTGATCCTTCTTTGGTGGCATCCATACTTCCAAGTGCACATATTATTTTTGCATTGGGATAATGCATCCTCAAATTGACTACAAATTGCTGATAAGCATTTATTAAATAGGCATCACTGGGAGCTTTGTTTCCAAAATTAGTTTTGAACTCTTCTCTTTCTGGCTTATTAACTAACCACGAATCGTTTTGGAACAAATTAACAACTACAATATCAGGTGTATACAAGGAGAAATTCCATTTACTTGTCGAATCTGTAGGAATCAATCTGTCATATATTTCAGGCATTATGAGAGGAAACCAGCTAATTGTAATACCTATACCACTTTTACAAATACATTGATATTCAGCATCAAAATGTCGAGCAGTAATAGCGGCATAGCTTAAATAGTTGTTGGTAAAAGTACTATCAGGACGATCTTTACCCGAAGTATCTTCAACAGCATATCCAGCTGTTATTGAGTTGCCATAGAATTCTATTTTCCTTCTTTTAGGAGCTGTCTTAGGTAATAGTTTGGTCTTGTTACTTAGTTTAAAGCCATAAAAATTAGTTCTCCCTCTATCCCACTCTGTTCTTTTAAAAATCTCAATTGAGTGTTTTCCTTCGGATAATTTTGAAGCTAATTGGTAGTATTGTTTCGTTGTATCTGGTCTTAAAAGAGCCACACTATCACTATCTATAATTATATTGTAATAATTATCTCCAGATTCATCTTTTAGCAATGCCTGTACCGACTCTCCTTCAAAATTAATTTTAATAGATGTCCCTGACCAATATAGTTTTGCTCCTTCATGTCTAGTAGTATCTATTCTTCCCCAATATTCAATATTAGGATTCAAAGAGTTTACAATTGTTTCCTTTTCAATTGTACAACTACTTAAAACAACTGCTAATAAGAGTAATAGTTTACTTATTTGTCTCATGACCTTAAATATTATAATTATTATAAATAAGCCGATTAATCGAAAACGCCTTGATTAATTTAATTTCCAATTTTCATAAAAAAGCAAGCTAGCTATTTTTAGGCTTACATTTAACGATAACAAATATAAAAGGAATTGCATTGATGGTCAATTACAAGAGAAATAAAGATGGTACACGTTTTTATTCAGATATCATAAGTCTCTTTAGGTACATCATTGTTAGTGATTCTCAACAGAAAGTGATAATCTGTACAACAAATAATCAATTTTGTGATTTAGAGTTTTTGCTCTTTTGCGACTAACATTTTACCCTTACTAATTTCTGATTCTTCATTGAATATCTATAGACGAATCCAAAAGAAATTAAAACACTTAAACTATCGCTCAATACAAATGCCATCCAAATACCATTTAAACCATTTGTCCAATTTAAAAAGTATACAATAGGAACAAATAGTAGAACAGGACGCAGTATGGCTAAAAAGGTAGCAACTTTATTGGCGTGTATTGCTTGAAAGTATCGTGTAATAACAATCTGTAACATATAGAAAGGAATGGATAAGACGAATATTTGCAAGGCTGTTTTCGTAATCGTAATAATACTTTCGTTCCCTTTAATAAAAACACTAGTAATTTGAGTCGGGAACAGTTCTATAATTATGATGCCAATTAAGGCTACGATGCCAACCATTTTTAAAGCATAATCTAAAGTTTGCCTTGTACGATCGGGGCGTTTTGCTCCAAAATTATAACTAATAATAGGTTGCATACCATCACCTGTTCCCAGGGCAGTCATCATAAAAAAAGTATTGACAGCAAAAATAATTCCCATGGCAGCTACTGCGTGTATTCCTCCCGATTTAAGGAGTAAATTATTGGCAATTACGTTTTGTAGCCCCATTGCACTATCCATAATGAAAGGAGCTAAACCAACAGCAAGAATGGGTAGAATAATGTGTTTTTGAAGTTTGATATTTTTCCAAGCTAGTTTGACATGACTTTTGCCCTTTATATAATAGCGAAGCATAAGAAGAGCATTAACACCTTGAGCAATAATTGTTGCTAGCGCTGCACCACTAACTCCCATCTTAAATATTTTCATGAATACAAGATCCAAACTGACATTGATTATGGATGAGATTAGAATAAGTAAAGCAGGCAAACGTGGATTTCCTTCGGCACGACAGGTAAACTCTAAGGCAAGGAGAAAAGAGAGTGGAAATCCCATAATGATGATCAAAAGGTAATCGGACGATAGATTTAGAAGTTCACCTTTAGCACCAAATAAAATTAGAAGTGGTTCGTAAAACAAAAATCCGGCAAGGGTGAAAAGAACAATGGTAATTAATAGTCCAGCCATCATATTCCCAAGCACTTTTTCAGCTTCTTCTTGTTTTTCTTGACCCAAATAGTTGGCTATTAAAACACCTGCGCCACTTCCAAATAAAAGCACAAAAGCAAACTGAAAAATAGTTATGGGAAATACAAAGGTTACAGCCGACAAACCTTCTGCTCCCACAAATTGTCCAACAAATATACGATCTACAATATTGTAAAGGGCATTGATCAGAAGTCCTAATACGGCAGGACCCGCAAAAACGAAAAGTAGTTTACGAATAGGACTATCTTTAAGTGAATATTGTTTTGGATTCATAATAATTAATACAGATTTTAAATAAAACGAGCATTAAATTGATTCTTCATTAACACTCTTCATTTATATATCGGCATTCTGCTAAGTGCTAATTTCAGTATATAAATGGTTAAACTTATACGACTTACCCTTTGTGCGAAATTTATCCATAATTTGGTAAATTTCACACAAAGGGTTCCTATTTCTTTTTCTCATTTATAGAGAAAATACGATTGGTTCTAAATATTATTCTTCACGTCCGCCTCCTAAAGCTTGGTATAAATTAATAACAGCTTGTTCTTGTTCGAACCAATCGTTTGTTTCGGAAAGCTGGGCCGATAGTAGACCCTGTTGAGCCGTAAGAACCTCAAGATAGGTTGAAGAAGAAAGCGTAAATAATTCAGTTGTATATTGTACCGATTTTTCTAAAGCATTCAATTGCATCTGACGATCTTCCCGTTTTTGGTTAGCTGTGGTGTACTGAAAAAGTGCATCACTCACTTCGCTTCCGGCATTCAACAGGCTTTGCTTAAAATTAAGTTTAGCTTCTTCTTGTTGGGCTTTTGCAATTTTTAATTTGGCCTTATTAATTCCCTTACTAAAGATAGGAGCTGTTAACGAACCTATAGCACTTGACAAAAGTTCTCCAGGATTCATAATAGCTCCACCTCCACTATTGGTCCAACCTGCCGATGCACTAATAGTAATATTAGGATAGAAAGCAGAACGAGCTACATTTGTAGCATAGTAAGCACTAGCTAATGCCATTTCGTACTGTTTTATATCTGGCCGGTTCGACAATAATTGTAAGGGTACACCCGCTGAAATCTTTGTGGGCAATTTGATATTTTGCAATTCGCCTCGTTCAATTGCTTGTGGTGTTTGACCTAAGGTGATTGAAAGTGCATTTTCAGTTTCGCGTATGGAGCGTTGCAAATCAGCATATGTGGTTTTTAAGCCATAATAATTCGCCTCACTTTGCGTGATAGAAGCTTCGTTGGTCATGCCTACTTCTTTTAAACCACGCATGGTTTCTGTGTTTTCTCCCCAACTCTTAATGGTTTCATCGGTAATCTCTAATTGCTTATCAAGCATCAACAAACTATAGTATGAATTAGCAATTGTGGCAATCAATTGAGTTTGTACGGCTTGTTTGTATGCCTGACTTTGTGCCAATGTGCTTTCTGCTCCTTTTTTGGCATTTCGTAATCCACCAAACAAAGGAATTTGCCAGCTAGTTGAAAGCGGACTTGTGTAAGATTTTGTTGTGGAACCATCGAAATCAGACAGTGTACCTGTTGACGAGAAGGACAAATCGGGAACATAAGCTAAACGTGCTGATGATAGAGATGCTTCTGCTTGATCAATACGCAATAAAGCAGTCTGTAGATCGACATTTGCTGTTAGACCTTTCTCGATAAGGACTTGCAATTGAGGATCGGTAAATAGCTGACGCCATTCAATGTTTCCCAGGTTTGTGCTGTCAGCAGGCGATAACACTTCTGTTGAAGTCGTATCTCGATAAAGCTTACTGGTTTCAATTTCTGGTGTTTCGAATGTTTTATAGAGGGAGCAACTACTCATGAGTAGTGCTCCTATTATTACAATTAGTATTTTTTTCATTATGAATTTCTTATTGTGTGATACTTGTCTTGCTGGCAGTAACTTGATTTTGATCCACAGTAATAGGTTTAATTTTTTCCTGAATTTTCTGGAAGATGACAAACAGAGCTGGAGTAATAAATATCTGACAAATCATACCTATCAACATTCCCCCAACAGAACCTGCACCTAGAGTACTATTACCATTAGCTCCTACACCGCTAGAAAACATCATTGGTAATAGACCAATAATTAGGGCAAAAGATGTCATCAATATGGGACGCAAACGCGCACCGGCTGCATCAATTGCAGCTTCCACAATTCCCATTCCATTACAACGCCTTTCTTTTGCATATTCTACAATAAGAATCGAGTTTTTGGCTAATAATCCAATGAGCATTATTAAGGCTATTTGCATATAGATATTATTTGATAAGCCCATTATATTTGCAAATAGAAGACTTCCAGACAATCCAAACGGAACAGAAAGAAGAATAACAATGGGTAGAATATAGCTTTCGTATTGCATACTGAGCAAGAGGTAAATAAATACAAAAACAATTCCCAAAACAAGAGCAGTAGAATTTGAACCTGTACTATTTTCTTCACGTGTCATTCCTGAAAATTCGAATCCATAACCTGTAGGCAATTGTTTTGCAAGTTCATTGATTGCCGTAATCGCTTCGCCCGAACTAACTCCATCAGCTGGAGCGCCCATTATACTAATAGAAGTATAGAGATTGAAGCGATTCAGATTATCGGGACCATACACCTTACGTAAATTCACAAAGGGTGTAATTGGAGCCATCTTTGTTCCGTTACGCACCATAATTTTATTCAGAGATTCTATATTTGTGCGATAATCTGGTGCCGCCTGAATCATAACGCGGTACAATTTACCAAAGCGGTTAAAGTTGGAAGCATAAATTCCTCCATAATATCCCTGTAAGGTCGTTAGAATTACCTCGGGACTGATTCCAGCGATTTTACATTTTTCCACATCAATATCTACCATGTATTGAGGAGACGAAGGATTAAAAGCAGTACGAGCAAGTCCAATTTCAGGACAAGTATTTAGTTCACTCAAAAACTTTTGTGCTACCTCGTTGAATTTATTGATATCACCACCCGTTTTATCCTGAAGCTGAAATTCAAAGCCATTAGATGTACTATAACCCGGAATCATTGGTGGAGAAAAAAACATAATTTGTCCATTTTTTACCGTTTCCGATGTTTTTCGTCTCAAATAGCTAACTATTTCATTTAAACTTTCTCCTTCTCCTCGTTCACTCCAATCCTTTAATTTAATCAGAGTCATTCCATTACGATTTCCTTGTCCGTCGGTAATACTAACGCCATTTGCTATATTAAATGTTTGTATACCAGGAGCATCTTTCACAATTTCAGCAATTTTGTCCATCTCCTTTGCCGTTTCTTCCAATGATGTGCCCACAGGCATAGTCACCACACCAAAAATAACTCCCTGATCTTCGTCTGGGACCATTGCAGTCGGAGTCAACTTTACTAGGGCTACAAATAATAGAATTGAGAGGACTACAAGACCACCGCTTATTCGTTTATGATTGATAAAAAACTGAGTACCCTTCTTATATTTTTTTACCAGCCTGTGGAAATTATCATTAAAGGACGTATGAAATCGATGGATAAAAGAGCTTTTCTCTCCTAAATTATTTTTTTCAGGTTTTAATAGGATTGCACAAAGCGCTGGACTTAAGGTAAGGGCATTTAATGCTGAAATACCAATAGCAAAGGCCAATGTTAATCCCATTTGACGATAAAAAACACCTGATGTGCCTCCCATAAAACTAACGGGAATAAATATAGCCATCATCACTAGAGTGATGGAAATAATTGCCCCAGTGATTTCGCCCATGGCATCAATAGAGGCTTGTCGTGCCGATTCGTAGCCTTCATCGAGTTTAGCCTGCACGGCTTCAACAACCACTATGGCATCGTCAACCACAATAGCAATTGCTAAAACCAAAGCACAAAGAGTTAACAGATTGATGCTAAAGCCAAATACCCAAAGAAAAAAGAAGGTACCTATTAGAGATACCGGTATCGCAATTGCCGGAATAAGCGTTGATCTAAAATTTTGCAAAAAGATATAAGTAACTGCGACTACCAATACAAATGCTTCAAGAAGTGTTTTTATGACTTCCCACATAGAGGCAAATAAGAAATTATTGGTATTCATTAAGGTGGCTACTTTAACGCCTTCAGGAAAACTTTTCTGAACTTCTTCAAGAAAGGCTGAAATCTCTTCATTAATTTCTACAGCATTTGAACCTGCTGTTTGAAAAATCATACAGGCAACTCCATTATGCCCATTTATTTTTCCATTTATACTGGTTGACTGACGTCCCAACTCAATTGTAGCAATATCACTCAAATGCAACACCTCACCATCGTTTGTAGCTGTAATAACAATATTTTCAAATTCAGTCTCACTTTGCAAACGCCCCTTGTATTTCAATACGTACTGGAACGATTGCTTGCCTTGTTCACCTAATTGCCCAGGAGCAGCTTCAATATTTTGCTCCTCGAGAGCTGTAATAATATCGCTTGGCATAAGATGATGTTGCGCCATAACATCTGGCTGGAGCCAAATACGCATCGCATAATTAGTACCCATTATATTTACATCACCTACACCATTAATTCGTTTTATCTCAGAAACGATATTTATATTCATGTAGTTTTCCAGAAAATTAAGGTCATACTTGTCGTCTTCGCTGTAGATACCAAAAGACATAAGCATGCTTGTTTGCTTTTTACTTGTAGAAACCCCCACTTTAGTCACCTCAGATGGTAGTAAACCTTCAGCCTTGGCAACTCTATTTTGAACGTTTACAGCTGCCATATCCGCATCACTTCCTTGTTTAAAATACACCGTGATTTTTGCTTCACCTGTATTTGCTGCAACAGAAGTGATGTAAGTCATATTTTCCACACCATTAATCTCTTCTTCCAATGGTGTCACGACACTATTCAGTATCGTTTGAGCGTTGGCGCCAGTATAGTTGGCTGTTACTGTAACTGTAGGTGGAGCAATATCGGGATATTGAGATATAGGTAAGGATTCTAAACCCATAATACCCAAAATGACAATAAATATGGATATAGCTGTTGACAATACAGGACGGGTAATAAATTTATTTTTCTGCATAATACTCTGTATTTAGATTCACTTTAATAGTTGAACCGTTTTGTATTGAATTAATTCCCTCTATTACAATCTTATCACCTGTACTTAATCCTTTGGTTACGACATAATCGCTTCCGTTATTTAAGGGGTAAATTACAATTTCGGTAGCTGAAACTTTTGAATCTTTATCCACGGTATAAACAAATTTTTTGTCTTGAATCTCGAAAGTGGCATTTTGTGGAATTAACAAACAGTTTTCGAGAGAATAAGGCAGAATGATAGTAGCTGTGCCACCACTTCGTAAAATACCATTCTCATTGGGGAAAGAAGCTCGAATACTTGCGGCTCCTGTCGATTCATCAATGGTTCCACTAATGGTTTCGATAGTTCCCAATTCTATATAAATACTTCCATCGCTAAGCTTTAGTTGTACTTTAGGAAGACTTTTGATAATGTCTTTTGTTGAGCTATTTTCTTTAGAGAGAGAAAGTAGTTTTTTCTCGGTGATTGAAAAGTAAGCGTACATACTCGAAAACTCTGTGACTGTTGTCATGGCATCGCTCATGCTAGAACTAACCAAAGTTCCTAGGCGAAAAGGAATTTTGCCAATAATACCATCGGTAGGACTAGTTATTCGTGTGTAGGATAAATCTTTTTGGGCGCTTATCAATTGTGCTTCAGCCAAAGCCAATTGTGCTTTGTTGCTACCTAATTCATTTTGCGATAGCTGCACTTCGTAAGAGCTAATAATATTTCTATCTCCCAATGCCTTTTTGTTTTCGGCAGTTAGTTTTGCTGTAGCCACACTTGCATTAGCTACGGCCACATTTGCTTTTGCAACATTTACTGCTTCTTGGTATTGTACGGGGTCAATGCTAAATAGTAACTGACCTTTGCGTACAATTGAACCTTCATCTACTTTAACACCAGTTATAAAACCGGTTACTTTAGGCCAAATGCCAATGTCTTGTTTTCCTTTTATAGTAGAGGTAAATGTTTCGTTAAACTGTTGGTTTTCGGCTTTTACTTCTAAAACAGATAATTCCGGATTTGCTTTATTTTGATTTTCTTTTTCCCCACTGCAAGACGCTAATACAGTAAGGCTCATTACTATTATTACGATCTTGTTTAAAGATTTAATTCTTCTGTTCATCTTCTTTCTATTTGTAATCAAATTATTTTATTGTCATTTTCTTGAAACAAAAGTAAGGGCTTAGAATCCTATATTATATATTGTAATTTGGGTAAAATAGATTACTATTTAGGTTTTTACTTATCTTTGAAAAAAATGAAGATGCAATGGAGATCTATGATAACGTTAAAACTTACTTTTTAAATAACAATGATGATATCAACGACTATTCTAATAGATTTTATATCAAATCGATTAGTGAGAGAAATATAAATGAGAAGAAACCTGATGATAAGTATTTAGAACCTCATAAAAGAGATTTTTTTGAAATAGCAATATTAGCACGCCACACTAAAAAAATAAGGATAGGTGAACAAACATTTAATAAAATGACGAATGGCTTGGCCATTGTTTCTCCTTTTCAGACCATAAGTTATGGTAAAAACAAAGAAGATGATAATGATGAGGGATATGTAATCAACTTTAAAACTTCTATTTTCGAAAATTTGAATCAAACTTATGAAGTACAAAATCAATTTCCTTTTTTTAAGATTCACACTTTACCTTTGTACTACTTGACCAAGGATGATTTTGCGGAAATTTTGCCCATTGCAGCAGAAATGTATAGGGAGGCAACAAGCAATAAGATGCATAGTTTAGAGATTATAAGATCTTTACTGCTCGTTTTTCTGTATAAAATAAAAAGAATAACTAAGAACAACGAAGGAATTATAAGCATGAATCGTTATGATGCCATCATGTCTAAATTCGAACAAATTATTCTTTCGAACGACAATACGTTTTTATCAGTAAACGAATATGCTTCAAAAATGAATATTAGCCCAATATACCTTACGGAATGCGTAAAAAAGGCTACAGGTAAAAGTGCGCAGAAGATTATTATTGATTATAAGATTTTGTATGCTCAAACACTACTTCACCAAGAGGAAAAATCCATAGCTGATATTGCCGACTCTCTAGGTTTTAATGAAGCGGCTAATTTTAATCAATTTTTTAAACGCAATACAGGAATCACAGCAAGTCAGTTTCGAAAAAAACAAAGAATAGTTTAGTGGATTAAGAGAAATTGGCATTTAGCAGCATAGAAAATTGAAACATTATAGATCTACGGCTAGGATCGAAGCAATAATCATAAAATAAATCGCCTCCCATTTTTAATGGATAAAACCTTCCCTTAATAAATCGACTTTATCATCTTTATTCTAAATATATCCAATTAATGTCTCATTCTGTAGCCAATTAATCCTCACTCCTATTTATTTATTGTTTGCCTAATAATACTTTAATCATAAACTTACAACGCACTAATTTACTGCAAACATAAATTATTATGAATGCTTATTCATTGTAAAAATCACAAACCTTTTTAAATACAAACTTAAGATCTTCGTCAATCTGTTTTGATGCTACATTGCTTGTTGGAAATGGATTTTCATGAGTGTATTCCCTATCAAAATCTAGTTCGTCTACTTTAATATCAATATCACGATAAGCTCCTTTTAGGGTATTAATTACTTCGTAAGATGGTATGACACTGTCTTTCTTAAGCGTTATGGCATAAATTTCATTTTCATGTTTTTTCAACAATCCCTCTCTAAAAATTCTTATCTTCTGATAATCGAGCAATGAATAGAATATTTTTCCTTCCAAATGTTCTTTCATATAATGATTAAGTAGATCGTCTTTTTGTAAAATTTTGTCAATATGTTCAACTAAAAATGAATACAAAGCAACATTAGTTTCACTATCCAAAATAAATTTAGAAACTGGTGATAAACGATTAAATGTTGCACCACTACAAAACAAGCAGACCTTCGTATTAGAAAAATAATTATTGTGATTCGTTAATTTAAGGGTTTGAGCAAGAAATCCCCCAATTGAATAGGCAAAAAAATCAAATTCAAAATCCTTACTGATATAAGCATGCTCACCCGCTTTACATTCTTCAATTAGCTGAAGAACATCATAGTAGGTTTGTAAACCTGACCATATAAAACGCTGTGGCATTGAATGTAAACGCATACTAATGGCAACATTTGACAACGTTGATTGTAAAATATTAGGATACCTTTGTTTTCTCTGCTCGCTCAATGAGTACATATCTCTTTTACTACTCCAATGCTTTGGAGCTCGCTGCATATGAAATGCTGTTGGAAATAAAACGACGCTACTCCCCGTACCTTCACAAATAGAGTTTGCCCATGGTAAATATTTGTTCCAATCTTTTTCATTAAAACCATGAAATAAGAAGATTACCTTTTTGGAAGTATTTATGCCTTTTGGTTTTACGATATGATATTTGAAAAAACGGTTTTCTTCAACACAAATATCCTTAATATGAACATTATCTTCAATGGTTCCAACCTCAGTAAAAAAAGGAGGATTATGCTTAAAATCTTTATTATGCGTAGTACAATGATAGTCTAGGACTCCAGGAAGTATTTTATAAGCTAAAGATTCAAATTTGTATTCTTTCAATTCAATTTCGTCATTCATATTTCCTTTGTTTAAAACGCTAACAAATTTAAAAATTTTGATTGCTTTTTATGTTAGGTTTTCCTATAAATTTGAAGCTAATTCAGCTTTAGTATTAAGCACCAACAACATCTTACATATAAGTTTTATAAAATCTAATCTATCAAAATACAATATCTTTTATTAATAATTATATCCTCAAATAGAATACAATTCGCTAAACTATAAGTACATCAACTCCTCATAATTATCTTTAGAGGTCGGTAAAATGCATTGCACAAACAAATTTTCATGAATGTATGGCTGTATGTGGGCTTTCAATTAACAAACTTAAGCTGGAAATTAAATGGACTTGTATTCGACGATGTAGGCACATTTAAACCTCAATCAGGATAGGTTATAGAAACTTCTTTTTAACAAATTCGTCGAAACCCTCTTTATACTGTCTACTAACAGGAATGTGCTCTTTACCAAAAACAATCCGATATCGTTCAATGGTTGTCACCTTTTCGAGATTGACAATAAAGGAACGATGAACACGCATAAAATTTTCTTTGGGGAGTTTATCTTCGAACGATTTCATGGTTGCATTAATAACCAAAGGTGTATTCTCCGATTCCAGGTAAATTTTCACATAATCTTTCAATCCCTCAATATAAATAATATCCTGATAATTAATTCGTCGAATCTGATAATTGGCTTTCACAAACAAATAATCATTATTTGTGCTTATTTCACTTTCTGATGATGTATTGGAGGCAGATTCTATTAAATCAAATTGCTCTTTTGCATGAATCGCTGCTTTAAAAAAAACTTCGTAACTAACAGGTTTCAATAAATAATCTAGGGCATGTAGCTGAAAACCTTCTACTGCATATTTTTCGTAGGCAGTGGTAAAAATCACCTTATTATCGCCATGAAGTGTTCTAGCAAAATCAACACCTGTTAAATCAGGCATCTGGATATCTAAATAAATAAGCTGAACCTCATGATCTTGAAGAAATTCCATGGCATCAATGGGGTTATCAAATTCACCCATAAGTTCTAAAAAAGGGGTCTTTTTTATGTGTGAAACCATTAATCCTAATGCCAAAGGTTCGTCATCAATTGCTATACAGGTAATTTTCTTCATCGCTTCAATTTATGCTCGTTATTCAATAAAACTACTAATTCCCCTATCATCACCCAAAAAAGACTAGAAAACCACATCCTAATCGATCATCAAAGAGTTTGTGTATTAAAATTCTATCCAAACCAAATCCAAAAATTCTAAGGCTGGTAAAGATAATAGAGACAAACTAAATGGGGATGACTAATTCTACAATAAATGTATTGTTATGAATATCCATTTTTAAATTGGCCTTATCTCCATACATTAAATCAAGTCTTTTCTTTACATTGGTAATTCCTAATCCACCCTTTTTATTTGGCTCTTGCGAACTTTGCGATGAAATACTGTTTTCACAATAAAACTTAAGCTTATTATTCTCTGTTGTAAGCGAAATTCTTATGAATGATTTTTCACGATAGCTAATACCATGCTTAAAGGTATTTTCTATAAAAGGAATAAATAATAGAGGAGGAATCGTTACATTCACAACATTCTCCTGAATATCAACATCTAAAGTAACCTTAGAGTTTAAACGTTGTCGCATTAACTCAATGTAATTTCTGGTAAATTCAAACTCCTTACTTAGCTCTATCCGTTTAATATCCGAATCATAGATCAAATAGCGCATCAAACCAGAAAGTTTTTCTACCGATTTTTGAGCCCTATCCCCATCAATGGCTATAAGTGCATAAATATTATTTAAAGCATTAAAAAAGAAGTGTGGACTAATCTGAATTTTCAGAAAGGCTAGCTCCGTATTAAGGCGTTCCTTTTCTATTTCTTTTTGTTCCTCTTTATTGTGTGTCAAACGTTGTAGATTTGCCATGCCTGTACTAAATCCGAGTACAATAATCAATAATAAAAAATTATCAACCAATTTAGGGTGCAAACCCAAGGCATTTTTGCGAGGAATTTCTTTGCCTTCTATAATTTTCAAAGGCCTTAAATTATCTAGCTGAAATAAATCGTAAAGGTGCTGTGAAGCAAAAAGTAATGTAAATGCAAAGAGCAATAAAACAGCAAAGAAGTATACCTTCCTTTTATTAAAGAAGAAATGAGGTGTAATGATTAGATAATTAACATAGAACGCCACAATCATAATGCTTAATTGGTAGTAATAACTATAAATCCAAAAAATTGCTCGATCATTATTACTGTCAAACACAAAAATTGGAAGAATCATAAAAAGTAATAAGCCAATCATATGTGGCAACCACTTTTCTATTCTGTTTTTAGGAATTTCCATATTGTAAATTTACTATTTTTAAAGAATGACTGATACAATGCACTAAATGATTTTATTGCTTTTGTGTTTTAATAATTCAAATGAGAAAGCCCAGTAGATAATTTAATAACTTTCGATATTTATAAATTACCTAATGGGCTTTACTGTACTCTAATAAGAATTCTTATCGTCTTCTATTAGGTCTTTCTGCTGGTGGTGCAAGTTCTTTAATTTTTTCAAAATCAAAACCAGCTTCATCGAATGCTTTTTCAACGCCTTCTCCTCCAGGGATTTTGGCCTCTCTTATTTCTTTCATAAGAGCTTTAGCATCATCGGCAGTCAAAGATTCACTATCGTAATTAGCTAAAATTTTGTTTACTTTTTTTATTTGTTTGGTAGTAAGTGTTTCTACTTGCTCTTGTCGTGGTTTTCTCTCTGGTCGTTCCTGAGCCATTAGTCCACTTACGTTTAAGGTCATAAAACCTACTAATGCAATAAAAAGAAATTTTTTCATTTTACTAAAATTTAAAGTTTATAAATATATTGAAAATTAAATTACTCATGTCGCAAAGCAACAATAGGATCGAGAGCCGATGCTTTTCGGGCTGGATACCAACCGAAGAAAACACCGATAAATGTACATACCATAAAGGACATTACAACAGAACTTTCGGTGATTAAAACGGGCCAGTTCATGACATGTTCAACAATAAAGGAGGCTAAATAGCCCAATAGAACACCTATAATTCCACCAAAAACACTCAAAAGCATGGCTTCAATTAAAAATTGCCATAGAATGTCTTTCCCTTTTCCACCAATTGCTAATCGCAGGCCAATTTCACGTGTTCTTTCAGTAACAGACACATACATAATATTCATAATTCCAATACCACCTACCAATAAGGATATGGCCGATATGGAACCTAATAAAACAACCAAAAGTTCCGATATGGATCCAAAATTACTAATGAGTTCTTCCTGAGTTCTGATTTCAAAATCATTATCTTCAGCATCTTTCAATCCATGACTACTACGCAAGAGTTCCTCAATTTCGGCACTGGTTTCGGTAATTTTATCTTCCGATTTTGCCGAAAATACAATGGCTCGCAAATACGTTTCGCGAGTAATCCTTTTCATGATGGTAGAGTAAGGTGCCAAGATCACATCATCTTGGTCGTCGCCAAAAGTATTATCGCCCTTTTCTTTAAATACACCAATCACCTTAAAGGGAATTTTTTCGAAACGCACGGTCTGTCCTATCGGATCAGTCCCATCGGGGAAAATATTATCAACAATAGTTTGACCCAAAACACAAACTTTAGCTGCTGTTTTAATTTCCTTGGCCGTATAAAATCGCCCCGAAGAAATCTCATATTTCTTAATTGTAATATATTCTTCATTTCCACCATTAATACTCGTAGGCCAGTTATTTGAACCAGAAACCACCTGTCCCGAAGTGTTCATTTCTGGAGAGATAGCTGTAACCATCGTACAATTTTTAGACAGGTAAGCAACATCCTTTTCTTTTAGGGTTTGCGAGCTTGTTCTACCCTGCTGAACGCCACCTCTATTACGACTTGCAGGCATCACGTTAATAAGATTTGTACCCATAGAAGCAATACTACTTTTAATGCTTTCGTTTGATCCCTGACCAATGGCTAGCATGGTAATAACAGCTCCTACACCAATCACAATTCCCAACATGGTAAGAAAGGACCGCAATTTATTTCGTCTAATAGCCGAAATGGCTATTTTTAACAGATTAATAATCTTCATATCTCTTATTTTTCAATGTGTGATTAGGATGAAAAGTTATAATCATCATCTTTTAAATCAAGAATAGATTGTTTGGCATCACCTCGGTCTTTCACAATCATATCTTTTATAAGTCTACCATCTCGAAAAACTACATTTCGCTTTGTAAAACGAGCAATCTCCGCTTCGTGGGTTACAAATCCAATGGTAATACCCTTTTCATTTAGTTCCTGAAACAAGGCCATAATCTCAAAAGAAGTACGAGAATCAAGGTTTCCTGTAGCTTCGTCTGCCAAAATAATCACCGGATTATTCACCAAGGAACGCGCAATAGCTACACGCTGCTGCTGTCCTCCTGACATTTGATTAGACAAATGCTTCATTCTGTCTTTTAGCCCCACAGCAATTAAAGCTTCCTCCGCTCTTTCTCGTCGTAACTTACTATTCACTGCCCCGTTGTATAGCAAGGGTAATTCAACATTTTCCAAAGCACTGGTTCGTGGCAACAAATTGTAGGATTGAAACACAAAACCCAGCTTGGTATTTCTAATCTCGGCCAATTCGTTTCTCTTTAAGGTTTTTACATTTTTACCATCCAAAAAATAATCTCCCTCTGAGGCTGTATCTAAACAACCCAAAATATTTAATAGCGTTGATTTACCGGAACCACTGGTACCCATTATGGCAACAAATTCTCCTTTATCAATTGTCAGATCTACACCACGTAGAGCTCTTACAATTTCGTCACCAACCTGATAGTTCTTATGTAAGTTTTTTATTTCTATAATCGAATTATTACTCATTTTCCAAAATATTTGGTTAAAATCCAATTCACTTAAAAGCAACAGACACTTAAAAATTACGCTGTTTATACTATAGATAAACCTTGCTCTCTGTCACCCATTAGCTGTGAACATGCTATTTTTTTCCGCGTCCTGGTCTAGTTGGTGCAAAAGGATTACTTTCCTTTTCTTCTTCTACTTCCGTTGTTTCTTCTGCTTTACCTTTTTTCATAGATACAACCACTTCCTGACCTTCTTTTAATCCCGATAAAATTTCAATCTGACTTCCATCACTAATCCCAATTTCCACTTGTACCGGTTTAATAATTTCGCCCTCTTTAATCCAAAATGTTTTGTGAGAATCATCTTCTTCTGCCATTGCAGCCGGTCTTTGTCTTTCACCTGAAGTAGATGATCTCATACCAGTTACCCTGCCTTTTCCACCATTAGGATGTTCCATTTTTTGATTATCGGGCAAACTACTCATGTATTCCTTCATCATTTCCCTATCAGGTGTAAAACGAACACCTTTACCTGAAGCCAATAAAACATTCTCTGCTTCCTGAACATAGGCTGTAATACTAGCTGTCATACCCGGTTTAAGTTTCTTATCTGGATTTTGAACCAAAATAATCACAGTATATGTAATTACGTTTGATTCCTCGGTAGGCTCCAAATGAATTTCGGATATCTTACCCGTAAAAGTATCATCAGAAAAAGCATCCACAGTAAATTCTACTCGCTGATCCAATTTAATTTGTCCTATATCAGCCTCATCAATATCGGCTTCAACCTGCATTTCGGAAAGATCATTGGTGATAATGAACAACTCGGGCGTACTATAACCAGCGGTTACGGTATTTCCTTCTTCCACTTTTACATCCTTCACAATTCCGTCAATTGGGGAATAAATACTGGCATAACCTAAATTACGATTGGCTTTTTCTACGCTTGCTTGTCCCGACTTTAATGAGGCTTTACTTAATTTATAAGTATAAACAGCTTGGTCGTATTCACTTTCTGCTAAAACATTTTGATCAAACAAGGTTTTCATCCTCTTTAGGTTCTTACCTTGATATTCGTAATCAGCTTCGGCTTCTTCCAACTGAGCTTCGGCCGTTTTAAGTGTCGACAACAAAGTAGATTTATCCAATTCTGCAATAAGTTGTCCCTTTTTCACAATCGAATTGTAATCCACATAAAGTGTTTCAATCACACCCGACACCTGACAACCTACATCAATAGTTTCGGTAGCTTCTAGAGTTCCTGTAGCGGTTACTGTATTACTGATAGTACCACGAGCGACTTTTACAGTGTCAAAAATATAACTTGAATTGCTGTCTTTTGTAAGGAAAAACACAATTCCCGCTACAGCTATTAGGGCCACAACAGATGCATAAATTAATCTTTTCTTATTCATATCTTGAACTTTTTATTTTACTAATTATCTAATTATTCTGCCTAAAATCGAAGAGAAATAAAGCTAAAAGCCTATGTTTTCTCCCATATAGTATTCTATAATTTCATTTTCAAGAAGCACATTGTATTTCGAAGACGTTAGATTGATTTCAGCTTCGTATAAGTTATTTTTAGAAGTCAGAAAATCCGTTGAACTAAGCAAGCCTTCGGCAAACATTTTCTTAGCCAATTTATAGGATTCTTGTTCCGCTTCTAATTGTTCCTGATAAGAGGCAAAAGTCATATTAGCGGTTTGTGCGTCGGTACAAGCTTGTTCTATTGCCTTACGTAAATCATTTTTAATATCTAATAAATCAAATTCGTAAGCTTGTTTTTGAATCGCAGCTTGTTTTATGTTATTCTTAACTGTTTTGCGCTGAAAAATTGGAATAGATAATGACAAACCCAACGAAGGAGTGATAGCATGTGATAACTGTCCACTAAAATTTACATCCGTATCGTGATTGTAGTAGCTATATAAACTTCCATTTAAGCTCAAAGTTGGTAAAGCTGCAGCCTTAGCCAGTTTAATATCAAAATCAGCACTCTCCACATCGAGCTCGGCCGTTTTAATGGAAGGTTGTAAGCCTATGGCAAGGGTATAAACTGATGTTGGATCGGTAATTGGATTTTCCTGTAATAAAGCTTCCAAATCTACATCTTCTATATCAAAAGTACTGCTTATTGGCATGTTCATCAATTGCATTAAAGAAACAAGGCTTATTCTCAAGTCACTTTGAGAACTTACAAGAGCTGCCTTATTTGAGGAATATTCCGATTTAATATTCAAATAATCAGCAGGAGCCATTACACCAGCTTTGCTACGAATACTAGCCTCATCCAGTTCTTTTTGAGTAATTTCAACTTGTAGTTGACTATTTTGAACCTGCTCTTTGGCTTTCATAACATCAATATAAGCAGCTAATACATCCAAAGAAAGTAGTTCTTTCTGGGTTTTCACATTAATTTCGGCTGCCGAAAGATTTAACTTTCCTTGATTGATGGCGTTTTTAAGAGATGCACCACTATATAGAGTAACACTTGAATTCAAACCTACTGAAAGATTTGTCCCCGTGCTTTTACTCCATGTACCATAGGTATTACTATGAGATTTACTCGACGACCAGGTATCTGCTGCCGATATTGACAAATCTGGTCCTTGTGCTGCTTTTCGTTGTTCCAGATAAGATTTTTGACTCTCTATATTGTTATTAGCTCTACCAATAGTCGTATTGTTCTCCAATGCATATTCAATGCAATTATTAAGGGTAAAGGCTTTATCCTGTGCATTTACAGGAAGTACAAATAAACTTATCTTCAAACACAATAGCAAGCCTGATTTTAATAAAGTATCCATCATTTTTAATTTTTTATTCAGTTTATTTATTCTTCAAATTGGAATTAAATCATCATGAACTCAGTATATTCTGTTTTTCGAATTCATGAGTTCAACAAATAATAAAACTCTAATATTTATTCTTCTATCATATTTTTACAATAGCAAATTTGAACTATTCACATCTGTCTCACAATAACTTTAGACTGATAACAGTAAAGTCTAGAAGAATGACATTAATTATTCGATGAATGAAATGTGAAAACAGGCTATAAGTTTGATCTATTCCCTTTATTGTAAAGCAAGCTGCATCCATAAAAGAAATTTATGAATTAGGGTTTATAAAAAAAAAAGCTTAAAAAACATATTACCAAGCTAAACCAACATAGACCATAATATTTAATTAGATTTAAGCTCGTTTTTAATAACAGAAAAGCATTATTATATGATCGATTTATCAGCCATACACAAGCAAATGAGTAGAGAAGAACTTATAGCAGAACTTGTGAGACTATTTACGCCTTATGCTAAAAATCTACTCACTTCGGGGGGCGATTTTTCTTACATGAATATGTATGCCGATAATTTTAGTGAACAACTGCAAAACCTAAGCCAATTTAACGAATACGATATATTCAATATTTTAAATGAAGCTTGTGATACAAGCTGGAGAGTTGCTGTGAGAAGATAAAACAATTGTAACTATTCAGTTTACTATAGAGCTGCAATTTCACAAAGCTTATTCCAGTGAATTATGCCTTGATTTAAAGCCGTGTCAATTCATGATCTAAGGGTTGCATAATTTTCAGAACCCTTAAATGATTTGAAAAAACCTCTGACCTTTTGTTTTACTTTTACTTTTACTTTTCGAATAGCTCTTTCGAAAGCATTATTGTCTGGGGGAATTGATGGATCTGATAAAAAATTGAAGAGATATGCTTTGTTTCGGATCATTCGCTTGAAGAAGGCTATTAATTTCGTCCATTAGGGATTAAGTTTGATCTTCGCAAACTTCAATATACGGCAGATCCTTTCAATCTCTCGAAAACTCTGGAGGCAAGGGAATTCGATTGGTGGTAAACAGTAACAACGCAATAAAAAAATAGACTTACTTAAATAGTACACCTAATAGATCATTTTATTCATCCAGTGAATTACCATTTTATCGGAGAATAGCTTACCAATCACCCTGTATTTAGAATGTTTAAATGGATTTTCTGAATTAAGCGTTTCGGACATAACTCCTTTTTCGGGATAATAGTAGCTAGGATGAATAAACCTCATCTAGTTTGAGTCCACCAACACAAAACCAACATGCTGATCTAGCCCAACTAAATAAATTCCTTTACCTCCTAAAAGTAAATACTTTCGTACATCGGAAACATTCTGATTACTAAATCTTTTGATATCTTTTCGGTCGACTAATTTTGTAATAAAAACTTCGGAAGCAGCTTGTGCCCACTTTATTCTGGGGATGTTAAAACCAAGATCTACCAAGGTATTCGTTACAAAATACCCACAAGCAATTCTTCCTTGTCCAGGTATTCGGGTGGTTCCATTAAAATCCCATTTTGTTCCATACCAATATTCAAAAATACTTTGATAGCTTCGAAACAAAAACTCTTTAGCTTCCTTTATAACAGAATCCTTATTTTTTGCATTGGCATATTTAACACTAAACTCTATTCTACTTTTATCTAACTTTAGTAAATAGTTCGAGTAGGCTTGATTTTGGGAGTACCCAGAGATCGAAAATATCTCAAAAACAGTTATAAATATGATGATAAATTTCATGGTCTATTTTAATAAATGCTGTAGCGAATCTGCATAAAAGAAATACTTCTCATGTGCTCTCTTTTTTTCCAGAACTAAACTACCTCCGTATATATGATTTTTATCTCTTGCAAGAGTTGCAGGCCATTCACTTTTATTCTGCATTCGTAGAAAAGTGCGAAATGTAGCCGTATCAGCACCTTCTATCTTTGATTTATAGTAGTAAATTTCATCTTTTACTTTAAAGTAACAGTAATCTAATATCTGAAAGTCTTTAAAAAAACAGAATTCCTTCAATATTTCGGTTTTTTCTTGTCTACAATAATACCAATGAAAGACCCTTATACTATCAGTAAACAAATCATAGTGCTCATATTCTAATTGTCTTTTATCTTTAGTCTTGAAGGCGTATTCTTTTAAGCTTGAAATGGGGATAAAGGATTTAATCTGAATCAAACTATCAACTTTAACCTTATGACCACTCTTGGTTGTTACTGTGGATACGATGATTTTTTTTTCTTTTTTATAATAACTATCAGGTAAAGTCAAATACATACTCCCTAACGAATCAATCCCCCCCCATTCTGTTACTAAAACCTTCTCTTTTTCAACTACTATTTTAGATTTTGGACTATTATTACAAGCTATAAAAAAGCTTAATACTATTACACACACACATATCCTCATTTTCGTTGAATTTTAAATAAATTAGTATTCGTCGCATCCCATGACTGATTTGCTCCTCTTTTAAATCTGTTTAAGCAAGTATTTGCAAATGTCCAACTAGTTTGTATTCGTAATCCGTCCATTAAATCTTCTAGACTTCCATTAGAACTTGTGTGAAAATGTTGGTCGTAAATATTGTAGGTTCCATTATTTGGATTTAAATTACTAAAAACATCTTTTTGTATGCATTTCCATTGCCATTTTTAAAAATATACATCTTTGGAGTAATCCATAAAACTACATGTTTGTACCCAATTATTGAAGAGTAAAGGTGTTCGTTTTACACCTGATAGGGAAATGATGAAGGAATAAATTGTATGGATTGCATATTGGTTTGCGCACAAGAGTAGGTGCTTTGAATGATAAACACCCAAAATATAAGTAAAACGACTACTTTATGTACATAGGCTGACCTCATCTTATTTTTCAAATACAATTTCTACTTGCATATGGTTGGATTCTAGACCTGACTTACTCACATAAATCTCATAAAAACCCGATTCAGGAACAAACTGTACAAACTTCAACACATCCACATTAAAAGCTTCTGCAGCCCCCCCCCTTCATCCAATTCATCATCAGTATAACTTTTTGCCTTTTCAATCTTAATTTGTCTTTCCTCTTCATCTTCAGTATCGATTACTTCATTATCGACACGAGTCTTCCATATTTCTCCACAATACCAATCTTCCGCCTCTACTTTTTTTATATGAATCAAATATGATACCTGCTTAATATATTTAGCAATCCTTTTAAAGGATACACTACAAAAACCACACAAAGGAATAATAAGTTTAGAACTTGCATCTACTTCTGGGACGATTATTTTTTGAGGTGTATTAATCATAATGTCATTAAATTCACTTACGAAATGAGGATAAAATGGAGTTAAAGAATGTCTTTCATTCGTATCAAACTTTGATTCTACATCACTAAATTCTTTCGGGATAAATTGTATGGCTTGCATATTGGTTTGCGCACAAGAGTAGGTGCTTTGAATGATAAACACCAAAAATAGGAGTATGACTACTACTTTATGTACGTAAGCTGACTTCATTTATTTTTCAATTGCTATTTCTATTTGCATATGGTTCGATTCAAGACCTACTGTACTCACATAAATCTCATAAATACCCGGTTCAGGAACAAATTGAACAAATTTCAGCACATCCACATTAAAAGCTTCTGCAGCCCCTCCCCCTTCATCCAATTCATCATCAGTATAACTCTGCGCTTTTTCAATCTCAATTTGTCTTTCCTCTTCATTTACTGGCTCTTCCTCCATATTATAAGGCCTAGCAGGCTTCCATATTTCTCCACAAAACCAATCTTCCGCCTCTACTTTTTTTATATGAATTAAATAGGCTTCTTGTTCTGCATATTTCATAGCTCTTTTTATAGACACACTACAAAAACCACACAGAGGAATAATTAGTTTAGAACTAGAATCCATTGCCCTTATAATTATTTTTTGAGGAACATTGATAGCTAAATCATTAAATTCACTTACAAAATGAGGATAAAATGGAGTTAAAGAATGCCTTTCATTCGTGTCAAACTTTGATTCTACATCACTAAATTCTTTCGGGATAAATTGTATGGCTTGCATATTGGTTTGCGCACAAGAGTAGGTGCTTTGAATGATAAACACCAAAAATAGGAGTATGACTATTGCTTTATGTACGTAAGCTGACTTCATCTTATTTTTCAATTATAATTTCTACTTGCATATGGTTCGACTCAAGACCAACTGTACTCACATAAATTTCATATGTACCCGATTCAGGAACAAATTGTACAAACTTCAACACATCTACATTAAAAGCTTCTGCAGCCCCCCCCCTTCATCCAATTCATCGTCAGTATAGCTCTTCGCCTTTTCAATTTCAATTTGTCTTTCCTCTTCATTTACTGGCTCTTCCTCCAAATTATAAGGCCTAGCAGGCTTCCTAATTTCTCCACAAAACCAATCTTCCGCCTCTATTTTTTTTATGTGAATTAAATAGGCTTCTTGATCCACATATTTCATAGCTCTTTTAATTGACAAACTACAAAAACCACACAAAGGAATAATAAGCTTAGAACTAGAATCCATTGCTGTAACAATTATTTTTTCAGGAGCATTGATTCTAATATTATTCAATTCACAAAAAAAATGAGGGTAAAATGGAGTCAAAGAATGCTCTGCATTCGTATCAAACTTTGATTCTATATCACTAAATTCTTTCGGGATAAATTGTATGGCTTGCATATTGGTTTGCACACAAGAGTAGGTGCTTTGAATGATAAACACCCAAAATAGGAGTATGACTACTACTTTATGTACGTAAGCTGACTTCATTTATTTTTCAATTGCAATTTCTACTTTCATATGATTGGATTCTAGAGCTAGCGCATTGAATAATAAGTATTCAAAAAATAATTAGAACTGTTATTTTATTCACGTAGGCTGATTCTATTTTTCAAATCCGATTTCAAATGGAATATAATATATTTTCATTCTATCAGAAACTCTCTTAGGAATTTTAGTTTTTTTTCCTTTTGCTTGCATTAATTCACAGTATTTGGCGTAGGCAGACTTGGCCTTAGTATAATTCTTATTGCTCCAATGAGCATCACCTAAATTTAAATACGCAACAATACGAGTAGGAGAAGCTTTTATTATTTTTTCTAATATTAGTATGATGCAATCATTACATTTAGGATCTTCTAATTGTTGTAAATAGTACGCAATATTGTTTAAGTTTAAAACTTCTTCTGGCGATATATATTCCCAATATTCATCGTTAACCTTAGAGCAATCGTATAGTGTAACCTCTCCAAAAACCTGAGGATTTATTTGCGGTCTAAATTCATCACCATCAAATATAGCCGCAACAGAACAAATCCTTCGATCATAGAATTCATATGCTACTTCACTCTTATCACTATAAAAAGATCTGTCCATAAAATTGTTTGTATATTTAGCTACATCTTTTAATCCATCTACCCAAACCTCAATTACAGTATCTCGTCGAGCATAAACTATTATTGACTTCTTTGATTCTTCATGAGAAAAGAAATACTTATCAGCAAATACATCTTCAATGTATTGATTTTCTTGCCCATTTGTGTACTCAATACTAATAAAGAACAATAATAAAATAAATATGCTTCTTATTTTTAAATTAGTTTTCATTCTATATTTGTTTTAATTTTTAACAGTTCGTCTACTCGCACAGGTATTCTAACTGCTTTGTTCTTCTTTTTCATTAAATCGATATATTTCTTATAGTATTCTTTTGCTTTATTTGTATCATTGACGGTTAGATAGGCATCTCCCAAATTAAGATATAGCACTTCCACCTCAGGGGCTAGTGTTATTATTTTTTCCAAAATTGAGATGGCGCATTCACGACATTCATCAGGTTCTAAATTGTATAAATAGTAGGCTACATTATTTAAATTAAATATTTCATAAGGTTTTATATCATGCGTATCCAATTTTTCAACAGAGAAATTGGAGCAATCATAAAGTACAATATTACCAAATATATTGGCTTCCATTTCAGCATCATATTGATATTCTAATCCATCTCCCACATTATCTCTTGATTTGACATTTAACCGACCATCTCCATACATTTCTAAAAGGTAACCGACCCCATTATCCCAACTCTCAAAATAATCAGGCCTTGATCTTTTACCTCTCCCTTCTGAGTAGTCGCCCATATCTTTTTGTCCATTAACCCAAACCTCAATCATTGTATCTCTACGAGCATAAATGACTACCGATTTCATAGAACGTTCATATGAAAAAAAGTATTTATCCGCATAGACTTTACTCCAATCCACATCCTTTTGTGCATTGGTTTCTATGGCGAAAATATTTAATGTGAAAAATAATATAACTTTAAATAACAATAAATTAGTCTTCATTTGTGCTTGGATTTAATTCATTATCTGTAAGATTAATATCGCTTTCTTCTTCAGTAACTCCTTCTAAAGAATCTTTTCGTTGAGTAGCTACTGTCTTTAAATAAACATGCTCAATTCCATTTTCGGTGACCTTAAAATCACTAAATTCATTTTCAGTAAGCATATTATAATTATCCCTTCTAGTGGTGTTAGAATCAATTACCTTTTGATACCCCTCTATAGCTTTTTCATCATCTTTTGTAATTCCTCTTTTACAGGTAAATTTTGAATCGTGCCATATTCCCCAAGCAAAACTATATAATGTATTTGAAGAGATTCCACTATCTTCGAAATTATAAGTGTTATTAGTCAACATTCCCTCCGAACATAAATCCCTTAAATAATTTTTACAGGTTGTCAACTTTGTCTTTCTATCATTAAACCCATTAAATGCACCATTTATTCTTGCTGTCACTTCTAAAAAATCATCATTTTTGGCAGCATTGTAAGGGTAATTATTTTTACCTTCTGTATAAATCCACCCAGCAGAAAGATAAGAATGTGGAGCTGTTTCAAGTTTCTGCCTATTCTCGATTAATGTAAAATCATCTCCAACAAAAAGTCCATATTCTTGATAAGTTAATTCACTGGTTAACTGCATTAAACCTCTACCAGGGAAACCACCATAAGCAGTAGCTGATACATTTCCTTCTGTAGTAGCTGATAGATTTGCTGACTCGTGTAAAATTTGAGCAATAAAATGCGCCTTTTCTAAACAGGTATGTATTCCAAAATCATTACAAGTAATATTTATACCTTTTAAATAAGTATCTCTATCGGAAGCAGTTGCATTTGGTGCTAAATTTTCAAAATCAATTTTAGTTAAGCCTCTAGAACAAGCACATGGGGCATTAACATTAATTTCTACTATTCCTGTATCCGAAACATCAACACCATCGAATGAATCAAATACAACAGTGTTCTTCTTAATTTTAATCTCAATAGAGTCGGTATAGTTGTTGCTTGTTAATGAACTTTGTATATCTTTTAGACAAATTGTTAATAAAACGTCGGAGCTTATTAATGCCGATTTTAATATTTTAAATTTAATTTCTCCATTTTCATCTGTACATCTATTTCCATGTTCATTTTCTATCCCTTTTAGCAACTCTTCTTGGGTGAATTTATCTGTATCATAAGCCCTATTACTCCAAAAACTTTCAAAAGCAGCTTTTGAACCATCACCATCGATTCCATCAATTTCACCACTATATAAACCTAAGTTTTTTAAATACACCTGTTTTTTCCTTATTGGTTTTGATGATTGAGGTAACTTCTGTCCGTGTAAAAAACTTTGCTCGTAAGTAAAGGCTCCTTCAACCTTATAACTCTCAACCATTGCATGTGCTAAAACTTGGTTATTGGCTAGATTATTAATTTTAATGTCCAAATCGACATATTCAATACTTTTAATAAACTTAATTTTTAATCGTCCACACAATACATCTTTAAGTTCTCCTGTATTATCAAATAATGCATCATTATCTCGTGCTAGAAATAATAATTCAACTTCTTTTTCTAATAAAGGATCCGTTTTAGTAATAATAAGCTTGAATTCTTTGCCAAATCCAGTTTCAAAAGATTCCTGATTAAACGTTATTCCGTCTGTTTCTTCTGATAAGCTTACTTTTACAATACCATCCTCATCCATTAATGATTCCCCAGTACCATTTATTACCGTAAAGGGCAAGACAATTTCATCGTTGCAGTTTTTAATGGTATATACCTTATCATCTTCAGGAGATATATTTGTCAATAAATTGTCTAATTCAATGCCATTTACCGAAGTGGGCTCATCAAAATCTGTATTATCTTCGAGAAACTGACTATTATTAAAACTGACTATTGGCAAAAACTCATCCATCAGCAATCCACCAGAATCTGCACTACTTCCACCACCCTCTGTTTGTGTTACTATAGCCATTATGATCTCCTTTGTTTAATTGTTTTTAACTGAATTTTCATTGTATCTGCAGTAACATTAAGTCCATGAATTAAATCGTCATCTAGAATAGATCCATTATATTCATAGTCAATTCGGTCATCGCTTAAGTCAATATCAATTCCCTTGCCTACCATTTCTTTTGTATTAACCACTAAGAAAATAGTTTGGTCCTTTTTGGGTCTTGAAACAGCATTGCCTTGTTCATCTTCAAAGAAACATTCCAATATTTCAGGATTCTCTGGCAAAGCTGTAGGCTCAGTATTTTGGGCACTCAAATCACTCACTTTCCAGTTTTTTTCGACCATGGTTTGGCCATCTTGAACGATGATAGCTGGAGAGAGTTTGAGAATACTTATCATTGGATCTTTACTGGTGCTACAGAAGTAATCGTGATGACCAATGCAGAGCGTATCGTACAGCTCGATGGTTCGGCTTTTGGAAGCAAGTGTTACGGGTGAGAATACCAATTTGATATACTTCATATCGAGCTTACTCGCTCCCCATGCATACAAATGGGTATTCTTAGGACTTTCTACTTCTATATTGAATAATCCACCTAAAGGTTGCGTGGAAGCAGTACCATTTGTATTGATGTTTTGATCGAAACCAAAATCTAATCTTCGTATGTTGTAAACCATATCGTCTACATACATTTTTCCTTTTACACTCATATTGTAATTCGCTTAACTTTAAAAGGATGATAACTTTCCCCATAAAACCTGAGCTGGAGAACAGTATTCTATTGTTTACTACTTTTACTGATTAGTAAAGGTAATAAAATTAAATTATGTACATTGAACAGGTATGGATTATTGTTAATAATTTTTATTTTAAAAACTCATAGCTCAGCATATACATCTTGTAATAAAAAACATACCAACATGTAACATTCCAATAATTGAAAATTATTTAACAAAAAAAGACAAGCGTAGAATTATAACACAAGAAAAACAGTACTTATAATTGAGAACTACTGTAAAATTAGGTTGCCAAGCATTAGGGGTTGAAGTGTTACCACGCAAAGAGCCCAAGCGAGTAAGGAGTAGAAACGGAAAACCCAGAAAAAGGATAAAGTAAAGAATAAAAGGTTAAAGTAAAAGACTGTCGGTATTTGAGAACTTATTACAAAGTTTGTGAGATTATTTACGCCTTATGCTAAAAATATACTGTCTTCGGGTAGCGATTTTTCTTAATGAACATGTATGCCGATAATTTTAGTGAACAACTGCAAAACCTAAGTCAATTTAAGGAATACGATATGTACAGCATATTAAATGAGGCTTGCGATACGAGTTGGAGAGTTGCTGTGAAAGGGTAAAATAATTAAGAATGATGAATTATGGATTTAGTTATGCTGGGAACAAAATATTTAAGACACTTATAACAAACAAAAATCCCTGTAAGCAATACTTACGAGGATTATATGTCATTCAAAAAAATCGCACTTACCTACTTGCACCCTTAAATACAACCGAGTCGGAAGCAACAACCTCATTGTCGTTTAAAACTCTAATCCTAACACATAACTTTTGTGTTGATCTAAGGTTAAGTCTAGCTTCTGACAACTCAATAGTAGACTCTTTTAAAGCCATTAACTTACCTATTTGTACTGTTTGCTGATTGGAATGCGTTCTTTTCCGAAAAGAATACAATCTCGCTCAATGGTCTTAATTTTATCAATACGTATTTTACAAAATCAGGAATACTTGACTGCCATTTATGAAGTTTTGGTAAGGAACCAACACGCCTCGATTTAGAATTTAAAGAGGTAATTCCGTTTAAGTAATTCTTTTGTTTTACAGTTGTATCTTTTGTGAGCCTTGTTAGATATGAAATGAAGATAATTGCACTATAGAAACATATTTGTGAATGGGAATAATGAATAATTCTTCACAAACATAGAATTAAACATATTGAGAAAGCAATAGTTAATAATGGGCAAAATTGCCATAGAAATTGAAGAATAAGCACAATTTATACCTACAGATACGCCAAATGAATCCATAAATACAAGTTTTATGTCAGATATAGATATTTTCGGACTATAATAAGTAGGACAAGAATTTTCGTAAAAGCGAATAATAATCTTTGTATTCTATATTATTCTTAATTTAAGATTCGAATAAATCAGATGTCATTAAAACAAAATATTATAAATTCATGAAGCAAGTCTTTTCAAAACTAAGCTTAGTTGCAGCATGTGCAGCCTTATTATTAACGTATTCTTGCAAAAAGCAAGCTACTAAAACGAGTCTGTCTACTTCTGCAGAACAAAAACCTAATGTTATTCTTTTTGTGTCGGATGATCATGGAAAAGATGCCTTGGGTTGCTATGGAAATCCTGTAATTCAAACACCTAATTTAGATCAATTAGCTTCTAAGGGTGTTTTGTTTAATAATGCGTATTGTACCAGTGCAAGTTGTGCAGCGAGTCGCTCGGTTATTTTAACAGGTTTGTTTGGTCATGCAACAGGATCGTATGGTCATGTTCACGATTATCATCACTTTAGTACATTCGATTATGTGAAATCTTTGCCAGTTCTTTTGGAGGAAGCAGGATATGCAACTGCTCGTATTGGAAAATACCATGTAGCACCAGAATCGGTATATCATTTTCAGGAAGTGTTAAAAGCAGATCCACGTAATACCGTTGAGATGGCTAAACAGTGTGGTGATGTCTTGAATTCCGAAAAACCATTCTTTTTATATTTCTGTACTGACGATCCGCACCGTGGTGCTCCATTTAAACCTGAAAAATGGGATATGCCCAACAACTTTGGGAACAAGAAAGAAGGATATAAAGGTGTAAAAACAATAGTATACGATCCTAAAGATGTTATTGTACCCGAATTTTTACCAGATACAAAACAAAGTAGAGAAGAGATTGCTGAGTATTACCAAAGTATATCGAGAATAGATCAAGGTTTTGGTAAGCTGATGAGCATGCTTGAGGCAAGTGGAAAAATGGATAACACCGTAATTATTTATATTTCGGATAATGGTATGGCTTTTCCAGGAGCTAAAACGACAGTATACGAACCTGGAATTCAATTGCCATGTATCATTAAAGATCCTAAGGTATCTGCTAAAGGAATAGAGAATAATGCTATGATATCGTGGGTGGATTTAACCCCAACCATTTTAGATATTGCAGATGTTGATTATAAAGCTAAAGATTTTCATGGCCATTCTTTTAAGGATATAATTGGGAAACCAGAAGCAAAGGGATGGAATGAGATTTATGCATCGCATACCTTCCACGAAATAACCATGTATTACCCTATGCGTGTGGTTAGAGATGGTAACTATAAATTGATTTGGAATATAGCCCATCGTTTGGAGTATCCTTTCGCATCAGATCTTTGGGCTTCGTCTACTTGGCAAGGCATTTATCGAAATCACGAAGAGTATTATGGAACCAGAAAAGTAGAGGATTATTTGAATCGTGCCGAATTTGAGCTATTCGACCTATCGGTAGATCCTTGGGAAGCTAAAAATTTAGCTGGAGATAAGAACTATGCTGAAGTTTTGGAAAATATGAAAGCGAAATTGAAAACATTTCAACAAAAAACAAGTGACCCTTGGCTTATAATGTGGGATCATGATGATTCAATGCAAGGAACAGGTGTTGACTTGTAATAAGGTAATTTAATAATACATAAAGCAATGCAGTTTGGATGTTTATCATTCAAACTGCATTTTTTTTAGTTGTTTTTTCTCAAAATTACTTACGCCTTATGCAACAAACCTTTTGCGCTCGTGTAGCGATTTTTCTTACCTGAATATGTATGCCGATAATTTTAGTTGCAGTTGCAAAACCTAAGCCAATTTAACGAGTACGATATCTACACCATTTTAAATGAAGCTTGCGATACGAACTGAAGAAATTCTGTGAGGGAATAAAATAATTAAGAATGATGAATTATTAATTACGAATTTAGTTATACTGAAAACAAGACATTTAAACAGTTTCTGAGCAAAAATAATCCTCGCAAGTTTAAACTTACGAGGATTATATATCATTCAAAAAAATGCACTTACCTACTTACCCCCTGAAATACAACCGAGTCGGAAGCAACAATTTTATTGTCGTTTAAAACTCTAATCCGGACACATAACTTTTGTGTTGATCTAAGGTTAAGTCTAGATTCTTTCAAATCAGTAATAGACTCTTTTAAAGATCTAAATTTACCTTTTTGCAGTGTTTTTTTATCTTTTATACGGGAATAATTATATGTTTCTAATTCATAACTCAGAAACATATTTTGGTCACTATCATTCTCAATAAGAGCTCTTATCGACATGGTATCTAACTCCCCTTCTATCTCAATCCAGGCCTTAACTTTAGCCTCTTCAGAAGAAGGAACTATAGAAAGAAACCCAATTAATTGGAATATGATGAGAAACTTATATATCATGTACAATGCTTGTAATAGTGTATTATAAATGTAATAACCTTGACATAAAAATCTCTATATATAGTAACATGTTTATCACTAATACAAGCCTATTCGTCAATTATTAATACACATAAAGAAATTATGTTGAGAGTATATTTAAATAAAAGCTTACCCCTAATAAATAACTGACTTCATTTATCTAATAACGCATTATTTATACTTTAGGAAACAAAGCTAGAGAAATCGGCATTTAAGAAACTACGCAGTTCATTGGAGCTAATTTTCACCTTTATTTTTCCACCCATCACATAAGAAATATTTCCCGTTTCTTCCGAAACAACAATCACATGAGAATCGGTCATTTGACTAATACCAATAGCAGCTCTATGTCTTAATCCGAGGCTACCTGGTATATTAGGATTATCAGATACGGGAAGAATACATCGTGCGGCAAGTATACGGTTATTATCCAAAATTAAAGCACCATCATGCAATGGTGAATTTTTAAAAAATACTGTCTCAAGTAAACTAGACGAAATTCGAGCTTTAAGAATTTGTCCCGTATCAGCAAAACTGTATAAATTAGTACGTTTTGTAATAACGATTAAAGCACCCGTTCTCGATTTAGACATATGCTCACACGATTCAATTATAGCATCGATCTCCTTATCTTTAACAGATTTTTCATCGGTATAAAACCATTTTTCAATTGAAAATTTTTGGCTTATATTATATCGAGATCCCAAGTGAAGTAGAAATTTACGAACCTCTTGCTGAAACACAATAAGCAAAGCAATAACTCCAACTCCAATAAACTGCCCAAGAATACTACTCAGGAGTTCCATATTTAATGCTTTTACAATCAACCACATTAAATAGAAAAGGAATAATCCCACAAATATATTAATAGCCACAGTTCCCCTTATCAGCATATAAACTTGATAAAGTAAAAATGCAACTAAGAGAATATCTAGTACATCGAAAAAACTTAGCGTTATAAAAGCTAGGAGCATATATAAAGTATTATGCCAATTTAGGCTTGATAATAATTATTGTTGAGCATTTAGATAAATGCCTACCTAACAAAAGTAGAAATTTATAATAGATATTCCTTAAAAGAAAATCTCAATTATTGAAACTGTATTTTATTATAAATCTTCACACATTCAACAGCCTCTTTTACATCATGTACACGAAGAATATTGGCGCCACCCATTAAGGCTGTCATATTTAAAGCTGTTGTCCCATTTAAACTATCTTTAGCCGCTCCACCAACTAGCTTATAAATCATCGATTTGCGAGAAATACCAACTAATAAGGGGCATTTTAAAGAATTAAAATCACTTAGCTTCGCCATAATCTCATAATTATGATCTAAAGTCTTAGCAAATCCAAAACCAGGATCAATAATGATATCCTTAGCTCCCAAATCATTTAATTGCTTCACTCCATTACTGAAGAATTGGACAATCTCCTTCATCAAATCCTTATAATCCGTATGAGTTTGCATGTTTTGAGGTGTTCCTTTCATGTGCATCATAATATAAGGAACTTGCAATTCAGCAATGGTTGCATACATTTTATCATCAAGCAAACCTCCAGAGATATCATTTACGATACAAAGCCCAAATTCGTTGACTGTACGCCTAACTATTTCTGATCGAAAGGTATCAATAGATAAAATCGCGTTTGGAAATTCTTTTCGGATACAGGCCAAAGCGGGTTGCATTCTTCTCCACTCCTCTTCTACATCAATATTTTTTGCGCCAGGTCGAGTCGAATAAGCGCCCAAATCAATCATATCGGCACCTTCATCCACTATCTGCTTTGCTCGTTTTAAAATTGAATCTGTGTCTATATATTGTCCTCCATCAAAAAAAGAATCTGGTGTTAAATTCAAAATCCCCATTACCAAAGGTTTATCAAAGGATATTAAATTCTTAGCACACATAATTGATTCGATCTTCTGATTTGAAGAATTTGTTTTATATTTTTGCATATGAAAATAATTTTCGGTCTAAAAACAGAACAAAAATAAGAGAAAATTGTCAAAACGCTCAATATACATTGAGATTAGCCAATTTTTATTATTAATTGAAATAATAGTACATTGGTGAATTAAACTTAAGTACTAGAATTATTATTCTGATTGATTAAGAAATATAGCCAAAAATAGCAATGACTACTAATATAAAAACTCAAATACCTAACATGACGACTAACGATCAATACGAAAACATTATAAAGATTTGTACTGATATTTACACAAAAAAAATGAAAGATTATGGTACAGCTTGGCGCATTCTTCGTCCAACCTCTATAACCGATCAAATTTATATAAAAGCCCAACGTATTCGTAGTATAGAAGAAAAAGGGATGAGTAAGATCGAAGATGATATTCGATCGGAGTTTATTGGTATCGTTAATTACTCAATCATGGGCATTATTCAACTTGAATTGGGAACCTCAGAAAAACCTTTAGCTGCTGATAAAGCTCTAGAATTATATACAAAATACTTTCATGAGGCTAAAATCCTTATGGAAAAAAAGAATCATGATTACGATGAAGCTTGGAGAAGTATGAGAGTTTCATCTTATACAGACCTTATTTTAATGAAAATCAATCGGACAAAACAGATTGAAGATAATTTAGGGAAAACCATTATTTCTGAAGGAATAGATGCTAATTATTACGATATGATTAACTATTCAGTATTCGGTTTAATTAAACTAGAATTTGAAGCGTAATTTATTAAGCACACTATTTACTTAAACACTCAAAGTATTAGAATAATATGAAATTTCTTAGAACTATATGCCGATTTCTTGTCGGATTCCTTTTTATTTTTTCGGGATTTGTAAAAGCTATTGATCCCATGGGATCAACCTTTAAGTTTAAAGACTATTTCGCAGCTTTTGGAATGGATGCATTATCCGAACTAGCCTTTCCTCTTGCTGTTGTTCTTTCAACGCTTGAGTTTGCTATTGGAATACTTATCCTGTTTAATGTTCATAAGAAAACGACTTCAAGCTTAGCGCTTTTATTCATGTCTTTCTTTACGCCGCTTACGCTGATATTGGCTCTTACCAATCCGGTAAGTGACTGTGGTTGTTTTGGTGATGCATTAATATTATCCAATTGGGAAACTTTTGGAAAAAACATTATTATACTAGCACTAACCCTAGTTGTATTCTTCACTCGTAAAATTGAAAAAGATAAAAGTTCTAAACCCATACATAACTTAATGTTAGCCTTTTCGCTATTTATTGCATTAAGTTGTTCCTATTATTCATACAATCATTTGCCTTTAATCGATTTTAGACCTTATCACATAGGTGCAAATATTCAAGATGGGATGATTATTCCAGAAGGCGTACCAACTGATGAGTATAAATCTATTTTTAAGTACAAAAAAGATGGTGTTATTAAAGAGTTTGACGAAACGAACTACCCTTGGCAAGATTCAACGTGGGTTTATGTCGATGTAGAACAAATTAAGATTAAAGATGGCTATAAGGCTCCTATTCACGATTTTTCTATCTCTAATGAAACCGAAGGAGACATAACCGATCAAGTCCTAACAGATCCTTCATATACCTTTTTGTTTATTAGCCGACATTTAAGCGAAATTGATATAAAGGGCATAGAACAAATTAACGAACTAGCTTCTTGGGCAAATAACCACGATTACAATTTCATTTGTTTAACAGCCTCTTCAGAGGATAAAATTAAAACCTTTAAAGAAGATCATCCTTTAAATTTTGATTTTTATGCTACAGATGAAATTCAACTAAAAACAATGATTCGTTCGAACCCAGGCTTAATGCTTTTGCAAAATGGAACGATTTTAAACAAATGGCATTGGCAAGATATACCAAAAACAACAGAAATAAAGGCTAATTTAGCAGCCTATTCAATTACACAACATCAAACACTAATTAATAAGTTAGTTATTTTAAGTATTACAACAACTTTATTGCTTTTAATCGGGTGCTTCCTTATGCTTAAATTCCGATTTGGGGCTGTAAAAAACAGATGACAGTTATGAGAAAAAAAATTGTTGCAGGAAACTGGAAAATGAACAAAAACCTTCAAGAAGGTATCGAGTTAGCAAAAGAAATTAATAGCTTGGTAGAAGCTACTGATATTAAAGATGTACAAGTTATTATTGGTGCTCCTTTTATTCACCTTACAGAGCTTAACAAAGCTATCACCAGCAATAAAATCCGTATCTCGGCTCAGAACTGTGCCGACGAGAAAAGCGGAGCCTATACAGGCGAAATATCAGCTTCAATGATTGAGTCTACAGGAACTCAATGCGTAATTCTTGGTCACTCAGAACGTAGAAGTTATTATGGTGAAACTAGCGAAAAGTTAGTTAAGAAAACAAATCTTTGCCTTGAGAACAAATTAACACCTATCTTTTGTATTGGTGAAGTTCTTGAAGAACGTCAAAGCGAAAAACATTTTGATGTTGTTAAATCTCAAATTTCTGAAGGTTTATTCCATCTTTCTGCTGAAGATTTCGGTAAAGTAATTTTAGCTTACGAACCAGTTTGGGCAATTGGAACAGGTGTTACTGCATCAGCAGATCAAGCACAAGAAATGCACGCTTTTATTCGTAAAACTCTAGTTGAGAAATATGGTAAAGAAGTTGCAGAAAATTGTTCTATTCTTTACGGTGGAAGCTGTAAACCATCTAATGCAAAAGAGCTATTTAGCAACGAAGACGTAGACGGTGGTCTTATTGGTGGCGCTTCGCTAGTTGCAGAAGACTTTATGGGAATTATTACCGCATAATAAGATAGTAATTGAAAATTATAAAAAAGTCGAGAAACATGATGTTTCTCGACTTTTTTTATGTCCTTTTAATAAGCCTTGAGATTAATTATTCTTTCAATTTCTGAATCCCTTCAATAGCTTTGTCAGCATTTTCAGCGTCTACAATTAGTTCAGCTGAATCGGGCAATACTTCTCTAAATCCATCATAAAAATCATCCTTAACAAAGGAAGGTATATCCATTTCCTCTAGTCTTTCTTTATAATAATTAACATCAATTAAAGATCCCCTATATACGCAAACACTTTCTTTTCCTTCAGTCATAATATATCAGTTTAGTGTGTGAGACGATTATTTCTATTAAAGATAATGTTTTAACGCTTAATATCAAAAAGTGTTGATATTATATTTAGCCAACTTTCATTCAAAATAGGAGCAAATAGTATGCATGCTTGCTTTTTTTGTGAGATACTTTCATTTTTATAAAAACTAACAGTCATTTTCAATCAGCCAATCTATAACTCATCTTTTCTTTTGAATATACAAAAAATAGGAAAAGTATTTATCTCAAATGATCCAATTTAGGACGAATTCGTTGACGATAAATCTGACTCTTTGAATATTTATCATGAAACTTCGATCGTAATGCAACTCTCTCCTCTTTTGGTAAAGCAATTATCTCCTTACACTCATCGGTACAACAACCATCATATTGCTCGCTACAACGCTTACATTGAATAAATAGCAAATGACAATCATCATTAGCGCAGTTTGTGTGTGTATCGCAGGCTCCACCACATTGATGACACTTACTAATCACCTGGCCATCTATACTTTCTCCCAAACGTTCATCAAATACAAAGTTCTTACCGATAAACTTAGATTTCACTCCCATTTGTTTTATTTGACGAGCATATTCAATAATACCTCCATGCAATTGGTTTACATCCTTAAACCCATGATGCTTTAAATAGGCACTTGCCTTTTCACATCGCACCCCACCAGTGCAATAGAGTAGAACTTTATTATCTTTCTTATCAGAAAAATCGTCAACTACCAATTGAATTTCTTCACGAAAAGTGTCCACATCTGGGCAAACTGCATTTTCAAAACGCCCTACTTCACTCTCGTAATGGTTTCTCATATCGATAACAACAGTATCTGGCTCATCTAACGAATTGTGAAATTCTATGGGTGTTAGATGCTTTCCCACATTGGTTACATCAAAACTACCATCATCCAACCCATCGGCTACAATCTTGGGTCGGAGTTTAATGCTTAATTTAAAGAAAGATTTGCCATCATCTTCAACAGCCCATTTAATAGGCATATCTTTCAGTTCTTCCCGAACATTCAAAGCCATCATAAAAGCCTCTAAATTATGCTCTGGTACGCTCATTTGTGCATTTATACCTTCCCTAGCAATATAAATTCGTCCTAAGCAGTCGAGCTGATCCCATTCCACAAACAAATTATCTCTGAAACTTTGAGGATCTTCAAGTATAACGTAACGATAAAAAGAAAGCGTTGTTCGCTTAAAGGTTTCGGCATGAAGTTTTTCCATAGCTTCTGCCTTATTTAATTTATTATGGAGTTGCATCTTATTTTTATTTAGAATAATTAAAGGCACAAAAATAAAGGATTATAAATGAGATACAAATATTTAAGAAATAAATCAGACCTAAAGGTCTTAAATAGTTTTTAATCTAATAGCATAAAATGGATTTCAAAAAAAAGAATAAAATAAATATTTCTATTTTAATAAATTAAACGCATACTCCTGTAATAATAAAGGCTCAAACGACAACAATACTTATTTTTCAACAACACACCCTTATCAAAAGGGGGTTGCATTGTTATTTTGTACGTTTATTTTGAACAACCCCTATTTTATACTATTTTTATATCATCTAATTATTAACCACAATTTAAAACCATGAAAAAATCCTACCTCTTACTATTAATCCTGTTAAGTTTCAACTTAAGCGCATTTGCCTCCGGAACAAATGAAATTGACTCTGGTGCTACTGCATGGATGATCATGTCAACAGCCCTAGTTCTATTAATGATACCTGGCTTAGCCATGTTTTACGGTGGTTTGGTGCGATCTAAAAATGTACTTGGAACAATGATGCATAGCTTTGTAGCCATGGGTGTAATGAGCCTTTTATGGGTAGTAGTTGGGTACAGTATGTGCTTTGGTGAAAATACGCTTGGTGGTTGGATTGGATGGAATAGCGATTACCTATTTTTAAATGGTATTGATGAATCCATAATGGAAGGTGGAATACCTGAATTAGTCTTCGCCATGTTCCAAGGCAAATTTGCCATTATTACCCCAGCCTTAATTGCTGGAGCTTTTGCCGAACGGGTTTCTTTTAAAGGCTATGTCCTATTTATTATACTATGGGGTATATTTGTATACAATCCTCTATGTCATTGGGTTTGGGCCGAAGATGGATTTCTATATAATTTAGGGCCTATGGGTGCTATTGATTATGCAGGAGGTACTGTTGTTCATATTTCAGCTGGAATAAGCGGTTTAGTTGCTGCTATTTACCTAGGCAAACGTAGAGGATATCCAAATCACCATTTACGACCTAATAATTTAGTTATGACCCTAATGGGAGCTGGATTACTTTGGGTAGGATGGTTCGGTTTTAATGCCGGAAGTAGTATTTCAAGTGGATTAGGTACAGCTCAAGCACTTACTGCAACTCAAGTGGCAGCTGCAGCTGGGGCCGTTAGTTGGATTATTATCGAAAGTTTTCATCATGGCAAAGCAACTGCCCTCGGATTTGTATCGGGTGTGTTAGCAGGATTAGTTTCCGTTACACCTGCAGCAGGTGTTGTTCAACCAATTGGCGCAATTGCCTTGGGAATTCTCGCAACAATGGTCTGTTACCTAGCGGTTATTCTAAAAGACAAATTGGGTTATGATGACAGTTTAGACGCTTTTGGAATACACGGTATGGGAGCAATTGTTGGTGCTTTAGCTTTATCCTTTTTCATAAGAGATAGTTGGATGACAGAAGCAGCCCTTGCAAATGGAGGTACTTGGAGTAGCTTTCAACAATTAGGTATACAAGCAGCAGCCGTTGGTATTGCAATAGTTTATGCAGCTGCTGGGTCACTAATTATTATCTTTATTGTTGAAAAAACAGTTGGTTTTAAAGCAAAACCTTGCGATGAACTTGATGGCTTGGATTATGCATATCACGGTGAACGTGGATACGGTATGCTTACTCCAAATTAATGAGAATAAATGTTCCAAAGATTATACTTACACTAAAAGGCATTAGAACAATAGTTAGTGAAATATAGGTGAATATTTTATAAATAGTTTTTATCATTAAACACTGATATACTGCCCATTATCAAGTATTATATATTTAAGAACTTCACCTCCTATTCTTAACAGATAATAGTATTAAATTATAAGCAAATGAAACTAATCATAGCAATAATTAGAAGCAATAAACTCGATCAAGTTCGCGAAAGTTTAGTAAAAAAAGGAATCGAAAGAATAACCGTAAGCCGTGTCGCAGGACATGGTCGTCATACAAAGACAGAACTATATAGAGGTAAATTAGTTGTACCTGGACTAACACCAAAAATGAGAATTGAAATTGCAGTCAATGATGATTTTGTTGAATCTACTGTTGCCGCCATTTTAGAATCAGCCAGTGGCGGTGGCGATGGTATTATTGGCGATGGCAAAATATTCATCACACCTCTTGATGATTGTATTCGAATAAGAACCGGTGAACGTGGTAGCGATGCTATTTAAACGCATTAGTTCAAATAACATCCCCATTTGATAGTAACTTCAGACAATATTATAAAGGCTTAAGAAAAGCATCAGTCGAACAAAAAAATAGCCTCCCATTTCTGGAAGGCTATCTTTTTTAGTTATCTTATTTAGCTTACAAAACAGCTAATTCGTTGATAATTTTATTTAATGTTACTGATGGACGCATTGCCTTTTCAGCCAATTTTTCATCAGCTAAGTAATAACCACCAAGATCAACTGGTTTTCCTTGTACAGCGATTAACTCTTCAGTAATCTTAGCTTCGTTAGCAGCTAATTCTTTAGCAACTTTAACAAAACGAGCCTGAATTTTAGTATTCTCGGTTTGTGCAGCAAGAGCCTCAGCCCAATATGTAGCCAAATAGTAATGAGAACCACGATTATCTAACTCATTTACCTTACGAGAAGGAGATCTTTTCTCTTCTAAAAATTTACTAACACCTAAATCAAGTGTTTTAGCAAATAACTGAGCTTCTTTATTTCCTGTAGTTCGTGCTAAATGCTCTAAAGAAACACCTAAAGCAAGAAACTCACCAAGAGAATCCCAACGTAAGTGATTTTCTTTTAAGAACTGCTGAACGTGTTTAGGAGCCGATCCACCTGCACCTGTTTCAAATAAGCCACCACCATTCATCAATGGAACAATAGATAGCATTTTTGAAGATGTCCCCAACTCAATAATTGGGAAAAGGTCAGTTAAATAGTCACGCATAACGTTACCAGTAACCGAAATAGTATCCTCTCCTTTTCTCATACGTTTTAAAGAGAAAGCGATGGCTTCATCTGGAGTAAGAATACGAATATCTAAACCTTTTGTATCGTAGTTAGGTAAATATGTATTTACTTTTTTGATGATTTGAGCATCGTGAGCTCTTTTATCATCTAACCAGAAAATAGCTGGAGTATGTGTTGCCTTAGCTCTATTTACAGCTAATTTCACCCAATTTTGAATAGGTGCATCTTTAGCTTGGCACATTCTAAAAATATCACCTGTTTCAACAGCTTGTTCCATTATAAGTGTTCCATCACAATCAACAACACGAATAGTACCGTTTCCTTCAGAAATAAAAGTCTTATCATGAGAACCGTATTCTTCAGCTTTTTGAGCCATCAAACCTACGTTTGATACAGAACCTATAGTTGCAACATCATATGCACCATTTTTCTTACAGTCGTCGAAACAAACTTGATAGATAGTTGCATAACAACGATCTGGAATTAAGGCTTTAGTATCTTGTAATTCACCTGCTTTATTCCACATTTTACCACCATCACGAACAACTACTGGCATTGAAGCATCAATAATCACGTTATTTGGTACATGTAGGTTCGTAATTCCATTATCAGAATCAACCATTGCTATATCAGGACGAGATTTATAAACATCCATAATGTCAGCTTCGATTTCTGATCTCTTAGCTTCTGGAAGACTTTGAATTTTACTGTAAAGATCGCCTAAACCATTATTAAAGTTTACGCCTAATTTTTTGATTGTATCAGCATGCTTAGCAATTGCTTCTTCGTAAAAAACTTCAACTGCATGCTTAAACATAACAGGATCAGAAATTTTCATCATAGTAGCTTTTAGGTGTAGCGACCATAATAAACCTTCTTCTTTTGCCGATGCAATTTCCTTAGCGTAAAAAGCACGTAATGCTTTTACATTCATTACCGAAGTATCAATTACTTCGCCATCTAATAAGGCTAGTTTTTTCAATTCAGTAACAGCTCCATTGCCATCAACATACTCAATTTTAACATCAGTAGCTTTAGCCATTGTAACTGACTTTTCACTACCGTAAAAATCTTTCTCGGTCATGCAAGCTACATGCGATTTTGAATCTGCAGACCATTTACCCATGCGGTGAGGGTTATTTTGAGCATATTTTTTAACTGAAGCAGCAGAACGCCGATCCGAATTACCTTCACGTAAAACAGGATTTACTGCCGAACCAAGAACCTTAGCAAAACGAATTTGTAAAGCCTTATCTTCTTCAGTTGTAGCTTCCTCAGGATAGTTAGGTAATTTATAACCTTTAGATTGCAATTCAGCAATTGCAGCTTTAAGTTGAGGAATTGATGCACTAATGTTAGGCAACTTAATAATATTTGCCTCTGGTGTTTGTGCTAAAGCACCTAATTCTGCTAAATTATCCGGAATCTTTTGATCTTCATTCAAATTATCAGGAAAGTTAGCGATAATTCTCGCAGGTAGAGAAATGTCCTTGGTCTCAACTTCGATACCTGACGCTTCAACGAATGCCTTAATAATAGGTAAAAGTGAATACGTTGCAAGAGCCGGTGCTTCATCAATCTTGGTGTAGATGATTTTTGATGTTGTTGACATGTTAGTTAGTGTTTTGTGTAATTTTTAATAAAAAATCAATTTGATTGTGTGTGTTTATTTTGAATTAAACTAGGTTCAATTCAGAGGTAAACATATATATTTTTTTTAATACAAAATAAAAAAAATCTTCTTTTTAAGCCTTTTTTTACTTAAAACAATATCGCTTATAATCAGCACAATACCTCAATATAATTTGATAATTATTTAAACTTCAAGCTAAATTAGAGCTATTTAATTTAAATTACTCAAAATCGAGGGAGAATTTCTGCTTTAACTGTTCAAGTAGTGGATTTTTATCACATAAATATTTAAATCTGTCCGTATCGGTATATAATCTTTTTTTGTTTACAGTTTGTGTTATTTCAATTACAAAATCAATTGTAGAGTTCTCCAATTCTCTTTTCAAATAATTGACCATTTCGTTTTTTACAATAGTCAAATCATCGACCTGTATCTGATTGCACACTTTAACAGCAAGCTGACCATTTTCATGTATTTCGGCCTCACAACTAGCTATAGCTAATCGTACACGTTCACTTTTCTTACGTGATATCGCATATTCTTTTAACTTTTTAACAACAGACTCTACAGTATATGGCTTATTTTGAACGCCGGTATATTTTGTGTCAACCTCTTTCAAGTTACTTTCTTGCTTTTTTGATGATGAAGCAGGTCTATTAACTATCCCACGACGCATAGCCGCTTTTATAGATATTGAAGGATGATTGGGACTTGATGTGTGAGAAATGCTTTGTGAAGCTTGCACAGAGGATTTTGATACCGGTTTATGAGCTTCTTGCTGAGGATGAATAGGCGCTTTATCTTTAGCACCTGCAGTTTTAGGAGCTGAGGCATGTCCCTCAACTCGTATTTTTAATAGTCTTCGAAAATTCTTTTTCAGACTAACTCCTTTTTTTTTTGATTCAACTATCTGGGATAATTGAATTAGGGTAAGTTCTATAAGCAAGCGCTGATTTTGACTGCCTTTATAATGAATATCACATTCGTTGAGAATACCCAAAGCATCGTACAAAAAGTCGACTTCGCATTTTTTAGATTGTTCGGTATACTTTTCTTTTACACTATCACTCACCTCAAGTAATTGAAGCGTTGCTACATCTTTCCCTACTAATATATCTCTTATGTGAGAACTTAGACCAGCCACAAAATGATGACCATCGAATCCTTTTTCAACAATCTCATTAAATAAAAGCAACGAATCGGTTACTTTACCCTGTAAAAAGGCATCAACCATTTTAAAATAGTAATCGTAATCTAATACATTCAAATTCTGAATCACATTTTCAAAAGTGATCGTTTTTCCTGAGAAACTTACAATTTGATCGAATATAGATAAGGCATCACGCATAGCGCCATCAGCCTTTTGTGCAATAACATTAAGCGCTTCTTCATTAATGCTGATATCTTCAATTTCAGCAATATGCTGCAAATGTTTAACTGCATCGCCTACCTTAATTCGACTAAAATCGAATATTTGGCAACGAGAAAGAATTGTTGGAATAATTTTATGCTTCTCGGTAGTAGCCAAAACAAAAATAGCATGAGCTGGCGGTTCTTCTAAGGTTTTTAGAAAAGCATTAAACGCTTGCTGCGACAGCATATGAACCTCATCGATAATATAAACGCTATATTTTCCTATTTGAGGCGGTATCCGAACCTGATCAATCAAGGTTCTAATATCATCTACAGAATTGTTCGACGCTGCATCAAGTTCGTGTATATTATAAGAACGATTTTCGTTAAAGGCCAAACAGGATTCGCACTCATTACATGCTTCAAAATCATCGCCCACATTGGAACAATTAATTGTTTTAGCAAATATTCTCGCACATGATGTTTTACCAACCCCACGAGGACCACAAAACAAATAGGCATGTGCCAAATGAGCGTTTTTAATCGCATTTTTTAGGGTAATGGTAATAGATTGCTGACCAACGACTGTTTGAAAGCTTGAAGGGCGATATTTTCGTGCTGAAACGATGAAATTCTCCATACTAAGGTGTAAACGAAATAATTAGTTCTTATTCTTACTTTTCAAGAAACTCAAAGGTAAACAATCTTCCAAAATAAGCGATTATATAAGACAAAAAAATGAAAGGAAATACGCAAAAAGGATAAAGACCCTACAGACGATATGGAGAAAAAGTGCTGAGTTGTAATTTGCTTATCGAAAGCTATTAGATTACATCTTAATTCGAATTTTTAAACCTAATGAAAAGTCACCAAATATCTCATGTTTTTGCCTTCGTGTTTATTAGTGTTTGTTGAATAACATTCTGGGGCAATGACCTATCCTCTTCGTAAAATCACATTTTACGGTTATTTTTAGGGGCGTAGCCCTGATACCTACACTATTGTATCATTCAAAAAGATATTTAGGATCATAATCAACTTCAAACTTCTCAAGGAACGATAAATATTCTTCCTTAAACGTTAGCTTTTTATGATGCTCGGCTTGATTCAAAACATATTTAACTACCCTATCGATATGCGATTTTGAATAGGTAAAAGCACCATAACCTTTCTGCCATGAAAACTTACCAGGTATATATTTTTTTTGTTTAACCAGTTGGATGAGCCTGATTTGACCTGTTCCATCAATTTTGATGGGGAAATATTGGGATGCATACCTACAAAGATATGGGTGTGGTCTGGGTTACTATATATGGCATAGGTTTTACATTTTTGATTGGTAATAATGCCACACATTACTTTTTCCAACTCATCCCTAAAATGTTCTTTTATCAGGTTTTTCCTGCCTTTAACCGAAAACACATATTGAATATACAATTGGGTATATGTATTTGCCATGATCTAAAATTGATATTACGTCCCTATTATGATTACAGGGCTTTGCCCCTACGATTTATATCAATTTACGCTTTTTACGAAGACATTAGGCCAACGCCCCTTATTTTTTTACTAATTTATATTTTCCATGAAGATATATGATAGTAAGAATAAAAAAAAAGAAGACCTTTTCAGCCTTGGTTCTGCCCAACTTTTATTTAATAGAAAATGACTTATTCGACTTCGTCTTCAATAGTTCAACAGGAAAATAGCTCCACCAAACTCTCCACTATTTAATCGAGAATACTTCTTTAATATCATTTTCTATTTTCTATCTTTGCCGCGTTGGCTGGTTTTCTATTCCTTCTTATCGGGGTGTGAGTTATTTTATAATCTCGATCCAATGACATTCCCGGCTGGAAGGTAATACGAGACAGTGGATAGATACCTGAAAATTAAAACGAATATTGGCTTTGCTAGTATTCGTTTTTTATTTAAACCATCCAAATCCTCATCAAAACATCTGTATAAGAAGCTTTAATATGCCATTCTGTAACATGATAATCTCAACGAGTTAGAGTCATAACACCACTTGTGTTACGTTTAATCTCTATCAGCACGACTAATTATTACAATTACACCCTCAATATTATGGAATTTCTTACTTTTGCCAGCAACATATAAATACAACAAACATGCAATCATTAAGAGAACTATATAAAATAGGTTATGGACCATCCAGTAGCCATACTATAGCACCAGGACGTGCGGCCAAAATGTTTAGCACTAAACATCCTGATATCAAGAAATTTCGTGTAACACTTTACGGTAGTCTTGCTGCAACGGGTGTTGGCCACGGTACCGATAAGGTTATCGAAACAATGATTAATCCGCGCGAAGTTGAAATCATTTGGAAACCAGAAGTTGAATTACCACTTCATCCCAACGGCTTAATTTTTGAAGCCTTGGAAAATGATAAAGCTGTTGATTCATGGGAAGTATACTCTGTGGGTGGTGGCGATTTAAGAGATAATACAGGCTTATTGAACGATGCTAGCAAAGTATATGATCTAAATACGATGGATGATATATTAGCGTGGTGTATAGAAGAAGGTCGTTCATTCTGGGAATATGTAGAGTTTTGTGAGGGCAAGGAGATTTGGGATTTTCTAGCTAATGTGTGGTCTATAATGAAAGAATCTATAGTTAGAGGACTTGAAGAAGAAGGTGTTTTACCTGGAACTTTGCGTATAGCTCGTAAGGCTAGCTCTTATTATATCCGTTCGAAAACAACCACCGGTTCTACAGGCAACATAGGTCTATTATTCGCTGCAGCTCTTGCTGTTGCCGAAGAAAATGCGGCTTGTGGTAAAATAGTAACTGCTCCTACTTGTGGCGCATCGGGTGTCGTACCTGCCGTCCTCTATTTTCTTACGGAAGATCAAGGGTTTAGTGACAAACGAATTATTCGAGGATTGGCTACAGCCGGATTAATTGGAAATATTGTAAAAACCAATGGTTCTATTTCTGGAGCTGAAGTTGGTTGCCAAGGCGAACTAGGAACAGCTTGTGCTATGGCTGCTGGTGCTGCTGCACAAATTATGGGAGGAACACCTAAGCAAATTGAGTATGCTGCCGAAATGGGTTTTGAACACAATTTAGGTTTAACCTGCGATCCTGTTGAAGGTTATGTACAAATACCATGTATAGAACGAAATGCTTTTATCTCTCAAAAAGCTAGAGACTGTGCTGTTTATTCATTATTCTCTGACGGTTCGCATAAAATTTCCTTCGATCAGGTGGTAGAAACGATGATGCAAACAGGAAAAGACTTGCAATCGAAATATCGTGAAACAAGCCTTGGGGGATTAGCTCGAATTGTTCGCCCTATAATAAAAAAAGCTTAAGTATATTGTAAAGAAGAAGGCGTTTAAAACGCTATTTTAAATGCCTTCATTTCAAAAGACTTCACATCTTTTAACACTCAAAACAGTGCCGTTTATCCAAATAAATACTACATTGGCCACCATGTTGTATAAATTAACTCATCCTCCTAGTTCAATTTTATAACAATATTACCAAAATGTGGCGTATGGATTCGAAGAGATTGATTGGTTATATTTTAATGGGTTTTGCAGGTATTACTTTCCTATTATACCTTATATTCCCTTTTTTAAATTTACCTACCGAAAACAAACTACTGATTATTGCAGGTACATACATAATCAACAAAGTATTTTTTTATTCTGCCTTGTATTTTCTGGGTAAACAAATCATTGTAAAAATAGCCTCATACCTTCCCTCTTGGGCTGAGAAATTTATTTTTCGTGTACTAAAAATTCAGAAAATTAAATCAAGATAAATTAGTGGAGTAGCTACTTTTATAGTTTATTGCTATTTATTCAACTGATTCTTATTAGTCGTATATGAATCTCCATATTTTGGTTTTCCTCTTAGAAAACTTAAATAGAATGCATTCCACAAAATGAAAAGAACAAAAGCCATAATGGTATACCACTGACTTAGGAAACCAGACACAGAGTATATAATGGCTTCTGAAGGCTTATCATGTGGATAAATCAATTCAAGTTTACTTCCTATTGGATATTCTACATTTTCAGGACCTTGAATTGTGTAACTGTTATCTCCTGCCCGATAGATTATTTGAGAATAAGTCTCGTAGAAAAGATCTTGCTTCATCTCTTTAATTTCAAACACAGTACCTTGACAACGCTCACCCTTACTTATTAAATCCCAGTTGCCATAAATAGGTGCTAGAATAATTAAAAGGTTGATAAATAAATAACGGAGAATTTTCATTTAGTCTGGTTTTAGTTAAAAGAGACAGTTAAAAATAAGAGCTTACATAATCAAATGCAAGCTCTTTGTTATTTTTATAATCTATCTATTAAAATCTTTTCTGCATCTTCAATTTTAATATCAGGTAACATACCAATATGTGGAAGCTGCCTATCTTTAAATCGCTTAATAATTCGATCAATTGTTTTCTGACCAACATGGTGGTCTCCTAGTCGAGTTTTAATACCCAATCGATTAAAGAAACTTTCGGTTTTGACAATTGCCATGGCGATTCTTTCTTCGTCACTACCTTCGGTTATATGCCAAACACGTTCGGCATATTGCAATAGTTTTACACTTCGTTTATCTTTAAGATGAGTCATTAATCCTGGTAGAACAATAGCCAAGGTTACAGCGTGATCGATACCATGAAAAGCAGTTAATTCATGACCAATCGTATGCGTTGCCCAATCGTTTTGAACACCAACGCCAATCAAACCATTTAAAGCCATAGTGGCTGCCCACATAATATTGGCATATTCATCGTAATTTGGTGTTTTAGAATCGTATGCCTTGGGACCTTCCTCAATTAAGGTTACTAATAAACCTTCTGAGAAACGGTCTTGAACAGGGGAATTAACCGGATAAGTTAAATACTGCTCTATCACGTGAACAAAGGCATCGGCAGCACCGTTGGCAATCTGCCTTTTAGGTAATGAAAAAGTTGATTCAGGATCTAAAATAGAAAATTTCGGAAATAATATTGGCGAACTAAATGAAAGTTTTTCCTTGGTAGCCAATTTGGTAATAACACCTCCATTATTCATTTCAGAACCCGTTGCAGCCAATGTTAAAACAGCTCCAAGATTAATTGCTGATTCCAATGGAACATGCTTTGCAGGAATATCCCAAGGATCTTCACCTTTATAACAAGAAGCTGCTGCAATAAATTTTGTTCCATCAATAACCGAACCGCCACCAATAGCCAAGAGAAAATCAATTTTCTCTGATTTTACAATCTCTACAGCTTTCATCAAAGTCTCAAAATGAGGATTTGACTCAATACCTCCAAATTCTTGAACATTAAAACCATCAAGAGCAGCAATGACTTGATCGTATACCCCATTTTTCTTGATTGAACCACCACCGAAAGTGATTAAAATTTTTGCATCAGTAGGAATATGCTTCTTTAATTCGGCAATTTTCCCTTTTCCAAAAATAATTTTTACTGGGTTATAGAAATCAAAATTATTCATAATCTGTTGTTTATATTATATTTTTTATCGAATGATAATTTATTATTAGAGACCTCAAGTTAAGTTTTTTTCAAGTATTTAAAAAAGATCTACAAGACTTAAGCATTATTTAACACTTGCATGTTTCTTTATACTAATACACGCAAGCTAAACAACAAATAAAATATCAAGTTAGAAAATCCTTTTAAACAATTGCTTTATCAAAACTGCCTCTAAATATCACTTATAAACTATAAATACAATTTGAAAATACTACCTTGAGCCTTCAAATTCTATCATGTATAATCAAAGCAATTAGGTTTTAACAATAAACACTTTAACAACACATGAAAAAAACATTTTTACTAAGTCTTTTAAGCTTAAGTATTGCCCTGCAATTCACTTATGCTCAAGGCGTTTCAGAACAGAAAAACGATCCTTTTTTTGGTGAAAGTTGCACCAGTATAATGGTAGGTAAAAAAGCAACTACCGATGGATCTGTAATTACAAGTCACACTTGCGATGGACGTTACCGTACATGGATGACCTTTGAAAAGGCACAAAAATTTGATAAAAAAGCGACACATAAAGTTTACAAAGGCACTTTGAAAACCGAGACGGCTTGGGATCAAAGAAAAGTAACCCTAGCAGGTGAAATTGATCAAGCTGATTCAACTTTTGCTTATTTAAACACAGCTTACCCTTGTCTTAACGAAAAGCAACTTGCTATTGGAGAAACAACTTTTGTTGGTCCTAAAGAGCTAGTTAATGAAAAAGGCATGTTTCTAATTGAAGAATTGGAACGAATTGCCTTACAACGTTGTACAAATGCTCGTGATGCGATTAAGCTAATCGGTAAATTGATAAAGAAGCACGGCTACGGCGATTGGGGTGAGTGCATAACTATTGCTGATAAAAAAGAAGTTTGGCAATTGGAGATTGTTGGTGAAGGTCCCGATAAAATTGGTGGTGTTTGGGCTGCTCAACGTATTCCTGATGGTCATATTGGAGTTTCGGCTAATATCTCACGTATTGGGAAACTTGATCTTAAGAATTCCGACTATTTTATGGCATCGGATAATATTTACGAAGCTGCTAAAAACCTAAAACGTTGGAATGGCAAAAAGGAATTCAAATTTTGGGAAGTATTTGGTGGTGCTGATAAGCCATTTAAAATTCGAGAATTCTTTATTCTGAATCACTTTGCTCCTTCTTTAAAGCTTGATTTTGATGCTGACGAATTACCATTTTCGGTTAAACCTGACAACAAAATATCTGTTAAGGATGTAATGGCAATGTACCGAGAAACCTACGAAGGTACAAAGTATGATATGACTCAAAATCTAAAGATTATAAAAAAGAAATATAATGAGGAGAGAGAAGTTATTTCTACTGATACTTTGATCGCCCCTAACGCACACCCATGGCCTACTGGAAACACACGAAACCTTAATAATTTTCTTAAGGAAGGAACTATTGAGTACCAACGTACAGTTGCTGTTTCGTGGTGTTCTTACTCATTCATAACACAATTGAGAGATTGGTTACCTGATGCAGTTGGTGGTGTTGCTTGGTTATCATTCGATAATCCAGGTCAAAGTCCACGAATTCCTATTTATGCAGGAACAAGTGAGCTTCCAGAATCGTTCAACTACTGTGGTCAAAAACGTTACCGTGCCGATGCAACTATTTGGGCTTATCGTAAAGCAAATAAACTAGCAACACTTGCTTGGCAAACCACGCGTGAAGAAATGATGGCTGATGTTGCTCATTTCGAAAACAAAGGTTTTGAAGATGATACTATTCTTCAAAAGAAAATATCGAAACTAATTAAAGATGGTAAACAAAAAGAAGCTCGTGAACTTTTAAACCGACATACAAAAGATTTTACTGGAGCAACAATACTTTGCTGGAAAGAGTTAGAAAACAAATATTGGGCTAAATTTGGCTTAGGATTCTAAATCAAACTTTCTACCCTATATAACACAAACGCCCGTTCCACAGAGGAACGGGCGTTTCTATTTTCATCTGTCGTCCCTACGGGACTTTTTAATCTGTATTTAAATTCTTCTACCATACTTCAAGCTCTAAGAGCTTTTTTAACTTGGAAATTGAAAACCCTTAATAATTTATCTGTCGTTCCTATGAAACTTTATTTTGTTTGGATTATGATATTTCTACCATACTTTCAGCTCTACGAGCTTTAAAACTCATTATCACTTTATACTTCTATTCTTTAGCTCCTTCTGAAGATTAGTATAACAGAAAATTTGGTTCATTTATTTTATAGTTCCGTAGGAACGCAGGTATGGTAGAACAATTTGCATCAAAAATCTTTATAGCTCCGTAGGAGCGATACACTGATCCATAGGTTAATTTCCGTGATCTTTGCTATCCATATACCACTTCCAGCTCTACGAGCTTTTTATAAAGTTGAAGATTTAGAATTCTTAACTCTGCACCCGTAGATAACATATCTGCAAGAGCTACGGCACATCTACCTCTTTCACCTCTCTTAACTTTCCTTTATAGTTATTTAGTAGCTCTCACTCTTTATAGTTCCGTTAGGAATGGTAGTATTTTTGTTCATAATCTGATGAAAATTTAAAAGCCTTTAGTGTTATGCTATACACTAAAGGCTTTCAACTAATATCTATTTTAGAAATTTAAAATTTCACAATACAATGGTTTATACCACATTATCGTAACGTGAAACCTTACTTACTCCTTTTATGAGTTTTAATTTAGCAATCAAGTTATTCAAGTGATCAATATTTGAAACAACAACTGTTAAACGTCCTTCAAAAGATCCCGCATTGGTTTCAACCTGAATAGCACGCATCTTCACTCTAAGGTCTTTAGAAATCAATTCGGTAATATTATTAACCATTCCCAACTCATCCTCTCCTGTAATATGAATAACCGCTTGGTAAGATGCACTTCCCTTAGCTGACCAAGTCGATTTAACAACTCGATAAGGGTAACGAGTCATCATCTCATTGGCATTTGGACAAGATACGCGATGAATACGAATTCCTTTTCCTATTGATATAAAGCCAAAAATATCATCACCAAAAATGGGATTACAACATTTCGACAAGGTATAATCCACATTAGCTATATTTTCATCAATAATCAAAACATCCTCACCAGCGTGCTCAATTGTTTTCGGCGTTTCTTTTTTGGGAACAAAAGCTTCAGTTACCACTTCTTTTTCATAAGTAATAACATCTTTAATCTCCGAAAGATCATGCGTTTCGATTGCAATATTATAGTATAATTCAGAAGCTAGTTTGTACTTGTAATGACTTAAAAGCTTTCGAATGTTGACATCACTAAATTCGATCTTCCAATTCTTCATTCGACGCATTAGAGTTTCCTTTCCTATCTCCGCTTCTTTTACTTTTTCCTCATTAACTGTCTGACGAATCTTATTTTTTGCCTTAGTGGTAACAACAAAAGCTAACCAATCCGATTTTGGTTTTTGACTATTGGATGTAGTTATAGATACCCTATCTCCATTATTAAGAACCTGACGAATGGAAACATTACGTTGGTTCACCGTACCACCAATACATTTATCTCCTAAATCGGAATGAATAGAATAGGCAAAATCGAGTAAGGTTGAACCTGATTTTAGCTGTTTTAAATCGCCCTTAGGTGTAAAAACATAGATTTCCTTACTGTATAAATCTGCCTTAAAGTGATCAATTAAGTCAATATTACTATTTTCCTCACTTTCAAGAACTTCTCTAACATCTTGAAGCCAATTATCAAGACCACCATCACCCTTATCTCCTTTGTATCGCCAGTGAGCAGCAAATCCATTCTCTGCAATATTATTCATTCTCTCAGATCGAATTTGAACTTCAACCCATCTATTTTGCAAGCCCATTACTGTTGTGTGCAAAGACTCATAACCATTTGTTTTAGGAATAGTTATCCAATCACGCATACGCTTAGGATTCGGTCTATACAAATCGGAAACAGCAGAATAAACCTGCCAACATTCCGATTTTTCTCGTTTTTCGGGTGCTTCAATAATTATTCGGATTGCAAAAATATCATAAACTTCCTCGAACTCAACTTGTTGTTTCTTCATTTTATGAAGAATAGAAGCAATTGATTTGGTTCGAGCTTTAATACTATATTTAATACCTAACCGGTCTAACTCCTCACGTATTGGAGCCACAAAATTCTTAATGTAAACCGCACGATCCTCTTCGGTATCCTTTAGTTTTTTCTCTAATTCAAAGTAAATTTCTGGTTCAAGATAACGCAAAGCTAAATCCTCCATAGAAGATTTTACTTGGTACATACCCAAACGGTGAGCTAAAGGAATATATAAGAAATTGATTTCCTTGGCTAAAGATATTTGTATTTCAGAACTCTTATTCTCTGCGCTTCGAAGTTGAAATAAACGATCTGCCAAAATAATAAGTACCACTCGAACATCATCAGCAAAACTTAAAAGTAACTTTCTAAAATTCTCGGTATGTAAAGTTGGATTTAGCTTGTATATTTCAGTCACTTTTACCAATCCTTCAATAATTTGAGTCACCTTAGGACCAAACATGGTGTTAACTTCATCTACACTAATGCCTTTTTTCTGTACAATATCATAAAGCATAGAACAAATCACAGATGTACGTCCTAAGCCTAGTTCGTCAACAACAATTTCTGCAATACCAAGTGTCTTGTATGTAGCTGGTTCCCCATTGGTTCTTCTTTCGCCATCATGATCTAATAGGCTTAAATCAAAGGCTTTACGGACCAATTTAATATCATCTCTAGAGATAATATTTTTGCATGATTTAAGGAGTTTTTTATATCGAGATAATATATGTCTTGTTTCTTCTTCTTGCTGTGTTATAGCCACCATAATTCTTAGTTTACTATTTAGAATTCAAATCTGAAGATCTTATTTTGTCAGTTTTATTTTCATTTCATGCTATATCTTATTCAAGCACTTGTTTACCATACAAAAAACAATATAGCTGCCCTTTTCAGAATGTCTTTAAAAGTATAAAAGCAAACGCTCAATGGCAAATAGATTCTATTTTTTTAACTTTAAAAAGTAACAAATATTTTTCCTAAGATTGAAGTCGAGTAATGATGAAATAATCCGATGATTTCGTAAATTTGTTTACTTTAATGTTAAGGTTTATCTATAACACATGACTAAAAAAAATAAACGCATTCTATTTACACGTTCATTAAATACAGATCAAATTGAATATGGTCTGAAAATGAATTGTTTAATAGATCACTATGCCTTTATAAGAATAGACCTTTGTACACTCAGTAAGGAAAATCTTGAAATAATCAATTCTGGTCAATACCCCAATTGGATTTTCACCAGTCAGAATGCAGTTAGAAGCCTACAAGCTAATAAAGAACACATCCATTTCGATAAGATGGAAAAATGTTTTGCCGTAGGACAAAAGACAGCCCATCTACTTTCTGAAATGGAAATTTCATCACTTGTACCTAAACATCACAATTCTGAAGCTCTTTCTGAATTACTAAAAGAATATACTAATGCACCTTTCCTATATTTCACCGGAAATCTTCGACAAAAAACATTAATACATTTTTTTGAAGAACATGAAAGTCCTTATAAGGAAATTAAGGTTTACGACACGCATATGATTCAACCAAAGATTACTTTGGAAGATTATGATGCCATTTGCTTTTGCAGTCCGAGTGCTGTTCACAGTTTTTTTAAGAACTACCAACTCAAAAATAATCAGCCTTGTTTTGCTATTGGCAATACCACTGCTGTTGCTTTAGTCGATTATTCCGACCATGTTATGATGTCCGATCAGACTAATGTTTTTTCATTAATACAAACTTGTAATCAATTTTTCAACTCATAAAATACAAACGATATGTACCAATACAAAAGAAGCTCTGAACTCTTCGATCAAGCTCAGAAATACATTCCTGGAGGCGTAAACTCGCCAGTAAGAGCTTACAAATCGGTGGGTGGAACGCCTGTTTTTATTAAAAAAGCAAAAGGTAGTATTCTTACTGATGAGGATGACAACGAATATATCGATTATATCTCATCGTGGGGACCTATGATTCTTGGTCACGCTCTCCCTGTTGTGATTAATGCCATTAAAGATAAGGTTGAGAATTCTACATCTTTTGGTGCACCAACAAAACTGGAAACTCAAATAGCTAAGCTTATTGTCGATATGGTTCCAAATATCGAAATGGTTAGAATGGTCAATTCAGGAACAGAGGCTTGTATGTCGGCCATTCGTGTTGCACGTGGCTATACTGGACGTAACAAATTCATAAAATTCGAAGGTTGTTACCATGGTCACTCCGATTCTTTTTTAATTAAAGCTGGTAGTGGTGCAAGTACTTTTGGTGAGCCAAACTCGCCAGGTGTTACACCAGGTACAGCCAACGATACCTTAACAGCGAAGTACAACGATATTGAAAACGTAAAACAAGTTATTGCTAATAATAAAGGCGAAATTGCTGCGATTATTGTAGAAGCAGTAGCTGGTAATATGGGTTGTGTACTACCTAAAAAAGGATTTCTAGAAGACTTACGTCAGATTTGTGATAAAGAAAACATTCTACTTATTTTTGACGAAGTGATGTCTGGCTTTCGTTTGGCAAAAGGTGGTGCTCAAGAATATTTTGGCGTAAAAGCTGATATAGCCATTTTCGGTAAAGTTATTGGTGGCGGTATGCCAGTTGGTGCTTATGCTGGTTCTAAAGAGATTATGAGCGTGGTTTCTCCTATGGGACCTGTTTATCAAGCGGGAACACTATCGGGAAATCCTATTGCCATGATTGCTGGTTATACCCTATTAAAAGAGCTAAATAACAAACCTGAGACTTATACGGAGTTAGCTGCTAAATGTGAATACCTTCATAAAGGTTTAGATAAGGAATTTGCTAAATCAGGATTCGATTATAGAATTAACCGTTGTGGATCTATGATTTCTATTTTCTTTACCGATGTTGATGTTGTTGATTTTGAAACATCGTCAACAGCTAACAACGAGTTATTCCCTAAGTTCTTTCACGAAATGCTAAAACGTGGTATCTATTTGCCACCATCAACATTCGAAAGCTACTTTTTATCGAATACACTAACTTATGAGATGCTTGACAAAACGATTCAGGCAGCTAAAGAATCTTTAGAAGCAATGAAAGCTTAAGAAACTAAAACCCTTAAATATAATCCCAATTTCAGATAATGAGATTGGGATTTTTTTTCGATTTATATTTGAACAGTTTTAGACGCTGATTAAATATGATTTTGAAAGTCTATTAAAAGCGTCATTCAATTGCAAACAGGCAGATTAAAAAGTTCTTATAGAAAATTATGACTCCTATTCCGTTGAAAAAAGGTTCTCGCAACTCGTTTTATTTATTTCGTTAGCGAAATACAATCTTTGAGGGTCTCACTCTTTTAGGTTTCGAAAGTTGGAATCAAATATAATTTGAAATTCATAGTCATACCCTGACATTTACAGCTTGCTTATAGTCAGAGCATGACGGAATAGGAATTTGAGGTTCTCACTTTTTTGTTGAGGCTCTCAATACATGCTTTTAGTCATAGCATGACATCAAACAAAAATTAATCTGCGGAAATCTTTACAATCTGCGGGATATTAAATTGTCTCTTTTTTTTTAAGAACCACAATACATACTTTTAGTCATACCCTGACATTTACAGCTTGCTTATAGTCAGAGCATGACGGAATAGGAATTTGAGAGTCTCACTTTTTTTGTTGAGGCTCTCAATACATACTTTTAGTCATAGCATGACAGCAAACAAAAATTAATCTGCGGAAATCTTTACAATCTGCGGGATACTAAATTTCAAAACCTAAACATTAATTAGAATATTTACCATATTAAATTAACTCTTCTACAATTTTTGTAAATTCACCAATCTAACAAATCAATCACCTACACACAAAAAATATCGACATGCATATTAAACTGAAAGACCTACAAGAAACTCACAAAAGAATTAAACCATTTATTCATAGAACACCAGTTTTAAGTTCCAGTTTGATCAACGAAATAGTTGGTGCAGAGATCTATTTTAAGTGTGAAAATTTTCAGAAAATGGGTGCCTTCAAAATGCGTGGCGCACTAAATGCAGTCCTCCAATTAAGCGAAGAGCAAAAGAAGTGTGGCGTAGCAACACATTCGTCGGGTAATTTCGCTCAAGCCCTTGCTTTATCAGCAAAAATGCAACATATCAAGGCTTATATCGTCATGCCTGAAAATGCACCTGAGGTTAAGAAAAAAGCGGTAAAAGGTTACGGTGGTAAAATTATAGAATGTAAATCAAACCTTGAAGCTAGAGAAACAACTTTAAATAAAGTAGTCGCTGAAACAGGCGCCAAATTCCTTCACCCCTACAACGATTATCAGGTTATTGCAGGACAAGGAACAGCTGCAATGGAACTAATCGAAGAACATGCAGACTTGGATTATATTGTTGCTCCCGTTGGTGGTGGCGGTTTGATTTCGGGAACAGCTCTTGCTACTCATTATTTATCGCCAAAAACAAAAGTTATAGCTGGTGAACCTATGGGCGCCGACGATGCTTGGCAATCTATGGAAAAAAGCGAACTAATTCCACAAACCAATCCTCAGACAATCGCAGACGGGCTCCTAACATCTCTAGGAGACAAAACCTACCCTATTATTCGAGATTTAGTTGAGAAAATTGTTCGCGTTGAGGAAGGTGAAATCGTTGCAGCCATGCGACTCATTTGGGAACGCATGAAAATAGTCGTGGAACCATCGAGTGCTGTAGCTCTCGCAGCCATCCTTAAAGAGAAAGAAAAATACAAAGGTAAAAAGATCGGGATTATCCTCTCGGGAGGTAATGTAGATTTGGGGAACTTGCCTTTTTAGTATTTTACGACAACTCAAAACCTTCTTCCAATTAAAAAATCAGAATGTACGATACGATTACAAAAATCTTCAATAACCGTGAAATTTCAATTCTATTTTGGGTAATCATAGGAATCACCTGGCTTATAATAAACAAAGGAACTAGAGAATCTATTTTCGATTTGGTTAAACATTTCGTTGTAAGACAAATCCTTACAATGGTTAATCTGATGATCATCTATATTGAATTAATAGTAATTCTATTTATCATACTGAACCTTTGGGATTATACATTTTTAAAGGAAACTATTTTCTGGACTTTTGGTGTTGCATTTATACTTCTTGTGTCGATGAGTAAGTCTACAAATACTCAACGTTCCTTTAAACACATATTTTACAATAATTTGAAATTAATTGTAATATTGCAGTTTGTTTCTAATTTATATGTTTTCAATTTAGTTACAGAATTAATTACAATACCAATATTATTTTTTATTGGTATCGTAAGTGGGTTTTCTGAATCAAGAACTGAATATCAAAAGGTTAAAAAATTATTCGACATAGCATTAATGATCTATGGAACTACTGTTATGGTATTTTCAATCTACAATGTCATTATTGATTTTGATAATTTTGCAAAAATACGGAATTTAAAATCGTTTCTACTTAGCCCTCTATTTACACTCCTATATATACCTTTTGTCTACCTATTTCTCCTATATCTAAAATATGAAAGTTTTTATACAAGAATAACACATAATTTAAGAGATCAAAAATATCTTTGTCGACATATAAAATGGAAAATATTTCTTCTATGCGGTTTTAATCTGTTTTTAATACAACTGGTCTCAAAAGAATTGAAAGTACTTTTAATAAGAGACAAAACAGATTTCAAGCATATTTTACATTCTATAATCAAAGAAGGAAAACATCCTATCAGACAGGACTTAATATCCAAAACTAATAATTAAGGTTTAGAAAATTTTTTATTAATAATAAACTAAACATGGACTTCGAAGCAATCCTATCAACATTCCCGGGTAAAGAAGCCGCTGTTCTTATAGCTAAAGAAATAGCTAGAGAGCCGAAGCATATGCCCAAGTTATGGGAATTTGCTACAGGCGAGCACGAAAGAGCTTGGCGAGCAACATGGTTGATGGATAAGGTTTATGATGAAGAACCAGAGCTTATTAGACCATATATATCAAAAATGATAGAGCTTATTCCTAGCTTAAAATGTGAAAGTAAGCAGCGTCAACTATTGAAGCTTATCAGCTGTGATTCCCTACCAAAGAATGTATCTGGCAAGTTCATTAATTGTTGTTTCGACTATTTAATATCGAGTTCAACAGCTGTTGCAGTAAAAGTTCACGCCATGCAAATTCTATTCAACTTTGCTAAACAAGAACCTGATCTCAAAAATGAATTGGCTTTGGTTATTGAAGAATGTATGATAGATGGCACAACTGGATTTAATGCTAGAGCTAGAAAATTGCTTAAGAAACTACAAGCTTAATGAAGATAGTTTTTCACGCCATTTTTAAGTTGATAAAAAGTTAGAGGCTTATCAACTAGTACTAAATCGGATGAAATAAGAAACATACTTGGTGTTGCCGTAATATTATACGCTTTAGCAAACTCGCCTTTCAACCCTGCATTATCACAAGCATTTACCCATGTATATACACGCTCGTTAACGAAGTTTTCCCATGATCCCACACTATTATCAATGGAGACTGCAACAACCTCAAAGCCCTTTTCATTATAGGTCTTATAAAGCTTCTCTATTTTATCCAAAAGCTCAATAGAAACTTCACAATGTGCCGACCACGCAATCAACAAAGTCAAATCACTATTTACTCTAGATAACGATTCTAGATTGATATTCGTACAATTTTTTAAAACAAAATCAGGGACTTTCGATCCAGGTGTAAAAATTTTATCGTTTTCAATTCGAGATCTCATACTCTTACTTCCCATTACATATTCACAGGAGTTGGCCAACTTATAGGTATTAAGAACAGATGCATATAAATTTGGAAACTTAGCTTTAGGATAATTAGTCATGAGATAATTAGTTAAGCATTCTTGAGCATATTTATTGACCTCCGAATGCCAAAAAATTTGCTGCACCATCATCTCAATCTCTTTCGAAACATTACGCTTAAGCAATGATTGAATCTCGTTAGTCTTAAAAAAACGATCTAGTTTACAATAAAAACAGGGTGTTCCTAATATTAAACTATCAGAAAAATCGAAATGCTGAAAATACTGCTCCACAAAAAAGCGCCCCATATCTTTTTGGTTTAAATCAGGCACTTTATCGGCATAAGTTAAAGCTAGTTGCAAAGACCAATCATCATCTTTTTTCGACCACAAGTCCTTTGCTAATTCCTTATATTCCTTCTGAATATCTTTATATTTTTTTAGAATTTCCTTTTTATCAGTTCCATTTACATTTTCGTAACTTTTACTAATTCGCTTAGCTTCTGTTTTATAATATTCAAATTCGGATATATAATATTGAAATTGACTGTTCTTATCTCCACGCTCAAAAATGAGCTCCCTTTCGGCAAATTTCCCTTTTATATCAAAAGACATATCCGATTTATCCATTCTAAAATCGATAAGGCAACCATCATCATTAGACAACCTATAAATACCTGGTGCACCTTCCCAACTAAATATTAAAATTCCCGAAGCTTTTACACGTGAACTATCGATCGTAACAATTCCCATATCGTTTCCCTTTTGCAAATAGAATTGCTCAGAGATATAATCTGTGGCTTTTAATGATAAGTTCATTTGCTTTTGCGAAACAGCAGAAAAGCTAATAAAAAGGAAAATTAATAGTAATATTCTCATAAAATAAATGAAGTATGTTTCTAGAATAATCAGTATTTATAAAAGGGCTAATTATCATCAAATTGTTTCGCTTCTTCCCAAATGACATCCATCTCTTCTAAGCTCATATCCTTTAATTTTTTGCCAATTCCCATTGTATGACTTTCAAGATAATTAAATCGTTTGGTAAATTTTTGATTGGTTCTTTCAAGCGCATTTTCAGGATTCACACCATATAAACGAGCTGTATTAATCATAGAAAAGAATAAATCACCAAATTCTTGCTCTATATTATTTTGATTACCCGACTTCATTTCAACTTCCAGTTCTGAAATTTCTTCTTTAACCTTATCCCAAACCTGCTCTTTTTCTTCCCAATCGAAACCAACACCTCTCACCTTATCTTGAATGCGAGTAGCCTTTATCATTGCTGGTAAAGATTTAGGCACACCTTGTAAAACGGTGCGATTACCACCTTTTTCCTTAAGTTTTAATTGTTCCCAATTTTCTTCTACTTCGCGAGCGTTGGCAACTTTCACATCAGAAAAAATATGAGGATGACGATAAACTAGTTTCTCGCTAACGCCTTTACATACATCTGCAATATTAAAGTCATTTGTTTCAGAACCAATTATTGAATAAAAAACAATATGCATCAACAAATCACCCAATTCCTTCTTAATCTCTACTTTATCATTCTTTAAAATAGCATCAGTCAATTCATAAGTTTCTTCAATTGTTAAAGTTCTTAAACTATCGAAGGTTTGTTTTTTATCCCAAGGGCATTTCAAACGCAACTCATCCATTATATTTAGTAACTCTTCAAAAGCCTTCAAATTCTCATTCATTTCTTCAATTTTAATAACAGTTCTTTTCACTCTTTATCGCTGTAGACTCCAAGCCTCAGCTTTTGCAGCAAACCACTGCTTTACCTGTTTCCAATTTCCTTTAAAAAAAGCAGAATCTCTATATCTATTCAATGCTTCTTCTGATTCCCAATGACTATACGAGAAAAAAAGGTTTTTATTATTAATATCCTGTAGTATTTCTAAAAAGGAACAACCATCAAAAGCAATAATATCTTTCTTCTCTCCTTCTGTAAACTTTTTAAAATCGGCTATATGCTGACTTTGCAATTTCAACTTTACAAATCTAACAATCATGAAATTTAACTCTTATATCTGAATTTGTATCTATTTCTAACAATTTACACAACTCTCCTTTATTCATAGCTATCTCAAGCAAATTAGCAGAATTAAATAGAGCAAGAATATCACCCTCACCTACATCATTATAATGATGACTAATTTTTGTAATTAGATGCTGATTACTCTGTACTAATATTTCGAAATCCCTACCTTCTAAACTTGAATAAAAACGATCTTTTGAAATATTTATGATTGCATTACTAAATGAATCAATAAAAATCACTTTACCCGTCATTGTATCTTCCTGAATAAGAGCCCGTATAGGTAGCATATTATATAAAGTATCAACTTTATTACCCAATTCTGGCATCTTACCCTTATTATATAAATACGCAGCAGCCGGTGCAAACACAGCTAATTCTGGAAAATTCAACAAGTTAGGCTCTTCATCATTTGCCGGTAACTGTATAATCGCTTCAGGTTGATCTCGAAATATGAGATTAAACATACCATTATCTGTGCCAATAAAATAATGTCCTTTATTGTAAACGACAACATGCGGATGTTTCGCACTAGCCTCGGAAGCAACAGTTATTATATGAATACTCCCTTTGGGATAATAATGATAAGCGTTTTTAACGATAAAAGCAGCCTGAGATATATTATAAGATTCAATATTAGAACTCAAATCTACTATTTGAACATCTTTACAAAGAGAAAGCAAACGTCCTTTTAATGCTGCTAAATAATAATCGCGATCATTCCAATCGCTACATATTGTAATAACTCCCATAAAGTAATTTTTTATAAATTGATTTTTATTTCATGATCAAAAATAACTGCTTATCATTTTCATATTAAAAAAAAGCATACAAATCGACGCTAACTAAGCTGATTCAATCAAAAAAAATAACTAATTTGTGATTTCAAAAGTAATAAATATTGAACAACATTTATGATAGAAAGATATATATCTATAGGTTCAATCGACCCTCTCGATTTTTATGGAATAAACAATAACAAACTCGAGATTCTTAAGGACCTTTTTCCAAAACTACAGATAGTGGGTAGAGGCAGTGAATTAATTGTAAAGGGTGAACAAAAATCCTTAGATCTGTTTGAAAATAAGATTAATCTTATTCTTCAACATTACAATCAGTATAATGTGCTTACAGCTGCAAACCTGAAAAGAATTGTACTTGAAAACACCAAAGAAATTGAAGATCCTGAAGATCCAAAAAATATAATCGTTTTTGGAAACAATGGAAAAATAATTCGTTCAAGAACCCCCAATCAACGTAAACTCGTTCAAAAATCAGCAAATAACGATATGATTTTTGCCATTGGACCTGCGGGTTCGGGAAAAACATACACCGCCGTAGCACTTGCAGTAAAAGCCTTACGAAACAATGAGGTTAAACGTATTATACTAAGTCGCCCTGCTGTTGAAGCTGGCGAAAATCTAGGGTTTTTACCTGGTGATTTAAAAGAAAAGATTGATCCCTACTTGCAACCACTTTACGATGCACTGCTCGATATGATTCCGCCTAATAAATTAGCGGCATACCTTGAAGCAGACGTTATTCAAATAGCTCCACTTGCCTACATGCGTGGACGAACGCTCAACGATGCCTTTGTAATATTAGACGAAGCACAAAATACAACAAGCAAGCAACTAAAAATGTTTCTAACACGTATGGGAACTAGTGGTAAATTTATGATTACGGGTGATATTACTCAAATCGATTTACCAAGAAGACAACAATCGGGTTTGGTACAAGCCTTTCGAATTTTAAAAGATATTAAAGATATTGCAATGGTAGAATTTGATACTTCGGATATTGTTCGACATCAACTTGTTAAGAAAATTGTGAGCGCATATGAAATTGATGAAGAAAAGGAAGCTGAAAAATGGAAAAAAAAAGAATAAAACTTATAAATTTGCAAATGGAGCATTTATAGATGCCCACTTATTAAAAATTACCATTTTATAAATTATAAATCTATCTGTACAGATGAACAAAGCAATTGTAAAAACAGATTTTAACTTTCCAAAACAAAAGAACTTATACGTAGGAAAAGTTCGTGACGTTTATAATATCAACGACGAATACCTTGCTATGGTCGTTTCTGATAGAATTTCAGCTTTCGATGTCGTTCTTCCTGAAGGTATTCCTTTTAAAGGACAAGTTCTCAACCAAATTGCCACAAGATTTTTAGATGCAACTGCTGATATTGTTCCTAATTGGAAAATTGCAACACCAGATCCAATGGTTACTATTGGTCACCTTGCTGAACCTTTTATGGTAGAAATGGTGATTCGTGGCTATTTAACAGGTCATGCTTGGAGAGAATATAAGGCTGGGAAACGCACACTTTGCGGAATGCCAATGCCTGATGGAATGGTTGAAAATCAAAAATTTGAGAAACCAATCATCACGCCTACTACAAAAGCAATGGAAGGTCATGATGAAGATATTTCAAAAGAAGAGATTCTTGCTCAAAATATTGTTAGCAAAGAAGATTACGAAAAACTTGAAGAATACACATTTGCTCTTTTCCAAAGAGGAACTGAGATATCTGCTAAGAAAAATTTAATCTTAGTTGACACTAAATATGAGTTTGGTAAAAAAGATGGTAAAATCTATTTAATAGACGAAATTCATACACCAGATTCATCTCGTTATTTCTATGCTGAAGGCTATGAAGAAAAAATTAACCGAAATGAGCCTCAAAAACAACTTTCTAAGGAGTTTGTTCGCGAATGGTTAATGGATAACGGTTTTCAAGGTAAGGATGGACAACAAATTCCTGAAATGACCACAGATCGTATCAACCAAATTTCTGAACGATATATTGAGCTTTATGAGCAAATTATTGGAGAAAAGTTTGTTAAAGCTGACACAAATAACATTAATTCTAGAATTGAAAGTGGTATTGCAAATTGCCTTAAAAGCATGTAATTCATTTTAATTGTCATATTTTAAAGGCTATTCCTTAATTACAGGGAATAGCCTTTTTATTTTCTTATTACCTTAAACAATAATAATATTTTATGTAAAAAACCATCAGTTATGTTTCGGTTTTAAAATAACAAACTTATATTTGTATTGACCATTATTTAACCGTTTAACTAACTAATTTGATATTTTGCATAAGCTATTTATGTATTCGTCAACAAGAAATTCTATGAAACACCTAAGCTACCTACTCTTATTCCTTTTAATAGGCTCGCCTATTTATGCCCTTAACTCAACACCTAAAATTGGTATTATTCATGGTATAATTAAAGATATCAATACAGACAAAGCTATTGAGTACGCAACAATATCTGTTTATAATAAAGAGAAGTCAAAACTGATAGATGGGACCATTACAAATGAGAATGGTTTTTTTGAAATCAAAAAACTAAAAGCTGGTAATTATTACATAGAAGTTTCGTTCATAGGCTATGAGAAAAAAATCATCCCAAACATTGTTATACGCAGTTATCGAAGAGATGCAAATCTAAATATCATAAGATTAAGTCATTCATGTGAAACATTAGGAGAAGTTGTAGTTAACTCTAATAATAACGATATTGAGTATAAAATTGATAAAAAGATAATACCCGTTAATCATCAACTTTCTGCTGCTGGCGGTACAGCAATTGATGTACTTGAAACAGTTCCATCGGTTAGCGTTGATGTTAATGGTAATGTAAGCCTTAGAGGAAGTACTGGCTTTACGGTATTAATTGATGGTCGCCCTACTTTTAGAAGCTCTCAAGAAGTTTTAAATAGCATTATGACTGATCAAATAGAAAACATTGAAATCATTACCAATCCTTCTGCAAAATATAACTCCGAAGGAGATGCAGGTATTATAAATATCATTAGTAAAAAGTTCAATCTAAAAGGTGTTAGTGGTATTCTTAGCTTGAGTCCTGCAAGTCATGAGAATTTTTCTAGCGATGCCATGTTTAATTTAAAGAAAAAAAAGAGCAATTTAAATTTTGGAGCTAATTACAACATTAATGCTCTTGGTGGAAAAAGAAAAATCTACAAAACACTTTTAAACACTGACCCTACAAGTCATTTAGATGCCTTTGGAGATATGGATCGTAAAAACAAAACACTTAAAATTTCTGGTGCTTACGATTTAGAAATAAATCCTTTTAATTCGATTAGTATTACAAGTCAATATGGAAATGAACTCTTCGACAGTAATAATGATTTAGAGTATGATAAATATGTGCAAGGAGACAGTCATTCTTTTGAAAATGGATTGGAAAAGAAAGACAGCAAAAATAATTACTTCGTAACAACTTTTAATTACCTAAAAAAATTCAGTAAGAAAGGACATCAACTTAATACATTTATTGATTACACAAACCGTCAATACGACAGTGATCAAACGAGTATCAATACAAAAGCTGATGAAGACACAAATCAATTCCTATCAACTTTTTCAGAAGATGCTCACGGTGTTGTAATAAGTACAGATTATACGCTGCCTCTATCTAATAAAACAACTTTTGAAACAGGTTATGAATACAAAAATTTAGAATACGACTCTAATCGAGACCTAAAAGAGACACTTGGCAGCACCCCTATTACACATCCTGAGTTTCAGCAAACAGCTGATTATAATAAAATTACCAACTCCATTTATTCTCTTTATTCTAGTAAGCTCAATAAACTAAATTATCAACTAGGCTTAAGAGCAGAACACACTCACAGGCATATTCAATTCGAAGATGATAGTTATAAAATTAACAGATGGGACTTCTTCCCTAGTATTCATACACAACTAAAATTGAACAAAACAAGTAGCCTATCTGCCAACTATTCAAGACGAATTAAACGCCCATCGAGTAGTAATCTTGAGCCTTTTTTAATATGGAACGATCGCTATAACTGGACTAAGGGAAATCCTGATCTTAAACCTGAACATATCAAATCCTTCGAACTAGATTATAATACAAAAATAGGTAAACAAAGTCTTTATCTTGAATCGTATTACAGAATGACGGAAGATAAAATTGAACATATCAAAACTATTTTAGAAGATGATTCTGATATTATTCTTTCGGATATTGAAAACGTCGGTAAAGACTACACTCTAGGATTTGAAGCATCTTTAGTTTCCCCTCTTACAAAATGGTTGAAAAATATACTGATTACTGATATATCACACTATAAAGTTGAAGGTGAATATATGGATACGTATAACTTTTCAAACTCAAGCACAAATTGGTCATTACGTAACATCTCTTATTTTACCTTGAATCGTATCACTCAACTACAACTTGTGATGTCATACAAGTCAAAATCAAAATGGGCACAAGGTGAGATCGCTGATAGCTTTAAAACAACCTTAGCACTAAAACATAGCTTTTTCAAGAAAAGACTTGCTGCCAACCTAACAATTACTGATGTCTTTAATACAGCAGACCTTAGTAAAACTTATACAAATGAAGATTTAATTCTAATAAACAAGTTTGATCGCGACGCGCCTACACTCAAGTTAAGCCTGTCTTATAAATTCAATAATTACAAATCGACTAGAAGACGGAGAAGTTCAAGTCTTTAAAAAAATAACATCTTTATAAAGGTAATCTGTGAATAAATGAGTCAAATTGACCCTCGTTCACAGATTTTTTTTACTTATTACCTATTTATACAAACACTCTTTTGAGATAAATGCAAAATTATCTAGCTCAAAATATTTTATTTGGAAAATTCTTATTTGCTTTGTAGTAGGCACATAGAAAATCGACAACATCACTGAGCCTACAACCTAAAAACCAACATCTTTCATGGCATTTATTCAAAACGACAAACTTTTCTCTGGCAAATGGTTCTATAATTACGCTCTACTTGTGGCGGGATCTTTAGTACTATCTCTAGGTTTCATTTTCTTCATCACACCTCATTTTATAGTTCCTGGCGGAGCTTATGGTATCGGAATCATTGTCAATAAACTTACAATTGGACTATTTCCTCATGGTCCCTTCAATCTTTTAGATGCTTCGGAATATTCTAATTTCTTTTCTAAGATTGGATATTACTTTATGTCATATCAAAATGATATGTTTCAGCAATATGATGGCGGTATTCCCGTTGGTTTAACTGGGCTTGTTGTTAATGTGTCACTTGTGCTGATTGGAATCAAAATATTAGGTCCTCGATTTGGATTTAAAACTTTTTTCGGATTCTTCTTTAGCTCTATTTTCATAGATCTTGCAACAAAATGGTGGGGAATTGTTCCTTTGGTTGACGATGTTCTTCTATCCTGTGTTTTTGGTGGTATTATAATCGGTTTTGGTTTTGGATTAATACTAAAAGCTCGAGCTACGACTACTGGTACTGATACAATTGGTATGATTCTATCCAAGTACACAAGCTTACCTTTAGGCCAGATGATTATTTATGTCGATTTAATGATCATACTATGTAGTTTATATGTGGATATGGATTGGCAAATTCCACTTTACTCACTTATTACACTTTATATTTCTGGGCGAGTTATCGATATCACTATTCAAGGATCAACCTTTGAGAAAGCTTTATTTATTATCTCTGATAAGACTGAGGAAATTCGTGACAAAGTGGTTATTGATATGAAACGTGGCGGCACATATCTTAAAGGACAAGGTATGTATGATGGACAAGATAAAAATATGATATTTATTGTTGTTAATAGACGTGAGCTATCCATTCTAAAAGACTTTATTGAACAAATAGACCCTAAGGCTTTCATCACAGTTATGGAAACTAATGAAATACTAGGAAAAGGCTTTAAATCTCTTTCTGATAAAGTTGAATAAGTATTTTCTTCCCTATGCGTTGAAACAAAAAAGACCTTCACATTCGTGAAGGTCTTTTTTGTAAATATGCTTATTTGACTTATGCCATGTTATGGTAAACATGCAATACATCGTCATTATCTTCTAACTTATCAAGAAGTTTTTCTACATCAGCAATATCTTCTTCACTAAGCTCTTTAGTATCCATTGGTATACGGTCAAATCCAGAACTAAGAGGTGTAATATCATTTTCCTCTAGATATGCTTGAACCTTTCCAAATTCCTGGAATGGAGCATATAATAAGATTTCATTCTCTTCAGCAAATACATCTTCTACACCAAGATCGATAACTTCTAATTCTAATTCTTCAAGATCTTGACCTGTGTTTTCAATTTTAAAGTAACACTTATGCTCAAACATAAACTCAACGCTACCTGCAGTGCCTAAGCTACCATTAGTCTTACTAAAGTAAGAACGAACATCTGCAACGGTACGCATATGATTATCAGTAGCCGTTTCGACCAACACAGCAATACCATGTGGTGCATAGCCTTCGTATACAATTTCTTTAAAATCTTTTTGATCTTTCGAACTCGCCTTCTTAATTGCACGCTCAACATTCTCTTTAGGCATGTTGGCTGCTTTTGCATTCTGAATTACAGCACGAAGACGTGAATTAGAACCAGGATCTGTACCGCCCTCTTTAATTGCGATTACAATTTCCTTCCCAATTCGGGTAAAGGCCTTAGCCATTTTATCCCAACGCTTAAATTTGCGTGCCTTTCTAAATTCGAATGCTCTTCCCATGATTTATTGTTATGATTTTTGGCAAATGTAACACATGCCTTTTATTCTTTAAAATTTTTCGCCAATTAAATTATAATTCTAACCATACACATTAGCTTTAATGTACTTATTCTAGTCCTGAGTTGGGTTCCTTTGCCATATGATTATAAGTTAACTTTTCTAATAAGCTAGGAAACCATTTTTTCAACCAAACCGTAAATTTACCTTCTACAAAAGTTAAAATCAACTCACGCTTACGTTTCACTACAGCTTTGGCAATATGAGCAGCGCAAACTTCAGCGGTCATCATCTTAGCTTCATCCCTTGGTGTTTCGCCCTGTGAGCTTCCATCAGCTGTTAAAGCTACATTCCTTACGTTGGAAGCTGTAAAACCAGGAGCTGCGACTAAAACATGCACACCAGTCTTTAAATTCTCAACCCTTAGTGTTTCTAAAAAACCACGAATAGCATATTTAGACGCGGAATAGCCTGTTCTTCCAGGTAAACCTATGTAACCAGCAATTGAAATAACACCAACAACTGAACCTTTAGATTGTGTAATATAGGGCATAGCATATTTAGTACAATAAACCGTTCCCCAAAAATTGACATCCATCAAATTCTTAAGAACAGACAATTCACAATCCTTAAACATAGCACGCATTGAGATTCCGGCATTGTTTATTAGAATATCTAAACGTCCAAACCTTGCAACTGCTTCTGAAACTAAATGCTGACAATCACTTTCAATACTCACGTCTGTTTTTACGATAAGGACTTCGGTTCCTTGTTTAGTTAAGCTATTTTCAATCTCTTTTAGTTTTTCAATATTACGAGCAGCCAAAACCAATTTAGAACCACGCGATGCAAACTCAAAAGCTAAAGCCTTCCCTATTCCAGATGATGCTCCAGTAACAAGAACAATTTTATCGATCATATACTTATTTCTTTATTTTCCTTGAAATGATAAAAGATGATTGAATCTAAAAAAAGGTAATTCCGATTTTAAATATGCACTCATCTTCTTAACGAAAGCACAAATTTAATTTTTTTTCACTTTTATTGTACAAACTAAATTATAAGTTTCGGCTTAAAAAATGGAAATTTTGCCTTTTTTCATCCCCCAAACAACAAAATTGATGATTTATCATTAAATTTTATTTGAAAAAAATCAGCAGTTTATTCAACAGCAAAGCTTTAGGAAGAAACAAAAGGAATTTAACCTGCAAAAATCAAATTCCATTTTAAGGCTTCAATTTAAATCTTATCATAAAAGCGAAGTCCCTCAAAAATAAAAAAGTAAATTTTTATAACTTTTTTACTTTTCGATATCATTTTACGAACCAGTACAATAAGTAGACTAATGAGCTCGAATATTAAAAAAACAAGGCATTACAAGCCTTCATTGTTTGCGTATTTAATTTAAAGAATCTATCTTTGCAACGCTTTAAAAAAGAAAGTTCATTACTGATTCCTTAGCTCAGCTGGTAGAGCACATCACTTTTAATGATGGGGTCCTGGGTTCGAACCCCAGAGGGATCACAAGAAGACAAGCAAAAGTCTTTTAAATAAAATTAGCAACGATTCCTTAGCTCAGCTGGTAGAGCACATCACTTTTAATGATGGGGTCCTGGGTTCGAACCCCAGAGGGATCACTTAAAGACAAGCAAAAGTCTTTCAAATAAAATCAGCAACGATTCCTTAGCTCAGC
>NZ_SADB01000061.1 GCF_009669305.1 Ancylomarina sp. 16SWW S1-10-2
CAACCCGAACAATACCGGCGACAGCCGGAACTGCCGTGCCGGTGTGCAGATTAATGACAGCGGTGCGGCGCTGGGATATTACGTCAGCGAGGACGGGTATCCTGGCTGGATGCCGCAGAAATGGACATGGATACCCCGTGAGTTACCCGGCGGGCGCGCCTCGTTCATTCACGTTTTTGAACCCGTGGAGGACGGGCAGACTCGCGGTGCAAATGTGTTTTACAGCGTGATGGAGCAGATGAAGATGCTCGACACGCTGCAGAACACGCAGCTGCAGAGCGCCATTGTGAAGGCGATGTATGCCGCCACCATTGAGAGTGAGCTGGATACGCAGTCAGCGATGGATTTTATTCTGGGCGCGAACAGTCAGGAGCAGCGGGAAAGGCTGACCGGCTGGATTGGTGAAATTGCCGCGTATTACGCCGCAGCGCCGGTCCGGCTGGGAGGCGCAAAAGTACCGCACCTGATGCCGGGTGACTCACTGAACCTGCAGACGGCTCAGGATACGGATAACGGCTACTCCGTGTTTGAGCAGTCACTGCTGCGGTATATCGCTGCCGGGCTGGGTGTCTCGTATGAGCAGCTTTCCCGGAATTACGCCCAGATGAGCTACTCCACGGCACGGGCCAGTGCGAACGAGTCGTGGGCGTACTTTATGGGGCGGCGAAAATTCGTCGCATCCCGTCAGGCGAGCCAGATGTTTCTGTGCTGGCTGGAAGAGGCCATCGTTCGCCGCGTGGTGACGTTACCTTCAAAAGCGCGCTTCAGTTTTCAGGAAGCCCGCAGTGCCTGGGGGAACTGCGACTGGATAGGCTCCGGTCGTATGGCCATCGATGGTCTGAAAGAAGTTCAGGAAGCGGTGATGCTGATAGAAGCCGGACTGAGTACCTACGAGAAAGAGTGCGCAAAACGCGGTGACGACTATCAGGAAATTTTTGCCCAGCAGGTCCGTGAAACGATGGAGCGCCGTGCAGCCGGTCTTAAACCGCCCGCCTGGGCGGCTGCAGCATTTGAATCCGGGCTGCGACAATCAACAGAGGAGGAGAAGAGTGACAGCAGAGCTGCGTAATCTCCCGCATATTGCCAGCATGGCCTTTAATGAGCCGCTGATGCTTGAACCCGCCTATGCGCGGGTTTTCTTTTGTGCGCTTGCAGGCCAGCTTGGGATCAGCAGCCTGACGGATGCGGTGTCCGGCGACAGCCTGACTGCCCAGGAGGCACTCGCGACGCTGGCATTATCCGGTGATGATGACGGACCACGACAGGCCCGCAGTTATCAGGTCATGAACGGCATCGCCGTGCTGCCGGTGTCCGGCACGCTGGTCAGCCGGACGCGGGCGCTGCAGCCGTACTCGGGGATGACCGGTTACAACGGCATTATCGCCCGTCTGCAACAGGCTGCCAGCGATCCGATGGTGGACGGCATTCTGCTCG
>NZ_SADB01000062.1 GCF_009669305.1 Ancylomarina sp. 16SWW S1-10-2
AGCCACTTTTTGGGCTTAGTTGTGTACAATATTATTTCCTATTTTATGGTACGTTGCGGTTTGTCTGATTGATATATAAACCAAGTATGTCTGAAATAAATGATCTGCTCTGATTCGGAAGCTGGTATCTTGTTCTGGACTCAAGTGGAAGGGCTCGTAGGACATAGGACCAATAAGGACACTAAACTGCCCACACCGGTTGAACGTCATTGGTTGGCCTAGTGCGAAGATTCGTATAAGTCGTATTCGGATTGGTAGATAAGTCGTGTGATCGAAAAGTCAGACATCCAAGGTCATAACAATTGGCGACGGGGATTTTGGCAAAAACAAAATAATTGGGAGACGCAAGGTCATAACAATTGGCGACGGGGATTTTGGCAACAAAGAAATAATAATAATACAAGTGGTGACTCAGATTTTGGAAATAAATTAGCTGTATAATTGCCGGTGATTTTTGGAGCTAATATTATTGGCAAAAAAAAATGTCGATTTCTTTCGAACAGTTGCGGTTAATATTACAGCACCAGCAGAAGATGTTTGCCTTGCAACAACAGCTATTTGTAACAGTTTTGGGCAGACTTTGCATTCAAGCAGAAAATAAGAAAGCTATGTATCATGCAGATAATGGTGCAGTAATGGACATTTCAGAAGCATATCCTGTGCAGGATTCAAATCCCTCTATACCAGAAGGAAAACGTAATATTGGTAACGTGTCCAGCTCAGAGCAAGAAAATATTGTGCTAAATGCACATGAAGTTGTGACAATACCAGATGATCAGGAGCCAGATCCTGTAGATGATGCCCAGAGTCCAGAATCAAATGAAACACTACTGGTACTGTCTAGCTGCGAAAATAAACGTCAGCTCGAACAAAATTGTGGTCCACGTGCTATTAGTCGAGAAAGCTATGGTGACTCGTATTCAGAAAATAACTGGAGCAACACGATGAACCAAATTGTACCAGATGTTACTCAAAATCACCGGAAGACAGAATTTTATATTGAGTCAACTTATCCCATTTCTAATGACAGTGTGCCAGATATTGATTCTCAGAATAATGCATATGATTTTGATGAAACTTCTTATAACAATGAGGGAAATATGTCAGCTGAGTCGAATGATGGCCAAAAATCTAATTTAATTCTGTTAGACGTTGACTTTCTTAATGACTCGTTATCTGCTAACGAGATTCATAATGAATTTGAAAATAATGAACTCAGATCAAAGGTCGTTCATCATCATCTAGTCATTTTTAGTGGATTCTCCAGTCAATACAAGAAACATGGTTTAAATAAAGTCCTACTAGTTGTAATTTGGAGCCATAAGGACCCAACATTATTTCGAGGAGGAGGAGGAGAATGTTGAGGAATTTAAAGTCACATATAATTCTTTTTTTTTTAATAA
>NZ_SADB01000063.1 GCF_009669305.1 Ancylomarina sp. 16SWW S1-10-2
TAGCGATGACTTTGTATTAAAATCTAATTATATAAAACGGTGTGTAAGATGACTCAAACAATTCAAGTATTTGTAGGTTGTTAGCGATGACTTTGTATTAAAATCTAATTATATAAAACGGTGTGTAAGATGACTCAAACAATTCAAGTATTTGTAGGTTGTGATCCCAATAATTGTGACTTAGAACAAAAGAGGTGGATCAGGAAATTTGAACAACACTTATAAGTGATATTTTGCTCCCCAAATGATGTTATAAACATCAATATATGGAGTATTTTATGGCACGTAKACGAAGAAGARATCATTTAAATGATTTTAAAGCTAAGGTAGCACTTGCTGCGATYAAAGCAGAAAAAACACTTGCTGAATTGAGTKCTGARTTTGATGTTCATMAAAACCAAATTATYGACTGGAAAAATCAACTGATYTCAGCTTCCTCGCAAGCTTTCGATCAATCAAAAGCTCCAWCAGAACCMCCCATYGATCTWAAAAARYTACATGCAAAAATCGGTGARCAGGCATTAGAAATTGATTTTTTAGAAGGTGTGTTGAAGAAACTGGGCCGCTTCAACCACAAAAGTTAATCGATGACTCACTTCAGATTTCAGTATTTATGCAGGCTCAGGTGCTGAAAGTCTCCCGTGGTTGTTATTCCTATCGCCCAAAACCTGTGAGTGMATCAGATCTGAAGCTRATGCGSTGTATGGATGAGTTACATATGCAATACCCTTTTGCAGGTAGCCGKATGATGCGTGATTTRTTGAATCGTCAAGGACATCATATAGGACGACGTCATACACGTACTTTAATGAAGAAAATGGGCATTAATGCGTTATATYGYAAACYAAATYTAAGYCAGGCYAATCAAGCTCACCGYAAATATCCATATCTGCTCAAAGGATTGGCTATTCAGCGCAGTAATCAAGTGTGGTCTACGGATATAACGTATATCCCTATGGCAAAAGGCTTTGTTTATTTATGTGCTGTGATTGATTGGCATAGCCGCAAGGTACTTGCGCATAGRGTATCGATTAGTATGGAGGTKRMWTTTTGYATWKMRRCWTTAAATGAAGCWATTGAAAAATATGGWYSACCTGAAATATTTAATACAGACCAAGGCAGTCAGTTYACCAGTGATGCATTTATTGATGTATTGAAATCAAATGGCATTCAAATCAGTATGGATGGTAAAGGTCGATGGRTTGATAATGTGATGGTTGAACGATTATGGCGGAGCGTTAAATATGAAGAGGTGTATCTCAAAGCCTACAGCAATGTTTTGGATGCGAAGAAGCAATTAAACGCATATTTTGAATTTTATAATTTGAAACGACCTCATTCGAGTCTGGACAAAATGACTCCAGATGAGT
>NZ_SADB01000064.1 GCF_009669305.1 Ancylomarina sp. 16SWW S1-10-2
CCGAAAGCTTTCCCTTAGGTTTGCATAGCCAAGGTTACTGTTACTGATTTTGTATTTTAGTAGTGGTTAACCAGTCTGTAGAAGTAAACTAGCGATAGCTTAAGGCGTATAACCTATGTCCCGAATTAGACTTCTACCGACATGGCTTAAGATACCAGATAGAATTATAGGTAAAACCTAATAAGGGTGTTAGTACAATAAGTCGTTGGTTAATCTATTAAAAACAAAGTTATGAAGAAGAAAGTTTTTATTGGATTAGATTACTCAAAATTAACGGTGGATGCAACTTGTTTTCATATCGACAATAAGGAGAATGTAGAATATGCACAATTTGAAAACACCGAAGAAGGTTTTATATCCTTGATAGAATGGGTTAGAAAGCTTTATAAGGACACTGATTTATGGTTGGTCTGTGGCGAATACACTGGAATTTATTCAATGACATCAACTTATGTGTTTAATGATAAAGGTATTGATTTATGGCTCGAGAACCCAAGTCAAATAAAGTTAAGCTGTGGTGTACGTCGAGAAAAGAATGATAAGCTTGATTCGTATGATATAGCAATGTATGCAGCACGTTTTACCGAGCGAGTAAGGCTTTATAAACCTAAGAGTGACCATCTTATAAGACTAAGGGATTTAGTCCGATTTAAGGATAGATTGACAAAAACGAAGGTTGCCTTACAAGTTCCTGCAAAAGAATCGAAAAGTGTTCGGAAAACCTGTACAGACACAAAATATATTTGTGATACTACGGACAGTTTCTGTAGTAATATAGATAAGCAAATTAAAGAAATAGAAAAAAGGATGATGCTCTTATTGAAAACAGATCCCGAATTAAAGCAGATGTATAAATTAATTACTTCTGTTGTTGGTGTAGGTATGCAAACAGCAATATATTTATTGATTCATACTTGGGGATTTGAAGCATTCGATAATCCTAGACAATTAGCCTGTTATTGCGGTGTAGTTCCATTCTCCAAACAATCAGGAACAAGTTTAAAGGGGAAGGCTCATGTAAGTAAAATAGCTAATAGAAAACTAAAAAGCTTACTGCATATGTGTGCTTTAAATGCAGTCAGATACGATCCTCAGTTAAAACTGTATTATCAAAAAAAAGTAGAGGAAGGGAAACACAAAATGAAGGTACTTAATAATGTGAGAAACAAATTGATACATCGTATATATGCTGTAATAACTACCGGACAGGAATATGACAAAAATTATTACCAGAATAATATGAATATAGCAGCTTAAATAAATATAAATTTTAAACCTAAATTCTTGGATTAACCATAGAATTCGG
>NZ_SADB01000067.1 GCF_009669305.1 Ancylomarina sp. 16SWW S1-10-2
GGTTCTACTACCCTTTTAGTGGAAATGTGTAAATTGGTGTATGAATTTCACCAAAGATTTTTTCAATTTGGTTTTAGATTTTGGCGACCAATGGGTTATCACAAAAATAGAAACCGATCATAGTAAGCTTCATGTTTATCTTTATTTGGAATATTGTTCTGAATCTTACGAAGATCCCGATAGTTTAGAGTCAGCGAAACTATATGATCATTGTGAACTACGTGAGTGGAGGCATTTGGATATTTTGCACTACAAAAGTTATATTCGATGCAGAATCCCACGAGTTAAATGTGAAGATGGTAAGGTAAAGCAAGTTTCATTGGGCTGGGCTGATAAACATGATCGGCACACTTTTCATTTTGAAATAAGGGTCATCGATTTATTACAGATAACAAAGAATCAAACCAGAACTGCTGAGTTTTTAAGATGTAGCTTTCGATTGGTAAATCGAATCATCCACAGATGCACCGAAAGAGGAATGGCACGAAGGAATATTTCAAAAAATCCTTTTGAACATATTAGTATTGATGAGAAATCCTTTAAGAAAGGGCATAATTATGTAACAGTCGTATCTCATCCTAAAAGTGGCGTAGTTATTGACGTTGGAGAAAACAGAGACGAGAAATCAGTAAATTACTTGCTTTCAAATATATTCACCAAAGAACAATCTCAATCTGTAAATACAGTGAGTATGGATATGTGGAAAGCTTATATGAACTCTGTTAATAGGAATTTTCCAAATGCTGAAGTTGTTCATGATAAATTTCACTTAATAGCCTATTTGAACAAAGGTATTGATCAGGTAAGAAAAAGAGAAGTTAAGTATAATGATGTCTTAATTAATAGTAGATATGCTATTTTGAAAAATGAAGAGAACCTTACTGAAAAGCAAAGAGAAAAGTTTGATCTAATAAAATCCTCCAACTTTGAAGTTTCAAAAGTATGGCATATTAGAGAAAATTTTAAAGAGTTATTTGAGTATTTTAATGAAGAAAAAGAAGCAGAACAGCTACTTATTCATTGGGCACATGATTCATTCATGCAGAATATAAAGGAAGTAAATAAGATCATTCTTATGTTTTTAAGTCATGCTAAAGGAGTAATAAATGCACTAATTAGTAATTTAAATAATGCAATGGCAGAAAGATTAAATGGAAAAATACAAGAACTTAAATTGACAGCGAGAGGCTACAGAACCTTCTCTAATTTTAGAAGCGCAATTCTCTTTTTTTACGGTGGTTTAAGTCTCTATCCACTAAAATGGTAGTAGAACC
>NZ_SADB01000070.1 GCF_009669305.1 Ancylomarina sp. 16SWW S1-10-2
CCGAAAGCTCGTACGTTTACGAAAGAAAATAAAAGGATTCATTCATACCCTAATTTTGTATTTTAGGGGCTTGAATGGAAGGAGATAGTACCACTGGGAAGGCAAGATACGATTGAATCGATATCGTCCGAAAGAAATAGTGGCTATTTYCTATTTTCTTTCGAGTCTGGACTAAGTATTTAGAGCTATATTTCTGACGATATAAGCTCGTGTAAAAAAACGAGAGAAGACTGAGAAGAATTCCATATTAAYTTAATTACTTTAGAATGGAAAACATAGTCTCAAGAGTGAGTGTTGGTATTGATATGGCAAAAGATAGTTTTTATGCAGCTATCATATACCTAACGAATGACCAGAATATAATCTGCAAAGGCATAAATTTCCTAATACAGCCAAAGGCTTTAAAGACTTTATCGATTGGGCTGAAAGGAAAGTTAAAGTTAAAGTTAATAATATAGTAAGTTACACGATGGAAGCGACAGGTGTTTATTACGAGAACTTAGCCTGTTATTTGTATAATAGCGATAGACAAGTCCATGTTGTTTTGCCTAATAAGGCTAAGAAATATTCGGAGAGCTTGGATAATAAATCCAAGACGGATAAGTTGGATGCTAAGACTTTAGRACGYATGGGAGCAGAAAGGAAGCTGAAGTCATGGAATCCTGGCTCTAAAATTTATCAAACGTTAAAACAACTTACTAGAGAGCGAGAGACTATACAAAAAGATAGTACTCGATTAAAAAAYATGCTTCATGCAGAACAGTATTCCGCTTTTTCAGAATCAGATGTGGTTACAAGATTGGAGGCTAGATTAACTCTTTTAAATACACAGCTAAAAGCGGTAGATAAAGACATCAAATCAACAATTAAAAAAGATGCGGAAGTAAATCGTAAAGTAAAACAGATTGAAGAAAGTACACCAGGTATTGCAATAACAACCATTGYAGTTGTTATTGCAGAGACATTTGGCTTTGCAGCATTCAACAATATGAAACAACTAACAAGTTTTGCTGGTTATGATATAGTACACAAGGAATCAGGAAATTTCAAAGGAAGAACAAGAATTTCTAAGAAAGGCAATAGTCATATTCGCAGAGCCTTATATATGCCTTCGCTATGTGCAATACAACACAATAAAACRCTTAATAGCTTCTATATGAATTTAAATGAGCGTAAAAAAAATGGCTTAATAAGTGGAACTGCCGTTCAAAGGAAAATGCTTTGCTTAATCTATACATTATGGAAAAACGATACTACTTTTATTGAAAACTACAATGAAAAATAAACAGTAAGTAAGTATAAGACATTGTCTTAGTATAAAAAAGAGGAGAACTATGTCTCCCCTGAACAGGATAGTCTTTGCAGTAAGAGGACTTCCTTATGAATTACAAATTTAATAATAATTTCTGATAATATTATTTGGAATTTAACACAGTATCTTTCGG
>NZ_SADB01000008.1 GCF_009669305.1 Ancylomarina sp. 16SWW S1-10-2
GGTTTCACTATAAAATTCAGAACCATTTTCGTCGTAAACTTTTAGTTTAATGTTTGATCCATTATTATTAAATACTGAAACGATAGAGTATTCTGTATCCAAGTAAGGGCTAATTCTTGCTAATTGAATTTTTTCGTCTGATACGTCCAATTTATTAGCTTTTACAACAAATGGTTCTTCAATTTTAGTGTTTTTACCAACTAATGCTACTGAATAGTTTCCATCTACCAAATAAGACAAATCTACCAATTTTTGAGTTGAAGTTTCAGCAGAGATGGTTTCGCTATAAAATACAGTGCCATCTTCGTCGTAAACTTTCAACTTAAGGTTTGAATCACTTGTATTAAATACTGATACAATAGAATAGTCTGTATTCAAATACTTGTTGATACGAAGATGTCCACTTGCAAATGCAGAGCTTAGACTTAATGTTAACACGGCGACTAAGGCCAATCCTTTTAGTTTTAAATTTAGATTTTTCATCTGTTTAAAAATTTTGGTTAATAATTAAATTTATTTGTCAAACGCTTTATGTGGTTTGTTCGACATTGTAAATCTATGAAGTATTCTTAGAAAAGATCTAGCTAAAATGATTGGGAAGGGCTGTTTTTACAACTATTTTAAGTACAAACGGTTTCGGGAAGCCCCGAAAATGTTTGCGTTATAAAAGTTTATTAAAGAAAAATATCTTTAATAGTGATTTTTGAGAATTCTTTTGATTATGATAACGTTTACGGAAATTATAGAAAGTGGCTCAAAACGTCAATTCTTGGAATATTTATTCTAAAAGTAGATTTTTTGAAATGTAAATGTGGGGGGGGGTCTGATAAAAAATGCTCTTAATTATTTATAAGCCTATTGAATTATTACCATTTATAAAATTGATTTACATCTGATCTTCAAAAAACTTAATTGACATTTTAGGGTAAGGTCATTATCTTACTTTTCTTGCACATTAAGATGCATGGTAATGTATCTCTAGAAACATGGACTCAACTTCAAATTCTCAATTCAAACTTATAGTTTGGAATATCAATATAAAATTCTGTTCTAAAAATTAGATTTTCCACTGATTAATGCAAAATACAATTTTAAAAGTCTATGTTTATCTCTTAACATACTTTATCTGTTTTTTGATCACTTTTAACTTTCAATATGGAAATGGATCTTGTTAGTATCTTATGAGTTATTAATATTATTATATATAAGACAAGACTCTAAAAATAAATGTGGTTTGTCGTTTTCGAAGTTCTAAGCTTGGTGTCGATTGTTTGGGCTGGATGTAAACTAAAAAACCACTCCAGGAAAAGGAGTGGTTTTAAATGTTTGTTTGAAAAGATTTAAGTTGTGTCTTAACTTAAATTAATTGAGCTGTTCAGATTATTCTGAAACAACGTCGAAAGCGATCTCTATTTTCACTTCTTTATGAAGTTTAATTATAGCAGAATGCTTACCGATTTCTTTAACAGCATCTTTGATTGCGATAACTTTTCTGTCAATTTCGAATCCTTGAGCTGCAAGAGCTTCAGCAATTTGAATATTGTTTACAGAACCGAAAATTTTACCAGTAGTACTAGTTTTAGCACCTAAAGTAATAGTTACAGTTTCAAGTTTTTTAGCAAGCTCAAGAGCTTCGTTCTTGATTTTTTCCTGTTTATGAGCGCTTTGTCTCATATTTTCAGCGTGCATTTTTCTAGCAGACTCAGTCGCTAAAACTGCAACACCTGTAGGAATCAAGTAATTTCTTCCGTAACCATTCTTGACAGTTACGATATCATTTTTATACCCTAAAGTATGGATATCTTGTTTTAAGATGATTTCCATTGCGTTTCCTCCTTCTTTAAATGATTACTTCATCATGTCAGTTACGTAAGGTAGAAGAGCTAAGTGACGAGCACGTTTAACTGCAGTAGCTACCTTTCTTTGATATTTTAAAGAAGTACCAGTAATACGACGTGGTAAAATCTTTCCTTGTTCGTTTAAGAACTTTTTCAAAAATTCAGGATCTTTATAATCAATGAATTTGATTTTGTTCTTTTTAAAACGACAGTATTTTTTCTTTTTGATCTCAACCGTTGGGGGAGTCAAATATCTAATTTCTGATTGATTTTGTGCCATGACTATTTTTCCTCTTTAGATGCTTTAAGGTTTCCTTTTCTTTTAATAGAATACTCGTATGCGTATTTATCAAGTTTGAAAGTTAAAAAACGGATGATTTTCTCGTCACGTCTGTAGTTAAGTTCCAATTTCTCGATAGTATCGCCAGGAGCTTCAAATTGTAGCAAGTGGTAAAAACCAGTGCTTTTCTTTTGAATAGGATAAGCTAATTTGCGTAGGCCCCAACTTTCCTCATTTGTCATCTTACCACCATTCTCGATGATAAGAGCCTTGAATTTTTCTGCCGCTTCCTTTACCTGAGCTTCAGATAAAACGGGAGTTACAATGAAAACGGTCTCGTAATGATTCAACATAATTTAAAATTGTTTAATTAATAAACTAATTATTAATAGTTTTACTAAGCCGCAAAAGTAATCAATCTTTTTCTAATATTCAAATGCACTGGAAGCTTAAGTTCTTATTAAACCTCTTTTTATTTTTTGATCTTAAGTATTTTTTTGAGTTTAGATTATTTTTATTAAATTGTATAGTGAACTTAATGATATGATATTTAGTTATTATATCTAGGTTAAATAAGAGTATTGCTATTAATAAGTTGTTTACTAACTAGTTATTGGTGATTCTATTATTTTAGTCGTAATGGTAATTGGATTTGAATATAAACCTTTTATAAATCGACACATATGAAAGACAGGATAATAACTTTAGCAACTTACAGCTATTCTAGGGCTCAATTACTTCAAGGTTGTTTAGAATCAGCAGGAGTAGAGTGCTTCTTAAAAAACATCAACTTATTGCAGTCTGCCATTGGTGGTGGCGTAAAAGTCAGAATTCGTGAAGAAGATTTGATTCGTGCATTAAATGTGATTGAGGATTTTAAGTTAACTTATGTAGAAAATGATGATGATAATGACATTCATGGTTCCATAATGAAATTAAATCGAATTATGGTTCCTGTTGATTTTTCTGATTCGACACCTCGTATTTGCAACTATGCCTACAATTTGGCTGTAAAATTCGATGCGGATATTCTTCTATTTCACACTTATTTTGCTTCGGCAATTGAAACTGTTCCATTTTCCGATAGTTATACCTATAATGCTACTGTTGTGGAGGTTTTAGCTGAAGTAGAGAAAAATGCTCAAAGAAAGATCAATGAATTAAAGGATCAGCTAACAGCACGAGTTGAAAAAGATAAAGTCAGTGGCGTTGATATTGATGTTGCTTTATCTGGAGGAATTGTAAGTTCTGAAATCGTTAGTATGACCAAATCTTATAAGCCCGATTTGCTAGTTATGGGATCTAGAGGCGAAACGGCTGGAACATCTAATTTATTAGGTTCTGTTGTGTCATCTGTTATCGATAGTGTTGATGTACCTATTCTTATTTTGTCAGATAGAGGAGAAAATCCTGATTTGGAAGATATGAAAGATGTGATGTATGCAACAGATTTTGATAAGGCTGATTTTAAGTCAATTGCTACACTCAAATATATTACCGAACCTTACTCAATGAATATACATTGTGTGCATTTTGAAAATGAAGGTGATGAGGATCCATTAGTTGATCATCGTATGGGTATACTACGTAAGTATTTGAGAAAAACAATAGGAAATGATACGTTTCAATGTCAAATTTTTAAGATGAGAGACAAAATGAAAGCAATTGAATCCTATGTTAATGATAATGATATTGGCATGATTGCTATTATGGCAAGAAAACACAATTTATTAGAGCGTTTGTTTTTTGGACAGATGTCACGAAAATTATTTGTGAAAACGCATATGCCAATTTTAATATTTCACTAGAGTACAATAAATCTTTATTTAGTGTTAAAAAAATAAAGCTATCGATAGAACAATTCTTTCGATAGCTTTAATTTTATATTAGAACAAGTCTTCAGTAGAAAGATAGCGCTCTCCAGTGTCGTAATTGAAAGTTAAAATACGAGCTTTTGCTCCAAATTCGTCTTTTTTCTTTGCAATTGCAGCCAAAGATGCTCCTGTTGATATACCTGCTAAAATACCTTCTTCCTTAGCTAGTGATCTAACCATAGAGAAAGCCTCTTCTTTGTTGACTTTAATTGCACCATCAAGGATTGATTCGTTAAGGTTTTTAGGAATAAATCCTGCACCAATTCCTTGAAGAGGATGAGGTCCTGGTTTTCCACCACTAATTACATGAGAAGTTTCTGGTTCAACAGCAAATATTTTTAAGTTAGGAAATTTTGCTTTCAAAATCTCTCCAACTCCTGTAATGTGTCCACCTGTGCCTACTCCGGTAACAAGATAGTCAAGGCCATCAGGAAAATCAGCAATTATTTCTAGAGCAGTGGTTTGTTTGTGTGCATCAATATTGGCTTGATTATCAAATTGTGATGGCATCCAACTGTTAGTCGTGCTTTCTATAAGCTCTTTAGCTTTATTTATAGCTCCATTCATCCCCAACTCGCGAGCAGTTAAAACGAATTCTGCACCATAGGCTGACATCAGTTTTCTACGTTCAACCGACATCGACTCAGGCATAACAAGAATTATTTTATAACCTTTTACGGCAGCAACCATTGCTAGTCCAACACCAGTATTACCCGATGTTGGCTCAATAATAGTAGCCCCTTCCTTAAGAATACCATCTTTTTCTGCCTTTTCTATCATCGATAGAGCAATTCTATCTTTTATACTTCCTCCGGGATTACTTCGTTCTAGTTTAATCCAAGCCTGTGTGTCTTTTCCTAGTATTTTATTAATTTTTACAACAGGAGTTCGTCCAATACTTTCTAGTATGTTTTCTAGTTTCATAATTTTATATTTTTAAAGTGTGTTCTCGAGATAATTGTCTGGAGAAAGTTGCCGCTTTATCACATCGTTATCTATAAGTTGTGATTTAAATGGCTTGTTTTTGATTGTGTGTTTTATTGTGAATAAAAATTATATTTGAAAGTCGATGATGTTGTTCTCTTTGATACTCGATCTGACTTTAATTTTATGTGAGTGATAGACTAAGGAGTTAGAGTCGACGCTTGCGGTCAGCCAAACATTACCACCAATTACACTGTTCTTGCCAATTATGGTATTTCCACCAAGAATAGTTGCATTTGAATAAATAATCACATTGTCCTCAACAGTAGGGTGACGTTTCTTTTTGGCTAAACTCTTTTTCACTTGTAAAGCACCAAGGGTAACTCCTTGATAAATTTTCACTTTGTTTTTAATGATTGCAGTTTCCCCTATTACAACCCCAGTTCCATGATCAATAAAGAATGATTCTCCAATTTTAGCTCCTGGATGAATGTCAATTCCTGTTTTAGAATGTGCATATTCACTCATAAGTCGTGGAATTATTGGAATATTTGCTAAATAAAGTTCATGACTTAATCGGTAAACCATAATTGCAAAAAAACCAGGGTAGGAGACAATAACTTCACCTAAATTACTCGCTGCAGGATCGAAATCTTGAATTGCTTGAGCATCTAATAATAGCGCTCTATAAACTTTAGGAAGGTTCAACATAAATTCTTTTGATAAATCATCAATAGAAAATTTAAGATCTTCTTTTATAGGTAATAGCAATAGTCTTAAATGTGTTTCTAATTGTAATAAGAGTGCTGCTTGTGCGCAATGACTCTTCGATCGACGTGCACTAATTGGAAATAAAGCGTTCATAGCTTCTTCAACAAAGGCTTGGCTTAAATCTCTACTTGGAAGGTCTAGTTCATTAATTTCACGTGAAGCTTGAAGCTCTTCCATAACTTTCGTTAGATAGTCCATTCTGGTATGATATATAAATGTATAGTAATAGGAAAATTTGAGACACAGGAAATATGTTCTCTTAATTTATTAGTCTTAAAAAAAATATGTTTTATAGAACTAACAATGAGGAATACAACAGCACCAACAACAACAATTCTTATTATTGTTCGAAAAATAAATATTTGATCTAAAAGAAGTTAGTGAGGTAGATGCATACATAGCTAACTCAAGAGGAGATTGAGTTGTAGTGTATGATGCGATATAACTATTCTGTTTCTTCATTTGATATTTAAATTCTAAAACAAATCTAAGGAATATTTTAAGATAAAATACTTCATTGTCTGATTTTATTTGTTAACGATATTTTAAAAAAAATATTTTGAGTTGATTAAAGATTAAATAAGAATGAAAAGCTGAAAAACTCAGTTTGAGTATTTAATATATGTGGAAATTAGGATTAACGTTGTATAATTTTATTATTGTACGTTGGTTTGAAGTTTTGACGAGTGTCTCGTTTTTTTATGTGTAGGAATAATTTTGTTCTGTGGTTTTATTTTCAAATTTATTCTTTCAACTTTATTATTTGGATATTTAATCGTGTTTTAATTATTACTGTTTAAGCATTTTTTAATAGGTGGTGTATGACGTGTACTTGCCATATTATAAGTGATATGCAGGTTTTGTAGATTGTGTATTTATTTATGGTGCCTATATTTTGTTTGAACAAAATATTCAATTGTCAGTTTAGGTTTAGTGTTTTATTTTGTAACTTGAGTCATAATAGTGGTTTTTGATGAAAAAAAGATTTTTGAATATATAAAGAATCGGTATATTTTTATTTTCTTTGTAACTACAACTTTACCAAATTAATGACATCTGATGAAAATAGCAAAACTTCTTTCAACCCTAACCTTATTTTTATGTTTTTCTTTTGCTCTGACAGCTCAAACGACTGACGTAAAAGAAACTCAAACAAAAAAAGATAGCACGAAAAAGGAAACAACTGTAGTTAAGCCGCGTGTTTATATTGAAAATGCTCCTATAAAAGAGCAATTTGACTTTATAATGAACAAATCTTTTCGATGGAAAACTTACAAATCAGTTCCGTTAGTATGGTTACAGAAGTTTGAATCAAATTTTGTTGATAGCTTGAATTCAATTAGACAGGATTTTTTAGGTTCTGAAAGACTCGTGTCTGAAAGAGATAAAACAATCAAATCTTTGAATTTAGAATTAAGTGAAACTAAGAATGCGTTAACAACTATACAAGATAGTAAGGATAGTATGGTTTTATTGGGAATTCAAATGTCGAAATCGACTTATAATTTATTCATTTGGAGTTTAGTTGGAGGTCTGATAATTTTAACCTGTTTCTTTTTCTTATTATTTAAAAGAAGTCACTTAGTAACGAAAGAAACTCAAGTAAGGTTAGATGAAGTAAGAGAAGAATTTGATTCACATAGGAAGAACGCTTTAATACGTGAGCAAAAATTAGCAAGAAAATTACAAGATGAAGTTAACAAAAACCGAAATTTAGGTATGTAAGTTTCATCAATGAATATATTTAAGGGTCTTAATTTAGGTTAAGACTCTTTTTTTATGTCAATATTTCGATCCTTCTATTTGAAACATCCAAATTGAAATCTGGTTTTATAGCTTTTCTTAAGATTTAATTTCTAGATAAATATTGAGTTAGACATCAACAAAAAGTGTTGAAATGGGGATGACAAATTTTACAGGAGTGTCTGTATTTATTGGGTATGGAATATCTATAAATTATTGATTAAACCTGTTTCGTGTTGCTTTAGATTTTATTCAGAACATTACTGTTTGTGTAAGGCTATGTCAGGACGAGACATGGGTATAAAAAAAGAGGTATTCCTTAGAACATCTCTTTCTCTTATTATAGTTGTATTTATTGCATTTCGAATTCTTCCATATCAACATTTTCTTCTTGAGGTCCACGTTTCTTTTTGTAATTATTGATTTTGTAGCTCAAATTTAGTTTAATACTAGGCCATTGCATATCAAATTTGCTGTTGTTATAAAAACCATTCCCTTTACTAATATTTTCATATTTAGCGGTATTTAATATGTTTCGTAACTGTAATGTCGCAGATAGTTTACGTTGCATAAACTCTTTTTTTAGACCTAAATTCGCCGTAATAAAGGCCTTTCGTTCGCCTTGAGCTTTCTTACTTGCTGAATTGTATCTGACATTAACTTGAAAGCGAGTGGTTTTATTAAACATGATAGTAGAATTATTTCTCAAACTCCAGTTGAAACTTTTTGTTGAAAAATCTTGTGTTGTAGGTACATTATCACTGTCGTAGGTTGTGTAGTCACCTTCTTCTTTGTAACGATACACATTACCAATTAGATCATTTTTAAACCATTTAGCTAAGCTTAAGTTGAACATGGTTTCCAAACCAAGCGAATAATCAGTACCTACATTTTCAGTAGTTGATAACATCACATTTTCCTGATAAACCGATCGTATACCTTCCATAACATTTTGAGTGACACGGTAGTATGTTTCAAATGAGAAAGATTGTTCCCCAATACGTTTCTGATAACTTAATTCGTATGAATCGATATATTCAGGCTTTAAGTTAGGATTTCCTTTTCGAACGTTGTAAGCATCACTCCAAGTGATAAAAGGTTCAAGGCTCGATCCTCTTGGGCGCTGAATGCGTCGTGTATAGCTGGCCATTACTTGGTTTCCTTCTTTCAAGTTAACTTGCGTGTGAATGGTAGGAAAAAAGTCCCATCGATTGATTGTAAAGTTTTCATTTCCGCCCTTAAACTTGATTTCTCTGTCAGTATATTCGGTTCTTAATCCAACTTGATAACCAAATTTTCCAGATTGATCGGCATATAGCGCATAAGCTCCATGTACATTCTTTTTATAATCAACTTCGTGACCATATTCTGGTTGTGGAATATAATCTATGTCTACGAGTGAATAATCCGATTGTGTTGTAATATCTTCACTTTGTCGAAGTTTAGATTGATAACCTGCTTCGAACTTGCTTTTCCCACCCAATGGGAGCGTATAGTCTGTTCTAATGTCGATATGAGAACTAGGACCTTTTTCGGTGGATTTTTTTCCATCTACAATACTAGCATCTTGTTTACGCTCTGTTTTCGATTTTTCATCACCATCACGATAAGAATAGTTAACTTGAGTTAATAACTGATGTCCCTTACCTTCAAACTTTCGTAGGTAGCTGAAATTGGCATTATAGAATTCCATATCACGATTAGAAACATCGGTACTTATGTATTCCTCAGGCGTGCTAGGATCTTGGCCATCTATTTGAAAATAATCTGTATAGTCCGATTTTGAACTGCTTTCCATTTCTCTGCCGCCATAACGAAGACCAAGTGTGATTATATTATTATCGTCAATTTCGTAATCGAAACCTGTACGAAAACCATAACCTAAACGTTGACGATCAGAATTTCCTTCAGAGAAAACGTATGTTGTTTTATCTCCTGATGTTGTTCTGTTTTCGCTTTCACGATCGCCAGAAAAGTTACGGTTGTTATAATCCATTCCAACATGAAAGTTGAATTTGTTTTTACGCACATTAACTAGAAAGTCAGCTCCGTAATTGTCATAATTTCCCAAGTTGAGGTTTACAACACCCGAAGTGCCTTTCAGCTTTCCTTTTTTAGTAATAATATTTACAATTCCTGATGAACCTTCAGGGTCATACTTGGCAGAAGGATTTGTGATAATTTCAATATTATCGATGACACTGGCTGGCATTTGAGTAAGAATGTCGGCAGCATCTAGAATAGATGGACGTCCATCAACCAATACCGTAAAACTACTGCTTCCTCTCAGGCTAACATTGCCTTCAATATCTACATCAATAGAAGGTACCGATTCCAATACATCAACCGCATTACCACTGGCTGTGGTTAGTTGACGGCTAACAGGAATCACTTTTTTATCAATTTCATATTGTACAGGTAAACGCTCAGCATTAACTGTAACCTCGTTCAACGCTTCACTTGCTTGATTAATATAGATATTCTTTAAGTCGGCATGTTTGTGATCGTTATTAATTGGAATGTTACGTATGGTTTTTTTGTTGTATCCAATGAAAGAAATTTCAATATAGTATTTGCTAGGTTTGAGGTGTTTTAATTCAAACTCGCCTTGTGCGTTTGTAATTGTTCCATTTATAAGACTCGAATCGCTCATATGAAATACGGAAACTGTGGCGTATTCAACGGGTGTTTTTAAGTCATTGTCTATCACAATTCCTTTTATAGTACCATTCAGAGCTCCTGCTGAGTTTGGTACTAAGCTTATGGCTTGAGATACGCAAATAAGCATTGTGAAAACTAGTAGTAATAATGTTCTCTTCATTTTTAGGTTCTTGTTTTAGGTGAGCAGTAGTTTGCTCATCTATTTTAAAATTAGTTAGCGCTTATGATTTTATACATTTTGAAATCCAGAACAAAAATTTCTTTTTGACAGAAATCTATGTTTAGACGAACAAAAATGCAAAAGGTTTAAGTCCGATTTTTAATTTGATTTCAAAATTATCATATTAAACTGTTTTGAGATCATTGAAATGCAGTTTTAGCCGATTTTAACAAGTATTTAACGAAATAGCTTTATATCTTGTTCACAAGTGATATCATTTTTTAAAATCAATTAGGTGTTTATGAACTTTTAATAAAAATCCTTAACTTCATTAAGTATAAAAAAATGCAAATTTAATAAGTGAAATGATATGATTGATATTGAATCGGACAAAAATATACTCGTAACAAAAACACCCATTCTCAATTCAGGTAATTCAGAAGATAAAAGAGAAGAAATACTCGAATATTTTTTGGCTACTTGGGAGTTAGATGATAAATTATACGATTCGTTGAAAGGCGAGGAGACCTTTTATATGCGAGCCGATCCTCTTCGTCATCCGCTTATTTTTTATATTGGACACACAGCTGCTTTCTATATTAATAAGTTGTTGTTGGCTGGTCTCATTACAGAAAGAGTTAATCCTAAGTTTGAGTCAATATTTGCGGTTGGTGTCGATGAAATGTCTTGGGACGATTTGAATGAGAAGCATTACGATTGGCCTAGTTTGCAGGAGGTACAAGATTACAGAAAGCAGGTGAAGACTGTGCTTGAGCATTTGATTGCAGAATTACCTCTTAGTATGCCAATTAATTGGGAGAGTCCATTTTGGGTGATTATAATGGGTGTTGAGCATCAGCGTATTCATATCGAAACGTCTTCTGTTTTAATTAGACAATTGCCTATCGATAAGGTGAAAGATAATCCTCTATTTAAAATATGCGATAAATCGGGACAAGCACCGACTAATAAGTTGGTGAAAGTTAATGCTGGGCAAGTAAGCATGGGTAAGACCAAGGCTAATGCTCTTTATGGTTGGGATAATGAGTTTGGTGCATTAAGTATAGATATTAATGCTTTCTCAGCTTCCAAATTTTTAGTTTCTAATGTTGAATTTAAAGCTTTTGTTGATGATGATGGCTATAATGGGCAAGAATGGTGGACAGAAGAAGGATGGAGTTGGGTGCAGTTTAAAAAGTGCGAATGCCCTGTTTTTTGGATGAAAAAAGGGGATAACTGGAGATTGAGATGTATGTTGAAGGAGATTGCCATGCCATGGAATTGGCCGGTTGAGGTCAATTATTTAGAGGCAAAGGCTTTTTGTAATTGGAAGTCAGCTAAAACTGGGAAGAAATTACGAATGCCAACCGAGGGAGAATATTATTTGTTGCGTAATTCTCTTGATATAGAAGATCAAGCTTATTGGGAAAAGGCACCTGGAAATATAAATCTAGAACATTATGCGTCCTCTTGTCCTGTTGATGAGTTTGAGTTTAATGGTTTTTATGATGTGATTGGTAATGTGTGGCAATGGACTGAGATGCCTATTTCAGCTTTCGATGGTTTTGAAATTCATCCTTTTTATGATGATTTTTCAACACCAACATTCGATGCTCGACATAACTTGATAAAGGGTGGTTCGTGGATATCTACAGGTAATTTGGCCATAAAGGATTCGCGCTACGCTTTTCGTCGTCACTTTTTTCAGCATGCAGGTTTCCGATATATTGAATCGGAAGTTGAGGTGGCTATAGATGACGATTATTATGAGAGTGACGAACTGGTTTCACAATACTGTGAGTTTCAATATGGACAGACTTACTTTGGTATAGAAAACTTTTCTACTGCCTGTATTAAGCTTTTGCAGAATCATTTGAAGACAATTAATAAGGGATCAGCTCTCGACTTGGGGTGTGCTACAGGACGAACCTCTTTCGAGTTGGCAAAGTATTTTGATAAAGTGATGGGATTGGATTTTTCTGCACGATTTATTCGAATAGGAACACAGCTTAAGGAAAGTGGTAAACTGAATTATAGCCGAATAGAAGAAGGTAAGCTTGACACGTATCAAGAGATTAAGCTTGCGGATTATGGATTGGATGCTTATGCCGATCGGGTAGAATTCTTTCAAGGTGACGCCTGTAATTTAAAACCCTTATTCTCAGGTTACGACTTACTTATTGCAAGTAATTTGATCGATCGCTTATACAATCCCATTAAATTTTTGCAGGACGTTCATTCTCGTATTAATGTAGGTGGATTGCTTGTTTTAACATCGCCATATACTTGGCTCGAAGAATTTACCGAACTTGATAATTGGGTAGGAGGCTACAGAAAAGATGGTGAGCCATACACAACGCTTGATGGATTGAAAGATCACTTATCTGAATATTTTGAATTGGTAGAAGAGCCTAAAGATTTATCTTTTGTAATTCGTGAAACGGCTCGTAAATATCAACATACCATTACTCAGATAAGTATTTGGCGTAGAAAGTAAGAGCATAAAAAAGGGATAGTTGATTGTTTCAATTGTCCCTTTCATATTTTTTGAGTTGCTTTTTTATTAGTTAATTGGTTTTGGTAAAGAGATTATAAATTCACTGCCTTTTCCAACTTCACTGGTAACTTTTATATTTCCGCCATTTTTTTCTATAAACTCTTTGCAGAGAATTAATCCTAATCCTGTTCCTTTTTCGTTATTAGTTCCTTTGGTAGAAGTATTCTCATCAATCTTGAATAGATTATTTAGCATCTTGGGAGTCATGCCAACACCCGTGTCTACAATATGTAGATTAACAGATTCTTCCTTTTCCGATGTGTTAATCGTAATCAATCCTCCATCCGGAGTGAATTTTATGGCGTTGTTTATCAAATTACCAATAAAAATCATCGACGTATTTTTATCTACTATTAGCTTAATATCGTTAGGTATACTTACGGCGATATTTATGTGTTTAGCACTAGCACTTTGTCCATATAAGTCGACACATTTTTGTACTAAGTCTTTAAGTACGAGAGGCTCTTTTTTTATTTTGATTTCTCCTGTTTGTGTTCGCGCCCAAGTAAGCAGATTTATGAGTAAATCATAGGCAAAATGTGAGGATTTACTAATCTCATTAATCATGTCTATTCTTTCATCATTATCAAATGAGTCGTAGTTAGAGTTTAATATATCCGTAAAACCGAGTATCGAATTAAAAGGAGATTTAAGATCATGAGAGATGATTTTGAAAAGTTTATTCTTTGTGGCATTTAATATTTTAACTTGATCATATTGTTCTGTTAGTTTATTGTTTTTTAGTAAGAGTTCTTCTTTCTGCTCTTCTATTAATTTGTTCTTTTTGAAGAGTATATCATTAGCTTCTTTCTTAATTTTAAAACGGTTATACAGTATGATTGCTATTAAAATAACAAGTATAGATGAGGCTATAAATGAGTTTTTTAATGTGGTTTGTTTAGCGATTTCTAAATCTTGAATTTCATTATTTTTTCTGAGTAATTCATTTTCTTTTTCCTTTTGCTCGCTATCGTATTTCGTTTGCATTTCGGCAATTTGCTTCGAGCTATTTTCACTGTAAATACTATCCTTAAGTGAAATGAATTTTTCTAGATAAACTAAGGATTTATTGAATTCACCACTTGACTTATAAAGGTGAGAATAATATTTATAGATTTCCAATCTTTCTTCCTTTACATCAAGTTCAACTGATAAGTCTAATGCTTTTTTATAGAAAGATAGAGCAGTGTTGTGTTTTTTTAATTCTTTCTGAACAAGCCCAATACTTTTGTATGCAAGTAAAACACCCATTCTATCATCAATCTTTTTACTTAGAGTGAGAGATTCGTTGAAATACGTTATAGCACTGTCATAATTTTTAAGATTATATTCAACGTTTCCTATATTATATAAACTTACAGTCGTTCCGTAATTATTTCCATTTTTTTTATTTAATTCGAGAGATTCTATGTAGGTGTTTTTGGCTTTTATGTAATCTTTTTGGACTTCATAAATCTGTGCCATCAAGTTTAGTTGAGTTGATAAGTTACTTGAATTATGATGCTTTTCAGATAAATCAATGGCTTCTTGTGCATACTTTAGAGCTTTTGGATAATCTTCTTGTGCCATATACATAACACTAATATTGTAATTCGTTGTGATTATTAGGTTAGTAATTTTGTGTTCTTCTGAAATTTTCAAAGATTTCAGAAAGTACTTTAAAGAATTTTTGTAGTCTGATAGGTCTTTATAAACAAGACCTATATTGCTATATAAAGAACATATTCCTTTTAGATCATTTATCTCTTCGTATATTTTTAATGACTTTTGAAGATTTTTTAATGCGAGATGTGATTGACTCTTAGCCCAATGATTTATACCAATACATTTAAGGGCTTTTGCCATATCGACTTTACTGTCTTCCTTTAGCGCAATTGTATAGGCTGTTTTTGCATAACTTATACCTTTATCTGGGGAGACATTCCAATATGAAAAGGCTAGTTTATTTAATATCTCAACCTTTTCTAGTCCTTGTTTATTGGGAAGTAGAGCCTCTAAACTGTCAATTTTGCTTTGAGCAGTTAGAATGTTCGAAAGTGAAATTAGTAGAATTAAATAGATGTATTTCATCGCAAAAACATAAGATGTTCAATAATTATACTAAATATCGTAAAATATTATAGGAAAACTTAGTTGACTTACATATTTTTTTTAGTTACGACTAACGAAATGTATGTGTTTAAATCGAATCTTAATTATTCGGTTATTATTTTTCAAAATATATAAACCTTCAGCTTTCTTTTTTGTTGGATTTTATGAAGTTTATATTAAAAGGCTTGCATTAAGTATGCTAGGCTTTTACGATTGTTTTGGATTTATTTACGAAGCGTAAAATATTCACATAATTACAAAATTTTCATAATTAACAGAAAGTTAGAATCTGTCTCTTTCGTAAATTATGTCATTATGGGAAAGCCTTTTGTTGTTCAGTATAGTTAGTCGCAGATTAATATGATGATTTGTAATTTATCTGCGAGACGTAAAGTATTTATAGAATTACAAAATTTTCATAATTAACAGAAAGTTAGAATCTGTCTCTTCTGTAAATTTTGTTATTATAGGAAAGTCTTTTGTTGTCCAGTATAGTTAGTCGCAGAATAATATGATGGTTTGTAATTTATCTGCCAGACGTAAAGTATTTATAGAATTACAAAGTTTTCATAATTAACAGAAAGTTATAATATGTCTATTCTGTAAATTATGTCATTATGGGAAACCTTTTGTTGTCTAGTTTAATCATATCAAATCATATTTGATCAGCGTCAAAAATCTAAATTGAAAATTATATTTCTGAATGTTTAGATTTAGTTTGAATATTTAATGATTTAGTATCCAGAATCTTCAGTTCTCGAATTATAAAAAAGCCTGCAACCATAGCCGATCCAACATCAGCAATTGGGCCGGCAAACCAAACACCAGTTAAGCCCCAGTAGGTGGGTAGAATAAATAATATGGGGATTAACAGTATAACCTGTCTCATAAGAGTAAGTAGAATTGAAATACCTGCTTTACTGATTGATTGAAAGTAATTTCCAACAATGACTTGAAATCCAACAATGGGAAGTGCAAGCAAAAATATTTTAAGACCTTTGGTTCCTACTTTCAATAATTCATCGCTTGAATTATTAAAGGCGAGTATTATTAATTCAGGACAGAATTGGACTAGGAGCCATCCTGCAATTGAAATTCCTGTTGCAGCTTTTATACAAATGATGAGCGTGTCTTTTATTCGCTTGTAATTTTCTGCTCCATAATTAAAGCCATAGATAGGTTGCGCTGCCATATTAATTGCAACTATAGACATGACGATTAACATGGCAACCGAATTAATTATACCCATGGCTGCTATGGCTATGTCGGTACTATATTTTACCAGTTGTATGTTATATAAACCTTGTACAAAACTACCTGCAATTTGCATCGAAAAAGGTGCAAATCCAATCGTGATAATGTAGAGAATGATTTCCCCATTTAATTTAAAGTTTACTTTACGTAGCTTTATAATGGCATGTGAACTTCTAAAATGGCGAATAACCCATACGCAAAGAATAAATTGAGAAATGATGGTTGCCCATGCAGCGCCTGCAACACCCATATCGAACCAAAAGATAAAAATAGGATCGAGTATAATATTCGTTCCTGCACTAATTAACATGGAATACATGGCTATTTTTGCATTGCCTTCGGAACGAATCATATTATTCATGGCAAAGCCAATAACGTTAAAAACAGCACCAAATAGAATGATGTTTAGGTATTCATTTGCAAATGCCATTGTATCGCTTTCTACACCAAATAAATGGAGTAGTGGATCTTTAATACTAAACCCGATGATGCTAATAATGACCGATACAATTAGCATTAGGATAAATGAATTACCAAGCACTTTTTCTGCTCGAGCAAAGTTTTTCATTCCCATATTAATGGAAATACGAACACCAGCACCAATTCCTATTAGCATACCAAAAGCCATAAGAATAAGCATAATAGGATAAACGGCACTTAAGCCCGAAAGGGCTTTTGCACCAACGCCTTGACCTATAAATATACGATCGACAATATTATATAATGAGTTTATAATAACTCCTGTGAATGCAGGTAAAAAGTATTTCCACAATAGGGAAGTGATTTTGGCGTTTCCTAGTTCGTAAACGTTTTTTGTATTTTTGTCCATAAGCTTTAAAGTGCCGCAAATGTATTAATTTTGGAATGTTTTATCTCCAATAAGCTTAAAAAGTAGATGAAATGAGGTAAAATAAAGGTGAAAGGCTATGAAATAGATGAAAATGACCTATTTTCTTTTGTACATTTGTCTTCCAAATTATAGAGATGAAACTATTTTACAGTTTAATAAAGTTTATAGAGACCTGTGTGCTTTGGTTTTACCCGCCATTTAAAAGGTTTATGCCTTTGCAAACCTTTAAATATGCAGCAACTGGAGGTGCCAATACAGCATTGGATATTTTTCTATACTTTATTTTCTACAATTTTGTTCTGAATAAGGAGCTTGTTGATCTCGGTTTTGTTGCTATAGCACCTCATATCGCTGCCTTTATTATGTCTTTCTTTTTTACTTTTCCTACAGGTTTTATTCTAGCTAAATACATTAGTTTTCCAGGTTCTTTTTTACGAAAGCGTATTCAGCTTTTCAGATATGGATTAAGCGTGATGGGAAGTGTACTTATAAATTATGTTTTCATAAAACTATTTGTCGAAGTTTGTGGATGGTATCCAACACCATCGAAAATTGTGACTACAATGATCGCAATTCTATTTAGTTATACTGCTCAAAAGTATTTTACTTTTAAAGTCAAGATAAACGAATAAAGTCTATTCATAATAATTTCTAGAATACATCAATCTCTATCTGTTAAGATCAAATTGATAGAGGTCGGTAGTTCGGAACATATAAATTTGAATTGAAATTTTTTGTTAGAATACACCATTCTTTTTACAATATTATTAAATATACTTTGTTCGTTTTTTGTAAATGATCCAATCGGTAAGCTGTATAAGCTATGAGTTGTTTTGATTATTTTCTAAAGGATATTTAATGCAGTTGGTGTATTCCCGCATAAATATTTTGATCTGTCGTCCCTCTGGAACTTTTTTTTTGTATTTTAATTCTATTACCATACTTTCAGCTCTCTGCGCTTTTCTTTAAAATTGTTTAGGGTTATCTCCTCTCTTTTAGTTCCGTTAGGAACGTTAGTATGGTAGTTTGTTTATTTCATATTTTTTTAGATCTCCTTAGGAGTGACACCCCTGATTCATAGGTTTATTTCTGCTTGATTTATTTACATGCACCTTATGTATAAACAAGGGGGTAGTTTTTTCAGTACACTATAGCAAACTAGCAGATAGGCTTTTAGTGCTAGTTGTCATTTCAAAACGAATAAAAAAAGTTTTCCGAATGCCAAATTTCACTTTATGAAACAGTATTAGCAGTCGTTTCAGTGTGACTACATCTATTGCACGTTCTCGAAAAATCTTTACGAATTTAACGGCTTATATATTTAGGCTTAACACACTTGAATCCTTGATTCCACTTGATTTTTGCTAGATATTCTTTACAGTTTTCATCTGTTTTGAAGCGTTCAGCAAACTCGAGGAGGTTTTGACCTTTGAGAATTCCCATAAATCATCTCGTAAGTTGAACTGAATCCTTAATTTGTATACAACAATCTGTAATTGATATACATCTGCGAATCTGTTCTAAAGTAGTTTTGTATCAGTAAAAATCATAAACACATATACAAATGAAGAAGACAATATTAATTACAGGAGCAAGTAGCGGAATTGGTAAAGAAACAGCAAAGTATTTTCATGAAAAAGGATGGAATGTAATTGCCACCATGCGTACTCCTGAAAAAGAAGATGAGTTAACTAAGCTTGATAATGTATTGGTAAGCAAATTGGATGTAACGGATTTGGAATCGATAAATAATGCAATAAGTGGCGGTATTGAAAAGTTTGGAAAAATAGATGCCTTGGTAAATAATGCGGGTTATGCTGCTTATGGTCCGTTGGAAGCATTTCCGAGAGAGAAAATTATTCGTCAATTCAATACAAATGTAATAGGTGTACTTGATGTTACTCGTGCGATACTACCTCATTTTAGAGCAAACAAAGATGGTGTTATTGTTAATATATCGTCGATGGGTGGAAAAATGACTTTTCCATTGGGATCCTTATATCACGGTACAAAATTCGCAATTGAAGGCATTTCAGAATCCTTACATTTTGAACTGGAACCAATCGGCATTAAGGTGAAAATTGTTGAGCCAGGTGTTATCGCAACCGACTTTGGAGGACGTTCATTCGATTTTAATAACGACCCAAGTATGGAAGAATACCAAGGAACGGTTGATAAATTAATAAAGTTTCAGGAGCATTTTCTCGACGCAGCGTCGGAACCAATAGTTGTTGCCGAACAAATATATGCGGCAACTACTGATGGAACTAACAAAATAAGATACGAAGCGGGACAAGATGCTGTAGAGCTTCTTGATAATCGTAAAAAATTAGATGATGAAACTTTTATCGGTGGAATCAAACAACAGTTTGGATTTTAAAAAACAGAATTATGACTATAAAACAAGCATTTGAAACTGCAGTAATAGGTGGAATAGAAGTGAAAAACAGAATCGTCCGTTCTGCTACAAACGAAGGATTAGCTAAAGAAGGAAAAACGAGTCCAAAATTATACGAGATGTATGAAGACCTTGCAAAAGGTGGAGTCGGGCTAATTAATATGGGCTATTTTGTATTCTCAAAATCAGATCATTACTCCGAGAGTGTAGTTCAACTAAATAAAGAGGCTATTCCAGGACTGAAAAAAATAACTGATAATGTTCATCAATACAATACAAAAATAATAGCTCAACTAAATCACACTGGCACGTTACAGTTTGCTCCTGTTGAGGGAGCCGTTTTTGGTCCATCGGAATATACCGACCCTAATTCGGGTGTTCAGGCAACGGCTTTTACTACAAAACAAATACAAGACCTTATTCTTGAATTTTCAGAAGCGGCTTTGGTTGCTAAAACTGCCGGTTTCGATGGGGTTCAAATTCACGGAGCGCATGGTTATTTGTTAAATAGTTTTTTAAATCCGGACTTCAATAAAAGAACCGATGAATATGGTGGTGATTTTAAGAAGAATATGCAAATCGTACTTGATATTTTGAATGAGATCAAAACGACATGTGGTAGCGATTTTCCGGTTTGGATTAAATTAAGCAGTTCAGATTTTTATGCGGATAACCAAGGTGTAACCGAAGAGATTTTTCTAGCAGTAGCCGAAGAGTTGTCGAAGCAAGGGATAGATGCTATTGAAGTGAGCGGAGGTTCCATGTCGGGACACTATAGTATATGTCGCGCGAAGAAGCACTCGGCCTACCATTTGGATTCAGCAAAAAAGTTAGGCGAAAAAATAGACGCGTCGGTAATACTTGTCGGTGGAATCAGAGAAATAGATGTCGTTGACTCAATATTGGCTGAAACAAAAATTGATGCTGTATCCTTATCGAGAGCTTTGGTACGCGAACCTAATTTGGTTCAAAGATGGCAAAGCGGAGACCGCTCTCCAGCAAAATGTGTGGCATGCAATGGTTGTTTTAACTTTAATGGAGTGCAGTGCTTTTTTACGCTAAGTGAAGAAGAAAAAGAAGCACAAAGACCTATAATGAAAATGATGCAATCGAAGAATTAACTGGCACTTGGAATTTAGAGGGAAAGTTGAGAATAGAATTACCCAATCAGCAATTAGTATACAAAACACCGTAATAAGTATAAACAGAAGTTCTCAACTACCTCTACATTTGTATCATACAATTTTAGAATATTAAAAGAAAAAATCATGAAGAATATAATTTTAACTGAAATGAACAGAGTAGCAAAAATATTGGTATCTGCTCTTGTTTTTATTGGGTTAACAGGAACTGCGGTTTATGCACAAACAGCTGACCCAGTAATCTTTAACAAAGATGCCAACAACAAAAAACAACGTCCATTTATTGTCGACAAAAAAGAGTATCCATTCAAAAGTAATTGGTTCGAAAAAGATGGTATTTCAATGCATTACATTGATGAAGGAGAAGGGATTCCGATTGTATTAACACATGGAAATCCTGACTGGTCGTTTCTAAACCGAAACATCATTAAACAGTTATCGGGCGAAGCACGTGTGATTGCTTATGATTTACCTGGATTTGGTTTTTCAGATACACCACAAAATTTTGATTATACACCACAAGAATATGTTGAATGGATAAGCGCTCTGCTATTTGAGCACTTGAAACTGGACAAATTTATTATCGTAGTTCAAGATTGGGGAGGTCCAACAGGTTTATCTGTTGCCACAAGCAATCCCGATCATATTTTAGGTTTGGTAATTAGTAATACTTGGGCTTGGAAAGCGGAAGGTAAAATGGTAGAATTCTCAATGCAGATGAGAACACCTGAAATGGAACAAAAAGTTATCGATGAAAACTTTTTTGCAACAGCACTTATGCAAAGTTCAATCAACGAAAAATCGCGTAACAATAAAGCTATTACCGATGCTTATGCAATGCCTTTCCCAACAAAAGAATCTCGAAGAGCAACTGCCGCTTTTCCTCAACAGATTACCTTGGCTGAACCTTGGTTAGAAAAATTAGAAGGAAAATTAAGTACACTTAAAGATAAACCTGTAGAACTTATTTTCGGGTTAAAAGATGATGTTGTTGCTTCACAGCACATTCAAGACAAATGGCGCACCTATTTCCCTAAAGCTCCAGTGCAATTATTACCAGATGCTGGTCATTTTACACAAGAAGATAGTCCAGAGAGTTTTGTATTTTCGCTTCGTAGAATGATGAAGAAAATAAAATCAGGAGAGTAAATTAATTTATTGACTAACAAAAAAAATACTGTGCTATGCAAAAATTATCAAACATCTTTCGAAAGATAGTTCTAATAACAGGTATTCTAAATTTTCCTATCGGATTAATGATGATAGTACCTGCTTTCATTAACCCAAATCCTGAAACACTTATCACAACTGTAGTTGTTGGTGCTTTTATAATGTTTGCGGGTGCAACACTTGTTTGGTCTTCTCGCGATTTGCAAACACGAGCTTCAATTGTGGTATGGAATGGATTGGTAAGAGCCATTGGTGTATTAACTGTTATCTACACAACAACTATTGGCAATGTTCCTATGGAGCAAATCGTAATTACAGGATTGGATTTAATGCTGGCTCTTATTTATACAATTGGGAGCGTTAAAGTTACGGGAATCTCATTCGGAAAATTGTTATCGGGAAAAAGTTGAGTGCAGAATAATAAAGAACAAGTCTGAAATTAGTATAAATAGAAGTACTCAAGTGCATCTATTTATACTATATATTTTAAAAAATGAAAAGATATGAATAATATAGAAGGAAAAGTAGTCGTAATTACCGGAGCAAGTAGTGGTTTAGGAGAAGCAACTGCTCGTTATTTGGCAGAAAAAGGAGCAAAAGTGGTTTTAGGTGCTCGTAGATTAGAAAAATTAGAAATTATTGCTGCTGATATCAAAAGAAATGGTGGAGCAATAGAAATACTAAAAACGGATGTTACCAATGCTAATGATGTAAAAGCTTTAGTAAAAAAAGCGATTGACAGCTTTGATAAAATAGATGTTCTTGTAAATAATGCTGGTATTATGCCTCTAGCACCACTCAGCGCTTTAAAAGTAGACGAATGGGATAGAATGATTGATGTAAACATAAAAGGTGTTTTATACGGAATTGCAGCAGCTTTACCAGAGTTTCAAAAACAAAAGTCGGGTCATTTTATCAACTTAGCATCTGTTGCTGGATTAAAGGTGAGTCCTGGTGGAGCCGTTTATAGCGGAACTAAATTTGCAGTTAGAGCCATAAGTGAAGGGTTACGTCAAGAAGTTGGTAAAGACATCAGAACCACTATACTTTCACCCGGTTTAATTGATTCTGAATTACAATTAGGAAGCTCTGACGAAGCAACCTCTCAATTTGTACAACAGGTTTATAAAGATGCAATTCCAGCTATTTCTATAGCAAAAGCTGTAGCCTATGCTATCGAACAACCTGACGATGTAGATATTAATGAGCTTGTAATTCGTCCTACTGTTCAGGAATTCTAAATAATACTATTCTAAGACCGTGCAAATTAATTCCAGAAAAAGGTATAAGAACAATTAAAACGGAAAGACCAAAAAATCCTTATAATGCGACTATATCAAGGGAAGATGTAACTAATAATATTACATGTTATCATTACAAATGAGAAAGATAAACTATACGAACTTTATAGTGGAAATGAATCTATTGAATCTGCATTAAAAAATGAAGTCTGAAAAGTTTCTTTGAATATGAGTTGAGATTGGAAAAATTAGTGAAAGCTAATGGTTTTGAAAAGTAAAGGATATTAAAATGAAACACACAGTAGAACAAAGAATAAAAAGATTAGAAGATTTAGAAGAGATCAGAACGCTTCAGGCTATTTACGGCCATACTGTCGATAAGGGCTGGGCTGGCAAAGAAATAGATATGGAAAAACTGGCCGAAATATTTACTGAAAATGCCACTTGGGAATGCCCTGACTATAAAATATCGGCAAAGGGTCTTCAGGAAATTGTTGAAACCTTCAAGGCAATGGATGCCGAGCATAAGTTTTTCTTGCACAGTTTCACCAATCCGATCATTGATATTGAAGGGGATAAAGCAAAGGCAAAATGGATCCTTTTTTCTCCCATTATGCCTGAGAATCGTGTAAATTGCTTGCTTGCAAGTTACGATAACGATTATGTACGGACATCGAAGGGATGGCGGCTTCAGGCACTTCGACTTCATATTGCCAATTTTCTGGGTGAGTAAAGCGCTTTGGTAAAATGGTTTTAGAACACTTAAATTCAGAGAACTATTTGCTGAGTTTAAAAGATAATATCCTGAAATAATGAAAGATATACATAGATTAGAAACGATAAGCCAGGTTTGTGATTTTTTTAATATAGAAAAGCCCAAGCATCCTTTGGTAACTGTAATTCCACATGGTGTAACCATGAATGAGAGTTTTAGTGGTAAGACTGTAGTTACAGATTTGTATCAGGTAATTTTAAAACCTAATGTTGATGGTTCCTTTTCTTATGGAAGAAATACATACGATTTTCAGGAAGGAACTCTTGTGTTTATTAAACCCGGACAGGTGATTACCATACCTCACTGGAATGATAATAAAGCAGAAGGTGGTTGGGTGTTATTATTTCATCCCGATTTGATTCGAAAATCAGAATTAGGCAAACATATCGATGATTATTCTTTTTTTTCTTATGATTCGCACGAAGCACTTCATTTATCGGATGAAGAGAAAAAGGAACTTTCCGAAATAACTGAGAAAATTAAAAAGGAATACAGCCAGAATATTGATAAACATAGCCAAAAACTAATTATCTCAAACATTGAACTGATACTAGATTATAGTACACGATTCTACGATCGTCAGTTTTATACCCGAACCAATCTTAACAAAGATATAGTGAGTCGTTTTGAGCAATTATTGAAAGATTATTACAATTCAGACAAGCAGCTTGTTAGTGGACTTCCCACAGTAAATTACTGTGGAACTGAGCTCCATATGTCTTCCAACTATCTTGGCGACATGCTAAAAAAAGAGACAGGACGGAATGCCCTAGAGCATATTCATTTTTATGTGATTGAAAAAGCAAAAACTCAACTTTTGAGCTCTTCAGAGCCCGTTGGGCAAATAGGATACAGCCTTGGTTTTGAGTATCCTCAGCATTTTAGTAAAATATTTAAGAAGAAAGTAGGCATGACTCCGGCAAAGTATCGAAGTATGAATTAAGAATTTATTCACAATATGTTACAATTAAGCTTCTCAAGACCGAGAGGCTTTTTTTATTTATATGAATTAGAAAAATCACTTAATACAGTGATAAAGAAAGGACTTGATATTGCTACCATTTTGTCAGTATCCCATGTTCTGCCAGTAGTCACCCATATATCATAAACTGTTTTGGTAATATGAGCACCTGCTTTAATCATTGATTTACCTTCAAATGAAGTAAGGATAATATTTGCATTTGGATAGAACTTTTCCGTAAATATTTTGGCGGTCTCTTGAAATAGCTTTAACAGAACATCATCTAAATCAATGGATTTAAGCATTTTATATGTATCGTTTTGAGTATGCCAGTAATCAAAGACAATTCTTAGGAATTTATTAAACGAACTTTTAATGGATGAATTTATACTATAAAGTTTCTCAGTTTCTTCTTTTATATAAGTTAGATATTCTCTTTCATAATAATAGTATACCACATCTTGCAGCTGATAAAAATGAGTATAAAATGTTTGTCTAGCATAGCCAGCTTCTAGACATAGATCTTTTACCTTTATGGGTTTACCTGGATTTTTATAGATAAGTTCAAAAAAAGTATTAGCTATTGAATCTTTAGTACGACTAACCTGATTATCATTATTTCTACTTGTCATTTTCGCGATTTGTCCAGTTCTATACAGATTAAAAAAATGTCTATTGACCTAGTATTAGATTCAATATACATTTGCAAATATATTAATTTAAGCGATGAAGCTTTTGTCTAGGGAAAAAAGCTTTTCATTCTTAAATATGTAATAATCATTTATATTTTAACCTAAAACAAAATCTCCGGTAGTTGAAGCCCTTGACTTGGTTGTAACTAAACTACAAAAATCTATAAATGAAGGAGTAGAGTCAACAGTTTTTAGCGGTAAAATTGAATCTGAACTATTGGCAAAAACCATTAATACCTACTGTTTTGGCTTATTGGTTGATTCTAGAATAAGATCTGAGGATTACGCTGATGTAGAGAATAAAAATGAAGTCAGACAAATTATATATCATATGCTTGGTTATCAACATTAATTAATAAACAATAATAAAATAAACATTATGGGAACTTTTACAATTTACATTTTTCAAATAATTACGGTCATACTTGGTAGTGGGCTTCTTGTCTACATGTTATGGAGGGGATTAATACTTTTATCTTCCAAGGGATTAATTAAAATGAATGTTAAGAACTGGAGTAGGAAGAAGAAAATACTTCTTGGGCTTATCAGTTTAATAGCTATTACGCTTGTTCTATATCCTCCAACGGTACGCTCATGGATGGAGAAATGGGGAACAACCGAAATAGAAAGGAATATGACTTTGCCGGATGATGATTTTATTTCTAATCCTAAAGTTGTTACAAATCATGCGATAACAATTGACGCTCCACCTACAGAGGTTTGGAAATGGCTGGTACAGGTTGGTGGATACAGAGCAGGTTGGTACAGCCTTACATGGGCTGAAAACTTATTTGGCATGGGCATATATAACAAATATGAGATTCGTCCGGAATGGCAAAACCTGGAATTAGGCCCATTATGTTTTAATCAAATTGGTGATTGTTGGCCAGTAGTGGATATCGAGCCTGGAAAATATTTGGTGCTTCATATTGACAACCGAGTAGATGATTCCGATTGGGACAGCATTTTTTATGCAAGTACTGGTGAAACAGTCAAATTAAGGATGTGGAAATCCTTTCCTGATGATGACTATCTAGATCTAACATCCTGGATATTATATATTGAAGAACTTCCAGATGGGAAAAGCCGTCTAATCTCACGTATGCACAAGACTTGGGAAACGGAAAAACCTATTCAGAATTTCATGTTTAAACTGTCAGGCGAAGAGATGCATTGCCTTATGGATATTGAAATGCTCAAACAAATCAAAGATTGTGCTGAAGGAAATGCTTCTAAATATACAAATACACCATTACCTGAAGGTGGCATTAATTAGCTTAATAGTTTTTTAATGTGAAAACTTGAAAAGCCAGCATATCTGCTGGCTTTTTTTGTTTTCTGTAAAATGTATTAGGCAAACTGTAAAAGGTATACATGGGTGGATTTTTGTTTCGATACATTTGTATCAATTAATAACAAAAGAAATTTCATCAGTAATAAGCATATAAAAAACACAGATATGAAAAATTGGTCAATGAATAATGTTGAATCTCTTTCCGACAAGACTATTGTTGTTACAGGTGCAAATGCAGGTCTTGGTTATGAAACTACATTAGCTTTGGCTAAAAAAGAAGCTAAGGTAGTAATGGCTTGTCGTAATGCAAGTAAAGCCGAAAAGGCAAAACAAGAGATATTGAAAAAAGCTCCTAAAGCAAAGCTAGAGATTATGACTTTAGATTTAAGCAGTCTTAAGTCTGTTCGTGCCTTTGCCAATAACTTTTTGAAAACACATAAGCGTTTAGATGTACTGGTGAATAATGCCGGTGTAATGATTCCTCCATATTCTGCAACAGAAGACAATTTAGAATTGCAGATGGCCGCTAACTATTTTGGGCACTTTGTTCTTACAGGATTACTTTTAGATGTATTAAACAACACAGCAGGGGCAAGAATTGTAATGTTAAGTAGCAAAGCGCACGAAAGCGGCAATATCGATTTCGACAATTTGAATTCCGAGAAATCTTATTCTAAGATGGGGGCTTATAGCCAGAGCAAATTAGCTTGCTTAATGCACGCTCAGGAACTAAACCGTCGCCTGTTGGTAGCAGGCTCAAAAATAATTGCAGTTGCGGCACATCCTGGAGCATCAAATACAGATTTGGCACGTCACACTCCTAAAGCTCTTTACTATATTCTGTATCCAATTATTCCTTTATTTACACACAAACCTGAAAATGCAGTTTTGCCTCAATTGATGGCAGCTCTTGATACTGATGTGCAAGGTGGTGATTATTTTGGACCCACCGGATTTGGTGATATGAAAGGGAAGCCTGGAAAAGTTACAGCAAAGCCACATGCTTATATCGAAAGTGTAGCTAAGAAACTCTTCGACGTATCGGAAAAACTTACCGCTTTTAGCTACAAATTCTAAATCAGAAAAAAGTTTAAATCTATCGTTATAAATTTATGATTGAACAAAATCATCTCATACTTTTAGCTAGAGTTCAGATAGAGAGTTGGTTATGTTGGTTTTTTTGTCAATCTATAAAACAGATTGGACAATCAGTAATAGATGTAAGTCTCTTGAAATAGAGCCATATAATTTTGTGTTAAATATGAAACAATCAATGATGGTCATTTTTATTGCAATTGCACTCATAATTTTTGGGACAGTTGCTTGGTATATATACAGTAGAGGAGCTTTGGCATTGGAAGGAAATAGTATGTTATCTGCTTTTACCTGGGCATTCTGGCTTTTAGTAGCCACGTTTTTTGTAGGTCAAATATTGGAACGAGGAGAACCAGGAGTCATTGCCACTATAATTAGTCGAATAGGTTCGGTAGGTTTAGCATTATTTTTATACCTTTTTTTATTCGTTTTATTTGTAGATTTTGTGAGGGTTTTACAGCATTATTTTCACTTTATTCCAACTTCGCTTACTTCAGGAATTCTATCTGGTAAAATGCTCTTTATTTATGGTATTTCACTAAGTACAATGATCACAATAGGAGGTTTTATAAATGCCCGTAATCCTATTGTTAAAGAAATAAATTTAGAAATCAATAAAAAGGATTCTAAACGTGATTCTCTCAAAGTGTTGTTAGCAACAGATGTTCATTTAGGTGTCATGTTGGGCAAAAATCATGTTCAAAAACTAGTCAGGCAAATAAATGATCAAAAGCCAGATATAGTGTTGTTTGGTGGCGATTTAGTAGACCATAATCCAAAACCTGTAATGAAACAAGATTTGGGGATATATATCGAGAAAATTAATGCTCCACTAGGCGTATACGCAGTAACAGGAAACCATGAATTTATGGGAAACCCAGATGTTACTATCGATTATTTTACAAAACATGGTGTTACCTATATTCGCGACACAATATTCAATATAGATGGAATAGTACAAATTTTAGGTCGCGACGATAAAGATAAAAGTCAATTTACACAAGAGGTAAGGAAAAGCTTAGACGAAATAATGAATAATAGCATTTCCAATCTACCTTTATTGCTTGTAGATCACCAACCAGTTGAATATGATATAGCCTCGAAAAAGGGTGTGGATTTAATGATGTCTGGACATACACACAAAGGACAATTATGGCCTCTATCAATTCTTACAAACTTGGTGTACGAAAATCATTTTGGGCTAATGCAAAAAGCAGACACATGGTTTTACACATCGTCGGGCTATGGAACGTGGGGACCGCCGGTGCGTGTAGGCAATAGACCCGAATTGGTGGTTTTTAATCTTTCATTCAAATAAGTGTTGGCCCTGTATTTTGATATAGATAATAATCTGTAAAATGTATTAGTCAATCAGTGATAGATGTTATTCCAAGTGGTTTTATCCATATAGTTTTGCATCTATTAAATCAACATATAATAAAATGATAATCTATTTTTCAGGCACCGGAAATTCTCTAACAGTTGCACAGAATATTGCCACTGGTTTAAATGAGAAAGTAATGCATATGAATGAAGCCAAAAAGCTCAAAACTATTAATGATCGTATTATTGGCTTTGTGTTTCCTGTACATAATTACGACATTCCTCCTATGCTAAAAGCTATTATCGAAAAACTAGATTTCCCTATGGTTAAATATTCTTTCGGCATAATAACACATGGTGGAGATAAAGGAAATACTATGTTTTCTTTAAAGAGTTTGATGAAAGATAAGGGCAGTGATTTACATTACTATAGCGATGTGTTAATGCCTGTAAATAGCAGGATTATGTACGGTTTACTTACCGATAAAATTGAGGAGAGAATTAGTGATTCGAAAACCAAATGTGATGCTATCGTTAATGATATTAAGGGAGAGAAGCAAAATGCGCAAAAAATCAGGAAGAATCACCTGATTGCTGTAATGCATAATTTAGCTGATACCAATTTTCTTAAAAAGCGATTTACGCCTGTTGTTGACACTGATTTATGTACCAATTGTGGTATTTGTCAAAGTGTTTGTCCTGTAAATAATATTTCAGTAATAAAAGGTAAGGCATTTATTGGAGACTCTTGCGAGCAATGTACTACATGTATGCATTGGTGTCCTCAAGTAGCCATTCATTATGGAAAAAGAAAGGTGCGCAAAGAGCAACAATACCATAATCCTGAAATAAAACTGAAGGATATTTCCAAAAGAAATCTTTAAAAGATATGACTAAGCTAGAACAAAACTATGGGGTATTTCTAGGTCTTATAAACAATGAAGATATTGAATTTGTAAATAAGATAAATGATACCATGCTTCATGACAATTATGCTTCTAAAATAGAGCATAAGAAGATCCTATCTATAATAAGTTATAGGAATAGAAACACCAAAAAGGTCGTTGTAAATATAACATTTAAGAAAGGGGTTTTGTCAGTAAAAATAGTGGGGCAACATATTTCGAGTTACGAGGGTTTTCTCGAAGAGTTACCCAATACAATGATTGAGAATATTGAAAACTCGTCTGATTGCAAGCAATTAATTGACCCTTCGGCATGTTGGCAAGCTTGCGAAATGGGGTCTGTTTTTAAGCTTAAAGGACAAAAATTAGCGAAATGCAGATACCATTGTTTTTCCTTTGATGTAGAGAATGAAAATAAGACTGGAATTAATGCTTTTATAGACATGGAGCGTAAATATCAGCTCTAGCAGTAAGTATCGTAAAATTAAAGTAAAATAATATTCTTGGTGGGAATATGTGATGAAATAATAAAAATATAAAATCAGATGAAATCAAAAAATAAAAAAACATTAGTTATTGGTGCTGGCGGTCAAATAGGAAAAATATTGATTGAGCAATTAGAAAATAAAGGAAGCTCGGTTGTTGCCTTGGTTCGCAGTGAAAGTAAAGCACAGAAATTTGCAGATTTAGGCGTAGAAACAGTAATAGCTGATTTGGAAGGAGATTTTGAACATGCTTTTAAAGGATGCGACAGTGTTGTATTTACTGCTGGTTCTGGAGGATCAACAGGTGATGATAAAACACTTTTAATCGATCTTTGGGCGGCTGCGAAAGCTATAGATTATGCAAAAAAGAATAATATTCAGCATTTTGTAATGGTAAGTGGTTTGGGAGCCGCTAATCCCGATGAGTTTGTAACAGAAATAAAACCCTATTTAGTGGCAAAGCATTTTGCAGATCGTTATTTAATGGAAAGTGGTTTGCCATATACTATTCTGCGTCCGGGTAGTTTAATAAACGATAACGGCACAGGTTTAATTAGAACGTCTAGACCAGCTAAATTTTCAGATCTAATTATTCCAAGAGAGGATGTAGCTAGCGTAATAAATTATTCTCTTTCGAATAATAAGATGAAAGGTAAAGTAGTTGAGTTTTTTAGTGGAAATGAATCCATTGATACTGTTTTTGATATTTAAATTTAAGCATGTGAATATTTTATTCTAATGGCATATTTCACTTGACTATGCTGAGAATAACTAAGCAAAAAGGTTGGCATGTGTCATCCTTTTTTGTATTTTTAAAAGGTATTCATACGACTAAAACTCAAAATCAGTAATAGATATTATTTCACGCAATTTTTGGAGTGTATTTTTACAATATAAATTTTAAAGTTATGAATTCAAAAGAAGCATTTAAACCTGCCTTAATAGGTGGAATTGAATTGAAAAATAGATTTGTACGATCGGCTACTAGTGATCCTATTGCAGAGAATAATGCGCCCAGTCAAGAAATAATTAATAAGTACGAAAAGCTCTGCGAAGGAGAATTAGGATTAATTATAATGGGCTATTTGGTGTTTTCTAAAACAGATCATTATTCTGAGAAAGATCTTTCAATGAATAATGATACGATATCTGGGTTTAAGAAAGTAACTGATATGGCTCATAATTATGGCACAAAAATAGTTGCTCAACTTAATCATAATAGTACCCAGCTATTTTTCAAACCAGAAGGAAATGTTTATGGCCCATCGGAATATACCGATCCTGTGTCTGGTATTATGGCTACTGCTTTTTCGAAGGAGCAAATTCATGAATTAATAAAAGAGTACGGTCAAGCAGCAGCTTGCGCTAAAGATGCGGGATTTGATGGTGTTCAGCTTCATGCAGCCCACGGTTATATGCTCAATAAATTTTTGAGTCCTGTTTTTAATAAAAGAACAGATGAGTACGGTGGCGATTTAGAACGTAGAATGCAAATTGTTATTGACATTTTAAGAGAAATAAAAAATGTATGTGGCAGTGATTTTCCAGTTGGAATAAAGCTAAATAGTTCCGATTTCGATTCTGAAGATAAAGGTGTAAATGAAGCAGATTTTCTAGTAATTAGTGAGAATCTTTCTTTAAAAGGAATTAATTCGATAGAAGTAAGTGGTGGCACATTGGCTGGTGTTTACAGTTTTTCTCGCGCAAAAAAACACTCAGCTTACCATTTCGCTTCTGCCAAAAGACTAAGTGAAATAATAACTACCTCTGTAATACTGGTTGGCGGATTAAGAGATGTGGATGAAATAGAGACTATTCTAAACGATACAAATATTGCTGCTGTTTCCCTTTCTCGTCCATTGATAAGAGAACTCGATTTGGTGAAACGATGGATGAATGGAGATCGATCAAAAGCAAAATGTGTGGCGTGTAATGGTTGTTTTAATCACAAAGGTGTTCAATGTTTCTTTACCCTTAGCAAAGAAGAGCAGGATGTACAAAGACCTGTAATGAAAATGATGCAATCGAATAATTAGAATACATAAATAATCAAAAAAAAATAATATCATGAAAAATAATATAGAAGGAAAAGTAGTCGTAATTACCGGAGCAAGTAGTGGTTTAGGAGAAGCAACCGCTCGTTATTTGGCAGAAAAAGGAGCAAAAGTGGTTTTAGGTGCTCGTAGATTAGAAAAATTAGAAATTATTGCTGCCGATATCAAAAAGAATGGTGGAGCAGTAGAAATACTAAAAACAGATGTTAGCATTGCTAATGATGTAAAAGCTCTAGTAAAAAAAGCGATTGACAGCTTTGATAAGATAGATGTTCTTGTAAATAATGCTGGTATTATGCCTCTAGCACCACTCAGTGCTTTAAAAGTAGACGAATGGGATAGAATGATTGATGTAAACATAAAAGGTGTTTTATACGGAATTGCAGCAGCATTACCAGAGTTTCAAAAACAAAAGTCAGGTCATTTTATCAACCTAGCATCTGTTGCTGGATTAAAGGTGAGTCCTGGTGGAGCCGTTTATAGTGGAACTAAATTTGCAGTTAGAGCCATAAGTGAAGGGTTACGACAAGAGGTTGGTAAAGACATTAGAACCACTATACTTTCACCCGGTTTAATTGATTCTGAATTACAATTAGGAAGCTCTGACGAAGCAACTTCTCAATTTGTTCAAAACGTTTATAAAGATGCTATTCCTGCTATTTCCATTGCAAAAGCTGTGGCGTATGCCATCGAGCAACCAGATGATGTTGATATTAATGAATTGGTAATTCGTCCTACAGTACAAGATTTTTAAGCTTGGATTAGCAATACAATTCAAAATGAATATTCATAAAATAAGAATTAAATCATGTCAAATATAAAACCGATTTCCGCAGCCTTTCCATTTGAATCTAAATTTCAAGAAGTATTAGATTCTAAAATGCATTATGTAGATGAAGGAGATAAAAATTCAAAACATACCTTTTTACTATTGCATGGTAATCCTACATCAAGCTATTTATGGCGTAATATTATTCCTCATTTAAGCCCTTTAGGTCGAGTAATTGCTCCTGACCTTATCGGAATGGGAAAATCAGATAAACCCGATATTGATTATACTTTTAAAGATCATATCGAATATTTAGATGCGCTTATTGAAAAATTAGCTTTAAAAGATATTATTCTAGTAATTCAAGATTGGGGCTCTGGTTTAGGTTTCAATTATGCCAATCAGCATAGAGAAAATGTAAAAGGGATTGTGTTTTTTGAAGCTATGGTTCAAGTTTCTTATTGGAAAAATACGACTAAAGAGACCGAAACATTATTCAAAAAATTTCGTGATCCAAAAGAAGGGTATGAAATGATTGTGAAAAACAACTTCTTTATTGAAGCTATGCTGCCTATGATGGCGGGCAGAGAATTAACTAAAGAAGAAATGGACCATTACCGGGCTCCTTATTTGGAAGAAAAGAGCCGTAAACCACTGCTTATGTGGCCAGGTCAAATTTCGTTTGATGGTGTTCCAAAATTTAGCACTGACATTGTTAATTCATATAATGAATACCACAAAAATTCAGCTATTCCTAAGTTGCTCTTTTATGCTGAACCAGGACTAATAATTAATCGAGAATTAGGTGAGCATATAGCTGAAACTTGGAAAAATATTACTGCAGTAGATTTAGGTGAAGGAAAGCATTATCTACAAGAGTCACATCCACACGAAATTGGGGAAGGTATTGTAGATTGGTATAAAAAAACAGTGAAGTAATTGGAAGAAAAGTGGTGAATAAGAAGCAATTACTTCAGCCTTAAAAAGTAATTAGTATCTTTATAAATAGATAATTTACGCACCCAGTCAAGCTATTAATTTGTAAAATGAAAGATATACACAGATTAGAAACAATAACGCAGGCTCATGAATTTATGGGTGTTGAAAAACCAAAACATCCTTTGGTTAGCATTTTTTGTCATGAGAAGATGTACTCTAATCGGGAATTAATTGGGAAAGCCGTTACTACCGATATGTATCAGGTCGTTTATAAAATGAATACTGACGGTTCGTTTGGTTACGGACGAAACACCTACGATTTTCAGGAAGGAACTATGTTGTTTCTTAAGCCTGGGCAAGTTATTACAATGCCCGAATGGGAGTTTAATGAATCAAATGGAGGTTGGTCTTTGTTTTTTCATCCCGACTTAATTAGGAAATCCCCACTTGGACATATTATTGACGATTATTCATTTTTCTCGTACGATGCAAACGAAGCACTTCATTTGTCGGATGATGAAAAACAGACCATAGCTGAATTGCGCGACAAAATAGTAAAAGAATATAGTTTGAATATTGACAAACACAGTCAAAAATTAATTGTAGGTAGCATTGAAATGATGTTGGATTATTGTACCCGTTTTTACGATCGCCAATTTTATACCCGCGAAAATATAAATAAAGATTTAGTGAGTAAATTTGAACACCTTTTGAAGAAATATTACAATTCAGGATTGGCTTTAAAAGAAGGTGTTCCGACTGTGAAATATTGTGGTGCTGAATTAAATATCTCGGGAAATTACCTAAGTGATTTACTAAAAAAGGAAACAGGAAGAAACGCACAAGACCATATTCATTCTTTTGTTATTGAACAAGCAAAAAATAGGCTTGTTAACTCAACCAATACCGTTTCGGAAATTGCTTACGATTTAGGATTTGAATATCCTCAATACTTTTCTCGTTTGTTTAAAAAGAAAACCGGGCAAACTCCCTTGGCATATCGAACAGCACTAAATTAAGATATACGTTTATCTATCAAAAAGAAAATCGGACAAACTATGGTGGGCTTGTCCGATTTTTTATTTTGTAAATAGTATTCATTTCTCAGTTAAAAGTATACAAGCATTAATTGAATGGTTTGCTAATAAGACTTACTGTTTTTACTTACACAAAGTGTTATGCTTTATATTATTTCCAAGTCTAGCTGTCTTCCTTCGTCACAGGCTTTTTTATCCATACTAGAACCTATAGCCATTCCAATTAGCATGCCTATTGGCAATCCTATTCCCATTAATCCCATATTCCCTAGGCTTGTTCCCAAGGCAACTCCCAGAGGAACTCCAAATACCGCCATTCCAACTGCCAACCATGTATTTCTATAATGATTTTTCGTTACAAGCTTGAGTTCTTTTTCGAGTAAATTAATAATTCGCGATTGAGTTTTAGATATTAGTTTCCTCAATTCTTTTTCTGAGTCAGTAAATGTGTTAATAGCTTCAATACCCCTATTGATAGAACTTATAATTTCATTGGGAAGTTCTTTTTTGTTCAGATGATTTATAAATTCTGAGAATTGAGCATATTCACTATTGAGTTTCTTATTTTGGTCGAACTCGGTTCTTTTTTTAAGTTTTATTAATTCCATTTGTCAATTTTAGGCTGATAGGCTTGAGTTATTATTTGTTCATGTTCAAATTTATTCAAAATCTCTCACAGTTTTGATAGATCTTAAAAAAACAATTCTCAATATTAAAATACGTTATTCTTTACCATAAATCGAACTCGTTGATAAAATTGCCCAATTCGTTGATTGTTTTTTCTAATTAAGCAATACCTCCCTTTCTTTGAATTACTAAATAAAACAATCAAATAAATATACGATGATGGAAAAATTCAGAATCCCGAAAAGATCAATTGCTTTTGCCGTATCAATCGGTTTAGTATCTGGTTTATTATTTACATCTTGCGATGATGATAATGACGACGAGGATACAAATGTAACAGAGTTAACGGTTAACAACTATGTACAAATTGCTTCTGGGCAAACCACCTTATATGATCATGACGGTGCAGTTGTTTCTTCATTAAATATTGGAGATGCGTTTTACGGACAAGATGCCAGTTATTTAAAAGGCAAAGAAATGAGTTATCAGGATAATGGTAACGAAACGGTTACCGACAATAATACAGGTTTAATGTGGCAGCAGATACCTACATCCGATGAATTTACTTGGCAAGAAGCAGTTGACTATTGCAATGATTTAGAATTTGGCGGGTACGACGATTGGAGAATGCCTAACTTAAAGGAACTTTTTTCAATCAGTGATTTTTCTACTGGATGGCCCTATATCGACACCGATTATTTTCATCTTGCAAGTGGTGAAGTTTCGAAAGACGAGCAATATTGGTCGAGCAACTTCTATGTTGGAACAACTGTAGAAGGCGGCAATAAAGCGGCTTTCGGAGTTAACCACGTAACTGGTCACATTAAAGCTTATCCTGCAGAAATGCCTGAAGGTGCTGGTCCTGGCAATGACGGAGCTCCTACTGATGGAGGAACTCCTCCTCCAGGCGATGGCAATGCTGCTCCAACAGGAAATCCTTTGGCGAAATACGTTCGTGCCGTTCGTGGTGGTGAATATGGAATTAATAAATACACCAACAATAACGATGGTACTATTACCGATAGTGCTTCTGGCTTAATGTGGGCACAAAGTGATAATGGAGAAACTATGAATTGGGAAACCGCTTTAGCTTATTGCGAAGCTGCTGAATTAGCTGGATATAGCGATTGGAGAATGCCAAACGTAAAAGAATTGCAAGGTATTGTTGATTATTCTTATTCTCCAAGTGCTGAAATTGCAGAAAATGTTGGGGCTGCTATTGATCCAATATTTAGCTGTACACCAATTGTAAACGAAGCGGGTAACGACGATTATGGCTACTATTGGACAGGAACATCAGCTAACTTTACATCAGGTGAACCTTACTATTATGCATGGTATGTTGCTTTCGGAATGGCTGTTAATGCTGAGGGTGAAGACCTTCACGGCGCAGGAGGTGTTCGATTCGATACCAAATATGAAGGTGGACCTTTGGGCGAAGGTGGTGAAAGATATTACAACTATGTACGTTTAGTTCGCGATGCAAACTAAGTTTTTCTGAATTAGCAGATTAAAAATCCAGCAAGGGACTTTCCTTTGTTGGATTTTTTATTTCCTCTAAATTTCGATTATATACTAAGGAGAAATCTTATATTTTATGATGCATTGTTATAAAATCTGGCTGTTGATTAATTCTTTCGTATTGTAATTGGCAATCAACAAAAAATAAAATTGTTTTAGATCTAGGAATAGCAAATTGCCCAATAGGGAAATGTATTTAACACTGTTTTATGCAAGAAGTTCTTCCAAGGCATACATTAATCTATTTTGAGCCCCTTCCTGAGAGCCAAAAATAGAACGGGATAGCTGTCCATCGGCGGTGATCAACAACCATTGAGGTGTTCCTTCTGATTGAAATAAATCATACACTTTATGTTCTTGGTCCAAGTAAATAGGGAAGGGTAATTCATTTATTGTAAAAATACTTTTCACATCCTCTTCGGTAGTTCTGTTTTTACCAAAGTTGGAATGAATACCAATGACCTGAAGTGTTTCAAATTTCTGTTGACATTGGTAAGCAAAAGGAATTGCTCTACCGGTACAGCCTAAACATTGATTGTTATAAATTATGATTAGAAGAGGTTTTCCTTTGTATTCCTCCATCAAATTAATTTCAGTAGAATTAAAATCTTGCACCTGAATAGATGCTATGTTCGTATCTTTATTTGTGAAATTTGCTGCTTCCTTATCTGGTTTCATATCTTTAATTTTGAGATTTACATGTTGTTATAAGCTTATAAACAGAAATTACATGAAAGGAAATAAGATCCCAATACTTCTAGTTTCCGTTTTTTTTGAGTCAAAAACAGTGTTAACCAATAATTTATATTTTACCCTCTCCAAATTCCTTAATAATATCTGAAGCATCCCACCCCATATCTTTTTCTTTATGGAAATCTTCTTTTTCCTGCAACATAGATTTTTCAAGGAATTGCATTCTTTTTTTGGCTTCAGAGATTAATAAAGACTTGTCTTGCCAAACCTCACTTAATTCTGGAATAAATTTTTCTACATTTTTTCTATAGGTTTTTGATGCGCGAAAGGACTCATGTCTTCTGTGGCCCAAATAACAAAGTGCATCGGTTCCCATTCTTAATGCAGAATCTAAAAAATCTAATTGTATACGATCTACACCCTGTTCTATTAAACTATAGGAGCTTAAAAAGGATTGGCTTCTTACAACAAGTTTTAACTTGGGATAATTTTTTTTAACTGTCGCTACAATTTCTTTTGTCTTATTAGGATCGTCAACGGCTACGATTAAAAGATCTGCTTCAGCTGCTCCTGCTGCTTTTAATAAGTCGTTGCGAGATGCATCTCCATAGAAAACTTTTAAGTCAAACTTTCTCAAAAGATCTACATTATCGGGATCAATATCCAGATAAGTGGCATAAACACCATTGGCTTGCAAAAATCTTCCAATAGTACTTCCATATCTACCAAACCCAGCGATGATTACTTTTTTATCTTCCTGCATTTCATCAGCTTCTTTTACACTTTCTTTGGTGCCAAACCGGGGTTGTATCAGTTTCTCGTTAAACAACATTAGTAGAGGAGTGAGCGCCATAGAAATGGCAACTACAGCTATTAATGGGTTCGCTACATCGCTTGATATAATGGAATTGGAAGTAGAGAAGGACAGGAGCACAAAGGCAAATTCGCCACCCTGTGCAAGTGAGAAGGAGAAGATCATATTTTTATCGAGACCCATCTTGAAAAAGTAACCAATAACAAATAAGACTACAAACTTTACAGCTATCAGAATAGCTACTAAGCCAAAAATTAATTTTGGACTCTCTGCAATCAAATGAAAGTCGATAGAAGCTCCAACAGCGATAAAAAATAAGCCTAGGAGTAAACCTTTAAAGGGTTCTATGTCAGTTTCTAACTCATGTCGGTACTCACTTTGTGCCAAAACCACACCAGCTACAAAAGTACCCAATGCAGGACTTAGGCCTATCATGGTCATAAGAGCCGCTGTTGAAATTACCAAGAGTAGAGCTGCAATAGTGAATAATTCCCTTAAATCGGTTTTGGCTATAAAACGGAACGCTTGACTAATTAAATATTTTCCGGCAAAAATAATAGTAGAAATCACACCTAAGGTTAATAAGGTTGTTCCCCAAATAGGCCAACCATCAACCCAGGTAGAGGAATGATGAGCCACATCAGTTGTTTCTGTTACCAATCCTTTAATTGCCAAATAAGGAAGGATTGCAAGAATAGGAATCACTGCAATATCTTGAAACAAAAGAACAGAGAAGGCATTTTGTCCTGCTTCGGTTTTCATGAGCCCTTTTTCGTTTAAGGATTGAATAACAATAGCTGTGGAAGATAGCGCAAAGGTAAGACCAATGGCTAGACCCGTTTGCCAGGCAAATCCCATTATAATGGCAATGCCCATAATTATAGCCGCTGTAATTCCTGTTTGAAAACCACCCAAACCGAAAATAGATTTGCGTAATTTCCATATCATAGAAGGTTGTAATTCGAGTCCGACAAGAAACAACATCATCACGACACCAAACTCAGCGAAATGCATCACGTCTTGTCCTTCTTCGCCAATAAACCCAAAAAGGAATGGTCCAATAATAATACCTGCTAGGAGATACCCCAATACTGAGCCCAAACCGAGCTTCTTGGCTACAGGAACAGCAACAACTGCAGCCGTTAAGTAAACCAATGCCTGAAAAAAGAATCCACCTTGTTCCATATTAATCTCTTCTATTTATTGGTGAAATAATCATTAAAATATTCTCTATTGGCCAAATCATCTAAATTGATGGTTTCATCTCGTAGACCAGCTAATAATTCCAAATAGGTCGTTTTATGCTCTAGGACTTCTTGCTTGGTAATAGAATGCGTACCATGAACCACAAAAGGAGGTAGGTAATTCATTTGACAAAGATTGGCCATTTGTTCGAAAGGTCTTAATAATTGTCGGATAGTAAACTTATTATAACCTTGCTGACAGTAGGCCATTTTTTCTCCTCCTGCGGTTAAAACTTGAAATATGAATTTACCTTTTAGTTTTATCCCTTCGTGTCCATAAGCCCATCCGTGGTTTAAAACCAAATCTTGCCATTCCTTGAGAATAGCGGGTGTACTATACCAATAAAAAGGATGATGAAATATAATGATATCGTGTGCATCTACCAGTTTTTGCTCAGCTTCAATATCAATATCCATTTCAGGGTAAGCCTGATAAAGATCGTGCAGCGTAATGCCTTCCATATCATCAACACCGTGAATCAGTATTTTATTTATTCTAGATTTTTGAAAAGCGGGATGAGCAAATAATATGAGTATCTTTTTCATGAAAAGATTTTAAGGTTAAAAGTAGAATGTTGAGATGACAAATCTAATCAATTTCTGAATAGTTGAATTTTCAATCTATTAGACAAAAAGTGGTGTGTTTAAATTGAAATTTCAATGACAACTATTGTTATTGAATTGTAGATGCTAGTATAGCCCCAAATGATATGCCGGTTGTTGTTGTTGTTGTTGTTGTTGTTGTTGTTGTTGTTGTTGTTGTTGTTGTTAAATGGAGACGATTCATGTTAGGTATTTCATGACATATTTTGATGTTTGGTAGTGGTGCGTATAAGAATAGTTTAATTATGTTTGCGAGGTTTGTTTATAGAATTTTTTTTGAAAAGGAAAGCTTGGTTGTCACAATTTGTTATTTTATTTCAATTTATTGATAATGAATTTAATATTAATTAAAAAATTTCAATCTCTTTGAATTGTTCTCTTGTGATTTCTTCGATATTTTCCAAAAAGCATTAGAAATTTCAATGATTCTAACATAAAAAATGAACCTAAATAGGTTCATTTTTTGCATAGTTATCTTGAGTTGATTTAAAAAGAGCTATCAAATTTTCTTGATTAAATACTAATGAAAATGTATCAAGGAAATCAGAATAATAAGAAGACTCTTTTTTTCATAGTTCTAAATCTTTACGTTTTAGTTTTGTCATAGAAATTCGCTAGTTTATTTCCGATTCAAGTTCCAAAAGTGATCTGTTGTGATTTTGCTTTAATCCCAATTCCATGCTGAATGCAGGTTCTGTTCTGTAGCCTTTATGTTTCAAATCAACAATTCGTTTCCGAAAAGCTTCCCCCCTTTGGTTGAGTAGTCTATCTTCTATGATCATGTGTCTATAAGCAATCTGATCTTTTGTATGAATATTTTGTCCAAAAATTTCAACTTCAAATTCATCCATAATAAAATACGCAAAGGTATCTTGGGTTGGTTGCTCTACGGTTTCCCATATCCTAAAGCCTATTTGGTCACCAAACTCTGCTGTAAGAATTTTTTTAAAATAAGCCTGATTCTCACAATAGCATATTACATCAAGGTCGCTACTCTCTATATCGATATTAATTGGAATTGTACCAACAAGTATTGGGTCAAACTGTCTAAGTTTTTCTAATACCTTGTGCTTAGTTAGTAGCTCGTAAGCTCGTTGTTGCTTTTCATTTCCATTTCTCAAGTAATCAATTTTTTCGAAGCTAGTGTGTGTATTCATGATTATTTGTTTTTGTGATACGATACAGTTGCAGCCTATCTGGTTTGTGCTTATTAATATACGAAAAAACGCATAATTATTTGACCTAAATAGGCAATTATTTTTCAATTTTTTTCATGGATGATTACTAGCTAAGTTTTTTAGCCATTTAATGGCTATTTACAACACTAATACGGCGTTCTAATATGGCAATATCGGGACGTTTTCCCTCCTTTTGTTTTTTATTTAGAGTGTCTTAAATTCATGTATATGGTGCTGACTTTAACGCTTAATATTTTCAGGGAGGATAATAGCTCGTAAGCTCCAAAAATCTTTTATTTTGATTCCTTTATTATGGTATTAATTATCTATAAAACATTGTGATAAGGTATTTTAATTCAATTTCCTTTTTTCCGATAGACTTAGCTGGTGCACGAGTACCCTTATGTATCTGATTAAATTTTCAGATTAATTATAAAATTATCTGTAAACCTACCGCTCATGTTGGGCAGTACTTGCCATACGAACGCTTAGTTGTTACCCCTCGTTATTATTTTGCTCATTAAATTATTTTCATTTTTTTTTCAGATGAAAGTCCTTATTAATCTGAATTATACACATTCGTGTAAGTATGTGCATTGAATGTAACTTATTGTATTGTTGATTGTTGTGTTGTAGGTTTGTGTCGTATTTAAAGAGAAATATTAATGAAAAAAACTTTAATTTTAGTTGTCGGCATACTTCTGTTTTCAACTATTAGTTATTCATAAACAACAAATGATATGAGTAATTTAAATGAATCTGTAAAAACTTACCCAAGAGCATTCTCACATATTGGAATTACAGTACCAGATTTGGATGCAGCCGTAAAATTTTATACCGAAGTGTTGGGCTTTTACACGATAATGCCACCAACCTTGGTAAAAGAGGAGGACAAAACAGCCATAGGAAAAATGTGTATCGACGTATTTGGTAAAGATTGGGGAACATTCAGAATTGCACACCTTTCTACTTCAGACAAGATAGGTTTTGAGCTCTTCGAATTTAAGCAAAGCAAAGATTTAAAACCTCGTTTTGAACCTTTCCGTACAGGTTTGTTCCATTTTTCTATTCAAGATTCTGATGTGGAAGGATTAGTGAAGAAAATTGTTGCTGCTGGAGGAAAACAACGTATGCCAATAGATGAATATTATCCTGGAGAGAAGCCTTACCGTATGTGTTATGTTGAAGATCCTTTCGGTAATGTTTTCGAAATTTATTCTCATTCATACGAACTTCACTATTCCGATGGAGCGTATAAGTGATGCGTTTTTGCAAAATCCTGTCCCCATTTATCTAATTCAAGGATGATGGGGATAAGCGATTTGCCTTCTTCTGTTAATTCGTATTCTACTTTAGGTGGTGTAACTGGGTAGACTGTACGTTTAACCAACTTATCCTTTTCCAGTGCCCTGATAGAATATGTAAACATTCGGCTAGAGATACCCGAAATGCTTTTTTGCAACTCACCCGAACGCATACAGCCATCCTTAAGGTGAAAAATAATTAAGCTCTTATGTTTATCTCCTGTTAGTTGTAAAGCAAAGGCTAAAGAACAATTATATTTTTTGTCCTTATAGTTTATTATTCTTTTATCTGCGAGATTATTCATTATTACTCTTTTAAGTAGGGGTAAGGATTCGTTTGTTATTTATATAGGTAAGGACTTTATCGCTTGTGTAATTGCCTGTAAATCACTATTGGGGTTATTTTCACTCTAAGCTAGGATTAATATTCAGGCTAAAGATAAATAATGTACAGTTGTTTCAATTTATTAAATTTGATAATGAATCAATTTTAATTGAAAATTTTTAATCTCTTTGAAATATTTTTTGTGATTTCTTTGATGTTTTTCCGAAACAAACTTTAAGTTTTATTGGTCCTAAAATAAAAAATGAACCCATAAGGGTTCATTTTTTACAAGTTATTGTTGAGCTGATTTTAAAAGAGCCTTAAATTTGCTTGATTAGAATAATCATAAAAAGGCTCTTCTCTTTCACAGCTCTATATATTTTTAGGTTCTGGTATTGTCGGAAATTCGAATTTAGGAATTCTTTAACTCATTTCCGATTCTAGACCTAAAAGCGCATTATAGGAATTTCCCTGTAAACCCAATTCCATTCTAAATGCAGGTTCTGTTTTGTAGCCTTTATGCTTCAAATCAACAATTCGTTTACGAAAAGCTTCACCTCTTTGGTTGATTAGTTTATTTTCTATAATCATGTTTCGATAAGCAACTTGTTTTTTTGTAGGAATATTCTTTCCAACAATTTCAACTACAAATCCATCCATAATAAAATATGCAAATGTATCTTGTGTAGGTCGATCTACGGTTGCCCATATTCTAAAACCTATTAAATGACCAAATTCCGCAGTAAGGAGTTTTTTAAAATGATCCCGATCTTCACAGTAGCATATTATATCAAGATCGCTACTTTCAATATCGATATTTATTGGAATTGTACCAACAAGTATTGGGTCAAACGGGCTAAGCTTTTCGAGTACCCTACATCTAGTCAGCAAGTTGTAAGCACGTTGTTGCTTTTCATTTCCATTTTTTAAGTAGTCAATGTTTTCGAAGCGAGTGTGTGTTTTCATGGTGGTTAGTTTTTGGGGTTAGAAACAGTAGCAGCCTGTCTGACTGATGTCTATAATATACGAAAAAATGATCGAAAATATGGCCAAAATCCCCAACTATTTTGTAATTTTTTTTTTTGATAATTATTAGCTAATATTTTCATTTATTTAATCGACATCCACAGGACTAATACGGTGTTCCATCATGGCAATATCACTTCATTTTTCTACCATTTTGTTATTCTGTTTTTAAATTCTGCTTTTAGTAAATCTATGTTTATGGTGCATACTTAAAGGCTCAATATTTTCAGAGAGAATAACAGCTCTTAAGCTCCAAAAATCTTTTATTTTGATTCCTTTATTATGGCATTAATTATATATAAAACATTGTGATAATGTATTTTAATTCAATTTTCTTTTCCATTTTTCCGATATTCTGAGTTGGTGCACGAATACGCTTATGTATATGATTAAATTTTCAGCTGATTTATAAATTTGCCTGTTAACCCATCGTTCAAGCTGGTTAATTACTGCCATTATCTATAAATCATTATTGTGTGGTGTTTTTAAATCAATTCGCTTTCACTTAATATAAATATATATTAAAAACAGAAAATTAAGTACTTCAGGTTTTCTATTTTCACAATAAAACGGATTTTTTAAGTATGCTATTAGACGATTCATTTTAGGTGTTTGATGAGGTATTCACATGCTTGGTAGTGTTGGTATAAGAGATGATGCAATTTTGTTTGTGAGGTTTGTCCAACGGGAAATTAGCTGTAACAAAAACGCCAAAACCTTTAATAAGTCTAGAAACTTATAATTCTAATTGGTACAATTAAATAAGAAGAGTAAAGGACTGATACCGTAGTTTTAGCCCATACCCAAGTCGTGTGACTAGTTCACCTTTACTCTTTCGGATAATTTAAATTCTTATATAATTTAATAATGTAAATATAAAGGTGGTGTAAGAGGTTCTCGCTTAGGCTAATAGCCTAGCGGCAGAATACTCGATTGTATGCTGGCGTTCATTCATTTCTATTTATTTGTCAATCAATTAGAATTCATTTTCAAACCTGTTTCAAATTGCACCAAACTACCCACGAAGCACAAATTTATTTTGTTTTTTTGAGGGAGGGCAAATCCTAATGCCTTGTGGGCAAATCGGGCTAGCTTTGCAAGCTCTTTGTCAAAGCTTTGGCAATGTGCTTGCAAATTAGGTTGAGTTTTATATGTAGACAATTGTCCGTTGTACAACTGGCAACATTAATTCACTTTTGTAGTATGGATATCAAATCACGATTTGGCAAAAAAGTAAAAGAACTTAGACTTTCCAAAAGTCTATCACAAGAATCACTTGCTCTTAAAGCAAATCTAGATAGAACATATATTCCAAGTATTGAAAAGGGAGAAAGAAATGTATCCATTACTGTAGTTGAAAAAATAGCAATTGCCTTAGATGTTAATATTAAAGATTTATTTTAGATGGAAAAAATAGTTAGTAGCATATTGTTCAGAAGGTTAACCTATAATGATTTTGATAAAATTAATCAACAAGGTAGTGCATACCATGGGAAAGGTGGTGGTCAAGGTTATATTGATTTCCCAACAAGAAATATTTCAGTCCAACAATGGCAACAAATTCTAGGTAATCCCACTTCATATGGGGCTCGAAATAGACCTAAATGGGAAATTACAGTAAGTAGTTTAGGTATTGCTGACTCACAAGATATTTTAATATCAAACAGAAGAGACTCATCAGTTAGTATTACATCTCAAAAATTACCAGAAAATAGTGGAGGAGGTAACCGAATTTTTTCTTGGCACCCTAATAATTCATTTCCAATAAATTACAACCCTGACTCTGATAATTTAGTTGTTTATATTATAAAAGCAGATGATGATACATTTTATGCGGGTTGGTTTTTAGAAAGTGAACCTCCCAAAAATTGGATTGTTAATGAAGAGTTAACAGTTTTATTCACAGAAGAAAGTGCTGGAATCATTACTCCACAATATAAAATGCTATTTGATACTGATACAAAAAAATGGCCATTTTACTTTGATGCTCAAACAATAAAAAATCAGTTAAAGTCAGATGAAGATATTGAAGCTGATTTACTAAATCAGGACACTTCTCCTAAACTGACTGAAATTACCGATGGTGAAGATGTTGAAGTGAAAGAACGAATATTCAAAATCAGGAAACGAAATAATAAAATTGTCAAGGAGTTAAAAAGACTTTACGATGGTAAATGTCAAATTACTGGCGAAGATTTTACTTTCAAAAAGAAAGATGGAAGTTTTTATTCTGAAGTGCATCATTTATTACCACTTGGGGAAAGTGGTTCCGATTCATATGCCAATGCAATTGTAATATCTCCACTAATACATAGAATGTTACATTATGCTGAAGTATCTGAAATTGACCTCTCAAAAATTGTGGATAATAAGCTATCTATAAAAATAAATGGTGAAGATTATGAAATAAAATGGCACCCTGACCATACTAAAACGATTGAAGATTCTTTAGCAGATTAGTATTTTCGTAAGTGAATTAAATATTCAGTTAATGTAGCTCCCTTTTTGCTATCGTTACTTTTAAATCTTTTATACTCTAATTCCTTAGGGATTACTTTACCATAAGAACTAAGGAATTTTATGAGCTCTTCCAATGTCAATAGTCCATCTTCACTGTAGCTTATTAAAATATCAGAGCAATTAATGTTTTTCAATATTTTATCGAATGAATCTCTTATTTTCACTTTAGAACAAAAATTGGAATACTGGTCACGCCAAGGTCGTAACCCACTAAGTCCAATAGCTTCAGGTTCATCTTCACGAGCAATAGTTTCTAATATATGGTAATTAGCTGCATACTGTCTCTTAATATATGGTGGGTCAATATAGCAAAAATCAGCACTTAATGAAGCGGCTATTTCTTCCGCATAACCTAAGTAAATATTATGGTCTGTCAATTTACCTTTACTTGAAAATGTTGAAGAGTATAATTGTAAAGGAGATTCGGCACGTTTAACAAATTTGGATAGATAATGACCATATGTTCCTGCAATGTTGGCTACATCATTAGTTGCCATTATTAAATCATGCAATAAAAGTGAATGCTCAATATCTGAAATTATTTTTTTAGCCTTAAGTGACTTTATTGCCTTTCTAATTGCATCAATTTTTTCAGCATTAGCTGATGTGAAATATTTTCTCTTTTTATCGGTATTTTGGGGGCTACCATCAGGGCTGAACTCCTTATAAAAATATCCCTGAATGGGTTTTAGGTTATTTAAGTAATTTTGAATTGTCTTGTAATTTGAAGATGAAAATAATTCATTGTCTTTATACTTTTCAATTCCTTTAATTTTATTAATATTTTCAAACTGAGGTTCTTTGTCTAGTTTTAAATGAACGGTAAGGTGATGAAATGAATACGTCATAACATCTAAAGCCGAAACTTGAAATCCAGCCTCTTTTAGAGCCAGAGAAAATAAACCTGTTCCTGCCATTAAATCTATTACATGTTCGGCATTAGGATTAATATTCTTTATCTCAGATATAATAATGTCTGATAGCTTGTCTTTGGAACCTATATATCTATAACCCATTAATTGTCAAAAATTTCGTCAACAGTGCAATTCAATAATCTCTTAATAGGAATCAATTGCTCGGCACTACTGAGCGCATGAAAAATTTTCTTATAATCCTCCTTATTAAGATTAAATAATCTCGCTACTTCTCTTTCGATTAATATGTCATTTTTAATAGATAGATTTTTATTTGCAGATTTTTTCACCTCACTAGCAATAATATTAGTGATTTTCTCAACCGTGTTTGCTGTTTCTTTATTATATAAATCTACCTCTGGAAATGGCAAACTGACTAGCTGTGTCTGGGTTAAATAAGGATGGCTTTTCCATTCGTTTTCGCCATATTTCTTCAATAGGAAATATGTTATTGCACGAGAATTTAATACACCAAGTATAAACTCTAACGAAATATTGCTTTCAAATGAATCATTTAGCTTTAAAATATAAACCACTTGATTTGTTACCGAGTTTTCATAATCAATACTTGCTGTAATGCCTACCCCAGTTTTTCTCACAAGTATTTTTTCACCATTATAAATACTAATATTTTTATAGTTAATCCCTTTTTTTAAAGTATTGATCCATGATTTAGAAAAAGAAGTATATCTAAATAAGTCTTCCCCAACTTTTAATTTTAGATTTCCTTTTCCATTATGAGATAATATGATATTTTCAATTTGTATTTCACTTAAATCGAATGATGTTCCACAATGAGCACAAGAAGGAGCTTTTGCCCTTGGATAAGGCATCCAGTTTTTGCATTTCGGACATTGACAGACAATACCTTTTTTAGAAATTTCAGCACCTCTAGTATTTGTGACAAGTCTTTTTAAAGGAGGATTTTTCTCTATTTTCTTAAAGGTAGATATGTCGTCAAATTTTAAATCAATGTCAAATTCAAAATTTCTATTACCTGCAAATCTACTTTGTAAAACATGATGTTTAAATTGTTTGTCAATATCAATTAACTCAACCTCATTATTAATTATCATTCTTTTATAATCAGGTGACAATCTGAAACAATCAACTTTGTGATGTTTATGTGGTATTTCCTTTTTACCAATTATAACAGTACATGCACGATTTATTCCTGGAAATATTTTTTCACCAAGTCGAGATATAGATAAAACTGTAGAATTATCTAGAATGAACTTTCTAATTAGTTTCTGCTCTTGACTAAAGATTGAATCTGGTAAAATTAAGCCATATAATCCGCCTGCCACAAGGTTATTTACAATTACCTCAATAAATAGATTAAAAATATCAAATTGCCCCTTAGAAGACACAAAATCTACGAATAGTTTTTCCTTATTATATCTTTCTAGACTTGCGCCCCAAGGAGGGTTACTAATTATCAAATTAAAGCCACTTCCCACATTGTTCATATTTCTAAATGTATCCCAGCTTTTTTGTGATTTCAAACCATCACTAGGGTATAAACCATCGCTATTCTTTAAGTGTAATTTTGATGTTACATTTTGCAACCTTATTTGAGTATTTAGGATTGCATCTTTATCAATATCTACTCCGTACACGTCAACCTTTTCATTCTCTGAATTTATTTTCAGAAAGGCATTTAATAAGATTCCATCTCCGCAAGCAGGGTCAAGTAACTTTATGTTTTTATCTCCTTGATAATAATCATTTAGTTTCTGAGCAACATAGTCAGCAAGAAACGCTGGAGTATAAAATACTCCATTTTCTTTCTTTTCTTCCTTTGTGTATGTAGCAATATCTCTCATTATCTTAATTTACTTTGTCTAATATATTCCACCTTTTTCTCAGCAACTTCTAAAATTTTAGAAAATGATTCCAAATCTCTAATTTGATAAGCCACAGTATCACTGTAATACGCAACTTGTAAATCCTCTATTTTAATGTTAAAAATATCAGAAACCTCGTCAAGTAATTCAGGATTTATCTTTCTTTCATCACGTTCTATTTTACTCAAAGTAGATTGGTCAATATCGAGTTTATAGGCAAGTTTTCTTAAAGGCATCTTGCTTTCTTCTCGATGATGACGTATTATGCTACCTATTGTGTCTATTTTTTGCATAGAAGATAGTTTTCTTGACAAATATTGTCCAAATATACGATTGATTTCCGAAAAATCAATGGAACTTAAATTAAAAGTTGCTAACAGGGGAGGCAAGGTTGCCCTCTTTGGGTAGCTTTGGTCTGTGCGTTGGCTAGTGGGGCTAGACAATGTGTGTAATGCGTGTTTGGTTTCCTTTTGCGGGTTGGAGAAAAAAATAAAATAAATTCCCTCTATTTTGCACTATCGTTTCTTCAATGAACTTTCTCTTTTTCCGCTTGCATACAACGATTGGCTAACAACTCTATGGGTGTTATTTCTTTTATATTTTTTAAAAGGTGTTGTTAATCAAATTTACAAAAATATATAGTAAACAGAATATTTATACAACTTAACTTATGAACAACTATTTAGCCTTATAGATTGAGAAGTGTTTCTTTGATTGAATTCCTCAACTCAGGTTTCATGTTAACACAATCGGCGTAGGTATTCCAGTTGGATACGGTTTCGTTTATTTGGCTGATTATTTTGTCAGCTTTCTTAATGTTCATAGCCTTCGCAAAGTCTAACAAATCTTGTCGGTTAATAGCCTTCCTTTTACCATTAATGCTTAAGGCATGTTGGCTCACCCATATACTATTGGGGCGGTAAGCATGGCAAATATCGTAGGCAGGAGCAAGTTCCCAATCCCCCTTTTCCTTTAATCGAAAGGCAAAGTTCTTGGTATGGTCGTCGCAATTTCGAGCAATCACATTAAATACCATTCTTCGGTACATTTGTTCGGCTTGCGGATAGGGTAGGTGTAGCATTCGCATGGTTTGAAACACTTGCTCGTAGCTAAAGCTGTTTACCTCGTTAAAATCGTAATGTTGCATGGCACAAAGCGTCTGAATATGGTATTTTACATCTCCACCTTCTCGGTCAAAGCGTTTCGTCATAAAATGCGCTCTCTTATTCTCTTCAAGCAGCTGCGATTCCATCATATTTATACCACAATCGCAAGCCATATTGTAATAGGCCATTTCCACACGACCATAGCCTTTACTCTCGCCAAACTGTGCATCGCTTACGCCATCTAACTTAATTAACCAGTGTTCAAAACCCTTGGGCGCCTTTGTTTGTCCCGATTTTACTTGTCCTGTTTTTTTATTGTAGGCAATAATGGCTTTTGGTCTGGCACCACCAGCCGATGTTCCAATTTTTAGAATATCGAGCATGGCGTTTCGTTCGTCCATGTCCAAATTGGCTTCAAAACCTTCTCGTTTACGAAGCATTTTTTGAGCTATGCTAACCAAACCATCTATTTCAATTTGAAATGTGCGTTTGTTTTGTTTGAATTGTGTGGGCTCAAACTCTAAAGCACCCATGCCTCGCGTTCCTATAAAGCAAAGCTGTTCTACGGGATTCATGCTGTTTTCTGCACGTCCGTTTTGTACCAACCAAGTGTTTATAAGTTGATTCCCATATTTGTCGGGTAAAACATCGGCCAATAATCCAGGTAAACCCTTAAAGGTATCGAATTCGCTATTTCTAGATGCTCTTAATTCGGGGAATGAAAAGATTCTCGTTTCCGATAGAATTGGCATTTTTAATGGTGCTAAATCGTAGCCCGTAGCTTTGAATTTTGGTTCATATTCAAAGCTGGCAATACCTCGTTGCTCGTCCCACGAAACGGCACCAACTGTTTGTCCCCAAATTTTTATGAAGGCTGTTTTTAGTGCTACCATTCGCTTTCGTATTGTTGGTCGTTTTTACTACTTTTTGCGCGTAATCTTTTCTTTTTTTCAAGTTTTGCCAGTTCTAAAGGACTTATTTCTTGCTCTATTTTAAATTGATTGAGTACGTGCAATATATTAAGTGTTCTGAGTATTTGTATGAGTGATATAAGAGAAATGGATTCTCCTTTTTCAATTTGGCTTATTGTTGAACGGTTAAGGCCAGCATCTTCAGCGACTTTTGCTTGTGTTCTGTTTTGGGCTAAACGCTGATGTTTTATGTAGGCACCCATTGAATCGATAATGGCTTTATTACTCATTGCAGTCCAGTTTGTGTCGTAATTTTCCATCATTATAGCTTAAAAGAGTAGTTTATGTTGGTATTTTCCATCACAAATTACAAAATCCAATTATAAATATCAAATATATTACAGTTGTGTGTTGGTATTTGTCATCATTAAGTATAAATTGTGAGTGTAATGTTGGATAATGCCATCATTTAGGTTGGACTAACCAAAAGAATACCTAAAGGCAGTCTTAAATTTGATTAGATAGTTTTTGTTTTGTATTAAATAATAGGTTGACATTTGATTGTTCAGTTTGTGGAAGAGTAATAGATATACACAAAATTATAATAACAGATTTTTACCTTATATATAGTCTACGAGAAATGCTTGTTTATGGGATAAAATAAAGTAAGCACATTGTCAGATAAAAATCGTTCAACTTTGGTTGATATGTACTATTTGAATATCTTAGCCAGCTAATAAAAGCAGAGGTCAATGAGGGTATCAAAAAAGCAGATAGTAGAAACGATATATACTTACAGCTTAGTAATTATATTGCTGGTAGCAATAGCTTATAGAGGTGGTCGGACGCATTTTTTCACCAAATCAGATGAGGTAGAAGTTGCTGTTACTTTAGAATCTGTACAAAATCTCTTTCCCGAAGCGAGTTCTTTTCACAAAAACAAGCTCAATATAATAGAGATTAAATCGGGTGTAAATGAGATAGGAGAAGCACTTGTATCTACCGATTTTGTGAAGGATAATTTTGGCTACGGAGGAGTCGTGCCTTTGCTCATAGGTCTTGATAAGAATCATGATATTGTAGGGGTAGAATTGCTTGCCAATGGCGAAACGCACGATTATTTAGAGTATGTTACAAAGTCGGATTTTCTGCACCAATGGGATAAGCTATCTCTACGTCAAGTTAAAGAACAGGATGTTGATATTGCTTCTGGTGCTACAATGAGCAGTCATGCTATTATCAAAGGAATGAAGCAAACATCAGCCGTATTTCATCACTTGTCCATTGAGAATAGCGAGAAAATATCGGTTAAAAGCATAGTTGGAGACATTCTATTTTTAGCTGTTGTTTTGCTATCTCTACTATTGGCTTTCGGAAAAGTAAATAAGAAACTACGTCCATTATATCTGCTTTTGGTTGTGGTGGTTATCGGAATTATACTTAATAAAGCGCTATCTCAGTTTTTGTTGTACAGTTGGCTGATAGATGGCATGCCTTGGGTTTTAAATTGGCAATCGGTGCTCTTGTTTATTCTTGCAATAGGCGTCTCATTTATAGGAAAAAGGAAGTTCTATTGCAATTATCTTTGCCCTATGGGTGCATTACAAGAGCTGGTAAATAAGGTTTCTCCTTTCAAAAAAAGGCAAGTGCCTCATTTGTGGAAAAACCTATCGATAAAAGAGGCTTATTTATTCTTTATCGCAGCCATGCTCTTGTTCGGTTTTGTACCCGAATTAAATTATTTTGAACCCTTTTTGGCATTCTCATTTAAAATAGCAAGCTATGGCTTTTTTATAGCAGGAGGCGTCATTGTAATTTTATCTCTTTTCTATAGCAAACCTTGGTGTTCTGTCTGTCCTACAGGATGCTTTATGGATACTATCTCATATAAAAAACAACCTACAAATAATAAAAAAGATGCAAAAAAGTAAAATTTTAAATATCGGTTTAGCTGTTATTATATTAGTGTTGTCTATTATGTTGACACAAAAAGAGGAAGGAAAGGAAACAACAGTATTGCCTACTTCTGCTGTTACAGATAAAGTGGAAAGAGACACCACTGCAACTAAATTTGAGAAAAAATCATTGGGAATCATAGCTGCTATTCATCCTAAACCTGCTTTAGTTATTGGCTCTTACGACAAAGACGGAAAACCTAATATGATGACTGCGGCATGGGTTGGTATCTGTAATTCAAGGCCTTTAAGTATCGCCGTTTCTATGCGTCCAGCTACCTATTCGTACCATAATATTACGGATAAAAAGTTTTTTACGGTAAATATTCCATCCGAAGAGTTAACCAAATACGTCTCTTTTGTGGGGAAATATTCGGGAAAAGACATGGATAAGTTCAAAGAAACGGGACTTACTCCAGTGAGAGGTGAATTTGTTGATGCACCATATATCAAAGAGTTTCCTATTGTGATTGAGTGTGAACTAACGGCATATCATGATTTGGGTTCCCACAGACAATTTATTGGTAAGATTATTGACGTGAAGGCAGACAAGGCCGTATTAGGGGCCAATGGAAGTATTGATATGAATCTACTTAAGCCCATTATCTATGCCAATGGTGGTTACTATAAAATGGGTAGTTTTATCGGCAGCCAAGGCGATATGTATAAGCAAGTAGATGGACAGGCTTTTATCCCTTCAGCTGAACCCACCTACGCCAACGAAACATTAAAGACCATACATAATAGAAAAAGTGTTCGACATTTTACCGATGCACCTGTTTCAAAAGCTCAGTTAGAGTTATTAATAAAAGCTGGAATGGCGGCGCCTACAGCTGTCAATCGTCAACCTTGGGCTTTTTATGTTGTAAGAGATAAGGCAGTTCTCAACAGACTTAGTGAACAATTGCCCTATGCCAAAATGTTAACACAAGCTCAAGCAGCTATCGTGGTTTGTGGCGATATGGATCGCGCAGGTAATCTTAAGGACAAAGGCTATTGGGTTCATGATTGTGCTGCTGCAACAGAAAATATTCTTTTGGCGGCAGAGAGTATTGGCTTAGGTGCCGTATGGACGGCTTCGTATCCTTATGATGATAGAACAGTAGCAGTAATCAATGAGTTGAATTTGCCTAAGAAACATATTCCTTTGAATGTGATTCCTATTGGCTACCCAACAGGTGAGGATCAACCAAAAGACAAGTGGAAACCTGAATATGTCATTTGGAAATAGGTTATAATCGCCTGATATAAGCGTATTTTTTAAGCAAGTAAAGGCTTACATTTATTGATTTTTATGTAGCCTTGAATCGAACTTATTTACGACAGGTATATGCTTATTTTCTAATATGTTTGACTTATAAGAATTGATCAGAAATTTATCTTGCTTAACTTATGAACAAAAAAAAGTGATTTAAATACAAAAGTAAAAACCCCAATTGTTTATAACAATTGGGGTTTATTTTAAATACTTGATTTAATAGTGTATTTATTGCTTGCGCAAAGATCAATGGTATCAATAATTAAAATAAGTGTATTTTAAAAATTGAGGCCAAAATTTTATATTCTCAGTAATTTATGATCTTAGTTATGCGATTTTGTCCAATTCGTTAACTGTAATAAGCATTGAGTCTTTAGTTACTTCAATAAAATTCACAAAATGTTTACTTGCCGTGTGTTTCTGCAAAGAATCATGATTTTCCCAGTTTTCATAAACAAAGAATAGATTTTCATCTTCCTTATCTTGATGTAGATCGTAATTGATACATCCTTCATCTGATCTAGAAAAGCCTACAAGTTTTATTAATTCAGCTTTTACTTCTTCTCTTTTTTCAGCTTTCGCTAAAATTTTTGCTACAATAGTTGTTTTTTGATTGCTCATAATCTTTATAATCAGATTGATTTTATGACTTGATTGAGTGCTTTTCTTGATTTTGCTTTTTTCTCTGGTTGATTAAAATCGTCCTTATCTCTAAATCCGATAGCAACCGCAACTACGGTCGAATAATCATCTGAACCTAGAATTGCATCGTATTTTTCGTGTTCAATTCCTTCCATTGGGGTCGAATCAATATTCATTTCAGCACAAGCACTTAAAAATACGCCTAATGCCAAATAAACTTGTTTTTCGAACCATACATTTTTCTGATCCTCCGAAAGTTGTTTTAAAAAATTGTTGTAGTAACCCACCGCACCTTCTGGTAATCTTTCAGCCAAGCCTTCTTCAAAATCCTGTATATTATTTATTCGATGAAATACCACTAGAGCGTCACAATTCTCAATTTTTTCAGTATTATGGAAAGATACTTTTGCCAATTCATTTTTAGTTTCACTATTGGTTATAAAAGTGAAGTTCCAAGGCTGACTATTTATTGAAGATGGACTTAATCTTAGTATTTCTTTAAGTTCCTCTATTTTATTCAATTCTATTTTTCTTGAACGATCATACGTTTTTGTTGCATAACGTTCTTGCATACTTTTAATAAAACTCATACTCTTTTCTATTTGTATATTTACATTTAATAACCACCCAATTTCATTCTCACTAAAAGAATGGCTGTCAAAATTAAACAAAAATTATTTTAATGTCAGCTAATTTCAAAACGAGACAATAGAAATTTAAATGTTGCAAATTTACAGACTGAGCATTTATTTTGAAGGTATTACTTCGTATTTACCCTCGGATTGCACATAAATTATGCTTTCTACTCCAGCATCCGACGAAATTGGATGTACCCAAACGCCTTTTGATGTGAACTAACTTCCTGGTTCTAAAATCTTTTTTCCTATTTTTCCCTTTTTGGCATTACAGACACGAATCAATTAACGTATTACTTGAAAGTGTGGCAGGATTAATAGCTTTAATTTATCATTAAATGGATTTACATTTAGTAGCTTTAACCATAAATTGTAAGCGTGTGTGGCATATAATTGATTAAAATTTCTAATAATGATAAATTTTTATTCTCTGATACATAGAATTATTCTAACTCAGCTATTTTTAGTATTTCTTTTAGTTGGCTGTGTTTCTACAAATAAACTAAATCAGCAAGAACCTTTTCTTAAGAGTACTTACCAACAAATTGCTTCGGAAAAATTTGGTGAAAATGTTGACTGTAAATTAAATTCAAACAAGAGTTATGCATTGTGTCAAAAGATGATGACTGCACCCGAACTTAATCCGAATCAACCGATAGCGTTTTTTGTGTATGATATTAAAAAGAATGAGATTATTTATGAGGATAAAATAGCTAATGCCAAAGTATCTTGGCATACTAATACACAGTTGAAGATAGTCATGCAAAAAGGCTATATTGTAAATTCGGCAGACACGGGGAAAACGATCTATATTTTCGACCTTCAATTAATGAAGAAAGTTAGCCTAAACCAAGTCAAATAAAGATTTTAACCAACGAACTTTAAAGGTTTCATGAAGAAATTTTATCTCTTACTTATTCTGTTTTTCCTGACTTTGTCTGTGATTTCTATCAGTTATTACGCTCGACCGTTCGAAAAGCAATCTTCTAATAGAGAATTTACACCTGAAGAAATATGGCATAAGCAATTTATAGAAAAGAAGGCCAAAAGAAAGCTAGGCTATAGTAAAGCTGATAAGCCAAATTTGTTCACCAAATATTTTAAAGATATCACAACTCAAATAGGAGAAAGTGAATCGGATTATGAGATGAACTATACAACAAAGGAGCTTCAGAAAGCTCTTGATAATGCTCCAAGATTAAAGAGTACCAATGCCTCTCTGAATTTTGTTCAGCGAGGACCTGCTAATGTTGGAGGACGTACTCGTGCAATTATTGTAGATCCTGATGTAAGTGACAAAAATACTTGGTATGTAGGAAGTGCCAGTGGAGGTATTTGGAAAACAACTGATGGTGCAGATAATTGGACTAATCTTTCCAATGATTTAACCAACTTATCGGTAAATGCTCTTTTTATGGCACCATCAAAGCACGATGTTATTTATGCTGGAACTGGGGAGAGTTTTCCAGGAAGTGCCAATAATCTTGGAAATGGGATTTGGAAATCGATTGATCGTGGTGAAAGTTGGACTCAATTGGAAAGTACTGTAACTGATGAGAATTTTAGCTACATCAATAGCCTTTGGGTGAATCCAATTAATGAAAACATTGTTATTGCTGCCACAGAACACGGTATTTTTAAAACAATAAATGGTGGAACTGATTGGGCTGAGGTTTATGAAAGTTCGACAGGAATTGAGGTTTTAAAAGCACATTCCTCCGAAGAGAACACGATATACGCTGGAGAAAATTCGAAGGGGATACTTCGTACCTTAGATGGAGGGGATACATGGAAAATGGCGTCTGAAGGATTAGTCGTTGGTGGCAGATATGAACTTGCCGTATCTCCTGTTAATAAAGAGATCGTTTATGCAAGCATCAACGTTTCAAGTAGTGAATCCTACGTCTATGTGTCTATAAATGGTGCTACCGATTGGCAATGTTATAAGGATGAAGATAATGATGCAAATAATGAGAATTTTTTGGGTGGACAGGGAGATTATGACAATGTAATTACGGCCCATCCATTTAAGGAAAATGAAGTGTTTGTAGCTGGCGTAAATATGTGGAAAATCACACTGAATGAGAAAGCGACAGAGAGTGAAACGGTTAAAGCAGCTTATACTGAGAATACTGATTTTCTTTCTTTTGTCAGCTTCGGTGCTGATTATTTGAATGGAAGTTTAACCACAACGGTAGGTGCAAATTTGGTTCCTACCGATTGGACATCAGTAGAGATTCGTTTTGGATCTGGTCTTTCTCAAAAAGCGCATCGTTTTACAGTTCCCGATGAAGCAACTTCTGGCGTTGCAGCATCAACTTACACTTACCAAGATTATGTTGATGTTCCTTTTCAAGTTTGGGATACTAAAAACGATAGGCAGTTGATGGTTTCTTTTCGAGATCAGGAAAAGGATGGCGCCTTTAATCTTTATACGCGTACAGGTACAGAATATGGTGATTTGGGAAGAGAATATATTTATGTAAATGCCGTTGAGTACAATGCTGAGTCAGCAAATGCTAGCATAGCCGTTTCAGGAGGGCATTTATATAAAGCACTATATATGATGTGGCCCACATTAACTGCTGGTGCCGATTGGAATTCTGATAATTTGCCTGATTCAAAGATTGTTGTAAAATACGGTACAGTTAAAGTTTTTGGCGGAACTACAACTAGTGTTACAGATGCGTATGGTGAATATGGGGGAGGTAACAGATACGACCAGACTTATGGTATGGGGAAAACTAGAATACCTGGTTTACATCCCGATCATCATAACATTACAATAATTCCTAAGGATGATGAAAGTTTTAGAATTATTGATGGAAATGACGGTGGAATTGGAGTCTCTGAGGATAGTGGTGAAATTTTTAACCAAAAGCCATATAATTATATAACAACCCAATTTTATGGTGTAGCTAAAAATCCTGAAGCCAATGAATACATTGGTGGAATGCAGGATAATGGCACTTGGCAGTCGGCAGTAAGTGAAAATGCATCTTCTGAAACCAACTATCATTTTCGTATAGGAGGAGATGGTTTCGAATGTTTATGGCACAGTACAGATCCTGAAAAAATATTGGGAAGTGTTTATAATAATGATATTAGAAAAACCATAAATGGAGGTGAAACTTGGTCAGGTGTTAATGGAATAACTGAGGATGATGGCCCTTTTATTACTCGACTTTCAAGTTCAAAATCGCATCCAGATGTGGTGTTTGCTGTCGGAAATAAGGGTGTTTATAAATCTACAGATTTTGGATTTAATTGGACGATAAAAAATATTGAAAACAATTGGTCTGATGGGACCGTTTATAGTGTGCACAATGTGGGAGTTTCTCAAGCTGATTCTAAAATAGTATGGGCAGGAGCTGCTATGCAGAAGAGTAATGGCTATCAAATTCATGTTTCGCAAGATGAAGGAGAAACCTTCACTGCTGTGAATGACTATGCAGAAAGGTATATGACTTCTTATATAAGTGGAATTGCGACTCATCCTACAGAGCCAAGCACGGCTTATATTCTTTTTTCAACAGCTAAAGCTCCTAAAATTTTAAGAACGACTGATTTGGGACAAAATTGGGAAGATATTTCTGGTTTCGGCACAAATACAGAAAGTGATAATGGTTTTCCTGATGTGGTTACGCATTGTCTTTTAGTGATGCCAAACAGTCCTGAAACCATCTGGGCTGGTACCGAAATAGGTATGTTTGAATCCATTGATAATGGGAAATCATGGCATATTCTAAGTGGTAATTTACCTCCTGTTTCTATTTACGATATGCATTTTGTAGGCAATCAAGTGGTGATTGCTACGCATGGAAGAGGCATTTGGAGTGTAGATATTCCTGTTATTATCCCTGTTCCCGAGGTCATGGAATTAAAAGAGATTAAAGACCGCGTATTGAAACTAGATGTGGACGTTAAAATAGCTTGTGATTCTATAGAAATTTATATTAATGATGAGCTGAATGAAACGATCCAAACTTTAGATTTGGGCTCTTATAGTTATGAGATACCTGTTGAGGAAGCTGGTGTTTATAATTCTTACGTGACCGCTTATGTTAATACGGAGCCCTTTAAATCGAACCAAAAAGAGGTAGAGGTAAAGGATAAGATTCCTACGGTTAATGGGTTTGAAATTATCGAAGATTTACAGCTGAATTTGCAAGTTAATATTCCGGTTAAATACGATAAGTTTGATATCTATATTAATGGTGAGGTTTATGATACCATAGATAATCCAGATGTAGGAAGTGCCAATTATGATGTAGTTGTTGATAAAGATGGTATTCATGAGGCCTATATCGTTGGTGAGATATTTGGGACATCGTTCACATCTAATGCCAAAACTGTAGAAATAATCTTAACAGGAATAGAAACGGTTAAGGAAGAGATAGGTGAGATGAAGATTTATCCTAATCCTTGCCGTAACGCATTTAAACTTCAACTCGGTAATTCAACTCAAGATTTTAGTTTGGATATTTTCGATCTTACAGGGAAGAAAGTTTATTCTATAAAAGAGCGAAATACAGGGGATAATACCATTCGCGTTGAATCTCTTAAGAATGGTATTTATGTTGTTAGAGTAAGATTCGATGGTAAAGTAATGTCAAGTAAAATTCAAGTTGTAAAGTAGATTACAAATAGGTGCAAATCCTGAATTAGTAAATTCATAATCAATTTTTTAAAGCCTCAGATGCCAGCCATCTGAGGCTTTTTCTTAAGAATTTTCTATCTCTGATAAATATTCATCCTTTTTGTGTAAACTTATTATATATGGAGAGCTAACGAATTGGGTGATAAATATACAAGATGGTTAATTTGATTAATGTGGAAAATGATCTTTATAATACAAACACCTGTTTATAAATTGATAGAGTTGAGTAGATTTGTTTGTTGTCATGAATAGTCATTATATTTACCAAACACGATACTGTTAAAAGCTTGTTTTGCAAGTATTAACTAAATGTTAAGAACGATAAGAAATGATAAAGCAATTTTCAATATCTATTAAAAATATTCTGGTTAATTCATTTATACTTCTTCTTTTCTTCGGTTGTATTCAAACGAATAAAGTAAGTCAGTACAGAACTCTTAAGTCGGAGAAGACCTACCAACAAATTGCTTCAGAAAAGTTTGGTGAAAAAGTAGACTGTAAATTAAATTCAAATAAGAGTTATGCATTGTGTCAAAAGATGATGACTGCACCCGAACTTAATCCGAATCAACCGATAGCGTTTTTTGTATATGATATCAAAAAGAATGAGATTATTTATGAGGATAAAATGGCTAATGCAAAAATATCATGGCATACTAATACACAGTTGAAGATAGTCATGCAAAAAGGCTATATTGTAAGTCCGGAAGACAAAGGAAAATCGATCTATTTTTTCGATCTTCAATCAAAGAAGAAAATAACCCCTAAAAAATAAAAATTTTAACCAACCAACCAACCAACCAACTAACTAACCTAAACGGTTTATGAAGAAATTTTACATTTTTCTTACTGTGGGAATTCTGGCATTGTCAGCTGTTCTTATCATTAAGTCAATTAGACCTCATGAAAAACAATTAGCTAGCAATGAATTCACACCTGAAGAAATCTGGCAAAAGCAATTTCAAGAAAAAAAGGCAAAAAGAAAAGTTGGCTATAGTAAAGCCAACAAGCCAGATATGTTCAGTAAGTACTATAAGGATATTACGACCCGAATAGGAGAAAAGAAATCTGGTTATAAAATGAACTACAAGACATTGGAGCTGAATAAAGCCCGTGATAATGGTTCAAAATTAAAAAGTACAAAAGCTACTTTGGATTTTATTCAGAGAGGTCCAGCCAATATTGGTGGTCGTACTCGGGCCATTGTTGTTGATCCTGATGATGCTGAAAAAAACACGTGGTATGCAGGTAGTGCTACTGGAGGAATTTGGAAAACGACTGATGGTGCTTATAATTGGACCAATTTATCCAACGATTTAACTAATCTATCGGTAAATGCATTAGCTATGGCTAGTTCCAATCATGATATTATTTATGCTGGTACTGGTGAAAGTTTTCCTGGTGGTGCCAATAATATTGGAAATGGAATATGGAAATCGACTGACCGAGGTATAACTTGGGTACAATTGTCCAGTACTAGTACAAATCCCGATTTTGGTTATATCAACCGTCTTTTTGTTGATCCTATTAATTCAGATCTTGTGATTGCCGCTACCGAGAAAGGCTTATTCAAAACGAATAATGGAGGAACAGATTGGGTACAAGTATATGAAAGTCTTAGTGGAGTAGAAGACCTTGCTGCTTATCCTACTGCAAGAGATACTATTTTTGCTGGTGAAAATGGAAAGGGAATTTTACGTACAATTGATGCTGGTCAATCATGGGAATCCTTTTCTAAGGGACTTGCTAGTGGGACCCGTTATGAGGTCTGCGTATCTCCTGTAGATCGAAATATTGTTTATACAAGTGTTAATATCTCAGAAGAGGCATCGAATGTTTTTATCTCAAGAGATAATGCTAATAGTTGGACTAAATTTAATGATGAAACAAATTTCTTGGGCGGACAAGGTGATTATGATAATACACTTGAAGCACATCCTTTTATAGACAGTGTTGTTTTTGTAGGTGGTGTTAATATGTGGAAATTGGCTTTTAATAGTACACCTAAAGAATTAGATGCTGCTGTTAAAGCTGCTTATACAGAGAATACAGATTTTCTAACTTTTGTTAATTTTGGAGGTACCTTTTTAGATAGTGGATTAAGCACAGAAGAAGGAACAAATCTTTTAACGACAGACTGGTCTTCAGTAGAAATTCGTTTTGGAGATGGAATTTCACAAAAGGCACATCGTTTTACAGTACCTAACCAAGGAACTAATGGTGTTCCAGTTGCCGATTATACTTACGCTGGCTATGATGACGTTCCTTTTCAGGTTTGGGATGTTACCAATAACAAACAGTTAATGGTTTCTTTTCGAGATCAGGAATCAGATGGAGCATTTAATATTTATACCCGCAAGGGAGATGGTGCAGCCTATGGTAATTTAAGTAGAGAGTATATTTTTGTTAATGCAGTAGAATATAATGCTGATGCTCCAGATGCAAATATTGCCGTTGCAGGTGGACATGTTTTTAAAGCAATGTATATGATATGGCCTGAATTGACAGATGGTTATACATGGGATTCTGAAAATTTGCCTACTTCTAAAATTATTGTGGAGTACGGACCAATTGAAGTTTTCGATGGTGAAAAAACAAGTGTAGCTGATGCCTATGGTAATAATGGAGGTGCAAACAGTTACAATCAAGCAGCAGGAAAGGGGAAAGTTAAAATAGAAGGTTTGCATCCTGACCATCACAATATTACAATTGTACCCCTTGAAGGTGATAATTTTAGAATTATTGATGGAAATGATGGTGGTATTGGTGTTTCTGAAAATGGAGGTGTATTATTTGATCAAAGACCTAATAATTATATTACAACTCAATTTTATGGAGTTGCTAAAAATCCTGATGCCAATGAATATATTGGAGGAATGCAGGATAATGGAACTTGGCAGTCAGCTGCAGATGAAGATGCTAGTTCAAGTTCAAATTACTACTTCCGTTTGGGAGGAGATGGTTTTGAATGTTTATGGCATAGTACAAATTCTAAAAAGCTGTTGGGAAGTATATATAATAATGACATTTATAAATCAGATAACGGTGGAGATAGTTGGACAGCTGTTAGAGGAATTACTGATGACGATGGTCCTTTTATTACTAAGTTGTCGGCTTCTAAATGGCATCCTGATGTCGTGTTTGCAGTAGGAAATACAGGTGTTTATAAATCGACAGATTTTGGTAGTAACTGGAAACTAAAAACGATTGGAGACAACTGGTCTGATGGAACCGTTTATAGTGTGCATAATGTTGAAGTATCTCAAGCCAATCCGAATATTGTTTGGGCAGGAGCTGCAATGTCTGAGACTAATGGTTACCAGATTCATGTTTCGCAGGATGAAGGCGAAACCTACACTGCAGTGAAGAAATATGCTGAAAGAGATGTGAATGCTTACATAAGTGGAATTGCGACACACCCTTCTGACCCTAATACAGCTTATTTACTTTACTCAACAAGTGAAGCACCTAAGATTTTAAGAACAACTGATCTTGGAGAAACTTGGACAGATATCTCAGGTTTTGGTACAGGAGATGTAAGTACTAATGGATTTCCAGATGTTGTGACTCATTGTCTGATTGTTATGCCTTATGATACTAATGTTATTTGGGCAGGAACTGAGATTGGATTATTTCAATCAACTGATAATGGCGAAAGCTGGAGTGCTGTTGGTGGAAATATACCTCCAGTAACTATTTACGATATGCATATTGTTGGTAATCAGGTGGTATTTGCAACCCATGGACGTGGTGTTTGGAGTGTAGATATTCCAGAGCTTGACAGAGTTCCTTTAGTCTCAGGATTAGAAGAAGTTAAGGATAAGGTTCTTAATCTTAATATGGATATTAAAGTCGATTATGATTCATTGAAAGTATATTTAAATGGAGAATTTTATGAAAAAATTGTAACCCCAGCAATTGGAGAACAGTCTTTCTCTATAACAGTTGATCAGGTTGGTACTTACACATCTTATGTTCTCGTTTATATAGATAAAAAGGAATTAAAGTCGAATCAGGTTGAACTAGAAATTAAGGATAAAACTCCTGTAGTTAGCAAGTTTGAAGTTGTTAAAGACTTCAAATTAAACCTAGAATTGGAGCTTCCTGTTAAATATGATAAGTTTGACATCTATATTAATGATGAATTTTATAAAACCAATGAGAATCCAGTTGTAGGGATTACTAGATATGATATAACAGTAGAAGATGCTGGAAACTATAATGTCTATATCATTGGTGAAATATTTGGGACTTCATACACGTCCAATACTGAAGAAGTAGAAATTATTCCAATTGTAACTGGAATCGAAACGATTGAGGAAGAGATCGGTGAGATGAAAATTTATCCTAATCCTTGTCGTAACGCATTTAAACTTCAACTAGGAAGTTCGAATCAAGACTTTAGTTTGGATATTTTTGACCTTACAGGAAAGAAGGTTTATTCTAAAAAAGAACGAAATTCAGGTGATAACACCATTCGCGTTGAATCTCTTAAGAATGGTATTTATATTGTTCGAGTAAGATTAGATGGTAAAGTAATGTCAAGTAAAATTCAAGTTGTAAAGTAGATTATTCATTTTTACTAATCTCAGATTAGTAATTTTATAAGCATATTTTAAAGCCTCAGATGCTAGTCATCTGAGACTTTTTCAAAACAATTTTTCTAGCTCTGATATATATTCATCCTTTTTGTGTAAGCTTATAAAAGGTCGAAACATTACATAAAAAAAAGACTACCTAAAGGCAGTCTTTTTATCGATTATATTGTTTTGAGTTGTTATTAAATGAATAGGTTGACATTTGATTTTTCAGCTTCCTCAAGGTAAGCCGCAACACCTCCAATTTCAACACCTTCTAGTAATTCTGCTGGATCAACTCCCATGATGTCCATAGACATTTGGCAAGCAATCATTTCAACACCATTTTCCATAGCTGTTTTCAATAATTGTTCAAGAGAATCAACCTTTTTCGAGCTCATTCTTTTCTCCATCATCTTAGTACCCATCCCCATCATATTCATTTTCGATAACTTAAGATGACCAGCATCACTAGCCATCATCTTACCGAACATTTTGCCCATTAGGTCTTTTTTAACGCGAGGTTTGTTTGCTTTTTTAATAACGTTTAGCCCCCAGAATGTAAAGAATAAAGTTACTTTACTACCCGTTGCAATTGCACCATTTGCGATAACAAGAGAAGCCAAAGCTCTATCTAAATCGTCAGAGAAAACAACCATGGTTTTGTTCTTTGCTACAGTTGTATTGGAATCTATAGGAGATTCGACCTTTTCTTGTTTTTCGATAACAGCAGAAATAATTCCTTTGTCTGATTCGCAAGAAATCAACTTGTTTCCTGTCATATTACACCACGATTTCACATCTTTGATGAAACCGGCATCAGTAACTTTTTGGCGAAGTCGTTGACCAACTTCAAGCTTATCAACCTCTTTCTTAAGTTTGATTATAGGACCAGGACATTGTAGACCACACGCATCAATATCTATCGTTTTGATCTCTTTCCCTTCGCTGTTTTGCCCCTCAGCTTCTTTCTCTTTTCCACGATAAATTTGGCCATCTTTAGCAATATAGTTAGACTCAAAGATGTCTTCATTACTTTGTTTGCATGTAGCATGCTCGTATGTTTTGTAACCACCACTCAGGTTTACAACATCATTAAAGCCTCTCTGCATAAGAATTCTTGCTGCAAAATAGCCACGAAGTCCTACGCCACAGTAAATAATAATTTTTTTGTCTTTCGGAATCTCATCAATTCGTTCACGGATTTGATCAAGCTCAATATTAATTGCACCTTCAATTTTTCCTAGTTCAGATTCATCTGGTGTTCTTACATCTAAGATAAAGGTGTTAGGTGCATCCAAAAGGTGTACTTCATCCCAATGGATAATATTAACCAATCCTTCAATAATATTACCAGCTGTAAAGCCGGCTTGATTCACAGGATCTTTGGCAGATGAAAAAGGTGGGGCATAGGCATGCTCAATTTCTTGAAGATCGTATATACTTCCTTTGTTTTTAAGTACGTTTGCGATAAGATCGATACGCTTATCAACACCTACATAACCAATAATCTGACCACCAAACAGTTTTCCTGTCTCGGGATCGAACATGATTTTAATTGTAGTAGGCATAGCCCCTGGATAATAACCTGCATTCGATGCACCGTGAGTAATATTAGAAATATACTTAATCCCTTCCTTCTTAAGTACTTTCTCTGCTAATCCGGTTGATGCTACGGTAATATCAAATACTTTGGCAATAGCTGTAGCAATAGCCCCTTCATATTTTTTATGATGTCCGTTAACCAAGTTATCAGCCAACATTCTTGCTTGTTTATTGGCTGGTCCTGCCAAGTAAGTATTCGTGTATTTACCTGTTATTGGATGAGGAAATGCCATAGCATCACCAAGAGCGTAAACGTGCTCGGCGCTAGTTTGTAAATATTCGTTTACTTTAATACCACCATTGGGAGCTAATTCAAGACCAGCTTCTTTCACTAATCTAGTTTCAGGACGTACCCCAATCGATAGAATTACCATATCAGCCTCAATCTTACGACCCGATTGTAGGTGAATGTTTAATTTATCACCTTCGCGACGGAATTCAGATACACCATCTTTTAAATAAAACTCAACATTTTTGGTTTTAAGGTGCATGTGTACCTCGGCAGCCATTTCGTAGTCTAGAGGTGTCATTACTTGATCGGCCATTTCTACAATGGTAACCATCATCCCTAGGTGGTGAAGGTTTTCTGCCATTTCGAGACCAATGAAACCGGCACCTACAACAACAGCTTTCTTAGGTTGATTATTATCGTAAAATGATTTGATTTTATCGGTATCCCTTACGTTACGAACGGTAAATATGGCATCATCTTTAATGCCAGGAATAGGTGGTTTAATTGGTTCTGCACCTGGCGAAACGATTAACTTATCGTATGTTTCAGTATAGTTTGTTCCATTAAGTATATCCTTAACTTCAACCGATTTATTTTTAGTGTCAATGCTTATAACTTCATTTTGAACTCGGACGTCAACATTTAATCTCGCTTTAAAACTTTCAGGGGTTTGTAATAATAGATTTTCTCTTTCTACAATAACACCACCTACATAGTATGGTAAACCGCAATTAGCATAGGAAATATGTTCTCCTCTTTCGAACATGATTATTTCTGCCGATTCATCTATTCTTCTTAGACGAGCTGCTGTTGTTGCTCCTCCAGCTACTCCTCCAACTATTAAATATTTTGTCATGATAATTATATTCTAAGTATTATGTTTTAATCCCCATATTTAGATATTTACATATATGGCAAATATAATATATCATTTAGTTTCTACAACATGGAATGAAGTAAATATGACATGTTCCATAACAGATTTGTAATATATACTCGGTTGAAAATTCGACAGACTAGTATTAATGAGGAATAAGCCTTGTTAATGCTAATCAGTTTATAAATAGGGATTATAGTAGGGAGAATTCTTTTTCGTGTTTGAAATTAGATTGAAGTTTACTAGCTATAAATTCAGGAATTAATTTAGGTTGTCGAGATTCTTTATTTACGAAAACAAGAGTAGAATTTGCTTTACAAAGAATCTGACCTTCTTCGTTGCTTATTAGGAATTCAAAATAGAAACGAGTTTTGGGTAAGTCTTTTATAGTTGTTGTAATGCTTATGAGCTCGTCGTAATGAGCTGGTTTTTTGTAATCAATATTAAAAGATATAACAGGCATCATGATATTCATATCTTCTAAGTACTTGTCATTTAAATCCAGTTTTCGTAAAAGCTCAGTTCTAGCTTGATGGCAATAACTCAGATAATTGGCATGATAGACATAGCCCATCTGGTCGACTTCGCCGTAGCGAGGTCTTAATTTCATCATATCTTTAATCACGTTTTTTAGTTTTAAATTTCAAAAAAAATGATCTAGTTGATGCTCTTAAATTGTTTGTGATGAGTGTTTGATCGTAGTATTATCAAATGAAATTTTTGTCAATTGTAAAAGTTTATTTTTTATTAGATAATTTTCGATAATATCTTTTAGACCAGGGTTTAAAACAGATTTATTTTTCCCAAGACCATTTATTCCGCTTGTTGTGGCAATTTTAAATGAGATAAGGTTCTATATATTAAAAGCATAATCAGTGCAATATGTTTGCACTGATTATGAGTTTGCTTTATTTATCAATTAATGATCACAGTAGTTAGCTGTAAATGTTATTGTTTTATTAAGGTAAGCTTCAATTAATTCTTTAGCTGATAATTTAGGTGCACCAACAAAAACATTAACCCCATTTTTATTAAATAGTTGAATGGCCATTTGACCCATTCCACCGGCAATAATATCGCTCACACCTTTTTCAGATAACCACTTTGGAAGTACGCCTGGTTCATGAACGGGTGGTGTTAGTTTTTCTTCAGATACAACTTTACCATTTTCGATATTTAGAACGGCAAAAAAGCTACAGTGTCCGAAATGGGCATCTAAAATATCTTCTTTATCTACTGGAATTGCAATTTTTTTCTTCATAATATTTCTTTTTATTGAGTTTATTATTATTAATGGATGGGTTTATGCGTAAAAAAAATTCGCGCAAAGCTCTCAAATGAATCTATACTTGTAAAAGAAGACTTACCAAATTAAATTTCTTTTAAAGTATGACGATTCTTTGCAAACGATGCGTGAATTTCAACTTATACAGAATAGATTCTAATTAGAACCTCTTCCTCTTCCTTGGCCCTGACCTTTTCCTTGTCCACGACCTTGACCTTGACCTTGACCTTTTCCTTGGCCTCGTCCTTGACCTCTACCACCTCCATTTTGAGAAGCTGATCTTTGTTGGTCTTCATTTGGGTCTTGTTGATTCGTTCCTTGTGAATTAGAATTACATCTTCCTTGACCTCTTCCTGTTTGAGAACCTTTTCCACCTGGTCCTGTTCCATCAAATCTTGGCATAAAACCTCCTTTTTATATAATTAAATATTAATGCGATCAACAACACTTTGTATGTTTGTTGAATCTTGAATAATAATCATTTGAATATTTCGTTTTTCTAATTGTTCTTTAGCTTCAGGACCAAAATCGCCCGAAATAACTTTATCAGCCTTTAGTTTGTACATTAATTCAGCTGCTTGTTTTCCAGCAGAACGCTTTGTATTTACAAATTCATTTTTTACAAATGAGCTTTCTTTTGTTTCGCTATCAAATACACAAAACCACTCAGTTCTACCAAAGCGCTTGTGAAATTGAGATGTTAGTTCATTACCTGAAGATGTAATTACTGTTCTACTCATGAATTTTTTATTTTTGATTATCTAATAGCTTTATATTTAACGATGTACACAAAGGACAGAATTCCTCTCCCAATGTTTTTGGAATCGTGAATTGTGCTTGACAATGATCACAGACAAACCAAGATTTGTCCATCCAACAGTTTCCAAAAACAGTTATAATTTCCTTTGTTTCAACAAATGCCTGAGCAATTTTGCGTCTAGCACTTTCATATATTCTTGCAAATGTTGGCCTTGATATACCCATAAGCTCTGAGGCTTCTTTATGGTTCATCAAATCATAGTCTGCAAGTTTAATTGCTTCATATTCTTCATAAAGTAATTCTATCGGTCCTTCAGTACCTCCATTTGTTCCATACGGTTTATAACCTTTAAATTCTGGAGGAGCTACAACTTTTCTTAGTCTCCTTCTTCTGGGCATAAGGTGATTATAATAGTAATGAGAATATTCTCACTTCAAATGTAATGAGAATATTCTCATTTAAAAATATTTTATGCCTTTATTTGAGATAATTTGAATGATAAAAGTTGAAGACTTTATTTAGGAAACTTCTATATTCTATCGATTTGATATATTTTGCTTTTTTTATTGCTGAATTAATTTACTTTTGCACTAAATTATAGATGATTTATTGGGGTGGTTTTAGGGTCAACTTAATAGAATTAAAGAAGTTTGTTTGTATGTTGCTAATAATGAAAATAGTGCATTTGTAAACAGATAAGTATGATACTAAGAAGTAAAATAAGAGAAGGCAAGACATGATTGATTTGATCGCATTTGATGCAGATGATACGCTTTGGGGAAATGAGAATTATTTCTACCAAACTCAGAATGAATACGCTCAAATATTGAGTGAATATGGGTGCAAAGAGGCTGTTTTGGAACGTCTATATTCTACTCAAATAAAGAACTTGAAGCTATATGGTTATGGCATTAAAGCGTATACGCTTTCGATGATAGAGGCTGCATTGAGTTTGTCTTTTAGAGAAATTCCAGGAGAATTGATAGCAAAAATATTGGCTCTTGGAGCTAAGATGCTTACGGAGCCCGTGCAACCTATGAATCATGTGCAACATGTTCTTGAAAATTTATCTAAGAATCATGACCTTATAAGTATTACAAAGGGTGATCTTTTAGATCAAAATCGTAAGATGAAAAAGTCTGGTTTGAGTAAGTATTTTTCAGATGTGATTGTGCTAAGCGAAAAGGATGATCAGGCTTATCAACAAATTATTGAAGGACGAAGCATTAAAGCAGAGAATTTTCTTATGGTTGGTAATTCTATGAAATCGGATATGCTTCCTGTTCTCAATATTGGCGGATATGCTGCTTATGTCCCTTGTAAATATACTTGGGAATATGAGAAATTAGCCGAATCTATACAGCACGAAAAGTTGTTTGAATTGAATAATATGAAAGAAATTTTGGACTTGAAATTCTTTAATTAGAAGTCAAGCTAAATAATATACAAAATCCCTGTTTCTGTTGAAGCAGGGATTTTTTTCTTCCTAAATTTTAGTAACCAAAGCATCAAACAAAATCTCTACAGGATGTTGTGCTTCTCTCTGACTGCCATCTTTTATTTGATGACGGCACGATGTACCAGAGGCTGCCAATAATGTTGTTGGTTTGGTATTTCTAATTGCAGGTAAAAGTTTAAGTTCTGCTATTTTCATACTAAGATCATAGTGTTCTGCTTCGTAACCAAAAGAGCCAGCCATACCGCAGCATCCCGAATCAATTTCAGTAGCTGTATAGTTTTCTGGGAAAGATAAAACCTCTTTAACAGGTAGGGTAGAAGCTAAAGCCTTTTGATAGCAGTGCCCGTGGAAACTAATTTCTTTAGATTCTTTTGTGAACTGTTCTTTTATAATTCGTCCTGCTTGCATTTCTTGCCAAAGAAATTCTTCTATCATTAGGCAATTCTCCGAGAGCTGCATAGCCGATGTTTTAAGGTCTGGGTAAGCGAGATCTTTATATTCATCTCTAAAGCTAAGTATAGCGGAAGGTTCAATGCCTACCAAAGGTGTTTCTTTACTGATAATGTCTTTTAACAAGCTGATATTTTTATTAGCAATAACTTGTGCCTTTTTCACCAAGCCCTTTGAAAGGTACGTCCTACCATTTTCGTGATGTTTTGGAATGATGACTTCATAACCTAATTTTTCAAGTAGTAGTATTGCTTTAATTCCTACACTTGTGTCATTAAAGTTGGTAAACTCATCGGCAAAGAAGTACACTGTTTTTCCTTTACCATTTATCCTTTTCCCTTTCTTTTTATACCACGATCTTAATGTTGTTTTGTGTAGAGTAGGGATGTTTCTTTTTTGAGCAAAACCCAATTGCTTTTTAATAAAACCACCAAGTTTTGGATGTTGGTTAACGTAGTTATAGAGCTTGGGCGCAATTGCTCCTAATTGATTAATCTGACTAATATTTGCAATTAAGCGAGTACGTAAGGGAATTCCATTACACTCATAATAATGTTGCAAGAATTCAGCCTTAAGTTTAGCCATATCCACATTCGATGGACATTCTGACTTACAAGCTTTGCAAGACAAACATAAATCTAAAATATCATAGACCTCTTTGCTGTCGAATATATTTTTCTTTTTGGAATAGCTTAAGAATTCTCTCAGGAGGTTGGCTCTAGCTCGTGTCGTGTTCTTTTCATCAAGGCTTGCCTGGTAACTTGGACACATATTTTTACCTGTAAGGATTGTATTTCGACAGTCTCCCGAGCCATTACAACGTTCAGTTGCTTTAATCATCCCACCATCAGCAGAAAAATCGAAATAGGTTTCAGGCTCTTTAGTTTCTTGATTATTAGTGTAACGCAAGTGGCTGTTCATTTTTGGTGTATTCACGATCTTTTCAGGATTAAAAATAGTGTTTGGATCCCAAACGGCTTTAATATCCTTAAAAGTCTGATAGTTTATTTCACCCATCATAAGAGGAATAAATTCACCTCGTAAACGTCCATCACCATGCTCTCCACTTAACGAACCTTTAAATTTTTTCACCAATTTAGCCGTATCCAAAGCAATGGTATGAAATTTCTCCCTATCTGTATCTTGTTTCAAATTAAGAATAGGTCGTAAATGAATTTCGCCACTACCAATATGTGCATGAAATACACAGGACAGATTATGTCTTTGTAGTAGAGTTTTAAATTCAGCTATATATTCAGGAAGAATTTCTGGTAATACAGAGGTGTCTTCGATAACCGATACGGGTTTGGCATTGCCTTTTAAATTAGAAAGAACACCCAAAGCTGACTTTCTTAAATCCCAAACGCGTTTAATATTTTCGGAACCTGTAATAATTGGAAAATGGTAACCCAAGTTATTGCGTGTCAACTCAGCTTCCATTTTTTGAGCCAGCTCATTAATTATGGCTTGACTTTCGCGTGCAAACTCGATAATAAGTATGGCACCAGGTTTGTCTTTTAGGAAGAATCTATTTTGTGCTTGTAGAGGATTATTTTCTGATAGTTTTAGGATTGTATCATCCATTAATTCGACTGCACCAGGTTTGTATTTTAAAGCTATTAAATTGCCTTGCATGGCTTCTTCAAGTGATGTAAAGTGTGCACATATAAGAGCAACCTCCTTTGGTGGAGAAGGAACGAGATCTAATTTAATCTCAGTAGTAAAAGCTAAGGTGCCTTCTGATCCTGCGAGGAGCTTACAAAAATTAAAATTTTTAATGCTTTTAGAAAAGGGGGAGCTGTCTAAAAGAAGATCGAGAGCGTAGCCCGTATTACGTCGGTGGTTTTTTGTGTCAGGAAATTCACTGCGAATTGCATCCTGTATCTTAGTGTTTTCGAGCGTTTCTTTAATATGTTGATAAATCTTTTTTTCTAAGCTTGATGTAGTGCCTTTTGGCTGACATTTTTCATGAAAATCTTCATCGCTTAATGCGGAAAAACTAGCATTAGAACCGTCACTTAATATGGTTTTTACTTCTAAAGTATGATCTCTTGTGCTACCATATATTAAGGAGTGAGAGCCACAAGAGTTATTGCCCAGCATGCCACCAATCATGCAGCGAGATGCTGTTGATGTTTCAGGTCCAAAAAATAAATCGTAATCTTTTAAGTAGAGATTTAACTCATCGAGAATAACACCTGGTTGAACTCGTACCCATTTTTCAGCTACATTTAATTCTAAAATTTCAGTGAAATATTTTGATATATCTACAACGATACCATCGCCAACAACTTGTCCAGCAAGCGATGTTCCTGCAGCACGGGGAATAAGAGATAATTTTTCTTTATTCGCAAAGAAAATGAGTTTTTTTATGTCAGATTCATTTTTTGGATAGGCAACAGCAAGAGGCAGCATTTTGTAGGCAGATGCATCGGTTGCGTAGATTAAACGAGTGCTTTTATCTCTATGAAATTCCCCATCGAATGCTTCTGAAAAGTTTAAAAATTTATCTGATGTTTGCATGAGTATAGTTAAGTTGTAAGATGCGAATGTGTTAGTAGATATAGTTTTGTAAATACTCTAGTAATAGTTAACGAAATAAATATTCTAGCTAAATTTTCGCTAAGATATTAAAATTAATTCTTATCAAGAATGAATATTAATATAGATAAAAATGTGTTAAAAATGAAGGTTTAGAAATGCATTTTGGGCAATTATTTATAATTTCGCAATGTCGAGATTACAAAAACACATAAAATACTGACTCACAATGGATTTATTACAGAAAATTAAGGAAAATGCAAAGCTGCATAACAAAAGAATAGTTCTTCCAGAAGGAACTGAAGAAAGAACACTACAAGCAGCAGACATACTTTTGGATGAAAAAATTGCACAAATTATTTTAATTGGAAAGCCTGAGACTATTAAATCAGAAGCTAGTCGATTGAATTTAAAAAATATCTCTAAAGCAACTATCATCGATCCTGAAAATCATGATAAAATGGAAGCTTATGCTGAAACTTTAGTTGAACTTCGTAAGAAAAAAGGGATGACAATGGAACAAGCTTTGGGGCTTGTTAAAAATCCTCTTTATTTGGCTACTTTAATGATTAAAGCAGGTGATGCTGACGGCGAAGTTGCTGGAGCTATGAATGCTACAGGAGATGTATTACGTCCAGCTTTCCAAATTGTGAAAACAATGCCTGGTTGTTCAGTTGTTTCTGGTGCTTTTATCTTGATCTTAAAAGATAAAACATTTGGTGATAATGGTATGTTGGTTGTTGCTGACTGTGCTGTTCATCCAAACCCAACAGCAAGCGAATTAGCTGAAATTGCAGTTGCTACTGCAAGAACAACAAAAGCTATTGCTAATATGGAACCTCGTGTTGCAATGTTAAGTTTCTCTACAATGGGATCGGCTAAGCACGAAATGGTTGATAAAGTTGTTGAAGCAACTCGTTTGGCTAAAGAAATGGCTCCAGAATTCCTAATTGATGGTGAAATGCAAGCTGATGCTGCCATTGTTGAAGCAATTGGTGCAAGTAAAGCTCCAAATTCTAAAGTTGCAGGTAGAGCTAACGTTTTGGTATTCCCTACACTAGAAGTTGGAAATATTGCTTACAAATTAGTACAGCGTTTAGCTGGTGCTGAAGCTGTAGGTCCAGTATTGCAAGGTATGGCTGCTCCAATCAACGATTTATCAAGAGGTTGTTCAGTTAGCGATATTGTTAACTTGGTTTCTATTACAGCAAATCAGGCTGCAGGAATGTAAGTTGAGAAATCAGAAATAGAAACTTAATTAACAAATCAAAACAAAATATAATGAACGTTTTAGTTTTAAATTGCGGAAGTTCTTCATTAAAGTATCAAATTTTGAACATGGGCAAAGAGGTTACTCTTTTAGCTTCAGGTTTAGTTGAGCGTATTGGTCTTGAAAATGGTGTGTTAACTCACAAACCTGAGGGAAAAGATAAGTTCAAAACTGTTCAAGATATTCCTAACCACTCTGTTGGTATTAATTTAGTACTTGCTGCTTTAGTTGATGCTAATCATGGTGTAATCTCTGACATTAAAGAAATTAATGCTGCTGGTCACCGTGTGGCTCATGGTGGTGAATATTTCCAAGATTCAGCTTTTATTACTGAGGATGCTAAAGCAAAAATCAAAGCATGTTGCGAATTAGCTCCACTTCATAATCCTGCTAACCTTGAAGGTATCCTAGCAATTGAAAAATTATTGCCAGGTTTACCACAAGTTGCTGTATTTGATACATCTTTCCACCAAACACTTCCTAAAAAAGCTTTCATGTATGGTTTACCATACGATTGTTACGAAACATTGAAAGTTCGTAAGTATGGTTTCCACGGAACGTCACATAAATTTGTTGCAAACAAAGCCTGTGAAATTTTAGGATGGAATATCGAAGATAAGAAAATCGTTTCTTGTCACTTAGGTAATGGTGCTTCTATATGTGCTGTTGACGGTGGTAAGTCTATCGAAACTTCTATGGGATTTACGCCAAACGAAGGTTTATTAATGGGAACTCGTACTGGTAGTCTTGATCTTGGTGCTTTATTATTTATTGCAGAGAAAAAAGGTTTATCTATTCAGGAAACCAATAATTTGATCAACAAAGAATCTGGATTAGCTGGTGTTTCGGGTATCTCTTCTGATATGAGAGACCTTGAGAATGCTGCTGAAGAAGGCAACGAAAGAGCTCAATTGGCTTTAGATATGTTTGCATATCGTGTGAAAAAATTTGTTGGTTCATACATCGCAGTAATGGAAGGTGTTGATTTAATTATTTTCACTGGTGGTATTGGTGAAAATGATGTAATTACTCGTGAGAAAGTAGCTGGTCAGTTCGACTATTTAGGAATGAATTTTGATTCTAAGAAAAATGCTGGACTTCGTGGTAAAGATGCTCTTATCTCTACTGAGGATTCAAAAGTGAAGTGTATGGTTGTAACAACTAATGAAGAGTTAGTAATTGCTACTGATACTTTACGTATTGTTTCGGCACTTTAATAAACTAAAATATATTTTTAGGAAGGCCATCTCTAACGAGATGGCCTTTTTTATATTATTTAAATGATAGAATTAACTTGCGTAAAATAAGAAACAAATCATAATAGATGTTACCTTAGGTGTTGAAATTATCTTTTAAATAATAGTTGAGTCATGAAAAATGAAAATATACTTGGTTTGAGAACAGTCGTTTATATGGTAACTGATCTTAATAAGGCAAAAGATTGGTATACTAAAGCATTTGGAACTCAACCCTATTTTGATGAAGCTTTTTATGTTGGTTTTAACATTGGAGGCTACGAGCTAGGACTTTTGCCTGAAGAAAAAGCTAAAGAAGGAAAAAGTGAGGGTGCTATTTCTTATTGGGGTGTAGAAGATATCAACTCTGTATTTAATAAGATGATAAGTTTGGGTGCTAAAACTCATGAAAAGCCTACAAATGTAGGCGGAGAACTTATGGTAGCTAGCCTAATAGATCCTTGGGGTAATATGATTGGTTTGATTTATAACCCTTCATTTAAATTGAGTAATTCATAATATTTCACTTATTTTAATTTAGTTTAATTCCAAATACGAATTATTAAGGATATCTTGTGGAAGTTTTAAACACAAGATTATTAGAAATGACTTCATATATATTAAAGCATAAACCTCAGTCTTTTTCACTATCAAACATAAAAGGACTTTCGTCTCCCATTACGATACTTTATGGGGGTAAAACTGGGAATTCAGCTTTTATTGCTGAACAAATGAGACTGCAATTTCAAACTCACGAATTACAGCCCTCGGTCTATAATATGTCAGAATATGACGTAAATAATTTAGAGAACGAGAAATATCTTTTCATTGTTGTTAGTACGCGAGGGGAAGGTGATCCTCCTGGACCGGCTCAGCAATTTTATAAATACCTTTTCGGATCGGAAGTATCTAAGCTGCCTAATTTAAACTATTCAGTATGTGCTCTTGGCGATTCTAGTTACCAGAATTTTTGCCAAGCAGGAAAAGATATTGATATGAAGCTAAAAGCTTTGGGAGCTAAGCCATATACTGATCTCGTTACCTGTGATTTAGCATTTAATTCTAAGGCCGAAACGTGGGCTTCAAACTTGATCAATAAATTTCAAAGTAGAAAAAATGGTGATGTACTAGCCTTAAAGTTTGGCGCTAACTCTGTAGGACCTACTTTTACCGTAAAAGTTAAAGATAAGTATCGAATTACGGGTGATAAATCGAGTTGTGAAATTCATCATTTGATTCTTCAAACTGATCATCCCGATTTTACATATCAAGCTGGCGATTCTGTATCAGTTAAGGCTAAGAACCCCTACTCATTGGTTGTGAAAATCATGATTAAACTTAACTATTCACCTGATACTATTGTCGTTTATAAGAATAAGAAAAAAAGTATAGAAGAATTATTAGCTGTGAAATTAGAACTCACAAAACTCAGTGAAGATGTTCTTAGAGCTTATCAGTTAGTTAGTACTGATGAAAATTTGAAACGGCTATTAGAAGATGAAGAAAAGTTACATGCTTATTTAAAGCAAGCAGATGTTTATGATATGATTTGTGATTATCCTTATGCCATTGATGCGACTAGTTTAAGTCAAGTTTTGACAAAGGTTCAGCGTCGAGAATATTCCATATCGTCAAGTATTAAATCAACTCCTAATGAGGTTCATTTAACTGTAAAACAATTTAATTATTCAGCCTTTGACAGAGATCGGATTGGAGCATGTTCATCATACATAAACAAAGGTTTACAAGCTGGTTCAGAGTTGAAAATTCAAATTATTCCCAATGATGAATTTCGTTTAGCTCCTGTAGATGTGCCTATAATCATGATAGGTGCCGGAACAGGAATTGCTCCCTATATGTCTTTCTTAAAAGAACGCGAAGCTGTTGGTGCAACTGGCGAAAATTGGTTGTTTTTTGGAGAAAAAGAAAGAAAGTGTGACTACCTCTATCAAAATGAAATTGAACGCTTTAAAAGCGAGGGTGTATTAACACGTTTGGATTTAGCTTTTTCTCGAGATCAGGAAGATAAAATTTATGTGCAAAACAGGCTGAAAGAGAATGGCCAATTAGTTTTTAATTGGATAGAGAAAGGAGCTCATTTTTATATTTGTGGATCAATTGCTCTGGGCAAAGATGTGAAACAAAACTTGATTGAATTGTTACAAGATGAAGGAAAGATGAGTGTGTCAGAAGCTTTATTTTATCTTGAACATCTAAAAGAAGAATCACGATATCACGAAGATCTGTATTAGGAATGTTTTAAATATGTGGTATATAGTTTGTTCTATTTTCTAAACATTAATTCGAATAATATATCTGCAAGTAAATTTAAGACGAGTTTAAATGACGGGTGAATCAATTATGGGTATTATTATAAATAATGTAAAGCCTTCTTTATGAATGGTATATCTTTATTGTCAATATTTCATAAAACAATTAACATTCTTTAATATTGATTTATTCACCCTATTTGCTAAATAAAGGGTCTTAAGGATATAAAAGAGCATTAATGATTTTTTTAAAATCGTGAAACCTAGATAAAAATTAAAGATATGAACAGAAAATTCACATTAGTTGTTACTCTATTATTGATGGTAAGTAGCTTATCATTCGGGCAAATTCTAACCCCAGCCAAATGGAAAGTGGAGTTGTCGAAACAAGAAATTAAAGTTGGTGATGTAATTGATGTTGTTTTTAAAGCAAAGATTGATAAGTCATGGCATCTGTATTCAAATGATTTTGATGCAGACTTGGGACCAATTTTAATTTCATTTGATTTTGAAGATCACGCATCTTATGAGCGTATTGGAGAAGTAAAGCCTGTTAATGCTCAGAAGCACTATGATAAAATTTGGGAAGGCGATGTTAGTTATTTTGAGAATACTGCTGAAATGCGTCAGCAAATTAAAGTGAAAAGTCTACCATTAAAAATTGAAGGTACTTTCGATTTTCAATCGTGTTCCGATGCGAGTGGACAGTGTGTAATGGGTGATGATGAGTTTGATTTGAACTACCCAAACAAGTAAAAAATAGTTTCTCTTTATGAGATTTAAGCCATCCTTCGGGGTGGCTTTTTTGCTTTAATCATGTATTATGAAATGCTATATCAAGACGATTCATTTAATGATAAGGTTAGGTGTTTTTTTTATAGATTAGTTTTGTGGGTTTTAATGCATAGGAAGGAATAAATATCATTTTTTTTAACATTTGATTCACCCATTTTCGATAATTAAGGGTCTTATAAATAGATTAGGATATTAATATCTTAAATTAAATATTATTATGAATTTCAAACCCCTATTATAAGAATATGGAAAAAAACAACCCTTGCAAAAGAATTAATGGATTATCGTCTCTAGTTGGAAACACGCCATTATTAGCAATTGAATTTGAGTATAAAGGAACAACGAGAACAATTTACGCGAAAGCGGAATATTTGAATATGACAGGTAGTATTAAAGACCGTATGGCCTTTCATATTATTCGGAAAGCCTATAAGTTGGGTACATTAAAAGAAGGTGACCGAATAATTGAAGCGACTAGTGGAAATACTGGTATTGCTTTTTCTGGAATAGGTAGAGCGATGGGACATCCAGTAACCATTTATATGCCTAATTGGATGAGCCAAGAACGTATTAACCTAATGAAAAGTTATGGCGCTGATATTCGATTGGTAAGTAAAGAAGAAGGCGGTTTTTTAGGTAGTATCGATATGGCTGATAAATTGGCTTCCGAGAATGAGAATACATTTCTTCCACTGCAGTTTTCAAATAATGATAACTGTGAAGCGCATTATAACACAACTGCACCTGAATTATGGTGGCAATTGAAATATATAAGTTTAACTCCTGATGCTTTTGTCGCTGGGGTTGGTACTGGCGGTACTGTAATGGGAGTTGGTAAGTATCTAAAAGAGCAGAACCCTAAAATTAAGGTCCATCCTCTAGAGCCCTCTAATTCTCCAACTATGTCGACAGGACACAAGGTTGGTAAACATAGAATTCAAGGTATTTCCGATGAGTTTATTCCATCAATAGTTAAGCTTGATGAGTTAGATGAAATTGTGAGTGTTGACGATGGAGATGCTATAATAATGGCTCAGAAATTATCTTCAATTCTAGGCTTAGGCGTTGGAATTTCTTCAGGAGCTAACTTCTTGGGTGCTTTAAAAATTCAGGAAGAGTTAGGTCCAGACTCAGTTGTAGTTACGGTTTTTGCTGATGATAACAAGAAATATTTAAGTACAGACTTAATGAGAGAAGAACCAATCAAAGATGATTTTATGGCTACTGGGGTAGAATTAAAACAGTTTAGATCATTTAAACGTGTTTGTCCTACTTGTTGTGGTCCTAATGATTGAATCTCAATTTGATATTAGTTATGAGGTGGTTAGATTATCTAACTGTCTAAGACGAAATTAGTCGAGAGAATGGCAAAATTTCACTTCATATAGTTGGTGAGAAAGAAGACTTTTATCATGAAGTTGAGTAGTTGATTTCGAACTCATCTTAAAAAAAGAATAAATAGTCTTCCAATTAATTTTGGAAGGCTTTTATATGCTATTATAGCTGTATTTAAGAGATTTATTAAAAAATAAATAAGTTACATTCACCCTTTTCCTATTTTTAGGTGTCTTATATATAAGAACTTTAGTTAGTAAAGTTGGTAAAATCATATTAGAGATATTTTGTGAATTATTTCGCACGTTTTTATTTCATCTTCTTTGGTCGGATTTGTTTGAATAAAAATTAAAAACATACTCTAAGAGGTTAAAATTAATGGTCTAAAAAAGCCACCTTCAGGGTGGCTTTTTTTAGTATGTGATGTCTCGTTCTAAAATAGCTCTATATAAATGTAAAATTAGCATTAGGATTAGTGTTTAGGTATAATTTGTTTAAATTCAATCCTGAATATTTATTCATAAAGTAAATAACATGAAAATAATTATTGCTCCAGATAAGTTCAAGGGTTCTTTAACAGGGATGGAATTTTGTGAAACCGTTGAAAGAGGTCTTAGAAAGTACAGCTCTAATGTTGAAATTATAAACTTACCCTTGGCTGATGCTGGTGACGGAACTATTGAAGTTCTAAACTATTACCTAGATGGAGAAATGATATCTCTAGAGGTTCATGATCCTTTACATCGAAAAATTAAGGCTAGCTATTTGTATTCCAAAAGTAAGAAAACGGCCTATATCGAAATGGCTGAAGCTTCGGGAATTCGTTTGCTGAAAATGAATGAAGCAAATCCTATGCTGACCAGTACTTATGGTACGGGTGAACTTATTAAAGACGCTTTGGAAAGAGGAGTGGAGCATATTATTTTAGGAATTGGAGGAAGTGCAACTAATGATGCTGGTTTGGGTATGGCAAGAGCTTTAGGTTATCGTTTTTTCAATCAGTATAAAGAAGAATTGAAAGGTCTGGGTGAAGATTTAATTCAGCTTCACTCTATCGATAAATCAACGGTTCATCCACGACTTAAAGAGGTGAAATTTGAAGTTGCTTGTGATGTTGATAACCCTTTGTTTGGAGAACGAGGAGCCGCCTACATTTATAGTCCGCAAAAAGGGGCTAGCTCTGAAATGGTTCTGGAATTAGACGCAGGACTCCAGAATTTTAATGAAGTTGTGAAGGCGCAATACGATATTGATTTGCATGAAATTAGTGGTGCAGGAGCAGCAGGAGGACTTGGTGGAGGAGCTATGTTATTTTTAAAAGCAATGTTGAGTTCCGGAATAGATTTGATAAAAAAGGAAGCTAATTTTAATACGCATATTAAAGATGCTGATTGGATTATAACGGGCGAAGGCAAGTTGGATAAGCAAACTTTTTCTGGCAAAGTTATTCGTGGTATTATAGATTCTATTGATATGCAAAAATTAGCCTTATTTTGTGCGGTGGTAGATCTAACAGAAAAGGAAAAACAAGCCATTAATAGCGATTATATCGCTGAGACATCAGTATATGCAAAGAATGTGGATGACTCGATTAAAAATGCGGGAAAGTATCTAGAACAGGCTGTCGAAGAATTCGCAAAGAATAATCTCTGAAAGAGACTAAAATATAATAGATTGAAACTTTATATTTAAATAAAGGGTGCCTTGTAGGTACCCTTTAATTTTGTATTTAAATCGAGAAGCTTCTATATTAAAGCTTAGATAGATTTAATGTGTTTTTTTTACAGATTTAGTTTTCGAAAGATTAGTCGTTCTTTTATTATCAAAAATATAATTGACTCCCGTAGAATCTATTTTGATACGTACATTGGATGCTTCTATATTTATAATTGTATCTCTACTTGTACCGAGGAGTATTTTTCTTCCATCAGAAAGAATTAAGGTTGCCTGTTTCTTGCCCGGTTTAATTTCTTTATCTGCTAATACTTGTTTGTTTAATGGTACAATAAAAATTAAAAAAAATCCAACAGTTATTATTCTTTTAGTTATTACACGTAAACCATGTGTTGCACTCTCACGTTTGCCTTTAAACTTTATTAATCCGGCAATCTCTTTCTTCTTCATTATTACTTTCTAAATTAATTAACCTAAGTATTCATTTAAAATTCTAAAGGTAAGACAGTCAATTTTGATAAAAGGGTGACTAGATATATGTTATTTTCTGTTAAAAAATATTTAAACTTAATTCTTTAAATAATTATAGGCTTTAACTTGTAGATTGATAGTTCAATATGATTTTGTATTTTAAATATGTTATAGAGGTAGTTTTACCTTCTTTCTAATGAATAGAGCATAAAATGAAAAAGGAAGCATATTTTTTTCATCGTCTTAAATTATGATGTGTCTCAAAGGAAATTAAATTCGAAGTGAATAATTCATAATAACTGTTTTGTAATTTAATGTGCCAGAACCAAAATATACAGAAAATGGTATATGGGTATGTATAATCTTTTGCAAATAGGTTGTGTTATGTTGTTGTGAGTGGACAATCTGTAATGGCTGATGATGAGTTTGATTACTGTAACTGGTAGTAAATTAGTCCTTTAGTGAGGTGTTAGTCATGCTTATAAGTAGTGTTTTTTTAATAATTATTCGAATATTCTAGTTACAGTCAAAAGCGTTAATTCTGTTTATTATTTAAAAAAAGTGATGCAAGTTCTTTGAACTCAAAAAAAAATCTAATTTTGTTCCTACTAGCTTATTCCAAAAATATATAATTGACTTATGAAAAAATTGAAATTTATTTTATACATAATGCTTGCTTTTTTAATTGTAAGCTGTTCAGAAAGTGACGGGCCTATTGAGATGGGAATTGAGAGTAATGCAACTTATACTGTGACATTTACGATGCATTGGAATAGTTCCGATTTTCCAACTGATTATCCTTCAAATGCATCTTTTTCTCCACTGATAGGGTGGAGTCATTCAAGCTCGAATAGTTTTTTTAAAGTTGGAACAACAGCAACTGAAGGAATTAAAGAAATGACTGAAACAGCTAGTATAGACACCTTACAGACTGAGTTGGAAACTAAAATTACAGATGGAGAAGGTTTGGATTTTGTTCTTGGAAGTGGATTGGATAGTGGAACTGGTGAAATTTCTGTTGAAGTAGAAGTTGATGCGACCAATTCAGCAATTACATTGGTTTCTAAGCTGATTCCAAGTCCTGACTGGTATGTTGGAGCTCTTAATGTTGATTTATATGATGGTAATAATTTCGTAGACAGTACAATGACTGCTGTTGTTTACGATGCGGGTACCGACAGTGGCTTAAGTTTTGCTTCAGCTAATTCTACGACTGATCCACAGGGATTAATATCCTTGTTTGTTGATTCACCTCTTGGTGATGGTACCGAATTACCAACTGCTTTTGCAACTGTTACGTTTGTGAAAAAATAGATTGAAATATTTAAATTTCACAGGTCTCTGATAAAAAAATCAGAGGCCTTTTTTTGTGGCATATAATTCGTAAATTGGTTAGAGATATAATATCAAGAGGCTATTAGGTTTAGCTTTGAAGGTATTCGAGTTAATAAAAATTTAAGATTCAAGTTATGAGCTATTATTTTAATAAGGTTTTGAAAACTAAAAACTTCGATGAAGCTATTGATCAGATTACTGTTGAATTGAAAAAGGAGGGCTTTGGAATACTAAATCAAATAGATATAAAAGCAACTCTTAAAAAGAAAATAGACGTTGACTTTAAGAAATATGTCATATTAGGAGCTTGTAATCCTCATTATGCATACAAAGCTTTACAACAAGAAGATAAAATAGGTGTTTTTCTTCCATGTAATGTTATTGTTGAAGAACACGATAATGGTGACATAGAAGTTTCGGCAGTTGATCCAATTGCATCTATGGCTAAAGTGGAGAATGACTCCTTAGGCGAAATCTCAATTGAAATTCAGAAGAAGTTGAAGCTTGTAATCAGCAATTTAAATTAGATAAATAGTTTAACAAGAAAATTCCAGTATTTAGCTGGAATTTTTTTCTTTTAGCTCATTAAGGAAAAGATGGCTAAGGCATATAAATAAAAACGTAAAAATCTGAATAAGCCGTACATTAGGTACTTTTTAAAGCTAAAACTGATAATACCCGAGGCAATACTAACCATTGAGAATGGAATGGGTAATAGAGCGCCTACAATAATTAAAAATCCACCCCATTTACGAATATTCGCAATGTGTTTAGCCATTTTAGTCTCCATGTAAAGATTCACTTTCGGAATGTTAAGAATACTTTTACCTATGAAATAGGAAACGCAACCTCCTAAATAGGAAAGTAGGGCAAGTAGAGAAAGGTTAATGAATGAATGATCTAAGGTTTTAACCCATGCAATAAATATTTCTGGAGGAATAAGCCCCAATATTGATTCTGATGCGAAGAAAAGAGAATAAATACTTATTGCAGAATAATTCTCGGTAATATATTCAAAGAATGTATTAAAATCGATGATAAAACGATCCAGTAATATGAGTCCAAATACAATTAATATAAAGGGTAAAATGGCTTTCTTAATATTTTCCCAAATAAAATTGTAAAATCCTGTATACGAATAATATTGGTGTATAAGCTGCAATTTTGATTTTCGATTCTTCTGTGTTGATTGTGGTCTCATTTTTTCCTTTGTTATAGTAGAATAAAGTAAATCCTAAAAAAGAAGGATTTGTTATTTCAATTAGCAGGTATGGCACAGGAATTTAAGTTTGCGAGCCAATTTTAACTTTTACCAATTGAGGTAGAAAGTTTAAAAATTAGGTCTACGAAAAATAGTTGTGTGCCCAATTTCCAATTTTATATTGGAGGAGGTAAAAAGGATGTATCTGCTATACTTAAAGGGAAAAGTAAAACTCTAATTGAGATGGAAATCTGTTTGTGAAAAAGTTTCATTGAATTTGGAAGGGTGGAAATTAATTGGTTTCCGGACTCTTCATTTTCGTCTTCAAATGATGATTGGTCAGCATCAGAAATAGGCATATATATATCAGCCTTTTGTTGTTGTGCCATCACCATTTTATGGATTGTTGGACCAACTACAAAAAGTAAAGCTATAAGTATTAATTGAATGCTATAGTTTTTCATATTTTTTACTAATCATGTAAATGTAAATAAAAAACTAAAGGGTATTACATATTTCATAGTTACTTATGCTCATATGTATAATAATCTAATCTTAACAGCGAGATAACTCTCACTAGTATAGCGGTTTGTATGTGTATTAAATAAGTGTTAAAAATTTGTAATGCATAAAATACTGGGTTTCCCATATATGATTTTGAATTAGCTGTCTTTCTATTATATCTTATGTGTTAGGTATATTCAAATTAAGATATATTAATATGAAGGTTATCTTTAATTTTACCTGAACCTTTGAATGGAAGACAGGATTGCTCTTTTGAAAAAGTATTAGTAACTTTCTTCTTTTGTTGTATACAGAAGATGATGAAATAAGTATTTATTTACAAATTGAATCAATCTGTATGTAAGTTTAGTTCGCATTTAAAGAGTATATAATGATTCAATTTTTTAAAAGGAAAAGACTATTTGATCGTATTAAAGATCCTTTAGCAGATTTCGTAAGATTAGAGGCATTTGGTGGTATTGTTCTAATGGTATTTACTGTATTAGCATTAGTTATTGCTAATTCCTATATGGGAGAAGATTTTCTTGCTTATTGGGAGAACTATTTTGGTCTACATTTTGGCGATTGGCAACTAAGCAAAACTTTAATTCATTGGATTAACGATGGCTTAATGGCAATCTTCTTTTTTGTAGTTGGCCTCGAAATTAAGCGGGAAATGCTAACAGGAGGGCTATCTTCTATAAAAAATGCCAGTTTACCAATTTTCGCTGCCGTAGGTGGAATGTTGGTCCCAGCTTTAATTTATGTTTATTTTAATCAGACAGGATCGGGTACACATGGTTGGGGAGTGCCTATGGCAACAGATATTGCATTTGCACTTGGTATTTTAATTCTATTAGGGAACCGAATACCTGTTTCTTTAAAGTTACTATTAACCTCAATAGCTATTGTCGATGATATTGGCGCTGTAATCGTAATAGCTCTTTTTTATACCTCAGAGATCGATTGGATGTATCTAATTTATGGCGGTGGTATATATGCTTTACTTTGGGGTTTGAATTTATTAAAGGTAAGGATTATCCCTGTTTATTTATTCTTAGGATGTATCCTTTGGTATGTTCTCTTAAAATCGGGTGTACATGCTACATTAGCGGGTATTCTTTTAGCTTTAACTATTCCTGCACGAGCTAGCTGTGAAGTGTTTGAGTTTATAAAATCAGGAACGTCTCTATTGAGTCAAATGGGTAAGATTCCTACAGAATCAACAGTAGCTGAAACGGATAAACATATTCAGTCATCTGTAGAAACAATTAAGGAAAACTGTCAGGAAGTAATTTCTCCTTTACAGAGGTTGGAACATGCCTTACACCCTTTCGTTATCTACTTTATAGTGCCTTTATTTGCTTTTGCAAATGCTGGTGTTATTATCGATCATCAGCTGCTTGGAGAGGTTCTTGAGCCTATATCCATAGGAATTATATTGGGGCTTTTCTTGGGTAAACCTATAGGTATATATCTTTTTGCATGGGCAGGTGTTCGATTGGGTTTTGCACGAAAACCAGTCGATGTGTATTGGTCACAAATATTAGGAATTGGATTCCTTGGAGGAATTGGTTTTACGATGTCTTTCTTTGTATCACAGTTAGCATTTACAGATCCTTCCGTATTGAGTTTAGCCAAGCTTGCTGTTCTTATTGCATCTGTACTATCTGGTTTGATAGGTTTCTTAATTTTAAAATCCTTTTCACACGATCCTAAATAATTTATTTAATCATATTTAGTTTTTAGGCCGAGACGTAAGTTTCGGTCTTTTTATGTGTTAGATTATGAAATAGATGTATTAATGAACAACTGTATTTACTGTAAATTTAAATGTAGAACCAGTTCCTTCTTTACTCTCTGCCCAAATCTGTCCTTCATTTTTTTGTACAAATTCATAACATAAAGCGAGACCTAATCCTGTTCCTTTTTCTTTATTAGTTCCTATAGTCGTGTGGCCTTTATCTATTTTGAAGAGTTGGTCTATTTGTTCTGGAGTCATACCTACACCATGGTCCGAAACCGAAATTATAGTTTTAGAACCTTTTTGCTCTGTTGATAGGTTGATCACGCTTCCTTCATGGGAAAATTTAATTGCATTATTAATCAAGTTTAGAATAACTGTTTTAATCGAGAATTTATCAATAAATACTATTTTTTCTTCTGTTTCAGAATATTCGATAGTAATATTCTTAAGTTTTGCCGTAGCTTGATGAGGAAGTATACATTCTCTAATTAATTCAGCTAGGTTTTCTTCATGTATTTGAATTTTAATATTCCCTTGTTGAATTCTAGCCCATGTTAATAAGTTATCAAGTAGACTATATGTGTTTTTTGAGGCCATATTTAAATCATTAATGAAATCTTTTCGTTCTGAGTCGTTAAGATTATCATATGATGAATGTAGAATATTACTTAGGCCAATTATAGCATTAAAAGGCGATCTTAAATCATGCGCAATAATAGAAAATAATTTGTCTTTTGTTTTATTAGCAATTTCAAGTTCTGATTTTTGATTTTGAATGATCTGATGAGACTTTTTCTTTATTCTAGATCTATTTAGTAGAATCAAAAATAAAATAAAGACTACAAAAGATAGTAGAATTAGATAATTATTATTCTGATTTTGTTTTTCTATTTGTAGCTTGTTTAAGTTAACGTCTTTCCGAAGAGATTCATTCTCAATAATTTTTTGTTTGGTCTCAAATTTAGTTTGTAACTCAGATATTTGATGCTGGCGTGTTACATCGAATATGCTATCTCTATAATTTAGTTCCTTTTGTTTGTAATCTAAGGCTAGCTCAAGTTTGTTAATTTTAGAATAGTATAAGCTATATATTTTGTATAAATCAACTAAGTTAGAACTGATATTATGTTTTTCTATAAGGCTTTGAGATTCCTCTAAACACGTTTTCGCTTCTGAAAAATTATTGTTTAATATTTCTAGTTTAGCAACAAGTATTAAGTTCATAATAAGTTGCCTTTTTGAATTGTATTTTCTGTTCAGTTCAATGGCGTGTTGTAGATATTTTAAGGCTAGTTTATTGTGTTTTAAAGAATGGTGTGACTGCCCTAAATTGGAGTAAACTAAGGAGAGTTGGAGTTTATTGTTCAGTTTCAAGTATGCCGGTAGTGCTTTGTCAAAATATTCGATTGCTTTTTTATGTTGCCCCATCTCGCTATAACATGCTCCAATATTATTTAGAGCGGTTGGGTAAGCTAATGTATAGTTTAAAGTATTTGAACGAGCTAGTGCTGTTTTAAAATATCCAATAGCTCCCTGTAGATCTTCATTACACATTAAAGTGCTACCTATATTTAATGAAATATTAATGAGTTTATCATCGAGTTTTAAGCTATCAGCTAGTTGATAGGCAGTCATGAATTTTTCTAATGCAAGTTTGTACTTAGCTTGATTAGTATAGCTAGCTGCAGTTGTATTTAAACATTGTATCTGAATGTTCAATTCATTAGCATCTATAGCTTTTTTGTATGACCTATTGAGAACATTTATAGAGCTATCTATTTCTCCAATTGCATAAAGTCGAAATCCTTTATAATATAGAGAGGATATCATTTCCTTATTCAGATGTTTTGATTTAGACAAGCGTAAAGCTTCGTTATTGAAACTTAAGGCGTCTTCTTTGTTTCCCGAATAAATAGATGCGTAAGATAAATAGTTTAGTGCATTTATTTTGACGCTATCTATATGGTAAATAGTAGCTAGAGAATCTGCTTTTTTTGAATAATATATAAGTTGGTCAGTATCTTTATAATAATACGTTTTGGCAAGTTGGAGGAATAGGGATGCTTTGTTTTGATCTTCCGATTTATTTAGTTCCTGTTTTAGACTATCAATTTTGTTTTGACCATAGCTTAATTGACAAAACAAAAGGTTTAGAATAAATAGTGACAGATATCTCATAGGTGTAATTTGTGTAAATCTAGCTTATTAAATGGGGTAGCAAAGTAGGAAATAATGTTCTATTATTATGTTCTTTCTTATTAAAATTAGTTGATTAATAATGATTATCTGTTTATAAATTGACGAGTTCTTGAAATAATGTCAAAAATAAATATTGAAATAAAAATGAACGTTCATTCATTATTAAAAATATTTGTATATATTTGTACTAACAAAATCAGTAAAGTGTATTATGTACTGATGAAAAATGATTGAATTTAAATATAAAGATATGAGTATTACCAATAAAATATGGTTTGGAGTTAGAATATTATTCGCTCTATTTATGATTATGGGAGGGGTGCAACATTTTATAAAGCCTAATTTTTATTTACCATTTGTACCGAGTTTTTTACCATTCCCAATGACTATAATCTATTTATCGGGAATTGTTGAAGTTGTCTTAGGTTTGGCTTTGTTATTTACAAAATATGCAAGAATTTCAGCTATAGGTATTTTTTTACTCATGTTACTTTTTTTACCCGTACATGTTTGGGATATCATTTCGGACACGCCAGCAATTGGATCACATAAGGCGGCATTAATAAGATTACCGTTTCAGTTTCTATTTCTGGCTATAGCCTGGAAAATTAAGCAAGTATCATCACTTACAAGAAAGTAAAATATGGCAACACGAGTAAAAAGTCCAGATAAACGTAAGGCTCTATTAAAAGCAACTCTTAGTCTAATTAATAATAATGGTTTTCATGCGGCACCCATGTCTAAAATAGCCAAGTTGGCTAAGGTGTCACCTGCAACAATCTATATTTATTTTGAGAATAAACAGGATTTAGTTAACCAATTGTACCTTGAAGTAAAGAGCGCTTTTAGCGAGCATGCTTTTCAAAATTTCTCAGACGAAATGCCTGTTAAAAAGGGATTCGATATTATATGGAACAATATTGCGGATTATAAAATTAGTCTGCCCGAAGAATCTAATTTTCTCTCACAGTGTGATAATACACCTATGATTGATGAAAAAAGCAGACTAGAAGGACTGAAGAATATTGAGCCCTTATTGAATTTATGGGAGCGAGGGAAAAGTGAAGGAATTATAAAGAATATTTGTCCATACATTCTTTACGCTTATGCTATATATCCCTTGGCATTTTTAATGACTGCACAGCAAAGAGAAGATTTTGAATTGACAGAAGATTTAAAAGGTATTGCTTTACAAGCAGCTTGGGATAGTATTAAAATCTAAAAAAAGAAGAAATGGGAAAGACAGCATTAATTCTTGGCGCAACAGGCTTAACAGGGAAATTACTCTTAAATCGTTTATTGGCTGATGAGGCTTATGATAGAGTTAAAGTGTTTTCTCGTAGAGCTTTGGGACTAGAACATCCAAAGTTGGAGGTGTATATTGGAGATCTTTTAAAACTAGATATTTTTGAATCTGATTTTTTGGGAGATGAGGTATTCTGCTGCATTGGGACAACAGCAAATAAAACGAAGGATAAAGAAATTTATAAGCAAATAGACTTTGGTATTCCTGTTTCAGCGGCGACCTTATCTAAGAAAAATGGAGTAAATAGTTTTCTAGTCATTTCAGCTCTTGGCGCCAATGCTGAAAGTTCTATTTTCTACAATAAAACCAAAGGTGAGATGGAAAAAGCTGTTTTAAATCAGCACATTCCTAATACCTATATTCTTAGACCATCATTAATAAAAGGTTCTAGAGACGAGAAGCGTATTGGTGAGTCAATAGGAGGACTGCTGGCAAGTATAGCTTCGGTGTTTTTAGTTGGAAAGTTCAAGAAATATAGAGCTATTAAAGCTGAATCTATTGCAAGTGCGATGCATCAATTAGTAAAATCGAAACTCAAAACACAAATCATAGAATCTGATCAAATAGAAGAATTACGGCGTTTATGATGAAAACTTCGTAATTGCACCCTTTTTTACATTAATAAAAGAATGAACATTCATTAATAAAATAAAAAAGATGAAAACAATACATTTAAATACAAGACCAATAGGTACGCCTCAATTGTCTGATTTTAATTTAGTAAATGAAGATATGCCTCAGGTTGGTGATAACGAAATGTTATTAAAGACAACTTATATTTCAGTTGATCCTTATTTAAGAGGTAGAATGATGGAAGGAAAATCTTATATCGCGCCATTTGAATTAAATAAGGCATTGAGTTCTGGAATGATTTCTGAAGTGGTAGAGTCGAATTTAGATGGCTTTAAAAAAGGAGATTTTGTCTCTGGAATGTTAGAATGGAAAGAATATCAGACTCATAATGGTGAGGGGTTAATGAAAGTCGACCCTGCTCAGGCTTCTCTATCAACTTATTTGGGCATACTAGGAATGACGGGTTTAACTGCCTATTTAGGTTTGACTGAAATTGGTAAGCCTAAAGCTGGTGAAACTGTTGTTGTTTCTGGAGCTGCAGGAGCAGTGGGTAGTGTTGTTGGTCAAATTGCAAAATTATTAGGTTGTCGTGTGGTTGGTATTGCCGGTAGCGATGAAAAGGTTGAGGTCCTAAAATCAGAATATGGTTTTGATGCAGGTATCAATTACAAAACCACTGGAGATATAAATAAAGCTATTGCTGAAGCGTGTCCCAATGGAGTAGATGTTTATTTTGATAATGTTGGTGGTGAAATTTCAGATGGCGTCATGTTCAACCTGAATCGCTTTGCAAGAATAATTGTTTGTGGAGCCATATCAATGTACAATTCAACAAGTTTACCAATGGGACCAAGGTTAGATTCTATTTTAATTAAGAATTCAGCATTAAAACAAGGCTTTATAGTAGCTAATTATATGGCGAAGTTTGGTGAAGCTATTCCTAAGTTAGCTCAGTGGCTGCAAGAAGGTAAATTAAAGTCTACCGAAACCATAGTCGAAGGTTTTGAAAATACACCTCAAGCTTTTATCAACCTATTTGAAGGCAAGAATAAGGGTAAGATGATTGTGAAAATATAAGAAGTAAGAATTTATTAGTAATTAATAGCAAATTGAAACGATGAATAATTTCGAATATAAAAATCCAACTAAAATCATTTTTGGTCAAAATAAAATTGCAGAGTTGGCAACAGAAATTCCTACAAACGCAAAAATTCTGATGCTTTATGGAGGAGGGAGTATTAAAAGTAATGGCATTTACGATCAGGTTAAAACGGCTTTAGCAGATTTTGAAGTTTTGGAATTTTCTGGAATACCTTCAAATCCAGAGTATTCTATCCTAATGAATGCATTGGATTTTATCAAGTCGAATGAAATTACCTATCTTTTAGCTGTTGGAGGAGGATCTGTAATTGATGGAACTAAGTTTTTATCAGCTGCTGCTTTCCACGAAGGAGAAACACCTTGGGATTTACTAACAAGTAGAAAGCCTGTGTTGAAAGCAATGCCGTTTGCTGCTGTTTTGACTTTACCTGCAACAGGTTCTGAAATGAATTCTGGAGCAGTGGTAACCCGAAGAGAAACCAAGGAAAAGTTAGCTATGAGTGGTCCTGCTTTGTTTCCTCAGTTTTCTATTCTCGATCCTCAGGTGATCAAATCTATTCCAGAGAGACAAATAGCCAATGGTTTGGCTGATGCTTTTACTCACGTTTTAGAGCAATATTTAACTTACCCAACTGATGCTTTATTGCAAGATCGATTTGCAGAGGGTATTCTACAAACCTTGATTGAGGTGTCACCAAAGATATTGAAGGATCCAAGTGATTATAATGCAGGAGCCAACTTTATGTGGAGCTGTACGATGGCTTTAAATGGTTTAATTTCTCAGGGAGTGCCTTCTGATTGGGCTGTACATGCTATGGGGCATGAGTTAACCGCTCTTTTTGGTATCGATCATGCACGTACCTTAGCTATTATTGCACCTAGTCATTATAAGTACAATCTAGCTAGCAAAAAAGAGAAGTTGGCACAATTTGCCGAACGTGTATTTAATATCAGCGAAGGCAGTACTGAAGAGAAAGCACTTGCTGGCATTGATGCAACTGAAGCCTTCTTTCATACTTTAGGAATTAAAACGAAACTTTCAGAATACACTGAGGATTATACAGGTACAGCAGAACTAATTTCCAAACGTTTTACCGATCGAGGTTGGATGGGAATTGGTGAACGAGGTAGTTTAAGTCCAACAGATGTAGCAAAAATTATAGAGATGGCTTATTAATAGTCTTATCTTTACTTACAATCCATTTATAAATATTTTAAAAAATATAACGATATGTCAATAACAACAGGAGCATTAAAAGTACTAATAGTTTTGACCTCACATTCTCAAATGGGAGAAACAGGTCATAAAACAGGATTTTGGGTTGAGGAATTTGCTAACCCTTATTATACATTACTTGATCAGGGAGTTGATATTACGATTGCCACACCAAAAGGTGGAGCGGCACCAATCGATCCAACTTCGGATTTACCTCAAAATGCAACAGAAGATACGGAGCGTTTTAACAAAGATGAGGCCGTGCAGAAAATGATTAAAGAAACAATTGCACTAGCCGATATTAATTTTGAAGATTACGATGCTGTATTTTATCCAGGAGGTCACGGACCACTATGGGATTTAGCAGAGGATAAAACATCTGCCAAATTGATTCAAGATTTTTATGCAGCAAACAAACCAGTTGCTTTTGTGTGTCATGCACCAGCTGCACTAAAACATGTGAAAGACGTTAATGGTGAGTTCTTGGTAAAAGGAAAGAAAGTTACTGGATTTACCAATGAGGAAGAGGAAGCAGTTCAGTTAACTAATGTTGTTCCATTTTTGGTAGAAGATATGCTTAAAAAGAATGGTGGCATTTACAGTTGTGGAAAAACTTGGGAAGCTTATGCAGTTCAGGACGGAAATTTAATAACAGGTCAAAATCCTGCATCATCAGCTTTAGTTGCTGAAATATTATTAAAGAAGTTGAAGAAATAAAAAACGGTAATTCGTTTTATTAATTATTGAGCCATTACGTGAATTCGATTCATGTAATGGCTTTTTTTGTAGGTGTATTCTCTAAATTAAAAGGTAAGAGAAAGGAGACGTTTATATATGTGCTGGATATTTATATTCTTTGTTATTAATCTGTTATGAAGTGTTGGGTGGGTAAATATATGAAAGTTTGAGACAATATAACAAAGCATTAAATTTGTATAAACTTGGTACATTAAAAACGAATGAAAGTAAGTTTATTTATAGACTTGATTGGTTTTCTAATAAAGAAAAAGATCCTTATATGTACGATGTGATGATATTAAGTAATCCTTCTAATTTCCCCCATTTGCTCTAAATCTTCTTTTTCCTGAAATAATTAATCTTTTTTAATCAATCCACTAATTTATTCTCTACTTCCTTATGAGATAATGGCTATTCAGAATTGATTTTTATTTGTGTCAAAAATTTTTGATTGGTGTTTTGTAATAAATAGGTAGTGTGTTAATTATTAGTTATTATTGTAATTAAATTTTTAGAAAAAGAGTTTTATGTCTGTATTTTCTCTTGAAAGAAAATGTTATTAAAATCAATTTCTACAGATATTCATATTTTTCAACTTGTCTTTTATATGTTTTACAATATCTAAAACGAATTGTTGATATTCTTTTTGATTTCTTTTTTAATGAAATTAATCGAGTTAATGTGTTGATAGTAAATAGTTTGGTGTTGTTCTGTATTGATGCTTTTTTACGTATGAACGTTTGTGTTAATTGGGTGTTGTTTTAAAACAGTTTCTTATATATAGCGAAAGTATTTATATTCGTCCTTTAATAATGAAATAATTCTTTAATCTAGTAAACGGATATTATAAAACTAGGTTTAAAATTGAATAGCAATTGAGGTAAATTGGAAAATCTTTTGGGTTTTCTAGGCAAATTACTTGAAAATAAATATAAAAATGAAGGTATCTGAAAAGTTAGATCTCTTAAAGAAAAAAAGAGAAGAAGTTAAAAAAATGGGCGGAGAAGCTCGTGTTGCTAAACAACACGACAAAGGTAAGCTTTCCGCTCGAGAGAGATTAGACTTGCTTTTTGATGAGGGAAGTTTTAGAGAATTGGATATGTTTGTGGAGCATCGTTGTGTAAACTTTGGTTTTCAAACAACTGACATTCCAGCTGATGGTGTAATTACTGGTCATGGTCTAGTTGATGGACGTACAGTATTTGCTTATTCTCAAGACTTTACTACTAGAGGCGGTTCTTTAGGTGAAATGCATGCTGCAAAAATCTGTAAGATAATGGATTTAGCTGTAGCTGCTGGAGCTCCAGTTATTGGTCTTAACGATTCTGGAGGAGCTCGTGTAGAAGAGGGTGTTGATGCATTAAAAGGATATGGTGACGTATTTATGCGTAACTCAAGAGCATCAGGTGTTATTCCTCAGATTTCTGCTATCATGGGCCCTTGCGCTGGTGGTGCAGTATATTCTCCAGCAATGACCGACTTTGTGTATATGGTTAAAAAACAAAGTCACATGTTTATTACTTCACCTTATGTAATTAAAACAGTAACTGGTGAAGAAACTACTTTTGAAGAACTTGGTGGAGCTATGGCTCACAACACTAAAAGTGGTAACGCTCATTTTGCTTGTGATTCAGATGAAGAAACAATTGAAGCAATTCGCGAGCTTTTAAGCTACCTTCCAAGTAATAATATTGATGAAGCTCCTCAAATGCAAATGGGAGATGATCCTCAACGTGTTTGTGAAGAGTTAGATACAATTATTCCTGACGATCCTAAGACACCTTACGATATGAAGCTTGTCATAGAATCAGTTCTTGATCAAGGTGAATTTTATGAAGTTCATGAGCACTATGCTGAGAATGCAATTGTTGGCTTTGGTCGATTAGATAATAATTCAGTTGGTATCGTTGCTAACCAACCATTCATTCAAGCTGGTTGTTTAAATATTGATGCATCTGATAAGATTAGTCGTTTTGTACGTACTTGTGATGCTTTTAATATTCCATTAATCACTTTTGTAGATGTTCCAGGATACCTTCCAGGAGTTGAACAAGAGCAAGGTGGTATTATTCGTCACGGAGCAAAATTACTTTGGAGTTATGCTGAAGCTACTGTGCCTAAATTTACTGTGGTAACACGTAAAGATTATGGTGGAGCTTACTTGGCAATGTGTGCTAAGCCTTTGGGAGCAGATATGGTATTTGCATGGCCAACTGCAGAAATTGCTGTAATGGGTGCTAAAGGTGCTGTAGAAGTAATTTCTGCTTACAAAAAAGAAATTGCTGGTGCTGATGATAAGCAAGCTAAAACTGATGAGAAAATTAAAGAGTACGAAGATGCTTTTAGCGTTCCTTACTTGGCAGCTCAACGTGGTCATATTGACGACGTAATTCTTCCTAGCGAAACTCGTGCACGATTGGTTGATGCACTTAATGCTATGAAAACAAAAACAGAAGTTTTACCAGCTAAAAAACATGGAAATATTCCATTGTAAGAGTGATTTAATTTTAAATTAATTATTAATACCAATAGTTATGACACGAGAAGAAAAAATTAAAAAAGCAGTGCTTGTAGCAGTTGCTTACCACATAGAACAAGAGAAAGCTGAAGCATTAAAATGTGAAGTTTCAACTACTAGTTCTTGGTCACGTACAGGCATTAAAATGATGATGACTAAACGTAAGATTATTCAGCTTCGTGGTCGAAACTTACGAAGTGCGTAATTCCATTTTTATGGTTGCCAGGAAAAGTATTAATTAGAAAAAAAATATAAAAAATGACATTCGATAAACACGGGGTTTTAGAAATGACCCAGCTTAATTTTGACGCTGATCGTCCAAAAGCTAAAAATCCAATTAAAATTAATGATGTAAGCTTACGTGATGGACATCAATCTCTATTTGCTACACGTGGTCGTACAGAAGATATGTTGCCTGTTGCAGAAATGATTGACAACGCAGGATATAACGCTGTTGAAACTTGGGGTGGTGCTACTTTCGATACAATGCACCGTTTCTTGGGTGAAGATCCATGGGAACGTTTAAGAGTATTGAAAAAGTATATGCCTAAAACACCATTTTCAATGCTTCTTCGTGGGCAGAATGTGGTAGGATACCGTAACTATGCTGATGATGTAGTTCAATCTTTTGTTCAAAGATCAATTGATAATGGTATGGATATCTTTCGTTGTTTTGATGCATTGAATGACTTCAGAAACTTCGAAACTGCAGCTAAAGTTATTAAAGATAACAAAAAACATCTTCAAGGTGTTGTGTGTTATACACTTAATCAACCTCGTTTAGGTGGTGATGTATATAACATGGACTACTACCTTAATAAGGTGAAAGATCTTATTAAATTTGGTGTAGATTCAATTTGTATTAAGGATATGGCTGGATTGATAGCTCCTTATGATATCTACAATTTAGTACGTGAAATCAAGAAATTTACTGATACACCAATTAACTTGCATACTCACTTTACTTCAGGTATGGGTGATCTTGCAATTTTTAAAGCTATAGAAGCTGGTGTAGATATCGTTGATACTTGTATCGGACCTTACGCTTACCGTACTTCTCATCCTGCTGTTGAGCCAATGATTATGTCTTTATTAGGCACAAATCGTGATTCAGGAATGGATATTAATAAGATTACTGCTATTGCTGCTGAAATGGAGAAATCTATTCCTAAATATAAGCACTTAGACAATAGTCCTAAATATGCTACTACTGATATCAATGTGTTATTGCATCAAACTCCAGGTGGAATGCTTTCTAACCTTGTAAATCAGTTGAAAGCAATGGATAAATTGGATAAACTTCCTGAAGTTTTCCGTTTGTTACCTAAAGTTCGTAAAGATCTTGGTAATATTCCATTGGTTACGCCTACATCACAAATTGTTGGTGTACAAACAGTAAACAATGTATTATTCGATACTTTCGAAGGAGAATATGCACAAATTACTAAAGAGGTAAAAGACCTTTGCTACGGATTGTATGGTAAAACAACTCATCCAATTAATCCAGAACTTCAAAAGAAAGCTCTTAAGGGTTATGCAAGAGGTGAAGAACCTATTACTGTACGTCCAGGATCTATTCTTGAACCAGAAATGGATGCTGTTAAAACTGAATTCGGAGATCTTGCAAAAGATATTGATGACGAAGTTTTATGTGCACTTTATCCTGTTACAGGAAAACGTTTCTTGAAATGGAAATATGGTTTGGAAGAAATTCCAGCAGATGTTAAACCTAAAACTTTGGAAGAAGTTGCAAAAGCAGATGAGCTTGTAAGAAAAGCACTTTCTGGCGAACTTACTTCTAAAGGAAAAGGTAACGGTCGTGAGATTGAAGTTACTATTGAAGGTGAAACTTTTACTGTAGAAGTAAATGATCCTAACGGTTCTTCTGCTCCTCAATTTAAAGGACGTAAGAAAAAAGATTCTGCAAAAGAAGAAGAAACAACAGGAAGCCTTGTTGCTCCACTTCCAGGTATGGTTGTTGAGTACAAAGTAAAAGTTGGTGACGAAGTTAAAGCAGGAGATACACTTGTTGTACTTGAGGCAATGAAGATGATGAATAACATCAATGGTAAAATTGATGGTGTTGTTAAAGAGATCAGATATGAATCAAGTGATTCTGTTTCTAAAGGTGATGTTCTTTTAGTAATTGAGCCAAAAGCTTAATCACTTTTTGATAATTATATTTTAAGTACCCCCTGAATTTATTTTCAGGGGGTATTTTTTTTTACGTTTTTTTGGATGTTTACTCTAAATCTGATTATAGTTCAGAGGTCGTAATGGCAGATTTTTGTAGCTGTAATACTTTTAAAGTGTTTCATAAATATGAAATAGTAACTTGAATACAGGTCTCAATCAGGTGTTGCATTAAGTAAAACCGAAGTTTTATTAAGTATTGAACAACAATATTGGTCCTTGATTTCTTTGATGGAACAAAAGAAGGTAACAGCAAAAGCGATATCTTTTCTTACCGATGTAGTCACCGATATGAATCCGTTACAAAATAGGTGTGGTGACCAAAATGAGGTGTTAAAGCCTAAAGTCGAGTTAAACAATTCTAAGCTGTTTCAAATTAATATTGAGAACAATATTGCATTAGCTAAGATGGCACTTAACCAGTCAATTGGTTTAGGTATTGAAAATCCAATGCATAACGCTGATACAACAATAGAAATTCATCAAAATTGAATTTAATATAGTGATGATAATCTAACGAATCGTGAGGAAGTTAGGATTTTGAATAGTCAGGTTGAAATTAAAAACTCAGAAGTAAAAATCGTTCATTCAGATTATTTACCTCAGTTGATTTCCTTTGCAAATTATAGGTATCAAAATCCAGATCATCTTGCTCAAAACGAGGGAGAGTTAACTTGGAATGCAGGTTTATCATTAAGTATCCCTGTTTTTCATTGGGGTGAAAGAAAGTTAAAAGTAATTCAGTCTAAAATGAATTTGGAAAGTTCAAAGAATACACTTGAGAGAACAAAAGAATTAGTCGTTCTGGAAATGCATCAGTCCATTTTTAACTTGAAAGAGGCTTTGGTAAAACTAGATTTCACACTAGAAGCTTTAGAACAATCAGAAGAAAATCTTGCTCTTGAAACGAATAGATTGACTGTAGAGGTTGCAACAACAACTGATCTTCTAAATGCACAATCGCAATGGCAAAAGGCTCATGTAGACTATATATCAGCTAAAGTAAATGTTAAAATTAATGAAGCTAAATATTACAAATCAATTGGGGCGTTGAATCCTTAATTGGCATTTTGGTTGTTAATCATTTTTTGTTTAAATGTCTTTGGTTGTTTATAAAACACGATGCTATGAAATAATTGTTAGGAATAAATGGGTACATAAAGTAGTTTTATTTATAATACCGCACGACAATATGTGTTATGCAGCATATATAGAGGTTTGGAAAGTTAAAGAAGTTAAATAAAATAAAAACATTCATAATGAATGAACAATCTATTGTAAAACTAATTAGTTTCACACTAACAAATTGAAACCCTTAGCTGTCTTGTATCCCACTAATTTAGCTAATTCGGGTTTTTGATATATAATATTCTTTTTACTTAGATATTTTGTGATGACATTTTAGGCTTTAGATTTTTAATTTGATGCCATAATTTGTTGTGATGAAACTTTGACTCTTGTATGAAAAATTCGAGTTCTTAAATCTAGATTGAACTAGATAAACGACTTGAGTCTATATGGTTCTTAGGTAAGAATTTAATGAATTAATTATGAATAGTAACAGTAAAAGAACAGGAGTTCTCATCTCCATTCAGGATTCTCTAGTTAAGGCCCGCTATAATGAGAACGTAATTATGGGAGAAACTGCTGAAATTTTGGTAGAAGGTAAATTTTTGCAGGCGGAAGTATTACAGATTGTTTCTGATCCTAAAAATGCTAAGCTTGGAATTGTTGAAATGCAAGTGTTTGAAGATTTAACAGGGGCTAAGATCGGTGATTTAGTTGTATTTAAAGGGAAAGCTCTTTCGGTTCTTTTAGGTCCTGGTCTGTTAACCAGTATTTGGGATGGTCTTCAGAATGCACTTTACCCCTTAGGAAAGCAGGACAGTTATTTAAAACCAGGAATGAGGGCTCCCGCTCTTGATGAAGAAAAATTATGGGACTTTACACCAATGGTAAAGCCTGGAGATACTCTTTATGGAGGTCATGCAATAGGGTCGGTTCCCGAAGGTCGATTTATTCACAAAATATTGGTTCCCTTTGGATTTGGAAAATGTAAAATTCAGACAATTATTGAGAGCAGTTTGGTCAATATTACTCAAACTGTTGCTATTGTAACTGATGAGCACAATAAGGAACACGAGTTAAAATTGGTTTTTAGTCATCCAGTTAAGTCACCCATTCCATTTATGGAACGTTCCATTCCGAAAAAGACAATTTCGACAGGAGTGCGCGTAATTGATTTATTGGCTCCAGTTGCTTATGGTGGAACAGTTGGAAATCCTGGACCTTTTGGGGCAGGTAAAACCGTATTGCAGCATTCTCTTTGCAAATATGCACTTGCTGATATTATCATCATGGCAGCTTGTGGCGAACGTGCTGGTGAGGCCGTAGAAGTTTTTAAAGATTTTGCTGAATTGGATGATCCATCAACAGGAGAATCTTTGATGAATAGGATGTGTATTTTTGGAAATACCAGTTCAATGCCAGTGGCTGCGCGTGAAGCGAGTGTTTTTATTGCTTTAACGGTTGGTGAATACTATCGTTATCAAGGGTATAATGTTATTTTATTGGCAGACTCGACTTCTCGTTGGGCGCAGGCGCTTCGCGAACGGAGTGGTCGTCAGGGTGATATTCCTGGACCAGAGGCTTTTCCAATGGATATTCCCGATCAAATAAAAGGAATGTACCAACGTGCGGGAGCTGATACGGGTTCAGGCGGATCATTAACATTTATTGGTACTGTTTCGCCAGCGGGTGGAAACTTTCAGGAACCTGTAACGCAAGCTACTATGGATTCTACAGGTGGTTTTTGGGGTTTGTCACAAGATCGTGCCGATGCAAAAAAATATCCAGCCATTGATTCTTTGGTTTATACCAATTCGGTGTACGATAGTTTTATTTCGAAAGAGGATCGCGATCAGATTCTGAAGACGTTGCAGGAAGCTAACGATATAGATCAAACAATTAGTACGATTGGATTGAAAAAAGTACCAGTTGAAAAATATGTGCTCTACCAAAAAGGTCAAACAATTGATTTTTGCGTGTTACAGCAGGATGCTTTTCATGAATTGGATGCCTGTACTCGTCCCGAACGACTTCAGGTAATCAATATGGCCATTCAAAAGTTAATTAAGACTCCGATTCATTTTTCTAACGAAGAAGGAGATGTGGAAGAGTTAAAAGAGCAAATTAAAACGGAGTTTGATCAGCTTCGCTTGTGGTGGAAAGATTGGAATGCAAATGCCAAAAGTGATGCTGAGTTAGCAGGTTTGCCTGAACAGATCGAAAATTTTGTTTTACAAGAACAATACGCATAATGATACGAAAAGAAATTAATAGGATTAGCGAAGTTGGAAAAGCGTTAATTTCCGTAGAAGGAAATCCGGGCGTTGCTCTAAATCACGTGGTTGAGTTGCTCGAAGCTGATACAAATCAAAGTCTTTCCTTTGCAAAAGCGATTAATATTACTGAGGATACGACTCGTTTTCAGGTTTTTAATGGAACTCAAGGTTTGAGTACGAAAACAAAAATTAGAATGCATGAATTGCCTTTAACGGCTGGTTTTTCGCATAAAATGCTTGGACGAAGTTTCGACGGTGTTGGTCATGTGAATGATGGTGGACCTGATATTCTATTTGAGAAAGAATTGTCGACTCGTTTAGATACCTTAAATCCGACAGCACGTTTGGTGCCAAAACAACCTCTGTGGACAGGTATTCCGATGATTGATGTGTTTAATACCATGGTTAAATCGCAGAAAATTCCAATTTTTGCAGGACCTACCGAGCCTTATAATCGTTTGCTTTCGCAAATTGCGCAAGGTGCACAGGCTGATATTATCATATTTGCAGGTATTGGATTAAAGTTCGATGAATATCATTACTTCAAAGAGGAACTTTCAAAATCGGGAAATATGGATAAAACCATTATGTTTTCTCATTTGGCTGGCGATTCACAAATTAAAGGTTTGATGTTGCCTGATGTTGCATTAAGTGTTGCTCGTGAATTTGGCGATCAAGGAAAAGATGTACTGGTTTTGCTTACCGATATGACCAATTGGTCGAATATTTTACGAAATGTAGCCAACTATCAGGATATGATTCCTTCTTTGCAAGGATATCCTGGTTCGTTATATTCTGAATTAGCTAAAAGATATGAGGTTGCTGCCGATATCGATGGAGCTGGTTCCATCACAATTATTGGGGCGACTACTATGGAATCGTTGGAAGATCCGGTTCCTGATAATACGGGTTACATTACCGAAGGCCAGTTCTTTTTGGAAAATGGGAAACTAAAATTGGCTCGTTCTCTTTCTCGTCTTAAGCAGCAGGTAAATGGAGGAACTAGAAATGATCATCGGGCTGTAATGACGGCTATGGCTTCCTTACTTGCCGATGCTGAAAAAGCTTATGAAGCTGCCGAAGTAGGAGCTGCCAATGATGCGTTCTCTCAAAAATTGTTGCGATATAGAAAAGATTTTATTGATCAAATAGAAGAACCTTTCGGAGAACCTCTTCAACTTGAAGCTGCCTTGGATTTGTGTTGGGATGTGTTACGCAAACATTTTGAACCTATTGAAACCGGATTAAGTAAAAAATTGACGGATCAATATTGGGATTTGAAAGATTCAGAAAAAGGAATTTAGCTTAAAAAAATAAAGAATGAAAGAGACCAAAGAAAACTTGGAAGGAATTGTTTTGAAGCTTAAAGATCAAGGCGTTAAAGCAGGACAAGAGGAAAAATATAAAATAGTAGAGGCTGCTAAAAAGCAGGCCGAAGAACTATTGGTTAAAGCTAAATTGGAAAGTAATCAAATTATTCAAGAGGCAAAGACAAGTGCTGCTCAGTTCGAAAAAAATGGGAAAGCTGCTTTGGCGCAAGCTTCTCGTGATTTGATTGAGGCAACAAAAATTGCCATCCTAAAACATTTGCAGTCTACTTTTGGAAAACAATGTGAAAGCTTGTTTACTGAGGAACAATACTTATCGGAATTACTACCAGTAGTACTGGCTAATATACCAGGGAATAAAAAGGTTGCCATTTCATCGGAATTAATGCCACAAATGGAATCTTATTTGTTGAAAGACGCTATAAATAAGGGAGTAGAATTACAAGCTTTGCCAAATAGTGAAGCCAAAATTGTGGTGAATTGCGACGAAAAAAGTGGCATTCAATTTGTGATAAGTGCAAAGGATATTCAGGAGTCTGTATTTTCTCTTGTTAATCAAAATTTAGTTGAATTACTCACCAATAATGAGGAGAAATAGTCATGTTAACTGTATATCTTACTTGCAGTTTGCCGACTTTATATTACAATCAAATTGCACCCATTACACTTTCTGAATTTTATGAAGAAGCAAGTTCTCAGTTGTCTATTAAGAATTTTGAAAAGCTTAAACAAACAGATCTTCAACAGGTGAATGCACGAAGTTTGCAAGCTCGAATGAATTCTTTTTGGGAATTGAATGAAAGCTTGAAAGCTGATGTTGCCGAGATTCGGAAAGTTAGACAAAGTAAGCAATTACCTAATGTGCATACACTTCCCAAATCGTTTGCTGATAAAAATCCGCTCGAGCGAGAAAAATCTCTGCTGAAAATTCAATGGGATGCGCTTACTGATCTTGAGTTTGGAGAAACCTTTAGTTTCACTGGCGTATTGGTTTATAAGCTAAAACTGCAAATTCTCGAACGTTTGGCTTCCTTCGATGCTAAAAAAGGCAGGTTAGTGCTCGAATCGATTGTTAATCCTGCAAAAGAAAAGGAGATGGTGTAATGGCAGTAGCAAAAATAAAATATACTAAAACGGAACGCGCCCGTCAGAATAAAATTTTGAAGGTTTCTTTGCGAATGTTGCCTTTGTTCGAGGCAATGGAAAAATCATTAATGGCTACAGTAAATACTATTGCTGAGAAAATTGAGCAGATACGCGCAGCTATCGAAAAAAATGAGGCGCAAGCAGAAGATTGGCTTGCTGTTTTAAGTGATTCGTGGGTAGATATTAATCAGTTTATATGGGTAAATAAGGTAATTACTAAAGCCGTTGATATTGCTGGCGTTCGTGTGCAACAATTCGAATCTGTAGATTTTAAACGAATGCCAATTCCTGAAAATACACCATTGTGGGTTGATGATGCCATTGAATTGATGCAAGAACAACTTCAATTACTAGCTGAAATAGGTTGTTTGAAAGAACAGATCGAAAGTTTAGAGGAAGAATTGCTCGAAGTACGTGCACGGATAAAATTGTTTGAGAATCGACGTATTCCCAATGCAAAAATTGCCATTCGAAAAATAGGACAAAAATTGCAGGATGATGAACGATTGACAATTGCGACGGCTAAAGTGGTGAAAACAAAAAAACTAGAGGAGGCCTTTCTATGATTACAAAAATGAAAAAGTTAGTGCTTTTCTTGCCAAATATAGAAGAGGATATTGATGCCAATTTAACCTTATTGGGAGAGTTGGGAGTGATGCACGTAATGCCTTTTCAGCCCGCTAAAGATGCCTCAATAGAACGTGTGGATGCGCGAATTAAGCAGTTGGAGAAAGCCATTGAAATTTTGGATGATTATTCTGAAATTGATAGTAGAGAATTTGCTATACCAGCCGATTTAAATTTTAGAAATCAGAAAAGAGGCGAAATTGCTTTGTTGGAAAAGGTTTTGGAGGCTGATGCACAGGAAATGGCTCTGCAGAAGTTGGAACAAGAGCAAAATAAGGAATTGAAGTGGTATAATGAATGGGGAAATGTTTCCATAACTGACCTTGCTGAGTTGAAACAAGTTGGTGCCTTTATTCGTTTATATTTGTTGGATGATAGGGATCTTAAAAAGATTCAGGATCTAGAAAATATATCGGTAGTTGGAAAATTAAGTCATCTGCATCAAGTTGTTTTTGTTTCGCAAGATCCGAATGAAAAGTTAGATTTTAAAGAAGTTGAACTTCCCGCATATCAGCAAACAGAATTAAAAGAATTGGTGGAACAAACCCATTTTAAAATGGATGAAAACCGCAAATTGTTAGAGATTCTTGCTTCGCAAAAAGATGTTTTGAAAACTGCTCTTGAAGAAAGAATTAGGCGTATGGATGTTCGAAATGTACATTATGCAGGTAAAAATTTTGACGAACAGATTATTTGCTGGAAGGGTTTTATTCCGGAACAGTCGGTTGACGAATTGGTAAGTGTGGCTGAAAAAAATAGTTGGGCTTATATTATCGATGACCCAGAGCAGGAGGAATTAGACGAAGTTCCAACCTTAGTTAAATCAGCTAAATGGGCCGAGCGAATTCGTCCAGTAATGAATTTTATGGGATTGGTTCCAGGCTATAAAGAATTAGATGTTTCCAAGATATTCATGATTTTCTTCACCTTTTTCACCGGTATTTTGGTGGGTGATGCTGGTTATGGCTTGATCTTTTTACTCATAACTTTAGCTGTTCATTCTAAAACAAAATTCAAACGTAAAATTGAATTTGATTTGATGTATACCCTTTCGGTAGCTATCATGATTTGGGGTGTGCTAACAGGAACCTATTTTGGTTCACAGTCTATTGCTAATTGGTCATTTTTAAGTCAATTAAGAGTAGATAAATTGGCCAGTTTTGGAGGTGATAGTCTGTTTGTTCAACAATTAATGTTTTCCATAGGAGCCATTCAGTTAACTATTGGGCATTTACAAACGGCTTGGAAATATAATAATAGTGTGAAGGCAATTGCTCAATTGGGTTGGGTTTCAATTATTTGGGGGCTGTATTTTGTTGTGGATCAAATGGTTTTGGGTATTGCAGCACCCGCTGTAATGCCTTGGTTGTTTGTTGGCGGAGCAGTTTTAATTGCCTTGTTCTCGAATCCAGGAACCAGCTTTTTTAAAGGTGTTCTTTCTTCTTTAGGATCTTTGCCTTTGAGTGTGATTAGTGGTTTTTCGGATATTATTTCTTACATCCGACTTTATGCGGTAGGTTTATCAACGGTTTTAATGGCAACTAGTTTTAATCATATGGCCTTGGGCGATGGAATTACGACAATTGCCTCTGGCATAGGTGCCGTTTTAGTACTTGTTTTAGGTCATGGATTAAACATGATTCTTGCAGGAATGGCTGTCATTGTACACGGTGTGCGTTTAAATATGCTCGAATACGCTGGTCATGCTAGCGTGGAGTTTTCTGGTAGTGAATACCAGCCTTTTAAATTAAAAAATCAGAAAAATATATAAATTTTTAATAGTATGACTTTATTAACAGTAGTAACAGGTTTTGGCGGACATGCCATAGGATTAGGAATAGCAGGTGTTGGTTCGGCTATAGGAACAGGAATTGCAGGATTGGGAGCAATGGGGCTTTGGAAACAGGCCATTAAGGAAAAGAAAAAATTGCCTTCTTTGGCATTAGCTATGGTTGGTATGCCGTTAAGCCAGGTGATTTATGGAATGATTTTTATGAATTCTATGATTGGAGCTAACCTTAATCCAGATAGTTATATGAATCAGATGATATGGGCATTTTTTGTTGGAATAGCCATTGCTGCTTCTGCAATTATGCAAGGAAAATTAGGTGCTGCGGCTTGTGCAAACTTAGCTGTTGACGATAAACAGGGAGCAGGTATGTACATTGCTGCTATGGGTATTATCGAAACAGTAGCTTTGTTAGCTATGGTATTCGGCATGGGAGCAATTCCAAGCGTATAGAGCAACCATTGATAGTAAATTGTTACGATTTTGTTTAATGCTAAATACGTATTACAAAATCTTAAACTAAAATCACACATTTTCAGATCCTGTCAGACTTACGTTTGACAGGATTTTTTTTGATTTTAAATGTTTGAAATCACCTGCTGAGATAGCTTCCAGTTTTTTGGTGAAATTTACAAGGGTGCAGCCATATGGACTCAATCTGTTAATCCCTTGTTAAAAGACATCTCTTTCGGATAAAAAAAGACGTGAAAATGTTTGTTTTTCATGTGTTATTTACAAATTTACATCATATTGATGGTTGAATAGATAAGCTTAAGAGAGAGAATAAATATAATTCGATTTTTTAAAAAATATTTAAAATTCAGCTTTTATCTAATCTAGATTAGATGAAATAGTGTAAACTAAAGATTATCAAGTTTTAAACAAATTGTAATTAACAAAACATGTTGCATGATTGTTTACTTGAGTTGTGTTATCTCCCTGAGTTTAACATTTTTTGACAAAAAATATAAAATATGATTCACCCATTTCCCTCTATTAGGGGTCTTATGAGTAAGAAAAGAATAAATAGTCAAGAATTAGTCTTTAATGAGACATCGATCAATATTATAATTGAGATGTATATTAAAACATACACACAACAACTAACATAAATTAAGACAAATGAAATTGAATTTTAAGTTTGCTCTCGTTCTTATTTTGAGCAGTATGATTACTTTAAGTGCATTTAGCCAGATTGTTCAACCTGCTAAATGGAAGGTCGAATTCTCAAAGAAAGATGTGAAAGTTGGAGAAACACTTGAGGTATTAATCAAAGGAGATATTATAGATACATGGCATGTCTATTCAAATGACTTTGATCCTGAATTAGGTCCTATTGTTGCGACATTTAATTTTGAGAAAAATGATTCTTACGAATTAGTTGGTGAAGTAACTCCAATTAAACCTCATAAACAATTTGATAAAGTTTGGGAAGGAGAGGTAAGTTATTTTGAGAAGAATGCTGAGTTTCGTCAAACCATTAAAGCCTTAAGTGAAAACATAAAGGTGTCTGGTTCTTTCGATTATCAGGCTTGTTCTGATGTTTCAGGACAATGTGTGACTGGCGAAGAGGATTTTGATCTTGTTTTAGGTGGCGAAGTCGTTAAGGCCAAAGTTCAGCAAGAGATTAAGCAATCAACTCCTGACGAAGATAAAAAAGAATCTAAAAAAGGTCTTTGGGCTATTTTTATCGCAGCTTTTGTTGGTGGATTAATTGCAATTGTTACGCCTTGTGTGTTTCCAATGATTCCTATGACCGTGAGCTATTTTATGCATAGTGGAGGCGGAAATAAAGCTAAAGGTAGAATGAATGCATTCTTCTATGGTTTTTCTATTATTGCAATTTATACTATAATTGGTACAATTTTAGCCGTTGTGATGGGGCCCGGATTTGCTAACTTCTTAAGTACGCACTGGATTCCTAATGTACTTTTCTTTATCATATTTGTTGTGTTTGCCTTTTCATTTTTTGGTATGTTCGAAATTACGATGCCAAGTTGGATGGTCAACAAGTCTGTTGCAAATGAAGATAAAGGTGGCTTTTTAGGTTCGTTCTTTATGGCTTTCACATTGGTACTTGTATCATTTTCATGTACAGGTCCAATTGTAGGTTCTATTCTTGTGGCTTCAGCAGGAGGTCAAGTTCTAATGCCAATTATTGGTATGTTAGGATTCTCTTTAGCATTTGCACTTCCATTTACATTATTTGCAATATTCCCAGGATGGTTAAATAATATGCCTAAGTCAGGTGGATGGTTGAACTCAGTAAAAGTCGTTTTAGGATTCTTAGAATTAGCTTTAGGTTTGAAATTTTTAAGTATTGCAGATCAAACTTACCATTGGGGAATTCTAGATAGAGAAGTCTACTTAGCTATTTGGATTGTAATCTTCACATTAATGGGATTCTATTTACTAGGTAAAATAGCGTTTTCACACGATAGCCCTGTTAAGTTTGTTAGTGTGCCAAGACTATTGTTATCTATTATCACATTCTCTTTTGTTGTGTATATGATTCCAGGTATGTTTGGAGCTCCTCTTAAAGTCTTATCAGGATTTACACCTCCAAAATCAGGTCTCGATTTCGATCTTGAGTCATTAATTGTTGAAAATGCAGGTTCTGGTGTAAAACATGAAAAAATAAATTCTAAGTATAGCGATTTCCTTCATTTACCACATGGTTTACAAGGGTATTTCGATATGGATGAAGCTAAAGCAGCATCTAAAGCTCAGAATAAACCCATATTTGTTGATTTTACAGGTCATGGATGTGTAAACTGTCGTGAGATGGAATCGAATGTGTGGTCTGACTCTAGAGTATTGAAGAGATTAAGAGAAGATTACGTAATCGTGGCAATGTATGTTGACGATAAAAAGAAATTACCTAAAGAAGAATGGATTGTATCTAGTTTTGATGGTAAGACAAAAAAGACATTAGGTAAGAAAAATGCAAATTACCAGATTGAGAATTATAATGTAAATGCTCAACCTTACTATGTTCTTATGGATAATGAAGGTCAAGCTTTACACATCCCAAGATCTTATGATTTAGATGTTGATGCATTTGTTAAGTTTCTTGATGAAGGAATAAAGAATTTTAAGAACGGGACTAGCGTTGAACTCTAATTTATATTGAGTTAATAAGGTGCTAATTTAACATTGTCCTTGTTCTTAAGTAATTTTTTAGTTAGTCGGTAGAAGGGCAGAATTTATATAGAATTGTTTGGTGTCGATAGACGCAACCTTATTTAGAATCATCTTTGGTCGGATCTGATTTTGGATAAATTAAAAGCAATTTCTTGAATTCTGTCCTTTCTTATGACCAATTAATTTAAATTAATATAATCATTCAAAGAGAGAGTTAAGGTAATATACGTAATGTTAAGTTTTGTGATGTGTTTTATTAAATTCGCACGACTTGATATATATCGCCAAGAAAATTAAGTTCTATTATTGATATAACCCAATTTAATATTTTAAAAATGATGTCTAAATTAAAATTTTCATTTCTAATATGCTTCAGTATTTTAGGATTGAATTCTTTTGCTCAGATTACGACTACAGTACCCACTAGTGAGGCTGTAAAAACTGGTGTGTTAGAGAATGGCATGACTTATTACATCATGCATAATGAAGAACCTAAAGATAGAGCAAGTTTTTACTTTGTTCAGAATGTAGGTGGAATCTTAGAAAATGATTCTCAGAATGGTTTAGCTCACTTTTTAGAGCATATGGCTTTTAACGGACTTGAGAACTTTCCTGGTAAAAACATGCTTGATTATCTAGAAAAGAATGGTATTCTTTTTGGTCGTGATATTAATGCATACACTGCACAGGACGAAACGGTATATAATTTAAGTAATATTCCAGTTGCCAGAGAAGCTCTACTTGATTCTGCATTATTAGTACTTCACGATTGGTCTGGTGGCCTTTTACTTGAAGGTAATGAGATTGAGTCAGAGCGTGGTGTAATTCACGAAGAGTGGAGAACACGTCGTGATGCTAACTTTAGATTGAGAAGCAAGACGAACCACGTCATGTTTAACAACTCTAAGTATGCTGATCGTGATGTGATTGGATCATTAGATGTAATCGACAATTTTAAGCATTCAGTTCTTCGCGATTACTATGAGAAATGGTACCGTCCAGATTTGCAAGCTGTAGTTGTTGTTGGTGATATTGATGCTGAGAAAATGGAAGCTAAAGTAAAAGCTTTATTCTCTAAAATTCCTATGCCTAAGAATGCTGCTAAGCGTAAATATACTAAAGTTGAAGACTCAAAAGAGGTTGGATATGTTGCTGCTAAAGATAAGGAAGCAAGAAGCTTAAGTATCATGTGGGGGTTTCGTAACGACTTAGATAAAGTTATTACAGAAGAGACTCAAAGACGCGATATGGCTACTAGTATGTTTAACTCAATGCTTAAATCTCGTCTAGCTGAAAAGACTAAGAAATTAGAATGTTCGGCAGCTGCTATGGAGATTGCCGGTTTCGAAATGGTTAGAACTAAAGGACTTGACTATATTTATGTTTCACCAAAAATTGGTAAAGAGTTAGAAGCATTTGCTGAAGTGTTAACAGAACTTGAGCGTGTTAAGCGTTATGGTTTTACCAAGTCAGAATTAGATCGTGTAAAAGTACAATTTCAGAGATCTTATGAATCGTATTATGTAAATTATTCTAAAATTGATAATGATACGCATGCAAAAGCATTAGGAAATTTATTCTTAAAATCTAAACCTTTTCCTTCTATAGACTGGGAAATGACATTTGCTGCTAAAACAATTCCTGCTATTACGCTTGAAGAAGTAAATGCATTGGTTGCTAAATATTCTGATGAGAATAATTCAGCCTTGATTTTAAAAGGTCCTGATAATGCAACACAATACTACCCAACTAAAGAAGAATTATTAGCAGTTGCAGCTAAGGTAAAATCTTCTAAAATTGAAGCTTATACTGAAGAAGGTAACGACAAACCATTAGTTGCGAAGAAATTGAATGCAGCTATAATCACAAGTACATTCAAAGTTGAAGGAACTGATGCTAAAGGTTATGTTCTAGAAAATGGCGCTAAAGTTGTAGTACTTCCTACAGAGCTAAGTAAAGACAAAATCTCAATGTCTTCGTTTAGTTTTGGTGGAACATCTTTACTTGATGTGAAAGATCTTGCTTCGGCTGATATGGCAACAGGTATTGTTGAGATGTCAGGTGTTGGTGAGTTTAATGCAACTAATTTGAAGAGAAAGTTAGCTGGTAAGATTGTAAGTTTAGGTGCAAACTTAGGTGGTTTAACTGAAGGCTTTTCGGGTTCTGCATCTCCTCAAGATTTTGAGACTTTAATGCAGTTATTATATTTGAATTTTGAAGCGCCACGTTTCGATAAAGCACCATTTGATGCTCAAATGGCTCAAATAAATAACTATCTAGCAAATATTGGTGTTGATAACAACAAAGCATTGAAAGATACAATTGCATTAGCAAGCTCAAATTATAACTCTCGTACATTATTGTTCGGTGAAGAATTCGTAAAGAATATTGATTTCAATAGAGCTTCTGAAATTTATAAAGAACGTTTTTCTGATGCAAGTGACTTTACTTTCATCTTTGTTGGTAATATTAATGAAGCGGTTCATTTGCCAATGATATTGAAGTATATTGGTAATATTACTTCTACTAATAGAAAAGAGTCTTTTGTAGATCATAAGGTTGGTCCTGCTAAAGGAAAAACGATAAAGACTTTTAATCGTAAGATGGCTGTGCCAAAAACAACTGTATCATATGCTCTAAGTGGCGAATTTGATTATACACTTAAGAATAGATTGATGCTTAATGTTGTTTCTCAGCTTTTATCTAAGCGTTATATGACCACTATTCGTGAAGAAGAAGGTGGATCTTATGGTGTAGGTGTTAGTCCATCAGCTTCTAAATTACCAAGTTCTGAATTTTCTATTAATATCAATTTCGATACAGATCCAGCTAAGTGTGATCGTTTGATGGAAATTGTAAAAGAAGAACTTGTGAAAATTCAGAAAGAAGCTTGTAATGCCGATGATTTAAATGAGATTAAGAATAACTTTATCAAAAGTAGAGAAGAATCAGAATTAAAAAATGGTTTCTGGATGGGTGTTATTCAAAATAATTTGATGTTAGGATCTAAGTATACTTCTAAGGAAGATTATAAGAAAATTGTTGAAGGTATCGATGCAGCTTCTGTTAAGAAGTTTGCAAAGAAACTTTTAAAGAAAACGAATATTGTAGAGGTTATCATGAACCCTGCTGAATAATTTTGATTGTTAGTTTATGTTAGTTTGGATCGATCAGTTTTACTGAACGGGTCGATTCACTCTTTTATTATCACAGATCAATTTTGGTAAAATGGATGTGTAGAGGTATTGTATTCTTTTTTAGGAGTTTACCATAATTAAAGCTAGCTTCGCATAAATTACAGATTACTTAGATCTAGATGTTTTTTTTAAAGCTTAAAATCTAAATTGAATTGTTTTATATTCCTTTGGAATCTAGCTTTTAAACTTCTCTTTTTGAAGAATTTTAATTTATACTTAAGCTAATTTTGAAATTGTTTTTTCTTTTAATAAACAACATAATAAAACACAACAAACACAACACAACAAAACAATGAAGAACGTATATTTAAACAAATTAAAAAAGGAGTTTGTACCAGCTGCTGGTTGTACTGAGCCTGCATCAATCGCATTAGCTGCTGCTAAAGCAAGTGAAATATTGAAGGCTACGCCTGATAAAGTTCAAATGAAGGTAAGTGGAAATATTTTTAAAAATGTAATGGGTGTTGGAATACCTGGTTCCACGCTTGTTGGTATGTCAATTGCTGCTGCTTTAGGGGCTTTAGGAGGGCAATCTAAATATGGTTTAGAGATTTTTACGCACATAGGTGAAACTGTGGCTGAAGAAGCTAAAAGTTTTGTTAATGATGGTAAGGTTGAAATCAAGATGGTAAAAGATGTGCCTAAGCTTCATGTTGAATGTCTTAGTACCAAAGGAAAAGATACTTGTCGTGTTATAATTCAAGATAGACATGAAAATGTTGTTTTGGTAGAGCATAATGGTAAAGTTATTTTTTCTAAGGGTGTTGATATTTCGGTGGATGATGTAGACAAGGAAGAAGATTGGAGCGTTGAATCAATTTATAACTTTATCACAAGTGTTGATATTTCGGAACTTCAGTTTCTTGAAAAAGGAATTGAGATGAATAGAAAAATTGCAGAGGAAGGTTTAAAAGGTTCTTACGGTTTACAAGTAGGTAAGTCTATGCAGTTAAATATTGAGAAAGGTATTATTTCTGATGATATCATTAATAAATCAATAATGATGGCTGCTGCAGGTTCCGATGCTAGAATGGCGGGTTGTTCAATGCCAGTAATGTCTAACTGTGGTAGTGGTAATCAAGGTATGAGTTTAACTCTACCGATTATGGTTGCTGCAGAAAAATTAAAAATTGATGATGAAACAAAATTAAGAGCATTGGCTTTAGGTTTGTTAATCTCAATACATATGAAATCTTATGTAGGTCAATTGTCAGCTATTTGTGGTGTTTTATTGTCTACTTCAGGTGCTGCATGTGCTATCACTTATATGATGGGTGGTGAATTGAGTCATTTAAATTCAACATTAAAGAATATGACAGGTACCGTTACAGGTATGATTTGTGATGGTGCAAATGCGTCATGTGCTTTAAAAATATCTGCTAGTGTAAGTGCTGCTATTCAGTCGTCTTTATTAGCGATAAATAGTCAGTCTTTAAATAATATGGATGGTATTATTGACGATAATGTTGAAGAGACTATTCGTAATATCGGATTATTAGCCAATGAAGGTATGCAAATTGCGGACGACGTTATTTTGAAAACGATGGTTGGTAAGATGGATAGAAATTGCTAATAGAAAGTTTGTATAAGACTATTGAACAAATTTGTTCAAAATAGACTTGGGTCAATGGGATATTCCTATTGACCCATTTTTTTGAAATAACATCAATAATATGGTAATACCTAGTAAGTTGGTGATAATGAAAATGTTGTGATTTGAACCAGATATTATTAAATTTTCATGGTACAGATATATTTTGATAAGTTTCTGGTTTAAGAATTATAGTAAACTAGCTATTGTGTTTAAGGTTGGCTTTATGAATAAAGGATTCGGATTTAATTGTTTCTGCTTTGCTAAGAAGACTTGCAATTAGATAAACTAGAGATGAACCTAGCATGCCTATTAAAACATGTTTAGCAGTTCCAATTTCCCATGGAAGTGGGAGCTTAGCACCTAAAGCAACCGTTAAGTTGTATAGTGAAAAGATGGTTCCGAAAAGCATAGACGACATGGCTCCAATTGTAGTTCCCCTTTTCCAAATAAAACCAAGTATTAAAGGAACAAATGCGCCAGTGGATAGTAGGTCTGCAGCAAGCCATGAAACCTTAAGTATAGATTTTATTTCGAGACCAATTAAGAGCGCAATAAGCGTTACGATGATTGTTCCAATTTTTCCAACAATAAGAAGCTGTTTTTGTGTGGCTTCAGGTCTAAATCTATTTTTATAAATATCTACACAAAGCACCATTGCTCCCGTGTTGATCAAAGAATCCATGGTCGACATGATGGCTGAACAGATACCTACAAAGATTAAGGCACCAAGGAATGGAGGCATGTAATCGTTAATAATTCCAGAAATAATTCCACCTTGAGGCATCTCTTCAAATAAACCTAAAGCTAGCATTCCTGTGAACGTTACCATAAGGTAAAGCGGGATATAGACTAGAAAACTTAGGCCTATCATTTTACGAGCATCTTGAGGAGATCGGGCAGCTGATATGCGTTGCCAAACATTGGCTTGTATCATCCACGCACTACCAAATGTGATAATATAAACCATATTACTCGACAATTGGTGTGTGAATGAGAAGTAATACGTTAACTGTTTTGTATCGGCTATTGTTTTGATTGCTGATATCCCACCTGAGTAATAATAAGCGTATGCAAATACTAATATTGAAGCTGATAAGAGAAAAATAAACTGTATAATATCAGTACGAACAACAGCTTTGAATCCACCAAAAAAGGAATAGAGTAAGACAATTCCCGTTCCAATAAGTGCTGACATAGTATAATCTAAGTGTAGAAATTTTTCGAAGAATATACCAATTCCCACAATTTGGGAAGCTGCTGTAATTGTCATGAATAAAAAGATGAGAATAGATAGCATTAGAGCTGGTGCTTTCCCATAACGTTCTTCTAATAACTGAGGTTGTGTAATACTCCCAACTTTTCTGATGGCTCTCGCAAAAACAAAAAGTAAGCCAGTTGAAAATAAAACAGGCATACCATAAATCCAAAAGGCAGAAATCCCATTTTGATAGGAGTGATCAGCTGTTTCTATAGCTGAACCTGCTCCCCACCACGAAGCGATAAAAGTAATTGCTAAAGCTAAGAAAGAGAGTGATCTATTGGCTAGAAAATAGCCTTCAATCGAATCACTTTTCTTAGAAAATAGTGAGGAACTCACAATAAGAATAACATAGATTGTTAATAAGATAATGGAAAATGATTGAAGAGAAGCCATGCTATATTTTAATGCTTAAATTAGTTTATTGTAATACATAGATACTTATTTTTTTATAATTGGGTATAAATATGAATGAGTAAAAGAATATAAGACTAGCAATCATAGTTGATATTGATAGAATTAGTCGTGTTTGTTATTTATGCTTTTACTAGATATTACAAACCGTTCGGTATGAGAAGAAAGTTGATTATAGGTGTCGTTTATGTCCTTTTTAAGGATGATTTTAAAAATACCAGCGTGTCAATTCACACCATTTCGAAAGTTTTCGAAAGAATGGAAGTTTTAAGAACGTTTACAGAAAGTTTTATTTTTAGACAGATTAAAGTCTGATTTTTACAAATTTTTTGAAAAAAGGGAAAATCTAGAAAATATAAAATTATGTAATATTAAACGATCTAAACGTATAGATTTTATAATGCCAATAAGCCTTCAATATGTTTAGTTTGATCATAAATAGCAATTACAGCATCTGCATCTTTCATCATAATTTTTACGGTAATACTAAGGTAAGCCATATTTTTTGATGTTTTAAAAGCGAATTGAGTTCCTTTTGGAAATATAGCTTTTACAGCCTCTGTTTTTTCATCTTTATTAGGGATAACAAATTTGAACATATATATTGAAGGCCATTGAGTGGAGTCAACAAGCTGTTTGCGTATTTGATTGTATTTTTCTTGATCCATTTTGCGTTATTTATTTCTGCAAAAATCGAAAAGTTTTTCCAAAATTCCACAATTATATAGGTTTATTATAAGTTGTTAGTCATATTTTATTAAAAGGATTCATTTTGTGGATTTTAATTGTTTTGTAGTGAAGTGATTTGTATTTAATGTGAATGGTCTAGTTTCCTGTTAATTAGTGTTTTATGCAACATGTTTTTTTTACTGATTATTTTTTAGTATATTAGAATACTATGTCAGAATTCCCCGTTTGTAAAAGCTATATTTTTGACAGAATTAACTCTAAATCTTGAGCTATGAGAAAGGTGATTCTAATCCTGATGATAGTCTCGATTGCTTCACTTGTCATTGCACAAGACAATTATATTAATCGAGACATACGGCCTAATATGAGCTTGGAAAATTCCAGGACTTATACGCTCGATTTTTTGAATGGCTTAAGTTTTCCCCAAGGTGATTTGAATCATTTTCTTAAAAATGGTTTTAATAGTGGTATTCTCTTTCACAAAAATTTCTCAAAAAAGTTATCACTAGGATTTAGTGCAAATCATAGTCGGTTTGATTATAGACAGAATTTTGGTCCAATTCAAGGTTCGGGGAGTCAGGAATTAAACACAACATCTTTTGATGTAGGTCCTCAATATAATATGCGTTTTGGGCGGTTTTCTGTAGAGTTTTATGGACGATCGGGCTTGTCCTTAGTGAATTCACCTCAATCATCAAGAATGTTTGAAGAAACAGATATTACTATAACGACGCTTGAAGCCTATAAAAGTACTGCCCTAACTGTACGCTTGGGCGCTAATATGACAGCCAATATTTTCGAAGGACTCGATTTCTATTTTAGTTCGGAATATATGACTACTCTTAATAGTGAAATGAATTATCAAACGCGTGATTTATCAGAAGCTGTTAGAGAAGATGGTACACTTAATTCTGTTTTAGCTAATGAGTTACCTTACACGAACGAAAGTCTCTCATTATCTATGTTAAATGTGAATATTGGCGTACGAATATCGATAGGAGCTAATTCTAATAGACATAGATCAAATTCTATTTATAAAGCTAATGGAAATTCTATGTTTGATGGTTATTTTCTTAAGTCTAATTCTAACAAAAAGGATGGAGAAAAACGTGCTCAATATAATAATTTAACTCGTAGTAAGACTTCTTCTATTGTTGTTCCCATTAATGATAATAAAAAAGGTAAAATAAGTGACACGATTCAAACCAAAGGAAAATCTGCCCTGGATCAGAATATAAATCGTATTGATAATACTTCGATTATTGCACCCAAACCAGATATGAGTGAAACCCAATTAAATTCTGAGTTTAAACCCGAAGAAGAGATTACTTTAACTGATATTTCTGAAGATAAGTTGAAGCTTAAAACCAAAGCGCAATTGTCAAAGGAAAGAAGAAAAAGAAAGCGTATTGAACGTAGACTTAAAAGATTAAAATCCAAGATGTAAAAATTTCATTCAATGTCTTAATTTTTGAATATAGCATGTCCTGAAGATGTTTTGTGCTTATACTTCCTACAATATCTAGGTTTTTGAAATTAAACCTTGCTTTATTGTACCCTAATTTATTTTAGTAATCATTAAGATATTCCGATACAGTTACGTGTAATCCTTTTTTTTGAATTGACAAGGCTCCTTGATGTGCTTAAAGTAGATGTTTCGAGACTTTAAATAATCTCTGAATAGTTTTTATATAGATAGCTTTAATAATTAATTAATTAACTAAAAAAGTGAATTATAATTTCATGACAAAATTCATTTTTAGTTTGACAGTTTTTTGTTAAATTCATGCTGTCTATTTTGGAATACAGCAATTTGCAAAAACTAGAGTTCTATTCCGAAGTACATGTAGCCATGTTTAGCACTTGAAACTAAATCAATAATTTAAAAAGATAGAGATGTCAGAAAGAATGATAAAGCAATTTATGGAGATGGTTCAGATTGATAGTGAATCTGGAAATGAAGCTAATTTTATAAGTTATCTTGAAAAAGAATATCAGAAGTTAGGAGCTAAAACAGAACTTGATAGTTATGGTAATATGATAGCAAAATTACCGGCTAAAGGTTGTGAAGGTAAAGAACCAATCCTTTTATCTTGTCATTCTGATACGGTGAAACCAGGTATAGGCATAGAACCCGTGTTAGCCGATGGTGTAATAAGGTCGAAAGGAGATACTATTTTGGGAGCCGACGATAAAGCAGGAATTGCCGAAATGTTGGAAGCTTTAAGAATTGCAGAAGTACATCCTCCTATCGAAGTAGCGATTTCTCGCGAAGAGGAAATAGGTCTATTTGGTGTAAAGAATCTCGATTATTCTAAACTAACAGCTAAAAGAGGTTTCTTACTGGATAATGATACTTTAGATACCATCATTATTGGTGGTCCATCGTATTTTACCTTTGATGTTACAGTAAAAGGTAAGTCGGCACATGCTGGAATGGAACCCGAAAAAGGAATTAATGCTATCGTAGCTGCATCTAAAGCTATTTTGGCTTTGAAACTAGGTCGTTTGGATAATGAAACAACAGCCAATGTTGGTATTATTGAAGGTGGAATTGTTCGTAACGGTGTGCCTGATAAAGTGACTTTTAAAGCAGAATGTAGAAGCTTGAATCACGAAAAAGCCGTAAAATTAGCAGCCGAAATGAGAGCCGTAATGGTAAGTGCAGTTGAAGCTGAAGGTGCACAAATCGAAATTGACGAACAAAATTTGTGTAAGGCTGTAGACATACCAGAAAGTTCTTTTACTGTTGACTTATCTAAGAAAGCACTTAAAACTGTTGGTATTGATGCCAAAGCCACTTTTATGACTGGATTTACGGATGCTTCAATTTATAATAATATGGGTATTGAAATGGCAGTAGTAGGTATTGGAGCAAAAAATGAGCATGCTTTAGATGAGCATATTTATGTAGCAGATATGGAAAAAGCTTTAAAAATGATTGTAGAGTTGTTACGTTTATCTGCACAGTAGTTTCCTTTAAACAGAATATAGAAAAGTGTGATCTCAACTGGTCACACTTTTTTAGTGGCGAAAATGAAATTGTTTGTTTAGCAAAAATTGGATCGTAGTTTCCCAATCTCCAAGAAAAAAAACAAGGAAAATTGGAAATTAAAATTGAGAGTATGAGTAATACAGATTTTACAATAAGTTTTAATGAGCGAAGATTGTTTAGTCCTTTAAAAAAGAAAACACATTATGTTAGTGGCGTATTATTAATTGGAGTCGGATTATGGGGATTAATAATGGCAAATAGTGAAACAGCTACTTTTTACTGGATTTTCTTTGTAGGAGGAATTTTTAACCTTGGAATTGGGTTTATGGGAAAGTATTTACATAAAGAACATAATTTTATAACAATCAATCCTGAAATAATTGAATTCAAAAATTCATGTCAGAAACGAAAATCTCTTTTAATAAATGACCTACGAGATATCGTACTTGAATCAAATAAAGTAGAATTCTTTACCCTTGATCAGCAAGTTTGTACTTATGACTTTTCAAATTTTACTAATGCTGAAAAGGAAGACTTAAATGATGAGTTGGGTAAAATAAAAAATAAGTTGATTGCAGATTGATCTCTGTAGTTATGAGGCGTTCAATATATTTTGGTTTTAAACTAAAAATAAATTGTGTTACTAATATTAAATCAAAATGACGGAAAGAATTCAATTGTATAAAGTGAAAAAGGTCAATATTAAATTTTTTATGTGGTTTAGTTTATTTGCTTTCGCCTATGGCTTATTTCTTTTTATTCTGGGGCTGAGTCATGGTTTTAAGTTTGACTTCCCGGGAGATTGGAGCTCTATAGCTTTTATGGCACAAGGTTTGATTTTTGCCTTGATAGCTTATCAGCAATGGTATAGAGGAAAGTATTTTATTGAGCTTGATAATGACAATTTGAGCTATCAATTGCCGGACAGCAAGAGAGTTGTAAGTATTCTAATATCAGATATTAAACAGATAAAAATGGATGGTATTGAGATGTTTATTTTAGCTAATGGGAGCGAGAGTAAAATTCTTTTCGAGCATATCGAATGGAAAGAATTAAATCGAGTTAAAGCCTTAGTTAAGGATTTATCAGCGAGAGTAAGCCAAAATAATGTGTAAATTAAAGTACGTTTTAAATCTTGGTTTAGGTTTACCAATGGGAATGCTTATTGGTATGGCTTATTGCATATTTCTAGATAAAAAGTTTCATGACCGTAGCAGGTGTTAGAGATGTAAATTGCATTTTAAATTCAATGAATATAAGTGTAAATGCTCTCTCTTTATATTCAGTTTGTTTTTAAAAGGATAGTATTCATAAGACAAAAAAATCCTGATAAGCATTTAGCCTATCAGGATTTTATATTTTATTTCGATAAATCATACCTAAAATGAAGGTGTGTTGTAAATAAATAGAAGTCTATTAAAACTCCTTAACACTCTTTTTAAGCGATTCCGAAATCAGCTTTTTCAAACGTAAGGTTTGACTCTCCATAGCACCTTGTTTTTTTGGATTGTACAAATGTTTATATTTGCAATCTACAAGGTTGTATTTTAAGTCGTCTATTGTTCCAGTTACATTTAGTCCTAATCGAACAGGTAGAGGCGTATCCGTTACCGATATGTGATAGTTAAAGCTATTATCCATATTATGACGACCAGAAATAACTGCTTTATAATTGTCCATGACAATAAGGAAAGGATAGACGTCTATTTCATCTTTAAAAAGAGTCATTTCAACGCTAAGGCTATCGATCACATTTACTGTTTTTTTCTTGAACATGAGTTTATTGGCAATCATGTCGAATGTTTCGGTATCCATAAGAGTAAGTTCCTGTCCTTGGAAAGCTGCCGCACCACGAATTGTCGATTGCTTAAGCGAATAATCACTTTTAAGATAGGTTTCTCCGGCCAAATGGAATTCGCCTTTTCCCTTGAATGATTTTAGCATTGGAATCATTGTGTTAACAGAAGGAATCAAAGCAATAAGTTCAGCAATATCAATATCTAAAAGGTGAAAGTCGATGCCACTAAAAAGGTGGTTTTTTCTGTCGGAACGGTACATCGCTGTTAACTGCATATTAGCAGCCTTGCTCGTAAAACCCATTTGGTCCAGAATAAGTGTACCATCTTTAACAGTTAGTCCACCCTTAATATTTTTGATAATATTATCATTTACGACAGTTTGATTAATCGTTGAGTTTAATCTAATTTCGACGCCTTTAGGGACCATAAACGGATCGTCTTCGGCGCTTACTGTTTCATTGCTAGCAAGAGTTGAGTCTTGACTCCCCATGCCGTTAAAAATGTCCATCAATTGATATACATCGGTCTTTTGGGAGATCAAATCAAAATTTCCTTTAAGCAATGCTTGGTCGTTAAGGTACTTCGTGATGTCGGTAAGTTTACCAGTAAGGCTAAAGTCAGAATCACCCAGAGTTAAATCGACTTTCTTAATCACCATTGTATCGGGATCAAGTGTAAACGACATGTTTGGAATCTCACCCTTTAGTTGCTTGCCTAAGTCATAAATTGCATCGGAAAAACTGATAGCCATTTCGGGCTGCCATTTAAGGATAACATTATTTTGAGATTCGTCGTACTTCAAATTTGTTTTGGCATATAGCTTTTTAGCATCAAATAGAATAGAGTCTTTGCTAATGATTTCAAACTTTTGACTGTTGATTGTAGAATTGATAAGAGCAATTTCTTGTTTTGCCTTAAGCGTTGGAGCATATTCAAATTGTCCCGTAGCATTATTCGCACTTACAGATATTGTATCGACAATTGCATAAAGACTATCAAATTTAAAATGACAGAACGATATGGGTGCAGAAACGTCTTTTGCCAGTTGATTGATATCGACAGAAAGCTCGAGGTTCTGAGTTGCAGCACTCATCGTAGGAGACATGTTTATCCTCGAGTTTGGTGCATCAATTTTGATCTTTGCAAACAGAAGGTTTTTGTCTGCTTTGGTTTGGCTAGGTAAATTAAGTTTAATCTTTCCCGAAGGAAGATTTACCTTTATCGTGTCGTCATAAATTGCATCAAAATTTTGAGTATTGAAATCGCCCGTTAAATAGATACGGTGATAGGCTTCCTTATCTATATCAGACTGAGAAAACTGGGTGTGTAGATTTCCATTAAGCAAACCCTGAATAATTATATTCTGATCTTTTGGAATAAACGATTTAAAATCGGCTAAGTTTAAATCACTCTTCGAATAAATATCGTATTGTGGAATTCCCAAAATGTCTGAGATATTTCCTTTAACAGAAATAGCGCTGTTCAATATCTTGGCAGAACTACTATTTACAGTAATATTTGAATTTTGGTTTTTATTCAGATCCACCTTAGTCGACATCGATAATTTAATGTCTTTTACAGTTGGATATCCTGTATATTTAATTTCTCCCTTAGAGTACTCTATGTTTGTTGTTAAAAGGGGCGTACTAGTTTCAGACATAAGCCCTGTTACCGATCCCGATACTTTTGCATACCCTTTTGCCTTGATGTCTTTTAGTTGATCAGAATAGGCTTTAGGAACAAGAGCAAGAATGTTTTCAATATTCAATTCATTAGTCGAGTAGCTTATGTTGGTCGATATAGAATTATCTTCTAACATGTTTACCTTCCCATTAAATGAGATGGCTTGCTCATCGTTTATAATGAGTTCGGACTTCTTAAAATCATAAGAATTCTCAGATAGATTTGCATTAAAAGGTAAGTTTGAATCCAATTTCATATTAGACAAAATGGTATCACCAGCCATAGAAACCGACATGGCTTTACAAATAAGTTTTAAATCGGAGTTTATGAGGTTTGCGTCCTTAGCTTTAGAATTAATTTTTAGATTACAATTTTGTGCCTCAACAAAAAGAGCCATTGAATCGGATGTTGTATACAGCAATTTATCTAATTGCATATCCAAACCGAAGTTCTGTTTCTCTTTGCTGTAGTTGAGCTCGAGTTTCGCATTTAAGTTGCTAATATCAGCCTTTCTAAATGTCGACTCATCGGTATACTTGGCATTAAAATTTTTGAACTCCACATTGCTAATGTCGATATCACCAAATGATACTTCGGAATTAGCTTCTGACGAATCGGAACTGCTTTTTAAAATATCGAAATTTGAGTGACCAAGCGAGTCTATTTTGAAATTCAAATACCCATCTTCAATAAGAAATGGGTCGAGTTTTATATTGCCACCAAATAAATAAGACATTACATTTAGAGAGGCAAAGCATTTGGGTGTGTACAAGAGCGTATCTGTTTTCGATGTATTTGTCTTTTCTGTTAAACAGAGGTTCGTGATCTCAAGCCCCAAAAATGGATAGGTACCAAAAAAAGTAGGTTCAACTTTTTCGACATTAGTGTTGCAGTCTAGATATTCTTTTGCCTGCTTATTAACTATTGGTGTTAATTTTTCGGGTGTAAATAGATACCACATACCTATTGCCGCAGCTATTATCAATACAAAAACCAATACCAGTAAAGCTGTTCCAACCTTTTTTAATATTTGCATTTTACTCTTATTGTTTTGTAAATGATGTTGATTCTCCGTAAGAGTCTTCATACGACATTGTTGTTGACGTTAAATCCGTAATGGTGTAAACTTTTGGAACAAGAGCAGGACCAGTTTCGAATATATGAATTTGCTTTAACACATCTTTTGTGATTGTCCAAGTAAATTTCTGAGCTTCTGATTCTTTAACATCATCAGCAGTATTCCAAAAACCTCCTGATTTATCCTCATTGTATTTCTCAAATAATGTACCACTTTTCCATTTACCAATAATTAAAGTCTCATCAAAAGTCGGTTGCGTTTCGTCGTCCGAACTAGAACACGAAGTAGAGAATAGCGCTATTAGAGCAATACTTAAAATGATTAATGCTATGCGTTTCATTTGTTTTTCATTTGTTTATGAATACATCTATTTATTACTCAAAAATAAGACTTTATTTTAGTAAATAGATGAATCCTGATTTGTTAATTATGAAAATTATAAAATATTAGATGTTGTTTCTTATGCTTGCTTGGATTGTATTTATAAAACGGGGTGGATAAAAGGGCTTTTATCTACTAAGTAAAATTTTCAACTCGATAGGAATAAGTTGGTTTTTACTATTTATAATTATATGGTTCTGTAATTTCATCTGCTACTGATTTATCTAATGTATTTTCATTAAGGTGTTAAATCATCGGATTATTTATAATGAAGCTTTCATTCGTGTTTTTTTTAGAATAGGGCTAATTATGAACGTCCTAATATATCCTTCAGATATTTTTCAACCTCTAAATAGTCAAACTCCCTTCATACTAGTACGTCGTCATACTGAACTTGTTTCAGTATCTGTCGAATATTGATCTGCATTAAACTATTGAAAGAAGCGTGTAAAAAAAGGCAGTCCCAATAAAGGAACTGCCTAAAATTATTTTGAGTTGAGAAATACTATTTCTCTAGTTTTTCAATTTCAATAGCCAATTGGTCAACTAATTTGTCAAGTTGATTGATTACAGCTAAAATGGCTTCAGGTTTTGACAAGTCAACACCTGCTTTTTTCAATTGTTCCATTGGAAAATCATTTCCACCCGATTGTAATAAAGTTATATAACGTTTAAGGGTAGCTTTCTTATCTTTATTACTACCTTCAGTTACATCTTTGTATAATTTAGTCGATGTTGTATCATGGTTAACTTTTATGAAACTGGTAGCTTAATAGATTGTTAAATAAGTTGTTTAAAAATAATTTATAGGGTGTTTTGTATTTTACACGAGTTTTAATTATTGTTCAAAAAAAAAACGACAAATATAGGTTTGTAGCTTAAAGGTTTTCTACTTTTGAAGTTCGATTTTTAATCTCAAAAATTTACGACTGAAACCTTTATGAAAAAGAATAATATTCTATTAAAAATCATCATTTTTGGTATTGGTCTCTTTGTTATGGCTTTTGGTGTTGCTTTATCAGTCAAAGCTAATTTGGGCGTTTCACCTATATCTTGCATCCCTTATGTATTTAGCTTCAAATCACCTTTAAGCTTAGGAACACTAACAATATTTTTTAATATTTTCCTTATGCTAATTCAAATAGGGATACTCCGTCGGAATTATCGTTTAATACAATTATTACAACTTCCAATGGTATTTGCATTTGGATTATTTATTGATTTCGCTCTTCGTTTAATTTCTGGTTTAAATCTTTCAAATTATTTTTTGCAAGTACTATTTTGTTTGATTAGTTGTATTCTAATAGGTTTTGGTGTTTTTTTAGAAGTAAAAGCAAAATTAACCTATTTACCAGGAGAAGGTTTAGCTATGGCTATTGTAGATACCTTTAAAAAAGAGTTTGGAAAAGTAAAAATCGGAGTAGATAGTACTTTGGTTTTTATAGGATTAATAAGTTCATTTGTATTTTTTCATCAATTGCAAGGTATTAGGGAAGGTACTGTTGTAGCAGCTATATTGGTTGGTTTTATTGCCAAATTCTGTACTAAAAGAATACATATAATTGATTCTTGGATTGAACCAAGTTTAGATAACAACCCAAATTTAGGTTTAACTGAGAGTAATGAGAAAAATAATTTAGTCATCACTATTTCACGTGAACATGGTAGTGGTGGTCATGAAATTGGAAAACACCTAGCTGAAAAATTAGGAATCTCATTTTATGATAAAAAACTAATTGACCTTACTACTAAACAAACTGGGTTTACATCAGATTATATTAAACAAAATGAGCAGAAGCTAGTCAATTCACTCTTAGCTGAATTTTACGAACAAAACTATGCTTATGTATATGAAAAGCAAGTGCCTCTTGATGTTTTGTTTTTAGTTCAAAGTAAAATTATAAGAGATATCTGCGCAAAGGAATCATGTGTTATTGTCGGACGTTGTGCCAACTTTATACTAAAAGATAAGCCTAATTGTTTTAATGTATTTATTCATGCAAATAAAAACTATCGCAAAGCGAAAATTTCCGATGAGTATGAAATTGAATCTGAGATTACAGATAGCGAGTTGAGAAAAACAGATAAAGAGCGAGCAAACTATTGTTTACATTATACTGGTGAAAATTGGAATAATGCAACGAATTATAATTTGACGATAGATAGCTCTGAGTATGATTTAGAAGAAATAGTTGATTTGATTACTATTTCTATTAGTAAAAATAAGAGAAAGCTAAGTCTTATTTATGGAGAATATTAGTAACAGAAATAGGGTATAATATGATGTGTAAGTAATGCTAGAGAAAATGATAAATTATCAGATAATTGCTAATTAAGTGTTTATTAGAGGTTTTTCCCTTTTTAAAATTGAAGCTAAATATAAACCATTTGTCCTGATTTTAGGAGCTCTCGTAAGCTTTCAATAGTAGAACTCTCTTCATACTAGCACGTCGTCATACTGAACTTGTTTCAGTATCTGTCGAATATTGATCTGCATTAAATCATTGAAAGAAGCGTGTAAAAAAAGGCAGTCCCAATAAAGGAACTGCCTAAAATTATTTTGAGCTGAGAAATACTATTTCTCTAGTTTTTCAATTTCAATAGCCAATTGGTCAACTAATTTATCTAGTTGGTTGATAACAGCTAAAATTGCTTCAGGTTTCGACAAATCAACACCTGCTTTTTTCAATTGTTCCATTGGAAAATCATTTCCACCCGACTGTAATAAAGTTATGTAACGCTTTAAGGCAGCTTTCGTATCTTTTTTGCTTCCTTCAGTTACATCCTTATACAATTTAGACGATGATGCAAAACAGGTTGCGTACTGATATACATAGTAAGGTGAGTTGTAAAAATGAGGAATACGAGTCCAAGGGTAGTTTGAGTATTTTGTTTTCTCAGAAACATCACCATAGTATTTTTGAGCAATATCACCCCAAAGTTTAGCGAAGATATCTGCATTTACAGGCTGGTTTTGCTCAACCATTGTATGTGCTTGATATTCGAAATCAGCAAACATAGTTTGTGTGTAGAAAGTTCCAATAATAGCCTGAATCGCATGGTTCAATAAAGTAATACGTTCCTTAGGATCTTTTGTAGTTTCCATCATATGATCTAACAACAAACGTTCGTTGAATGTAGAAGCAACTTCAGCAACAAAAATTGTGTAGTTATGTGTTGCAAAAGGTTGAGTGCTACTGGCTAGAGTTGTGTGCATTGTATGTCCTAACTCGTGACCTAAAGTAAATACGTAATCTAAAGTCTCATTGTAGTTAAGTAGCATGTATGGGTGTACACCATAAACACCGGCCGAAAACGCGCCACCGCGCTTACCTGGGTTTTCATATACGTCTAACCATCCACTGGCTGTAGCCGTTTTAAGTTTAGCTTGATAATCTTTACCTAGTGGAAGAACTGATTCTGTTACAATTTTTACAGCCTCTTCGTATGGGTATGTCTTGTGAAAATCAACTAAGCTCATAGAACCATCAAAACCATAGTATTTCTCTAGGCCTAAAATTTTCTTACGAAGTTTCGTGTATTTTTGTACAGGCGCTGTGTTTTCTCTAACGGTATTAATTAGGTTTAAGTAAACATCCTTAGGAATGTTGTTGCCTTCCAATTTAGCATCTAAACAAGATTCATAGTTTGCAGCACGAGCATTTGCCCATTCTGATTGAATGATACCTTCGTAAATGGCAGCATAAGTGTTCTTGTTTTTGTAGTAAACATCGTAAAGCGCTTCGTAAGCCAATTTACGGTCAGCCTGATTTTTGTATGTACTCGTGATATGTGAATACATACCTGGAGTTACTTTTACTGTTTTTCCATCAGATAATGTAATTTCTTGAAATTCAATATCAGTTGTTGATAAAGCCGTAAAAGCACTGCTAGCCGTTCCCGACGATTGTGAGAAGAAAGACACTAAACGTCCCATATCTTCATTCAAGACATGTTTTTGCATACGATACATATCCATTAAACCAAATTCTTGTGGTTTAAGAGCAGGTGTAGATGCAATCCATTGTTTCATGGTTGCCTCAGGAATCTTAATCATTTCAGGAGAGATCCAAGTTGTAGCCATACTCATTTGATTAAAGAAAATACCTACTCGTTGAAGCTTAGCTTGTAGTTCCATGTTTTTACCGTCAACGGTAGATTGGAAGGAAACGAATTGATAGACTTTATAAGCCTTTTTCATCATAGTTTCTTGTGCATCAAGAAGTGTAACTAAGTTTTTTACATCTTTTCCAAGCTTTCCTTTCATAGATTGAATGATTTCAATCTCCTTAGACATTGATTTGAAATCAGCTTCCCAAGCATCCCAACTTTCGTAGATATCAGAAAAATTCCATTTGTATTTCGCTGGTATTTCTTCGCGAGTCTTGTAGCTCACTTGAGCCGTTGCTTGCAAACACATTGTTGCTGCAAGTAGCGTCATTATGAAACCACTTTTAAATTGATTTAGATTCATATAAGTTTAATGTTTAAGTTATTTATTATAAGTTCAAATATAAACCTATATAAGGATATTTTCATAAACTCATATCCTATAAAGAAGGTAAAATCGATTATCATCAAAATGTACAAGATAAACAGGGCAACTTACACTTTAAAAAAAATGACAAAATTGGTGATGACAGTAAGAAAACTTGTATTTTTAAGAGTTCTGAAATAAGTCGACAAATAGGACTTGTGGATATGTAGATATTAATAAAGCAAAGTAGCATGAAAAGAATTGGACTTATTGGTGGTATGAGTTGGGAATCATCTATCGTATATTATGAATTACTAAATAAAAAAGTGAGAGAAATTTTAGGTGGTCATCACTCTTGTAAGAGTTTGATGGATACGGTTGATTTCGATCATATTGTAAAGCTCCAACATGAAGGTAAATGGGAAGAGTTGGACGAGATTATGGCAGATTCTGCGAAACGACTTGAAAAAGCGGGTGCTGATATAATTGTTTTATGTACCAATACAATGCATTTGTGCACTTCTGCAATTAAGGCTAGTATCACTATTCCTTTTTTACATATCGCCGAAGCAACAGGTATGGAGATTGTTAGTAAAGGCATTAAGAAAGTCGCACTGCTTGGGACTAAGTTTACCATGGAAAAGGATTTTTACAAGAAAGTGCTTGCCGATCAATTTGGTATAGAGGTCATTATTCCTACCGATGAGGAAAGAGAGCAGATTCACCAGATTATATATGGAGAATTGGTTCAAGGTGAGATTAAAGATTCTTCGAGGGAAGTTTATAAGACTATCATAAAGAATTTAGAGAATCGTGGAGCTGAAGGTGTGATTTTAGGTTGTACCGAAATTCCTCTTTTAATCTCAGATTCAGATGTGAATATTCCAACATTTGATACCACAACGATACATGCAGTGAAAGCTGTAGAGTGGGCGTTAAAGTAGGATGTTTTTTTCCTTTTTAGTTCCGTTAGGAACGTTAGTATGGTAGATTCGTTTATTTCATGTTTTTTTAGAGCTCCTTAGGAGCGATAGCTTTGATTTATATGGCGATTCCCGTATAAATATTTCCGTCTGTCATCCCTACGGGATTTTTGTGTGTGTATTGTAATTTTACGACCATACTTTCAGCTCTCCGAGCTTTTCTAGGTGATTGCTCAGGTTTATTTCTGTTTAGTTCCGTTAGGAACGGTAGTATGGTAGATTCGTTTATTGTATGTTTTTTTTAGAGCTCCTTAGGAGCGGTAGCTTTGATTTATATGGCGATTCCCGTATAAATATTTCAGTCTGTTATCCCTACGGGATTTTTGTGTGTGTATTGTAATTTTACTACCAACTTTCAGCTCTCCGAGTTTATGTTTACAATAAAGAAGAGTTCTTTTTTTTCTGTTTAGTTCCGTTAGGAACGGTAGTATGGTAGGGTTGTTTGGATTGTAATTTTTTAGAGCTCCTTAGGAGCGGTAGCCTTGATTATATGGAGATGCCCGCATAAATATTTTAGTATGTCATCCCGACGTAATTTTTTTTAGTACAGTAATTTTACACCCACACTTTCAGCTCACCGAGCTTTTCCAGATAATTGCTTCAGTTTTTCATTTTTAGTTCAAGTTTATTCATGTCATATATCTAGTAGGTCTAACACTTTTTGTCTAAGTTATTTAACAAGTCGTTAAGATCTCAAAATTTTATATTATTTTAAATAAAAGTAAATTCGTACTTTAACTAATTGAAATTATATAACACGATTTATAGATGAATAGAAAAGTTCTTATTGTTGTCTCAGTTGTAATTATATTGGCCTTAGGTTATGGTGGTATGATTGGTTTAAAGAGCCTGAAAAAGCAGCCACAGAAAGATGTGAATAGACAGAAAACACCTTTTGTAAAAGTGGAGCAAGTCAACTATCATGATATTTCCACTTCTATTGTTGAAAAAGGACGTTTATTGTCCAACTTGGAAGTCAACTTGAGTTCCGAAGTTCCTGGTAGAATTGTAGATGCTGGTGTGCCTTTAAAAGTAGGACAGCGTTTTAAAAAAGGTGATTTGTTACTTCAAATTTACGATACTGATGCTAAAATGGATCTTCAGGCACAGAAAAGTACGTTTCTGAATAAACTCGCTCAAAGTCTTCCTGATATTCGTATTGATTATAAAGATAGATTTGATGCTTGGATGACCTTTTTTAATGAGATAAAGCTTGATGAGAAATTACCAGTTTTACCTGAAATGAAATCAGAAAAGGAAAAGGTATTCTTGGCGAGTCGTAATATTCTAGGTGATTATTATACGATTAAATCTAGTGAAGTTAAACTATCGAAGTATCGTATTTATGCTCCATTTACAGGTTCTTACGATCAGGTTAGTACACAAATTGGAGCTGTAGCTGGAATGGGTTCAAAACTTGCTGGAATTATTGAGTCAAGAAAATTAGAACTACAAGTACCTATTGAATCGGAAGATATCAAATGGTTGAGAATTGGCGATCAGGTTGATATATTAGCTTCTAATGGCGATAAAGTTGCTTCGGGTAAGTTATTACGAAAGTCAGAGTTTGTAGATGAGGGGACGCAGTCAATAGCTGTGTTTGTAGGACTTAATACGACTCATAATGAACTGTATCAAGGTCAGTATTTAACTGCAAAGTTTAATGGTAAACAGATTGACAATGTTATGGAGATTCCTAGAAATGCTGTATTCCGGTCGAATAGAGTGTTTGTAGTGGAGAATAATATGTTGAAGGAGAAACAAATTAATGTACTTAAGAGAAACGAAAACACCTTGATTTTCAATGGTCTCTCTGAAGGTGAACTTTTGGTAACAACAGTCCCTGTTAAAGGTGCTGAAAACATGAAGGTTCAGATCCTTAAATAAGCTTTTGTTTCAATTCTCAAATCTAAATTTATGAAGACTATTATATCTCATTTTGTCAGATATCCCTTTTATGGGAAGATGATTATTGCACTTTTTCTGATAGCAGGAATTTTCTCTCTATTTCACATGAAAAAGTCCTTTTTCCCAGAAACGGAATCCAAAACAATTAATGTATCTATGGTTTACCCTGGAGCTTCTCCCAAAGAAGTTGAAGAGGGAATAACATCTCGCATAGAAGATGCTGTACGAGGAATTGTAGGTATTAAAGAAATGAACTCGGTATCGTCGGAAGGTTACGCTAGAGTGACAATTACCACAACGGGTGATTTAGACTTGGATGAAACACTTGCCGATGTAAAAAATGCAGTTGATGGAATTCCTTCGTTTCCATCGGGAGCAGAGAAAGCAGTTATATCAAAACTAAGGTCAACAACACCAGCTGTAAGAATGGCAGTGACTGGTGATGTCGATTTATTGACACTAAAGCGTTACTCAGATGTTATTTATGATGATTTGATGCGTTCGAAAAAAATGTCTCAAATATCCATCTCGGGTTTACCTAGTTTGGAACTTTCTGTTGAGATTAAAGAGGATGACTTACGTCGTCATCAGTTGACATTCTCAGAGGTGTCAGCTGCTATTGCTAGCAATAATATTGATATTTCAGGTGGTGTTATAAAAAATGCTAAAGAAGAGATTATAATTAGATCTCGTAATCGTTCAGTTGATCCGGATAAAATTGGAGAAATTATTTTACGTGCAAATTCTGATGGATCGTACATTCGTTTGAGGGATGTTTGCGATATCCATTTCCAATTTGAGGATGTACCGAGTTCATCTTATGTGAATAATAATCCAGCTGTTTCAATTGGCGTAAATAAGTTGAATAATGAGGATTTGGAGGAGATTTCAGAATTCTGTAATCAATATGCTAAAGAGTTTAATGCAGATCATACTGATGCTAGTTTAGAGGTCACTTTCGACTATGTAAACATGTTGCAGTCGCGACTAAACCTATTGTATAAGAATGGAGGCTATGGCCTAGCTCTTGTGGTTCTAGCTTTAGCTTTATTCTTGAGTTTCCGTTTATCCTTATGGGTAGCATGGGGAATTCCGGCTTCATTTTTAGGCATGTTCATTTTTGCCAACCTAATGGGTGTCACTATCAATATGATTTCACTTTTTGGTATGATTCTAATCATCGGTATTCTTGTTGATGATGGAATTGTGATTGGTGAAAATATATATACGCATTTCGAAAAGGGGAAGAGTCCTCGTCGAGCAGCTATTGATGGAACAATGGAGGTTGTACCTGCTGTTTTAACATCGGTAACAACAACAATGGTAGCATTTACACCTCTATTACTTGTTACGGGTAATATGGAGTTTCTTTACGAGATGGCCTTTGTCGTTGTCTTTTGTTTGGGTATTTCTCTATTCGAAAGTCTCTTTGTTTTGCCAAGTCATGTGGGAAATGAAAAAGTACTGAATGTGAGAAAAAGTCATACCGCTTTTAATCGCTTCCGAGATAAAATTGAAAAGGGCATTATGTATATGCGCGATCGGATTTATATGGGCTTTTTAAGAAGAGCCATAAAATGGCGTTGGATTGTTATTTTTCTTCCAGTAGCATTCATCTTTATTACCATTGGTTTGTTTGGTGGCGGGTTCATAAAAAGCACCTTCTTTCCTAATGTAAGTTTCGATACTTTTAATATTAATGTAGCTTATAAACCTGGAACCAATAAGGATATAACCGTTAAAGCTTTAAAGGGGTTTGAAAATGCTGTTTGGGAAATAAATGGGGAATTAAAGGAGAAATATGCTCAGAAAGATGATTTCATTCAATATACAAACTTATCGGTAGGTTCGGCTTTTAATGGTCAAGAATCAGGTCCGCACTCTGGAAATATTACAGTAACACTACGCGATATGGAGGGATCTCCAATTTCTAGTTTTGATATTTCTAATGCTGTAAAGGAAAGAATTGGGGCTGTGAATCAAGCTGAGAAATATACTATTGGCTCAGCTAACAGGTGGGGAGCTGCGGTTTCAGTTAGTCTTTTAGGTTCGGATATGGATGAATTGAATGCAGCGAATATTTATTTTCAAGATGAGCTTAGAAAGATGACTTCTTTATATAATATCAATGATAATAACCCATTAGGAAGTCGTGAGGTTCGTTTAAAGTTGAAAGATAAAGCTTACTATTTAGGAATGGATTTGAGTAGTATCACTTCTCAGGTTCGTCAAGGTTTCTTTGGTGGTCAGGCTCAGCGTTTACAAGAAGGTAAAGATGAGATTAAAGTTTGGGTGCGTTATCCAAAGAGTGATCGTGTTTTTATTGGACAAATGGAGAGTATGCGAATTAGAACTCTAAATGGTGAGTATCCATTGTCGGAGCTGGTTGATTATGATATTTTACGTGGTCCTGTTAGTATTCAGCGATACAATGGTGCTCGAGAAATTCGTGTTGAAGCTGATTTATTGGATCCAAATGAACCAGTTCCTCCAATTTTAGAAGAAGTAACCAATAATATTCTACCTGTTCTTAAGGAAAAATTTCCTAGTGTACGTCCCGAATTTCAAGGTCAAGCAAAACGTTCATCAGAAGATATTGCTGAAATGAAAATTTACTTTTCAATAGCTTTCTTAGCGATCATATTTATAGTGATGATTCATTTTAGATCTTTCACTCAAGGCATGATCGTAATTCTGATGGTTCCTTTAGGTATTCTTGGATCCGCCTGGGGACATGGTATCGAAGGTGTTCAGGTATCTATGCTTAGTGTGTGGGGAATGGTTGCTCTATCTGGTGTCATTATTAACGATGCCGTCGTCTTTCTCTCCAAATACAATACCAATTTAAAGGAAGGTATGAATCCGGAATCAGCAGTTCTTGGAGCGGGGAAAGCACGTTTTAGAGCTATTGTGTTAACCACAATTACCACAACGGTTGGTTTGTATCCATTGATTCTTGAGAATTCATTTCAAGCTCAATTCTTAATTCCAATGGCTATTGCTTTGGCTTATGGTGTTTTGCTTGGTACATTCTTTATTCTAACACTTTTCCCTGTTATAATTCTTGTTTTGAATGATATTCGAAAATACACAAGGGAACTTTGGACAGGAGAAAAAGTTGATCCAAGGGATGTTGAACCAGCAATTAAGGAAGCTAAAGTAACTTTAGACTAAAGGATAAAGTAAATAAAGTATAAAGGTTAAAGTACCAAGGATAAAGGGAACAAAATACAAAGGTAACAAAGTATAAAGGTTAAAGGAATAAGTTTAAAGGGTAGAGTGAGTGAAGGATAAAGTAAACAAAGAAAGGGTAAAGGAGCTTGTTGATTTTTGACATTTAGACTTTTCAGACTCTTTGACTTTTTAGACCCTTCGACCTTTAGATTTTTTGGACTTTTAAAATAACGAAACAATGAATAAATATATATCAATCATACTCATGTTGTTTTGTGCTGGGACTTTGTCTGCGCAGAAAGAATTAAGTCTTGCTCAAGCAATAGAAGTAGGTTTAGAGAAGAATTATAATATTCAGATTGTACGGCAATCAGAGAAAATTGCTGACTTAAATAATACTTGGGGTAATGCAGGACAATATCCTAAAGTAGAGTTTAATTTTAGCTCAGCTAATAAGAAAGACTATAACGAAAGTGATGATTATAGACAGAATATTTTAAGTCCATCGCTTGATTTAACATGGACTCTATTCGATGGTTTTGCTGTGAGAATTCGTAAGGATAAGTTTAATGACTTAGCCGCATTATCGAAGGGTAATACCATTGTTGCTGTTGAAAGTCAGATTGAATTGATCATTTTAGCCTATTATAAAACTCTAATGGAGCAGGAACGCTTGAATGTTAGCAAAAAAATAATGGAACTTTCTGAAGATAGATTTTCTAATGAGAAAGTAGCAAGTGATATTGGTACTACAGGAAGTTACGAGTTGCTTTTGGCTAAGAATGCTTTTCTTGAGGACAAGTCGAACTACCTGACACAGCAAGTGAATTATAATAACACAGTACGTGATTTGAATTTTTTGCTAGGTGTTAAAGAAAGTACTCAGTATATTTTTACCGATGTTTTTATGACCCCAGTGACTGATTTTCGACTAGCTGATTTGCTTGATAAGATGTTTGCGAATAATAACAACTTAAAGAATCGATATATGCAAGAAACGATTCAGAAGCGCGATATAGAAATGGCTCGATCGAATTATTACCCTAGTGTTTCTTTAGGAGCAGGAGCAGAAGGTTATAGGCTTAATCAAAAGTATGATGTTGCTTCTAAAGTTGATTCAAAATCTCATGCTTTGTACGCCAACTTAAGTCTTAATTATTTGATATTTAATGGGAATGCAAATCGTAGAGCTTTGCAAATAGCAAAAATTGAAGAAGAAATTTCGAAGATAGAAACAGCAGATTTAAAGCATAGTTTGACTAATACGTTAGCTCAGAATTTCGAATTGTATGAGCTGCGCAAGGAATTGTTCGATTTAGCTGAAGAGAATTTGTCGGCTACAGAGATTAATATGCAATTGTCTAAGGAGAAGTACGAATCGGGTAGTATTAATTCCTTTAATTATCGTGATGTTCAAATAAGTTATCAGAATGCTTCATTGGCCAGACTAGCTGCAATATTCAATTTGATTCAATCGAAAACAAGCCTAGTTCGAATGACAGGAGGTATTTTGAGTGAGTTTTAAGATATCGCATTCACTTTAAAGCATAAAAAAACCACCAATTATTTGGTGGTTTTTTGTTTTATAATGTAATGTGTTTACAATAAACGGAATCCTAAAGTCACATTAAACATTTTGTTTTTCTTAAGAAATTCAGAAGAAACATCAGTTAAGCCAAATTCGTAATCAACATCAAACGTTAATTTCCAAACGTCGATACCAGCACCAACCTTAGCATTCCAAACAGCGTCTTTCACTTTTGGACTAAAGTCATTTACACCATCAGTTACAAAATCTTTAAAGTTGTCATCGATACTAAATGAAGCTACAGGTCCAGCAAATGCTCTTACCTTAATCACAGGCAGTTTAATAATTTTGTATCCCAATAATACTGGAATATCGATACTTTTTGTTTTGATATCTGCAGATCCACCCATGTACTCAAGAGTTGATTTACGTGATACGTAATTCAATTCTGGTTGAATATACCACTTGTTGAGGTTGATTCTAGCAAAGGCACCCAACATCATACCATTATCGGCTTTATCTTTAATGCCACTTATATCAGTATCCGCTTTTGTACTAACAAGTCCACCGTGAATACCAATGCTAATAGGTGAGGCTAATTGAGCAAACAAAGCTGATGAAAATAAGCTGATTGCTGCTACTAATAATAATTTTTTCATAATCTTAGATTTTGTATTAAGTAATTGATGTGTTTCCTAATTATGTATAGAATATAATTCTACTGACTTACGAATTTATATTAAATTTTTCAATTATGAAAGTAATCAAAAATCGAACCAAGTATATAAAATTGTTAATTAAAGGCATAAAAAAAAGCTCAATTCTTAGAATCGAGCTTTTTTTATGTTATTGTGTTTGTTTATTTTATATCTAATTTCTTTCTCAATTTTGCAGGAACTGCATTTTTATTAATCATGAAAGACATTGTTTTATAGGCTACAAAAGGAAATGAAGCATAAAAATAACCATCGTATGGATTGTTATCGGTACCCCAAGAATTTTTTACGATAAAATATTTGTTCCCGTTTTGATCTTTAGAAATACCTACAATGTGCATACCGTGATCATCAGTTGTTGTGTAGTTATTGAAAGCTTCTTGACGCATTTCTTGAGTAATTACTTTTTCAGCACCAGGACCTTTGAAGCTAAATAATTTAGCATTCTTATTCTTGTCAGACATATCCTGCCATTTAGAAATCTCAGAATCGCTCATATTCTTAGTATCTGCTTCAGGAACAATTGCAACACCTTTACGGTATGCAAATCCTTTTTCACTTACATCAGCAGCCCATCCAATTGTGTAACCATCCATAATAGCACTTTCCATAACGTCCATCATCTCGTCAATAGGTAAGTTATAAACTTCGTCCCATAACCAGTTGTCACCAACTTCGATAATAAATTTTTCGTAAAATGGGTGGTGAGTATATGAAGATATTTCGATATAATCATCAGCATTAAGACCTGTATAGTCATCAGCAAACGATCTAGGCGTGTATTCTTTGCCTTTGTACTCAAACGTTTTAGGTAATTTTCCTAAGTAAGCATCTAAAACACCATCGAAACCTTTGTGCCAAACAGGTGTTAACTTTTTGTTTTTATTTTGTATTACAGCATCCACATAGTTGCTAAGGATAATATCCATTTCACCATGAGTATGACCTGTTTCGCCGTAATTTAATCCAGCATATACCGATTCAGGAACGATACCGTAGTTTTTCATTACATAAGTAACATCGTGAAAAGCTCCACCGCCACCAAAGTTGAATTTTCCGCTCAAACGAACATCTTTAATCGCTTTATCTGAGTAGCAGTTGTAAACGACAAACATTTCAGATAAATCTACTTCAGGCTTACCCATACGAAGCATCTCAGATTCCATAAATGATAAACCAGAAAATGCCCAACATGTACCCGAACGGTGCTGATCTTTTACAGATGTTGCAGGCATGCGTTTTACATCAGTAAATACGTAACCTTCTTGTTTGTCCTTTTTTTTGTCTTTTTTAGCTTCAGCCGATGAAGAAAATACAGTTCCTCCAATTAGTAGAGCTGCCGCAATAATCTTAAAATTCATAGTATTGTTGTTTAAATTAAAAAATGATCTAATTTTCTTAATTAATGTTTTGTTGTTGTTCTTTTCTCGGAAAATTAGTTAATGAGTGCAAAAATAACAAAAACTTAAACCTAGCCAATTCATATAAGGACTTTGCTTAAGTTTTTAGATATAATTAGTATTTGACTCGATGAAATAAGTAAAACATCGATTAACATACTGTGTTTATTTAATAAAAAGAGACTAAACTAGATGATGTGTTTTTCTTTTAAAATTGAAATTGTTGCATTCACAATAATTTTATCTTTGAGTTTCATTGAGTTGAAAATAACATCGAAATAACATAATTCTAAGGGGGTTTTATTAAAGAAATTTCTTAAAAAATCACGTTTCTTGTCCACTGTTTGAGCATAAATCATCATTTCTTCAAGTTTACCAGCATGACTCTTCTGCAATTGTTCTGCTCGCCACTTTAAGGGAGCTTGAAGTCTGATGTGTAAGGATTTTTCAATATCTTTTGCTAGAGATATACCACCTCGTCCAATAATAATACAGTTGCCTCGTCTAGCCATGGCTTGCACAACTTCGGCAATTGTTTTCCTAATTAGTTTATCACTTTTGTAGTATTTATTGGACATGGCTGAAAAAATTTCATCCCAAGTCGATTTTTCTCTCGATTCAAAAACGTATTCAAGCTTTTTAGGCTGTAAGCCTAATTTTTGAGCTGCTTCTTCTATAATCTCTTTTGTTAATACTGTCCATTCTTGTCCAGTAATTTGTTGGAGTTTGCTAACGAGTTCATTGGCTATAGTAATTGCATGGCAACCACATTCTCGAGATATGGTAATAACTGGTCCTGGAAATTGATATTTTGTTGATGTCATTTCCTTAAGTTGATACCTCTTTTTCATATACTGATTCAGAATATCTTTCATAGCTATTGGTTTTAAATTATTAAAATCCAATTGATGCTTTTTTTGATACAATATATTTAAAATTGATGCAAGTTATTTATCATTGAAGCATCCAATCAATATGATTCTATCTTCAAGTTAAGACATTTAATAGTGAAATGAAAATAGAATGAATATGTTTTTTTAATTTATAATTGAGGATTAAAATCAAATTTAAGTTTGAATTTATTGATTTAAAATCTGTTAATTTAATCCAATTACAAGCGAGATTTTTTAAGTTTGTAATTCAACACTTGTAATCAATTTTTATATGCGTTTATACCGACTTCTTTTATTTTTCAGTATTGTATTCTGTTTAACAACTGCTAGTGCACAACTTAACACAGAAAATTTATTATCAAAGGGACGTAATGCCATTTATTTTGATGATTATACAGAAGCCATTATCAAATTTAATGAGATCATAAGAGTGAAGCCATATCTTCCAGAACCCTATCTTTTTAGAGCATTGGCTAAATATTATCTTGAAGATTTTGAAGGTGCTGTAATTGACTATACAAAGGCTATTTCGATTAATCCTAATTATACTTTAGCTTATTTGTATAGAGGTGTTGCCTATAATCATTTAAGTCGATATAATTTGGCTCTTACGGATTTTGATATGGCCGAAGATTTGAATCCCACAAATTCAGATATATTCGCAAATAGAGGTATTACCTTGGCTGCATTAAAACGTTTTAAGGAAGCAGATAGCAACTACTCAAAGGCTATTAAGCTTAAGCCCGATATGCTTGGTTCGTATTTGAATAGGGCAGTTGTAAGAGAACAATTGGATGATTTTGAAGGTGCTATTGCTGATTGTAATAAAGCTGTTCAACTTAATAATTTTTCTGCTGATGCTTTTGGCCATAGAGCTTATTTAAAGTACAAGGTCAAAAAATATAAGGAGTCTGTTGATGATTATGAGAGAGCTTTAAAGATTAAACCTGATGATGCAAGATTGATAATGGGACGAGGTATCTCCAATTACGCTACAAAAAATTTAAAAGGCGCTTTGGCTGATTACGATAAGGTCATTGAGCTTGATCCGAATAATGCTTATGGCTATTATAACAGAGCTCTACTTAAATCGGAGGTAGGCGATTTTAATTCAGCTATTGACGATTTTAATATGGTATTGGATATGAATCCTGATAACATGCTTATTTATTTCAATCGAGGATTGGTGAAAGCTGATATAGGTGATAATTTAGGTGCTATTGCAGATTATACAACAGCAATTAATATATATCCCGATTTTGCAAAGGCCTACTTAGCACGATCATCATCAAAAAGGGATATTAATGATATGGATGGTTCTTTTAAGGATAGAAATCAAGGATTACTCATTATTGATAAGTATAAACGGATGAAGAATGGAGGAGCTATGGCACCTTTCGTTGATACGACTGAAAATTTTCAGCGATTAATAGATCTGAACTCTAGAGAAAAAATTGTTGAAGAAATTATAAAAGGACGTGTTCAGGATAAATTTGTAAGAATTAAACTAGAAAAAGATTTTTACATCAGCTATTTATCCATCGATAGTCTGCGAGCTGGGAAAATGCAGTATTACGATCAGGAATTGATGAATTATAATCAAAAGCATAACTATACACCTGCCTTTGCTTATAGTAATAAGCATTATACATTTTCCCAAAACTTGATTAAACAGCAGATTAAAAAGGCTGAACTCAGTATTAAAATGGGAGATAGTGAAGCCTATTTTTATAAGGGAACCTATGAGTTGACGAATAAAAAATATAATAATGCTATTGCTTCATTTAATGCATGTATTGAGCAGAACAACGATTTTGCATTTGCTTATTTCAATAGAGCCAATGCGATTGTCGATATGACTGATTACATTCAATCGATAGGGGTGAATGATGATACCAATTTGAGCTTAAATAATGGAACAAAAGGGAAGAATCGAGAGATTATTGTCGATTACAGTTCCGCTGTTAATGATTATAATAAGGCTATAGACTTGAACCCAGATTTTGTATTTGCTTATTTTAATAGAGGAAATACCTATGCTAAGTCGAAACAATTTGATAAAGCAATTTTGGATTATAATAAAGCTATTGAATTAGATCATATGCTTAAAGAAGCTTATTTTAATAGAGGCTTAGTCTATTTATACAATAACGATAAAAAGTCGGCTTATGGCGATTTAAGTAAAGCTGGTGAGCTGGGTTTACTTGATGCCTATAATGTGATTAAGCGTTATTGTAATATAGAAAAATAGATTATTGTTAGCCAGGATGCTGAGCACAACAAAAGCTTAAGTTTTTTATCTTAACTTTTATAATTTAACCTTTTCCCGATAGCTATCGGGACTTTAATTTTGTCTTATGGCAGTAAACCAACCTTTAGCAGAACGATTAAGACCTACTAGTCTTGATAATTATTTAGGACAGAAACATTTGGTTGGAGAGAACGCTGTTCTTAGAAAGATGATTGAATCTGGTAATATTTCATCCTTTATTCTTTGGGGACCTCCAGGTGTTGGTAAAACCACTTTAGCAAAGATTATTGCCAATCAATTAAATCGCCCATTTTATAATTTATCGGCAATTAATTCTGGTGTAAAAGATGTTAGGGAAGTTATAGCAAAAGCTGAGAAACAAAAGTTTTTTTCTACACCAAATCCTATTTTGTTTATCGATGAAATACATCGGTTTAGTAAGTCACAACAGGATTCTCTTTTAGGAGCCGTTGAAAATGGTACGGTAACTTTAATTGGTGCTACAACTGAAAATCCTTCATTTGAGGTGATTTCACCCTTACTTTCGCGTTGTCAGGTATACGTGTTAAAAGCACAGGAAAAGTCAGACTTAGAATATCTGATTGATCATGCTTTAACAAAAGATATTTACTTAAAAGAAAAGCAAGTTACAGTAAAGGAAAAGGATGCTCTTATAAAATTCTCTGGTGGAGATGCACGTAAGCTCCTTAATATCCTAGAATTGGTGATTAGTTCTCAGATGACTGATGAAATTGTTTTAACCAATGATTTGGTGCTGAAAGAGCTACAAGAAAATCCATCGATGTACGATAAGGATGGAGAGCAACATTACGATATAGCTTCTGCCTTAATTAAATCGATTCGTGGTAGCGATCCTGATGCTGCTGTTTATTGGTTGGCTAGAATGATTGAGGGAGGAGAAGATGCTAAATTTATAGCACGTCGTTTGGTTATTTCGGCCAGTGAAGATATTGGTTTAGCTAATCCGAATGCATTGCTTTTGGCCAATGCTGGTTTTCAATCGGTCAACTTGGTAGGGATGCCCGAGTCGCGAATTATTCTCTCAGAAGTGGTTATTTATTTGGCAACATCGGTTAAAAGTAATGCATCATATTTAGCAATAGGTAAGGCACAGGCTTTGGTTAGAGAAACTGGCAACTTATCTATTCCATTACATTTGCGTAATGCACCCACAAAATTGATGAAGAACTTAGGATATAAAAAGGATTACAAGTATTCTCACGATTATCCGGGTAATTTTGTTGATCAGGAATATCTTCCTGAGGAAATAGCGAATCAACGATTATATATACCACAAAACAATGCTTTAGAAGTAAAGATCTTAGAACGTCTTAAGTTTTGGTGGAAGAAAAGATTTTAATATTCTGTAATGTCTTCGTTTTGTGTATGATATACTATTGAATACTTGATGTAATAATGAATTCTGATAGTTGTTACCTTTGATCAGTTTCATTAGGTTTAAATCTGCTTTTGAGGTTTAATACGTTTAATTTAATAACAGCACCTTTAACTACTAACATTCACAGAAAAGCCATCTAACTTTCTTGTTTAAAAAAAATACTTCTTTGCGTTTTCTTCTTATACCGGTCCTTAGGTATAACCTCTCTTTTCGCACTTGGACGGTAGCTATTAATATTTGGATGTAGAATATATTCGACTTGATACTCAATCATTTTTTCAAAAGGAATAAGGAAATCCTTTGTCTCGCATTGTTCTACGTCACCTTTCTTAAGTAAATTTAAGACAGTATAGACTGACTCGATAGTACTAAGACAAAGAGGTTCTGGCTGTTGCTTGATAATAAATTTTGATTTTATTTCATTATCAAAGCTCACTCTTTTTAGTTTTTGCAAGTTTTTACTTAGTTTAAGCATTTTACGGGCACAGGGCCATGTGCCATCTAGAATAAAGATGTGTGGATTATTACCCATAAAAGAATTCATTTCTGAACTTTTTCTTGTCGATAAGTTGAAACTATCTTTTCCTGGATAAAGTAAAAAAGAAGAACTGTTTTCTTTTGCCAGTATTTCATTTACACGATTATTATTGGTGAAATCGACACCAACTATAATTTCTGAATTTTCAAGTTGAAGCTTAGTCATATGACCCGTTCCGTTTTTTTCTTTTTTGTACTCTTTCGGGTGCATAAGAATAATAAAGCGAGTTTTAGTCTGGAAAGGACTAATATATTTACAAATACATGTGCTTGAAGGCCTCATGCATTTGTAACATTTAATTCTTGGATTTTTTATTTCTACTTGCAAGTTGTATATCTTTTTATTTTTCTAATTGGCTACGTTGGTGTATATGGTTTGTTGCGTGTTTCAAGCAACTAATTTAGTAACTAATAACTAAATAAAAAGCCCTCACAAACTTTCGTAAATAGGTGAGGACTTAGCAATAAATTATATACGGCTTAAGTTTGATTTCTATTAAAATAGGTAGTTTTTATTTATGCATCAACAAAAAGCACTTGACCAGTAATAAACCCATCAACCGAACGTTCAAAAGCTTTACCAACTAATCTACCAGGAACTGGTTCAAAACCAGGCATCATTTCACCATAAACATCCCAAGCCTCTTCTAAAACAGTTGGGTTTATTGAGTTTACTCGGATTCCTCTTGGCATTTCAAAAGCAACACATTTAACAAATGTATCAATAGCTCCACTAGTAGTAGCATCAGCAATTGCTAAAGGTATAGGCTTAGTATTTAAAATTCCTGTTATTAAAGTAAATGACCCCTTATCTGCAATATATTCTTGACCAATACGTACAATGTTTATTTGTCCCATCATTTTACTTAAAATGGTACTCATCCATTGTTCTTCGGTCATTTCAGTAAAATTTGCATATTCACAAACACCAACAGTGTTTACAACAGCATCAAAATGACCAACATCTTCGTATAATTTCCTTAATGATGCTTCGCTTGTAATATCTACTTGAAAGTCATAATTATCGGCAGACCGTCCAGCGGTTATAATTTTATGTTTTCCAAGACCAGTTAAAGCAGCTTGTCCCATTTTTCCGTTTGCTCCAATTAAAATTATTGTTTTCATATAATATTTGTTTTTAAATTATATGCAAATTTATGAAGTACTAAAGGTTTATGAAGAGGACATTTGTCTAATACGTAATATTAGCCCTTATTCGACTTAGGTGACGTTGTGTAACGCCTAGGTAAGAAGCTATATAATGTAGTGGAATCTCTTTGATATATTCAGGTTGCGTTGTAATTAAATCTAAATAGCGTTGTTGAGCCTTATCTTTTTGATGATTAAATATCCATTTTTCTAATTCAACATATTCCTTTTCGGCAATAATTTTCAAAAAACGCAACCAATTATTATTTGATTTGGCTAAATTTTCTAAAGTTGCTTTTGGTATTGAAATTATTTCAGCATCTGTCAGAGCTTGAATATTTTCTTCAGATTTTTTTTGTGAAATAAATGAAGAATAAGCCATTAATAATTTATTAGGAAAAGTGAAACAATATGTAATTTCATCGTCATTATTTGAATAATAATAGGAACGAAAAATTCCACTTTTGACAAAAGCTATAGAGTCGCAAATTTCATTATTATTAATATATAAATCGCCTTTTTTTAATAAAATAGTTTGAGATAAATTCAAGAAATCATTAATCTCTATGTCGGTAAATAAATTAAATGATTTTAAATATTCTTTCATTTCTTTGATGTTTGGTATGCTCAAATTACCGCCAACGGTAAATTGTATGAAATGTGGCAGTTTGCGGTAGAGTAATTGTCAACCAGCAAGAACTGTAACTGCGGGTTGAGACGATTCAAATAATTACAAACCCTGCCATGTTTTATACAAAATGTGTGTGCGGTCGTACTTTATTTTCGTCTGTCTGTCAGCGTTGGCAAAGACATACTCTTTTGCAATTTTTGGCTGCAGCGTTGGATTGAGCGAATTGCAAATGTGTATGGCTTTTAGCGTTGGCTTACATTGGTTTTATCATTTTTTCAATAAATTCAACTTCCTCTTTACTCAATTTATATTTTTCATAAAGTTGCTTGTCAATATCCTCAATGGATTTATTCCAATTTATATCAGATTCAGAAGTGAAATGCTGAAGAGGAACAAATTTGTATGTTTTTGAGGTTCCGTGTTGACTTACTTTTGGTAAACTATGCATAAACCTTGTAAATTTCGTATAGCAATATTTTACCAAGTTATTAGAGGATTCTTTATTTAACTCTAAATTTGCTCCTATCACGATATAAGTCTCAGTGCTTATTGAATTAGGTTCACCTAAGAATGCGTTTAAATTATCATCGTTTAATTCTGTTCCAATATTGTTGGCATATGGTGCAAATACTTTGTATTTATCAATCCAGATAGTGTTTTTTGTTATTTTATCCTTTTCTATATATCCAATTTGCTTTCCTTTTCCATAACATAAAACGGCATTCTTCAATCCTTTTTTGAATGGTTTAAAGACACTTTTATTTTTAACTATATTGCCATCAAATCCAAAAGGTTTTCTAGAAGAAATATGATTTTCAAAAGATTCAAATTCTTTATTCGATTTAACTTTTTGTAGAATATCTACAGCTATACTGTGACGGATAAGAATATCGGAATCTACAGTTTTTAAACTCCTAGAATGTAGAGTAGGGGTTAAATTATCACCATAAGTAAATACTTTAGTTAAATGTTTGCTATTATCATAATTGTTATCTCTTAAAAAATAACAAATTCCACCTCGTAGATTAATATTTGGAAAAATTATTTCAGGTTTAAGAAAATCGTGCAGTTCTGAAATCTTAATATCATTTAGCATTTCGTCTCTAAATGTATCTAAACCTTTACCGCCGGCATACCAACGTGTTGGCATAATCATACAGATATAATTAGGACTAAGTTGTTTTGCAACATTAACAAAATCGTGATATATGGGCTTGGCGCTAGCTTGGGCACCACCATCACTTTCTTGATATGGCGGGTTTCCAACGATTACATCAAATTTCATGTCGTTATTATTAATTTTTATTAATTCATCTTCAATCAAATTGTTTTCTTCAATTAAATCGTAAGAAGTGTAGTTTGTTTCTATATTTTCTAAATCTAGTTCAAGGAGTTTGTATACTTTTCTAGTAAACTCGTAAGCAATTTTGGATGTAGGTATTGAGCAAAAATTGTTAGCCACAACTTTCCCAAATTTTTTATAAGTGGCATAAACAAATTCGCCTTGTTTGGAAGCAATATCAAGTAGTAAAGTGGATTTGTTTATTGCATCAGCTGGTAATGAGTTCATCATTTTATCAGTAACAATTTCTGGTGTAACAATCTCAGAATCCGATAAACGACTAAATTTTTTCATCGCATTACTTGCTCTTTCAATTGGCGAAATAGTTGTGTCGTTTGCTAATGAATTTATGTTAGAGATTTTATAATCTAACTCACTTAGAACAAAAGGGTTAATATGCTCTTGAAATAATGAAAGTATATCTATTTCCAGGTTTAAGTTGAATGCTATTCGTAGATTACTTTCATCATTGTTTATTGCTTCAATAATTTTCTGAAGTGATTTGACTTCTGAATCTGTTAAAAAGGAAAAGAAAAGTATTCGTGCATAATACATAGCAAACTTCCCTTTGTAATCTATTTTTTCATCGTCTTTCGAAGTTTTAGATTTCTTTTCTTTGTTATCTGGCTCATCTTCGTTATCAGGTTCGCCGCCAGTATCAATATCGTCACCTTCTCCTTCCGACGGTTCTATTTCTAAACCTTGTCTTGATTTTAAGCCACCTTGTTTTTCGATTACGGCTTTTATTGCCTCTATGTCTAACAAAGAAAAATCTATAGAAATAGATGTAGCTTCATCTAATACACTTCTTTCACTAGAATATTTACGAACTGCGTCTAAAATGTCAGTTGGCTCAACTTCAACCATTTTTTTATTGTTTATCAAAACTATAGGTGAAATTTGCAGTTCTCTTTTTATGCGTTCCTCTAATTTGGTGTTTCCGTTAGATTCGACATTCACATTATAAATTTGTGACTTTTGCTCCTGCATTTGGAACATTCTGTTCGGATTAAAATCAACTAACAAGGTTTGAGGTTTCATATTGTATTTTACAATATCACCATCTGGTTCTTTGTAAACTTTAATAAATTGGCTTTGTAATCTGAAAATTGCTTGGTCGTACTCTTGTGGTGAAGCGGTATCTTTTAAATAGAGCATCGTATCCCATTCAGGAACAGTACTTCCTGTAAGCATTCTATTTACAGTTAAAGTGATGGTTTTTTTGTTCTCACTTTCACATTTACTTATTTTAGATTTTACCGACTGTGTGTCTTTGTAAATTTGGTCATTTTCAACGCCAGAAATATTGATTACTTCGTAAGAACTTAAGTTTTTAAATTCATTAGACTTAACTAATTCCTCAAAAGCGTCACACGAAGCACGATAAGGAAGAACACAAACCATATGACGACACATTTTACCCTCTTTCAATTTACTATAATCTAAAAAGCTTAATAAATTATCATCTTCATCTGTGCCATCAATGACGTTAAGTAAATCGATGATTTCTTGTTCATAGATAAACTTTTTATGGAGTTGATTTGTGTTGTCTTTAAGAATGGATTTAGGTTTTAATAATTCAGAAAAAGCATAAGTAATACCTAGCTTTTTAAGTTCCTCCATTCTTTGTCTCGAAGATTCATTAGGGTTAAATGCAAAGCGTATCATTTGAGGGAAACCGTAATAAGGGTTATCCCACTCTTTTACTTCATCTTTGGTTAGATAGTGTTCATTCCAAACTTTCTGGTCTTCTGCAATATTTGTGAATTGATAAAAAGCAATTATATCATCATTTGTGAATTCACTGTTCATTAAAATTCGATATGGAGTTCCAGATAGATGAATGCGAACCTTTGCGTTGATAGTTTTTGTGGTGTCGTCTAACTGGTCTATGGATTCATCATTTAGTTTTTCTTCACTTTTTCGTTCTTTGATAGAAAAGCCTTTTAAAACCTTGCCGTATTCTAATGCTCTTGCACCAAAATGTGTTTCATCAATTAGTAAAAGGTCTATTTGATTTTCAAATACTTCTTTATGCTTTGTTTTTATTGTATCGCCTTGTAAGTCTTGAAGAGTAAGAAATAAAGCTATTTTTTTATTTGCCTCTATGTTTTCTTTTATTATTGTATCACTTTGTAAAAGTGAGTTGCTGTCTAAAAACGTAAATCCATCAAACTTTTTATGGCTTTCTACAGTTTTTTTCCATTCTCCCCTAACGTCTGCCTTTGCTGAAACAATTAAAACAATTTTAGCATTCATTTCTATTGCACAACACATAGAAGTAAATGATTTACCAAAACGCATTACAGCATACATTAAAAGATTGTTTCTGCCTTTGCTTAATGCTACTTTGAATCTTTTAATGGTCTCGTCTTGATTTGGTCTTGGCTCATAAGTTTCAGTTCTTTTATAGGTATGGGTTTCTGGAATAAGACTGCCATCAAATTTGTAAAACTGATATTTGGTATCGTTATTTTTGTGAGATTCTTTTATGTCAATTATAGCATCATCCAAGTCATTAGGTGTAGCATCTTTGAAAAATTCATTTGAATAATATGGTATTGACTCTAATGAATCAGGCAATAACCTAGACTTTTGGATTTCGTTTTCTAAATATTTATGAACTGCAAAATCTCTGAAAAAAGTTTCTTCGTCAACTTTTGCAACTTCTTGAAATTTCTTCTCTAATTCAGGAAAGTGTTTTCTCCACTCATTAAGTCTTGTTTCTACAGGTCTGTAAGTGTCGCCAACTTTTAAATAATTAGGAATTGTTTCAGTTGTGAAAGCATAAATATGAGGCTCAACTCTTCCGACAATCAATTCCTCAAGTATTTGTATATCAATTTGATTATTATTTGCCATTGATTGATTTTTTAATTAGGTCAACAAACCTTAGTTTTTCACCTTTTAATTCTTTGTTTGACCAGTCCATAATTAAACAGTAAATTCCATTGTGTTCAAACAAATTGTTATTGAGACAGCCTTTGCAAAAGGAATTGTCAGTTTCTTCTTCGCCAAATAGGTTAACCGATTTTATCTTTATTTCACCACAAGAGAATGGAACTACACCTTTTAAACCATCCATTTGCCAAACATTCCAACAAATTATATATGCTATCTCTTGAATTGAATTAAGTAAAGGTTCTTTTCCAAATTTATATTTGTAGTTTTCAATGAAAGTAAATAGCATTGATTCTCTTGCTAATAACAAACTGTCACCTTGCCATTCATAAGCATAAGTGTTTTTATAAGCAGACTTGGTTGCCTTAAGCCATTCATTCAATTCATCAACATTTTCATTGATAACTCTTAGTTTCCTATCTAACAAACCAATTCTGTTTTCAATTTCAATGAATTTGCCAGTAGTAGTGTCGTATCGACTTGTTATATATGGTGCTTCTCCACAAGCAATTTCAAGCCGTGTATCATTTATGTAATCTTTCCAAGTCTTGTTTTTTTGAAATTTAATTTTTGCTAGGTTAGTCTTCCATTTTTTTTCATCTTGTATTTCTTTATTGAAAACATCTTTTCGTTCGAACCATGCATTATCTATTAAGTTATTTTGAGAATTACAAATCCAAGAAGGCGTAAACACTTCTGCCATATTTTTTACTCTGGATTGTTGTAATATTTCATCTTTTTGAACCCTTGGCATTATTACATTACCATTTGTGCCGGTAATATATTCAGATTTAATTGGGTTACTTTTTAAATAGTGTTCTCCTAAGTAATCATAATTACTTGTAGCCCAAATTATATTTTTTTGAGTTGTCTGGTCTCGCAAAAGAATATCCAATACATCTGGATATTTTTTCAAGATTTCATTTTCTAATATGTCAATCTGTGTTCTCAATTCAGCTGTTTAATTGGTACAAGTAATTCTTTGGCTTCTACATTCAAGATTTTAGCGATTTTGTATAAATCTTCTAAACTTGGTTGTCTTACATTTCTAGAATATTCGTTAATCGTGTTATAACTTTTACCTGTTTGCTTGGCTAGCCACGTTTGTGATATTCCTTTATCTTTTAAAACTTCTTTAATTCGGTTCATTTTAAACCTTATTTAATTATTTCGCACAAAGATACTAAATGTTCACTATTATTTAGTGTAAATATTCATTGTTTTATGATGGGTTTGGAAAGAGCAAGCTCTTTTGGTTTTTCAGCGTAAGGTTTTAGCGTTGGCAAAAAAACCAAATGTGCTTGCCAAGCGTGGGCTTTTTTTCAGTATGCCGCACAACGGTATTGCTAAGTTTAGTTGGGTGTTAAAACCACTTTTCTATCTCTCATTTCTAGTTTTCTAAGAGATAGAAAGCAGTATTAAACAACTTTAACCCCAATTAAATTTAGCTCTTGTTATGTACTTTTACATTTTAAAGCCTCCTTGTTGCAAATCACCCCTAATAGGCTTTTAAAATTAGGTCTATTTTAGTCTATTAATTCTCTAACTAAAATAGATAAAAGGCACTGTTAAACTCTTTATTCCTTTTTAAACTCCTTTGTTTAGTTTGATCTTATGAGCTTTAGATTTGTCTAAGGCAGCGTCATATCAAACTATACATGGCTGAGTCCTTTATACAAAACAAGATCTCAATAAAACAAGTTCCTTTCTTAAAAGAACAAGTGTAATTAACTGTTTATCAATGTCGAATTTCATCTTGCTCTTGACATTGATTCTAAAAAACAGTAACTTATCCAAGTCTTAGTTAACGATACTAGTCGTTTGAAAGAGCGATCTTTCACGGTAGCACCGAATAAGACTTGAACAATGCTACGCATTGCCTTTCTTGTCCTTTTACGCCTTAAGGAACTTTCCACCCATGTTTTGTCTCAGCCTTAAATAAAGAGGGTTTTATCTCTCCATAAAGAGCTTAATTGTACATAACAAGTGGGTAAAGTGCAATGCACTTTATCCCATTTATATGTTGGTTTTTGTAAGTTGTTGCTGTTCTTGTTGTTATTTGTTGAAATAACATCTAATGTACTTTTTATTTTTGCAAGAGATTTTTACTCACGTGGGTGTAAATCTCTGTCGTTTTGCTCGATTGAAGTTTAAAGGTAGTGTTATTATCTTAAACGTATAGTTTTACAATATGTAAATTTATTTTGAATAGCATAAAATTAAATGGGTGGTCTACCTTTTCTTTTTTGTTACAATGTTTAACCAATTATAGTTATTAAGGCAACACCAATAGAGGAAATAAAAAAGCGTAAAATCACTTAGTAATTTTACGCTTTTCATGTTTACTTATCTTTGTTCTTTCTGCTGAATATTGATTTGATTTTATCGTATATCGATTTCTTATTTTTCCTTCTGTTAGCTCTACGTTCCTTCAATTTTATTTTATCCTCTGGTTTATTGTCAATACCAAGAAGTCTTTCGAAGAATCCTGCTTTAGGTGGCATGTAGTGAGGCATATCTAACAGAGCTAGTGTTTCGTTGTCTGGTTTAAAGAATGGTGCGTAACAATATTTGTGATACTTACTGTTATTATTGAGTTGATGCATAAATTTACCATATATTGGTAAAGCCATAGTAGCACCTTGGCCTAAAGCTAAAGAGCGGAAATGAACTCTCATATCGTCGGCTCCGACCCAAGCTCCAGCAACTAAATTTTGATTGTACCCAATATACCATCCATCAGCCTGTGATTGTGTTGTTCCCGTTTTACCTGCAAATTCACCTTTTAAACCATAAACGGTTCTTAAAGATTTGGCTGTGCCACTATCTACCACAGCAGTAAGCATGTGATTAATTATATCAGCATTCTCTTCTGATAAACTTGTTTTATACTCATTATCCAATGGGTTTAAGTCGACAATAACTTCACCTTTGTTGGTTTCTATTCTAGATATATAATAAGGTTCTACTTCTTTACCTCTATTAGCAAGGTTAGCATAGACCTGTATCATTTCTAAAAGTGAGATATTTGCCGTACCAAGAGCCAGTGATGGCACATTGGGTAGGGGCGATGAAATACCCATTTCTTCAGCGAGTTCGATGGTTGGTTCTATACCTGTTTCCATAATAAGGTCAACAGCAATTGTATTAACAGATTCTGCCAAAGCACCTTCCATACTGTAGCTTCCTTCGTAATTGTTATCAGCATTTCTTGGTGACCAATCTTGAAATTCTGGGTAGATCTTGCGTTTATTTGGATAATATTCGTACGGAGACATATTAGCCTCAAGAGCGGCTGCGTAGACTATTGGTTTGAAAATTGAACCCACTTGTCGTCTACCCGTAACATGGTCGTACTGAAAATGTTTGAAGTCGATACCTCCAACCCAAGCCTTAATTTTTCCAGACTTTGTTTCCATAGCAACAAAACCTGTATTTAGAAGTTTTATATAGTGTTTAATTGAATCTAGAGGACTCATTTGCACATCTTTTTCACCATTCCAAGTGAAAATTTTCATGTCTCTTTTCTTTTTAAGAAGTGCATTAATTTCATTTTCTTTTTTGCCTTCTTTTTTTAAGCTCTTATAATAAGGCGATCGTCTAATTGCTGAACTTAGAATTTCTTTATTATCGTCCCAAGGGTTTTGTTTTCCCCAGTGTTTATCGAATAAGTTTTGTAGGTTTTTCATGTGATATTTAACAGCATCTTCTGCATATTTTTGCATGCTGTAATCTAGTGTACTCACAATTCTTAAACCATCACGATATATATCGTAATAGGAACCATCGGCTTTTGTGTATTTTTTCAGAATGTTATCTGCTTCCAGACGAATGCGTTCACATAAATAGGGAGCAAGACCTGAATGGATGCTTTGTCTTTGATATTTTATTTTTAAATCTTGTCGTTTAAGTTGCTCTGCTTTGTTTTCTGATATAAAATCATTTTTAGCCATTTGTCCAATAACTACATTTCGACGTCTTTTCGATCTTTCAGGGAATCGTCTTGGATTGTAATAAGATGGAGCTTTTAGCATACCTATTAATACAGCACTTTCATCAAGTTTAAGTTGATAAGCTGGTTTACTAAAATATTGGCGAGAGGCACTTTCAATACCAAAAACTTGTTCGCCAAAAGGAACCGTATTCAAATAGAGTTGAAGAATTTTCTTTTTAGAATAGATTTTCTCTAAACGCGAAGCTGTTATGGCTTCTTTAATCTTATTGACTGGCATAGAGAATTTACCAAAATCTCTTCTAGGATAAAGATTCTTTGATAGTTGTTGACTAAGTGTACTTCCTCCTCCAGAGTTTTTGTTGCCAAGAATAAGCGTTTTGACTAGAACTCGAACCAAACTAATTTCGTCAATGCCTTCGTGGCTATAGAATCGTGAATCTTCAGTAGCAACTAGAGCGTTTATAACGTTGATTGGAATAGCACTAAAGTCTATGTTTGTACGATTTTCGGCGTAAATACGTCCCAAAACAGTTCCATCCTCAGAGTATACGACTGAAGCGTCGGCATTTTGAATTGTTTTTAAAGTATGGTAGTCTGGTAATTTACCCCAAGCTCCATAATAGATGCTTGCTAAGAATAAACCAAATAAGGATCCAGCTATAAGCATACAGAAGAATAAAAATCGAAAAAGCCGAGTTTTAAAAGTTCTTTTAGCTTTCCCTTTTTTAGCTTGTGTTGGCTTTCTTTTAGGAGGATTCTTTTTTTTTGCTTTTGTAGTCGTGTTTTTGCCTTTTGTCATTTATTGCTTTAGTTGCGGTTTAGAACTCAATTTATGGTATACAAAATCTAAGCTATCTGAATCAGTTCTGATAACGTTAGTGAATTAACTTTTATTGCTTAAAGTTTTAAATTGAGTTTTAATCTTAGGTCATTGCAAATATAAGTAAAACTTGTGAATTTGAATTCCTAAAACGAAGGTTTGGATGTATTAAAATGATTATATCTGTTTTTAGTTTTTTCAAGCTAGATTGTGTCGAAATGTTAGCATTTTTAGTTCTAAAATAGCTTTAATTATTCTAGAGATTCTCTTTCCAATAGCTTATACATTTTTTTTTAAAGCCTAAAATCATAACCGTATTGCTTGTCTTGAATCTAAATGATTGTTTTTATGAAATATATTTAAAGTGCCTGAAGTGCTTGTTTTTAGGCGAAATATAATAGTTTTCAGCTTATTTATAGAGTAAATGTTTTATCTTTATAGCCGCTAATTGAGAAATAATAGTCATTTTTGTGGCTTATATTTATGCGAGGGATGAATATCCGTAAAGCATCTTGTTCTGAGATCTTTATTAGATAAAATGTGGAGAATGACTATAAAACAAATCATAATATTGGTATTAACTTTGGTTTTTGTATTACTTGATACACATACCAGTTCGTCAAAAGGAGAAGAAGCTCGTATACCTTACGATAGCAAACTTGCACCTGTTTCGCATCGTATTTCAAACGAACTTTCGTCATCAGATGCAACTAAAAAAGCTGATTATAGAATTAATAGATTCCTTGAATATTGGCGAATAGAAGGAGCATCTGTTGCTATAGTAAAAAATGAAAAGCTTGTATTTGCCAAAGGTTACGGATATGCTGATGTAGACAAAAAAGAGAAGGTTGAACCAGATCATTTGTTTCGTATTGCTAGTGTTTCAAAATTAATTACCGCTACTGCAATTATGAAACTCAAGGAAGAAGGCAAATTGCAGTTGAGCGATAGAGTTTTTGGTGAAGATGGTATTCTTAACTCAAAGAATTACTTAACTATTCATGATAAACGAGCTAAGAAAATTACTGTAGAGAATCTTTTAAGACATACTTCTGGCTTTTCTAGTAGATACGGAGATCAAATGTTTATGCCATTGACAATTGCAAAAAAAATGGATGTGCCTACTCCGGTAAGTGCTGAAACCATTATTGAATTTGCACTTTCAAAACGCTTGAATTTTGCGCCTGGTAGTCGTGGAAGTTACTCAAATCTTGGTTATGTAATTTTAGGTAAAATAGTAGAAAAAGCATCGGGTAAAGATTACGAAGCCTATGTGCAGGAACATATTTTACAACCTGCAGGTATTTTTGATATGCATATTGGTCGAAATTTACGAATCGATAAATTACCTAATGAAGTTAACTATTACGAACAATCGAATGCAATACTAGTTTCTCCTTTTGATGGTTCAGGAGGAAAAGTGAATCGTAGTAATGGTGGCAATAATATTGAAGAACTTGGAGGTGCTGGTGCTTGGATAGCTTCTGCTGCTGAACTAATGAAATTTTATGTAGCTATTGATGGTAAAGATAAGCAAGCTGATATTTTATCTAAAGAAAGTATAGCATACATGACCAAACCAAGCCCTCGAGGATTCAGCCCAATTGGGTGGAAAGGAACACTATCGAATGGAACTTGGTGGAGAACAGGAACTCTTGCAGGAACGTCAGCTCTCTTAAAACAAAATCCTGATGGAACGACTTGGGTAATAATAACCAATACATCTTCGTGGAAGGGATCTAAATTTCCAAAGGATCTAAATAAACTGATGAGACGTGTGATGCGTTCGGTTAAAAAATGGCCAGAGACAGATTTATTTAACTATTTCGAAGCTCAACCTAATGAGCTTGCATTTGATGATATCACCGAGTTTTTAGAACGTAGCTAAGCATTTAAGGTATTAGTCGTTTTTGTGCAAGCTATTTGTTTAGAATTTCTTGTTCGTTCCTGTATGCTCTATAAGTAATTTAAAAAGTTAATATCCAACTTACATAGATGTTTGTAATGGACTATTCCCTTTTTCCAAAGAGTTAAGAGACTTATATATTCCATTTGAAACTGCGATTTCAATAAAAAAGAAGCTCAAACCCTATATGAGCTAATCTAACATTCAAAAAACTAATTTAATTTTGTTGTTTAAAATAACAATTTACTCGCTTAAGTGTTTGATATTGTGTTGTTAATTGTGAAGTTGAGACAGTTGTTTGTAGCGTGAGAAAAGTTTGCTGTTTTTGTTTTTAAATCTTTAATAGAATGGTAATTTTGCACTCAAATACAAAACAAACAATAAACTACTATTTCTAATGGAAAATCGCAGAATCTTAGCTATTAATCCGGGATCTACTTCTACAAAGATTGCCGTGTATCAAGGTGATAAATCAGTATTTTTAAAGAACATTAAGCATTCTAACGAAGAGTTAGCTCAGTTTAACAGCATTTCAGAACAATTCGAATTCCGTAAGGATATTATATTAAAAGAATTGATTGAGGCTGATATTAGGATTGATCTTATAGCGGCTGTTGTTGGACGTGGTGGTTTGATTAAACCTATTGAATCTGGCGTTTACTTGGTTGACGAGAAACTTAAATCTGATTTACGTATTGGAATTCTTGGAGAGCATGCAAGTAATCTTGGTGGACTGATTGCTGATAATATCGCACAGTCATTACCTAATGCAAAAGCTTATATTGCCGATCCTGTTGTAGTGGACGAAATGATTGATGTTGCACGTATTTCTGGTCATCCAGAGTTTGAGCGTATGTCTATTTTCCACGCTCTGAATCAAAAAGCTGTAAGTAGATCATTTGCTTTGTCTGTAGATAAAAATTATGAAGAATTAAATGTTATTGTTGCCCACTTAGGTGGTGGTATATCTGTTGGTGCTCACCTTAAAGGTCGTGTAATCGATGTGAATAATGCCTTAGATGGTGAAGGTCCTTTTTCGCCAGAGCGTTCTGGAACTCTTCCTGCTGGAGCACTAGCTAAGCTTTGTTTTAGTGGTAATGTGACTTTGGACGAAGTTAAGAAAATGATTAAAGGTGAAGGTGGCTTAGTTGCTCATTTGGGAACTAATGATGCTTACGAAATTGAATTGAAAGCTAAGGATGGAGACGCTAAAGCTAAGCTAATTCAAGATGCAATGGCATACCAAGTAGGTAAATCAATTGGTGCTTGTGCTGCAGCTTTAAAGGGTGACGTTGATGGTATTATCTTAACTGGTGGTATAGCTCACAATGGTGATTTAGTAAACTATGTGAAAGAAATGGTATCATTTATAGCACCAGTTGTTGTTTATCCAGGTGAAGATGAAATGAAAGCGCTTGCAATGAATGGTTATATGGTATTAAGAGGTGAAATAGAAGCTAAAATATACGAGTAATTCATCAGTGTCAAATAAATAATGCTCTTGTTATGATATACTTAGAGTCTATATATAGTATAAAACCTTCGGTTAGTTCCGGAGGTTTTTTTATTTTAATCAGAAACTGATATTGATTCGCTTGTGAAATGTAGCATCAATCTAGTTTTAAGTTGATTTTTGTTACTCTTCATCTAGGCATTGATAAATCATGAATTTTTTAAGCTGAAATAATTCTATGAATAAAAGTAAATAAAGAAAATAAAAGCAGAATTAGGATTCTTATTTTGTTGAGAAATCAGTTTTCTGGTACAACCATTCGAGGCTATTATATAGAGTAAATGCTGAAAATGAAAAATCCTTGTAAGATATTGCTCACAAGGATTTTTTATATGATGTTAAAAGTGATGCTTCAATTAAAATTGATTCACTACTTTACGGATAGCAACAAGCTTAGTCAATAGGTCTTCAAGGTGATCTAAATGTAACATGTTGGCACCGTCAGATTTTGCATTTGCAGGATCAGGATGCGTTTCAATAAAGATACCATCGACTCCAACTGCTATACCTGCTTTTGCAATGGTTTCAATTAAGTCTGGACGTCCACCAGTTACACCTGAAGTTTGGTTTGGCTGTTGTAGTGAATGAGTAATATCTAATACAACAGGACAATTATTCTCTTGCATTGTAGGAATTCCACGGTAATCTACGATCATATCTTGGTAGCCAAACATGTTTCCACGGTCGGTTAGCATGACTTTATCGTTTCCAGATTCTCTAACCTTGTTAACTGCAAATTTCATTGATTCCGCAGCTAAAAATTGTCCTTTCTTAATGTTTACAACTTTGCCCGTTTTAGCAGCAGCAACTAATAAGTCGGTCTGACGACAAAGAAAAGCAGGGATTTGTAGGATATCCACATATTGGGCAGCCATAGCAGCTTCTTCAGCGGTGTGAATATCTGTTACAGTTGGTACGCCAAATGTATCGCTAACCTTTTTTAGTATTTTTAAAGCTTTTTCATCTCCAATACCAGCAAAAGAATCTAAACGAGAGCGATTTGCTTTACGGTACGAACCTTTAAAAACAAAAGGAATCTCAAGTTTATTGGTGATTTCAACAATACGTTCAGCAATCTGCATTGCAATTTCTTCACCTTCGATAGCACAAGGTCCTGCTAAAAGAAAAAAGTTACCTGATTCGGTGTGTTTTATATTGGGAATGTTCTTAATCATGATGTATTTGTGTTTAATTTCTTGCAAAAATAAGAAAAGCATTGAGAAATAGAGAATACCTGATCGAGTTAATGAATAATGATATTTAAATCTCTTTGAACGAAAATGATTTTGTGTAAGTATTGGTTTGTCCATCACTTTCTACAATAGGGTATATGAGGAAGTTAACGGGGCCTTTAGTATAACCTTCTAATATTAAATCACGTCCTTGAGTAAACTCAACACGATTTGCATCTAGGTTTCCAAAATAGAAATCTGTTTTAGATGGATTATTATCAGCCTCTGAAATATCTACTGGAGACCATTCATTATTCTGATAAAAATCAGCCCAACAATGGTAGCCACCTATTATCCCACTTTGACCTTCGGGAATTGAAAATCCAATATGAAAACGTGATGGGATTTTCATACTACGAGCTAATGACATAAAATATGAATGGAAATCGGTACAATTACCTACAGAAATATCACAAGCATAATTTGAATTACCATTTCCAAAGGTGAATTCGCCAGCTATTTTAGTTGTTTCTAAATATAGTGATACAACACTGTCTTTAGTTATCCCAGTTTTAATATTTTCGGGTAAACTAGCATAGTATTGATCTGATTGATTTTGAGATTTTGGTTTGCCATAATACATCTCATTAAGTACGAAATCGTAAACAGGTCTCATATTTTCTGGCGTAAATTTATTGGCTTCAATAATAGAGTCAAATCGATTTCCAATTGGGACTAATCGATTAGCTTTTAAGTACTGACTGGGATCTGTAGACTTAAACCTAGCATTTCCTCTTTGCTTTCTATTTACATTGAAACGAATATTAATATCTGTAGCTTGTTCTAAACCGTTTTTAATCTGCGCATAGAAATAAGTGTTACCATGCTGTTTTTCAGTTTCTATTTTATAATCTAGTTCGGTTTCAATTGAAAGTTTGCTAATTACTTGAACTTCATTCGATTGTGGAATGGGAATCCATACTTTTATATTCTTATTCGTGTTTGCATTTAGCTCTACCTTGTAGGTGAATTCAAAGTTTCTCTCTGGTACTTTGCTACAACTGATCAATACAGTAGCAATTAGTAATAACATCAATCTCATCATCTTATTTTTATTGAATTTTATGCTCGTTTTTTATAATCGTGCAAAAATAGTCTAAAGCAATTGCTTTACAAAGCGATGTTACTAATAAAAGACTATTTTCTCTTATTTACAGAATGGGATGGTGATTATTTCCATTTACGATCCCGTTGTACTTGATTACTAGTAAGTATGAAGTGTTATGCTTTTTCATTAATATGTTGTCTATAGGTGTTGAGTTGGAGATTTGTGATCTTCCTTAAATCTTTGTGTCCTTTGTGAAATGACTTCGTGTTTTTTGCGTTTAATTTGATGTATGCATTCGTGTTGTATTTGCTGTTGACTCCTTTTTACTAAATTTGTGGTCTCAATCATTCAGAACCATTAAAAACCTTCAAGTTGACTTTCGATCCATTCAGCATAGATTTACCCGTAAAAGAAATTATTCTAGAAACTAGAGAACATCTAGTGATTGACAATACGCTTATCATTTCAGCACCTCCTGGAGCAGGAAAAAGTACCTTGTTGCCATTAGCTTTGATGGAAGAAACGTGGCTGAAAGGTCAGAAAATATTAATGCTAGAACCTCGAAGATTGGCAGCCAAGAGTATTGCTATGCGCATGGCTTCACTTATGGGAGAGGTAGTGGGACAAAGTATTGGTTACCGCATTCGTTTCGAAAAGCGAGTTTCAAAGGCGACACGTATTGAGGTGCTTACCGAAGGAATTATGACTCGAATGTTACAATCAGATAATGCGCTTGAAGGCGTTGGATTGGTGATTTTTGATGAGATACATGAACGAAGTCTTCATGCTGATTTGGCTTTGGCATTGTGTCGAGAGAGTCAAGATTTTTTGCGTCCAGATTTAAGAATCATGTTGATGTCTGCAACGATTAATAGTACAGCCTTAAGTGATTGTTTAAATGCGAAAGCAATAGAAAGTAAGGGAAGGCAATATCCTGTCGATTTAATATATACCGATGCCAGCGATGTGAGATTGTTGCCTGAAATAACTGCAAATATAGTGTTTAGGGCAGCTAAGGAACAATCTGGTGATATACTCGTTTTTCTTCCTGGTGAAGGGGAAATTCGGAAATGTGAAATGCTGCTCAAGAATCAGTTAGATGGCTTTCTGATTCATCCTCTGTTTGGCATGTTGGCAGGGAATAAACAGATTGCTGCTATTATGCCTGATAAGCAAGGCCGAAGAAAAATAGTCTTAGCGACTGCAATTGCGGAGACGAGTTTGACCATTGAAGGGATTAAAACGGTAGTCGATTGTGGTTTTAGTCGGGTATCACGCTTTGATTCAAAATCAGGTTTATCACGACTTGAAACGATAGAGATAACAAAGGATTCTGCCGATCAGAGAGCGGGTCGTGCAGGTAGACTGGGACCAGGAGTTTGTTATCGTATGTGGAGCTTGGCAACTCATTTGAGATTAAAAGAGCAACGAGTGCCCGAAATATTGGAAGCTGATTTAAGTACCCTTGTTTTAGAGCTGGCAGCGTGGGGTGTTGATAATATTCAGGATTTAACATGGTTGAGTCCACCTTCTGCAGCGGCTGTTTCTCTAGCCAAGGAAAGTTTGCATGAGTTAGAAGCCTTAGAAAATAATCGTATCACTGAACATGGTCGCCAAATTCAGAAATTGCCTTGTCATCCTCGTATTGCGCATATGTTGCTTAAGGCGAAGGAGGAAAATCTTTTGCCATTGGCTACCGATTTGGCTGCACTCCTCGAGGAGCGTGATCCTTTGCCACGCGAAACAGGTATCGATATTAATTTGAGAATAGAGGCTTTGCGCCGTCACCGTAAAGGAGACAGAACGCTTAGACCCCTGAATAGAATTGAGAAAGTGGCCGCTACATATAGACAGCTTTTTCGTATAAATCCAGATAATGGACCCGTTGACCCTTACGAAACAGGCGTGATTTTGGTGCAGGCTTATCCCGAACGAATTGCTCATGCAAGTCCCGGAACCAATGCGCGTTTTATGATGGCAAATGGTAAACAAGCCATGGCGAGTCATCAGGATGATTTGGCTCACGAGCCTTGGTTGGCTATTGCTCATGTGGATGATAGGGAGCGTGGCGGAAAGATATTTATGGCTTCGGCTCTTAATCCGCAGGATCTTGCACCTTTGGTAAAAGAAAATGAAAGTATTATTTGGGATACACATAAAGGTGGCTTGGTTGCTAATAAGGAATTACGAATTGGTCGGCTTGTATTGCAATCAAAACGATTGACTCATCCCAATGAAGAACAAGTTGTTGAAGTTATTTCTAAGGCTATAGAAAAGGAAGGAACTAGTTTATTGAATTTTAGTCCCGATTTTACTCAATGGCAAAATCGTGTCATGAGTCTACGTAAGTGGCAACCGGATAATCATTGGCCTGATGTGAGCACTGATAATCTACTAAAAAGTAATAGAGAGTGGCTAAGTCCGTACTTAAATCGAATTCGAAAAGTTGAAGATTTGAAGAAAATAGACTTGGAGGAAGTTCTGCAGAATCATCTGCCATGGGAGAAACAAACAGAATTGGACAAGCTTGCTCCTAAAAGTTTTTTTGTGCCAAGTGGCTCTAAAATTAAGTTGCAATATCAAGCAAATGGTGATGCGCCTGTATTGGCTGTGCGTATTCAAGAGGTATTTGGTTTACTCGAAAACCCGACTGTGAATCAGGGAAAACGTTCTGTATTGATGCATCTTTTATCACCAGCATCACGTCCTATTCAAATCACTTCCGACTTGCCTAACTTTTGGGAGGATACCTATTTCGAAGTCCGTAAGGAGCTCAGAATTCGTTATTCCAAACACTATTGGCCCGAAAATCCATTGGAAGCCGAAGCTCTAAGAGGTGTTCGACGGAAAAAATGATGTGATTTTAATTATTAATTACGAATTATGAATTATTTGAGGGTCTCACTTTTTTGTGAGGCTCTCAATTGGTGTTTGTATAATTACTCATCTTGCCAGGAAGTTGACATTTATTTCAATTTTTATTATCTCGGGTATACGAAGAGATTGCCGCGTCCTCGTTCCTCGTCCTCGCAATGACAGACGGGGTGGTTTTAATTATGAATTACGAATGATTTGAGGCTCTCAATTGGTGTTTGTATAATTACTCATCTTGCCCAGAAGTTGACACTTATTTCAATTTTTATTATCTCGGGTATCCGAAGAGATTGCCGCGTCCTCGTTTCTCGTCCTCGCAATGACAGTCGTTTTTGAGAAACTCTCCATGTATCATAATAGTTGTCGAATCACTTACTTATTTCTAATTGAATTAAAAGGAGTACTTTTGATCGCGAAATAAATTGATGGGAATAGTGTGTTGAAGCAGAAGGCTGAAAAGGCATTATCAAATAGCTTAGAATAGGATTGTGGATAGAAAATTAGAATTACTTGCGCCAGGGGGAGATATTGAAGCCATAAAAGCAGCCATACTTGCCGGAGCCAATGCGATATATTGTGGTTTGGATAAGTTTAATGCCCGAAATCGAGCTGCTAACATTAGTTTTGACGATTTACATGGTATTTTAAGATTGGCACATCATCACGATTGTGAGATTTTCATCACCCTTAATATCATTATTGTAGAGAGTGAGATTCCTGCCCTTATTACACTTCTGGATAAATTAGCGAATACGAGTGTTGATGGCCTTATTGTACAGGATTTGGGCATGCTTTATTTATTGAAAAAGTATTACAAGAGCTTCGATGTTCATGCCTCAACCCAGATGACGACTCACAACAGAGGACATATTAAATTTCTTTCTCAGTTTGGGGTTTCTCGTGTTAATTTATCGAGAGAATTAAATATTCATGAGATAAAGGAGCTGAGTTCTGTTGGGCGTGATAATCAGATACTGACCGAGGTATTTGTACATGGCTCCAATTGCCTTTCTTTTTCAGGACTTTGTTATATGAGTTCCGTGCATGGTGGTAATTCAGGAAATCGAGGTCGTTGTAGTCAACCTTGTAGAGATCAGTATGTACAAACTGCAGCAGGAAAAGATTATCCTCTTAACTTAAAGGATAATTCAGCCTTTTTTGATATCAAGGCATTGTACGAAGCAGGTGTTTATTCCCTAAAGATTGAAGGGCGAATTAAGAAAGCCGATTACGTTTATGCCGTTGTGGATGCTTGGAAAAAGAATATTCAATCTTTATATAGGAACCAAAAAGGGGAAACGGATAATAGTGTTTTGTATAAGGTTTTTAATCGGGATTTCTCCAATACATTCTTAAAAGGGGATATCAATAAAGGTATGTTTATCGATAATCCTAGAGATAATACTATAAAGCATTTATCAGAAGAGAAGGCTTATGCATCGGCAGAAGAGTTAGAGGTGGCTCACTTGGCTTTGTATCAGGAAAAGGATGATCTTAAGAGCTATATTAAAGAGAACATTATAAAATTAGATGCAAGTAAGGGATACTTGAATATTTCTTTATCGGGAGAATGTGACCAGCCATTAAAGTTATCCGTAAAGACACCAGAAGCGTCTTTCGATTTATTATCGGAGGTTCCACTTTTGAAAAAGGGTAGTGAGGTTTTGAATAAGGAAATGCTGTTGAAGCGATTTAAGGCTATAAACGAAACGGCTTACTATATTAATGAAATTGATATGGCTCATTTAGGAGCTGATTTATTTATTCCTTACAAAGAGTTGACTTCTCTTAAAAAACGATTGCTGTTCATCTTGAATGGTTCAAAAGAAAGTATTGAGCCGATTATACTTCCTCGTCTCAAAAAATCGGAAGCTCACATTGAACAAGCCAAACTCTCCATCTTAATTTCTTCTAAGGATGATTTTTCTCTTTGTGATGAGGCTACTGAGGCTATTTATTTTCAATTGCCCAATAACTTTCAGAATAAACTAACTGAATATCTTGACCTTTTTAGAGGAAATAAAAAGTTGATTCCTTGGTTTCCTGCGGTAATTATAGGAGATGCCTATAATACGGCTGTTGAATTTTTAAGTGAACTAAATCCGCGTAGAATTGTTAGTAATAATACGGGTATTGCCTACGAAGCCTGTCAAAAAGGAATCGATTGGATTGCGGGACCACAGCTTAATTTGACCAATTCGTATAGCCTTTTGTGTTTAAAAGAAGAGTTGAATTGTAAGGGTGCTTTTCTGTCGAATGAGCTAAATAAAAATCAGCTTAAATGGATAAAGTGTCCCGAAGATTTTGAGCTTCATTACAGCATCTACCATCCAATTGTATTAATGACAAGCAGACAATGTTTGTTTCATCAGGTAATTGGTTGTGAGAAGAATAAGGTAGATGAGACTTGTATTTCGAATTGTAAAAAGGCAACGACAATTACGAATATGAAAGATGAAGCGTTTTTCATAGAGAAAAGCGAAGGAAATTATCATCATATTTATAATGATAGTAATTATTTGAATACCGCTGTTGTAAAAGATATACCAGATACTTTTTCAAGCTTTTTAATCGATCTTAGAGATGTTAAAACTGGGACAAATTTAAAGGTAGATAAACAAGAATTGATTCAGAATTTTGATGACTATTTAGATGGAAATATCGATTCAGAACAAAAACTTCACGAATTGCTTGTTTCAACAGCTTGTGAGCAATATAAAAAAGGGATTTAACTATTGTATCAATAGCGTTTTAAATAAATTGGCGCTTCGCCCAAACCCGACTTCATTTTTTGGCTTGATCCAAAAAACGAAGCAAAAAAGATCAAGGCTGTTTTTTAAATATCTTTCTTATTTGTCTCATGCTTAAGTGCGGCTGGGGGATTTTCGAACAAGTTCTCAACTTCCCAGTCTTACTAAAGCTTTCGTTAAACGAAAAATATTTAAAAGAAAGGCCCTATTTACTTAAGCTCAAAAAAGAACACCTTGTTCCTATTATTGAGTTTAATTGTGAGATTAGTAATGAAATACAAAGCACAAACAAAAACGTTTAGGACAGAGTAGGTTTTAAATAGTTATTATTGCAAGATTAATAGAGCTACATTACATAATGTGTGAACGCTACGAATTTTCTGTGTAATTTTGTAGACAAGTTTTCCTGTCAATACAAAATGGGGAGCATTTAATAAACGAACCATTGCCATCTTAATACATAAGGAATTGGCACCTGAATAAAATCATATATACATGCGAGTAGGAATAATTGGTGGAGGAGCAGCAGGTTTCTTTGCAGCTATTGCTGTAAAGGAAAATTATCCCGAGGCTAAGGTTGTTATCATTGAAAAATCGAGACAACTTTTATCCAAGGTTAAAGTTTCAGGCGGTGGTCGATGTAATTTAACGAATGCTTGTGATCCTAAAGATCTTTTCGGAGCCTATCCTCGTGGTGGTCGAAGTTTAAAAAAAGCCTTTCATCTGTTTAATAATCAAGATTGTGTTAAGTGGTTTGAGTCTAGAGGTGTGCCTTTGGTTATTCAGGATGATAAGTGCATTTTTCCTGTTTCTCAGGATTCCCAGAGTATTATCGATTGTTTTTTGAATGAATGTAAACGACTTGATGTCGAAATACAAGTCGGATTAGCGGTTAAGTCCATTAATCCCCAAGGAGAACAATTTGAGCTTGTTTTTGATAAAAATGATGTTGTTTCGGGAACCTTCGATAAGCTAATTGTAACAACTGGTGGTTCACCTCAAAGAAAAGGCTTGGAGTGGTTGGAGTCATTAGGGCATAAAATTGAATGCCCAGTTCCTTCCTTATTTACTTTTAATATGCCCGATGAGGCTGTAACCAAGCTGATGGGTATTGTTGTTGAAAATGCGATGGTAACGCTTCCTTTATCGAAATTAAAAGCAGAAGGTCCTCTTTTGATCACACATTGGGGAATGAGTGGTCCTGCAGTGTTGAAGTTGTCGGCTTTTGGAGCTCGTATGATGAGTGAGAGAAATTATGATTTTAAGATCTTGGTTAATTGGCTTAATTCAAGTTCCAATGATTCAGTAATTGAATACTTGAATCAAGTTGTTGAGGAAAATACAAATAAGATGTTAGGTAATTATAGACCTCAATTACTACCCGATAGACTATGGCAATTTCTTTTAATTAAAGGCGATTTGTCACCACAAAAGCGTTGGGGAGAGCTTGGTAAAAAAGGAATAAATAAGTTGCTCAACTTGCTAACAAATGATGAATATACGGTAAAAGGCAAAACCACATTTAGAGACGAATTTGTGACTTGTGGAGGAGTTAGTCTTGAGAGTGTAGATATGACAAGTATGCAATCTAAAAAGTGCAAGAACCTTTATTTTGCAGGAGAAGTGTTGGATATTGACGCCATTACGGGTGGTTATAACCTGCAAGCTGCTTGGTCTACAGGATTCCTTGCCGGAAAGCTGAAGTAAGCTAAGTCAATTTGTGAATACTGATTTCAGATTTTTAGGAAGTCTGTAAAAATGGTTCTACGACCATTTTAGTGGATGACCATACAATATCATAGTGAATATTAGTTTGAGATTTAAGTAAATTCTTTAAACTCTGCAATATTTAACGAGTTTCAATCTTCTACAATATCTCGTAAAAACTAAATTATATCTTTTTTTTATTTTTCTTTTGGCTTAATCCAAAAGAAACAACCCCGAAGGGCTCATGAGCACCTTTTAAAATTTAGTCTGCGAATAAAAGATCAAGTCTCCATAAGACTCAGGGTGAATACTTCAGATATCATAAGTGCAACTGGGGGATCTCCTCGTTCCTCCTCGTTCCTCCTCGGTTGACTTCGTCGATTTCGCAAGCTCAATTTCCAGTTTTACTAATGACTTCTTTGTATTCTTACCCATCGCCTTCTGAGGCCATTTACTGGTTTCTGCTTAACAAAACACGCTCAAAATGTTTTGATAAGATATGATTAAGATTGTGGAATTTTTCTTTGATTATCGGAATCAGGATGACGGGTATGAGCTATTTCATCAAATTCATACCGTAATTGATGTATTTCCACTAAAATGGTAGTAGTACCGTAAAAATAATAATTCTGAATTTATAACTCATAATTTAAAAATTAGCCATTCTTAATTATAAGATCTAGATTTTCAGGTTTTAGAATTGTGATGCATTTATCTTTTACATGAATAATGCCATCATTATGGAATTTAGCCAATGTATTTATAGTGCTTTCTTTAGAGCAGCCAGCTATAGACGCAAGTCCTATGCGGGTTATTGGCAATGTAAAACGAGTGCTGCGATAAATATTTTTAAATTCAAGTAGAATCATCGCCAAGGAGCCTTCTACATTCTTTCTAGAGAGTCGGCTTGTTCGGTGCATAATATCGTTGGTAAGCTGTGACATGTGACGCATAAGCTTAAGAGCAAATTCGCCATTCTCTTTAATTAGACTCAAAAATAGATCCATATCAATCATTCGTATCGTGGTATCTTCCAGAGCAATTGCTGAAAAGTCGTGGTTTTTGCAAGCAAAACTGCATATGATGCCTACAAAGGAATCGTTGGTTAACAGTTTTAAGGTTGAAAGTTTTGAATCATTTGTTACATCAAGTTTTACTAAGCCATTTTCAATGTATAGGATGTGTGAAGCAACAAAACCTTGCTTAATAATCGTTTCACCTTTGGCAAATTGAAGTGTCGTGGTGGATTTTTCCACTAGTGTTTTTTGGTTTGGTGTTAATGAATCAAAACAATCGCTGGCACTAATTGAATGATTGTTAACGCTATATCTTATAAATTGATGATCTATGTTCATTTCTCAGTTTAAAACAGGTTCCTTATTGGGTGATGTATTCCACCAAATATAGTGAATCTATGCTTTAATAGATGTTTTTATTGTTGATAAATATGCCACATTTTTACTTTGAAATCAGTAATAAACAATAAAACGAAATCAATATGTCAGATTTGAAATTTAGAGTAAAAGCTTATAGCGAGAACCCTACAAAAACGATTGTAAAAGCAAGAGGTTTTGAAATCATTATTGATGAACCAGCTGATTTAGGTGGGACAGATGAGGGTGCAAATCCGGTAGAATACATTCTTGCAGCATTTTGTGGATGTATTAATGTTATGGCTCATGTAATTGCCAAAGAGATGAACATTGAACTTCGTTCTCTTAAGATTAAAATGGTTGGAGAGCTCAATCCTAATCGCTTATTCGGCACTTCATTTGATGATAGAGCTGGTTATAAAGGTATTGATGTGTCCATTGAACCTGAATGTGATGCTACACCTGAGATGTTAGCTAAATGGATGGAGGCAATCGAAGATAGATGTCCTGTTTCAGATAATTTAAGGCATATCACTCCAGTGAATTTAAAACTAAAGAAGAAAAGAGTTAAAGAAGGCGCTTTAGCTTAGTCTATTTTAAAAATGGTCAAAAGAATAGCTGTCACTCCCCGAGTGTCAGCTTTTTTTGTCTATCGATATGTCTATCAAAATACGTAGACTAAAGTGAATCTTAGAAATAAATAGAGTAGTTTTGTGAAAAATAGAAAAAGATATCTAGCTCTAAATTGTAGCATTTGTCTTTTTGAATTATCCCACTAGAACTATAAATGACTCAAAAAATAATGTTGAAGAACCAATCAAATTTTGAATTGAACGTATCTGATAATGCCATTCAGATTAACAGACCAGAACCGATTATGGATGTTGATGTATTGGCATATAAAAAGCGCATGGATCCTATGGATGCAGTTGATGCTTTGGTTGAGGGTGACCATGTTTTGATTGTTGATTATTTCAGTAGTGGTTTAACCGTTCTTAATGCCCTTAAAACTTATTTAAAAAATAAATATTCCGATCAATCTTTCAAAGGTCAACGAGAATTCCGCTCTAAATACCGTGAACTGTCTCATCGTTTGGTTTTATTGGTTAGCCATAATAAGTTAACTGTACGAAAATCACCAGAAATTGGTTGGCTTAAAAGTCTTTATCCAAATATGGATGAATTCTTATTGCCTTTTCCACAAGTTCAAGGTTTGAATAGTTCTTGGCAATGGCACGAGAAAGGGATATTTATTCCTGTTTTAGGTCGTAAGATTCGTCCATTTTATGGTACCTATTTCCCAACACGATTCGAGCATCTTATTCTTTTCGATAATTGGTTGAAACGATACGAAGGTGAAAAGAAATCGGCTATTGACGTTGGAATAGGAAGTGGTGTATTGACAATGCAAATGTTGAAACACGGTTTTAAAAAAGTGTGTGGAACGGATTCAAATCCCAATGCAATTGTAGGGATTAATGAGGAGCTTAAAAGAACGAGACTCGATTCGAAAGTAGAATTGATGCATGGTGACTTATTTGCCGATTGTTCAGAAGAAACTGAATTGATCGTTTTTAACCCACCTTGGTTGCCAGCTTCTCATAATTTAGAAGGCATAGATCAGGCTATTTATTACGATGAGGACTTATTCCCACGTTTCTTTGCCGAATCATTTAAGCACCTTAAATCTGGTGGACGAATTGCCTTATTATTCTCCAATTTGGGCGAAATTACGGGAGAGGGTGAAGATCATCCAATCAAAAAAGAATTAGCAGAAGGTGGTCGTTTTAAAGAGGAGCTATTTATATACAAGACAGTAAAAGCAGCTTCGACTAAAACACAAAGAAACCAAAAGTGGCGTAGTCAGGAAAAGGTAGAATTGTGGATTCTAAACAAAATTTAATCCTACTATCATCTTTTTATTGTAAGCTCGAAATGTAGCGCTCCTGCAGATATGCCATCTGTAGGTTGCGATCTTGAAAATTTTCGGGAAGGAATTTGTGAGCTCCTTGGTGTTGAGAGTAATATGGAATTGGCAGGAGACAAGCATCATCATACACGGAAATTGATGAGGGTGGGGTGGTGAATATATCTTTGGAATTGTAGATTAAGTAGAAAAGTATAAATAAAAAAAACATCTGTTAAGATGAAAAAACTAAAGAATCTGAAAATTTGTTTTGTAATTGCCTTGATGATATCTGCAATGGTATCGAAAGTTCAAGCTCAAGTTAATATTCCCGAAGGACCAGCTGTGGAGCAAAACACCAGTCTAAATCAAGCAACGACTTATGTGGATGCCAAAGGCATGATGCGTTATACCAAAACGAATGAGGAAATTTGTGCCTTTGCAATCAATTATGCCGTTCCTTTTTCCTATTGGGATTGGCGTGCTCCCATTGGTGCTGATTACGAAAAAGCCATTGACGAAGATGTGTACCATATTGCACGCTTAGGCGTAGATGCTTATCGCATTCACATTTGGAACAAGGATATTAGTGATGATGCCGGAAATTTAGTTTACAATAAACATTTTCGCCTCTTCGATTATTTATTGTTTAAACTTAAGGAACGAAACATTAAAATTTTTATCACGCCCATGTATTCGGCCAATGTAACGGATACAACTCAATGGGCTGCTCAGCAAAATTATTTATCTCAACTTGTGTCGCATGTGAATCCATATACGGGGCTTGCCTATAAAGATGATTCTGATATTATAGCCATGGCGATTGCGAATGAACCTCGTCATTGGAAAGCGCCCGAATTGGTTACTCCATATATAAATACCATGGTGAAAGCGATGCGAGAAGGCGGTTTTAAGAACCCCATTTTTTATAATATGACGACTACCTCTAGTTGTATAGATGCTGTTTTGGCTTCCAATATTCAGGGCGGAACATTTCAATGGTATCCTTCAGGATTAACAGCAAATCACAATCAAAAAGGCAATTTTTTACCCAATGTTGATAAATATTACATTCCTTTTAAGGATAAATTAAAGGCATCTAAAAAGGCTAAGTTTGTGTATGAGTTTAGTCCAGCCGATATTGGTGCTTCATCGCATATTTACCCTGCCATGGCTCGAAGCTTTCGCGAAGCAGGTTTTCAGTTTGCAGCCTATTTTGCCTACGACCCAATGCATGCTGCTTATTGCAATGTGACTTATCGTACGCATTTTATGAACTTGGCATATACACCCAAAAAAGCCATTGGCTTATTGATTGCTTCCGAAGCTTTTCATGCAATCCCTTTGGGGAAAAGTTACGGTCGTTATCCTAAAAATAACAATTTTGAATCCTTTCATCTGTCTTATAAAAATGATTTGGCAGAGATGCTTACGGATAAGAAATTTTTGTATTCGAATACGACATTGAGCGTGCCTCCCAAGGCAGAAGATTTAATGGAAGTAGCAGGAACAGGAAATTCTCCTATTGTGAAATACAGCGGAACAGGAGCCTATTTTCTTGATAAATTAGAAGATGGCGTATGGCGTTTAGAGCTAATGCCCGATGCTTTTTGGGTGGCCGATCCATTTTTTGTTCCCTACATAAAACGAGAAGTGGCTGTATGTGTCAATCGGGTGCAAAAAATGAGTTTACAATTGCCTAATCTTGGCGATGCTTTTAAAATTCAGGCCGTGAATAAGGATAATACTTATGAAACCACTGCGACACAGGGAGCATTTAATATTGAGCCTGGGGCTTATGTTTTGAGCCGAAAAGGCATTGTGTCGAAGTGGAAAAGTACTGATACATTTAAACATTTTAAAGTAGGCGAATACCATGCTCCAACTCGAAAATTGGAAAAAACATATGCCTTGCACACAGCACCAAGAGAGGTTTGTGTTGGTAAAGCTCTAAAATTATCGGTTCAAGTGATTTCTCCTAAAATGCCCGAAAAGGTAGAACTTGTTCTTATGGGCGTAGGTAATGGTAAAGCCATTGCAATGAAAGCCGTGGATTCTTATACCTACGAAGTTGAAGTTCCTGACGCGTATTTGGCAAAAAAAGGACTCTTGCGTTATTACATTAGTGTTAAAAATGGGGATGCGTATTTAATTTATCCTGCAGGGAAAAAGGATGAGAGTTTGGTGAAAAGACGATTTTACGCTGATGACCGCTTTTTAGACGACACGGCACCTTATACGATTCGTCTTGTGTCATCTGATGCTTCCATTTGTATTTTTAATGCAGATGAAGATTGGCGTCTATTGACCAAGGCCGATCGAAAAAATAAAATTGATTTGGTACCTTCATCAACTCCTGGGAAATCGGAAATTCTGTTTCAAGTAAATAACCTGAATAAGGAACCTCACGATTACAGCATGCGTAGCTATTGCAGGGAACGAATAGAAGAGAGATTGACCGATTTGGGAACAAAAAAAGCCTTAGTTGTGCATGGGCATTCTTTAAATAATAAGTCGTGCAACATTCAATTGACTTTGCTTACCAGAGATGGTACTGCCTTTGGTGCAAGTCTTACATTAGATAAAACAAGCGGTAATTATGAATTGCCATTTTCAAAATTGAAGCAAGTTAAATCGGTTCTTTTGCCACGACCTTATCCCAAGTTTCATGCCTATTGGTTCGAACCTTTGGGTAAAAGTAAGTTTGATATTCGAGAAGTGGAAAGTATTCAAATCTCAATTGGACCTGGAATTCCAGAGCCGGAATATGGCGATAAACAGGGTGTTGCCATCGGTTGGATCGAATTGCAATAAGCTAAACTGACTCTTTGAATTTTTATTTTATTAAAATTCTCCTCCTCGTATTTGAGGAGGAGTACCCGAAGAATGAGGAGGAGGTGATTTTAAATTCTTCTTTTTTTCATTAAAATTTCTCCCGGTTCCTGAGCCTGTCGAAGAATGAGGAGGAGGTGGTTTAAATTCTGCTAGCAGCTCATAAGTTGTCGCATTGAGAGTAGTCTTGTTTCGAGTTTGTCTTATCAATTCTCCCTTTCAGGGAGATGCCGCAGGCAGAGGGTGTTCTCCTGTTCTGAATCAGTTTTTGTTTTATTAAATTTCTCCTTCCGATTCCCTAGTTTTGCATTAATCTTGTCGAAATGTGTTCAATGAGCGTAGTCGAAATGTAGTTGAAGGTTAAGTCTCTTCTTCGAAATCTCAGTAAACACTTACCCTTATTCTTCTACTCATTTCCCCTGTCTGAAAAAGTGGTTTCCTTGCTTGGTTTTAAAAGAGCCTGCTAAATTTAAAGTATCTCCTGCCTCATATTAACACCTTCTTGCTTATTTTTTATTCATCCTGCTCGTAAAATTGGTCTCCCTGCCCCGCAGGAAGCCACAAAACACGCTCAAAATATTTTGATAAGATATAATTAAGATTGTGAAATTTTTCTTTGCTTATCGGAATCAGGATAAGGGGTATGAGCTATTTCATCAAATTCATACCGTAATTGACGGATTTCCATTAAAATGGTAGTATATTTTCTTTAAGTCATTATTCCATTTTTTAATGAGCTTTTATTTTTATACTCGATTAAAGTGCTAGCGAATGGTTTTCTTTTTTTTGTTGTGCTTTTCGGAATAAATCACTTACTCCTTTTTTACTTGTACATAAGCAGAATATTGATATTCAGAATAGGTTTATTCGAATTGAGTCTCAACTTGGCACAAATTCAGTAAGCTCATAATCAGCAAATTGTTTTGTTTGAAAGGGTCCTGTTCTTAAAGCTGATTCAACGCCTTTACATGGCACCTACCTTCCCAAGGTATAAAACGACCTCATGCATAGTGTTGCTTTAAATAACTGATATTCGCATAAAATGACATCTACTTATCAGTAAGAATAATGTTAAGGAACATAAGCTAATGAGTGTGAAATATTGTGAGCGTGTTGTTGCTTTTACATAACTTTAAGAGTGAATTGTTAGTTGATGGCTAATAAACGATGATTTTACATCAATTAAGGTGTAATAAAAATATAGAAAATTATAAGAGGCGATTTGTGCTGAAGATTTTATTAACGAAAAAAATTTATAGCAATGTCAGATCAACAAGACCTAATAGACCGCTTAGACGAGATCAAAGCTGTTCTAATAGAAGATATGAAACAATGCGATATACCATTCGGTATTTATTTGCATGAATGTGAAAACTTACATACCCGAGTAAGTGTCGATTTACCTCAATTGACAGCGGTAGGTATGGATCCTATTTTACTTCCCAATCTCCTAGCTTATACCGGCGCAGCGAGAACGGCTCAAAGTAATTGGGAAGAGTTGAACACTGTACGAGATGAGGCTAAGGAAGCTTGGAAGGCTGCATGGCCTGCTTTTATAGAATTCCGCGACGATTTAATCGATAATATGGATTTTGCGTATCGCAACGACGAAGCCCTATTGAAAAAATTGGCTGTCATTAAAGAAGGTGATTCTCATGCCGATGCTGTTCAGGATATGGCGAACCTTTCGGTATTAGGAAAAGCGAATTTAGAGCCACTTGTGGCAATCAATTTCGATGTAACCTTAGTTGATAAGGCAGCCGAAGAAGCCGACAAAATGGGCGGTTTGCTTGGTGCCGTTAACGGTCATATGTATGTCGACGATGAAATTAAAGTAATTCGCGACAAGTCGTATACCTTATTAAAAGGGGTTGTGGATGAAATTCGTAAGTATGGACGTTTTGTTTTCCGTAAAAATCCCGATCATGCCAAATCTTATTCGAGCAAATACAATAGGGATAAGAGTAGTGCTTACAGAAGAAAGCAAGCTGAAGAAGGTCAGGAATAGTAACTGATAATATAAACAAGAAAAGAGAAGCTCATCACCTCTCTTTTTTTATGCTCCGCACTCTGGTTTAATTATTCCGTGCGATGTTTCAACAACACAGTTGGTCGTTTGACTTGCTCCGATAAGAGGTTTCCGCCCTAAGTTTGTTATGGCAGCTGTTAAGTTCGCGACTTGGGCTATTCCGTTCGCCATTTTACCTGCTCCGATCGCGAACGGAAGGCTCACTCCACCGAACGGAGCACTCACCTGTGCGAACGGAAGCCCACAATTACCGAACGGAAGGGGCCCGACGCGCACGGAAGCCTTCCCATACCGACCGGAAGGGCTCGCCTGGCGAACTGGAGGGTCAATTTGTGAACGGGAAGGGTACCGATGCGTACGGATCAATAAACTAGGTGTGTTTTAATTTGTATCAATACTATTTATTTTATTCTGCATTTCGTGAAGTACGAGTTGTCGCTTAAGAATAAATTCTTCTGGAGTATCTGTGGTCATTTTCTTTTCCCTATTTTAAGGGCACACGGCTTAAATATCAAAACGGACTGCTTATTTTATTTTCCTCAGTCCTAAAACTTGGGGTATTCCCTTTATTCACAAATACCCATCTTCCTCTATGACACCTCTTTTAGAATAAGTCCTCAAAACATTTTACAGTATTGATACCTGATGTTTACTCCAAATATGTAAATTTACCAGTCTTAATAGTAAGATGCTAGCAAAACAGGAAACAGATATGGCTACAAAAGGGGCACAATCTAAGAAGTTATTGGTGAAATTGTAGAATAAAAAAGAATATTAAGGCTGAGTCCGCTCCGAAAAGTCGGATATTTTTAATTTTCAACTTCTTCACCCCTCTAGGGGGCAGGGGTTTTTGACTTTTCGGAGTAGATACAAGGCTACATTGAAAGCAGAAATGTAATAGAATATTTAAGTCGTATAAAGAAAACCTGACATTTAGATGAGGACAGGTTTTAGTGCTTACATATAACAGATTTACAAAAGCTTGTTAGCATTTATAGTGTTTGTTATATAAATAAATAATTAAGATTTTAATTGGCTTGCGTAAAGCTGTTAAACATACCAATAGAGAGAAATATAATGATTACATCAGAAGAAATAAAAAGAAGATTGTGGGACGGTGCCACTGATTTAAGAGGCTCAATGGATGCTAGTCGCTATAAAGATTATATGCTTGGCTTAATGTTTTATAAATTTTTAAGTGATAAAACATTAGAAACTTTTAAAATAACAGCAGGCGTCGAAAAATCAACTGAAAAGGAACTGGTTGAAGAATATGTAAAAGCCAAAAAGGAATATGGAGAAGAGCTTGAGAAGATGATTCAAAATGTTTTGGGTTACTTTGTGTCTCCAGAATATTTATATCAAATTTGGCTGAAAGATATTAGTGATGGAAGTTTTGAAGTTGAAAAGGTTGCAGACAGTTTAAATAACTTTGAAAGATCAATAGTAGGCACAAGTGAAGCGAATGATTTTAAAGGCCTTTTTTCGAGTTCGACTCTCGATTTAAGCGATACGGCATTGGGTAGCAACCTACACGAGCGAAGTAAGAATATAAAGTCATTGATCCTATTGTTTGCCGATCTAAATATGGTCGATCTCCAAAAAGGTGACATCCTGGGCGACGCTTACGAGTATTTAATCGGGCAGTTTGCTATGGAGTCGGGTAAAAAAGCCGGTGAGTTCTATACCCCCCATCAAGTAAGTGAAGTCATGGCACAAATTGTTGCCAAAACGACGACTATCAAATCTATTTATGACCCAACAGTTGGTTCTGGTTCTCTATTATTAACAGTAAAGAAACACCTGGGTAAAGACGAGCAAAAAGATTTGTCTTATTACGGGCAAGAAAAAAACACAGCAACCTATAACTTAACTCGAATGAATTTATTGTTACACGGTGTAAGACCCGAAAAGATGACAATAAAAAATGGGGACACATTAAGTAACGATTGGCCCGAAGATCCTGAGAACCCTAATGATGGGGTGCAGTTTGATGCCGTAGTTATGAACCCGCCTTATTCTGTAAAAAATTGGAATAAGGCAGAACTTAAGGTGAGTGATCCCCGATTCGAAATTGCAGGTGCTTTACCACCAGATTCTAAAGGTGATTATGCTTTTCTTTTACATGGCTTGTATCATTTAGGTATAAAAGGAACCATGGGCATTGTTTTACCTCATGGTGTGCTTTTTAGAGGTTCATCTGAAGGTACAATTAGAAAAAGACTTATTGATAGGAATCAAATAGATGCAGTTATTGGTCTTCCGAGTATGCTGTTTACCAATACAGGCATACCGGTTGCCGTTATTATTCTAAAGAAAAGCCGTGCTATAACCGACCCTGTGTTAATGATTGATGCTTCGAACAACTTTATTAAAGTGGGTAAGCAAAATGTATTACAGGAAAAAGATATTGCTAAAATAGTAGATGTCTATACCAGTAAAGAAGAGGTTGCTGGATTTAGCCACCTTGCAACGCTAAAAGAGATTGTTCAGAATGAATACAATATGAACATCCCAAGATATGTACAATCGCTTGATGAAGATATTGCCCACGATGTTGATGCACATCTCTTTGGTGGTATTCCCGAAGCGAATATAAAAGAACTAAAGATATTGCACGAATTAGTACCCGATGTATTAGCAGAAAGTATAGAAGAGATTCGCCCTGCTTATGTGGGTTTAAAGACCTCCATTAAGGAGATGACAGATGCAGTATTAAAGCATGAACGCATCATATCCTTATCTAAAGACTTGGAACTTAAAATCACGGCGTATATTGCTAAATACTGGAATGAGCTAAAAAGTGTAACAGCAGATGCTAATTTAACAGACTTAGAAGCACGAATGCTGCTTGAGATAAAGCAGATTTTAAAAGCCTTTGATCATCTTGATGTGTATTCCGCTTATCAGGTTATTGCTGAGATATGGAAAAATGCATTAACTCACGATACAGAGCTCATTGCCATTGAAGGATTTTATACCGTTGCTCGCCTAAGAGAACCCAACATGGTGACTAAAGGAACAGGTAAAAATAAACGTGAAGAGCAAGACGGATGGAATGGCAAAATAATACCAAATGATCTGATTGCTCAGATGCTTTATAGCAAAGAGCAGCAAGCCTTAGAGAATAAGCGCAATAATATCCAAGAACTAGAGATGGAGCTTAGCGATTTGGTGGAAGCTGCCAAAGTGGAAGATAGTGCAGAATACGATGCCCTATTCGATAGCATAAAAAGAGATAAAGAGGATGAGCCAACAGACTCTTTTGATAAAACTAAATTAAAGGCTGAGGTAAAGAGCACCGATAAGAAGTCAGATAAATATACCTTATTGAAAAAGGTAGACCGCTTGATTGCCGACAGTGCAAAATTGACTAAAGAACTCAATAGTGAAGTAAAAGCGCTTAGGGATGCAGTAGAAGAGAGAATATTAGTGCTTACTGATGAAGAGATAGATAGCTTATTACATTATAAGTGGTTTGGCAAAACGGTAAATGATATGACCAGTTTAATACATACAGCAGTGAAGCGTGAACTAAATATATTGCAAAACTTAGAAGCTCGTTACGCTGATACCTTAGACAGTATCGATGGACAAATTGAAAGTTTACTAGCTGATTTCGAGACACTAAAAAATGACTTGGAGGTAGAATAATGACTGAAACAAAAAAACGTATACCGAAGAGAAGGTTTAAGGAGTTTACTGGGGATTGGGAAGAGTGTAAGTTAGAAGATATGTCTGAAATCATTGGCGGTGGTACACCTAGCACTTGCAATAATGCTTATTGGGATGGGCATATTGATTGGTATGCGCCTGCTGAAATAGATGAGCAAATATATGCTTCTGGAAGTAAAAGAAAGATCACAGAATTGGGTCTCAAAAATAGTTCTGCTAAGATATTACCGCCTTATAAGACTATACTATTTACAAGTCGTGCAGGTATAGGTAAAACGGCTATTTTAAGCCAACCTGGAGCAACTAATCAAGGCTTTCAGTCAATGGTTTTGAAGGATGAATATACCCCTTATTTTATTTACTCGATGAGTAATCAAATCAAGGAAAAGGCAGAAGCTATTGCATCGGGATCAACATTTTTAGAGATCTCTGGGAAGATGCTTGGAAAGCTAGAAATAATGGTTCCTAAAAAAACAGAACAAGATATTATTGCACAGTTCTTTTTAAACCTCGACACCCTTATCACCCTTCACCAGCGTAAGTTAGACAAAATAAAGTCTATGAAAAAAGCATATCTTTCTGAAATGTTTCCTGCTGAAGGTGAAAGTAAACCAAAACGAAGATTTAAGGGTTTTACTGACGATTGGGAGAAGAGGAAGTTGGGAGAGCTTGTAGACATTGGAGACATAGATCATAGAATGCCTCCAACGGTAGGAAACGGTATTCCATATCTAATGACTGGTGATTTTTGTGGAATAAATGAGTTGGATTTTTCTGATGCTAAGTTAATTTCAGAAGATGATTATAATCAGTTATCAAAGAAGATAAAACCTGATAAAGGTGATATTATTTTTGCACGATATGCATCGGTTGGAGCTGTAAGATATATTGATTTCACAAGGAAGTTTTTGATTTCATATTCTTGTGCAATTATAAAATCTAGTAATAAAATAAACTCAAAATTCTTATTTCATTTTCTAAAAAGCAATGATGCACAAAATCAGATTCAATTAGAAATTAATACTGGTTCTCAGGCTAATATTGGAATTGATTCAATGAAGAGTAATCTTATTGTTCAGTTTCCATGTATTAAAGAACAGCAACGTATTTCTTCATGCTTAGATAAATTAGACAACCTTCTCACCCTTCACCAACAGAAGTTAGACAAACTAAAGAACCTTAAAAAATCTTATCTAAATGAAATGTTCATTTAAAAAATGGAGCGAAACTTATGAGTAATACACCAAAAAATGCTTCAGAACGAGCGTTTCAAGATAATTTTGTAAAAGAGTTAGAAAAATATAAATGGGAATCACCTGATTCTTTAAATGGTAACATCAAAAAAGTTACTGTAAACGATCTGATTAATCATTGGAGAAGTGAGCTTAATCGAATCAATGCTGACCAGCTTGAAGGTGCACCCTTAACGGATAAGGAGTTTAAACAAGTGATGTCTAAGGTCAATCAAATTAGCAATAGTTTTGAGGCGACTAAAGTCCTCTCCATGGAAGGGAACAAAGGGAAGATTGATGGGATTTATAGAGATGACAATCCTGATATTACCCGTAAACAGATTACCTTAACCATACTCAAGAAAGCGGAAGTGAGCGGTGGCGACTCCAGTTACACCGTGGCACGAGAAGTGCAAACAGATAATGGAAACCGCTTTGACATCGTATTGTTAATTAATGGCTTGCCTCTTATTAATATTGAGCAAAAACGAACAGACAAATCTTTAGACGAAGCCTTTGGGCAGTTTATACGATATTATAAAGAGGGTGAGTATTGTAACAACTTTATGGCTTTCTCGCAAATGATGGTCATCACCACTGAGATTGAAACACGCTACTTTGCTACGCCAAAATCCGTAGAAGCCTTTAATCCGGTATTCTCCTTTCATTGGGCAGATAAAAAGAATAAACCCATAAATGAGTGGAAGCAAGTTGTGGAGCATTTTTTCATGATCCCTATGGCACATCAAATGGTTGGGGATTACCTGGTTATTGATGAGGCGAGAGAGGAAGAGAACCGCAGGCACATGCTCATGAGACCCTATCAGGTATATGCACTCCAGGCTGTTGAAGCGGCTGCCTTTGGTTTTGATAATAAAGAACGCATTCCTCACGGTGGATTTATTTGGCATACCACCGGAAGCGGTAAAACCATAACAAGTTTTAAAACGGCTCTCTTTTTAGCAACACGAGCAGGCTTCGATAAAGTGGTATTTTTAGTAGACAGGCGAGAACTTGATAGTAAAACAAGTGAAGACTTTAAAGCCTATGCCAAGTATGAACCTGTAGATGTTGACGATACTAAATTTACCTATCAGCTAAAAAAGAAGTTACAATCGGCAAAGCCCGGTATTATTGTAAGCACAACCTTTAAGCTTAATATTCTGGTAAATGAATTAGTAGAAGCAAAAGATGATTCTCTGGCTGAAAAGAAAATTGTATTTATTATTGATGAAGCCCACAGAACGACCATGGGTCATATGATGGGCGATATAAAAAATTACTTTAAGCAAAAGGGCTTGTTTTTTGGTTTTACGGGAACACCTCTCTTTGATGAGAATGAGGTTAAAGGCATGATTAATGAAAAAAGTGAAGTGATTGATACAACAGAAAAATTGTTCGGTCCTATACTTCATGAATATACCATTGATCAGGCTATAGCCGACGGCAATGTACTGGGCTTTTATGTAGACTATATCAATACGGGCGAGTTTAAAAGCCATGAAGATTTAAGAGATCAACTTTTTGATCTGATAAAAGAGAATAAGCCTGAACTTTCTGATAGAGAGATCGAGCGACAAGTACAAGCGTACTCTTTAGCCGATTTAGAGAGGCAGGCAACAAAATATGATCTCTTAGTTTATCAGGATGAAACCCATATACCAAGAGTTGTGACGTCGATGCTTGATAATTGGGAAAACCAGTCTAACAAAAAAGATTTTAATGGGTTTTTGACAGTTGCTTATAAAAAACGTGTTATCGCTTACTACAATGAGTTTAAAAAGCAGTTAGCCAAGCGTGATATGAAACTGAACATTGCCATGACCTTTAGTTTTGGTAATGAAAACGATCCAGAAAATATATTTCCTATTGAATTGGTAAAAAGAATGTTCAAGGACTATTTCGAATATACCGGTATCGAATTTGTTGCAGGAGATAAGAAACATGGTGAATCGGCTTATTTTGAAGATATCATCACCAGAACAAAAAGGGGCGGTAGTGGCAGGAATGTTAAAAACATTGATTTAGTAATTGTGGCAAATCAACTGTTAACCGGTTATGATTCACCGAGACTAAACACCCTTTATGTCGATAGATCGTTAGAGCTTCAAGGACTCATTCAGGCGTATTCCAGAACCAACCGTGTATTTGGTAAAACAAAAGAGTTTGGTACAATTGTTAATTTCCAATATCCCGAGATTACCAGAGAAACTGTTGATGTTGCACTTAAATTGTATGGTAGCGGCGGCAAGAGCAGTAAGGCAATTGTCGATACCTATGAAACTTCGGTTAAACAATTCTGTTTATGTATTGAAGAGATGGTTCAAACCCTACCCAACCCAGCAGAATGGCAGCGTTTAAAGGGTGATGAAGAAGCCTTGGAGAAATTCCTGCTTGCCTTTAAAGATGCAGCGGTGCAACTCAATTTTGTTGAGCAGTATTACGAGTATCAATGGCATGATGAGTCATTCGGCATGGATGAGCATACTTGGCTTAAATATGTTGGTGCTTATAAAAATCTGCTTAGTAAAGAATCTGATCCTGACCCCGTAATCATAAGATCGCTGGTTGGCAGAACGAAACTTGCTGGCACACAAGTTATAGATGCAAATCATATTCTGGGTTTAATAGGGAAAAGAGTAAGTAATGTAAATGGTGTTCAATGCGTTGACGATGAAACCCTAAGAATCATTTACGAACAGATACAGGAACTCAGTGATATGGGTGAAGATACAAAAGCAAATATGCTAAAAGAATTCGTTGATACAGAATTGGTTGAAGGAAAACTTGAATATGGGATCAACTTTGATGATGCTTTTGATAATTGGAAACTTAATAAACTTAAAGATGAAGTAAAGCATGTTTCAGAAAAGTGGGGGATATATAATGACTTGCTATTAAAATCGGTAAACTCTTATATAGCTTCAGAACCTGCAACAATACCCTATATCGATGAAATAACGAAAAGTGTAGATTATGAAAAGGCAAGTGATCAGTCGGCTAGAAATAAGTTAGAGCATAATATGGCGATGACTAAAGATTTACCGAAAACAATCACGAAGATTAAGCTTAAGTACAAATAAATATTGCTTAGGCTGTCGCTAGTCCGAGCATGCAATTATTGCTGGTGCGAGCGTTTCGCTCGTATCTATTTTCAAAGAAAATAAATTATACAAACTCACTTGTAGTAAAGTGTGCCCTTCGGCTCTGCTCAGGAACCGAGGGGGTTATCTTGTAAAAGAAGAAAGTCTTGTAGCTTTTCTTTTGACTGCATTCGCAGAATACGATCCCGATAGCCATTGGGAACAAGCTTGCACTAACGGGGAGAGCTTATTGAAAGCGAAGTTTCACAGAAATTCGGAATTTCCGAATTTCAACAAAATACAAAGTTGTAGATTGATCTACAGTTTTTTTTCTGCCGCAGGCTCAACACAAGCCAACGCTTCATAGCTGTAAGGTTACCAGAAAGAAAAGTAAAGTATAGTGCAACGAATAATCTCACTATTTGATGCGATATTAGCATCGAACAATTTTTAAAATAATAGAACATGGTGATAAAACCGAATTATTTCAAATATTCAACACGTCTATTTAACGGAATGATTAAGCTTGTATTGATATCCGCGGGATGGATAGCATTTGTATATCTTTATGACTTAGGAGAATATGAAACCTATATCTCATGGGGAATTTGGGTAATAATGAGTTTTCTCTTTTCTCTATCTGTTTTAAGAAAAAACAAAAGATATATTGGAGAAATTAAACTAGGTAAGGAAGAGTGTGAGTTTCTTGTTTATGAGTTTGATAGACCATTAGAAATAATTAAAACAAAGACCTCTGAAACACGAATTAAAATACGTGAAATGTTTTTCTCTATTACAAAACCTGGTCGAAATTATAAACTTGTTATCGAAACGAAACAAGGTTTGACTTATAAAATGATAATAGAACAACATGAAATTGGAAATTGGCATTTTGATAAATTTAAAGAAACAATGAAATTTTATAGAAAGGTGAAAGGATATTAATCATCAACGGCATCACTTTCCATAGGCATTTTAGGTTAGAGTAATTATATTACTAACAATTATGCATTCGTATGTAGAACAGCTCAATAGGTACGGTGGGTTGAAGTAAGCGTTTATAGAATTGCTGCTTTATTTGGGAATCGTTTAGTTTGCGGAACTATTCTATTTAACTTGTAACTCAATTTATATACGACAAGAGCCGTATGATGGGTACCGGAACGTAGAGGAGATCATGACCAACGGGAATAAACTATCAAGTACGTACCGATGACTATCGGTACTGTGAGAGGTTTAGGGTGTACGCCGCAGGCCTCATGGAGCGAAGCGGAATAAACTTCCTTTGCCTACTCGACCAATTTACCGTTAGCCACAAGCAAAAAATCCTGCACATGATACATATTGACTAATTTATAGACTTGTTGTATACAGGTATTTTCAAACATGATAAATATTTATAGTACATTCATAACCTATTTTAGAAGAAACTTATTTTATAATACTATTATGAATTTACCTTATTTCAAAGAAGTTCGGAAAAGATTCTCTGCTGATGTGGACGACCTCTTTATTGAAGATATTATTCAAAATGGCAAATTTATTGAAGTAAAAAAGAATGAAGTATTAGTTGAGCATCAGACTATAGCAGATGGTACGTATTTTATTATAAAAGGTAGCTTTATTAAAAACGTTCTGACCTCAAATAATGAAGAAAAGTCAACTATGTTTCACACTGATTCTTTCTTTTATTTTATGGTTTGCTCCGATAGTTATGTACATGGTGGAAAAACAGATTATATTATACGCGCAAATGAAGATTCCGTTGTTTTAATACTGAATAGAACCTATATCGAAACAGCTATTAATACAAACGTAGGTTTTGTAAAATCACATTCTAAATATTTAGAATATGCATATAAATCTATGGAATTAATTAAAGATAAATATCTATCTCTTACTTCAGAAGAGTATTTATTATGGTTATACGAGCACTTTCCTTTTATCATATTAACGTTCCCTTCAAAAGATGTCGCTAGTTTTATGGGTATCACTCCAGTTTGGTATAGTAATTTAAAACGCAAAGTCCTTTCTTAAATTAATTTAAGTGCTTATTTCTTCAATTCCCCTTTTCTTTGTAATACATTTTAAGATGTGAATTATAAAGCGAATATTAGTATAACAAATTATCATTATGGGAACGTTTGGAAATTATTTCTTTTTTGGAATTATGACTATTGTAGCAAGTGTATTACTTGTTTATTTAATTAAGTATGGATTAAGAAAACTGGTTTTAAAAGGAACAATAAAAACCGATTTTTCTTCTTGGAGTAGAAGAAGAAAAAGAACTCTGAGTATATTACTTGGATTTGTGATTTACTTAGTATTATATAATGGAGTTTGTGTACCTTATCATAATAATTGGGGTTCCACAAAAGAAGAAAGGTTGAAAGAGTGGCCAGATGAAGATTTTGCGAAAGATGCAAAATATATTGGTTTTCATGCCATTGATATTGATGCCCCAGCCTCAGAAGTATGGAAATGGTTGGTGCAAGTTGGAGGATACAGAGCAGGTTGGTATACTGCTACTTTTTCTGAGAACTTATTTGGAATGGGAATTTATAATAAATATGAAATCAGACCAGAATGGCAAAGTATGGAAAAAGGGCAGTTACTATTGTATAATCAAATTGGGAATTGTACTGTTATTGAAGACGTAGAACCTGGTAAATATTTCGTTCAACGTGTAGACCCAAGTGTGGACTATTCAGATTGGGGAACTGCTCTTTATGCTTCAACTGGAAAAACAGTTCCGCTAACGCCTTGTAATCTTGGTGTTGAAAAGGGGTGGTCTACTTGGGTATTATATATTGATGAACTACCTAATGGGAAATGCCGTCTTTTATCTCGTTCAGCAAACGATTGGGATACTAGTATTTTAGGGAGCTTTGCGTTAAATACCTTTTTACCAATTGCACATAATTTGATGGACATAGAAATGCTTAAACAAATTAAAGATTGTGCCGAAGGGAATGCTTCTAAGTATGAAAATACACCACTTCCTGAAGGTGGGATTCATTAGTATCTAATTAAAAAAACAATAATTGAAATGCCAGTCCCGATAAAATCGGGATTGGCTTTTTTTATTTATTCTATCCTTTATTATGAGTATCTAAGCCCAAGTTCCCATCCACTATTTAATAAACGATAAAAGCCATCTCTTCAGTGTAATGCGGGCTAGTTAGGTCTTGTGAGTTAGTCTCAATTTGCTATCTTTTGTAACTTTCCATTTTGCAAAATTAGATAAAAAGATTGATGATGTAAATTTAAAAACAATTAAGATATCAATGCCAGTGGCTAACAACTAAGCGTTCGTGTGGCAGGAACTGCCCAACATGAACGGTGGGTTGACGTAACCGATGACAGAATTGCTACATTATGGGGAATGGTCTAGTTTGCGGAACTTTTAGCAAAGGAAACTTGCAATATGAAGCCCTTTAAATGCGGTGGTTTCAAAAAAATATAAAGTTGTAGATTGATCTACAGCTTTTTTTGTGTTTTGGATTGAGAATAGTTGACAATGAAACATAGCTATCGCAGTAGCTCTATTTAATACCGATTGGATAAATTAGTGGGTTATCTTATCGCTTCGTTCAAGCTTATTTCTATTTATTTCATCGGTATTATTCCTATAAGCTAATTACTTACGTTTCTTTTACTAACCGTTAGGTTTCATGTACTAAAAAGCACCTTATTTTTGGTATATGTACCTTTTTTAGTAATTTTAGTACAAATAAGAAACATATGGGACAAAAAGCACCACAATATATTCTAGAAAAACTTCCACCTCTAAGAGAAAAAGTTGAAACAATTGAGATATTAAGACAGACTAATAAAGCAGCAGCTGCTTTAGCTGAATTAAAAGGTATAGCAAAAACGATTCCGAATCAAGCTATGCTAATTAATGCAATTGTACTTCAAGAAGCAAAGGATAGTTCTGAAATTGAAAATATTATAACAACACAAGATGAATTATACAAGGCTCTAGCAATCAACAAATCTAAAATTTCATCTGAAACTAAAGAAGTTGTAAATTATCGGAAAGCCATATTTTATGCTTATGAAACTGCCAAACAACAAGGTTTTTTAAAAGTCAATGACATTATAGATATACAGCAACAATTAGTTGACAACATAGCAGGTATTAGAAGTACTCCTGGTACTGTTTTAAAAAATGATACAACGGGTGAAATTGTATATACACCACCACAGGATAAAGCTGAAATTATTGAATTATTAAGCAATTTCATTAAACACTATAATGAAACTGATAACGATTTATCACCATTGATTAATCTAGCAATCCTACATCACCAATTCGAAAGTATTCACCCATTCTATGATGGTAATGGAAGAACAGGTAGGATATTGAATATTATTTACTTAATTCTTAACGACTTAATTGATGTTCCAATATTGTATCTAAGTTCATATATTATCGAAAACAAACCAGAATACTATAGATTACTAAATCAAACTAATAGAACTGGAAAATGGGAAGAATGGATAATATTTATGCTTAAAGCAATAGAGTTTACTTCAAAAGACACTATTGAGAAGATAACAAAAATTAAAAACCAACTGGATAGGACAATACAGAAGGTACAAATTGAGGCTCCCAAAATATATAAAAAGGAATTGGTTGAATTGTTATTTGAACAGCCATATTCTAAAATTGAATTTGTTGTTAAGAAACTAAAAGTTGAACGAAAAGCAGCATCAAGATATCTAAAAGAGCTTGAAAAAATAGGAATAATTGAATCACAAAAAGTTGGAAGAGAAACTTTATATATTAATAAGGGCTTAATAGAAATTTTAAAACAATAAACACGAAAACCTAACAACTAAGCGCTCGTGTGGCAGGAACTGTCCAACATGAACGGTGGGTTGACCTAAGCGGTGATTATATGGCTATTTTATAGGAAAAGATACAATTAAGTCCAATATTGCGATTTTGTAAGGCATATTAACTCTCTTTTTAGGGAATTTTATAGCTTTGTGCTTTCAAATCATGTTCTAACAATTTAGTCATTGAAACTTGTCTGCCTTGCTAGATATGAAATATAAAAAATTGGACAATTATAATGCAGACACATAAGCTTAGCCTTCAAGATAGATTGCCTCTTACCTGTTCACGAACTGGAAATTGCTGCTTTGGAAAAATTATTTATATAAATCCATGGGAGTTGCTTCATCTTGCCAAAGAGAAAAAAAAGACGGCAAGAGAATTTCGAGATCTATATTCCGATTTTGGAGGTATTCGCTTAAAGTTTGATGGAAAAGTAGGATGGAAGGGTCGCCATGCATGCTCTCAATATGTTGATAATTTTGGGTGTGATGTTCATTTAGGACGTCCATTGGCATGTCGTTTATATCCACTAGGTCGTCAGTTACAAAGTGGCGAAGTTAATTATATGTATCAGGGTGATTTATTTCCTTGTGTGGAAGAATGTTCCGAAGTTCAAAAATTAGCTTATTTAAGTGTTGGCGAGTATCTTGAAGGTCAGATGACTGATGCCTTTGAAAAAGCTCAGGATGCTTATTTGGAGCTCATGCAAAATATTGCTGATATCGCTTTTGAATTGCTACTTGAAACGGGTTTGTCTGAATCTGGAGACAAGAAAACATTGGCAGAATGGAGAAAAATGGGGTGTGAGCTTCCCGAAGTATTGGCAGACAGAATAGGACAGGAGTGGATGGATTGTTTGATGATTCCAAATATCTCTGATGAGGATTCAATTGCTTTTGTTACCAAGCATAACGAGTTGATCAATTTAAAGGCACAAGAGAAATTTGGAGCCTTGCAAACGCATCAAGAATTGCATGAAGCTTCTGTGTTGATAATGGGAGTAGCCTTGCATTTAGCTCGTGGTTTAGGTGCCAATCCTAAAGAATTGTCTGAACTTTGGATCGATATTGCAAAGCAGAATGGCGCTCAGGAATAGCTTGGTGCTAATCTTCAAAGGTTAAAATATCCTAGAGTTTGCTGAACGTTTGAAAACAAATGAAAAAGCTAAAGAATATTTGGCAAGTATCAAGCGGAAATCACCCTATGGATCAAGGGTGTCGCTTCTATGGAGCTCTATAAAAACATGAAATAAACGAACTACCATACTAGCGTTCCTAACGGAACTAAAAAGAGAGAGAAAATTAAGTGTAAAGCTTAAAGTAAAAAGTAAATAAGGCTAAGTGAAACAATTCAGATATCCATTTGAATGCCTTATGTGTGATTAAAGTGAAAAAAAGGAAGTATACAGAAAGCTCGTAGAGCTGAAAGTATGGTAGACAAATTAGAATGCATCCAAAATAAAGTCCCTGAGGGACGACAGATGAAAATATTTATGCAAAAAACGCCACTTGTATTAAATATTCTTAGAGAACAAATGAAACAACTCATAAGGTTAACTATTATTGATTGAGTCGTTTACAAAGCAAACTAGGTCTGTTTGATAATATTATAGAGAGAATGGTAAATTCTGACAAAAAATATCAATCCGAATTTATATGTTCCTAACTACTGACCTCTAATCTGATTTATTGTTGGTATCAGGTGATCCGAAAAAATTAAAGGAACGACAGATTGGTATTAGATATAATTAGAAATTGAATCTCTAAATATAGGCTTTTTCGAGTTCTTTTTCTTAGTTTTAAGAGTCTATCGGTGTAGTAAGCTTTTAGTTCTTCGGCAAATAACATAGGGTTCTCATAATCTTTTAAAACACTGTAGGTTTGTCTGTTTTTTGCTAAAAATAGTTTCTTTTCAAGCTCTTCTTTTTGGTGTTTCAAATAGGAATCAATTACTGTTGTGTTTGAATTCGAAGATTCAGTGTTCTTTTTCTCTAGGATGGTGTTGCCAGTGAAAATATGATTGTGATAAAGCTGTAAGTCTGCCAAACTGCCTGTTTTATATATTTGAATCAATTGACTTGTAATTTCTGTAGCCAAATCAATTTTATCCTCTTTCATCGCAAATTTATCGGGATGCACATGTAGCATCGCTTCTCTGTAGAGACGTTTTTTTTCTTTGCTATCTTCATCTGTTTCGAGAGGTTTAGCCTCTTTAGTTGAGCTTATCTTTAATCCTTTAGGTTCTTGGTAATTCTTGCCACGTTTTCTCTGTTCTAGGCGTTTCTCTTTTTTTGCCTTCTGCATTTGTCTATACAAATCACTAAGCTCTTGCTCTTCTATAATCATATCAATAAGAATGGCACGTAAGCTTGCTTCAAAAACCGAAGTTTCATATTCAACAACTTCTAACTCATTAGTTAAAGCCTGAATTTGAGCTTCAATTGAGAGCTGTTCTTGTAAAAGGTTTTTAGTGTTGGGAAGATTCTGTTTAGACATAAATGAAATTATGAGGCTACAAAGTTGCAGAATATTATTTGAGAAATGAAAAGGAGTACTGCATATTTAATGACGTAAAGCAAAGTGTATTGTATAAGTATGAATTCATAGTTTAATGTCCTTCTGGACGGGTTCGTACTTTTTTCTTGAAAAAAAAAGTACCAAAAATTCAAGACTGCGGCATTCGCTGACCCATTACGACTTAAAGGCTAAACGAAATGAACTCGCTACACTCAAACAGCATTTCGTTTTTAACGCCTTTTTCATCTATGGGGCCCCAGCTGCCATTGCCGATGTCGTCATAAAAGACAATTCAATCGCTGATGAAAATATGATTATTTACTTGTTTCAACAAATGTGATTGAATTGACACTTCAACAGCATAATAATAGCCTGTAAAAATCAATAATTACTATATTTGACTCACCAGTTTAATCAAAATATGACCTATTTAAAAGAAGTTCAAAATACGTCAATAATTGCACATTATTACTTAGTAGGATTTTATGGAAGAATAATTCTTTTTGTTTTATGTATTCTTTAGATACCTCAAAGAGATTTTATAAGTTTGGGAAAGATTAGTGTTTAGCTAAAATGAATAAGTATAGGGTATATGGATTATAGAGATGAAGTTTTTTTATTGGTTGCAGAGAATTTAAGCTTTTCACGAACTGCCGAAGATTTATTTATTAGCCAGCCTGCAGTAACCAAACATATTAAGGAATTGGAATCCAGATTGAAATTGGCATTATTCGAAAGAAAAGGAAATAAAATATATTTAACCAAGGCTGGTAAACTCACTTATACTTATCTCAAAAATATAAAGCAGGAATACCGAGAAATGGAATACGAGCTGGGTCGATTGAACGATACCTTTAAAGGAACTTTGCGTATAGGTGCCAGTTCAACAATCTCTCAATATCTTATTCCTAAGGTTATTGCAGCTTTTTATAAACGGTATCCAAATATTGAACTTCACCTTCTCAATGGGAATTCATTTGAGATGGAACAAAAATTGATTGATAATGAGATCGATTTAGCCTTGGTTGAAAATGAATCGTCACAGGCGAATATTAAGTATGTCGATTTTCTCGACGATGAGATTATTGTTGTGACGGGAAGTAATAGTGTTTATTCAAAAAAGAAATTAATATCCGTTGCAGATTTTCAAACGCTTCCTATTGTTCTTCGGGAAAAAGGGTCGGGAACTCTTGAGGTGATTCAGAAGTCTCTTGCACGGCAAAATATACATATCGATAAGCTTAACATATTTATTCATTTAGGAAGTACTGAAGCCATAAAAAATTTTTTATGTGAATTTGATGGGATTGCTCTTGTTTCGGAAAAAGCCATAGAGAAAGAATTGAGACTAAAAGAAATTACAAAGCTTAAGTTGAAGAATATTAATTTGAATAGAAAATTCAGAATCGCTCTGTTACAGGGACATAAAGTTTCATCAACAAAATTATTTATAGAATTCTTGTCTGCGTATAACTTTTAGTTATGCTCTATAATAATTCACTATTTGCTTTGGTTATAGATAGAGTGTAGGTTTGTCATGAATTAAATATGACAAATATGACTCTCAATCAAAAACAAATTAACTTGATTTATGGCGGAATGCTAATACTCTGCTTTATGCCATTTATCTCCCCTGCCATTGCATTACTCTTTGGTATTGTTCTTTCCTTATTTGGTATAAAACATACCAATATTGCAAAGTATACATCTTTCTCTTTGCAAGCCTCAATTGTACTGATGGGTTTTGGTATGAACCTAATGCAAGTGATACATACTTCACGTACTGGTGTTTTAGTTACGGCTATTTCGGTTACTTTCGTTATGGTTGCAGGACTTCTTATAGGTAAGTTTTTAAAGGTTGATCCTATAATCGCTATTTTGATATCCTCAGGAACTGCTATTTGTGGAGGAAGTGCAATTGCAGCAATAGCTCCAGTCGTAAAAGCTAAAAATGCTCAAATCTCTTTTGCACTCGTTGTGGTTTTTATCCTAAACGCTGTAGCTTTAGTTATATTTCCAAGTATTGGACATTATTTTCATCTAAGTCAGGAAACTTTTGGCTATTGGGCCGCTGTCGCTATTCACGATACGAGTTCGGTAGTTGGAGCTGGAGCTACCTATGGTGCAAAAGCGCTCGAAGTTGCAACAACAGTGAAACTTATACGAGCTTTGTGGATTATTCCACTATCTATTGTAATATTCCTTGTTCAAAAAGAAAAGTCTAATGGTAAACTTAAATTGCCTTGGTTTATAGGTCTTTTTATTGTCAGTATTCTTATTGCATATCTATTACCTAGTATGCAACCAATTTTTACTGATTTAAGTTGGTTAGGCAAACGAGGCATGGTAATCGCTCTGTTCCTAATAGGATCTAATATATCAATGGCAGATGCGAAAAAGGCTGGCTTAAGAAGTTTTGTTTTAGGTATAGGTCTGTGGATACTCATTGGTGTTTCTTCTTTTTTAATGCTTACATCTAACTTATAATTATGATGTTTTATTTCTGGATTATTTTAATAGTATCGGTAGCTAGTTTGGTTAAAGGAATTACAGGATTTGGTTTTGCCTTAATTTCGCTGCCTCCTTTATTGATTTGGTATTCGCCTAAAGAATTAATTCCAGTCTTAATCCTGTGTAATTTATTTGCTTCATTAGTTATTGTTTTACAAAAAAAAGACAAAAAATTAGTGAATAAACAGTTCCAATCATTGATAGTTTATGGCGCTTTTTTCACTGTTGTTGGTGTTTTAGCACTCAAATATATATCGGAGGACATACTAATTACAATTATGAGTATTTTCTTTATCTTATTGTCTGTAGTTTCTCTTATAGGAATCAAATATTCGATTAAATTATCAGATCTTTCCTATAAATTAGCAGGTATGTTCCTCGGATTTTTAACAGGTAGTATATCTATTAGTGGTCCGCCATTGGCTCTTTTTCTTAATTCAGCAAATGTTGATAATCAGGAGTTTCGTGAAATTTTCTCTTGGTTTAGTATTGTTACATCTCTTGTTGCTTTAGTTGGTTATGCATTTTTGGGTTTATTAACGACGACAACATTTAAAATGGTACTCATATTTCTGCCCATACTTTATTTGGGTTCATTTGTTGGGAAAAGGTTAAATCATCGGATACCACCACTATTGTTTAAAAATATAAGTTTGTGTATCACCTTACTTTCAAGCTTGTTTTTACTTTTAAAATAAGATTTTAGTCGGGTTAGATTAATGAATAGAGACTTGCTTTATGATTTAGTTTTTTATGACTAGATGTTACAGAATACTTTAATTTTTAAAAATTGTAAATAATCCTCGAGGCATACCTTGGGGATTATTTACGTTTAAGATATATCGTGATTTTCTTTTTACATTTGTGCTTCATAAATAATAAATGTAGAGCGATGAAACAAACTCAAATTATAGATAGAACAGTTGCATTTGTGAAGGAAGTTTTAGCTGATGCTGAAGGTGGTCATGACTGGTGGCATATTTACCGTGTATGGAAATCTGCCAAGCAAATAGCTCAATCTGAAGAGGTCAATTTGTTTGTTGTAGAGTTGGGTGCTTTGCTTCACGATATTGCCGATTCTAAATTTCATGATGGTGATGAGACTGTCGGTCCTCGAAAGGCTAGAGAATTCCTTGAAACGCTTCAGGTTGATGATTCAACGATAATGCATATTGAGCGTATTATTACGAATATTTCATTTGGTGGTGGTAATCAAGGTCAGAAGTTTAAATCTTTAGAGCTTGATGTGATTCAGGATGCCGATCGTTTAGATGCTTTAGGAGCTATAGGTATAGCAAGAACCTTTAATTATGGTGGTCATAAAAATAGGGAAATATATAATCCCGATATTAAGCCTAATTTGAATATGACTAAAGAGGAATATAAGAAATCTGATGCACCTACATTGAATCATTTCTACGAAAAACTTCTTTTGTTAAAGGATAGAATGAATACCGAATCGGGAAAGAGAATGGCAGAACAGCGTCATGACTTTATGAAAGTCTATTTGGATCAGTTTTATATGGAATGGGAAGGAGAATTATAAGTTATTATCATTGGGGTAGAGGCTTTAATTTATTCTATTTTAGGTTTTTAGTTAAATGTGAGTTTAGGAAAATATTTGCGAGCTGGAGGTGAATTTTATTGGGTTAAGTAGATATAATACTAGAAAAGGGTACCTGTTGGTACCCTTTTAAATTGATTCAGAAAAAAAACGATTTATTAAATCATTTTCTTAAAAATATAACGTGTGATGAAGATACCTTTACCATCACCTTTTCCGCTATCACTTTCAACAGCTGAAGTAACAAAGGCTAATTCCCAACCATCAGCTACTAGTGTGTTTATTTTTGATGATATTAAGGCATCATTAGATGCGATATTTTGAAAGTTGATACCTGCAACGCTGTAGAAGTTAAGCAATTTTGTTTCTGAGAATAGACTTACTTTTGCATCTTTTCTTTTCACTTTTCCTTGCTTGCTCTTTTTTCCATCAGTACGGTCCGTAGTGAATGACTGTGCATCAATAGGTGATTTTTCTTCAACAATTCTAGAACGACCAAGTCCCATAGGAACAATAGATTCTATCGAAGTTATAACTTTGTATTGTACTGATTGTGCATTTGATTCAAAAACCAAAGTGGTTGCGATTAGAGCTAAAAGAATAATTTTTTTCATGTGTTATTTTTATGATTAGGTATTTATTAACGTCTTAATTGTTCAATATTGAACGAATGTAAGATAAAAAAATGTTGTGTTAAATGTTAATTATCAATTTGTAAAATATATTTTATTACTATTCTGCTTTGTGAATAATGCTTGTTCTTGTAATAGAATAGACGGAAAAAAAACCAAGCGCTCCGTTCGAAATATTAGTTTTAATATTTCCTGGAGGGCCCGAAAACATATTTTGTCCTTCGTCCATTTCTTGCAATTGGGTTACGAAATCATAGTAATCCTTGTTTATTGCATAGGTTTCTAATGTTACTATATCAGAGTCATGTAGAATCTCATCAGCTTTATTTTGATTGAATTCGCTTACATCTGCACCTTTCGTTTTTTCTCCGTTAAAGTAAGTGTCTTTTTGAACCAAAACTTCTGTAATCGTATCGTGAACCATAAGATTGTTTATACGGCTAGCAAAGGCATAATAATCTTCCTTGTCAGGATTATCTTGCATGTAAATAGATAGTAACCAAAACTCGCCATCTTCATCTTCATCATCATTTCTTCCTCTATCAGATTCATGATCAGAATCGAAGTGCAGTTTAATCGAATCTACAGCATAGGCTTGTTGCATAGTTGAGCTGGCAAGGTATTCTTCCATATCACCATCTTTGTTTACATCAACATTGTTGATACTAAGTGTGTAGGTTTTCCCTGCTTCTCCTGCAAATTCAATTTCACTTTCATAAACGCCATCATTTACTTCTATATAAGTAAAATTGCTTACGCCATCACTAACCAAAACATTTGCATTCTTAACGGGTACAGCTTCTTGATTATAGAAAACATCACTCGTTTCTTTTAATATGACAAGATGTTTCTTTAAGTCTGAGTTGACTTTAGCTTCAACCGATAGTCGCGTTTCTTCATTATCAAGCTTGACCGTTATTTCTTCAGTACACGAAAAAAGCCCCAATGCAATTAGCATTAAACTTGCGAGTTTATTTATAGAATATATTTTTTTCATCTCTAGAATTTAAAGTTGTAGGTAACTGAAGGAACAAATGTGAATAAGTAGGTTTTTTCCGCTTTCATCACTTTTGAGTTATCATCATCTTGTTTGAAACTTATGAACCAAGGGTTCTTTCTTCCGTAGGCATTATATAGCGAAAAGTTCCATTCGCCTTCCCATTTACGACCCGGTTTCTTTTTCCCTTTTAGAGTTAGGGCTAAATCTAACCGGTGGTTATCGGGCATTCTATATTTATTTCTTCCTGAGTAAATTTTAATCAATGAACCTTGATATTCTGCTCTTCCAACAGGATAAGTAATAGGAGCACCAGTTGAATAAGTAAAATTGGCTGATATAGTTGTTCTCTTACTTAATTCATAGCTTATAGCCGTCTTAAAATTATGAGGCACATCGTATGGCGAACGATAAGTTTTGCCATCATTAATACCTTTAACTGTTCTTTCTGTTCTCGACCATGTGTAACCGAACCAACCATTCAATTTGTTGAGATTAAGCTTTGTCATAAATTCGAACCCGTATGCCTCTGCATGGCCAAAACGTAATTCGGCTTCTAGTTCTTTGTTTAAAAGTAGATCTGCAAAATCTTTAAAATCGATGGTGTTTTTCATCTTTTTATAATATCCCTCTAGAGACATTTCAATGGTGTTATTTGAGAAATTCCTGAAATAACCTAGAGCAACTTGATCAGCAATCTGAGGTTTTACATTGGGCGAAGAAGGAAACCAAATATCCAAAGGCAAACCACCTGTCGAATTTTGTGTCAGCTGCATGTATTGACTTGTTCGTGAATAGCTCATTTTTACAGATGAGCTAGGACTTAATGTATATTTCAAACCAAAACGAGGCTCCCAGTTGGTATATGTGTTATAGATATTTCCACTTTTGTAAGTTTTAGTATTGGTAACTTCATAGTTATCATCGAAATCGTAAACTGTCCCTTTTCCAACATTGTTGAACATACTAAAACGAAGCCCATATTTAAGTGTTAGTTTATTGCCAAATTTTTGTTCGTTTGATATATATAGTGCTTGTTCGTAGGAATTCGATTGATTAACACGATAGTCTGAAAAAAGTGCTTGTTCTCCTAAACCATAGGCATGCCCAGGATCAATTTTGTGATTTGTGAATACGCCACCAAACTTGATGTTGTTATTGGAGTTGAGGAAGTAATTGAAATCCAGTTTTGCAGAGAAGTCTTCCATGTCCGCAACCCACTTAAAAGCATCTGCTCCTAATTTGTTTGAGATTTCGTAATCGTATTTACTATATAATAAAGTTGTGTTTAAAAAGAGTTTGTTTGAGAATAGATGGTTCCATCGAATACTAAAGGTTTTATTACCATAGTTCAATTCATTCTCGTCGCTGGTAAATTTATCTTTACCTAAATAAGTTGATACAAAAAGTCTATTCTTATCGTTAAAGCGGTGATTAACTTTTGCGTTAACATCGTAAAAATAAACCGTGTTATCTTTTATGTCGTCGTTTGATGAAAGTTTAAGGAATAAGTCAGCATAGCTTCTTCTACCTGAAATCATGAAAGAGGTTTTTTCATTCTTTCCAATTGGACCCTCTAAGGTTAAGCGAGACGAAACGGTTCCAATACCACCATTCCCTGAGAATTTCTTCGAGTTTCCATTCTTCATTCTGATATCAAGAAGAGAAGCCAAGCGACCACCTGTACTTGCAGGCATATCACCTTTGTAAAGTTTAATATCGCTTAAAGCATCGTTGTTGAATACAGAGAAGAAACCTAAAAGGTGAGAGGCATTATAAACAGGTGCTTCATCGAGTAATAGTAAATTTTGATCGGGATCTCCACCACGCACACTAAAACCACTCGATCCTTCGGCAGCAGGTTTAACACCTGGTAACATTTGTACTGTTTTAATCAGGTCAACTTCGCCCATTAAGGCTGGAAGTTTCTTTATTGTTGCAGCAGGAAGTTTAACAACGCTCATTTCTGCGCGCTCCACATTCTTATTGGCATTATCACCTCTAACCATAATTTCCTTCATTTGTAGATTATCGGAATCTAACTCTATATTAAGTTTGGTATCTTCCTCTACCTCTATGACTTTAGATTGAGTTTTTGTTCCCAAAAAAGAAAATGAGATCGTATAAAACCCTGAGGGAATACTTAAAGAATAAAAACCATAGGGATTAGTTACAGTTCCTCTTTTTAATTCTTTAATATAGCAGGTAGCTCCAATTAAATCCTCTCCATTTCCTTTATCCTTTATGTAACCACTGATAGTCACTTTCTTTGGAGGTATATTTTTAAAGGCAATTTGTTGACCAATGATTTTACATTTCAACTGAAGTTGAAGGCATATTTTATCAAGAATAAATTCAAGCTGATAGGATTCTTTACCCAGATAAACCTTTTTATAATCAAGCTTACTTTTACTTGGGTAAGTCGCATTATACCCTGTTTGTTCTTTTATTAGTTTTATTAAGTCAGTAAAAATGTAATTATCTTGTTTCGTCTTAACAAGGTGAGATGTTTTGGTTTGAGACAAAACGATGTTGGCTCCCAGCAGTAATGTTAATATGATGAGAGACAGAAATATATTCTTCATTTATAATTATTTTAGTAGGATGTGGTCGTTATTTTTTTCGATATCGAGATCTAATGAGAAGCATATTGATTGTAGTATATTCTCAAAGTTTTGATTTTCAAAGGTTGTAGAGATTCTAAGCTCTTTAATTCTATCGTTTCCTAATTTGATATCTGTATTAAATATTTCTTTAAAATCTTTACATATTGTTTCAAGTTTTGCGTTCTTATATTCTAGATGTTTAACTCTGAATTCCTGATTACTAGTTTGGTTGTTTTTAGATAAAAGAACTTTCGTTCTTTCAAAGAATCTTGCAGATTCACCTTTTAAAAGCTTAACCTTATTGCTTGTATTCAAGTTTTCCATAAACTCAACTATTCCAGAATAAACAGTGATGTTTGTATACGAATTTTCTTCTGAAATTCTGAATGATGTTCCTAGAACCCTTGTTTTTGTTCGCTTGGTAGTAATAATAAAAGGTCTAGTTTTATCTTTTGATACATTAAAAAATGCTTCACCTGATAATTGAACCAATCGCTCTTTTTCATTAAAGCTCTTCGAATACGATAGTGTACTCCCTTGAGCTAATAGAATCTTAGATCCATCTGGTAATTCCACTGACTTTTCAGATAACATTTGATTTTCGATTATAACCTTATTGAAATCTGTAGAAACGAAAATATAAGAAGTAATGCTAGTTGCGATAAGTAAAGTGATAACAGCAGCATAGCGAAGTAGCTTTTTAAATCTGAATTGCTTTTTAGCAGCTCGTTTGTTCTGTATCGATTTTAAAGCTTCCTCTGTATCAAACTCAATTTGTCTAGAATTTTCTGGTTCATTATGCCAATAAAATTGAAGCTCTTCAAAGTAGCGTTTGTTTTTGGGTTCTCTCTTTATCCAAGCTTCTATTTCTTTATTAGTTGCTTCATTAGATTGTTTGTTTAAATAGTCTGTAAGTAACTCTGTAGTTATTTTCATGGCCCTGAAATTTTACGCGTTGCAATACAAAAATGATATTGAAATTTATAGAATAAGTTTACCGGTAAATTCCTTACTCTAATGGTAAGACATCATAAACTGGTTTACCCCTAGTCTAATTTCAATTATTTTATAAAAAATATTGATGAATTGGAATTTGAGAATATATTTTGTGTGGTAATGTGTTTATTTTGGGGAGGTTATGGACTCAGTGGAGGAGGTGTGATTATTGAATGTTTTTTCCTATTATCAAGAAATAAATCAATAAATCAGACTTGTTTAGTTCTGAACGTAACTTTTTTATGGCTGAGTTCATCTGGTTTTCAATCGTTTTTTTAGAGATATCTAATATCTCTGAAATTTCGTTGTACGACATTTGCATATTACGACGCATAATAAAGATTTCTCTACATCGTGGAGGTAAATTCTCTACGGCTGTTTCAACCTTCCTCTTAACTAGTTCAATATTTTCTTCTCTATTAACTTCGTAAGGTGTATCAATTGGATCTTCAATATCTTCAATTGGTATAATAGCTTGTTTTGTTGTTTTTTTTAGCTGATTTATACAGGAATTTTTAACAGATCGGTAAAGATAGGATGAGATAGAACTGTTGATGTTTGGCTTTTTATCCCAAATTTTAAGAAAAATTTCTTGAACGAGATCTTCACACATATCTTGATCAAAAATAAAGGAATTGGCATATTTACACAAAGGCTGGTAATAGTCTTTGAAAGTTGTTTCAATATTCAGTTTTGTATTGTTAGCTGAAAGCTTCATCTTTTATTTTTCTTGAATCGGCTCAAAAATAGAAAATAAATTCACTTGAAAATAGATTAAGCTCTTTTAAGTCGAGAATTTTTTCTTTAAGTTTTTGTCTTTTTATGATGTTAGGTGCTTATCAAGTGAATATTACAAAAATATTTAACGCTTAATAGTATTGTATGATGAATAATCATTATTTTAACAAATTGGAAGTGTCAATTTATGTACAAAAGGTCGATCTTTTAGCATATAAAGATGATTAAGGCTTTTTTCAGCTTTTTAATAGAAGGGATGAAGTCTTTATTATTGAAATCTATAAGCTTGGTTTAAAATGATAATTATTAATTTTTGTGGCATTATCATAATCTAATATTTTTGTATTTAGAACCACTTAAAATAACCCATTATAGTGGGTTTAGATCAAATAATTATAGGTTGAAACGGAATTTATCTAGCATAATTCTTACATTAGCCTCCTTAAATTTCCAACTTTAAATCCTGATTTATGAAGTGGATACACTATATCGCTTTAAGTTGCTTTCTACTATTTTCTCTTCAATCTTTTTCTTCAGAACGAAAAAAAGTTCTTGTATTACATTCCTATCATCAAGGTCTAAAATGGACTGATAATGTGAATTCTGGTATTCAAAACATATTTGATTCATTGAATAGTGAATTTGAAATAGATTATGAGTATTTAGACACTAAACGGAATCCATCACCTGAGTATCTTAATAAAGTTATAGAACTTTACGACTTAAAACTTCAAAAGGAAAAGTACGATGCTATTATTGTTTCGGATAATAATGCTTTGTCTTTCGTAATAGATCATCGAAAAATATATTTTCAGAATACCCCTATCATTTTTTGTGGAATTAATCATTTTAAAGATAAAATGATTCAGAACATGAATAATATTACAGGTATTGCTGAGACTGTTGATTGGAAAGGTACTATTGATTTGGTTTTAAGTACCAAACCGAATACTAAACATCTCATTGTTATTAATGACGACAAAACAACAACAGGAAAGTTGAATAAACTGTTGATGCTCGATCTTGAAAAAAAATATAAATCCAGACTGGATTTTGTTTATTATGAGGATGAAAGTATTGGAGACTTGGCTGATAAGATTAAAAAAGTAAAAGGGGATACTTCAATTTTAATGCTGACTTTTAATAAAGATAAAAACGGCAAGTTTATCAGTAATCAGGACAATTTAGATATTCTAGTTCCCCAAAGCCATGTGCCTGTTTATACTACATGGGCATTTTTAGTATCCGATGGTGTACTTGGAGGTAAAGTTGTGAGTGGAAAACTTCATGGGCAAATGGCTGCCAAAATGGTACTTCAGATTATTGCAGGAACGCCTGCTGATTCAATTCCAATTTACCGTAAACCACTTGATGAGTATGTGATCAATTATGACGAATTGAAGAGATTTAATATTAAAAAGGCTTTACTTCCAGCTGAAACTTTAATGGTTAATGAGCCCAAATCTTTTTATAGTGATAATGCGGAATGGATTCATATTGTTTTATTTATTTTTCTTGTTGCAGCGATTATCATTTCGGTTCTTTTCAAAGCAATTCTGCGACGAGTTATGGCTGAAAAAGCCTTGTTGAAAGAGCAGGGAAGACTGAAAGTATCTGTCATGCATGAACGTTTATTGGGTAAAATTGGACGGTTTTTAAATGCGTCGGAGGATTTTAAAAATGTTTTGGATGATGTTTTAAAATTAATGGCCGATGAGATGGATGTGGCGCGTATAGGTCTTTATTCTTTTAATGATTCAACAGATGCTGCCGAGAAAATAAATAGTCGATTTATTACAAAAGGTGATCGTATAAAGGATGTTGATAGTTTCTATTTTACAGAAATAGAGAGTGTTATCAATCGCGTTAAGATGAATTTTAGTGTTGTTTCTAATGATTTATCCAATTTAAATAAGAAGGAACAAGCTTATTATAGAAAAAGAAATATTGAGGCGATTGTTCTTTTACCTGTTGTGGTTGAGAATGAAGTTTTGGGATTGATGGGCTTTTCACAAAATGAAGTTCACAAGTGGACACGCAATGAAATAAATATTTTCTTCGCAAGTGTTAACTTAATTGCTAATGCATGGGAACGTAATTCGTTAATGAATGCAAGGCTAGAGGCAGAACAAAAAAATGTTGAAGCAATGAGAATGTTGGAGGAATCTTCACTTTTGGCATCAATAGGCGTATTGTCTGCAGGTATTACTCATGAAATCAATCAACCTCTAAATGCTATTAAAATTTCTGCTGATAGCATTCTATATTGGCAGAAGCGTAATCCAGGACTATTGCCAGAAATGTTTGTTCGGAAAATTAATACCATTTCGGATGAGACTTCTCGTATTGATTCCATTATTAAGCATATGAGAACTTTTTATGACAAACCTCATGAGGTGGAGAATGAGAGTATGGATATGGTTGAAGGTGTCAATAGATCTTTGTCCTTAATTAAACGTCAGATTTGCGACCATAGCATTGAACTTATTGAAGAACTTCCTAGAAGTTCGGTTTATGTTTGTGCTAATTATGTGCAATTTGAACAAATTGTTGTGAATTTAATTGTAAATGCAATTCATTCTCTTGATCAAGTTAAAAAGGATAATAAAAAAATAAAACTTTGCGTTTCTCAGGATGCCACTTATGGTATTTTGGAAATTCATGACAATGGTACAGGTATAGAAAATAACATTCGTGAGAAAATATATGATCCTTTGTTTACGACTAAAGGATTCGGTAAAGGCAGTGGTTTAGGTATGGCAATTGTAAAATTGTTTATTGACAGGTTCCAAGGTGAAATATCGGATTGTAATAATGAAGATGGGGGTGCTAGTTTTGTTTTAAAATTTAAAAAGCAGGAATGTAAATAGCTTCGTATTTTCGAATTAAATATGAAAGAGGTTTGTTGTCTAGTTTTGATGCAAGTTGATTCATGAAAGACGCAGTAATCATAAATGAAAAATGACATTGATATGAAAATTCTTATTGTTGACGATGATATTTCAAGTGGATCTGCAGTAGCGGAATTTATTAAGGAACAATTGGAATATGAAATAAAACTTTGCCACAATGGAGAAGATGCTTTGCTTGCTCTAAAAAGTGAAGATTTTCAAATGGTTATATCCGATATGAGAATGCCAGGAATTTCTGGTTTGGATCTTTTACGAAAAATAAGGCTTTTGCCCAATGGAGATGCTATTGAAGTTGTTATTATGACGGGTTTTGCAGATATGGAATCAACCATACAAGCCTTGCGTAGTAATGCCTATGATTATTTGATGAAACCTGTTAATATAGAAGAACTGGCTATTCTTATTGAACGTGTTGCTGAAAGTTTTCGATTAAAAGAGAAAAATGTAAATTCAAATTCTAGCGATCATATTTCTAATGATAAAAAAGAAGAAACAGAAAGGGTTAAGTATTATGAAACCACAATTAGGGATATAACTAGTGTGGGGAAAATAGGTGTTTTTTCTAATGCTATGCGTAATGTGGTGAAAATGGCTGAACAATTTCATGAGGATAGGAATATACCTGTTCTTATTGAAGGTGAAACAGGAACAGGAAAAGAAGTTATGGCACGTTTGGTCCATTTCGGACAATACACAGATCTTCAACAGCCTTTTGTATCTATCAATTGTTCAGCTATATCTCCAACTTTGTTCGAAAGTGAACTGTTTGGATATGAAGCAGGTGCTTTTACGGGAGCTCGAAAAGAAGGTAAGCCGGGTAAATTGGAATTAGCTCAGGGTGGAACTCTCTTTCTGGATGAAATAGGTGAAATGCCTTTGGATATGCAACCTAAATTGTTGCGCGTGTTGCAGCAAAAGGAAATGTATCGTGTAGGTGGTAATAAAGCTGTAAATTTGGACGTAAGAGTTATTTTTGCCACCAATAGGAACCTGAAGCTTATGGTGGATGAAAAGACATTTAGAAGTGATCTTTACTATCGTTTGAATACAGGTAGATTGTATATTCCGCCATTGAGAGAACGTAAAGAGGCTATTTTATCCTTTTCACAAGTATTCTTAGATTTGTATTCCAAGAAAAGAGAACGTCGATTTCGTTTTATTAGTAAGGACGCAAAAAAGATGTTGCAGGACTACGATTGGCCTGGAAATATTAGGGAACTAAAGAATTCTATCGAAAGGGCAACTCTATTGTTTGACGATTTAGAGTTAAAACCGGAACATTTACGATTTATACAGGCCGACGATAATAATTTTGATAATTCGGATCAAGTTTTGGTTCCTGGAAGAATTATTTTACCCGAAGATGAATTGGATATTGAACAATTGGAGTTGGAAATTGTACGAAAAGCTCTAAAAAAATTCGATAACAATAAAACTAAAACAGCAGACTACCTCTGTATTACAAGAAGTGCACTTAGGAGTAGAATGAACAAATTATAGTGTTTCTTTTGGCTTCAAAAGAGCTGTAATTTCCTATGAATTACTTTATAATTAAAGAGTGTGCGATTTGGCGCAGTATTTGTTTTTAGTGTGACGATTCCGTTATCTGTTCAAAAATGAACAGTCTTATAGGGTGTTCATAAATAGACTTATTGCTTGTTAAGTATCTTATGATGAGGAGTTAGTAATCTTTTGATTCGTTTTGATCAGTTTCATAGACCTTTGGCACTTCTTTTGTTTTCTTTTAAGTAAATATATCACTTAAATTAAAATGAATATGGAAGTTAGAACGGATACACAGCTACAAAACACCTTGGGTAGTGATCAAAATAAAAAACTTTTGGATTTATTTTTCTCAAACTCAAAAACCCTAGGTCATGATTCTTTGAAAGTTGATAGTCATTTATTTGTTGAGGCTGCAAGTAAAAATAATGTTCAGTTTGAATTCATTCGTTTAAAGAGTTTTGATCTGAATAAATCAACTGTGAATATGAGTCATTCCAGCAGTGTTTTGTTAGAAGCTGATTTTGGTATAGCTGATTCTGGTAAATTGATTATTGATACACAGGATCCTGATATTATAGTGAAAATGTTATTGGTCGATTCCTTGTATATTATCCTACCTTCCAGTAAAATTATTCCTTCTATGGCTGAGTATGAGTTGTTGAATGGAAAGCCAACAGTTGATTTGTTCCAAGGTATTTCAAGTTATACGGCGATCTCGAGTGATAATGAACTTGCTTTGTCCTCTAAAGATTTTCAAATACAGGTTTATGTTATTGAGGATCTTTAATCGTTTTTTACTATTTGTTTATTTAAAGCCTTCATATTGTGGAGGCTTTCTTACTTTATCGCTAAATTAAGTCTACAATGAAAAATCTAATAACTTTTAATTGTATTGACTATTAAGGTTTAATCGCATTTTATAATCTAGAACATTTTTATTATTCTGTCCATTTTCTACATTATAATACCAACCTAAGCTTACTTCTCCTTTATTGCAGATTGTTTTACTCATAAATATCTAATTTTAGATTCAATACGAGTAAGAGCCAACTGTTTTTTTAGTGGAATTCAATGTACGTATGTATTATTGTTTGAGTAAACGTTCTGTTGATTAATAGGGTGTAAATGTACTTCGAGCTTTTTAAATGGGTTTCTAGTCTTTCTTGATGGGTTTGTTCTCATTCTAAAGAGTTTATAAGCTTGTCTTTCTTGACACTAAGGTGAGAACAGAAAATAGCTTTGAAGCTTCTTCTGAGTATTTATAAATTAATTATTGTTACTAAACTATCTACTCTAATTGTTTTACTTCTTTAGGTCGATACAAATAGAATCACATTTCAAAACAGCTTGATTTCTCATGTTTAATTTTCTATCGAAAATAGACCCTAGAGGATTCGAATTGTATATCAGTTAGAATCTAAATATGTTGTTTCCTTTTCTCAATTATCTAATCCAAACAAATGTCTTGTAGAATTTTTTGAGGTGTTAAGATGCAAGACGAATCATTTTGTACGCTTAATAAAATGTGATTTTGAGCTAATATTCAATAAATAGCTCTGTTTTTAGACCATTAAATGAACGCTTATTTAGAGAGTGTAACTTTTCAAAATGACCTAAAATTCCCTGTTCGTATATAGCCAAATGTTCAGTATGGTATAGCTAATGTTTGTTGTGTGTTCATAATTGAACAGTAGCGAAAACGATTTAAATTACAATAATGCAAACCTTTTCGAAACTTAATGTGTTGATTGTTAGCTTTATCATTGTTAGACTAATTCTAAATAGGATTTTGCGTGATTTTTGGCACTGCTATTGGTTAGTGGTTTTACAGTAAAAAGAATATCGAAGTTCTATTATAAAGACTGTTTATGAAATGACTTGATCAGTTTTGGAAAATATGTCTTTGTTGACAATTCATCATGAGAAATGAGAATTTTCAGAGATACTTTGAAAAATGAAAATGTTGAATCAATATTAATGAAAAATAAACTTTATGGAATTCAATGTAACTAAGATGGAAACAAGTAAAGATTTAATGGATTTGAAACACAAGCTTGCTGCTTTGGATAGTATTATGCAAGTAGAACTTAAATCAATTTATTCGCATGACTCTAACTATTCTAGTAGTGATAGCAATAGAGAATTAAAGTCATAAGATATAAACGAAAACAATAAACAAATAATAATAATTTAACCTAAAATCTAATTTATGAATGCATTACTGGCGTTTTCTCCAATTCTGTTAACTATCATTTTGATGGTTGGCTTTAACTGGGGTGCAAAAAAAGCATTACCGTTATCATTATTACTGGCAATAGCTATAGCTCTCGGTGTTTGGCAAATAGACCTTCACCATGTTTTAGGTTATTCTTTTTTCGGATTTTTAAAAGCACTTGATATTCTTATTATCATATTTGGAGCCATTTTAATTCTGAATACCATGAAAATATCTGGTGCCATGTCTGCCATTAACAATGGTTTTAATGGTATAACAACAGATAGACGTATTCAGGCTATCATCATTGGTTTTATGTTTGGAGCATTTATTGAAGGTGCAGCTGGTTTTGGAACTCCTGCAGCTTTAGCAGGTCCTCTTTTGGTTGGTCTTGGTTTTCCTCCTTTGGCAGCAGCAATGGTTGCTTTAATTTATAATTCAGTACCGGTTCCTTTTGGTGCGGTGGGAACACCTATTACTGGTGGTGCCATGGCTACTCTAGGTAAAAACCTTGATGGTTTAAGTGCAAATGCTGAAGGTTTTAAATTAATATTGACCAAATGGGTTGCAATACCTAATGCTATGGTTGGTGTTTTGATTCCTTTATTAGGACTTATGATATTGACACGTTTCTTCGGAAAAGAAAAATCTATAAAACCAGCTTTGGCTGCAGCGCCATTTGCAATTTTTGCAGGTTTAGCTTTTGTAGTACCTTATGTTTTAATTGCAGCTACTTTAGGTCCTGATTTACCATCTCTATTGGGAGGTTTTATCGGATTAGGAATTGTTGTTTATGCAGCTAAAAAAGGATTTCTTGTTCCTAAAAAGAAATGGGATTTCCCAATTAAATCAGAATGGGAAAAATCATGGATGTCTAATGAAATTGTTCAAGCACCAGTTGAAAATAAAATGGGTCTTTTCAAAGCTTGGATGCCATATGCATTAATTGCGATTATATTGGTTGTTACACGTATTCCTTCATGGGGATTAAAATCATTCCTTGCTTCTCAAACTATAACAATTCCAAACGTATTGGGTATAGAGCATTTAAATTATGTATTGAAATGGGCTTACCTTCCAGGAACTATTCCTTTTATATTGGTTGCATTAATTACTAATGTAATGTACCGTATGAAGACAAAGGATATTATCTCTTCTTGGAAAACGACTTTTAAACAAATTAGTGGTGCTGCTATAGCTTTGCTTGCTGGTGTTGCTATGGTTCAATTAATGTTGCATTCAGATACAAATGGTGCTGGTTTAGATGGTATGCTAACTGTAATGGCTAATTCTATTGCCGATTTATCAGGAGCTGCTTATCCAGTAATATCACCAATTGTTGGTGTTTTAGGATCTTTCATGTCAGGTTCTGCAACAGTATCTAATCTATTGTTTTCTTCCTTACAATTCGAAACTGCTACTATTCTTCATATTCCTGAGGTATTAATTGTTGCTGCTCAAACTAGTGGTGCTGCTCTTGGAAATATGATTTGTGTAAACAATGTTGTTGCTGTTTGTGCAACTGTAGGTTGTGTTGGAGCTGAAGGAACTATTATACGACGAAATGCAATACCTGCATTTATATATTATCTACTAATTATGGTTATTCTTGTTGTTTTCATCAGCTTGGGTTTTGACCCAATGCCATTGTAAGCAAACAGAAAATTATAATTTAAATATTGGTTTTGGCGCTTTTATTTTAAAGTGCCGATTCCAAATTATTATCAGTTTTTTAAAGAGCTTGATTTTAGAATTAATTTAGGCTTTATCTGTGATTGAAATCTTATAAAAAAATAAATTATGTTGAAAGGAAATTATAAGAAGTTTTACGACGAAATTAAATCGACAATTGAAACTTCACGCTTGTATACAGATGAATTAAGAACTTTGGCCTATGGAACCGATGGTGGTTTTTATAGATTAAATCCTAAAATTGTTATACGTGCGATAGATGAGTCTGAAGTTCAAAAAGCATTGCTCTTAGCTGATAAATATCAATTACCTGTTACTTTTAGAGCTGCAGGAACAAGTTTAGCTGGACAAGCTATTACAGATTCAATTCTTATTTTTGCAGGAAAAAATTGGACTGATTATGACGTTCTTAATAATGGAGCTGAAATTCGCATGCAACCAGGAATTGTTGGTGCTCGCGTAAATCAAATTCTTGCGCCTTATGGTCGTAAAATGGGACCAGATCCAGCTTCTATTAATTCTGCCATGATTGGTGGTATTGTAATGAACAATGCATCTGGTATGAATTGTGGTACTCACGAAAATTCATATAAAACAATTCTTTCTGCACGTTTAATCTTTGCTGATGGAACTATTCTTGATACAGCAAGTGAAGACAGCAAAAAAGACTTTTTGAAATCACATGGTGATTTTATTAAGAAGATCGAAGAAATGCGAGACAGTGTACGTGCCAACAAAAAGTTGTCAGATCGTATTCGTTTCAAGTATGGTATTAAAAATACGACAGGACTTAGTATTAATCCTTTTATCGATTATTTCGATCCTTTCCAAATCATTGTGAATTTAATGGTTGGTTCTGAAGGAACTTTGGCTTTTATGTCTCAATTAACGATGAAGACTGTTGAGAACCCTAAGTTCAAAGCCAGTGCTATGATGTATTTTAGCGATATCGTGAATGCATGTGAGGCTGTAGTAACAATGAAACCAGGTCCTGTTGATGCGGCTGAATTACTTGATAGGGTTGCTTTACGAGCTGTAGAAGATCAAGATGGTATTCCTGCTTTTATCAAAGATTTTCCAGATGGTGTAACAGCAGTTCTTGTTGAAACTATGGGAAATAGTAAAAAACAAGTGCAAGCTAACATCGCTGAAATTAGAGAACTTTTAAAGGACTACAAAACAGTTCGTCCTATCGAGTTTACTGATAAACCAGAAGAGTATTCTAAATATTGGGATATTCGTAAAGGTGTATTCCCAGCAGTTGGTGGTTTACGTGAAGTTGGAACAACTTGTATTATTGAGGATGTTGCTTTTCATATTGAGGATCTACCAAAAGCGACTGCTAAATTGCAGAAATTGATCGCAGATCATGGTTATAAAGGTGGTGTGATTTATGGACATGCTTTAGAAGGTAATTTCCATTTTATTTTCAACCAAAATTTTGATAAGCCAGAAGAGCTTGAACAATATAAGAACTTCATGGCTGCTATCGATCACTTGGTGGTTGACGAGTATGATGGTTCATTGAAAGCTGAACACGGTACGGGACGAAACATGGCTCCATTTGTTGAGCATGAGTGGGGTACTGAAGCTTATCAATTGATGAAAGATGTTAAAAATCTTTTTGACCCTAAAAATTTATTGAATCCTGGTGTTATTATTAATAATGATCCAGAATGTAATATTAAAGATTTCAAAATACTAACACCAGTTAATAGTCTTGTTGATTTATGTATTGAGTGTGGTTTTTGTGAAGTAAATTGTCTTACTGCTGGTTTTTCTATATCTGCTCGTCAGCGTACAGTTGTACAACGTGAAATTAGACGATTAGAATTAACTCATGAAGATGACGAACGCTTAAAGGAACTGAGAAAAGGTTTTGAATACCTTGGTAATGCAACTTGTGCCGGTGATGGTCTATGTGCTACTTCTTGTCCTCTAGGCATCGATACTGGAAAATTCATTAAACATTTGAGATCACTAGATATGGCTGGTGAAAAAGCTCAAAAATACAGTAAAATGGTTGCTGATAATTTCAGTAAAATCCATCCTGTTATTCGTTATGGTTTAGGTTTTGTAAATGTTGCTCATGCTGTAATGGGTACAACATTATTAGGAGCTGTAGCTAGAGGTTTTAGAACTTTAAGTGGTGATAATATTCCTCTTTGGACTTCATCTATGCCTAAAGGAGCTAAAGTTGCAAAACAGCATCCTATCAATAAAAAGAATCCTTTAAAAGTTGTTTATTTCCCATCTTGTATTGCTCAAACAATGGGACCTGCAAAAGGAGATCCTTATAAGAAACCTTTGCATGTTGTTACTCAAGAATTGTTGGAAAAAGCTGGATATGAAGTTATCTTCCCAGAGAAAATGAATTCTTTATGTTGTGGTACGCCTTGGGAGAGTAAGGGTCTTAATAAGCAAGCAGATCAAAAATCTTCAGAACTTGAAGCTGCTTTGGTTAAAGCTTCAGAAAATGGAAAATATCAAATATTATGTGATACATCTCCATGTCTTTACCGTATGCGTCGTGTGATGGATAAGAAATTAAGACTTTATGAACCAGTTGAATTTATTCATGAATTTTTAATGGATAAATTGAAATTCACTAAGGTGGACGAAACGGTTGCTGTTCACTCTACTTGTACAACCACTAAAATGGGATTAGCTGGTGAATTGATTGAAGTTGCTGAAGCTTGTGCTACGAAAGTGGTAATGCCTGCTGAAGTTGGATGTTGCGGTTTTGCTGGTGATAGAGGATTTAACTTTCCTGAAGTTAACGCTTATGCTCTTCGTAAGTTGAAACCAGTTATCGTTTCAAATAAGGTTGTTGCTGGTTATTCAAATAGTAGAACTTGTGAAATCGGTTTAAGTCATAATGGCGGCGTACCTTATCAATCTATTATTTATTTAGTTGATAAAGTAACTGAAGCAAAATAATAAATTTTGAAAATAGTTTTGGCAGTATAGTTTATTTATACTGTAGGTTGTTGTGTTTAATGCATATGGAAACAAGTCTGACGTTCTATAAAAATATATAGTTGACTTCGTTTTTAAAGAATAATCAGATTTTGTTTTTATATGTATTTATAATCTTTTTTTACCATTATAATAAAAACCCCAAACACTTAATTCGATTTGTTATATACAGTCGAGTGTTTTAAATTGAAAATGATGAAAAGAATTCTAATAATGATTATTGCTTTTGCTCCTCTATTTAGCTCGGCGCAAAATAAAGAAGAAGTTAAGAAAGAAGGCGTTAAAGTGAAATTAAGCGGTTTCGTTACTGCTGAAGCAATATACGATAGTCGTAAATCTGTTTCTGCTCGTGAAGGGGATGTCCTTCTTTACCCAGCAGCAAAATCGTATGATAAAAATGGTAACGATTTAAATGATCGTTCTGAATTTTATATGACGACTATTCATTCACGACTAAATGTTGGAGTTTCTGGATTTGAAGCTTTTGGAGCTAAAGGTACTGCTACTATTCAAGGTGACTTTGCTAGTACATCTAATTCCACTACTGGTTTATTCCGTTTAAGACATGCTTTTGTTAAATTAGATTGGGGAAAAGATGAATTACTACTTGGTAAATTTTGGCACCCTATGTTTATCACTACATGTAATCCTGGTATTTTGGCTTGGAATGGTGCAATTCCTTTCAATGTTTTGGGAAGAGCTCCTCAAATTAGATATACTCGCGATTTAGGTGATAAAGGTTCTGTTATGTTTGCTGTATTGTCAGAAATGGATGCAAAATCTACAGGTCCTAATGGTGCTAGTGTTGAGTATATTCAACAATCAGGTGTTCCTGAATTTTCAGCTCAAGTTAAATATGATGTAGCTAAAGGTCTTACTTTAGGAGCAACAGGTGTTGTTAAAACTTTAAAACCAATGCTAACAGATTTTGCTGGAGTTGAAACTGATGAACTTTTAACTAGCTACCAAATGAATGCTTGGATGACTTTAAAAACAGACAAATTTGTTTGGGATGTAGCCGGTATTTATGGACAAAACCTATATAATTTTGTAATGTTAGGTGGTTATGGTGTAAAAGCTACCGATAATGGCAACTTAGAATATACCAATATATCAACATCTTCTTTTTGGTCAGATATCTATACAACTACAGGAAAAGTTAGATATGGTCTATTTGCTGGTTACACAAAAAACTTAGGTGCTGATGATGATTTGGCAACAGAAACTGATGGTAGTTTTACTGGCTTATATAGTAGAGGTGGTGATATCGATTACGCTTATCAGTTTGGACCTCGTGTTGAGTTACATTCAGGTAAAGTTTTGGTTGGTGCACAAGTTTTATATACTGCAGCAGCTTATGGTACTACTAAAGTTGATGGTACAGTAGCTGATTCAAAAGAATTTTCAAGCACTAGAAGTTCTCTATATTTAAGATATTCTTTTTAAGACGTTATAAGTCTTAGTTAATTTATACCTTTCAACTAGGCTTAATGTCTGTAATAAGCCGATTTGTTTAAATAGCCTCAGCCTTTGGTTGAGGCTATTTTTATTATTAGAGTTTGAATTTGTGTTTATTTGTAGTTTCGATTTGACACCTTAATCCGCCTAAGGCGGACTTCGCTACTCTCAGCCTTACTATATTCTACTTTATCCTTAATTTCTTTTAATTACGTCATATTCTCTTTAATTTTTACACTTTAGTCTTTCCTTCCTTTACCCTTTTCCCATTATCCTTTAACTTTTTTACTCCTTATCTTACTTTAACCTTTCCTTATCCTTTTTTTCTTAGTTCGTGAGAATAGTATTATTATCCTTAAAATAGTCGTATTTTTGCAAACCGCTGATGGTTTATTTAAACCAATAAAATATTGATTATTCATATACAGATTATAAAGCTATGCTTCCAGATAAGAAAGAACACGCAAAAGTAAAATCAAGATTACACCCTCGAAATAAGAACCGAGAACGATACAATTTTAAAGAATTAATAGAGGCTTGTCCAGAATTAGAGTCTTTTGTGATTCTAAATAAATATGATGATCAATCTATCGACTTTGCTGATCCAAAGGCTGTAAAGATGCTAAATAAGGCCTTGCTTATACATTATTATGGATTGAGTGATTGGGATATCCCAGAAAACTATTTGTGTCCACCTATTCCTGGACGTGCAGATTATATCCATCATATTGCTGACTTGTTATGTGCTAGTAATTTTGGTGCGATGCCAAAGGGAGAGAAGATTAAGTGTTTGGATATTGGTGTTGGAGCCAATTGTATTTACCCAATCATTGGACGAAAAGAATACGGTTGGTCTTTTATAGGTACCGATATTGATCCTGTGGCTCTTGCTTCGGCTAACAAAATTATAGAATTAAATGCTGGTTTAAAGGGTGCTGTTGAGTGTCGCTTTCAGCCAAGTTCTAAAGATTATTTCTATGGTGTATTTAAACGTGAAGAACGTGTAGATATGACTGTTTGTAACCCACCATTTCATGCATCTGCTGAAGATGCTCACACTGCCGCTAAACGTAAGGTTACTAACCTAAGTGAAAAGAAAGTAGAGTCGGTTAAATTGAATTTTGGCGGACAAAGTAATGAGCTTTGGTGTGAAGGTGGCGAAGGACGTTTCATTAAAACGATGATTTCGGAAAGTAAGAAGTTTGGTAAGAGTTGTTTTTGGTTTTCTTGTTTAGTTTCAAAACAATCGAATTTGAAAATGGTAAACAAAACATTGAAGAGTCTTGAAGCAGTAAAAGTTGAAATTATTCCAATGGGGCAAGGCAATAAAACGAGTCGTATAGTGGCTTGGACATTTTTAACAGCTGAAGAACAAAAAGAATGGCGAGAGACTAATTGGGTCTAGAGTTATATAATAGGTATAAAAGGAGAGGTGAAACAACTGTGTTTTGCCTCTTTTTTTATGCACAGAAATGTTCGCATAGCCTTTATCAGTGAATTTAAATATATCTTTGCACTCCATTAAAGCGCAAATATGCTTGAATAATTGAGAATTGTTAACCACTTTTTTGTGGTACAATCAAATAGATATATAAATAAGTCACATCAACATGAAAGATCTTTCAAAAATAGAAAAGATAAACACGGTAATTGAAGAATATTTTAAAGAGAATGCTTCTCTTACAATCGTACCAGTAAAAAATTTAATGCCTGCTTTTATTAAAGCTGGCATATTTACAAAAGATGTAAAAAAAGGCTTACCAATTCGTTTAATTCTTAGAGAACTCGACGAAAGTAATGAGTTGACATTAATTCCTTTTGTTTATGTCGAAAGACATGGAGAACAAACTTATTGGTATTTTATTCCAGCCAATGCAAGTACTCCAGATGTACCTTACAAACAGGAGAAAAAGAAAATAGAAAACGATCCCATTGCTACTCGTTTAAACAGCGATGAAACTTATGTTATTGGTTTATGCGATAAAGTATTATCTCTTAAAGCAGATCGACATAAAAGATTTGATTTCCTTTTGGGAGATTTGCATAAAAACAGAAAAACAAAAACCAAACTTCCTGTTGATGCATATTATGAAGAATTGCAATTGGTTGTAGAATACAAAGAAGTACAAAATTTTAGACCTCTTGCTGTTCACGATACTGACGATGAAGAAGAGGAGATTACACATACTTCAACAAGAGAAGAGTTACGAAGATTATATGATGAACGAAGAGCTAAAGTACTTCCAAAGAATGGAATTTCATTGGTCGTAATTTCTTATTCTGATTTTATGTTTAACGATAATAATCGAATTATTCGAGTGGAAGAAAACGATTTGGGAATAGTACAAAAAGCATTAAAAGATTTTTGTAAGTAGAGAAAATAAGACCAATAAATAGAAAGCTTGACAGAACTGATGATCAGAGCTGTCAAGCTTTTTTTATTTATTAAGTCAGGTTCTGACTAAAGTTTATATGAAAATATTTATAGCTAGATAAGAAGTTATGATTTTAAGCAGGGTAAGAAGTAAACGGTAAATTTATTAATATATGAAATTCAATTCTGCTAAATGGTTTCCATAATGTCGTTCTACATATCTATTAATTATTTATCTATATAATCAATTTAGTAAATATTATTTGTGCATAATAAAAGAGGGGTAATGTTTACAGTATTAGATAATATTTAATAAATTTACTTGACTTTTTGAGTGTTTCGGAATATTAAATAAATAATTAATGGCAGAATTTTTTACTACAAGAGGACTTTCATATCACATAGATGAAATTATAAAGAATGGAGATGATTTTGTTATTCTAGTAACACCCTATTTGAAATTCTCTAAAACTTTATACGAAAGACTTAAATCATTAGTAGATAATAATGTTGAATTGTCAATTGTATATGGAAAAACACAATTGACAAAAGAACAAGAACGTTTAATTAATCAATTAGGATGCAATATATTTTTTAAAGAGAACCTTCACGCTAAATGTTATATTAATCAAAGTGATGCAGTAATTTGCTCAATGAATCTTCATTCGTTTTCTGAGGTTAATAATATTGAAATGGGTGTGAAATTGGACAAAAGGAGAGATAAAAGCGCTTATGTAGATTGTCTATCAGAAGTTCAGGAATTAATAAAGAATTCACAAGCACTAAAAATAACGAAAAAGGTTACTGAAGAGACTTTTCAAAATACAAATGAAAAGTACACTAATGATGAATTCATCAAAGAGTGGTATATGTCCATAAAACAGAATTTTAAAGATTTTGATTTTACATTAGAAGGAGCTAAAATAATTACATCAAAAACAAATTTTGAAAAATTTACACTTACAAACGATTATGGTTTTATTACAATAGTGTTAAAGGGGAATCCCAGTTTTTTAAAGTTATTTAGAAATGTTTGTCAGAATAAAATACTTGAAAATTTGGATAATTATAGATGCTATTGGAGTCATCCTTATAATAAAATTTTCTTGTATCAATTAAAAGGTATTGAATTTTCAAATATACAAGACGATATTGATTATTGTTTGAAAGGGACAAAAATTCTTATATATAATTTAAAAAGCACTGTATATTATAGTCGTCTCTAATTAAAGCAGAAGTTCACAAAGTGAATTCTGACCAAAGTTTATAGGAGTATATTGAGAACCTCACAAAAAAAGAGTGAGATCCTCAATTCATTCTCTCATTATTAATTTTCAAATCTGAAATGAGCTTTGGGGAAAGTATCCTTTTTTCTGTATACGCTCCGCTAAATTAGTGGAACTATTTTTGGTGGCTATTCTTTGCTTGTCTCATCGAGAATATATTAAGAATTCCAATGAATTCTCATCCATTAAAAGTTGGCGCATTAAAAAATAGTGAAATCTTGTGTTACTCCTTAGTTTCTACAAATTGATCAGTTATTAGATTGTTGGTCGATTATTTTTTTTTGAATAATTTCCCGGAGATATACCAAAGACTTCTTTAAAGGAGCGATAAAAATAGGTTCTATTGTTAAATCCTGTTTCATAGATCACTTCGCTTACTGTCATAGATGTTTCTTTTAATAGACGGGCTGCTTTTTTTAATCGATAATGCTTGATATAACCATGTGGTGTAAATCCTGTAACTGCTTTTACTTTACGGTAAAGTTGAGTTTTACTCATAGCAAGAATATCGGACATTTGTTCTGCATCTAAATCTGACTGATCCAAATTCTCATTTACAAATTTTTGCAATTTGGAAAGAAACTCAATATCGCGATTATTTAATCCTTCTAAATTTTCAATAGGTTTTTCAGGTTCTGTTTTTAAGATATCTTGAATTTGTATACGGGTAGCAATTAGTTTCTTTATTCTAATTTTCAGATGGCGTGGTTCGAATGGTTTAGGGATGTAACTGTCGGCTCCTACTTCAATACCTTCTATTCTATTCTCTAAATTTCCCTTTGCTGTGAGTAAGATAACAGGTATATGACATGTATTTATGTCGTTCTTAATGGTTTGGCAAAGTTTTAGACCATCCATTACTGGCATAATAATGTCACTAATAACTAAACTGATATTTTCATATTTGATGATATTGAGAGCTTCTAAACCATTAGCAGCTTGTTTGATGGTATATTTATTTGATAATATATCGTAGACTAAGCTTCTTAGTTGTGCATTATCATCTACAATCAGAATGGTATGTTCACACTGTTTATCTATTTTTAGTTGGTTGAATTTATTATCTAAGGATACGGGGTTTATACCTCTGAATTCGTCGTCGGCTTTTTTCCTAATCAAGGATTCGTCAATAACCATGTTGATTTGTCTTTCGCTTATTTTATAGCTTTCTTTTGCTAGTGGAATTATCAAACTAAAGCAGCTACCTTCTCCAGGTTTACTCTTTAACTGAATGCTGCCATGATGTCGTTCAACTAGACTCTTGGTGAGAGCAAGTCCAACCCCTGAACCTTCAGGAGCGTCTTTTAGATTAGGTAGCTCATCAGAATGATGAAAGAATCGATTAAAAATTTTTTCACGTACATCATCTGAAATCCCAATACCAGTATCTGTTACATTAATGTGAGCATTTTTTCCTTTCTTATTTAAGGCTATAGAAACAGAACCCCCAGCAGGTGTGAATTTAATTGCATTGGAGATAAGGTTCAAAAGAATTTTTTCAATAATCCCATTATCGAACCAACCCATAGTCTCTTGGTTTGAAGGTTCAATGCTTAGTTGCACATTATTTTGTTCCGCATATTGAGTAAAAGCATTTACAATAGTTGAAGTAAGTGTAGTTAAATTGCCTTCTCTAATCTTAAGGTCTAAATGACCAGTTTCTACTTTTCGGAAGTCAATCAATTCACGTATAAGTTGGTGTAGACGTTTCGAATTATTATATATGGTTTTAGCATATAAACCAACCTTTGGATCATTTCCATGGAATTCCATTAATTGTGCTGCAGGAGCCATAATTAGGGTTAGAGGTGTACGAAATTCATGGGCAATATTAGTGAAAAACTGCAACTTACATTGGTTCATTTCTTTTGTTTTTTGAACCTTTAATTGCTCCATGGCTAGCTGGTTTTGTATGCCTGCTCGTCGTAATATTGCGTAGATAACTGATACGAATATGAGACAAATGAACAAGAAGTATAAAAGATAAGCCCATGATGTTTTCCAAAATGGAGGAGAAATAAGAATGTGAATTTCTCGTAATTGGGGATTCCAAATTCCATCTTCATTGGTGCATTTTACTTTAAAAACATATTCTCCAGGAGGCACGTTTGTAAAGATTGCTTTTTCTTCTCCTTCGGTATTTATAAAATTTTCATTGAAGTTTTCTAGTTTGTAGGCATACTTGCATTTTTGTTTGTTGTGATAGTTTAATGTTGTGAATTGAAATTGAAAAAAGTTCTGATTGTGTTTGAGCCTCAATGTATCACATAAATCGATATGCCATGAAAGATTAGTGGTCGCTCCTGTGGTATTTTTAAAATTGGTAATTGCTAAACGAGGAAAATAAGGTGAGTCGGTTATTTTATAGGAATTAAATTTATCGAAGCCATTAACACCCCCGAAGTATAATAATCCCGTGGTCTGCCCCATACATGAAGCACCATCAGAGTATTCGTTGTTTTGAAGGCCATCTGATTGAAAATAGTTTCTAATTTCTCCAGTTTCTTTATTTAGCTTTGATAAACCCTTATTGGTACTTACCCAAATGTTTTTAAGGGAATCTTCAAGTATGGCATGAATCGTATTATTCGGAATTCCGTCTTGTTCTGTGTAATGAGAAAATGAGTAGGGACTAGTAGACATATTTAATCTGTTTAATCCTCCACTAGTTCCAATCCAAAGTTCTTGATTACTAGATTTCCACAAGCTAAGCACATCGTCATTGTTCAGTGTATTTGAAAGTTGAGAATTACTTTTAAAAACTTCAAATTTATCGGTTAAGGTGTTGAGTCGATAAAGTCCGCCTTCACGCGTTCCAATCCAAAGAACATTGGGGCGTCCTTCAACAATAGCATAAACGATGTCACTTTGCAAACCTTGTTTTTTAGATGGATCGTTATGGTAATGTTTATGGTTTAATAGAAGGTATTTTCCATTTTCTTTTTTTGTGACGGTAAATCTAAAAAGACCATATCCACTGGTTCCGATCCACATATCACCAAAAGCATCTTTACATATTGAATATACCGATCCAAACTCAATTTGGGGTTTGTTAATAAAATTTCTTGGGAAATGTAATATTTTGTTGGTCGAAGTTTCAATCATATCTATTCCCTCACCATCAACTCCAACCCATATATTTCCATCGGAATCACTACCTAATGAGAGGACTGCATTATTTGAAAGACCATTTTTGGTGTTGAAAATTTTGGTGGGTGCACCCTCAGCAGGAATGCAATTCAGTCCATTCCCTCGTGTCCCTATCCAAATATTTCCTTTGTCGTCCTCATGTATAGCTCTTACGATATTGTGGTTTATTTTCCCCTTAGTGAGATCTCCTTTTTGAGTAGAAATAAATGAATTTCCTCTTGTATCATATTTGTGTACGCCATCACCATCGGTTCCAATCCATAACAGATCTGGATTGGTTTCGGTGATTGACCAAATTTTCACTTGTTTATTTGAGAGAGCATGGAGTTGATCTTCGAAAAAATAGACTTCTATATTGGGGCTATTGATTATTTTGAATAGTCTACCTGAATCTGTTCCTCCCCAAATCACGCCTTTTTCAAGTCCTTTAGAGATTGTTGTGACATTCATATTTATATCTCCAGAATGAATGCTTGTATATTCTTCCTTATCCAAGTTTACTTTTAGAATGCCTCCCTTTGCCATAGCTACAAAGAGATAATGGCTTGCTCCATCTTTTACAAACCAATGTTTTTTTGGAAGGATTTCGTATTTCGAGGATAGTGTATATTCCTTTACGACTTTCCAAGCGGAATTTTTCTTTAGCCCTAAGACTGATCCGTTTTCTTTCATTACCCAGAGTGTGCTATCGGATGAAAATGACAATCCAAGAATATTACGGAGTAAATTGGGTTGTAGAGGAAGCTTAATAGGAGTAACAAATTTTTTGTTATTCTGATCAAAATGAGTAATTCCCCAATTATAAACACTACACCAAAGGACACTGTCCAGACTCAGTGTTGCATGAAAACTGTTTTCTATATAAATATTATTGTTAATTGTATCGAGATAGGGGGTGAAATTTTCTTTATAGGGATCATACTGATTGAGTCCTTTTTCGGTTACAATCCACAGATTTCGACTCTTGTCCTCGAGGATTTTCCGAATAATGTTGTTGTTAATGCTTCCCTTTTGAAAGATATTTGGCTTGAATACTTTGATATTGCTTCCATCAAATCGATTTAGACCATCCCAAGTTCCAAACCAATTGAATCCCCTTGAATCCATAAAAATGGAGGTAACTGCACTATTTGATAGGCCATCGGTATTATTGATGTGTGAGTGGGGCCAGTTATGAGGTTTAAAGCTGCATAAAGTTATGATGACTATAGTTACAAGTATAAATTTTCGCACCAGTTAGATTTTCGTAAATTACAGTTTACTTAAAGGTAATAAAAATTATGATTTAAGATTCTGTTTGTTAGCTAGAACAGCAAGTTTGGTATTCCTGTATACACATTGGAGAATGGGGTGAACTACTTCTTGATGTGTTTGTCCTTAAATTTGATAATACATTGTTGAATGGAGATAAATATAAGGATCGTGAGTTCTAATAATTACTCAGTTCAAGTAATTTATCAGTTTAGAAAATGAGTTGGATTATTTAAATGAAAATATTTTTATGGAAAATTTATCGAGGAAACTGTCTGTATCTGGTTGGCAGGCTGAAGTTAATTTAAATAAACCATTAGATCGTTTTATAAACAATCCCATATTAACCTGTCATCAGGTGAATGGCGTGTGGACTGATCCTAAATATCAGGTGAAAACGGTACACAATGTAGGAATTGCTCAATATAGGGATGAGGTTGTTATGTTGTTCCGTTCACATTTAAGAAATGGTATTTCGGTGATAGGAACGGCCCGGAGTAATGATGGTGTGCACGGATGGAAAGTAGATCCAAAATTGGCACTTAAACCGTGTAATACTGACGATTTATTTGCTGATGGAGTAAATATTGAGTCTTTAATTGAGAATGAGGCGGGAGGTGTTGAGGATCCTAGAGTTTCAAAAATTGGGGCTAATTATTTTATTACCTACAGCGCTTATCATGGAACTATAAAAGATCGAGTTCGGGTTTCACTAGCAACAACAACTGATTTTAGAAGTTTTGTACGTCATGGTCCTTTAATGGATGTGGATATGAGGAATGTGGTTATTTTTCCTGAACAATTTGGCGGTAAGTATGCCGCTCTTTTTAGACCAAACGATCATAATATTGATCAGACGGGAGGTGTTTTTAAGGAAATACAAATTGGGTTTACGAAGGATCTTTTTAGTCACGAGTGGGACTTGATGCCAGAACCTTTAATGAAACAAGAGGGTGGACCTAGTGCTTTTTCAGATAAAATTGGTCCCGGAGCGCCTCCTATTAAAACCAAGTATGGTTGGCTAAATATTTTCCATGGTGTTAGAGGTACTATGGATGGGAATCCCTATACACTTGGAATTGCATTGCATGATTTGAATGATCCACAAAAGGTGCAAGTGTCTAATATTCCTATCCTTTTTCCAAGTGCTGCTGATTGCAAAACTTTACCTGAAGATTATATCCACGTTCCTAATGTGGTATTTTGTTGTGGGGCTCTAAGAAGAGATGATGGTTCAATATTGATTTATTATGGAGGAAATGATACAGTAACGAATGTAGCAGTAACTCATGAAGATATTTTGGTAGCTCTTTGTGAAAATTATCCTCAGAACCCATTAAGTGGTGAACCTGCATATGTTTTGTAAAGGTCAGTAGTGAATGATTTATAGTTTGGGTGATTGTATACTCAGTTTCCTTAGTGTATGGTATATTATCAAAAAGCCATTATGTACACTATACCATACATAAACGGGAGTATAGTACATCGATTTATGATAAAAATGGTATTCCTTTACTATAGATAAAAAATATAATGATGGATATTGCAAAAAGATTTGAGCAGAATCCTTTGCTCGCACCAAAAGACATAAGGCCTAGTATGCCAGGAATGGAAATAGAATGTTTATTAAATCCTGGTGTATTTCGATATAAAGGGAAAACGTGGCTTTTGTTGCGTGTTGCCGAACGCCCTAAACAAGAAGAAGGTAAAATAAGTTTTCCTGTTTATAATAATGACGGGAAAATTGAGATTTTGACTTTCGACGAAGATGATCCTAATCTAGATATTTCAGATCCTAGAATTGTCATTTACAAAGGTGATTTTTATTTAACGACACTCTCTCATTTAAGATTGGTTTCTAGTGAAGATAACGTCACTTTCGAAGAGTCTCAGGAATATCTTCCAATTATGGGAGTAGGCACACAAGAAACATTTGGAATAGAAGATTGTCGTATTGCTACGATGAGTGATGGTTATCATTTGACCTATACAAAGGTTTCTGCACATGGAGTAGGAGTAGGGTATATTTATACTAAGGATTGGAAACATCTTGATCGTCGAGGGATGATTTTCCCACCACATAATAAGGATTGTGCCATTTTTGAAGAAAAGATTAATGGTAAGTATTATGCACTTCATCGTCCGAGTAGTCCTGAATTAGGAGGAAATTACATATGGATTGCAGAATCTCCTGATCGTATTCATTGGGGAAATCATAAGTTGTTGGCTACTACTCGACCTGAGAAGTGGGATAGTGAAAGGCTTGGTGCCGGTGCCGCTCCAATTCGTACCGAAAAAGGCTGGTTGGAAATATACCACGGAGCAACAAAGGAAAACAGATATTGTTTGGGTGCTTTATTACTGGATTTAAATGATCCATCAATAGTTCTTGCACGTAGTAAAGAACCTATAATGGAACCCATTATGGAGTATGAGAAAACAGGATTCTTTGGTAATGTAGTTTTTACAAATGGACATTTTGTTGAAGGTGATACAATTACTATTTATTATGGAGCTTCGGATGAAGTAATTTGTGGAGCGAAATTTTCTATCAATGAAATTTTACAATCATTAAACGAATAACCTATGGTTGCTTTTAGCAAAATACTGAAAAAAACACTTTCTGAATATTATTTTTTCCTCAGTAATCCACGTGATATGCGGGTTCTGTTGATAACCAATATGATTTATGCTTTTGTGCTTCCAGTGGTCGATGTTTTTGTGAGTGCTTACATTATGCGATTCACTAATAATGATTTCACATTGGTAGCCTACTATCAGCTGGCTATATATACGGGAATCCCTCTTACTTTTTTTATCAATGGTTTTCTGTTAAAAAGAATAAAAATTGCTAATCTGTACAGTTTTGGAATGATTTTAAGTGGGATCTCCATGTTGTTTATGATGACGCTCGATAACCTTGATCTTGTTGGGGTTATTCTTGCTGGTTTAATTATGGGAGCATCATTTGGCTTTTTCTGGGCTAACCGAGATTTTCTTGCTTTGAATACCACAAATGATACTAATCGAAATTATTATTATGGATTAGAGACTTTTTTCTTTACGATTACATCAATCATAATTCCCCTATTCGTTGGATGGTTTATTATATCTTCAAAAACAATGGGGTGGTTTGGTGAACAGAGGGCTTATCAGTTCATTACATTTGGTGTGTTTATTTTAACAATTATTTCATCTATTGTAATTCATAAGGAAAAATTTAAAAATCCAAAACAGAAGAGATTCTTGTATTTCCACTTCGATAAATTATGGCACAAAATGTTGTTTTTGGCAGGATTAAAAGGACTTGCTCAAGGCTATTTAGTAACTGCACCAGCCATTCTAATTATGTATTTAATTGGTGATGAAGGGTCCTTGGGAACTATTCAGGGGATAAGTGGAGTCGTAACGGCAATAGTATTATACCTGCTAGGTCGATTTTCTAAACCTGAACATCGTATTTACATATTTACAGTGGGTTTACTTCTTTTTGTAGTGGGTACAATGGCTAATGCTATTATGTTCTCTGCAACTGGCGTAATAGTATTTATGTTGACGATGGTATTGTTCCGACCACTACACGATATTGCTTATTTTCCTATTCAGATGAGAGTTATTGACGTACTTTCTAAAAAAGAGAATCGAAACGAATTTACCTATATTTTTAATCATGAATTTGGACTTTTTATAGGGAGAGTATTTGGATTAGTGATGTTTTTGATGTTAACACATTATGTTTCGGATGTGTTTGCCCTTAAGTATTCTTTATTAATAATCGCTCTATTGCAATTATTTTCTATTCCTGTTGCTAAAATGGTGATTAAGCACACAGGTAAAGAGGAATTTAAAGAAAAAAATACTTGAAGTAGAATTTGAAAATGGGAGCAATGAATTAGTTGGATATCTACTATCAAATTAATTAAAAGGCTTTTAGATATAAAATGAGAAAATTTAAATACATCATCAGATGATACGTAACTATTTATTTTGGTTGGCATGTTGTTTCGTTTTAGTTTCTTGCTCGACTCAACCTCAAACACCTGTAAAAGAACTAAGCATTAGTCGTGTAGAAAGCATGCCTAATCATCCACAGCCATATAAAATGCTCGATTGGCATGAAAAGGCAGTGAATTTCGATGAAGCAATATTCGATTTTGATGCTACCGGTGAATTTCGTCCTTTTATATGGTTGGATAGTGCAAAGAGAAATATTCCACAGACAACATTTGGTTTGTATACTGTTATTGGTGATGTTAGACAAGGTCCTGATAAAAACAATGGTGAGTTTCACGAGGCAATCAATTCATTGGGAGCTTTGATGAGTGCCGGATTAGTGGGAATTGATAAGCGGGATCAGAAGGGATATAATTTTGTGAAAATGGTTCAGAATTATTTCAATACCGATAACGGTTGGAATATCATGATGAACAATACTTGTCCTGAAGTAGCTCTTTTAGGTGGAGGTTATGGTCGTGATTGGTGGTACGATGTTTTTCCAAACGTGTTGTATTATGCTGTTTCTGAATTACAGCCAAATGTAGAAGGAGCAGAAGCAATCCAAAAAGCTATTGCTGAGCAATTTTTCAAAGCAGATTCTACCTTAAATGGAGATTATGATTATTCCTATTTCGACTATGCCGAGATGAAAGGAAAACGAAATCAGATTCCTTATCAACAAGATGCAGCAGCAGGACATGCCTATGTGCTTTATGCTGCCTATCAAAAATTTGGAGATCCTCGTTATTTGAAAGGTGCTGAATCGGCAATTGAAGCTTTGTTGAGCCAAAAAGAAAGTCGGTTTTATGAAGTGTTGATGCCTTTTGGAGCTTATGTGGCAGCACGTTTAAATGCTGAACAAGGAACTAACTATGATGTCTCAAAAATAATTGATTGGACCTTTGATGGCTGTAAAGCCAAAGATGGACGTACCGGATGGGGGATTATAAGTGACCGTTGGGGTGATTATGATGTGAGTGGCTTGCAGGGAAGTATTACCGATGGAGGAGGCTATGGCTTTTTAATGAACACCTTCGATATGGCTTGGCCTTTAATACCTATGGTTCGTTATGATCAAAGGTATGCTCGATCAATTGGGAAATGGATGCTGAATGCTGCAAATGCATCCCGATTATGCTATCCTTACGAAATACCTGATGCAAATCAGTACTTACCAGAAAATAAAAGCATTACTCGTAATGTAATTGCCTATGAGGGATTAAAAAAGGTTGATGCTTACAATAATGAGGAGTTTAAAGGGGTTTCTCCAGTGGCTTTAGGCGATGGTCCAAATTGGGTTGTCAGTCAGCCTAAACTATCTATGTTTAGTATTTATGGATCGGCTCATGTAGGTGTTTTTGGTTCTATCATAAAGACTACAAACGTCGAAAAGATTCTTCAATTAGATTGTTTGGCAACTGATTTCTATAAGAATGATTCATATCCTACCTATTTGTATTTCAATCCTTATGATGAGGAGATGAAGATTGAATATTCATCTGAAGCTTTGGTTGATTTATATGATATTGTTTCAGGAAAAGTAGTTGCAAGAAAAATATCAGGAAAAGGAAGTTTTTCAATTGAGGGGAATAAAGCTATGGTTGTGGTTGAAATTCCTTCGGGATCAGAAATTGAAAGAACAAAAGGAAAGGTTATGGCAAATGGGATAGTTCTCTCCTTTTATTAAATAGCATTAAAATTAAATCAATACAAAAACGATTACAAATATGCTATGATAGCATTTGATGAAATTATTACATTATGAAAAATAAATACCATTTTAATTCATGTTGTTATTAAATCTAAATCTATGAAAACTATTTTTTTAAATTTTAAAAGAGGAATACTAGGTTTTGTATTTGTCTTTTTGACAAGTTCTGTTTTCGGGCAGATTCTTGTGTCGGGAAAAGTTACTGATGTAAGTGGGGAATCAATACCGGGTGTTAGTGTTGTTGTAAAAGGCACAAGTACGGGTTCTACTACCAATATCGATGGGAATTATAGTTTGGAAGTACCTAATGAAACACAAGTACTGGTGTTTTCTTTTATTGGAATGAAAACGCAGGAAGTGGATTTCGCAGGCCAAACAAACATTAACGTTGTTTTACTGGAAGATGTAACTGGTTTAGATGAGGTTGTTGTTGTTGGTTATACTGCAAGAAAGAAATCTACTTTAACTGGTGCCGTATCTGTTGTTAAACTTACGGATATGGAAAAAGTGAGAGTTCCAAATGTTTCACAAGCCTTGCAAGGTCAAATTGCGGGGGTATTAGTAACATCTAGTACAGGTGCACCGGGTGATCCGATTCAAATACGTATTCGTGGAGAAGGAACTATAGGAAATAATAATCCATTGTATGTAGTAGATGGTATTCCTTCACGTGATATTACGTTTTTAAATCAGGCAGATATAAAGACAATGACTGTTTTAAAAGATGCAGCTGCAGCCGCAATTTATGGTTCAAGAGCTTCTGGTGGTGTCGTATTAATTACAACTAAAGGTGGTGCTGTAGGCAAAACAAATTTTGATGTGAATTACTACACAGGAATTAATAAGGTAGCCAATTTACCTAATATGCTAAATGCTGATCAGTATATGAATACATTGGAAAAAGCATGGAACAATTCTAATACTTCAGGAGTAAATCCTTATACTGCTGATAAAGGTAGATCTGATTTTGCAGATACAGATTGGCTTGATGAGTTGTTCGAACAAGGCAAGTCTCATAATTTGCAATTAACTGCCAGTGGAGGAACTGAAAAGATACAATTTTTAATGTCTTTAGGTTATTATGGACAAGATGGAATTGTTGTATATGATAATGATAAATACCAAAGGTTAAATTACAGAACAAATGTTAATGCAAATTTAACAGATCGTATAAAAGTTGGAACAAATCTTCAATTGTCATATTCAACTCAAGACAAAACGGCTTCAAGTGGAGAAAGTTTAATCCGATTTGCTTTATTAAGAGCTCCTATTTTAGCTGTTCGTAAAGATGTGAATGACCCTACTTACACTGATAGAGATCCTTATACTGATATGCCATTTTTCACACCAACTGATTATGACTCAGACTTGCAAAGGAAAATGTATGAGATGGTTGGTAATCCAATTGCTATGGCTCATTTTACTAATGATGAACGAAAAATATATAAAACATTTGGAAATGTTTATGGTGAATATGCTCTTTTGAAAAACAAAGAATTAAAATTTAGAACCAACGTTGGTGTTGATTTGTCATTGTTTCACAACAAAGCATTTAATGAAAATTTTGGTGATGATGATGGTAGTGGATCTGATCTTGATAAAGGATTAGGTAGACAAAATAGACCCAATAATTTGAGCGAAGAAAGAGGAGAAGCTCGTACAATCACCTTTAATAATACATTAAACTATACAAAAACCTTCAACGAAAGACATGATTTTAGTGCAATGATTGGTACTGAGTATATTGATAATTATGAATCTTCGATAGGAGCTAGTAGATCTCGTTTCCCTTATACAAGTAGTAAATTCCAATATTTAGATTACGGAGGAACTGATTTGGATATTTGGAATAGCGGAACAGCTTCAGAATGGACTTTGTTTTCTTTATTTGGATCATCATCTTATGTGTTAGATGATAAATATATGGTAACAGCTAATTTGAGAGCTGATGCATCATCAAGATTTTCAGAAAACAATCGTTGGGGGTATTTCCCTTCAGTTTCAGCTGGATGGAAAATTTCTGATGAAGATTTTATGAAGGATATTGATTGGTTATCTAATTTAAAATTAAGAGCAAGTTGGGGTAAATTAGGAAATCAGGAGATTGATAATTATGCGTATCTAACTTTAGTGAGTCAGACAGATGGTATTGTTAAGACAGATCGTTTTGGTAACCCTGATTTAAAATGGGAGAGTTCTACTCAATCTAATGTAGGAGTTGACCTTGGATTATTAGATAATAAATTGGTACTAACAGCTGAATATTTTAATAAGAATACGACTGATATTCTATTACCAATAAGTTTGCCTTCTGTAGTTGGAAATGTTTCTCCTACCATTATAAATGCAGGTGAAGTGAGTAATAAGGGGTTTGAATTTTCTTTAGACTATCGAAATTCAGGTAAAGAATTCAAATACAATATTAATGCGAACATTGCGACTTTAACTAATAATGTTGAAAAGTTGCATCCAAACGTACCTAATATTTCAGGTGAAGTAACAAAAACTGAGGTTGGGCAACCTTTAAATTCCTACTATGGATATAAAATGGTTGGTATTTATCAAAATCAGGCAGAAATAGATAGTTATCTTACAGAGGGAAACGCCAAACCAGGAGATATTAAATTTAAGGATGTAAATGGTGACGGTAAAATTAGCGCAGATTTTGACAGAGAATTTATTGGAAGTCCAATACCTGAATTTACCTATGGTTTTTCTTTTTCATCTACTTACAAAGGATTTGATTTTTCTGTGCTTTTTCAAGGAGTAGCTGGAGTTGATAGATATAATGATGGTAAAAAAATTGTAGACTATGATACTCGTCCTTTTAATTATACAACTGATATTTTAGATGCTTGGGATGGTGAAGGTAGTAGTAATTCGATACCAAGAGTTGCTTTTGACGATAATGGAAGTAGTAAAGTGTCGAGCATTTTTGTTGAAGATGCTTCTTATTTCCGTCTTAAAAATATTGAAATTGGATATACCCTAAAAGAACTAAAAGGAGTTGAAAATATACGGTTTTATGTATCTGGACAAAATCTATTGACAATAACTGATTATACTGGTTTAGATCCAGAATCTACACTTTTAATGGATAAAGGAACCTATCCTCAATCAACATCGATTTTGTTTGGTGTAAATGTGAAGTTTTAATATTAAAAAGTATAAATTATGAGATATATACATAGTATAATCATTATTTTCTTCTTTACAGGTCTTGTGAGTTGTACAGATGAATTAAACAATGACCCAATTGGGCTTCTAACCGCAGATCAGGTTGATTCGGATCCTACAATAACGACACTCGAATCTTCGGTGAGCTCATCATACTTACCTCTTAAAAACACCTTAAATGGTATTATCCCTGGTTGGAAATGGAATCTTGGGACGGTATTTAGAAACGATATTGTTTTGCAGGATATTGCAGCTAATGATATGAATAAAAAAGTGTCACCTGATGGTGATCAACCTTGGATGGATGAATTGGCTGATTTTAGTTTTACTCCTGAGAATCAAGCTTTCAATGGCATTTGGGTGTACGATTATGAGGGGATTAGTAGAGTTAATCTTGCTATTAATTTTTTAACTGATCCTGAAATCTCTCAGAAAACAGGAATTGATGAAGCTCGTAAAAATCAATTATTGTCAGAAGCTTATTTTTTAAGAGCTTTTTATTATTTCGACTTAGTAAATAATTTTGGAGATGTACCATTAGTACTTGAATCTCCCGATTCATTCGAGGAAGCTTTTTCAGTTTCAGTTCGAGCATCTGCAGATGAAGTTAGAACACAGATAAATTCAGATTTAGCTGCTTCAAAAGCATTAGCATCAAATGTGAAATATTCTAATGATTCTGAGCGGTGGAGAGTATCAAAGGGAGCTATTATTGCATTGCAAGCTAAAGTAGCTTTGTATACTGAAAATTGGACAACAGTACTCAGCTTAATTACAGAATTGGATGGACTTGGCTTTTACAGTTTAAATGCTAATTATTTCGATAGTTTTGATGTAAATAAGGAATTTAATGAAGATGAAGTGATTTTTGCCTATGATCATCGTTCAGATGAAACTCCTAATAATACGAATGGACTTCGCGATGTTATTGGATGGGGATTCTTTTCTCCCACCACTGACTTTATAAATGCTTTTGAAGCCAACGATCCCCGATTGTTATATACTATTGGTGATGAGTCAGTTCGTGTATTTAAAATAGTGGGATCAACAACCAGTTATGTTGATAATGGTAATAAAGTGTATATCCGTTATGCTGATGTATTACTTTGGAAAGCAGAAGCTCTTAACGAAACGGGAGACTATGATGGAGCCATTGCAATAATTAATCAGATTAGGACCAGAGCTAGAACTAGTTCTACTGCTGATGGTTCTCTAATTCCTGCAGGAACGCTTGCCAATAGAGGCAGTTCATCAAATCCAGCAGAAATTAAAGCTTGGTTAATGTCAGAAAGAAGAGTTGAATTAGGCTTTGAATCACAAAGATTTAATGATCTAAAAAGATGGGGTAAAGCTAAAGAAGTGTTATCAGCTCTTGGAGTAAATTACCAAGATTATAATGCCTTATATCCAATTCCTCAAAGAGATATTGATAAATCGGGTGGAACAATTACTCAGAATACTGGTTATTAATTTAGGAATATGAATAGATTAGAGGCTGAATCATTTTTTGATTCAGCCTCTTTTTTGTATGTCGGGTATGTTAATGTGCTATCAAGATGAAATGTTCTTGAGTTCACCCAGTTGACAGGAAGAACTAGCAATTGGCAAGGGTGTTGTGGGTGACTGCAAATCTGAAGAAAGCCATCAGCAAAGTCATCGTTCTAACGAACA
>NZ_SADB01000071.1 GCF_009669305.1 Ancylomarina sp. 16SWW S1-10-2
TTGAAATGGCARRYATCAGAAATAYCTGCYTTRGCAGAATTACTCRAGGCACTTGCAACATGATCCGCATTGATGAAATCTGGYTKTCTACYCARCCYMTGGAYATGCGWGCAGGKATGGATACKRYCATGGCTCAGGTGGTSAGAGCCTTTGGCTACRTYAAACCGCATTGTGCTTACCTGTTCTGTAATAAACGTGGCCATCGCATGAAAGTGCTGGTACATGATGGAYTGGGCATCTGGCTGTGTGCCCGGCGGCTGGAACAGGGAAAATTCCACTGGGCGCAGGTTCACCAGGGTGAAAGCATGGCGATCAGTCCGGAACAGTTACAGGCACTGATCCAGGGTTTACCTTGGCAGCGCATTGGACGACAGCAGGTGGTSACRATGCTCTAAACTAGGCTGGTCCATTCTGCTATTCTCCAAACGTTCTATTTCCTCTGCGTCATGACCTCAGGCATACTGCGGTCATGAAAATGMTGCCTGATTTAAGCCAACTGACCCATGAACAACTGCTGGAATTTACCMRRCAGTTGGCAATGCARCATCAGTCTYTGGYACAATCAAATCAAGAATTAGAAAAATCAAACCARCAATTRGATRCCAAAGTTCAACATCTTTCCATTCTCACGCAAAAATATGAGCATGAGCTCGCACTATTTAAACAGCACAAATTTGGCAGTAAAAACGAACATCTCACCGCAAAACAAATCCATCTGTGGGAYGAAGCGGTYGAAGARGATATCGCAGCAGTTGATTTGGAACTGGAGCGGCTGAATGCAGATAAAACCGATGCAGCGACACAGAAAGCCAAAACCAATAAACCTAAACGTCGACTGCTACCCGATCATCTACACACCATCCGTATTGAGCATGAACCTGCATCAACCCAATGCAGTTGTGGCTGCCAGTTACGTCGTATCGGCGAAGATATCAGTGAAAAACTGCATTTCAGACCGGCACAGTTCTATAAGGAACAGCATGTCCGTGGCAAATGGGTCTGTGATCAGTGTGACACCCTGACTCAGCAAGCGATGCCTGCCTATGTGATTGATAAAGGCATTGCTWCACCTGAACTGCTCAGCCATGTGCTGGTATCGAAGTATGCCGATCATTTACCGCTGTACCGTCAACGTCTGATCTATCAGCGGGCGGGAATCGAGCTTTCTAGATCAACGTTATCTGACTGGATAGGTCGCTGCGGTGTAGA
>NZ_SADB01000072.1 GCF_009669305.1 Ancylomarina sp. 16SWW S1-10-2
GTAATTCTCCTCCCAACAACAACACAAAGCAAAACAACTTTCTAAGCGTGCAAACCATAGTTCACACTTTACAGCATTAAATACAGCTAAAGCTACAGAGATGGCACCCATGGAATACACTTACATAAAAGGTTCAGTCAATTATCAAATAACATGAYACCAAGAAATAATAACAACACCAATAACAATAAGCTCAGCATTGAAATATACAATATGACGAATTAACAAATAACAACAATAAATACATACATGAGACTCACCGAATAATAAAACTGTCACTTTGGCTTTAAATATGCAGACTTTGTAGACAAAAATGGTGCAKGTTCCAAATGTCACTGCGGCTGCTGCTGCTGCTGCTSCTCATCAACCAACTTTGTTCAAGCTAATTTCCTTTATATCTGATTCCAATGAATAATAATTATAMGAATAATAWTATCATCCCGTTAACTGAGTATTTAAAGCAGGCTTAATCTTCCAGTAGAATTATCAGCTACATYATGCAGTTTCCAGTGTAGCATCARGTAATCGCCGATAACATTCGGTGACCTGGAATGYTTTAACTAGAGAAGACGGTTGATAAATGAGCGTGAGCAGGGTCAGTGGAAAAAATAACAGTGTAAATAGATGTAGGATGAAGATGGATATGAGTGGGRTRAATRGAGGTTAAAGTAAAAAAATGTTGATACTGATGAATAAGTTTTGTGCATTYCCTATCATTTTTCTTGTGGTCGAGTGGTCTAAGGCGTTGGATCTGTCCTGCAGTGTTAATGGGCGCCGGATCGAGTCCCAACCACATCAKAGYTSTTCACMATCAYTCSASKCACAACATAACCAACAGGTGACWCTCTGCAYATTCTCACAGCGTTYCGTGTCACTTSAACACTTGGTGCAATRCACAACACCGACCAGTGGCAYTGCCTTACCTAGTCCCACCCACATCATAGCTCTTCACAMTCACTCGACTCACAACATAACCAACAGGTGACWCTCTGCACATTCTCACAGCGTTYCGTGTCACTTSAACACTTGGTGCAATGCACAACACCGACCAGTGGCACTGCCTTACCTAGTCACATTCACAGACRACATGGTCTCACAGTATGCTACTCCTCTGATGTATGCTGATCAGTGTATTCCTATCAGCCATCGGTGGAGAGGCTGAATAGAAGACTGACGCTTGTTGTGGAGCACATGCTTGGAT
>NZ_SADB01000074.1 GCF_009669305.1 Ancylomarina sp. 16SWW S1-10-2
AAATAATGAATTTTCTTTTGAGTTCGGTTACTAAATAATGAATTTTCTTTTGAGTTCGGTTACTTTATCGATCCACTTACTTCTATTATGTCAATATTCATTACAACTGTTGGGATTTTGGTTCTGATTTATAGTGACAATTATATGTCGCATGATCAAGGATACCTGAGATTTTTTGCTTATATGGGTTTTTTTAATACTTCAATGTTAGGATTAGTTACTAGTTCTAATTTGATCCAAGTTTATTTTTTTTGGGAATTAGTTGGAATGTGTTCGTATTTATTAATAGGTTTTTGGTTCACACGACCTATTGCAGCGAATGCTTGTCAAAAAGCTTTTGTAACTAATCGTGTAGGGGATTTTGGTTTATTATTAGGAATTTTAGGTCTTTATTGGATAACTGGCAGTTTTGAATTTCAGGATTTGTTCGAAATATTCAATAATTTAATTTTAAATAATAGAGTAAATCTCTTATTCCTTACTTTGTGTGCWTTTCTATTATTTKYMGGTSCWRTTGCTAAATCCGCRCAATTTCCYCTTCATGTATGGTTACCYGATGCCATGGAGGGSCCTACTCCYATTTCGGCTCTTATMCATGCTGCTACYATGGTAGCRGCGGGWATTTTTCTTGTMGCTCGKCTTCTTCCTCTTTTYATMGTTATMCCTTMYATAATGWATMTAATATCTTTGATARGTATAATAACAGTACTMTTAGGAGCYACTTTAGCTCTTGCTCAAAAAGAYATTAAGMGRRGTTTAGCCTATTCTACAATGTCTCAAYTSGGTTATAYGATGTTAGCTYTAGGYATGGGGTCKTATCGAKCTGCTTTATTTCATTTAATTACCCATGCTTATTCGAAAGCATTATTGTTTTTAGGATCTGGATCAATTATTCATTCAATGGAAGCTATTGTTGGATATTCTCCAGATAAAAGTCAGAATATGGTTCTTATGGGTGGTTTRACAAAACATGTSCCRATTACAAAAACGGCCTTTTTAATAGGAACACTCTCTCTTTGTGGTATCCCCCCCCTTGCTTGTTTTTGGTCGAAAGATGAAATTCTTAATGATAGTTTGTTATTTTCGCCAATTTTTGCAATAATAGCTTGTTCAACAGCGGGATTAACCGCATTTTATATGTTTCGGATTTATTTACTTACTTTTGAAGGA
>NZ_SADB01000075.1 GCF_009669305.1 Ancylomarina sp. 16SWW S1-10-2
GAAGTCGGCTTCTGGAAGTCGGCTTCTGCGTAGCAAAACCAGGCTTCGATGTTGTCGGGCCAGAAAGGCATCAGTTGAAACGAAGGKGGGGACAAAGTCTTAAGCTTGAGTACTTTAGGTGTCTGTTCAGTCATGATGAAGTATGAAGTACGATAATGAACGAGGRGAAAAWATATATATATCCRAGAAAAAACACGAAAAAAAATCACAATGTTTAAAAAAAAATAAAAAATAAGGCRATGATATATAAAAATCCCAAAAAGGAACAGACTCACAGTTGCAAYWWGGTGTACCAGATCACGTYGGKYTCACCAATGATGATGTCACAKRTATTCAGTGTTTGACAACRCTTCTACCAGTAACACCTYCTAATRTATTTCGTTCCCAYCMAGAGAAATCAAAAGACAGAGTCGAGGAGAYCGGAAGAGTATATTTGGCGATGACCAATATATCGAAATGTCAGTYATATTCCAACCTGTCCAAAAGCAGTGCATGAACAATCCTGATCATCTTTCTTATCCTAAGATGTGTGTGCAATGTCCACCTCTACTCTGGCCATTTGCTTAATCCAAACTCACGTTTTTCWTTCTTATTCCAGCATGAGATTATGCTTACMAAATCAGTCTTCATGACTAWCGTAAATGGYTGACTGACTAACGTTTTCCGTCATTTTACTYCTTACTTTCATCATCSTYCTCATAAATSACATTGATTTCRAACATACATTCTTGATTGATTTACAGYCACGTGAMTCGATTGACTTTTTCTATTCAAATTTGAATGGGAATAGTCYAAACRTATRTCAAGTCTATATAATATCAGTCTAGAGCGATGATAATCAGTTTGTAAAAACGCATTTGYCGAGCGGTCTCATYATATAACGCTCGCAAATAAATGATTATATCTATGGACAGTCACGTGGATTGCCGACAAAACTGTCTTAATGATTGTTATTATCATTATTACTGCTACAGCTACTACTACTACTACTGCTACCAATACAATCAATGTGATTACTACTACTATCACTACAATTATCACTATTACTGTTACTACAACTGTTGTAATTATTATTATTATCACTATTCTACTGATGATGTCACAGGTATTCAGTGTTTGACAACGCTTCTACCAGTAACACCTTCTAATAT
>NZ_SADB01000076.1 GCF_009669305.1 Ancylomarina sp. 16SWW S1-10-2
CCTGAATTCAAGTTGCAAATGCAACTTTTTGATTATTTACAACATAATTATATTTTTCATTTGGAGTCAAGTAATTTAGACGCTTTCTCGGCCTATTATTTAGTTTATCTTGAACCCATTGTACTTTTTCATTTGTTATTCCATCAAAAGAAGATCCTTTAATGAAATATTGTCTAATTAAACCATTCGTATTTTCATTAGCACCTCTTTCCCAAGAATGATACGGTCTAGCAAAATAGACATCCAAATCAAGTTGCTCAGCAATCTGCTCGTGTTTAGCAAACTCTTTTCCATTATCTGCCGTTATTGTATGTAGCAGATCTTTTATTGGATTTAGCACATCTACAGTTGCTTTTGCAAGCGGCTGCGCTTCTTTGCCTTCTAAAAGACGTATCCAAACCATACCTGTGAGTCTATCATTAATAGTCAGTAAGGCACCTTTATGATTTTTCCCCATCACCGTATCTATTTCTAAGTCTCCAAACCTTGATTTTTGATCAACAATTGCTGGACGTTTTTCAATACCAATACGGTTCTTTAATTGACCACGAGTATCCTTAGAACCTCCTCTTTTTCTGTACCTTTTTTTATTTCTCCGAAGGTGCGTATAAAGGTCTCCTCCATCTTTTAGATCAGTCCAAATATGTTGATAAATACACTCATGTGAGACACAGGCTTGTCCTTGTGCTTTCATGCGACCTACAACCTGTTCTGGACTATAATCTTCTCTTATCAAAAGCTCTACTTGAGATTTTAATATTGAAGTGAAATTTCGATGCTTTGCCTTTTTATAAAGACGATTTAAGTATTTAGTATGAGCTAATTCATATCTGTATTCTCCATTTCTCAGATCGCAATTTCTCTTTAATTCTCTACTTATTACTGATTTATCCTTTCCGATGGCTTTAGCTATTTCAATTTGTTGATAGCCTCTTCCTTTCATTACCGAAATAGTATATCTTTGTTCTCTGGTTAATTGTCCCATATTACAACTTTAGTTTGGCGATTTTAGTGGTAAAAAAAAGACTTTTATTCCACATAGACAATGGGTGAGACTATTTCTCCTCATTGTCTTGAAAAATTAGATCTCCTTTTTTTATCTAAAATCCCTTCAGTTGCATTTGTTACTTGAATCTAAG
>NZ_SADB01000077.1 GCF_009669305.1 Ancylomarina sp. 16SWW S1-10-2
TTTGTTCCTACGAACAAAATTGTTCCATTATTACCAACAGAATAGAACAAATATGAACCCTTGCGTTGAAATAATCCACTAAAGAGGGGGTCCATAACATAGTCATAGTATAGTCTTTTCCAATGCAATAAAGTTACGTAGTGTCTTTTTTCTTTCATAAAGGGGTATTTCCATGGGTTTGCCTTGGTATCGTGTTCATACTGTTGTATTGAATGATCCCGGTCGTTTACTTGCTGTTCATATAATGCATACTGCTTTTGTTCCTACGAACAAAATTGTTCCATTATTACCAACAGAATAGAACAAATATGAACCCTTGCGTTGAAATAATCCACTAAAGAGGGGGTCCATAACATAGTCATAGTATAGTCTTTTCCAATGYRATAAAGTTACRTAGTGTCTTTTTTCTTTCATAAAGGGGTATTTYCATGGGTTTGCCTTGGTATCGTGTTCATACYGTYGTATTGAATGATCCCGGWCGKTTRCTTKCTGTYCATATAATGCATACWGCTCTAGTTKMYGGKTGGGYTGGTTCGATGGCTCTATATGAATTAGCAGTTTTTGATCCCTCYGACCCCGTTCTTGATCCAATGTGGAGACAAGGTATGTTCGTTATACCTTTCATGACTCGTTTAGGAATAACCAATTCTTGGGGCGGTTGGAATATTACAGGGGGGACTATAACGAATCCGGGTCTTTGGAGTTACGAAGGGGTAGCCGGAGCACATATAGTGTTTTCTGGTTTGTGCTTCTTGGCAGCTATTTGGCATTGGGTATATTGGGATCTAGAAATWTTTWGTGATGAACGTACAGGAAAACCTTCTTTGGATTTGCCCAAGATTTTTGGAATTCATTTATTTCTTTCAGGRGTGGCTTGCTTYGGTTTTGGCGCATTTCATGTAACAGGRTTRTATGGTCCTGGAATATGGGTRTCCGAYCCTTATGGACTAACTGGAAAAGTACAATCTGTAAATCCAGCGTGGGGTGTGGAAGGTTTTGATCCTTTTGTTCCGGGAGGAATAGCCTCTCATCATATTGCAGCGGGGACGTTGGGCATATTAGCGGGCCTATTCCATCTTAGTGTTCGTCCGCCTCAACGTCTATACAAAGGATTACGTATGGGCAATATTG
>NZ_SADB01000078.1 GCF_009669305.1 Ancylomarina sp. 16SWW S1-10-2
TGGAATAGGTACATTTGACTGGACATTAACTTAAGCCCTTATCTTTACATTATGAGAGGAAAAGTAAGAAGGAAGTATGATAAAGAATTCAAGACAATGGTTGTGAACCTTTGCTTAAGTGGACGTAAATCTAGAGAAGTTGCATTAGAAATGGATTTGGACAGAAGTATGGTTCAACGATGGGTTCGAGAATACGATACYTATAAGGCTAATAGCTTTAAAGGCAATGGTAATCCTGTAATGACAGCMGAACAAGAAGAGATCGCACACTTAAAAGCAGAGTTACATCAAGCTCAAATGGATCGTGATATCTTAAAAAAGGCAGTGAGCATATTCTCCAAGAGCGACAGCAAAAATTTCAATTTGTAAATTCTTTTAAAGATCATTTTACTGTTGAGAATATGTGTAGGGTTTTATCTATTAGTAAGAGTGGGTATTATGAATGGTTATCACGGAAGRAATCTTCTAGGTCGATAGCTTATGCAAATGATTCTAAAGAAATCATATCAATCTATAATACATCTAAAAAACGCTATGGAAGCTATAAAATCCATGCAGAATTGAGTTTTAGAGGGATTAAGACATCTCGGAATAGAGTGGCTAGAATAATGAAAAGTCAGGGTATTAAAAGCATAGTAAATAAGAAATACAGAGTACAAACTACAGACTCGAATCATTCTAATAGAATCTCTAAAAACCTTTTAAAGAGAAACTTTTATCCACAATTATCATCTCAAGCTTGGGTGTCTGACATTACGTATGTGCATACAGAACAAGGTTGGCTGTATCTAACTACAATTATGGATTTATTTGATCGTAAGGTGATTGGATGGTCATTGTYAGATAATATGACTACGGACGATACCATAATAAAGGCTTGGAACATGGCAATKATAAATAGAAATACTAAACCAGGATTGATATTTCATTCAGATCAGRGCGTTCAATATACAGCTGCTAAATTTAGAGACTTACTCAAAAAGAAATTTATCACACAAAGCATGAGTCGAAAGGGKAATTGCTGGGACAATGCTGTAGCTGAATGTTTCTTTAAAATAATTAAATCTGAAATGATAGATCACAGATACTACTATTCTCATTTTCAAGCTAAAATTGAAATAGT
>NZ_SADB01000079.1 GCF_009669305.1 Ancylomarina sp. 16SWW S1-10-2
GTGAGAAACAAATTGATACATCGTATATATGCTGTAATAACTACCGGACAGGAATATGACAAAAATTATTACCAGAATAATATGAATATAGCAGCTTAAATAAATATAAATTTTAAACCTAAATTCTTGGATTAACCATAGAATTCGGAACGAACCAGTGATCACTTATATTTTTCCAATAACTTTTTAGTAATATCAGCATATTTAAGCAAGTTCTCAATATAAACTCTACTTTTCATGCTCTTTATATGAGATTCGATTCGTCTTGCTTGTGCTATAGAGATACAATTAATTTTATAAAACAAACCCCAATCTTTAGCTCTTGTGGAATACGAACCGCTGAAAACTTTATCATTATGCAGCAATAATCTTTGTTCAAAATCCTTACTACATCCAACATAATAACGATCTACACTCTTACTGTACAAAATATATACAACAATTTCCATAGAAATAAAGGTACAAAAAAAGCCGATCGTTAAGATCGGCTTCTTGGGTGGTGCCACCTGGTTCCGAAAGCTTTCGGAACGAACCTGTGATCACATATACTTTTCTAATAATCGTTTAGTGATATCGTCATATTTAAGCAAGTTCTCAATATAAACTCTACTTTTCATACTCTTAATATGAGATTCTATTCGTCTCGCCTGCGCAATAGAGAAACAATTTATTTTATAAAACAAAACCCAATCTTTAGCTCTTGTGGAATACGAACCGCTGAAAACTTTATCATTATGCAGCAATAATCTTTGTTCAAGACCCTTACTATATCCAACATAATAACGATCAACACTTCTGCTGTATAAAATATACACAACAATTTCCATAAAAATAAAGGTACAAAAAAAGCGATCGTTAAGATCGGCTTCTTGGGTGGTGCCACCTGGTTCCGAAAGCTCGTACGTTTACGAAAGAAAATAAAAGGATTCATTCATACCCTAATTTTGTATTTTAGGGGCTTGAATGGAAGGAGATAGTACCACTGGGAAGGCAAGATACGATTGAATCGATATCGTCCGAAAGAAATAGTGGCTATT
>NZ_SADB01000080.1 GCF_009669305.1 Ancylomarina sp. 16SWW S1-10-2
AATAAACTTTTTAACTATCTGATTTGCTTGTAACATGGACCTAGTAGAGACTGTATTCCAACTATGGGCTTTGATTAAAGCAGTATTCATAATTACCACAAACGTAAGAGAGCCTGACATCACAAAAGGAGGGAGGGTGTCGTTACTGACCAGCAAACATTACACAGGTAGATGTAAGAACCTCTCTTTAGAACCTTTATGGCACCGTAGACTAAACAACAATTTAATATTCCTTTACAAAGCGATACATGGGCTCTCTTTTCTAACCTCCTGCCCGACTATCACCCACGACCCAGCCTATAGACTTAGAAACAACGCATATACATTACTTACCGTAAAACACCAAAAACAAATGCGTTGTACGTTTTTTACAGTACGGTATAGTTTATTGTGGAACAGGCTGCCAATGCCTATCCGTAACTGTGATACGTTTACAAGATTCAAAAGGCTAATAACCCTGTTTCTAGAGTCTAAAGAGCTTCAACATTCCCTTGAACTCCCGCCCACCGATGAGGCACTTTATTACGGACCACCTAGTATCTAGACAGAACAAGAATATAACGAGCCCGATTGTTGAATATTGAATACAACCAAATCACAGAATATATGGTTTATCCTTTCCTATTTTTCATTGTTTATTAATCATGGCCTTATGCTCCAAACCCTCACTTTCAGTTCCCAAATCTCTCTACAGGTTAAATGTACATTATTCTTCCTAAAACTCATGCCCGTTTTTATCTATTGCAAGTAGACAAATAACTCAATAAACTTATGGATGCTGATCTACTAAGGCCGATCATACAAAGCTCAAAATCTGGCCACAAACTCTTGTGAGTTTCTCAATGTATTATTTTTCTTACCCTAAAATCTTTTTACTTATCTACAATTTTATACCCTCTCATACCTTTCGATTTGCTATTAGTTCTTACGTCTTTGAACCATTAGTTATCTTCATAGCGGTATGATATACTATGTGAACATCTAACCCATAAAATAAACTCTTTAACTATCTGATTTGCTTGTAAC
>NZ_SADB01000009.1 GCF_009669305.1 Ancylomarina sp. 16SWW S1-10-2
GAAAGAGGTGCTAATGAAAATACGAATGGATTAATCAGGCAGTACTTCATTAAAGGATCTTCTTTTGATGGAATAACAAATGAAAAAGTACAATGGGTGCAAGATAAACTAAATAATAGGCCTAGAAAGCGTCTAAATTACTTGACTCAAAATGAAAAATATAATTATGTTGTAAATAATCAAAAAGTTGCATTTGCAACTTGAATTCAGGTAATAAAATAGAAGATGTAATTGATAATAAAATCAATAAATCCGATGGTTCTAAAACAGAAAAGAATACTGATTCTGAAACTGATTCTGACAAAAATGGTTTTAAAGAAATTACGTATTTAGTCATACGGCTATTTCTAAATGTATTGAAATCTCCATTCAAAATATTTGCAAAATATTTAAGAGATGAATTTATTATAGCAATAAAAAAAGATGCTCAACTCTATGCATTGATTATGGGAATAATGGGTGTCTTATTTGTGGTCTTTTCTGTACTATGGCTTTCTATTTCTGTTGCAGTTGGTGTTTACTTTTATGAACATGGCTACTCAATATTAATTTCAATAATTTATTCTATCGGGTTTCAAATAGTTAGTTTTATTTTGATTGGTTTAATTGCTTATATCTCTTCAAAAAAACTTAAATCACTTAAAATGATGAAAAAACTTGCTAATGTTAAGTTGGATATCGACTGATTATAAAATAATTATTAGCTGATAAAACAAGAAATAGAATATGAGTTTAAACTTGGCGCTTCCATTTTGCAAGTTTAACTGCGGACTTTTTTGCTAGTATTTAGCGGTTTATTTCGCATAATTTTTGTGAGTCATCAGACAGATAAATTGTTTAAATAAAAATGAACAGATTGTATAATGGGAAGCTCAGTACAAGAGTAGAACGACATCCCATTTAACAATGGATGTCTATGCATTTATCGACGCTTTTGCTTGTTTTCTGATGACTATGGAGGGGGAATTAGAGTCATATTATTGGATTAATATTTATGATTAATAGTCTTTTGTCGACTACAGAGCCTTTGCTGGTGCGCGATTGTATCGCGTTTCCCTAGATTAAAAATAAAAACTACAATTGGTTGTAGCTCGCTTTATCTTTCTTGTAACTTGACAGGAAAGAGTAACACGGCATGCCATGAAACATTATATAAACGATTATACCATAAATATTTTCCTACATCAATATCAGCCAGTGAACAATGTAAGGCAAGGGATGTTCTTCGAAATCCTAAGTAAACGATTACCTTATTCTTCTGTTCATAATTATGTAGACCTATTCTATTTTATGTATGCTTTGTGCTTTCCCATCGTTTAATTTATTGTTTACTGTTTATCTTTTATAAGTTTGGTAAGCAAAAACGATGAGTCATTGATTTATTGGTCTGTTACGCTATTCGTTTGCCACAGATTTGTATGAGTAAGTTGTTGACTGAAGATCTATTCAAGAATGTCTGGGACATGGCAGTTCTAAAACGACTGAAATATATACCCATGTTTCCAATAAGGATTTTATTAGATTCAAAAATCCTATTAATAATCTTATTGATGACAAATAAATATTTTTATACACTTACACAACCATATCGGCTGTGTAAGTGTATGTTTTAAGATCGATAAAAGAAATATAAATGTAATACACATTTATAATCGTTGTGTTGCATTAGAAAAAAACTCTGCGAAAAATAAATCTACAATGAAGATAAATCTACCAAGAAAAAAGGAACATCCAGAAAACATTGAAATAGACGCAAGTAAAATTGTCGTAATTGGAGCAAATGGTTCAGGAAAAACCAGATTTGGTGCAAAGATTGAGGAAGGGTATTTGGATAATACACTTAGGATTTCAGCCCAAAAGTCCTTGACAATGCCAAAACACGTAAGTCCAAAATCTCGAGAAATTGCTTTGAATGAATTTTGGTACGGGCAAGACAATGATAACACAGATTGGCTGAAAAAAAATGGAAAACTTCACGGTCGTTGGAGCAGAGATTTTAATGTTTCTTTATTAGATGATTTTGAAAAACTTTTAGTGTTGTTGCATACAGAAGAGTATGAAGAATCTCTTAAATATAAAGAAGGGGAAATTGAAAAGCCTATTACTAAATTAGATAGAATACAATCACTTTGGGAAATTGTGTTGCCTCATAGAAAACTCATTAAAAGGGCGGGAGTCATTGAAACATGTCCAAGTGACAAACCTGAAGAAAAGTACAATTCTTCCCAAATGAGTGACGGAGAAAGAGTTGTATTCTATTTCATTGGTGAGGTAATTTGTAGTAAAGAGAACTCAATAGTAATTATTGACGAACCAGAATTACATTTACATAAATCAATAAGTGTAAGCCTTTGGGATGCTATTGAAAATGAAAGACCTGACTGTACTTTTATATATCTAACACATGACTTAGATTTTGCAACTTCAAGGAATAACTCAACGAAAATATGGGCAAAATCATTCGAAGGTGATAATACATGGGATTATGAGATTCTTTCTGAGAATGCACTTATACCTGAGCAAATATATTTAGAAATTATAGGCAGTAGAAAGCCAATTCTCTTTTTTGAAGGAGAGAATGGTAGCATAGACAAAAGGTTATTAGAAAAAATATATAAAGGCTCTACATTAAAGCCATTAGGAAGCTGTGAAAAAGTGTTTTCATCAACCAAAGCATTTAATGATTTGAATGGTTTTCATAATATTGAAGCAGTTGGTCTAATTGATAGAGACAGAAGAACTAATGACGAAATTGAGCATATAAATGATGCTAATATATTGGTAGCAAAAGTCGCAGAAATTGAAAATTTTCTACTTCTTGAATCTATAATTAAAGCGGTAGCAAGATTCATGAATAAAGATGCGGATGCTGTATTTGAGACTGTAAAGAATAATATTTTACAATTTTTTGAATCACAAAAGGAAAGACAAGCTACTGAACATACAATTTCAAGAGTTGAAAGGATTTTTAAAACAGTTACAAACAGTAAGGATTCTAAAACAATAGATGAACTAAAAAATGAATTAGACCAGTTTTGGGGTAGTCAAGACTTTAAAGCAGTTTATGATTCGATTATCGACCAATTTGATAAACTTCTTCAAGAAGGAGATTACTATGGAGTTCTAAAAGTTTTCAATAATAAAGGAATGCAAGCTAAATCCAATGTTGCAAATCTCTGTGATATAAACACAAAAAATGATGCTTATTTTAATTTAGTTCTTTCAATCCTACAGACTGAATCAGCTGACAGTTTGTCTATTATAGAAGAAATCAAGAGTATGATAGAATAATAACGCAACACAACATTTTGTATAAGTAATGGCAGGGACAGTGCTAAATATCAAGGGTTGCAACCCGCTCAAACTGCGTAGTGGTTTGACAGGGAATTACCACGCAATCTGCCACTACTCATACAATTTACCGTTGTGCATCATGCAAGAAGCTACCTACATTAAACAAACAACAAGATGAGTGATAAATTGAATGAATCAACATTAGAAGCTAGAATTGATGGGATTCTCAAGCAGATTTTTCCAACATTCAATGATGTTAATGTGCAGCATCAAAAATCTTTTAGCATACATTTTGGACATCATAATGTGTTAGTTGATTTAAAAGACCCATCTAAATATGCATCACGAGCAATATTGGATATACTTCTTACAATAAATGATAAAAATGTAATATTACTTGAATTAAAAAGAGAAGGACTAGCATTGACATCAAATGACAAAGAACAAGGATTATCGTATGCAAGACTTATTAATCCAATGCCTCCAATTACATTAGTTTCAAATGGAACTGAGAATCAATTTTACAATACATACACAAAAGAGAGTTTAGACTGTAATGAAGTTGATGTTTCTCTTATTAAGAAAATCACGGAAAGCTCTTTCAAATTAGCTTTGAATGATTTTAAAGAAGCTGTAAATACCTTACTAAATAATGACAATAGTATCTTTTCTAAAATAATTAATCAAATTTCTGCGGATAAGTTTGAGATACAAACAGGTAAAATTGATGACTTTTATAAGCCAATATGTTCTGAGTTTCAAATTGAACGCGAATTGTTAGAAGATATAGAAAAACTTTTCACAGATTCAAATTCATTAGTCGGAATAGTAGGTCATTCGTTTAGTGGTAAAACTAGTTTGCTATATCAATATTTCAAAAAACTTAACTCAGAAAATAATTTTCTCCTATACATTGATTGTTACGACCATAACTACTCAATATTACAGCAATTAGCTAATCATTTTTCAAGAAACACAAAAGTTTCAATAACGAAAGATAAAATTAGGGAGTGGTTAATAAATTCACTAAGCAATAATACAGAAGCAAAATTCTATCTTTTATTAGACAATTTCAACAATGAAGTTCCAGATGAAATTAAAAATGAGATTATCGAGCTAATTGATATTTTCTCAGGTATAAATCAGCATACTTTATATACAATTGATGAATTTAATTTCAAAAAGATAGCCTTTGTAGAAAATAGGAGATATAAAACTATTATCGGAAATCAAAGCAAAATACTACAGTTGGTTGAGTTTACTGATAAAGAATACTATGCTTCAGTAAATCATATGTATGAAAATTTTAGAGTAGCAATAGAACATGGAGGTCATTTTACTCAAGAATATAGACAACCAAGAGTTCTTAGGCATTTAGTAAGCATTTTCCACAAGGACATACCTGAGGAAAAGTATGCTAAAATCCTAGCTGTTCCTGATTTTAACTATTTAAAATCATTTGCTAGTAATAATCACTATACATCAAAGGTTCATACATTATATAAAAAGATTGTTGCCTGTTTTATTGCTGAGTCTAAGTTAAGAATAGATGATATTGACTTGAATATAGTCGCTTCTGGAACAGGTGCAATTAAAATTGAAACATTTAAAAGATTCTTTACAGATGATTTAGATGCATTAATTAAGTCTTCTTCTATTGTAATTAGAGAATTACGAAATGGTTTAATAGTTATTCTTCCAAAAATTCCAGAATTAATTGCCTTTCATTCTATTTCTGCAATAACAAATATCATAGCAAAAGAAACTTCTGATTATAAGGAGATATGTGATAAACTAATTGAGTTGGTAACTCCAATTCCATATTGCGATATTGTTGCTACTGGTGTTCTAATGAATTTTGGAAATGAGAAACATATTACTCTGTTTTCTGAATTAGTTCAAGAACTTCTTAAAATACCACCCCATTATGAAGAAATTGGTAAAGGAACAAAGACTTTAATGTATATGGAAGGGGTAGGTCATATTCAAATGAATTTTGAAGATGATATGGAAGACGGAGGTTTTATTGCAGACTTTATGCCATTTGCAATATTGTCTCAAGTTGCTGGATACCCTTTAGGTTTAGTGAATAATGAAGAATACTCTACGTATGCTTTTCACTTACATTTGCTTGAAAGGGTGGCATCGAATGAAAACTTTATTAGAAGAGCAGATGTAAGTTCAATTCAAAATATGAAATCCTATGAAAGTTATGATTGGGAAGGAATTGGGCATATCGTAAGTGGACATGAAGGGATAATTGAGCCAATAGTACAGTCTATTCAAAAATGCTTCTTTTCCATACCAAAAGAAATTGAGAGATTATACGAGAAGGGGTTTAAAGAAAATAACTTTCCATTGATATGGCGAATTTATCTTGCATTAAGACCTTTAACGGATTACTCAGATGAAGATATTACAAATCAAGTTAATAGTTTTTTAAGCAAGTTTGATGCATATTTTAATTCATTTATGTCTGATTTCTTTACAAGAAACATTGAGGATGAAGAAGAAAAGGAAAGAATAAAAAACAGATTGAAAAAGTTGAAAAAATAATAAAGCACGAATGCACAACAATGTATAAAAATAATAGCCGAAATAGCAGTAAATTCAAGGGGTGTAGCCCGCTTCAACTTTCTTGTAACTTGACAGGGAAGTGCAACGCAGTCGGCTACTATTCTTATACTTAACGTTATGTGGCATTAAACATTATGTAATAAAAATTAAATGAAGAATTCGAGAGGTCTATTATACCCAGCTTTACATAAATTCTATAGTGCTTTGTCTAGTTTAGAAAAATTTGAAAAAGGGTCAAACTTCTTCGATAATATTTGTCACTTAGATAATTTTTTTTCAGAATACAGAAACATCACATTTGTATTGCAAAAATCTCTGGCTAAAACAGAATTTAGGACTGTATATGAGAAATTAAGAGATAAATATCTTGTTAATGATGTAGGTAAATGGTTTATAGGGAAACGGAATAGTTACAGTCAAAGAACAACCATTTGATTTAGAGAAAAAAATAGTAATTAGTATATATTCAGGGAGAAGTATTTATTGCCTGCCTGATTTAAATTTCACGATTGAGAATGATGTCGATTTCTCGTCTATAATTGAATCATTAAGGACGTTTTTTGTTAATTTAGGTCAAATTGAAGTCTTCTTTTCTGCAGAGTTCACATTTTATGAGCGAGGATGCTCAAAAGATTTATATGATAATTTTATTTTTGGAATAACACAAATGAGACTCCTTTTGTCTGAAATGCAAAAGGAGTTGAATGAAGATTGTGTTTTGTCAGAAGAACTTGAGAAAAGAATAAGTAAGTTGACTTTTTATCATGTCCCAAAAGATTTTCTTTTTGCAGACGACTATGTTTTCAATTGTAAATATGAGAATTTTGAAAAAGCATCCAGAGCTGCATTCTCTTTTGGTCATGACAGTCCTAGGTCACCAATCGAAAATTTAGATAAAATCATACCGGATGGAGATTTACTAAAGAAGTTTGAATTAATGCATTTATTGTTCTTTCAAAAACAAAGTAAATTAATGCCTACTTGTATGATAGTATTTAGCGATAATACTTTTGAATTAAATAGTTTTGAATCTTCAATAAAAACGACAGTATATAGGAAGTTTAATGAAATAGCTAAACGCATTGAAAAAGAAGACATAGTCAATATTCTTTTTGTAACAGAAATGTATATTTACAATACAAATGATATAAAAAATCTTGACAGTCAAGAAAGGGGTAAACATGCGAAAAATGAGATTCTAATATTTTTCATGATTGATAATCAGCTGTCAATTAAGTCGCATAGCTATGATACAAAGAAAGTCAATGATTTAAAATATATCGCTTCTATCATGCATTCTAATCAAACTGAGCAAGAATTACCTGCATTTATGAATCCTGTAAAATTAGAATTCGAAAGATTGTTAAGAGATGTAGATGAGACAATAACGCCACATAACAATGGCTCATAAAGCATATTTTTTGCCGCAGGCGCAACACAAAAAATACGCTTCATAGCCGAACCGTTAAAACAAAATTATGGAAATAGGAACAAAAATGATAAAATTGAATTGGAAATACCGAATTATTACTGCCATTTTGATTGGACTTTTATATGTTGGAGTATTAATGGTATTCGACTATTTTTCTGACGAAAAACTTTATAGTATAAATAGTCTAATTTTTCAAGGAATTTTTATCGGAGTAATTATGGGTTTAGGATTTCCCTATGTAACTGAAAAGTTCGGAACAAGGTTTACATCGAAAATCGGAAAAAACATAAAACCTGAATTAACTCATGACGAAACTATTGAAATTGAGGGTCCCGCAAGTTTATTTCGTGGAATGGAAGGTGTTGGCGGAAAAATGTTTTTAACTAACAAAAAAATTGCTTTTAAATCTCATAAAATAAATATTCAAAAAGGACAAACTGACATTCTTTACGAGAATATTACGGAAATAATAAAAAGAAAAACAGCGAAACTAATAAATAACGGAATTCGAATAAAAACCAAAGACGGAAATGAATTTGACTTTGTTGTTAATGAACGAGAAAAGTGGATTGAAAAGCTGAACGAAAAAATAACGCACGACAACACCGTGTGTAATTAATTGCTAGGTCACTGCTGACTTACGAACATTCCTGCGGAATATTCTATCTGTGATTAGTTTGCTAACTTAGTCGCTAAACCACGTTACTAAACAGACACTCCAATGTTGCAAATTATAGCATTTGCCTTATTCCATTAAAATTACAGCTAAAATACTCTTGTAATTAAAGAATATTTTAGCTGTATTTGTTTATTTATGAATTCATAAATAGTTTAATATCGTCTTCGACAGAACCGATACTTGCAATACCAAAATTATCAACTAAAACCTTAGCCACATTTGGCGATAAGAATGCAGGTAGTGTTGGTCCCAAGTGGATATCTTTTACACCCAAATAAAGCAATGCTAACAATACAATAACTGCTTTTTGCTCGTACCAAGAAATGTTGTATTCTATTGGTAAATCATTAATATTTTCCAATTCGAATACCTCTTTCAATTTAAGCGCAATAACAACTAAGGAATAAGAATCGTTACATTGTCCTGCATCTAAAACGCGAGGAATACCATTAATATCACCCAATTGTAATTTATTAAAGCGGAATTTTGCGCATCCAGCGGTAAGAATAACCGTGTCTTTAGGTAGTTTTTCAGCAAATTCGGTATAATAATTTCTGCTTGTATGACGACCATCGCAACCTGCCATTACAAAAAACTTCTTGATTGCTCCAGTTTTAACAGCATCAACAACTTTATCGGCAAGCTGAATAACTTGATTATGAGCAAAACCTCCAACGATTTCTCCTTTTTCAATCTCAATAGGAGAAGCACATGTTTTAGCTAATTCGATAATCTCAGAAAAATCTTTGCGTTTACCGTCTACTCTTTCAGTAATATGTTTCGATCCAGGATAACCAGAAGTACCTGTTGTGAATACTTTATTGGCGTATTTAGCATCTTTTTTAGGAGGAACAATACAATTGGGCGTAAATAAAATGGGGCCATTAAAGCTTTCGAATTCTTCTTTTTGTTGCCACCATGCATTGCCATAGTTACCAATAAAATGTTTGTATTTTTTAAATGCAGGATAATAGTTTGCAGGCAACATTTCACCATGCGTATAAACATCAACACCTGTACCCTCGGTTTGTATTAAGAGGTCTTCCATATCTCTAAGGTCGTGACCGCTAATTAAAATACCTGGTTTGTCGCTAACCCCAATATTTACTTTTGTAATTTCAGGATTACCGTAAGTTGTTGTGTTGGCTTTATCTAAAAGAGCCATTCCATCAACACCAAACTTACCTGTTTCAAGCACAAGAGCAACTAATTCGTCAACAGTCAAATTATCATTAGTCGTATCGGCTAATGCTTTTTGCATAAAGGCACAAAGTGTGTTGTCTTCGTAATCTAAATTGAATGCATGTTCAGTATATGCTGCCAAGCCTTTTAAGCCGTAAATTACTAATTCGCGCAAGCTGCGTATATCTTCATTTTTGGTAGTTAAAACGCCTACTGATTTGTTTTTTGCTTCAAATTCTGCAACAGTATCGCCTGTCCATATTGCCGAGTCGTGTAAGTTTTCGGGAACAACACCTCCTGCTTTAAGGTAAGCACCTTTCAACTCTTCACGTATTTTTAAACCTTCTCTAATGATATCGATAAAACGATCTTTATCGAAATTTGCATTTGTAATAGTCATAAACAAACCATCAAAAACAAGCTTATTGGCTTTTTCATTTTCAATTCCTAATTCTCGTGCTTTAGTTGCAAAAATAGAAACACCTTTTAATACAAAGATTAATAGATCCTGCATATTGGCAAGGTCTTCTTTTTTACCACACACACCTGCAACTGTACAACCTGTACCTTTAGCAGCTTCCTGACATTGATAACAAAACATGCTCATGATTTATTTTTTATGATTTATTTGATTTTTACTTTACCTATTTATTAAATCCTGTTTCCGGATTTTTCTCGCCAAAAGTTTCGGTTAAAACGGCCATTATTTCTTTTTTTGATTTCCCTTTCTTTTCAGCATTTTTAATAGTGATATATGCCTTAAAAAGTGGAGACTGTGCTATTTCAGAAGCGAAATGGCCATTCCCCTGATTCCAGATAATCAATGAAAAAAGCTCGTCGAACTCAGCAACGCTAGTTCCGAGATAGTAAGACTTAATTAATTCGCGGGTTGCTTGCTTAATTCTGCCAGATCCAACTGCGTTGGTTAGCGAGAGTAAGAGTTTGGTTTTTAGTTCAATTGCCGGATTTTTTTTATTCCAAATATTGTCCCAAAAGTTTACGGTAAGGTCGGCTATAGCCTTATCAATTTCTGCAAACTTGGGCATTACAATCGGCTTCAATGGTAATTCAACATCACTAGCTTCCTTAACTTCAGTTCGATAAAAATAAACAACGTAGTTTGCATCGGTTAACTTCTCGGTTTCTGAAACAAAACCAATATTTTCCATGGTAGAATAGAGAGGTATGGGTTCAAAATTCTGAATCACTTTAATTCCTTCTCCAAGCTTGAGGCTTTTGGCCTTTTTGAGTATAGCCAAAAGAAAATTACCTTTTAAAGATCTCACATCTAATTCGATGAAACCCTCTTTGTTCTTAATTGCAGTGTTTTCCATACTAGTAGGTTTAGTCTTCATGACTTATAGCTTCAACTGGGCATTCGTTCTCTGCCTCAAGAGCGCAATCCTTACAATCGGAAGGTACCGGATTGATTTTCACATGAGATTTACCGTCATCTTTCATCTCAAAAACTTTAGGACATATGCTTTCACAAATTCCACATCCAATGCATGTTTCTTTATCTACACTTGTTTTCATATCAAATGATTTAATTAATTACAACAGTGTAAAATTGAGAAAGTAAATTGATACAAAATGTAACCCAGATTACATTTTGGGTTTATTTTTTATATTTGTAGAAAAAAAATGTTTTCAGAATTAGCAAACACATCAATTTTTAAAGGTTTAAAAACCTCAGAAATCATTCAAGTTCTAAGCGGTGTTCATTATAATGTCCATTCGTATGAACCGGAATGTACCATAGCATTTGCCAGTGACAAAAGTGATGAATTTTTCATCTTGCTCGAAGGGCATGTAAAAGGGGAAATGACATCCTATAACAACAAAAATATTATAGTTAGTGAAATTCATGCTCCCGATACTTTTGCTGAAGGTTTCCTATTTGCCGATAAAAATAAATTGTTGGTAGATATTATAGCCATAACAAGGGCAAAAGTTTTAGTCATTTCAAAAAATGAACTGTTGAAACTATTAAATAAAAACACTCAGATACTCAACAATTATTTGGTTGCAACCTCAAACCGTTTTGTAATTGTATCTGAAAAGCTGAAATTTTTGATGTTTAATACAGTAAGAAGTAAATTGGCTATTTATATTCTTGATATGGAAAAAGAGTGTATTGGGGAAGAAAGTTTTAGATTGGGAAAAACCCATGAAGAATTAGCCACCTTATTTGCAATTACTCGCCCAGCACTAACACGTAATTTGCTAAGCCTTAAAAAAGATGGTTTAATAGAAATTAAGAATAAAGAAATTAAAATAATTGATAGAAAAAGACTCATAGAATTACTAAACTAAAGGATGATAACATACTTCTAGTTATGCTTAAATGATAATGAATTGATTGAATAATGGGAAGCTTTTTTTAAGGCTTCCCATATTTTTACGTTCAATTTTTCGCAAATGGAAACAGTTGAGCAAGTTATTATTCTTATTTATGCTTGTGCAAGTAGATGCTAATTAGTTGTCTAGGAGTTTTTTATTCTTTAAAAAGTTGTCAGAGTAGGATAGAATAGTGATTTAGATCTCCCAAAACGGAGTCTTAAGCTAAGCTGTAATGTTAATTTATCCCAAAACAAAAAAAAATATATACAGATGATGCATGGAATTAAAATAAAAGGTGTAGTTTTGAATATAGTTTAAACAGGAATGATTCTTATTTAGAGTTTAGTCAATGATTGAAGCAATAGAAATACGAAATAAAATATCTGAAAAAGGATTGAAGGTTACACCGCAAAGAATGCGCGTGTTGGAAGCTGTATACAAGCTTGACAATCATCCAACGGCAGAAAAAATTATAGAATATATCAGAAAAACAGATCCAAATGTGGGTTCTGGAACTGTATATAAAGTTTTAGAGACCTTAGTTGAAAAGAATTTACTCAATAAGGTAAAAACAGAAAAGGATGCCATGAGATACGATGGTACTCTTGAGAATCATCATCATTTGTATTGTGTAGAGTGTGATTATATCGAAGATTTTGTTAACGAAAAACTTGATAAACTATTAAAAGATTTTTTTGAGGAAAATCAGATCAATAATTTTATTGTTGACGATATAAAACTAAATATCAGTGGGAATTTTATTATTCATAAAAATAAAAATCATTAATTAATAAAAATAGTTATGGGATGTGCAACTGGCATTAAGCCAAGAAAAAAAGTTACAGAAAATAATAATTTAAGTACAAATTTAAAACAAGAGGAGACTAAAACGATGAGCGCAACAATGGTTAGACAACAAATGCCAGAATTTAAAATGGATGCTTATAATGCTAAAACAGGTCATTATACAGAGGTGTCAAGTGAAGATTATAAAGGTAAATGGTCAGTAGTTTGTTTTTACCCTGCCGATTTTACTTTTGTTTGTCCAACCGAAATTGCTGCGATGAATGCACATTACGATGAATTTGAAAAACTTGGAGTTGAGTTATTACCTGTTTCAGTTGATTCAAAATTTTCGCATAAGAGATTTGCAGAAACAGAGCCTATTCTTAAGGGTTTACAATTGACAATTGGTGCTGATACAACACAAGAAGTAAGTCGTGCGTTTGGTGTGTTAATTGAAGAAGAAGGTGTTGCTTTAAGAGGTCGTTTCTTATTTAATCCTGATGGTATTTGTGTTGCTCAGGAAGTTCAAGCTGACTCTGTTGGTAGAAATGTGAAAGAATTCTTAAGACAAATTCAGGCTTGGCAACATGCAAGCAAAACTGGAGAAGTTTGTCCTGCTGGATGGAGACCTGGTAAAAAAACATTACCTGTAAATACTGATGTGGAAAAAATGACAGGAAAAGTTGGTGATTATATTACTATCGAAGAAATATTGAGCTAATTCTAAAATAAGAATATAGTGTTCTTGATATACAAAAATGGCTAGCTTTTCAATTGAAGAGCTAGCCATTCTTATGTTTTATGCTTTATAGAATCTAAAGCTTAAAAAAGCTGTAGTCTAAGTATTGTAGCATGGTTTCAGCATTTTTGTGTTTCTTAATTTCCGATTTCCAGTTGTTAGAGTTGAGATCGAAAATTAATTTTTCTTCAGAATTTACATAACCAAATCCATTGTTATAGGTAAAGTAAGCGTATCCTTCTTGATTTTTGTTGAAAAGGTTTTTCCCGATTGTAAAGTCACTGGCATCAATTCCCATTTGTGGTAAAAGAGTAGGGGCTATATCGGCTTGGCAACCGTATTTCTCAACTTTAAGACCTTTTTGTTTTAAGCAACCACCTAACCAAAGCATTGGTATTTTGTATTTATTAGGATCATTAGGCTGAAAATTTTTCACATAACGTACGCCATGATCAGCCACTAGAACTACCAAAGTGTTATCCCAACTTGGTAATTTTTTAAGTTTGCCTATAAACTCACCTAAACACTTGTCGGTATAATAAGCAGCATTCTTGAATAAGCTAGTTTCATCTGTTCCTTGTATTACAGTCTTCATAGGAACGTTAAATGGCTCGTGGCTGCTAAGTGTTATACAGGCTTTAAAGAAAGGTTTTGTCTCTAGTTTAATGTCGTGATACATTTTATCCAATAGAAATTCATCATGAACGCCCCATTTAGATGTGTTTAATTCACTGGGAAAATCATTCATCGATACCGTACTTTCGAAACCAATATTCGATAAATAAGAGTTCATGCTGGCAAAATGCAGATCGCCACCATAGTAGAATGTACTACTGTAGCCTTCTCGTTTTAAGCTATTACTCAAACTTGGTAGTTTTTGTACTTTACTCTGAAATTCAATTACAGGTTTTTGTGGAAGCGATGGAAAGCCTGAAAGCACACCAACGAGTCCAATTTTTGTTCTGTCACCAATGCCATAAAAGTTGGTGAATAGAATCCCTTCATTGGATAATGATTGTAAGTTTGGCGTAATGCCTTTTTCACCTCCAAGGTCTTCAATAATGGAAGCGGTGAAACTTTCTAGAACAATTAAAACAATATTTGGTGATTTACTTGTCAGTAAGCTATCTTGATCGACATTATTAGCCGCAAGCAGTTCTTTAAATCTGGATTGAACTTCATCGTCTGAAATAAGCTTAATTCGTTTCGTTTTATTCAATTTTTTAAGAGAGTACGAAAAGTTCCAAATTGGGTTAACCGATAATAAGTTGGCGTATGTCTTTGATGAATGGTAAACAAAACCAACATTCATAGGAGCAATGCCTAAACCACCTCTTATGGGAATAATCATGCTGGCCGTTATCAGTAACATAACTGGAAAGAACTTTAGTTTGGCAGGAACTATAGCATCGAGCCTTTTAATTACAAATTTATTTAACAACTTAAAGCCTATGATATACATGGCAATAAAGATCACAAATAAAATAATAAAGGTTGATATTGTTGTTGATGCAGCAGCTTCTTTAGGCGTTTTTAAATAGCTTAAAATGGTACCATCAATATGGAATCCCCAGTTACGGAATAGTTCTAAGTTTGGAACAACAATAGATAAGCTCACCAATAGAAGTAAACCATATAGAATTTGAAATACTAGTTTCAATTTTCTACCTGGTATCGTTATACTAAAGCTTAAAATTAAACCTGTCAACATTAGAATATAACCCGTAATGGAAATATCGTGATATAAGCCGTAAATAAAGGATAGTATAATGTCTCCAAAACTTAAAAGGCTAGTTTGTGAGTATTGATATAGCGAAAATGCAACGCGAATAAATATCATGAAAGCTAACCACGAAAGTGCTGCTGCAAGGAAAAATTTTAATCTTTCTTTCATAACTTATAATTGAATGTGTAATGTTATTTGAAAATAGAGATGATAGCCATAACTAATATTGAAAGGCTTCCCCAGGTTATAATATTAAATTTCCAATCCTTTTCGGTTGTTGGATTGTCTAGCTTAATGAACTTGAATTTTGGTAGAATTTTGTAGATTAAATATCCAAAGAAAATTCCAATACCAGTTCCCACAATAATATCACCAGGGTAATGAACACCAAGGTAGATGCGTGAATAGGATACTAAAATAGCCCATGAGAATAAGAATAGGCTTAGTTTCTTATTGCGGAAAAGAAAACTGCAGAATGTTGTCAATCCAAATACGTTGGCTGCATGCGATGAGGCAAAACCATATTTTCCACCTGTGTATCCATTTACAATATGAACTAAATGAGATATATCAGGAGATCGACTGGGGCGAAAACGCTGGAAATATGGTTTTAATATTCCCGATGCCATTTGATCGCAGCAGGTAATGACAAGTGCAATTGCAACTAATAAATACAAACAGTTTTTCCAGCCATAGCTGCGGTATATCTGAACGATGATTGCTAGATAAAAAACAGCCCAAACCAGTTTTCCTGAAATAAGATACATGAAAGAATCGAAAAATGAAGAGTGTATGCCATTAAGGAATAATAGTAATTCCTGATCGAGTTGGTTAAGCGTTTCGAGCATGTTTGTGTTCTTAATATAGAGTGCTAATAATAGATAGCAAGTTTTGAAATTTTAAAATAAGTGTAAAACTAGTGATAATCCTTATAATACACCGAATGGAAAATGAATTGAATAAATAAAATAATAATTTTTAACTCACAGCTAGGAAGAATTTATTGTTGGGAAGGTGCTTTCAGAAAATAAATTGTTTGTTTTAGCGTGTTGTATTTAACTTTTATCGTGTCATATTTCGTTTTGTCCAATAAAATTGGTTGAAAACAATAATAAGATTAATATTACTAATTAAATATATAATTCCACACCTTTAATAAACATAAACTAGGTGGTTGTTGCCTATTTTTAAGAGATTAAGAGTCTAAGCTATTGATCTTTTGTTTGGTATAACAATCAATAATCTAAAAATTATAGAGATGATTAGAAAACTGTTTTTATCGCTTTTGTTTGCAAGTATTTTTGCAATTGGAGGTATTGCTCAAACCGGAAAAATCGTGTTTGACGAGTATGATTTGGATAATGGCTTACATGTCATTCTTCAGCAAGATCATACGACACCTAATATTGTTGTTTCGGTAATGTACCACGTTGGGTCTAAAAATGAACAGCCTGAACTAACAGGTTTTGCCCACTTTTTTGAACATTTAATGTTTGAAGGAACCGAAAATATTCCACGTCACCAGTACGATAAATATGTATCGAGAGCTGGTGGTTCTTTAAATGCAAATACATCTAGCGATAGAACGTATTATTTCGAGATGTTACCTTCTAATCAATTGGCATTAGGTCTTTGGTTAGAGTCTGAAAGAATGATGCATGCTAAGGTTGAGGATATTGGAATTAAAACTCAAAAAGGTGTTGTTATTCAAGAAAAAAAACAAAGCTATGATAACAAACCTTATGGTAAAATTTTACCTGAGACTATGGCTCATGCCTATACAAAGCACCCTTACAGATGGATTCCTATTGGAAACGAAGAACATATTCGTAATGCCAAAACTGAGGATTTTGTAAAATTTTACAAAGAGTTTTATGTTCCTAATAATGCTGTTTTAACTATTTGTGGTGATTTCAAAAAAGATGAGGCTAAAAAATTGGTTTCCGATTATTTTGCTGCTATTCCTAAAAGAACTGAAGAAATTTATCGTCCTAACATTGTAGAGCCTAAGAAAACTGCCGAAGTAAGAGATACGGTTTATGACAATATTCAATTGCCAGCTATAATTCAAGCTTATCATATTCCAGCAATGGGAACCAAAGATTATTATGCAGCTAGCATGTTGGCTAAGTTGATGAGTGATGGTAAAAGTTCTCGTTTATATAAATCGTTGGTTAGCGAAAAACAAATGGCTATTGAAATGGTTGCTATGCCAATGCCAAACGAAGATCCAGGCTTAGCTTTAGCATTAGGAGTTCCAAATATGGGTGTTGATACAAAGGCTTTAGAAGATGAAATGAATAATGAGTTTTCTAAAGTTCAAGAGGAATTAATATCTGAAAAAGAGTATCAGAAATTGCGTAATAAAATCGAAAATGAGTTGGTAAACTCGAATGCAACAATTGCAAAACGTTCGGAGAATTTAGCAACTGCGTATACTTATTATAAAGATACTCAAAGAGTGAATGAGGAATTGAATAACTACTTTGCTGTAAGTCGTGAAGATATTCAGAAAGTAGCAAAAAAATATTTTGTACCTGAAAACCGTGTTGTCCTTTATTACTTACCAAAGGCAAAATAAGGATTAATTAATATGATTAAGAGTCAAATTTAAAAGACTCCATTTTATTGGGATAGGTTTAGGCCTTAACACATAAATTATAAATGATGAAAAAACTAAATAAATTTTTATTTATACTTGTTGCTATTTGTATGGTAACATCTGTTCATGCACAAGTGGATAGAACAAAAGCACCCGCTGCGGGGCCAGCACCTAAAGTGCAGTTGGGCGATTACGATTCTTTTACCCTAAAAAATGGCTTGAAGGTTTTGGTTGTAGAAAATCACAAAATACCTCATGTAAGCTTTTCATTAAATCTAAATATCGATCCTATTGTTGAAGGTGATAAAGCAGGATTTTCTTCTTTTGCTGGTTCGTTAATGGGAACAGGAACAACCACAAGAACAGATGCTCAACTTGCTGAAGAAATTGATTTTATTGGAGCAGATATAAATACATCAGCTGGCGGAGTTAGCGCTGGTGGTTTGTCTCGCTATAAAGAAAATATTATTGAATTAATGGCAGATGTTACATTGAACCCCTCTTTTCCAAAAGCAGAGTTTGATAAAATCGTAAAGCAAACTTTATCAGGTTTAGAATCTTCTAAAAATGATCCTAAGTCTATTGCTTCTAATTTGAGAAGTCGAATTCTTTATGGTAAAAATCATCCTTATGGTGATGTGATGACTGAAGCTACGGTTAAGAATATTACTTTAGGTGATTGTGAAAATTACTATGCTACTTACTTTAAACCTAATGTTGCAATTTTGGCAATTGTAGGTGATATTACGACTAAGGAAGCTAAGAAATTGGTTAAGAAATATTTTGGGAAATGGGAAAAAGCTGATGTTCCTACATTCAAGTACGATATGCCAGCTAAAATGATTGGCAAACGTGTTGTTCTTGCAAATAGAGATGCTGCGACTCAATCGTTGGTTCAGATTATTAATACGTTTGAACTTAAAAAGGGAGATCCTGATGTGATTCCTTCAAGAGTTATGAACTCTATGTTAGGTTCTGGTTTTTCAGGTTTATTATTTAAAAATCTGCGTGAAGATAAGGCTTATACTTATGGAGCTTATTCTAGTATTTCAAGTGATAAATTAGTTGCGAATTTTAGAACAACATCTAATGTTAAGTCTGTAGTTACTGATAGTGCACTTGTTCAAATGGTAGTTGAAATAGATCGTATTCGTGATACTAAATTGACTCAAGATCATTTAAATATGACAAAAGCAGCTATGGCAGGAGATTTTGCTAGAGCTCTTGAATCGCCTTCAACTATTGCAAGTTTTGCAATGGCTATTGAACGCGACAATTTACCTGCTGACTATTATGCTACTTATTTAGAGAAGTTAGATAAGGTAACTTTGGACGATGTTCAAGCAATGGCTAAAAAGTATATTGATCCTAATAACGCTGTTTATTTAGTAGTTGGTGATAAAAAATACAAAGAGAGATTAGCTAAGCTAAGCTCTAAAGGGGTTGTTGAAGAATATGACTATAAAGGTGATATCGTTAAGGTCGATCCTAATGCTATTCCAGAAGGTTTAACAGCTAATGCTGTGGTTGAAAGTTATATTAATGCTATTGGTGGTCGTGAAAAACTTGAAAGCATTAAAGACATGAGTGTGAAAGGCGAAATGAAAATGGGACCTATGGTTATTAGTGTTGATCAAGCATATAAGAATAATGATAAGTTTTCTATGTCTATGGTCATGAATGGACAGGTTATGCAAGCCATCAAATACAATGGAACTTCTGCAAAAATAGTTGCTCAAGGTCATGAGAGTGTTGCCAATGCTGAACAATTGAAAGGGTTTAAAATGCAAGCCCATATGTTTGCAGAGCTCGATCTTGAAGAATTAGGATTTACTACAAAAATTGTTGGTGCCGAAATGATCGATGGAAAGAAAGCATATAAGTTGGAGGTTGATGGTGTAGACGGTACAACAAAATATGACTTTTATAGTGCAGCTACCGGTTTAAAATTAAAGACTGTAGCACAACAAAATGGTATGTCTGTTACTATGATCTATGATAAATATACCGATGTGGAAGGCTTGAGATTTCCATTTTCGACAATTACTAAGATGGGACCTCAGGAAATGCCTTTGACCATTACTAGTTTAGAGATTAATAAAAATATTAAAGATGAACTATTCAATTAATAGTTGAACTGCTTAAAATGAAATAGCTGCCTTTGGCAGCTATTTTTTTTTGAATTATTGTATAATACACGCGCTTATTTCAAATATATGCTTTGTAACACCCTATTATTGGGAGTTGAATGACATATTTAAAAAATAAATTAAACTGTTTGGTAGTTTGTAAATTTTTCATATCTTTGCACACCGATTCAGGAGCGTAGTTAGTGGTTAGTTAACGCAATGATTGAATTGAATGTTTCAATATAATTATATAAGGATTTAGGGTTAAATTCATATTGAAAATTAATTTTGGGTTAGAAGAAAAAGGCAGGTGGGGACCTGCCTTTTTCATTTTTAAGCGATTTTAGTTTAAGCGCTTATTATTCTGTTTCTGGAGACATATATTTATACACCACACCTGCAATAAGAGCACCTACTATTGGAGCCAACCAAAATAGCCATAACTGATCAATTGCCCAATCTCCTACAAAAATAGCTTGACTTGTACTACGTGCTGGATTTACTGATGTATTTGTAACGGGAATACTGATTAAGTGAATCAATGTTAAAGATAATCCTATAGCTAAGCCAGCTAAATATTTTGGAGCCTTGGAATGTGTTGCTCCTAGTATTACGATTAGAAACATAAAGGTCATCACTATTTCGCATATTAATGCAGAGAGCATGCTGTAACCTCCATGTGAGTGTTCGGCATAACCATTGGCAGCGAAACCACCTAATTCAAATCCAGGTTTGCCTGAGGCAATTAAATAAAGAATACCTGCACCTGCTATACCTCCCAATACCTGAGCAATAATATAGGGCAATAGTTCTTTTTTGTCGAAGCGACCACCAGCCCATAAGCCAATAGAAACAGCAGGGTTAAGATGACAGCCAGATATATGACCAATCGCATAGGCCATAGTTACAACGGTTAAACCAAATGCAAGGGCTACGCCTACAAAGCCAATTCCTAATTCAGGATAAGCAGCTGCTAATACTGCACTTCCACATCCTCCGAGAACGAGCCAAAGTGTTCCGATAAATTCTGCAATTAATTTTTTCATAGTTTATTCATATTAAGATTAATAATTAAAATAGTGATTTTTATAAATGTCAGCTTTACTTAGAATTCTATCATTAAACCAATCGATGGTAGAATAGTTCCTGCTTCATAGTCAATTTCGTAGGTGTAGTATTTGTTAGAATCATTAGGGCCTTCTATTAAATTTCCATTATTGTCACGAAGAATGTCAAGATAATGTCTCGTGTCAGCTTTAAAATTATAGATGTTTTGAATATCAACATAGGCATTTAGGGACCACTTTTTGAAGAACCATTTTTTATCGATTCTAATATCTAGGGAATGAAATGTAGAGTTGCGTTTCTCATTTAAACGATCCCAGTCTGGTATGCCTTGATTGGTGATATCCCAGATCTCTTTTTGAGCTGATAGTTCAACATTATAAGGTGTATAAGGAGCTGGTTCCAGTAATCTGAATTTCATCCCAACTTCCCAATTGCGCGCTAGCTTCTTGCCTGCGGTAATATTTAAAATATGTCTATTGTCCCACGATGAAGGACGATATAATCCATGTTTATCCTTAAACTCACTTCGAACCCATGTGTATGAAATAAGACCATAAATAGAAGAGCTTAACTTTTGCTGTAAAAGAATCTCTATGCCATATGCACGACCTTCGGATGTTGATTCTGCAGCCTCGTTACCAATAACTCCAAAATCGCCTCCTAAATTGGCCATAGATATACTATCGGTTAAAAGAAAAGGATAGTTATTGTATTTTTTGTAAAAGCCTTCGATACTTATTTTTGAATAGGGTGTTGGGTTGAAATCTATACCACCTACCAAATGATCTACTTGAATGTAGGTTGTTTTTTTATTCGCTAAATTATTTTCGTTATCGCGAAAGCCCATAACAGTAAAAGCCGGTAGTTGGAAATAACGTCCCACATTAAAATTGAGGTTTAATTTAGGATTAATGGCGTAAGAAGCAGAAAGACGAGGTGAAAATTGCTCCAATGGCTTATTCATAGTACTTGAGTAATCAGAAAAATCGTTGCGAAAGCCAAAGGATAAACTTAGTTTATCATCTAGAACTTTTCGGCTAATTTGAGTGAATAGGGCATATTTAGCAAAATTGATTTTTGAATCGAATTCTACAATCGTAGACTCTCCATTTTGTTCTTTTTTATTAAAAGTCGAGTTGGTGTAAGTTACAAAATCAATTGAGCCACCTATATTCCATTTCCAACCCTTTAGCCTTTTTGTACTCTCAAATTTTAGTCTAGTCTCAATCTCTTCTGATTTATAATTTAGAAGTAATAAATCAGCTCGTTCAATATTGCCTTTATATTTTGTGGCCTCATTATTTAAATGGCTTCGACTTATGATGAGGCTTTGGTAGCTATTTTTTGAGTAATGTAGCCATTTTGCTCCAACTGTATAATTCCACTGGGTATTTACAGGTAGGTTGGCAACGATATATCGATTCTGGATATCTCTCGATGATTCGGGCGTGCCTTTATTTACTGATGTGTTCAGTTCAATATCGTCAATTGCTCCAAGTCCTAGCAAGGTGATTTCGTTTTTGGAATCAAGCTTAATGCTTTGCTTGAATTGCATATCGTTATAGGTTGGTAAAAAAGGAAGATCAAGTACCTTAAACAGAAACTGTAAGTAAGAACGTCGAACAGAGAGTATGAATGTTGATTTTTTACCCAATGGGCCTTCTAGGCTTAAACCAAAGTCACTCGATCCTACAGTTAAAGTTCCCGATAGTTTTTCGTCATTTCCTTTACGTTGTTTAAAATCGAGAATAGAACTTAAGGCATTCCCTTTATTTGCAGGAAAGGCTCCCGCATAAAAATCAACTTCTCTTATAAAGTTGACATTTATCATGCCTACTGGTCCGCCTGATGCGCCTTGTGTGGCAAAATGATTGATGTTGGTTACCTCAATGCCATCTAAATAAAATCTATTTTCGTTGGGACTTCCACCTCTTACTATAATGTCGTTACGAAAGGAAAGTGAGGAAGCAACTCCGGGAAAAACTTGTATTACTTTGGAGATATCTCGATTGCCTCCAGGATGACGAAAGATCTCAGTTGCATTAATGGTGCGCATACTTAAAGGACTTTCTTCTGTTTTATTGAAAGCAGGAGCTGTAACAAGAACTTCGGAAAGTTTTTGGTTCGATTCAAGAAGAGGGATGTTAAGCGTATTGGGTTTAGATGGACTGACAATAATTTCGTAAAAGTAATGGGTTTCGAATCCTATACTGCTACAAACTAAATTATAGCTTCCAGGTTTAAGTTTTTCAAAACGGTAGTTTCCATTTATATCAGCAGTTGTTCCTAATGTACTGTTGGCAATTGCAATATTAGCAAAAGGAATGGGTTCGTTGTTTATTTGATTGTATACGCGTCCTTTAATAACACTCGTCTGAGCCCAAGTAGTGCTTGTTGTAAACAGAATTATAAATAGAGAAAATAAAAATCTCATATTATCCGCTAGGGTTTAAGTTGATTTGTAAATAGATGCGTCTGTCTAATTTACGATTTAATGTTGGTACGATAAAAAAAATCTAACGAAGAATATAGTTAGAGATGTTTGTAGGCTAATTACTTATACAAATTAACAGTGCCATCAATCATTAAGTCTTATCAATAACCTGTTATAAATTTAATCTACCAATAAACAGTTTCTTCAATCATGATAATATCATTTATTTGACCTTATTCTGTGTGGTTAAAGTCCAATTGTCTTTTTCGGAATGAGAGTTGGGAAAATAAGATTGAAAATAATTTAGTTAGTGAATCCTTTTATCACGTATTCCTTTAATTTTTAATCCCATTAAATGGTTTAAAACAGAGGTAAATGAGTCTCAGAAAATTCGAGGTGTTTTTATTGATGGAAGTTGAGTTTGTTTTTTTGAAGATGTACTTGATGATAATAAAAAAAAACTGTACTTCTAACTCTAAACGAGTCTGAAGTGCAGCTTTTTTCTAAATGTTATATTTAAACTTAATCGTTAGGATGTTCTGATTTGAACTTAGACCAATAGCTATTCATTTCACCTTTCATATCTTTTCTAAGCATTAGAATACCAATAAGATTGGGGAAAGTCATCATCGCAATGGTTATACCAGATAATGTCCAAATGATAGTTGTGTCAGCAAAGGCTGCAACAAAAAATCCTATACAATAGATAATTCTATAAGGTAATACACCTTTTGCACCAAATAAATAAGTAACTGATCGACCACCGTAGTATGCCCAAGCAATAGAGGTTGAGAAAGCAAATAGTAATAGACCAATTGAAACGATCCAACGACCAGCTTCTCCAAAATAACTTCTAGTAAACGCTTCAGCAGTTAATGGAGCCGAATGAATTAGAGAGTTTCCTTTAAAGTGTACGTCATCGTTTGTGTAATTTCCGTTAACAACATTAACAGTTCCTGTCAATAAAGAATCTAGTTCATTATAAACTAAAACTTGCTCAGCAACAGAACGGTCATTAATAACAGTCAGTGAATTTTGAATTTGTCCATTTACAACTTGTAGGTCTCCATTAAAACGAGGAAGTTCCTTTTCATGAGCTAAGAATTTATATAGTTTGTCTTGATCAGCCTTAACAGTATCATCATAAACATCAGCCATAATAGTCATATCTGTAGCTTGAAATTGATTATGAATTTTTTCTTTCCAAACACCTGACGAAAGAATAACTAAACCTGTAAGAGTACATATAATTACAGTATCAATAAAAGGTTCCAAAATGGCAACCATACCTTCAGAAACTGGTTCGTCTGTACGAGCAGCAGCATGGGCAATAGGAGCAGAACCTTGACCAGCTTCGTTACTAAATAGGCCTCGGTTTACACCACGATTAAAAGCATAGGCAAAACTAGCACCTAAGAAACCTCCAGCAGCAGCAGTACCTGTAAATACAGTAGAGAATATTGAAGCAAAAGCAGGACCAATATTTTCGATATTATAGAAGATAACAGCAAGTGCACCTATAAAATAGACAACAGCCATAGTAGGTACTAATTTTTCAGTTACCTGTGCAATACGTTTAATACCACCTAAAATAACTACACCAAGTAAGATAGCAAGCACGGCTCCGGTTAATACTTTGTCAATTCCAAAAGTTGAAAATAATGAATTCGAAATTGAATTAATTTGTGGAAAACTACCTTGTCCAAAAGAAGAAATAATTGTCATGGCAGCAAAAAATCCAGCTAACCAAGGCATTTTCAGTCTGTTCTTCATGTAATACATCGGTCCTCCAGAGATAAAACCTTTTTCATCGACCTCACGGTATTTGTGAGATAAAGAAACCTCAACAAATTTGGTTGTCATACCAATAACTGCAGTTACTATCATCCAGAATAATGCGGCAGGACCACCAAGATAAATAGCGAAAGCTACACCAGCAATATTACCTGTTCCAATTGTTCCCGAAAGGGCTGTGGTTAAAGCTTGAAAGTGAGAAGTATCTCCTTTGTGGTGACTTTTGTCGTATTTACCCGAGACGACTTTGAGGGCGTGTTTAAAAAATCGTATTTGTGGAAATTTAAGATATATGGTAAAGAATATACCTGTTCCAAGTAATAAAAATATAAACCACTGGCTCCCTCCAATGTACTGTTCTAATCCCTGTAAGAAGATGTTTACGTTGTGCATAAAAAAAATTATCTGTTAATTAATACTGTGTTTTATTATTCATTCTAACTGTCTAAAGTTAAAATTATTATTATGCGAGAGTGCCCAAACACGCCTATTTATGCATTAGTTTTAGAACATGTTAATTTATTTTTTTTGGCATTTTTTTTTCTAAAAAAAAATCCTAATTTAACATCGACTTTTATCTAGTGCTTTTTTATTTAGATTTGAAAAGTGCAGTGGAGGTAATATAGAAACTTGTTTTATTTACTTGTTTCTATTCACCATGATCATAATTAAGATTTTTGTCGCAATCCTTTGCGGAAAAATTCAAAAACGATTTTGAATATCCTCTTTGAGTTTTCTCTGTTTTTCCTTAACAGCAAGAATATAATTTGCTTTCTTTTTTACAGTTTTCTTTGCGATGTTTTTCTGAAGTTTCATTAGGGTAATTATATAGTCTTCGATTATTAAGTAATTGTTTGTATCTCATTAGATTTTTCTTCTGTTTTAACTTGTCCAAGAATAAGTTTATTTTGAGCGACAGATGCTTTCACAATATGAGTGTTGTTTTGCAGCCTTTATTTCTTGATTCTCTTATTGTTTTTCCATCGATATTTACATTTTCGTTATACCTTATATACTAACATTATCGACGAAAGGAGACAGTTTTGAATTCATTTGCATCTAGGAAGAAGAAAACGATTAAAGGTTCCCTGTGTTGGTATCCTCATAGGGTATAATAGAATTCGATTGAGCCATCTTCTTTATTTCACTGTATTCTTGTATATCTATTCATGCTTTACCTCTATAATGAACTGATGGAATAGCAATAAATACGATATCATTAAAAATATGACGTCTTGTTCTATCAATTTAGGAATTTCCATTTTTGAAAAATAGGTTGACGATTTGTCTGTGAAACCATGTCTTATCTGTTTTATTAGAAAATGAATAGTCTAATTGGTCAATATTGGGAGTAGATTGTTATGCTGATATTATCGTGTTAATGAGGTTAAAGTGTTTGGATATGTTTGCTTTGTGGTATAAGCGCTTTAATTATATGGCTAAAACCTGAAAACTTTATGGATAGATAATGAATATATTTAGGATGAAATTTATAATTGGAATATTTAAAAGAGTCCTTTTGCCTCTTCGAGCTCTTTTGTTAATTTTGCAGAAGAAATAACTAAGATTGTAAAAACGCGCGTGATATATCCAGATAATTTTGAAACGAAAATACGGTTCGATAAGCTTAGAGAACTATTAAAGAAACAATGCTTAAGTCAACTGGGGAAAGATCTAGTTGATGGACTGAAATTTTCTGAATCTTTTAAGCGTGTTACTCGCCGGGTTAACGAAACCAACGAATTTAAAACGATTTGTCTTGAAGAGGATAATTTTCCTTTAGGACATTTTATTGATGTACGTGAAAGTTTAAAGAAGATTCGAATTGATGGTACTTATTTAGAACTTGAAGAACTGTTCGATTTAAAGCGTTCTTTAGAGTCTATTTCAGCTATTCTACGTTTTTTCAAGAATAAGGAAGAAGGCAGTTATCCTTATCTTATGAGGTTAACAGGAAATGTGAAAACATACCCTTATATCTTCGATAGAATAAATGCTATATTGACTAAGCATGGTCGAATGAAGGATAATGCATCGCAAGAACTATTGCAAGTCCGTAGTAGTTTAAATCAGAAACGATCATCTATTTCAAAGCGGATGCAATCTCTTTTGCGTGCTGCTCAAAAGGATGGGTGGGTTGATCATGATGTATCTCTTTCGGTTCGTGATGGACGAACAGTGATCCCTGTATCTTCGGCTTACAAACGTAAGGTGCAAGGTATTGTTCACGATGAGTCGGCAACAGGTAAAACGTCTTATATAGAGCCTGCTGAAATTGTAGAAACAAACAATGAAATTCGTGAGCTAGAATATGCAGAACGTCGTGAGATGATTAAGGTTTTACGTGAGTTTACGGAGCAGGTTCGTCCTTATGTTGATGATTTGTTTTTATCCTATGAATTTTTAGCACAAATAGATTTTATTAGAGCGAAAGCAAAATTTGCTATTCAAGTAAATGGTCTTTTGCCTCAAATAGTAAAAACCTCAAGCGTACTCTGGGAAAAAGCAGTGCATCCCTTACTTTATTTAACTTTGAAAGGTGAAGGTAGAGAAGCTGTTCCTTTAAATATAGAGATAAATGATAATCAGCGAATTGTCCTAATTTCGGGACCCAATGCTGGTGGTAAATCGGTTTGCTTGCAAACTATGGGTTTATTGCAATATATGTTCCAATGTGGTTTGTTGGTTCCGATGGGTGAAAAATCGAAGATGGGTATTTTCGATAATATTTTCATCGATATTGGTGATGAACAATCTATGGAGAATGATTTAAGTACCTATAGTTCTCACTTAATGAATATGAAGCATTTTTTGAAGTATTCAAATGCTGAAACATTGATGATGATTGACGAATTTGGTACGGGTACAGAGCCTGCTCTTGGTGGTGCTATTGCTGAATCTATTCTCGATAAATTGAACAGAAAGCAAGTTCGTGGCGTCATTACAACACACTATACTGGTCTTAAACATTATGCTTCGGAAGCTGATGGTATCGAAAATGGTGCTATGCTTTACGATTCTCATAAAATGCAACCACTGTTTCAACTAGAAGTAGGAAAACCCGGTTCGTCATTTGCTTTTGAGATTGCTCGTAAGATTGGCTTGCCCGAGGAAATTCTAAAATCGGCTACTGAAAAAATTGGTGGAGATCATATCAATTTTGATAAGCACTTGCGCGATATTGTTCGTGATAAACGCTATTGGGAAGGGAAACGTGATAAGATTCGTGTTAACGAAAAGAAATTAGCACAGTTGGTCGAACGTTACGAAGTTGATTTAAAGGAAACCTCTAGTTTGAGAAAAGAGATTATCTCTAAAGCTCAAGAGGAGGCAAAACAGCTTTTAAATCAGGCTAATAAATCGATAGAGAAAACGATTCGTGAGATTAAGGAAAGTAAAGCTGATAAAGAGAAAACACGACAGGTTCGTAAAGTATTTGAAGAACAAAAAATAGTGATTACTCAAGGCGATTTGCAAGAGGAAGCTCGCATTAATCGAAAAATACAAAAGTTAAAGGATAGAGAAAATAAAGCGAAGAAATTTAGAGGGAAAGAAACTGCTCCAGTAACAGTTAAAGCTGTTCCTCAAAATAAAAAGCAATTTGATCCTAGTATTATTGAAAAAGGAGATAGTGTAAAATTAGATTCTCAGCGTACCGTTGGCGAAGTGATTGAGGTTAATGAAAAGACAGCAGTGGTTGCTTTTGGAGCCATGTTAACGTCTGTAAAGGTGAATAGATTAACTAAGGTGAGTAAAACTCAAGCCAAAAAAGAAAGTAACACTTACAATCAGACTTCGGCTTTGGTTCAGGAGCGAATTTCTAAACGTAAGCTAACTTTCCGTCGTGATATTGATGTGAGAGGCTTGAGGGCAGAAGAAGCTCTTCAAATTGTGATGGATCATGTTGATGAGTCTATCATGTTAGATATCTCAGAGTTTAGAATTTTACATGGTACTGGGCATGGTATTTTACGAACCTTAATACGTGACTATTTGAAAACAGTTCAGCTGGTGCGTTCTTGTACTGATGAGAAAATTCAACAGGGAGGTTCAGGTATCACTGTCGTTCATATGGAATAATTAGATTAGAATATAATGATATTTAAGGCTTACTAAAATAAATTAGTAAGCCTTTCTTTTTTATTATTCACAGAATGACAAAATTTCCAGAAAAAGTAAGTCTGTTATCCCGATATTTATCGGGATTGAAAATTATGTAATTATGTGAATTTTATTTGATGAGCGTTAGACAGAAGAATTTTTTAATTTTGTTAAATATGTGAATTAATATATCTTAAATAGAAAAAGGCTTGCTGATATTGAATCAACAAGCCTTTGTATATCTATATTACTTAGTGTGCTATATGAATAGCATAATTAAGACGTAAAAGTAGTGAGCAAAACAACCTGCTACAATACCACCAATGGTGTGAGAAAATAGAGCTTTAGATGTTAATTCACGGTAATTTAAGGTATCAAGCATAGCCGTGTGAGTACTTAAGTATCCACTCCAACACATCCCCATTGCAGTAAATACAGCAATTACATTTCCATCAATAATTCCCTTGGCAATAAATGCTTTTACAAGAGATAAAGCAGCTCCTACAGCGCCTAAGGAGGTTACTGGGAATGCAATTAGTTCAGGGTTTTTGAAACCGAATAAACCTTCGAATAGCCACCAAATATGACCAGCTAAATCTGGCAGTAAGGTAACGCCTTCGTAAGCTAAACCTTGGTATCCAATAGTAGGATTTTTAGGACCGAATGTAAGCATCATTACCATGGTTGAGATAATTAATACACCTGGAATAATAGCTAATCCCAAATCAACACCAGACTTACCTCCATCAAGAATCGAATTTAGAAAACGAATGAAAACACTACCTTCTGATTTGAAAGATATTTTCTCCGTTGCGCCATTTAAGTCTTTGTTTTTGTGAGGCTTAATCACATTTTTAATTAAGCGTTGCATCAATCGAGTTGAAACAATAGCACCAACTAATGCTCCAGTAAAACCAATAAGAGCTGGAATAAATAAGTTTTCGTCATTACCTGGAATCTGAAGTGTCGACATAAAGGTCATCACAATTAGTCCCATTCCAAAAGCAGTTCCAAAATTGGTTAAGGAAACCAATTGATAATTTTTAAAATACTTACTAAAGTTTTTGTCGTTAGCTAAACTGATAATAGCTGGATTATCTGAAAGAAAAGTGAGGACTCCCGCTAATGCTCCCACACCCGGAAGGTTAAAAAGAGGTTTCATTAGTGGGGCTAGAATTTTTTCTAACAAGCGTACAACGCCAAATTCGATAAGTAATTTACCAAGCGCTCCAGATAAAACAGTAATTCCCATTATATAGAATACGGTGTTCATAAGAAGATCCCAGGCTGTGTTCATAATCGTATTTAGCATATTAGCTACTCCCATGGAGTGACTAACATAACCAAAAATGCCAAAAAACGTGATTAGAAACATAACTGCTTCATATCGCCGTTGTTTAAGGAAATTAGTCTCTTTAATGGACTTAATTGCGTTCATGTTTTGTCGTATTATTGCTTTGTTGTGTTGTTTGATTTCTCTTGTTAGAATTTGTGGCAAACATAGATTTTTACGACACTTCTAGTTATGATTTTTATCATGTATTTGTGAATATCATACGTTTTTAAGCAAATGATTTAAAACGTTTGCATTTTGTGTAGATTCTTTAAAATATTCTAATGTAGAATTGTGAGCAAATACTTAAATGTGAAGACTGATTTTTTATTTTGACTAAGGCTGTGTCTTTGTTGATAACTAAATCTGTAAATACTAGTATACCTTTAGACTTGACATTACTTTTGTTTTCTCAATTCTGACGATTGTAATAATTAGATGTATCCATTAAAAACTCTTCTTCGATAAATGAAATTGGCAAATCGCATATTAAAAAAATATTTTGGGTACGATAAATTTCGACCATTGCAGAGTGAAGTTATTCAATCAATTCTTGATGGTGATGATGCCTTAGTAATTATGCCAACAGGTGGAGGTAAATCACTCTGTTTTCAGATCCCTGCATTAATGATGGAAGGTGTTGCTATTGTCGTATCGCCTTTGATTGCTTTAATGAAAGATCAGGTTGAAGGTTTACAAGCCAATGGTGTTAATGCGGCCTTTTTAAATAGCTCTCAAACGGCTAATGTACAGAATGAGATTATTGAAGATATCCATAAAGGTAAGATTAAGTTACTTTATGTTTCTCCAGAGAAATTGGTGAGTGAAGAATTTTACTATTTATTATTACAGCTTAAGGTTAATCTTTTTGCAATTGATGAGGCACATTGTATTTCGGTATGGGGACATGATTTTCGTCCTGAATATTCGAAAATGGCTTATCTTAAAAAGCAATTTCCATTGGTGCCTATTGTTGCATTAACGGCTACGGCTGATAGTTTAACACAAAAAGATATCGTTAAACAATTAGGTTTAGATGAGCCAAAGCTATTTCTCTCGTCATTCGATCGTCCAAATTTAAGTTTAAATGTTGCTCCTGGTAAAGATAAATTTAAAAGTATATTAGGATTTATTCGTCAACGTCCACATCAATCGGGTATAATTTATTGTTTAAGTCGAAAATCTTGCGAAGGCTTGTCTGAGAAGTTAAGCAAAGCTGGTGTAAACGCGAGTTATTACCATGCAGGTTTGTCTCCAGAAGAAAGGGCCAAGCGTCAGGATGCTTTCATTAATGATGAAATACCAATTATTTGTGCAACTATTGCTTTTGGTATGGGAATCGATAAGTCGAATGTTCGTTGGGTAATTCATTATAATTTACCACGAAATATAGAGTCTTATTATCAAGAAATTGGTCGTGCTGGTCGTGATGGTTTAAAGGCTGATACGCTCTTGTTTTATAGTTTTGCAGATGTGATTGTTCATCGTAAATTTATTGAAAAATCAGCATTGAAAGATGTATCTAACGCAAAATTAGAGCGTATTCAGCAGTTTTGTGATGCGCAAATTTGCCGACGTAAAATTCTGCTTAGCTATTTTGGTGAGCATTTAGAAGAAGATTGTGGCAATTGTGATGTTTGTAAAAACCCACCTAAGCAATTTGATGGAACTTTAATCGCTCAAAAAGCACTTTCTGCAGTTGTAAGACTAAAGGAGCATGAATCTGTTGGTACTGTTATCGATGTTTTGCGAGGTTCATCTCGACAAGAGATTATTTCTAAAGGTTACAATAAGGTTAAAACCTATGGAGCTGGTAAAGATATATCACATCAGGATTGGCAACAATACATGCTTCAGCTTTTGAACCTTGGTTATATTTCTGTGGGATACGACGAAGGAAATGCACTTAAATTAGCCGAGCAAAGTAGGGAGGTTTTATTTAGTGGACGTAAAGTCAATTTGGTTCATTTGGCATCGATGAATTCAAAAGTGTTGAAAACGCCTGATAAGGCTAAACCTTCAAAACAAATTTATAGAGAAGATTTATTTGAAGCACTTCGTAAATTGAGGTTAAGAATATCTAGAACTTCGAGAATTGCACCATATTTGGTGTTTTCTGATGCGACTTTACATGAAATGGCTGAAGAAAAACCAACTAGTGAGTTCGAGATGAAAATGATTTCGGGCGTTGGAGAACGTAAGTACCAATTGTATGGGGAATTCTTTATAAATGAGATATTAGGGTTTGAGCAAAGTAAAAACCAGGAAGCTAAAAAAAGTAGTCAATCGTTTTATGAAACCTATGAGTTTTATAAACAAGGCTACTCGGTAGATGAAATTGCAAAAATTAGAAATATTAATCCTGTAACAATATATTCGCATTTAGCATCTTTATACGAAAAAGGAGCTGATATTGATATTTTATCCTTTTTGCATGTTAATGAATTAGAAAGTATTCAAAATGCAGTTAGTGAATCTGGTTCTTTAAATACCAAGGATTTGTATGTGTATATGAATGAGGAATTACCATATTATAAAATTCGACTTGCAACATCGTACCTAAAAGTGGCTACTGAACTTAAGTAAATTTTGGAAACTAGTTTATGGAAAATATTGTTTCTTAAATCATAAAATAGTTCTAGAAAAGACCTTTCTTCAAGGCTCTTTTTTATATATTTCGATTCTAAAAGTATGACTATGATAAAAACCATTATCGTTGACGATGAGATGAAAAGTCAATCTTCTTTGTTTAAACTGCTGGAAAGATTTTGCCCCGATGTTGAAGTTATTGGTTTCGCATGCAATGTTAAGACTGCCGTAGAACTTATTAATCAAGAAAATCCAGAGCTTGTTTTCCTTGATATATCAATGCCCGATGGTAATGGTTTTGATGTTTTAGAACAAGTTAATTCTCGTAACTTCGAAGTGATTTTCACAACTGCATATAATGAATATGCATTAAAAGCGATTCAGTTTTCTGCTTTACATTATCTACTTAAGCCAATTAATTATACCGAGCTTAAAGAGGCCGTATTCCGATTCCAAGATTCCAAGAAAGATGTTACTCTTGATGAAAAATTCAAGGTTTTATATGATAGTTTAAAAAACGAATATAAAAAGATAATTCTCCCAACTGCTAACGGTCTTAGAATGGTTGAATTGAGTGATATTGTGCGATGTGAAGCAAATGGATCTTATACTGATTTTTTTCTTGATAAGAAAGAAGATTTAATGGTCTCAAAACCTCTATCTAATTTTATGGATATACTTCCCGAGCATTTATTTTGCAGAGTACATAATAAGCACTTGGTTAATTTAAATTTCGTAGAGCAATATATTAAGGGGCGAGGTGGTCGAATTATATTGAAGGATGGAAAGGAAATTGAAGTCTCAGAGGGAAAGAAAAAGGATTTTATTGAAAGCTTAAAAAAGTTTGCACATTCTTTACCTGATAAGAAATAATTTTTTTCGAATTAGAAAATTACTCATACCACATACAATAACATACAAGCCTGCACTTTAAAGTTATCAAAATATTACATTCTACACGTGTTTGTATATATGTATTAATATATGTGTATTGGTGTTTTTGTGTGTATTTTGTTTAGTATTATCATGTTGGTTGTTGTGTTGTTATGTTTATGATTTTTTGTTTTGATGAGTGTTTGTGAGGTAGTTATGATTATAAGTGAAATTTAAATTGTGCTTGTGAATAATTTCTTAAGCCCCATTAATGTTGGTTTTTATAAGGTTTTTTTATGGTTTTTATTTTCTTTACGTAGATATGAGTTGAAACAACGCACTTATATATTTAAGCTAGTTATTTTGTAATTAAGTTAATAGTTTTGCCTGTATTAATTTTCACCCATGTAAGAGTGGGTATTTTAATAAGACATAATAAAATTTTTAACTTTAAATTTAATACGATGAAATTGAAATTTATTCCTGTAGCCTTAATGTTGGTGCTAGGTTTTAACGCCTGTGACACTTACGACGAATCTGATTCTGTTGCTGCTATGCGAAATGCTAGAGCAGAAGTTTTCCAATCTGAAGCGGCTCTTAACTTAGCACTAGCGACAGTTGAAGAGGCTAACGCTGCCTATAGAAATGCTGAAGCGGCTATTAAAACTTTTGAAGCTGCCCTTAAGGAAGCTCAAGTTAAGGCAGCAGTACTTGCTAATGCAAAAACTGAAGCTATGGATGCAATGGATATTGCAGAAGCGCAAGCAGCTAGTGATAATGCTATTCTTGAATTGGCGAATGAAAAAGTTGGTTTATCTAATGCATTAATGGTGCTTGAAAATGCCAAAATTGCTTTGGATGGACAAAAATTAACAGCTGAATATGAATTTTCTGTTCTTGCTCAAGGTTTAATTACTAAGGCAAATGATGATTTAAATAAAGCTTATGGTCTATACACAGCAGCTTATGGCGATTGGAATACTGCAACAAACAACTTGTTAAATGCAAATAACGATTTGATTTACAGCAAATTCACTTTAGCTAGCTTGATGTATGACTTTGACAATATGGATGTTAAAGGTGATAAAGAAGCAGATATTGCTCTTTTAAATACAACTAAAGCAGAGCTTGCTGCTAGTTTGGCTGTTGTAAGCAACTTAAAAGAAACTAACGATTGGGATGCTTTTATTACTGCAAAAGAAGCTTTAGAAGCTGAAAAATTGGCTGCTGAAACAATTAAAACTAATAAGTCTGATGCTGATGTAGCTGCTGCTATGATTGCTAAAGATGCTGCTGATGACGCTGTTGAAGTAGCTGAAGCTGCTGTTACTGATGCAAATGATGCTAAAGATGCTGCCGATCAAGTTGCTACCGATGCATATTCTGATATTACGACTTGGGTAGGAGAAAATGCTGGTGCGGCTTCTAACGAAGAAAAAGGTATTTATTTGACAGTTGCAGCTAGACAAAATGGTTTTGATGCTGCTAAAGCTGAAACATCAACGGCTAAAGATGTTATGGATGCTAAGCAAGATGAACTTGACGCTGATGATCTAACTACATATGAGACTGAATTATTAGAAGAAGAGTTAGTTGCTTTAACAGAAGAGTATAATGCTAAAAAAGCAATCTCTGATGCTTTTGTAGCTACTTTTGATGCTGATGTAGCTTCTTTAAATGCTGCATATACTGCTGCTCTTGCTGGTGTTGATGCTGCTCAAGATGCTGTTGATGCTGCTCAAGATGCTAAAGATGCTGCTGATCTAGTTGCTTCTGATGCTGAAACTGCTCTTACAGATGCTCAGAAAGTTGAAACTGATGCTATTGCTGTAATGACTAAAGAAATTACTCGTTTGGGTGCTTTAGAATTTATTTACAAGACTTCTACTGATGATACAGAAGTAGCGATTCTTTCAGCTATGACTGATAACATTGATGCTGCAATTAAAGACATAGAAGATGATATCAAAACTAACGAAGAAGCAATCTATGCTCAAGAGAAAACTCTTGCTGAAATTGTAGCTGGAAACTATTCTCAAGCTAACGCTGTTAGAGATCAAGAAGTAGTTATAGCTGAAGCAGAAGCTAACATAGAAAGACTTACATTACTTGTTGCTGAAGCTAAAGCTGATTTAGATGCTAGACAAGCTGAATACAATGCTTTATTAGAAGACTAGGGATAAAGAAAGTCTCCTCGTATGAGGAGACTTACTTTGGAATTCAAATTTAAAAACAAAGATTATGTATAGAAAAATTATTTCTTTGATTTCCCTGTCACTTCTAGTAAGTTCTGTTGCTTTTTCGCAAGATACATCTGAAGATACCAATTCATATATACCTAAAAAAGGAAGTTTTACAGTTTCTGCAGTATTGGGTAGCAATGATGTATCATCAATAGATCCAAGTGTATTAGACTATGGTAACGGAACCGTTGGTACTGTTTCTAGATTGGGTTATGAAGGGAGCTTCTCAACAGAAGAACCATCTTCAATTACTAATTTAGCTGGTATTTCGTTAAACTATTTTTTAACCGATAAGATTTCTTTAAACTTATTTGGTTCTTATGGTTCTAAATCGAAAGATGGAGCAGATGCTTATGAAGGAATTTCAGCTGCGCTGGATTCAGATGGTAACGAAATTTTAGGTTCTGAAATTCCTGCAATTGAGGGAAGTCCAGAAACAAAGAATTATAAAATTAATATTTCTGCTGGTGCAGATTATCATTTTGATTTTACTAAAGATCAAAGTTTTCTTAAAAATGTTGATTTGTATGGAGGTGCTCGTTTTAATTTTCAATACGAACGTTTAGAGAGTACTCAAACAACTTGGTTAGCTGATAATAATGAGGATTTAGTTATTGGGTCTGATGGAACAGCTACTGCTACAGCCGTAGGTTTTGGAGGAGCAATAGTTGGTGGAGCTAATTATTATTTTACAAGAAACTTTTTCCTAGGAATTGAAGCTAACATTTTTAATTATATGTATCAGCATACTGAGACTGTTATAGTACCAGGAACTCAGGGTGCAGATGAAAATACTACTTTTATAAATGGACTATCTTTTCCACGTTTAAAAATTGGAATTAAGATTTTTTAGAACTTAAATTTATTTCTATTAAACAATAGTGTTTAGTATAGTGGTTTATTTTTTATAAAGTGCATATTTCGGTTCCATAATTTATTATGGAACCGTTTTTGTTTAAAATTTGAAAGACATAATTCTAATGGATAAAATAAGAGCTATTCTTGTAGATGATGAGGACCTAAGCATCTATCTACTGTCAAGCTTAATATCTAAGCATTGTCCAGAAATAAAAATAATTAAAACGGCCAATTCAGTAAGCTCAGCCATTGAACAAATAAATCTACTAAACCCAGATTTAGTTTTTTTAGATATAAATCTTAAGGACGGTACAGGTTTTAATGTTCTTGAGCAAACAAATAAAAATTCTTATGAAACAGTTTTGGTTACTGCTTATGATCAGTATGCAATTAAGGCAATAAATTGTTCGGTACTTAATTATCTACTTAAACCCATAGTAGTTGAGGAATTAATTGAGTGTGTTTCACGTTATCTATGTAAAAATAGAGTTCAAGATATGACCAATGTAGATGGCGTATTTGATTTAATAAAAAGAGATCGTAATCGTCTTATTTTACCTGACACTTATGGTTTTAAACTTGTAAATATTAATGATATTATTAGATGTGAGGCAGATGGTTGTTATACGCATTTATATATGAAAGATAACTCAGAAATAACTGTGTCTAAACCAATGTCAAATTTTGATGATATTTTACCTCACGATTCATTCTGTAGGGTCCATAATAAGCATATCGTTAATTTGAATTTTATGAAACAGTATGTAAACGGACGAACCGGTAAAATTGTTTTGGAAAATAATGACGAAATAGTCGTTGCGGAGAGAAAGAAAAAAATCTTTTTTGAACAGTTAAAACAATTAGCAGATCCCCTGCCTCATTAATCAAGAATATTTAAGAATTATTTACAATAGGTTAAGTGAGTTTGTTTATATATCGCTTGTTAATCATTGTTGTGTTAAATAGATTAGTGATTTGTTAAACCTAATGGTTTTTATGATGTTATAAGTGTTTAATCCTTTAGGATATTGTCATAAACGCACATAGAAACTCATATGACGTAAATATAAAACCAAAGGACGTAATTAGTAATTGGTGGTTGTTTATAGTATAAAGTAAGTATATTTTTATACTGCTATAACTAATAAAAGTTGCGCTATGCTTGAATATCTTAAAAAAGAAATCCTTAATAAGTTTGGCCAAGAATTATCTTACAACAAAGATTGTGAGGTTTTATCTGAGATTATTTGTGAATCTACAGGCGGAAGAATAAGTGCAACTACAATTCGTCGACTTTATGGCCTTCTTAAATCACCTTCAACTCCTTCTAAGTTTACCCTAAATTTATTAGCACAATATGTGGGCTTTAAATCATGGACTGATTTTGAATATAACTATGTAATTGAATCTAATGATTCAACAGCTAAACCAACCACCTGGGAAGCTTTTCAAAAAAGAGCTTACGAGTTAAGCAACGATGCTTACAATCTTATAAAAAGTCAGTCTGGGATTCCTTTTAACGCTGTAGTAAGTCGAAAAATTGGAGAGGAAAAAATAAGTGAATTTCTTGAATCAGATAAGATGGCACTTAGCTTTGTTGCACCAGGAGGTGCAGGAAAGTCAACCATGCTTGCAAAATGGTATGAGAGAATAAGACAAGATGTATCAAGTGAGGATGTTATTTTATTTTTTGATGCAAGTTTCATGATTAATTGTTTGAGCAGTGATTTTATGTTAGAACGCTGGCTTGAAGATCAATTAAATTCCAATTCAAAATCGGATATTAAATATTTTTTTGATAGACCTAATATTTGCAAAGGCAAGATCATTTTAATATTGGATGCCTTAGATGAGGTTAGTTATGATAATATAAAATTGGAACGTCTATTTTTGCAATTGAATCAATTCATTGCAAATCGAATGAAATCAAATCATATCAAGTTGATTGTAACAGCGAGGACAACGACTTGGGAGAAATTTGCAATTCCTTTTATTCAAAGAGAAAATGGTCTTTCAAATGCTTGGTATGATATAGATATTGATCTCGATCAAACTGATAAACGCAATTTTCCTCCATTAAATGATTTAGAGATTCAGTCTGTTTTTGATGAAACAGTTAATCATCAATACTTTTTTGAACTTAGGACCGAAGACTTGGATTATTATCAACGAAATACCATCTCAAATCCTTTTTTCTTGGAATTGTTTATCAAGACTTATGCTCCAAATAAATCGAGTGAATTAAATGATGGCTACAAGTTGATTGAAGAATTTTTAAAGAATAAGATATATTATTCTCGTTATTCAGAGGAGAAATTAGATATTCTAAAAGGGATTCTTAAAATTCAAAAGTATGGTAAAGCTTCACATTCTATTAAGAAAGTAGAATTGAAGGAGATGTTTCCTATCCATCTAAAAACAGCAGGGAACTATTATTCTGCCTACGAAGAAATGTTGAGCTATGGTTTAATATCCGAGTATGTTTCTGTTAATGAGTTTAATAGTTATTGTAAGTTTGTGAAAATATACAATGAGCAAATTTTTGAAGTTTTAGTAGTTAAGGAATTACTTGAAAAAAATCAGGGAATTGATTTTGCTTTATTCAAGAAAATTGAGTTGGATTATCAAGATTCAGAATTGAAGAATAGATTAATTGCTCAGTTGTTTAATATTGCTGTTGGTACTGAAAATTTTGAAGCAGTTTCTAAATTTTTCGAACTTAACGAGGATACTTTAACTAGTTGTGTTGTAACTGATATGTTAACTATTGTTATCTCCAATATGGATGATAAACATATCGATTTAATTAAAACATATGCTACAGGTACTCGTTCAGTTGAATTTATGTTTGCTTTAACAGGTAATCTTAATCGTCTTAGTGGTGATTTTGCAAAAGTTGTTGAGTTTATATCAGAAACGAACGAAAATCAATCAATTAAAATAAAATCATTAAGTATGCTGCTTATGACTTCTTTAATGTCATTGGAGCAGAAACTTGCTGATAAATATTATACCTTATTAAATAAATTAGAACCAGATTCAAGCTGTTCAGCTTATTCAATTGCTTTGCGATTCACTAGTATCTTGTTTTATAATCATATTACAGGAAAAAGTAATGAATTAGAATTATTTCGCATATTCTATTATCGTCAAATGGCATATTCGCAAATTGTAGGTAAGAATGAGAGTTGGAGTGGAGAGTTCGAGGTTCTTGTATGTAATGTTTTATTCTACATAAAAGCCTATCATAAGGTTATTCAGTTAATTGAAGATGCCGAATTATTCTATGATCAATTGGCAGTAAAAACATATTTTTCAAATCATAAGTTGTTGAGAGCATATAAATTGATAGCTCAGAATAAATTAGGTTTGAAATTATCGGAAAGTAATATTCAGGATTTAGAATTTTGCAATGACAGTTTAATGCGCTCGAAAGCATACCCATTGCAGGTGTTTTTTAAGAGTTTCTTATCTGAGACTTATTTTGACTCAGGTGATAGAGAATTACAAGAAAAACATATGAATAGAGCTTATGCAATTAGTGAATTTGCTCGATATGATTTTTGTAAGGTTGTATTATTGACAAAAATGGCAAGATATTATGGATCTTGGGATGAACTAACCAAAGAAAATTTATGTTTGAAAGAACGTGATGAAATATTGAAATTAAAAAATATAGAAGATCTAGCTAAGATTGTAGAAATTTAAAAAAGAAGTCTAATTAAGTGATTCTTTATAATAATGTAATATCCTGAGAGCTTAATTGGCTCTCAGGATGTTCTGTATTAGGGTGTTATCTTGTAAGTCGTTCGCTTTTTTTATTGATAATTAGTGCTGATTTGAGAAAATTATTTTTTGTCTTCTGAATTTAAGTCTTCACCAATTTTGGAACTAGGCAAATACTAGTTATATTTCTTTATTTTTGTTTCTAGATAGGAACTATTAATAGTAGAATAATATAATTGGATTCAATAAATGAGAACTATCATTTTAAAATATACTCGCTTCGCTTTTTTTATACTAGTGTTAACTCTTTTCTCTAATCATAGTTATGCTCAAGAAAGATGTATTGTAAAAGGGGATGTTACAGTTGATGGAGGCGATCTTGATAATGTGAAAATCACACTTTATAAAGACTCCGAACAAGTGAGTGTCAAAAGTGTTCCTAAGAATGGTAAGTTTTCCTATACTTTAAATTTTGGGTACGATTTTATATTTGAATTTTCAAAAGAGGATTTTGTAACTAAAAGAGTTAGTGTTTCGACATATGTTCCTCAGGATGTTCTTGAAAGAGATAGCCGTTTCCCTCCATGTAAATTTTCTATTGAATTGTTCAGGTTTTTCCCAGGTATCGATTTGTCTATTTTTGATCAGCCTATAGGCGTAATCATGTATAATAATGAAACGGATTTAATTGAGACGGACTTGTCGTTTCTTACCGATATTGAGGATGAACTTAAACGTATTGAGGAAGAAACTAGACTAAAACAAAAGGCGTATTTGGCTGAAAAGGCTAGAATAAAAGCGGCGTATAATTTGGCAATTAAAAAAGGCGATATCGAATTTCAAAAAAAGAGTTATGCCGATTCTAAATCTTATTATAATGAAGCCTTAATGCTTAGACCTTACGAAGTTTATCCTAAAGATCAAATTTCTAAGATAAATAATCTATTGTTAAATCAGGAAGGCCAACTTGAAGCTCAACGACTTATTGATGAAAAATACAACGGACTAATTGAATTAGCTGATAAGGATTTTGCTATTGCCAATTACGAACAAGCAAAAGTTAACTATAATGCGGCTATTCAAGTTAAGCAAGCAGAACGATACCCAAAGGATCAGCTTGCTAAAATAACGAAAATTGAACTTGATTTAAGATTGAAAAAAGAGAATGAATCCAATAGATTAGCTGCAGAAAAAGCTTTACAAGAAAAATATGATGCCTTTATCGTATCGGCAGATAATGCATTTGATCTTAAGGAGTATGAAGCTGCAAAGGTTCAGTACACATTGGCCCTTAAACTTAAGTCGGAAGAATTATATCCTCAAGAACAGATTCAGATTATAAATGATAAGTTGGATTATCAGAGACAGTTAACAGCTGCAAACGCCCAATTTATTGCTGAACAGAAAGCATTAGTAGCTGAGTATAATAAAATAATTGAGCTAGCTGATAATCAATTTAAAAAGAAAGATTATTTAACCTCTTTGGCTTCTTATAAAAAAGCTCTTGAGCTAGCTGTTGATGACGTTTATCCTCAAACACAAATTCAAGCGATAAATGATGTTATAGCTAGAGAAAAAGAAATGGCGGCTAATAAGCTAAAACAAAAAGAAATTGATAAGAAATATAAGTCCCTTATTATTTCTGGGAATAAACAGTTTAAGAGTAAGGAATATATTCAGTCAAAACAAAATTACACCGATGCTTTAGGCTTAAAACCCAATGAGACTTATCCTAAAGCTCAACTCCTTAAAATTGAAAGTTTATTATCTAGACAGGCTAAATTGATTGCCGAGAAGGAAGCGCAAGAAAAAAAATATTTAGAATTAGTTGCCTTAGCCGATTCTGGAATGAACATTGAAGCGTTTGAAAAAGCCTTGAGTAATTACCAACAGGCACTTTTAATTAAGCCTAAAGTTGCTTATTTAAAGGATCAAATAGAAAAGGCAAAACAAGGTTTACTTGACAAAAAACAAGAACAAGAAGAGAAAGCAAAACTAGAATTGGCCAAGCAGCAACTTGAAAAGAAATATGCTGCCCTAATTGTAAAAGGAGATAATAGTTTGGCTGCTAAAAAGTATTATGATTCCAGAGAATATTATAAAGCTGCTCTAGATATTAAGCCCAACGAAAAGTATCCTAAAGATCAATTCAACAAACTTGAAGAACTAATGGCGGAAGAACTTCATCAGGCTTCAGCTATTAAGGAATTTGAAGCTAAGTATAAGGAATTTATAGAAAAGGGAGAATCTCAGTTTGGTTCAAAAGAATATGAACTTGCTTATAAAAGTTTTATGAGTGCTTCTAAAATGAAACCTGATGCAAAATATCCTAAAGAACAAATTCAGAAACTCGAAGGATTTATTGCTGAAGCCAATAGAATTAAAGCAGATAGAAAATTGCTAGATGATAAATATCTTGCTTTAATAGGTTTAGCTGATGGCGAATTTAAAGCTGAAAAATATGTTGCAGCAATAGAAAACTATCAGTCTGCATTAGATTTAAAATCTAAAGAATCTTATCCGAAGGAACAAATAAAGCTTGCTAACTTGAAATTAGATGAGCTTGATCGTTTAGCTAAAGAAAAGGAGAAAGAGGAACAAGAAAATAGATTAATTGAGGAGAAATATCAAAATGCAATTGCTGTTGCTGATGAGGCCTTTAATAATAAGACTTATAAAAGTGCAAGATCTGATTATAAAAAAGCTTTAGAGTTTAAACCTGGCGATTTATATGCTACGGCTAAACTTTCAAAGATTAGAGATATAATTGCTGAAAATGATAAAAAGTTAAAAGCAGCTGAACTTCTATCTAAAAAGAAAGCTCTTCTAAATAAGAAATTTGGGGCCTTTATAAGTGAAGGAGATAATTGGTTTCAGAATAAAGAATATGCTAAATCAATTACGGCATATGAATCTGCACTGCAAATTATAAGAAGTGATGAATACGCTTTAAAACAGATTGATTTAGCAAATGAAGAACTAGCTAAGTTGAAACAAGATGAGGCAAATCAATTAGCTCTTATAAAGGAATATGAGGGTTATATAAGTTCTGCAGATAAATTATTTGCAGAAAAGGATTGGGTGTCTGCTAAAGACAAGTATCAGTCGGCTATCGATTTAAATTATAAAAAATCATATCCAAAAGCTCAGATTAAGATTATTGATGTGGCTATTGCCAATAATGATAAATTAAATAGACAGCATAACTTGCTTGAAAAAGAGTTTGAAAAAGCTCTTGCTGCAGCAGATACTCATTTTAAAAAACAGTCATACTCAATAGCTCGATTCCACTATAAGGAAGCAGAGGAAATTAAACCTCAAGATGCCTATGTCAAATCTCAACTTAGAGAGATTGAAATGATTTTTAAGGCTAAAAAGCAATCTGAAGAGGATGAGCTTTTGGCTAAAAATTCAAATGCTTTCAGGGAAAATTTATTAAAAAAGAAAGAAAAAGAGTATAAAGCCTTTATTACTAAAGCTGATGTGGCAATAAAGGATAGATATTTAAGCAAAGCAAAAGCCTATTATGAAAAAGCTTTGGGCGTTTTTGATCGTGATTACCCAAGAGAAAAGTTAAGTGAGATTAAAGAGTTAAGATTTGCTTTTAAATCAGAAAAAGATCGCAAAGCATACAACAGTTTTATGCAATCTGGAGAGAAAGAGTTTGAAAAGAATAATTATTCGGTATCTCGATATTATTATAAGAAAGCCTTAGCATTGGCTACAGATAGAAGTATTATAGAAGATAAATTGAACGAAATTGAAGAAGCTATTGATAAAGATAAAACGGATGCTCTAGATTTAGAGTATAAGGATCTAGTAAATAAAGGTAATTCAGCATTTAAATCGGGTGATTTATCTGTAGCTAAATTCTATTTTATAAAAGCTTTAAAAATAAAACCCAATGATACTCAAATGAAAGAGAATTTGGAGAGTATTAAAAATTCACTGAAGTAAAATAAGACTTATGGCATTAAATTATATCTGGGTTTTCTTTTTTGTATTGGCGTTTATTGTTGGTCTAATTAAGTTGATTGTTTTTGGAGACATGGAAGTTTTTCCTGCAATGGTTAATTCAACTTTTGATATGGCGAAAACGGGTTTTGATATTTCGCTTGGTTTAACTGGCGTTTTAACCCTTTGGTTGGGTATCATGAAAATTGGTGAAAAAGGAGGGATAATTAAAATTTTTTCTCGTTTGATAGGTCCATTTTTCAATCGCTTATTTCCGGAGTTACCTAAAGATCATCCAGCTCATGGTTCTATTATGATGAACTTAGCAGCAAATATGTTAGGCTTGGATAATGCAGCAACTCCTATGGGTTTAAAAGCCATGACTCAAATGCAAGAGGCTAATCCTATAAAGGATCGAGCATCGAATGCGCAAATCATGTTCTTAGTTTTGAATACATCTGGATTAACCATTATTCCAATCTCTATAATGGTTTATAGAGCTCAGCTTGGTGCTGTTAACCCATCTGATATATTTATACCCATATTATTAGCAACATACTTTTCAACTATTACGGGTTTAATAGCTGTTGCAATAATGCAAAAGATAAAATTATGGGATAAGGTCATTCTACTTTATTTAGGAGGAATGACAGCTTTTATTATTGCAATTATTATGTATTTTTCAAGTATCGAGAAAGAACAAATTGCTTTAATTTCGAGAGTTGTAAGTAATGTTTTTTTATTCTCCGTAATTGTATCTTTTATTTTGCTTGCTTTTATTCGTAAAGTAAATGTATATGAGAGTTTTATTGAAGGAGCTAAGGATGGTTTTAACATTGCCGTAAAGATTATTCCTTATCTGATAGCCATATTGGTTGCCATTGGTGTTTTTAGAGCATCTGGCGCTATGGATATGTTTATTCAGGCTGTAGAGAAACTTTGTATTGTATTAGGTGTTAATGGCGATTTTATACCTGCTTTACCAACTGCTTTAATGAAACCGTTGAGTGGATCTGGAGCCCGTGGTATGATGGTTGATGCGATGACTCAATATGGAGCAGATAGTTTTGTTGGACGTACGACTTCGGTTTTACAAGGAGCTACTGATACAACTTTTTATATTGTAGCTGTTTATTTTGGATCTGTTGGTATAAAGAATACGCGATATGCTATTACCTGTGGATTAATTGCCGATTTTGCTGGAATTATAGCTGCAATTGGTATTGCTTATTTATTCTTTCATTAGTCTTTAGAAAATAATATCTTTGCCACTCAATTTGTATAAATATAATAAGCATTAGGCTATGATTAACTTTAAATTAGATACTGAGTATATTGAACTTATAAAGCTTATAAAAGCTTTGAGTATTAGCGAAAGTGGGGCACAGGCTAAGATCTTTGTAGAAGATGGTCAAGTTATACGTAATGGTGAAGTTGAGTTCCGTAAAAGGGCTAAAATTCGTCCAGGAGATAAAATTGAAATCTTTGACGAAGTCATTATTGTTGAATAATAATTTAAAGTCAGTTTTTAAAATATAAAAGTCCAGCATTGCTGGACTTTTCTTGTATAAAACGTTTATCTACTGTTAGGAATTAATCAATTGAAGAAAATATTCATCTTTCCATCCTTCTTGGCTTTTAATCCATTGTTTTTTTGTTCCTGTTATTTCGAATCCCTTTGAACTAAAAAGATTAACACTTGCTTGATTACAAGTTGTAATGTTGCAATAGAGTTGATGTAATTGCAAACTTTTAAAGCAATAGTTAATTAATGTTTCTAAAGCTTCGCTGGCATAACTTTTTTGACGGTGTATTTTATCATGAAGGAGTACCCCAATTCCCGCTCTATTGTGAAAAGGATCAAAGTCGAATAGATCGATTAAACCAATTGCTTCATTATTTTCCTTCAATTCAATAACTAATCTAAGCTGTTTACTTTCATAAATATCTAGATGAGAACTTTCTAAATATTGCTTTAATACGAATAGCGAAAATGGCTTTTGACAATGACTAACTTCCCAGATATCTGAATTATTCTCCCACCTATAAAGTAGTTGAAGATCTTCAGGCTCTAAAGCTCTTAATTGGATCGATTTATTTTCCAAAATTTGCATAAAGTCTATTAAAACAATAATGAGTATTCAGTTGCTAATTTAGTTTTTGTTATACCATTTAATTGTTCTTGTAAAGGCATCGAAATATCCCTTTTTGAAAACAACATTTAGGTATGATTTTGCCTCTTCTTTATTTTCAAATGCATCGTAAGTATACCTCGATAAACCATCTTTCCCCTTATTCATATTAAGTCTTTCAACAGGTAAGTTGTTAAAATAATTTAGCGATTTTGGATTGTTTAAAGCCATAATCTGAATGGTATATTTATTCGATTTCTTAGTGCCTAAATTAGAGAATAGAACTTCTTCACCCCAATATGCTTTACGTACAAAGGCATCCCAATAATTTTTTCTTAGAACTTCGCCAAGTGCAAGTTGTGCTTCATATTTCGAAGGGAAAATTTTATAGCTATATCTGTAAATATCGTTAGAATCTCTATATATATTTACACCTTTCAAATTTTTAAAATATGTAACAGGTCTAGCTTCTTTAAGAGACATTAACTGTATTGTGTAAGCTGTACTTGTTGAGAATTTCATTTTAGGATAAACCAGTTTATCATTAATTACGGTTTGTATAAAAGAATCCCAATAACCCATTCTAATAAGTTTGTTCAACTCATATTTAGCAGCAGTTAATGTTTTAAATTTCATATAAGTGTACCTACTTAAACCGTCTTCGCCTCTGTGTATTTTAACATTATCGAGTTGGTTAAATATTTCTGGTGCTATTGGAAGCTGCAATGCTAATATTTGTATGGTGTAATAATTATCTTTCTTTTTAGGTTCTTTTAGAAGTTTATTCTTTTGGATCATTAGGATCTTTATATTCTTCAAACCTTTGTTTTCTAGTTCTTTTTTTGCTTTTACGACATCTTTGTAGTTTGCATATTTACCAAGAATGTATGAGAATTTATTTCCAGGGTTTTTAACTTCTTTAACTCCGGGTATATCTTTATATTTCTCAATAATACTTGAATCAGATGTGGCTAACTCATTTGTGAAAAATAAAGAACCCAAAGGAGGAATAGTACCAAGACTTTTAATCTCTACTTTTTTAGGTTCATCAGGCGTCTTTATTAATCGTTTAATAATTGGTAATTTTTTTGTCTCTGCAGTTTTAGGTAAAGTATCTGCTTTTACCTCAGGAACTTCGATGCCTTTTTCTACTCCTTTAATTTTACTTGCTTCGAAATCAATTAGTTTAAGTTCAGCAGGGTAATCCTCTTCGTCTTCCAAACGTAGTGCAAGTGGTAGGAGAGTTATGACACTGTGGTTTTCCTTATTTGCATATTCTTTTGGGATATTCATAACGGTACTTAAAGGTCTATAACCTTTAGCTATAATTTCTAGATTGTATTTTTTCCCTGCATTAATAATAAAAAGGAACTTACCTGTAGCTGTATTTGGTTGATACAAACCAACAGTTTTGTTATCTGTGCTTATTTTTATTTTAGCGTTTCCTACAGGTTTACCTTTTGTGTTAACGAGTTTCCCTTTTAGAACAAATAGACCCGTATTTTCAGCATCAGGAAGTTCAATCTTGAATATATCCATTCTACCAAGTGTCCCTTCTCTATACGAAGCCATATAGGCTCTTTTACCATCAGCAGTTGGTGTATAGTAGATATCTTCTCTGGTAGAGTTTATAGGAAAACCAACATTTACTGGTTTACTCCAATGCCCATTTTTTAATGTTGACTTGAATATATCAAATCCTCCCATCGTTTTATGTCCCTTAGAACTAAAATAAAGATGGATACCATCATGGTGGATAAAAGGAGCTTCATCGTCATAAATCGTATTAATATTTGGACCTAGATTCTGTGCAGGTCCCCACTTTCCATTAGGTAATTTTTTTATGCTATAAATATCCATTTTTCCATAACCACCTGGTCTATTACTAGAAAAATAGATGGTTCCACCGTCAGCAGTGATAGAAAGATGGCTTTCCTTGCTGGAGGAATTAATATTGGCATTTAATTTTTGTGGTTTAGTCCAATTTTCACCTTCTTTTTTGCTGACGTAAATATCACCATTACTTGTTTTACTATCTCTATCGTAACTTGCTTTATAAACATAAATTTCTTGTCCGTCAGCAGAAATCGAGATTGAAGCATCATGATCTTTTGAGTTTAATATAGGAATGCCTTCAGGTTTAGACCATACACCATTAACCTGATTTGAAAGATAGATATCTTCGAAGAATTGACCATCTGTATCAACTTTACTACCTGTACCATTTCGTCGAGAAGTGAAAACCATTGTTGCTTCGTCAGCAGTTACACCTGGACTATGTTCTGTATATTCGGTATTGATTGAATTTCCTAAGTTTTTGACTGTTATATTTACAGGATGTTCTGTTAATTGAATAGCATTTCTGCATATTTCAATTTCATGTTCAACGTCAGCAATATAATCTACATCGTCCCGAGCTATCAAGTTTAAAAGGTTATTGAAGGTTCTTATTGCCTTGCTAAATTGATAATTAATATGATATGATTTACCTAGGTTGTAATAGTAGGCAAGAGGAATATTATTTCTTGATTTCGTGTATTTAATTGCATTTTCTAGATATTCTGTCGACTTTTCTTTTTCAGATTCTAGGTTGAAGTAGCAAACTCCAAGCATATTGTTTAGATCTGCATTTTTTCTATCAAGCAGTAGTAAATCGAAAAGAATAGGAGCTGCGTCACTATAATTTCTATTGGCAAAATACATTTCTGCCATCTTTGTTTTTTTTCGTTTACTCGTTTTGTCTTGGGTAGAGAGCGAATTACTAGCAAAACTGTTGTTGATACCAATTGCTACAATTATAAAGAACAAAAAAGTTCTTAAAAGTTGAGTGGATGTTTTTTTTTGAATTCCAGAATTCAATCTCAGCATATATTTAAATATTACAGACAATCAGTTATCATACAAAATTAGAGTGTAGGGTTCTGTTTTTAATATCATTAATTAATAATGATTACAGATTTCAAAATAGCTTTATTTTATCAAATAAAAAGGCAGAATCATTTTGATGTAACCCTTATTACTACTTAACAACACAAGATATGAAAAACTTTGATTTTTTGCATAAAAAAAGTGCTAAATTAGAATTAAGCACTTTTTTTTGATAAATATTAAAGAGGTAAATTTATTTTATAATAATTGATTGGTATCAAAATTTTCTAGGTTTTCAGCAATTCGTTTTAAGAACATGCCACCAAGTCCACCATCAACCACACGATGGTCGTATGATAATGAAAGAACCATGATATGTCTGATTCCAATACTGTCACCTTCTGGTGTTTCAATAACTGCAGGTTTCTTCTTGATTGCTCCAATTGCAAGAATCGCTACTTCAGGCTGATTGATAATTGGAGTACCTGTTGTACTTCCAAATGCTCCCAGATTGGTGATTGTAAAAGTGCTTCCTTGAATTTCATCAGGTTTCAACTCATTAAGTCTAGCACGATTAGCAAGTTCGTTAACCGATTTACTTAAGCCAATAAGATTTTTCTCGTTTGCATCTTTTATAACTGGAACAATCAGGTTTCCATTGGGTAGGGCAGTAGCCATTCCAATATTGATGAAATTCTTACGTATAATTCTGTCACCATCAACCGAAACGTTAATTAAAGGATAATCGGTAATTGCTTTAGTAACAGCTTCGATAAAAATTGGCGTATAAGTTAATTTTTGATTATGTTTTTTAACAAAATCATTTTTAATCTTATTTCTCCATTGAACAATAGGTGTGACATCAACATCTATAAAAGAAGTTACATGGGCTGAAACCTGAAGTGAGTTGGTCATATGTTGAGAAATCAGTTTTCTCATTCTGTCCATTTCAATTATTTCAACGTTTTGTCCTGTATACGACTTGTGGGCTGTAGTGCTTATTTGAGGTGTAGGGGCAGGTGCTGAAGTAACAGGCTTTGCAACTTTAACTACTTTACGATCTTTAATATATTGAAGAATATCTTTTTTTGTAATTCGCTTAGCTTCCCCAGATCCAAGAATAGAGTTTAGTTCTTGGTTTGTAATGTTTTCGGCTTTTGCAATTGTTCTTACAAGAGGCGAAATGAAATTACCATTTTCAGTTTTGGATTTCATTGGCTCATTTTCCTGAACAGGAAATGGAGCTAATGTCATTTCAGGTTTTGCTTCTTCAACAGGAATATCCTCAACTATTGAAGGTGAACTTGAGTCTTCAATGCTTTCACCATCTGTTGTGATTATGGCTACGATATCGCCAACTTTTGGGACATCACCTTCTTCAAATAATATTTTAGCAATGATACCGCTAACAGGAGCAGGAATTTCAGAGTCAACTTTATCTGTTGCAATTTCCATGATTGAATCTTCCTCTTCGACAGAATCGCCTTCTTTTTTTAAGAGCTTTGTAATTGTAGCTTCAATGATACCTTCTCCCATAGCTGGTAGAAAGATTTCGTATTTTGCCATATTGTTGTTGTTTATTTAGTCTAAATAGAATACAAATTTAATTAAAAAAGAGAAAAAGACAAGTATATCTTATTAATGAATTAGTTAACTTTTTTAATTAATAGCTGTTTTTTTATATATCATAAGTTACTTCTTGAAGATAAGCTTTCTTAACGAATTAAATACTGACAAAAGCTAAATTCTTTTAAAAAATATAATCAAGGAATTGAAGTTATAAACTTTTATCGAAAGGCATTCTGTTTAGTAGAGAACGACCTAAAGTTATTTCATCAGTATATTCAAGTTCGTCACCAATGGAAACGCCACGAGCAATTGTAGTAATTGGAACTTGATGAGGTTTCAATTTTTTGTATAAATAAAAATTTGTTGTATCACCTTCCATTGTGGTACTAAGGGCTAAAATTATTTCGGTTAGATCTCCTTTCTCAGCTTTCTCAATGAGTGGTTTAATTTGCAAATCGCTAGGACCAATTCCATCCATAGGAGATATTATGCCACCTAAAACATGATAGATGCCATTGTACTGCTGTGTCCTTTCAATTGACATAATATCTCGAATACTCTCAACGACACAAATGGTCGTTTTATCTCTTTTAGGACTTGCACAAATGTCGCAAATATCTGTATCTGAAATATTAAAACAAGATTTACAATGTTTAACTTCTTCACGTAATTGAATGATGGTGTTCCCAAATTTCCTTACATCTTCTTTGTTCTGATTAAGAAGGTGTAAGACCAATCTAAGAGCTGTTTTTCGGCCTATTCCGGGGAGTTTTGAAAATTCAGAAACGGCATTTTCTAGTAGTTTAGATGGGAAATTATCGTAATTCATACTTTAATTAATAAGCAATATTTGCAAGAGATCAAATTTCTATTTCTAGCTCAAATGTAGGTATTTTTCGGATTAATTAATCTTGAGGGAGTTTAAGATTTTGATGAAGCATATACCTCTTAAAATATGTTTGGTTTAAAATATGGAATAATTTGACAGCATTATGATGATAATTTTTACTTTTGAGTCTTATTTTTAAAAGAATTCTATGTCACCACTAAATATTATACTTGTAGTTGTAGGTTACTTTTCGCTTCTACTGAGTATTTCATATTTCACGAGCCGAAAAGCAGATAATAAAGCCTTCTTCCTGGGAAATAAACAATCTCCATGGTATGTTGTTGCATTTGGTATGGTAGGCGCCTCACTTTCGGGTGTTACTTTTATATCGGTGCCAGGTTGGGTGAGTTCTACAGAGTTTTCGTATATGCAAATGGTGTTTGGATATATGCTGGGTTATATTGTTGTAGCAAATATTCTTCTACCACTTTATTATCGATTGAACTTGACTTCAATTTATTCCTATTTGAAAGGTCGATTTGGTGTAGTTTCCTATAAAACAGGAGCTTCTTTCTTTTTATTATCAAGAATAATTGGTGCTTCATTTCGATTATTTTTAATGGCAAATGTGCTACAAATTACAGTATTTGATGCTTGGAATGTTCCTTTTGCACTTACTGTACTTATTACCATTATGTTGATATGGTTATATACATTTAAGGGAGGTATTAAAACCATAATATGGACTGATAGTCTTCAAACCTTATTTATGCTCCTTTCTGTTGGTATTAGTATTTATCTTATTATGGATAAGTTAGATATGAATGCAGCTAGCTTGGTGAGTTCCATTAATGATTATGGCTGTGGAAAAATGTTTGAATTTGATGATTGGTCGAGTAAACAACATTTTGTGAAACAGTTTTTCACGGGTGCTTTTATCACTATAGTGATGACAGGACTTGATCAGGATATGATGCAAAAGAATTTGAGCTGTAAAAATTTGAAAGAGGCTAAAAAGAATATGTACTGGTATGGTCTTGCTTTTATTCCAGCCAATATGTTGTTTCTGTTGCTCGGCGCTTTACTTTTAATGTTTGCCCAACACGAGGGTATTGCTTTACCTCAACGAGGCGACGATTTATTCCCAATTTTGGCGACTCAATATTTAGGACCCGTTGTTGGCCTTTTCTTTTTGGTTGGTTTAATGGCTGCAGCATACTCGAGTGCCGATTCGGCACTAACATCCTTAACAACTTCTTTTACGGTTGATATTTTAGGTGCAGATGAAAATGATGAAGTAAAGACTAAGAAACTTAGAATTCGTTCTCACCTTTTATTTTCTTTTGTTTTATTGCTTGTTATTTTAATTTTCAAAGCCATTAACGATGATTCTGTTATCTCAGCCATTTTCACGGTTGCCGGATATACTTATGGACCACTTTTGGGCTTATATGCCTTTGGTTTATTCACTTCTATACAAGTAAAGGATAAATGGGTGCCTGTTGTGACAATTGTTGCGCCTATTCTTTGTTATGTATTAGCTCAAAATTCAATGGAGTGGTTTGGCTTTAAACTCGGCTTTGAATTATTAATGTTGAATGGATTATTAACCTTTATTGGTTTGCTGATAATAAGGAGAAGTAAGGCTAAATCTTAAATTTAAGGCTGAGTGAAACAATTCCGATAGCCATCGGAACGCCTCAGGCGTGATGAGAAAAGGATTTTTTTTATTTTCCACATTGTCATATAATGAACTTTCGACTCAGCTTAGGATACCACATTATCGAATCCACTTAGGAAGTTTCTTTGGTTTCGGTTTACGTCCATAAAAGAGATTATCTAAAGGTGCTGCAATACGTCTAAATAGGGGCGAATATTTTATTCCAAATCGAATAGCATTGTGTAATAAGTTGTCAGGATGAGAAAAAGGACAAGTTGCTAAACAGCGTCCACAATCAGTTCCTGCTTTGCACCAATAAGTGAAACAAGATTCTGAATTAATTTGCCATCTTTTTACGCCATCAATCATTTTAGGATCTTCTAAAGATATAGATTTACTTGGGCAAACTTCTGCGCATTTTTTGCAATGTAGGCAGAAGTCTAGCATGTAATTCAATTTTTTTCGATCCCTTGTTTCCAAAGGAAAGTCTGTGGTAACCACACCTACCCGAACTCTTGGTCCTTGTTTGGGAGTCATGAGTAAACCCATACGACCAATTTCACCTAAGCCAGCATCTCTAGCTACCAAAGGACAAATAACTTGGTAATTACCATCAATATGAGCTCTTGCTGAATAACCCAAATGACGTAGAAATTCTGCAATTTGAATGGCAACTCGACCAGAATCGAGGTATTGTTGTGCCGATTCCATTATAATAGAAGATTGCGGTGCAGCTTTCACCATTCCCTCAGTCATTTCGACAGTAAAAGCGATGGCATAAGAATGTGGGTTGTTTATGATATCGCCATATTCGTTTCCACGTCCTTTGTACGAATACCAATGGTAGTCTTTTAGCTTACAAAAGTCAACATCTAAAGCACCTAGTTTCTTAGCCCATGGTTTTAAGAAGATGCCCATATCCTTTGATGAAATTTTTTTTTTCTCAGGATTAACCTGTCCGTCAACAACTTTTTTAAATTGTCCTACGGTAAAGAAACTAGCATGTGCTGCAGCAAAAGCAAGTGTATGATTGAATATTGCTTTTTCTGAACCTAAGCCAGCTTCTCTTCTAAAGGCATCATCTAATACTTTTTTTTCGGGATGTTGTTTATAATAGGTTTTGTAATTTTCACTACCTACTTCTAGTTCATTTCTTGAGAACATAACATCTCTTTCATCAACTTTGTTTAGTGGAGTTTCATCACAAATTGTATCGGAAGTTTTAAAAGGATATATAAATAATAATCCAGTAAGTATGATATCCGCAAAGAGAATTAGAGCTAATATATTGTAATTGTAGTACCAAGCAACGAAATAGGGGATAGGTAATAGTGTACTGATAAGCAATGCAATAAGAGCTGCTTTTTTTTCATTTTCGATATAAAAGATATAAGTGCTGTATAGAAATATGACTAAAAAAGCTAACGAACAAATAAAACAGAATAGTGTTGATAGATTGAAAAGATATGCCATAGCTAATAGTTGCTTATGATTAATATTTGTGTGTATCAATATAGGCTTATTTTTTTGTTTGATAGTAGATTGATTACAAAAAAATAGAGAGGTATGTATCTAGATTATTGGGCTGTATGCAAAAGAGCCTCAATAATATGAGGCTCTTTAGTTATATGTGAGTTTTAGAATATATCCTAAAATTGATAAACGAAGGCATTAATGCTCATACCTGCACCTACGGATGCAAATACAACGTGATCACCTTTCGTGAAATTGTGACCTTCGAGTTTTCCTTTAGCAATCATATCGTAAAGAATAGGCACGGTTGCTACCGAGTTATTCCCCATTTTTTTAATGATCATTGGCATCATGTTATTAGGAACATCTCCTTCTCCATATAGTCGGAATAAGCGTTTAGCAACAGCTTCATCCATTTTTTCGTTGGCTTGATGAATCAAGATTTTTTTGATATCCTTTAAACCTAAACCTGCTTTTTCAATACATTCTTTAACTAACTGAGGAACATTCGAAATGACATATTGATAGATCTTATTTCCTTGCATTTTAATGTAAAAATCACGGTCCCTATTTTGAAATTCAGGATTGTGAGAAGCTCCCGACCAAAGTAAATAAGCTTCATTTAAAGTATCGGTACGAACGGAGTGAGATAAAATACCTGTTGGCGTATCACTTTCAACTCCCTCAAGAATTGTAGCACCTGCACCATCAGCGTAAATCATACTGTCTCTATCGTGCGGATCACAAACTCTCGATAGGGTTTCAGAACCTATAACTAAAACGCGTTTAGCATCACCTGATTTAATAAAATAGTTGGCTTGAATCATCGCTTGCACCCAGCCTGGACAGCCAAATAGAATATCGTAAGCTATGGTCTTTGGATTTTCAATTTTAAGTAAATGCTTGACACGTGCAGCTAAACTTGGCATAAGTTGTGGCGCTACAGTATTAGCAGAAACGTCACCAAAATTGTGAGCAACAAGGATATAATCAAGGCTTTCTTTATCAATGCCTGATGATTCTATAGCTCTGCTTGCTGCAATAAATGCTAGATCTGAAGCTTTTTGGTCCTCACGAGCATAGCGTCTTTCTTCAATTCCAGTAATGTTATAGAATTTTTCTATTACTTCATGAGTTGTTGCACCGTTGGAACTACCATCTGCATTGTAGAAGGTGTTTTTGAGAAATTCTTTGTTCGCTACTTTTATTTCTGGAATATAACTTCCTGAACCAATAATTTTTGAATATATGCTCATCTTTGTTTTTTTTAATATTAAGACAGAGTAGGGTATATGAAAAAAGTTTAAGGTAAAAGTCTTGAAGTTCGTTTAAGTTACAAGTACTTATTTCAAATAAGAGTGTTCTATTATAAAGCGGCGACTAAGATAGAAATTAATTTTAAGTTACGATTTTTTAGACAAAAAAACGCAATCATAAAATGATTGCGTTAAGGCATATTGTAATATATTCTTATTTCAGAAGTTCTGCTTTCAATTTTTTATCAACAGGATTTTTACCTAACCAAATGCCCCAAAGCGCTTGTTTAAAAGCAAGTCCTTTAATTTTAGCAAGCTCTTTACCATTTTTTGAAATAGTAGTTCCTAATTCTACTTGATAGGTGAATTGGAATAAATCTTCTTTATCAACGCCGAGTTTAAAGACGTTTAAAAAGTCTTTAATTTCAGTTTGGATAGGCTCGGTTTTTCCTTGGGTCGATTTTTCGAACCCATCGCGAATAGCTTTATCCATTTTTTCAGCAGTAATTAAACCTGAAATAATACTTAAACGCACAATTGATGTATCATCTCCAGATACAATTTTGTTGGCATCTTGTTGTGTGTCAGAAATGAATAAGCCTAGAGTGTACATGTCCATCCACAGCTTTTCACGAGTTCCTGTTCCTTTTAACTTAAGATCTACATTGTCGATTTTTAAATCAGTTGGAAACGCTTCCGTTTCGTTTTGCGATAGGGCATTTAAACTAAAAAAAGCCAGAATTATTGGTACGAGTAATTTTTTCATCGTATCGATTTTAAAAGTTTAGCTATAAATAATTTTAGCATAACATAAATAGAAGGTTGCTATAATATTAACCATGTAATTAAGCCAAAGAGGGTATTGTCTCTTGCCCGATTTTAGATCGCCTTCCACTATGTATATAAAAGTAAATAGAACACCAAAAGCCCACATTAGTAGGAATGACCAATTGAAACTACTAACATCTTTGGTTTCCCATGTTTGAACAACTTGTGGAATTACACCAATGCTAAGAATGATGTTCCCAAACCAACCTAATGACTTGAAGAAGTCTATTTTCTTTAATAATTTACGCATAATTGTATGGAATTTTTATTTATTAAAAACAATAATACAAATATTCTTACTATAAATTCAGCATATACTTGATTATAGCTTCATTAAAACTGGTATGTCTAACCTTATTGGTCTTATTTGCAAGCTGTTTCGTTCTAGCCATATTACCCGTATAGGTTTTATGAAGAACTCCGAAGCCAGCCATATAGCCTGTGAAATAAAATTTGGTGAATATTTGTTGAATCCCTAGTGCTAAAAAGGCTCCATTAAATAGAAAAGTAAAAGATCCTTCAGTAATTTTGCCGCAATATATTTGACCTGCACCGGGTATAAAACGAGATAGATTTTCGGCTTTTTCTACTGATTTTAGATTTGGTAAATTCTTCTTTGAATATAACGAATCAATTTTTTTAAGAGCAAAATTCTTATAGGGTTCTTCTTTTAGATATTGGTTAGCATATTGCCTAGCCTTTTCATGAGCTGTATCCCATCTTTTCATTTCATTTAAAATAAAAATTTCAATCAGCTGGGTCTCTTTAGGAAGTGTTTTAGCTTTATGTTTAAGTTGTGTTATTTGCATTTGAGCTTTTTGTAGCTTGTTGTCCAAGTAATAGCACAGGCTTAATTCTCTTTTAATATCAATGTAATTATCAATATTTTCTCGAAAGAGATTAATACGCTCAAGTGTTTTGCATGCCTTTGCGAATTCATTTAGTTGTTTATAACATAGGGCTTTCTTATACAGGCAATTAAGGTTGGATTGTTCTGTATCAGAAAAATACAAAAAACGCTCATACTCAATGGCAGCCGATTGGTATTCTTCCATTGAGAATAAACTATCTGCCTTTATTAAAATCTGATTATTTTTAGCTTGACTAATTGAAAATGTTCCGCAAAGGAATATGTAGATTAAATAATATCTTTTGATCCATTTCATGATTAAACTCTTCGTTTGATATTTTTACTGAAAATACTGAGCCGTATATATTACCCACATAAAATATAGTGAATATCGATCCAAATAGAATTGTTTTAAAATTTCTTATTCCTAGTTTTCTATGGTTCTCCAATGTTACTACGCCTGTTGAGGCAACCATAAGAAACGATGCTATACCTTCGCCAGTTTTACCTGCATATATTTTACCCGATCCTGGTATAGCGGCAGACATTAGTCCTGCTAACCACATTTTTTTTTGCTTTCTATTTTTAATTGAAGAATACAACTTGTTCAGATTCTCAACTTCGGTTTGTAAGGCAGGGAGAATTGCTTCTGAACTTAAATTTAAATGTGTATTTTCATAAATATCAAAATTACGTTCTAGAAGTGCAATACCCGATGATTCAAAATTCTTCAACTGTTTGAACCTTGCATTTGTTTCAATATCACTTAGAATTTTTTTAGCTTCTTTATAGTTTCGGGTGTGAGTATAATTGTATGCTGCAAAAAAATGACTTTTATTGTAGAAGTTCGAGTTTTTGCTGACCCTTTTTAAATTATAGGCAGAATTAGTTAATTGTTTAAGAGAGTATAAGCTCCATCCTTTTAGATAGTGTAAACTGTCGCTATTGGTTTTACCCTCTAAATCATTTAACTCAATTAGGGCCTCTTTGAAATCATCGGATTTGACTAAATGGTGAATAAATTCAAATCGTTGTCTGGTAGAATACTGAGCGGATAGACTTATCGATAATATGCAGAAAATAATTAATACGAATGTTTTTTTCACTTTGATTCGAACTTTATTGTAGGTTTGATTTTATAGTAACTCACACTATCGTGGGCATGATGGTTTTTTTGATCGATTTTAAAGTAGTTGATACTGGTAGCAGCTATTCTATTACATCTACATATTCTGTCAGAGCTAAGAAATATGCCTTTGATTAGGCCATATTCTCGAATGGCATCCTTACTAAAATCGGAACAGGTTGGATAGTAGAGGCAGTCAGCCGAAAATTGTTGTGATATGACGTTTTGATAGAGATAGAGAAGTGATCCAAATCCTAAACTGATTGGGTTGTATTTTTTCAACCAACTTTTTTCATTTTTGTAAATGTAATCTCGATGATGTTTATGCTTATCTAAAGTGTTAGTCTTAGTTTTTAGAATCAGTTGAATATTAGTTTTATTTTGGGCATTTAATATGCAATTTGAAGACCAGACAATAATAAGTATGAGAATAAGTTTACAAGCCAAATTTGCTAACTTTTGCATTGTCAGGAATTTTAAAGTTAAAATAGGATGAAGTTGGTGTATCTGCAACATTGATATTTGAAAATACGCTTCGTTGAACAGTCGAATCTCTTTCTGAAGTAAAAATAATTTCAGTCACCTTAGTCGGCATTTTGAAATATGTGGTTGCAAAATAATCATAGTAGTAAATTTTCTTAAGAATATCTCCATTAAGATTAAAATAGGCTGCGTAGATTGGGTAATCACCGTCATAAACAATTTCAATCTTTTTGATTGTTTTCATTGCCTGTGGCGCTTCCCAAACAAATATCAAATACTGATCATCTAAACGAGAATCTACCATAGTAAAGCCTTCTCGTTCTAGGCCTAAATCTTGTTGCTTGTTATTCGCAAAGTAATAAATCAACTCATTTTCGCTTGATAAGGTAATATCTTGTGTGTAAGTAACTGTATTAGTTTTAGGAATATAGAGTTTTAACTCTCCTTTTCGATTGCTTATTTTTATGAATTTGTTAGGCGAACTGTACGATGATACTAAAATTCCTTGTTCTCTATCGTAGAAAAAATCGGCGTGAGCTTTCGTTGATAAACCTTTTTTATACGACTGATTATCCATACTATAACTAATATAATTCGAACTCTTTTGAGAAAAAGTAAGCGTTGGAAGTAAGATGAAAAGGAGTAATGAGAATCTAATAAACAACATATTGTATTATTTGATAATTAAAAATAAAATTGCTGTTATGAACCACAAATGAATATTGGTTTATAACAGCAATTTTTATTTAACTTTTGTGGGATTACCACATGAAAAATTTAGGATTGTCTACGAATTGATCCATGTTTGCAGTACCATTTACAGCAAGAACTACAAAATCAACAAGTGGCATTATTCCAAAAAATCCACCGCAAGTTAGGATATATCCAATCCCTGTCATTACTTTAGTTCCTAAGTAAAAACGATGAATTCCAAGTCCACCTAAAAAGAAATCTAAAACAAGTGCAGCAGCAAGACTTTTAGATTTAACGCTTGAATTAAAAGTAGCTGCAGGTGTCATCATGTCTGAAGACATATCAGCTAAATTCATCATGATAGTTGATGAAGCGTTTTGAAACAATACATCAATCTTTGCATCATTAACCTGGTAGTTAGATGCTTCTACATTTGAGAATGTAGCCATGCTGCAAATTAATGCAACAACGAATAAAATTTTTTTCATCAAAATATATTTTTTATGTTCGAATCAAAATTAAGAAAATAATTGTACTTAACAATTCCGTATCGTTATATTTTATTGAATAAGTTTATTAAAATCATCACCTGTAGGGTTTTGAAAAACCTTGAGGTTAAATTCTGGAACAATGGCTAATATATGATCGAATATGTCTGCTTGTATTGCTTCGTAATGAGCCCATTCTTGATCTTTAGAAAAAACATAAATCTCAATAGGAAGACCTTTTTCCGAAGCCTGTAGTTGTCTGACCAAGAAAGTCATATCCTTGTTTATGTTTGGATTACTTTCAAGATAAGCTTCAATATATTTTCTAAATGTTCCAATATTAGTTAAACGTTTTTGGTTAACTGGAATTTCATTTTCAGAATTTGCTTTATTAATTTCGGCCTTTTTTTCTGCGATATAATTTGAAATAAGGTTCACTTTCTCAGCCATCTCAATTTCTTCATCACTTAAAAAGTGAATTGATTTGACATCTATATTTAAGTGACGTTTAATTCTTCGTCCGCCAGAATCTTCCATGCCTTTCCAATTGTTGAAAGACTCTGAAACAAGAGAATAAGTAGGTATTGTACTAATCGTTTTATCCCAATTTTGAACCTTTACCGTGTTTAGACTGATGTCGATAACGGTTCCATCTGCATTCTTCGAAGGCATACTAATCCAATCTCCAATGTTAACCATTTTGTTTGCAGAGAGCTGGATAGATGCTACGAATCCTAAAATGGTATCCTTAAATATCAAGAGGAGGACGGCAGCAAAAGCCCCCATTGTAGTTAATATTTTTAATGGAGATTCACTTATGAAGATTGCAATGATGGAGATGCCCCCCATTGCATAGAAGAAGATCTTTACAATTTGGATATAGCCTTTTATGGGACGTGTTTTACTTACAGGAAGTGTGTTGTAAATATCATTTGCTGCACTAAAAAAAGAGTCAATGAGCATCACGACCAGAATAATCATGTAGATATGAGTGATATTCTGTATGAAATCTCCAGTTGGTTCATGAGAAATCATTCCGGCACTAATATTTATAATAATTGCAGGAGCAAAATGCGATATTTTATTAAAAACTTTTCTCTCTAAAAGGATATCATCCCAATGTGTCTTGGTTTTTCTTACGAGTTTTGTGATAATTGTAATTAAAACTTTTTTAGAAATAATATCGGAAATCCAAGCTAGGAGTAATACGACCACAACAGCGATGGCTGATTGTAGAATGATTGCAAAATTTTCAGCAAGACCTTGATTGATTAACCAATCTTTTAAATGAGCTCCAAATAGTTCTTTCATGCTTAATAATTATAATCTGTTTGTCTTTGGTAATAATTTGACGACTTTTATTTAAAGTAATGACAAATGTATTGAATCGGCTTATCAAAACGAAACATGTTTATAAATACTTCCAAAATGTAAGTTCTTTTGAAATTTATTTGATGAGATGGGAAAGATTATTTATTTGGTTTAATGATTCTTATATCTTTGTGTTAACCTTAAATAAATAATGAACATGAAATCTATTACATCAATTTTAATATTGTTATTGCTAGCGACCAAACTGAGTTTTGCCTCAGTAGATTTTGATACTTATTTTGAGCACAAGACCTTGCGGGTTGATTATTTGCTTGGAGGAAATGCAAAAAGTCAAAGTGTATTTTTTCAGAATATAAAGAAAGAACCTTATTGGGGAGGAACAACTGTGAATATGGTTGATACCTTTAATTATGGTAATTTCCGATTTAAGTTAATTGATAAAGCATCGGGTACTTTGATTTATTCTCGAGGATTTAGCTCATTGTTTCAAGAATGGCAGGCAACTCCAGAAGCTAAGACTCTGAATAGATCATATTATCAGGTAAACGTGATGCCGTTTCCTAAAAATACGGCACAATTTTTTGTTGAGTATAGAAATAGAGATGGTGAGTTTGTGAAGCTTTTCGAATATGAAATAGATCCTACAAATTATTTCATACAAGAAGAAACTGTGATGAAAGTAAAGCATTCTAAGCTATTGGGAACTGGAGATGTAAATAAAAGTGTTGATATTGCCTTTGTGGCCGAAGGATATACTCAAGAAGAAATGGGTAAATTTAGAGCAGATGTTAAACGAATTGCTGGCTATATATTGAATGTTGAACCCTTTAAAACCTATGCTGATCGTTTTAATATTTATGCATTGGAGTCGGTATCTGAAGAATCGGGACCTGATATTCCTGGAAAGCATATTTATAAGAATACTGTTTTAAATTCGAACTTTTATACATTTGATTCGGAGCGATACTTAACGACTTCTGATTTAAAAAGTATGTATGATATTGCTGCGAATGTGCCTTACGATCAAATTTATGTTTTGATAAATACTGATAAGTATGGTGGGGCAGGTATTTATAATTATTATACTTCTTGTGCATCAGATCATAAGCTATCTAAGGAAGTTGCAAGTCATGAGTTTGGTCATGGATTTGCTGGCTTGGCTGATGAATATTACACCTCAGATGTATCGGTTGAAGATTTTTACAACTTGAAAGTAGAACCTTGGGAGCCCAACATTACTACACTTGTTGATTTTGATAGCAAGTGGAAATCGATGATTGAAGATGGAGTCGTAACACCCACTCCTAGAACCAAGAAATATGAAGGGAAAGTTGGCCTTTTTGAAGGTGGTGGATATATGAGTAAGGGGATTTATTCGCCTGTTCAAGATTGTAAGATGAAAAGCAATAATACAGATGAGTTTTGTCCTGTTTGCCAAAGAGCTTGCGAAAGAATGATCAAGTTTACTATTGGAGAATAGTTTTAATTAAACTGTCTCGTCCTAAATAAGTGTCACAGATTTATTTAGTAAAATTTAATTTTCTCAACCAATATCATCAAGACTAGTCTTGATGATATTGGTTGTTTTTATAAGTTCGAATTTTCACTTTTCTTTGTTTATGCATATATTCTGGAGTATTCATATAGCAAGAATAATGAGGTCTAAAAGTATTATATATATCGATACTTTGTTTAATAATCTTCTTCATCACGTCTATATTAACAGTAAATCGCTCCAATTCAAACTCACTTTTTAATATCCCATTTACTCTCTCTGCTACTGCATTAGCATATGGATCATATGATTCTGTCATACTGCAATTTAAATTCTTCCTCTTTAAAAGTTTTTGGTAGTCAGTACAACAATACTGAACACCTCTATCAGAGTGATGTATCAATGGCTCTGTTTGATACATTCGTTGCTTAACTGCCATCTTTAAAGCTCCTATAGCACCAGATGCATGTAAGCTATCAGAAAGATCATAACCAACTATTTTCTTCGAATAGGCATCTGTAACCAAAGCTAAATAACTATGATTAGGTCTATTCCCAATATATGTTATATCTGTAACCCATACTTGCTCTGGCCTTGTTGGAACAAGATTTTCAATCAGATTTTTATGTTTCTTAAATCTATGATGAGAGTTAGTTGTTACATGATAACTCTTCTTCGGTTTAATCAGTAAATTGTTAGCTTTAAGGATCATATGTAGCTTGTCACGTCCAAGTTTGAGTTCCTTTAATGGTTCGTTCAATATATGATATAGTTTCTTGGTTCCAATGCGTGGCATCAGTTCACGGAGAGGAACTACCAAATCGAGAACCTTTTGGGCTTGAGTTTGACTCTTTAATTTAGATCGATTGGCTCTATAATAAACCTGTCTATCAACCCCGAGTAATCTACAGGTAGAAACTATCGTTTCATTTTGTTCTGCTTTAAATTGATTGATTACTCGGGTAATGATTTTTTTCTGATTGGAATATTGAGCTCTTTTTCTGCCACATCAATCATCATATCGAATAATATGACCTTCTTATTAGATCTCTCAGCCTGGAACTCCCAGTAATTCTTTTGTTTTTCTAAAAGAATTACTTTTTGCTCCAATTCGAGAATCTTCTGTTCTGCGGATTTCGACATAGAATGAGGTTTTTGATTATACCAATCAAAGTTACCATATTTTCGTAACCAATTACTTACAGTGCTATGGGATTGAATCCCATATTTACGTGCGGCGGCTTTTATTCCTAAATCTCCACGCTCAACTTCTTCAACTACACGAAGCTTAAAAGACATAGAATAGTCCTTTTGCGTTCGTTTAACATACTTGCTCTTAAATATATCTGTCATAGCAATACGTTTTGTGTAACACTATATCAGGACGAGACAAACCATATAAAAAAAATGCATTCATCAAGATGAATGCATTTTTTATAGTTTTAAACCAAACTAACTATTTTGAAGCTTTATTCCTTATCCTTTTTGGCAAGACTATAAAAGGCTAGTAAGCCTAATCCTCCAAATAAGAATATCATAGAAAAGTACGACACTTCTTCTCCCATACGAGTATATTCTGTTAGAATATTCCCAATTAGAATTCCAACGGCTAAGCCAACTAATAGAATTCCATATTTTAAACTTTCTTGAGTTCGGCCTATTTTAGCGCTATTTAATAATCCGGCACTTAGACCTTTTTCAATAAGTGCTTTTCTCTCACGATGACGGTGAACAAGAAAAATGATTAAAGGAATAAATCCAATTGAACAGATGATTGCTACGATTGCTGTGATATCCATATTCATAATGTTAAGTTTTAATTTAAATTTTTAAAGCACTTTTCCTGTACTAAACCTTTCATGTTTTTTGCTTTCAACTTTATGACGCCATGAATTAAGATTGGGTTACAGATAAAACCAAGTTTTTTGTGTTAAGTATTTATTTGTCTGTAAATCATTATCTTGTGTTTTAGTTGAATGTTTTATCTATTAATCTGTAACCAATGCTAGTTTGATGCGTCTAATTATTAGTAGTTCGAAACAGATGCAACATTCAATGACTTTATGTCGTTTATTATATTGTGGGGAGAATTGAAGTAATTTAAATCTCGCTCTATAGGTTTGTAAGTCTAGTTTCTAAACGTTAGAACATGAAATCGAACAAGGATAGCTATTATATACAAAAAATTAAGAATGGCGATGTTGGTGCATATGTCTACTTGGTTGATCGTCATAAAAAAATGGCTTTTAATATCGCTATGCAGATAATTGGCAATAGAGAGGATGCCGAAGAAATTACACAAGACGCATTCTTAAAGGCATATCAAGCATTGGATAGTTATAAGGGAGAATCGAAATTTTCAACTTGGCTCTATCGAATTATATACAATGCATCTATTTCTAAGATGCGTAAAAAAAAATTAGATCAGGTTTCAATTGATGATAATTATAATGCATCGGTGAGTATTAAATCGACACAATCGGCACTTCAATCTCTAACGAATAAGGAGCAGAAACTCTATATAAATAGAGCGCTTAATAAAATGAATGCTGATGAAAAGACGATAATTAATCTTTTTTATTTGGAAGAGAATTCTGTTAGTGAGCTGAGTGATATTACAGGTTTAAGTGTTGCCAATGTTAAGGTTAAATTACATCGGTCACGTAAAAAGTTATACGGTATTTTAGAGCAGTTTTTACAAAAGGAGTTAAAAACGATTCTTTAGTAGTGATATTAGTAGATAACCATAATATAATTGCTTTTTCTAATTGATTAAATTTAGAACTCATGCAAAAAGATGATATATATAAAGACAAATTTATTAAACAGCTATTGAGCGACGTTGAACTTGAGCAGCCATCGAACGATTTCACAAAAAATGTGATGGATGATGTGATGCAAGATTGGTTGACTAATTCGGTGAGCGTAAAAAAGAAAATGCCAATTAAAAATTTACTTATTATAATTGGAATTGTTTTTTTAGCTGTTCTTATCCTTTTGGGAACCGATGTTCACAGTCTTGTTGCGTCTTGGGAAAATCCTTTTGTCAAGCAGTTAAATTCTATTCTAATTCAACCTATCCATGATGTATTACTAAGCGTGGTTGATCGCATGTTCAGTTTACCTCGAATTGTATATATAATTATAGTAGCAGGAATCTCTTTAGTTGTATTTGATGGTTTTGCTAAAAAGATGTTGCATCAGTCATAAAAGCTTGTTTTTAAAGCCAAAAAAAATGCTGTCGATAATTCGACAGCATTTTCTTATGTGTTTTTCAGTTCTAGAAAGGAAGATCGTCTTCTTCTGGAGCTGGAGGCATTTCATTAGCATTGAATTCTGGCATTTCAGCAGCTTTGGCAGCTTGCATTTTTTCAATTCTCCAAGCTTCAAGATTTGAGAAGTAATTTACTTTCCCATCTTTTTCCCATTTTCTACCTTTAATATTGAAAGAAACTTTAATTTCTTCGTTAACAGAAACAGTCTCTAATAAATCGCAACGATCTTGAGTCAATTGAAATTTAATGAAGTCATTCCAATCAGAATTTCTTTCATTTTCAACTTCAATAACAAATTCTCTTTTCTTAAAACGATCGCTTATTTGTTGAGTGTCATCTTTAAGGATAACCTTACCGTTAATTTCAAAATTCATAATAATATCTTTTGTTTATTAGGACTTACTATTGTTTGGTTATTGTAAAATTCTTGTTGAGAATTAGTCTCTGATGATTACGATTTTCTCAATAACATCACCAGCTTTAATTTGATCGATGACTTCAAGACCTTCGAATACTTTACCGAAACAAGTGTGTTGACGATCTAAGTGAGCTGTGTTTTCGCGACTATGGCAGATGAAAAATTGAGATCCTCCAGTATTTCTTCCAGCGTGAGCCATAGAAAGAACACCTCTATCGTGAAATTGGTTTCCTCCTGTTAGTTCACATTTTATAGTATAACCAGGTCCACCTGCTCCAGTACCATCAGGACATCCTCCTTGAATAACAAAGTTAGGAATAACACGGTGAAAAGTTAATCCATCGTAAAATCCTTTTTCTGAAAGATCAACAAAGTTTTGAACGGTGGTCGGTGCGTCTTCTTGAAAGAATTCAACTTTCATTAGACCTTTGGCTGTGTGAATTTCTGCTTGTAACATATCTTTAATTTTTATTTATTTCTATTTATTAAATCGGAGATTGAAAGTACTCATTTTCTTTCTAAATGCCTTTCCTTCACGAAAAAGAATCGAAATTGTAGATTATATCTAGTTTCTGACTTCGATTTAGCTTAATCAGTAAATGTCTTATTTGTAGATAATTACCATCTTGGTAAATCTCAGTTTTAAATTAAACTCATTAATTTCAATCAGTATACAAAGCTAAGAAAAGAATTGTACTCGCAAAAACAAAAAATCCCTTTCCAATATATATCGGAAAGGGAATGTATTATAGAAATCTGTAAATAAAAGGTCTTGAATTTATTTGTCAGATTTTCAAAATTATTTTTTAGCAGTAGCTTCTTCTTTAACAATTTCAAGAAGTTCTACTTCGAAAATCAAAGTTGAATTTGGTCCAATGTTAGCACCTGCTCCACGAGGTCCATAAGCTAATTCAGAAGGAATATAAAGCTCCCACTTAGAACCTACAGGCATTAATTGTAAAGCTTCAGTCCATCCTTTAATTACACGAGAAGCTAGGAATGTAGCAGGCTCGTTACGTTTGTATGAAGAATCAAACTCTACACCATCGATAGTTGTTCCGCGGTAATTAACTTTAACTTTTTGATCTTTTGTTGGAATTTCACCTGTTCCTGCAGTTAGAACTTTGTATTGAAGTCCACTTTCTGTTGTTACAACACCTTCTTTTCCTTTGTTGTCTTCAAGAAATTTCTTTCCAGCAGCGATATTAGCTTCAGCTGCTTTTTCTTTAGCCGCTTTAATGTATTTGTTAATTATTTCAGAACCAGCACGAGGCTCGATTCTTAAATCTTCCTTAGCTAAAGCAGCGTTTAAACCAGCTAAAAGGGCATCTTGATTAATGTTGTCTAGGTTATTTTGTAACAAGTTACCACCAAAACTAGTACCTATACTATAGCTAATAGAGTCAACAGTTGTGTTTAAAGCCATGTTTGTGTCTACTTTCTTGTCGCAAGAGCTAAATGCGAATACACCTAGTCCTAAAACTAGTGTTAATGCTTTTAATTTCATGTTTTTAATGTTTAGTTTATCTGTGAAAAAAAATTATACGATTTCTAATAACTCTACTTCAAAAATAAGAGTTGTGTGTGGTCCAATTAGGTTACCAGCACCTTGAGCACCATAGGCAAGGTTCGAAGGAACAAATAATTTCCATTTAGAACCAAGAGGCATCAATTGAAGAGCTTCAACCCATCCTGGAATTACACCATTTACAGGGAATGTAGTTGGTTCGCCACGATCTATTGAACTATCAAAAACAGTTCCGTTAATCAAAGTTCCGTGGTAATGACATTTAACATTATCGGTAGCCTTTGGTTTGTCGCCTTTTCCTTCAGTAATAACTTGGTACTGAAGACCACTTTCTAGTTCAATAACGCCTTCTGCTTTTTTATTCTCTTCTAGGAAAGTTTTTCCTTCACCTATAGCTTGTCCAGCTTGCTCTTCTTGCAATTTACCAAAAAACTCCTGCAAAATAGCATTAGCTTCTTCTGGTGATAACTCAGGCATTTTGCCATTAAATGCAGCCTCAAGAGCTTCAACAAATGGTTCAGTGCTTAATGTCTTTACACCTGAAGTAATTAAATTACTTGCAATGCTTAAACCAAGGCAGTAGCTTACCTTATCTTGTTCTTCTGTATATTTCATCTATTCAAAATTATTTTTCTTAAAAATAACAATACGCATTGCAAATTGCAGATAATAAATCACTTGCAGTTAAAATGTTTATTGTAGATTTTTAAAAATATCAATATTTACTTACTTTGTTGTTTCTCAATGAATTATGTCAACTCAAAAAAACAAAGGCCTAAGTTAATAGTTTTCTCCAAGAATGAGAGAAATGAACTTGTTTTTTAAGCTTTTTTAATTTTGATAACTAAAATCAAAATCATCAATTTTGGTCGCTCTTAAAATATGATGTTTACCAGGAGGACCTGCTAGTCTTTTAACATCGAAGCCTGATGCTCGTAATGCTCGTTTTACAATTCCTTTAGAGCAATAAGTCATTAATATGGCATTGGTATCTGCGCAGTTATATAACTTTTTAAAAATTGTTTTTGTCCACAATTCAGGTTGAATGTCAGGAGCAAAGGCATCGAAAAATATTAGATCGTATTTATCTTCAAATTCTATCTCTTTTAGGTCGCCACTTATTTTTTTTAGGCTAAAATTATTAGAGATTTCACACGTTTTATTCCATTCTATTTTGTGTAGTTTCTTAAATAAATCGCGTTTCTCAAATTCGATTAAGTCAGGATAATTGAGAACTTTTAATTCTTCTTCTTCTACAGGATAACGCTCTAAACTGTGATATACAATAGATCTATTCGTATTTTCAGCTTCCACAAGACTTAAGTAGGTGTTAAGACCTGTTCCAAAACCAATTTCGAGAATGTGAATAGGGTTCTTATCCACAAATTTTAAACCAGCATTTATATAGATATGAATAGCTTCTTGTATGGCTCCATGAGTTGAATGATAATGTTCGTTTAACTCGGGAATAAATATGGTATGAGAACCATCTTCAGTTAATTTAATCTCTCTTTTCAGCATGATAAAATTTATTGATGGTATTGTTTCTTATTTTTAAATTTACTTTAAAAGTCTTTATTCGTCTCTTGATCTAGCGGTGCAATAACAGTTTGTTGTCTTATTCTACTTGGCAAGAGTTTGATCCATTTCTTTTGAAAAGGTAGTTCTTGATCGTTTTCTGGATGACGAACCAATAGAATTATGAATCCAAAGAAAAGAAAAATACCTTTTAGAATACTTGTGATGGTCATTCCCCACCAAACGCCCGTAACTGGTACTAAATCTTGACTGATGTATTTTGAGAAAAGGGGTAGTATGTCAACAAAATTAAAGGCTAAAATAAAAGCAAATGGTATTCGAAGTACGTTTCCAATGATTCCAATTATTGTAGGAGGCATAGCTTTACCAACGCCGTTAAATGCTCCTGTTGCTGTAATCTCAATACTCATAAAAACCTGCGAAAAGCTTAAAATCATTAGATAAACAACGCCCATTTTTAGAACCTCAGGCTCACTTTGTTTTATGAATAAACTAAAAACTTCAGCACCAAAAAAGTAAAATAAGGCTGTACTTAATAGGCCTAAAGTAGATGCAATACCCAGTGTGATAAAGAATCCTTTTTGAATTCGATCCCAGCGTTTGGCACCATAATTTTGACCCGTAAATGTGCCAAGTGCAGATGAAAAGCCTAAGGCTGTCATCCACGAAAGTGCTTCAACTTGCGCACCTATTGATTGTACTGAAAAAGGAATGTTATTTCCGTGGGCAATATTATTCATAACTCGTGCAAGTATCATTGCGAGTGCTGCAAAACCAGCCGATTGAAGAGCAACGGGACCGCCAATTTTAATGATTGGTTTTAAAAATTGCTTTTGAAATTTGCCTAAATACTTTTTTGTGTTGAGAGGATTATTTTTACCCTTTAGGAGCAACATAAATAGTCCGAAAACTAAAATTTGCGATGCGACGGTTGCTATTCCTGCACCTTCAGCACCCATTGCAGGAATGCTTCCCCATCCAAAAATTAGAATTGGATCTAGAATCATATTTAAGATTAAACCTACAGCGTTAACATAGAAAGGAACTTTTGAATTCCCCGTTCCGTTATAAATTCCCGATAATGTAATGTTGGAATAGGTAAACGGCATTCCTATGGCTACGATTCTTAGATAAACAAAGGCTGTTTCGTTTACAAAGTCACTTTCAATCTGAAAAAGATCTACAATTGGTCCAGTTAATAACCAAACTAGGAACCCAAAACCAATGGCAATAAGAAATGATAAACTGAAAGCATTACGAGTATACGCTTTGGCGTCATCCATGTTTTTTCGTCCAATAGATTGTGAGATAAAAACCTCAGCACCAATTTTTGGAATAAACATGAGAGATGAACCTAACCAAACGATGTAAAGTGCTATACCTACAGCACTAACAGTTTCGCTACCCACACGACCAAGCCAAGCCATATCAGTCATATTATACGCCATTTGCACAAATGAAGTAGCTATAATAGGAATAGCAAGCTTGAGTATTTGTGAAAATATATTTCCGGTAGTAAAATCTTTTATCTGCGACACTAAATTGACTTTAATTGATTGAAATGGAGAATGTAAGTAAACTTATTAAAATTGAATGAAATAAGTCTTTTTTTTTATAGTGCTGCAAAATTAAGAAATTGAAGCAATAATATTGAAATTAGTACGATTAATTCAGATCTTGTAGCCATTATGAGTGAAGAGGTAATCAGAAAGATAATTCATATTGACATGGATGCTTTTTTTGCTTCGGTTGAACAAAAAGATCAACCAGAGTTGAAAGGAAAAGCAATAGCTGTTGGTGGTGGAGGAGATAGAGGTGTTGTTGCAGCTGCTAGCTACGAGGCACGCAAATTTGGTGTGCGATCTGCTATGCCATCCAAGTCTGCTATAAAGCGTTGCCCACATCTTATTTTTGTAACGCCTCGTCATGCTAGATACAAGGAGATTTCGAATCAAATAATGGCAATCTTTCATGAATATACCGATTTGGTAGAACCCTTATCAATTGATGAAGCTTTTTTAGATGTGACCCACAATAAGAAAGGCTTATCATCGGCCACAGCAATTGCTGAGGAAATAAGGAAGCAAATAAAAGAAGAAACGGGCTTGACTGCCTCTGCAGGCATTTCGGTAAATAAATTTTTGGCAAAAATTGCATCTGATTATCAAAAGCCTGATGGTTTGTTTGTTGTAAAACCAAAAATGGTTGAATCCTTTATTGAAAAGTTGAGTATCGAGAAATTTTTTGGCGTTGGGAAAGTAACAGCTGACAAAATGCATAAAATCGGGATTTTCCATGGGAAAGATTTGAAGAAACGATCTTTATTGGAATTAACGCGATTATTTGGAAAAAATGGAGTTTACTATTATAACATTGCTCGAGGTATTGATCAGAGAGAGGTCAATCCAAACAGGATAAGAAAATCGGTGAGTACAGAAAATACTTTTTTAGACGATATAAGAACTAAGGAAGCGTTAAAAAAACGACTCGAAGAATTGACTTTAGATTTACATAGACGTTTACAAAAGGCTAAATTCAAAGGTCGTACCATAAGTTTGAAAATTAAGTATAGTAATTTTGAGCAAATTACTCGCTCGAAAACGGTTTTTCATGAGATTGTTGACTATGATGAGATATTAGAATTATCAAGCAGTTTACTTTCTCAGCTCGAATTGGTTGACAGTGTTCGTTTGTTAGGAATAGGCATATCTAATCAAATAAAACCTAACGAAATTATTCAGCTAACTTTTGATTTCTAGCAAAGGAATTATATTGTTTATGCTTTCATTCAGAATGATTTTTCTACTTTTGTTCTCCATATAAAGATATTTAAGTATTTTATTTTAAAAAAGGATGCAAAAACACCTAAATAGGTTATTATTGGCAACTTACTTCTTATTAGTAATTGCCTGTAGCACTCAACCTAATCAGCAAACTGGAGTCAATGATTCAATTTTTAGTGTCGATTCAAGTCTAGATCAACAAGCTCTTAAGGATACGGCTTTTACTAATATTATTAATAAGTATAAAGTAGGTCTTGATACTCAAATGAATGAACTTGTTTCTGTGACAGATGAAGCGATGATGAGTGGGAAACCTGAATCATTATTAAGTAACTATGTAGCTGATGCGATGTTATCTATTGGTAATAAATATTGTTTAGATAATAAACTTGATCACGGTGTTGATATATCTATTATTAATAATGGTGGCTTAAGAACTAGTCTTCCCAAAGGGAACATTACTACTGGAAAACTATTTGAACTTTTACCATTTGAAAATAAACTTGTGATTGTAGGAATGAAAGGTTCCGATCTTAAAAATGTTTTGAAATATCTTGTAGCCAGACATGGTGAAGGAGTTGGTGGAATTAAGATAGGAATTAAAGGAGACGAAGCTGTTGATGTGAAAATTGGTGGCAAAAAACTAGATTTAAATAAGGTGTACCATATTATTAGCATTGATTACCTTGTAAATGGCGGCGACGGGATGAGTTCTTTTGATAAGAGAGAGAATTTTCGTCATATGCACATGAAACTTCGTGAAGCTATAATTAATCATGCCAAATTTCTATATAAATCAGGAGTAGGTATTAAGGCCGAATTAGATGGGAGGATTTACTATGAAAAGTAGAAGAGATTTTTTTAAGAAACTAGGAATGGGTGGCTTATTTCTTGGATTGGGCGGATACGCTTTGCCATCGAAAGCTGCTAAAAATAAGCTAACTAAGATTACCTTATTACATACGAATGATATACATTCACATATAGATCCGTTCCCAAAATCAGATCCTAAATATCCTGGTTTGGGTGGTTTTGCTCGAATAAATGCACTGGTTAAAAAAATTAGAGGTGAGGAGGAGAATCTTTTATTGCTCGACTGTGGTGATATTTATCAAGGCACACCTTATTTTAATTTCTTTAAAGGAGAAGCCGAATTAAAATTAATGTCGCAAATGGGCTATGATGCCGGAACGATTGGTAATCATGAATTCGATAATGGACTAGTTGGTATCTCTTCTCAAATGGGACATATGAATTTTCCATTCATCAATTCGAATTATGATTTTACGGGTACTGTGCTTGATGGAAAAATTTTGCCTTATAAAACTTTTGATAAAGGTGGTATAAAGATTGGTATTTTTGGTTTAGGCGTTGAGTTGGAAGGCCTCGTTTCAAGTAAAAATTATGAAGGGGTTGACTACATTGACCCGATTTATATGGCAGAAAAAATGGTTGCTATCCTTAAAGAAAAAGAGCAGTGCGATCTTGTAATTTGTCTGTCACATATTGGTTATTCAAGCCGAACAGAAGGAATGTGTGATATCAAGTTGGCTAAAGAAACGAGTGGTATCGATGTTATTTTAGGAGGACATTCGCATACACTTTTGGAAACTGCAACTCGTGTTCGTAATTTAGATGGAAAGGAAGTTGTTATCAATCAAGTTGGCTGGGCAGGAATAGCTCTAGGTCGAATTGATTTTTATATAGATAAAGAAGAAGGAACAAAGCTTGCGAGTTCTACTTTACATTCGATAGATAAGAGATTGGAAGCATAATAAGAACCCTGTTTCTAAACCAACATCAGATTTTGTAGGATATGAATAAGTTGTCAAAAAAACTGGATAAGAATAATTTACCCTATGTTGAAGGTATTCTTTCAATCATAGCCAATATCCTATTGTTTGGCCTTAAATATTGGGCAGGTATTGTTAGTGGCTCTATTGCTATTATGGCCGATGCTTGGCATACTCTGTCGGATAGTTTGAGTTCGGTTATTGTATTGCTAGGAACCAAATTTTCAAAGAAACCTGCTGATAAAGATCACCCTTTTGGTCATGGGCGAGCCGATTTAATTGCTGCTTTTATCATAGGAATAATGCTTCTTTTAGTTTCCTTCGATTTTATGTTGAAATCGTATGATGCGCTTAAAAATAGAGAAAGCTCTATGTTTGGAAGCTTGGCGATTTATGTCATGATTACTTCTGTGGTTCTGAAAGAGCTCTTAGCTCAATTTGCTTTTTGGGCTGCTAAAAGGTCCGATTCTAAAGTTTTAAAAGCTGATGCTTGGCATCATAGGAGCGATGCTATTTCATCTTTAATTATTCTTGTAGGTATCTTTTTAGGTAAGTATTTCTGGTGGCTCGATGGCGCTTTAGGACTCATAGTCGCTCTCTTAATTGGACAAGCTGCTTATAATATTATTAAAGATTCAATTTACACTTTACTTGGAGAAAGCCCTTCAGAAGAAATAGTTGATAAATTGAAGCTAACTTGTAAACGTTGCTATCCTGAAGATTTATACCCACATCACTTTCATGTTCATTCCTATGGCGATCATAATGAAATCACCTTTCATATTTGTTTGCCTCCAGAAATGACTATTCGAGAAGCTCATGAAATCGTTGATTATATTGAAAATCAAATTGCAGAGGAACATTCTTATTCGGCAACTTTACACATCGATCCGAATGATGAAAAGTATACAAGTATAGATTCTTAAGGATTTATGCTTTTGTAAGTTTGTTTTTTTTAGCAAAGAAAACAGCAATTATAGCACCTCCAATTACACAAGCAGCTCCAACCATTGAAATAGGGTCTAAGGTTTCAGTTTTAATCCAATCTACCTGAAAACCCGAAAGTATTGCCATAGTTATAAGCGTAATAATTGGATTTAAAGTTACTATGATACTCACTTTGTAGGCTTCGGTGTATTTAAAGGCAAAGGCTAAAGATCCGTATGCAATAAGTGTATTTAAGCCCAGGAATATAACAATTAACCATACAGGAAAGCTCAAGTTGGTGAAGGCTGTAAAATCAGCACTTGGGGTATAAAGTAAAGCGGGTAGACAATATAGAAACATATTAAGTGTTTGAGCTGGGTGTTTTTGTACTAGCTTTTTTTGTAAAGCAGCATAAAGAACCCACGCTACAGCTCCAATTTCAATCCAAATAAAACCTGTATTAAAAGCTTCAGGATCATCGATAAAACCTTTTAATTGATTCTGATAGAAAAGCATTAGTCCAATTGCAGCGATAATAAAACCGCCTATTTGCTTTAAGTTCAGACTCTCTTTATAAACGATAAATCCGACTAAGGCTAGTAAAATAGGACCTGTTTGAATGATAATTTGAGCATTACTAGGACTTGTATAGTTTAGTCCTTGCAAGAATCCAATATAGTTTAATCCCAAAGCTAATGCTGCAATTATCAGAAGGACAGGAGGTCGTCTAAATATTTGAAGTTGTTTTCTATCCGTAAATAAATAATAAATAAGGAGAATACCTCCTGCAAAAGTAAATCGAAACCAAACAATTGAATTGGGATCAATATATTTAAGAGCAACTTTTAAAAAAATGGGCAAAAATCCCCAAAGAAAAGCCGTTAGGCAGGCAAATAAAACGCCCTTTAAATTTGTTGATATGCCTGAATTCCCCATTTTGATTGGATTGTTTTATTTTGAACGAATTTAATCGGAGCGAAAGTAATCTATATTTTAGAATACTAAGACGCTTAAAATATAATTTTAGTCTTGGTTTTGAGCGTTAGGTAATTCAAAACAGACATAGCCTAAAGCTTTCCAAACCTCTAGCACTTGATTTAAGCTAATTTCGAAACTAGAATATTCTATATTATCTGAGTGAAGGACGAATTGGTTATTCTCAATATCCTTCTGAATTCTTTTATATACGATACCTTCGTCAGAGCTCACAAGCACATTGCATGAACCATTGCGAATGAGTTCCCAATCTTGCACATATTCACAAATAATGTATGCACTAGAAGGAATAGGTAACATACTTTCCCCTTCAATTTGAAAAGCACGATAACTTTTATTCTCGGCTAATTCAGCGAAAGGCATTCTGAAGTTTGGTAATTCGCTTATGAATTCTGTGTCAGAATAACCATTTAAATAGCCAGCTGCTGCTTTTACAGGAACTAGAGTTATCATTTCTTCATTCTTGTTATCTACAACAATAGGCAAAATTCTTAGTTTATCGCCTTTAGTATCTTGCAATTTTGCTCTATCCTGTGCACTAATATCATTTGAGACTAATTCATCTAAATTTCTATTATAAAAACCAGCTAACTTTAAAATCGTATCGAGTTTTGGTGTTGATTTTTTTCTTTCGTAAGCCGATATCGATGAGGCTCCAATTCCTGTTTTGAAAGATAGTTTTGTTTGAGATAAGCGTTTTCGAATACGGAGATATTTTAGATTCTGTGATAGATATTGCATATTGATTGTGGTAATAGGGTATAATAAATTTAAAATTGGAACAAAAGTAAAGAATACTTGTTGATATATGTACTCATATGGATGTGTTTTGTTGATACAAAAGCAATTTAGACCATAAAGAAAGAGACTGTCCCAATGGACAGTCTCTTTCTTTATTTTATTTGTAACCTAAACTATTCCATATGCTTTAAGTTGACAGCATAGAGAATAATGAAGAGAATTGTTGTGAAAGCTATAAATCCAAGCATTATCATGCCAATTTCTGGTCCTATGAAATATAGCGGTACAAGCATCCAGAATAGATTCGCTACAGTATATAAATAAAAGCCATTCTTTTTAAGTTTGAACATTAAAAAGACACCTAACAAGCTAAATAAGGCAAACAGAACATTAGTTGCTGTCATAGGAGTTAAATTCTCTTTCGTTTTTTCGAGAGTAATCAAACCATTCACAGCCATGTCATAAAAGATGCCTGAGTCCATTCCTGCATCCTCCATCTGTTCTATGCCCATTTCAATTTGCTCAACTTGTTGAGGATAAGTATCATCAAATGTTGCATATTGGTAAAGGGTTTGCAGTAGACCAAAACCACCACTACCGATGAGTGATAAAATACATAGAACTGTAATAAAAGTTGGCCTTTTTTTAGGTGTTACAACTTGTGTAATGTCTTCCATAGGTTTAAAATTAATGAGTTAGTATAGATTAATATTTGATTATTAGTTATTAAGACATGTTTTTGAGGTTGATGCCATATAATGCAATGAATAATACGGAGAAAAAAGCTGAGAAAAATATCGCAGAGCCTACAAACATATTCCAACCTAAAAAAACTGGTCCTATAAATAGAAAACCAACTTGAGCTACTATGTAAAGATAAAACCCAATTTTCTTCATCTGAAACATCATGATTGCACCAGCTAGGCTTAAGGCATATAAAATAAATTTAGAGAAAACTATGGCAAAAAAGTTATCTATAACCAATAGGACCATGTCTAAAGCTTGTTTTATAAATTCATCACCAGCATTATTCCCTAATTGACTAAAAGTCGCATTAAACATTGATGGTTGAAATAGATCGAGGAATGGGACCGCGATTAGAGCCGTAAGATTAGCCAAAACACTAAAGCCACTTCCAATAAATGTTAAAATACATAATACCGTAAGTAATGTTGGCCGATCTTGTGGACGTACAGATAAAGTTTCCATTTGAAGCTATTATTAGTCTTATTCTTTATTAAAATATGATCTGATTTTTTACTGATATTAAAAGTACAAAAAAGCGAACAATTAATTACATAAAATAGATGAGTATCTTGATTTACTCGAATTTGATAGTTTTTGAATTTCTGAATTCAAGTTACAAATGCACCTTTTTGATTTTTTATAACAATATTATATTTTTCATTGTTGAGTCTGTAAATAATTTAGCTTTTGAGTAGTTTAATCTATTATTTAAAAGGTATTGTAAAAAAGGTCATAATTATTTTTTTAATAGGTCTAATTGTCTATTTTTGAAAATCGAATGGGGAAAATAGACTATCTTTTTAATAGGCAATTATATCTTGTAATTCAGTAGGTTGTATTCAATTTAATTATCCTTATTCTAATTGATTTAAGTTGTGATTTTAGGGCTTGAATTATAAAATAGCACAAACATATATTATAACATAAACAAAATAAAACAACAACAATGGAAAGAGATACTCTTATTTTCGACCTGATTGGACAAGAATACAATCGTCAAAAAGAAGGAATCGAATTGATCGCTTCAGAGAACTTCGTAAGTGAGCAGGTAATGCAAGCTATGGGGTCATGTTTAACAAACAAGTATGCTGAAGGATATCCTGGTAAGCGTTACTATGGTGGATGTCAGATTGTTGATAAAACAGAACAGTTGGCAATTGATAGAGCTTGTGAATTATTTGGTGCAGAGTATGCTAACGTTCAGCCTCACTCAGGTGCTCAAGCGAATGCAGCTGTATTCTATGCTTGTTTGAAACCAGGTGATACTTTCTTGGGATTAGATTTGGCTCATGGTGGTCACCTTTCTCATGGTTCTCCTGTAAATCTTTCTGGTAATTTTTACAATCCAATTCCTTATCATGTAAACGAGGAAACTGGTTTAGTTGATTACGATGAAGTTGAAGCTTTAGCTTTAGAGCACAAACCTAAAATGATTGTTGCAGGTGCTTCTGCTTACTCTCGTGATTGGGATTTCGTTAGATTGCGTGAAATTGCTGATAAAGTTGGTTGTTTATTAATGGTTGATATTGCTCATCCAGCTGGTCTTATTGCTAAAGGTCTTTTGAGTGATCCACTTCCTTATGCTCACATTGTTACAACTACAACTCATAAAACACTTCGTGGACCACGTGGTGGTTTGATTTTGATGGGTAAAGATTTTGAAAACCCTTGGGGACAAAAAACGCCAAAAGGTGTTATCAAAATGATGTCTCAAGTATTGAATTTTGCTGTATTTCCAGGACAACAAGGTGGTCCTTTGGAGCACATTATTGCTGCTAAAGCTGTTGCTTTTGGCGAAGCTTTAACTGATAGCTACAAAGACTATGCTGTACAAATGCAGAAAAATGCTAAGGTAATGGCTGAAGAGTTCATTAAACTTGGTTATAAAGTTGTTTCTGGTGGAACTGATAACCACTCTATGTTGGTTGATCTACGTTCTAAATTCCCTGAAATTACAGGTAAAAAAGTTGAGAATACTTTGGTGAAAGCTGATATCACTATCAACAAGAACATGGTTCCTTTTGATACACGTTCTCCTTTCTCTACTTCAGGTATTCGTGTTGGAACTCCTGCTATTACAACTCGTGGTCTTAAGGAAACTGAAATGCCACTTATCGTTGCTATGATTGATGAGGTTATATCTAATATCGACAGTGAAGAAGTAATTGCGTCAGTTAAAACTCGTGTAAATAAATTGATGACTGAGCGTCCAATGTTCGCTTGGTAATTTTTTATTACTAATATACTTTAAAGGCTGCCTAAAGGGTGGCCTTTATTTTTAGACTTTGTTAATATTTTTTGATTTTTTTAGGATAAATTATGGAATGGTACTCGTATATTTTATATGTGTTAGCCGGTTTATTTGCTGGTTTTATTAATATGTTAGCTGGTAGTGGATCTATCCTAATTCTTGCGCTTTTGATGTTTCTAGGTATGCCTGCTCCTATGGCAAATGGAACTTTAAGAATAGCTATTCTAATGCAGAATATTGTTGGCGTTGCAAGTTTTAAAAAGCAGAAAGTTTTTAACTATAAAGAGGGGATGTCTTTGGCATTACCTGCCATTGTTGGTTCTATATTTGGGGCAATGTTTGCCGTTAATATCGATAAAGAAATTATGGAGAAGACTATAGGTGGAATCCTTATAGTTTTATTTTTTATTGTACTTTATAAGCCAGATGCTTGGGTGAAAGGTCAAGTGGGGAAGATAGGTAAGCGTCCTAGTTTGAGTCAATATATTATTTTCTTTTTCATAGGTTTCTATGGTGGATTTATTCAAGCAGGGGTAGGCTTTTTCTTATTGGCGGGTTTAGTACTTGGTTCAGGATTTAATCTTGTTAAGGCTAACGCTATTAAAATATTTATTATCCTTTTATATACTGTTTTTGCATTAGCAGTTTTTATTTATAACGATCAGGTCGATTATAAAATCGGATTTATTATAGGTTTTGGTAATATGTTAGGCGCTTGGCTTGGGACTAAATTTGCTGTTAGTTGGGGTGCTAAATATGTACGTTATATCCTTATGGGAGTTATTATTCTAGCTTCAATTAAATTTTTAGGTATATTCGATTTAGTTATGACGATGTTGAACTAAGCAGTACACAGCAAAAAAATAGAAGAAGAAAAACCGTTAAAAGGAATTCGAATTACCTTTTAACGGTTTTTTTTATAGGCTTATTACTGAGTTATTATAGAAGTATTTGATTCGGTTCGTTAGCCTATTGCTATTGATTAAAAACTATTATTGAATCCGTGTTTTGAGTTTGTTTTTAGAATAGGTATTTTTTTGTACTCTCAAAATAAGAGGCATTTCCTTTTTAATCTAATTGAAAATGGTAGGTGATTGTTCCTCGCTGATAGGCTGGAGCTTTGCTATCAGAATTGAATTTTGCTTTTAGTGCAGCTCTTTTTGCAGCTTCGAGTAAAGTGATGTTTGTGGTCGTTGATCCAGAAACGCCAGAACGAGCATTGGTGACTTTACCATTACGATCTACTGTTACTTCTACTACAACTTTTCCGCTTTCCTGAAGGTTGTAATTTGGTTTAGGAATAGATATAGAGTTTCGGCCTTTTAAGTCGAAGGAATAGCCTTTATTACCTAATCCGCTACTTGTATAATTGTCAGAGTCTGGAGATCCATTTTCTTGTCCCTGATTGCCTGAAGGGAAAGTTTTTCCTTGTGAATTGGCATTTGAAGTACCACTACCAAAAGCATTTTTAGTTTTATTATTAATGCTTGCTATTTTTTGCTGACGGGCTTCTTCTGCTAATCTTTCACGTTCTAATTCAGCTAATCTTTCTTGTTCAGCCTTTTCTTCTTCAAGTCTTGTTTGTTCAGCTAAACGTTTCTTTTCAAGCTCAATTTTCTTAGCTAAATCTTTTTGTTTTTTTATCTGTTTTGCTTTTTCTTCTCTTGCTTTTTTTATTGCAATTTCTTCAGCAGAAGGTAAAGCTGGAGCATCTTCAGTATTCTGAGTTAATATTTTTTCTTTAGGAGAGCTTGCTGTTTCCTTTATTGGTTTTACAGTTTCTTTCTTTTTAGGACTCGGTTTCGATTTTCGAGCAGGTTTAGATTGTGAAGGAGCTGGTCTTTTATTTCCTGCACCTTGATCAGTATTCCCAAAGTTAATAACAATACCTTCTTCTTCGGGTAAAGGCAGAGGTGTATGAAAACCTAGATAAAATAGGAGTGCAATAATTCCTGCATGAAACAATACCGTCCCAATAAATCCTATTCGTTTACTTCTAGAGTCCTCCATAAATTATTTTGCTGACGTTGCTAAGATCAATTTATATTTATTGTTTTTGGCGATATTCATCACTTTTACAACTTGTTCCATTGGTACCGACTTGTCGACATGAAGCGATATCGTTGGGTCTTCATGTTCTGCAAGTAAGGCTTGTAATTTACCTTCTAGTTTTGAAAATGGAGTAGGTGTTGTTTCTATATAAAAGTTGTAATGCTTGTCTATAGATACAGACGTAATTGGATTTGAAGCTGTTTGGCTGCTACTTTTAGGCAATAATAATTTTAATGCGTTGGGTGCAATTAAAGTCGATGTTACCATGAAAAATATCAACAACAAAAAAACAATATCAGTCATGGATGACATGCTGAAATCGGCGTTAACTTTATTTCTAGATTTTAGTGCCATAGTTTTAATATATTATTAGTAATGAGCTACAAGACTTGCGTTGTATAATATCAAATTTTATCTCTCACATCTAGAAAATTAATTATTTAATTGGTTCATTCAAAAGATCCATAAATTCAGTTGTTGTTGCTTCCATCGTGAAAACAACTTTTTCAACCTTGGCAACTAAAATGTTGTAAGCAAAATAAGCTATAATACCAACGATAAGACCAGCTACAGTTGTAACCATAGCTGTGTAAATACCATTTGCTAAAAGCGAAACATCAATGTTATTTCCTGCGTTAGCCATCGCATAAAAGGCTTGAATCATTCCCATAACCGTTCCAAGAAATCCAATCATAGGAGCAGCACCAGCAACAGTTGCAAGAGTAGGTAAGTTCTTTTCAAGTTTAGAAACCTCAAGATTACCTATGTTTTCGATTGCTGCATTCACGTCGTTCAATGGGCGACCAATTCGTTTAACACCTTTCGATATCATTCTAGAAACAGGTGTGTTATTCGATTCACAAAGTGATAAAGCTGAATCGATTTTACCTTCGTGAATGTAATCTTTAATACGATTCATAAAGTTATCATCCTTCTTAGCAGCTTTTCTTATGGCATAAAAACGCTCAAAGAAAATCCAAATTGCAATAACAGATAAGGCTAATATAGGGATCATTATCCAACCCCCTTTTAAAGCCAAATCAATAAAATTAAGCGTGATTTCAGAAGTTTCTGTTCCTACTTCCTTAATAATCTCCTCATTTTGAGCTATGTTTTGAAGGCTTGCAAACATCATAAGGTAATTCATATTTTCAATTTTCTGATTAGTCGATATATAAAAAAACGAGATATAATAAAAAATATTATATCTCGCTAAATTAAATATTTGAAATTGCTTTTCTGCTATAAAAAGCAATTTTAAACTTAATTTATAAATGGAATATTATTTCCATTTATTTAATACATGTAAATTAGTCTTCATGTCTAAGGCTTCCATCCTCATTTTGTTTTCTAATTTCAAGTGTAAATTCAGTTTCTAATTTGATATGATCGTGATCACCTACTTTTATAATTGATGTAGGAGTTTCTACTTGGTGATGAATTACTTCAATTTCTTCACTAGCTCCTACAATTTTTTCTTGAACAAAGTAAGTACCTACACCAGCAAGATAGCCGATTAATGCTAAAAGACTAATTCTTTTTAAGTACCAAACGAAATCAATTTTTTCCATTCCCATTGCAGCAACACCAGCAGCAGATCCAATAATTAAGATACTTCCTCCTGTACCTGCACAATAAGCAAGTAATTCCCAGAATACACCATCTTGAGCATAAGTTCCAACATGTGCAATTTCATACATACCCATGGTTCCAGCTACTAGAGGAACATTATCTACAATTGATGATAGAACACCAATAGTTGAATCAATAATGTAGATGTTTTTGTTTGTTACTTCATCTAACCAAACTGATACTTGTGAAAGATGACCTGCAGTTTGTAAACTGGCAACGGCTGTTAAAATTCCAAGGAAAAACATGACAGTTGGAATATCGACACGTTTTAAAATGTTTACAACTGATAGATGTGCTTTATCTTCTTCTTCTTTGCCTTTGTTATTAATTTCTGAAAGTACCCAAATAACACCTAAGCCTAACAACATTCCCATATAAGGAGGTAGGTGAGTTATTGTTTTAAATACTGGTACAAATAGTAATGCTGAAACGCCTACGATTAAGAATATTTTTTTCTCTTTATCAGTAGTGAAATCTATTTTTTTACCACCATGTAAGTTAGGTCTAGTAACTTCACCTTTTAAAATAAAAGACATAATTACTAAAGGAACAAGCATAGCAACGAGACTAGGAATGAAAACCATTAGTATAATATTCGCAGCAGTAACTTGTCCACCAATCCACAACATGATAGTGGTAACATCACCAATTGGCGACCATGCCCCACCTGCATTTGCAGAGATAATAACCATACTTGCAAATAACCATCTAGTTTCTTTATCATCAATAAGTTTCCTTAAAAGAGTAACCATTACAATCGTTGTCGTAAGATTATCTAGTGCAGCAGACATAAAGAATGTTAGTAGGCCTAAAATCCACAGAAGTTTTACTTTGTTCTGTGTTTTTATTTTATCAGTAATAATCTTAAAACCTTGGTGATGATCAACAACTTCTACGATTGTCATAGCACCTAAAAGGAAGAATAATATTTCTGAAATATCAGAAAGATGATGTGCTAGCTCGCTTTTAATAAAATTATGACTGAGTTCAGAAATTTGATGTGCATTTAATTCAAATCCACTGATTAGATTACTCCATTCAAAATTAAAGCCCATAGATAGAATATCTGTGCTATTAAGCGCAAGTATTGTCCATGTAATTGCTCCAATTAGAAGAGCCGAAGCCGCTTTGTCAACTTTTATAGTGTGTTCAAGGGCGATCGCAACATACCCCAGAACAAACACCACTACCATTAATGTAAACATATATCTTTTTTTTAGTTAATTTAGTCATTTTTAACAGGCACCAATATAATAATATTTCTTTATCTAAAGAATGTTATGAAATAGTCTGAATTTTAATGGTTATTTCAAATGTTTATTTATGAATATACTATCTTGAACTAAGATGATTAATATACGAGTGTATAAAAGAAGTGAGGCTGTTAAAGTGTTGTTAATCTGATTTTTTAGTGTTTTTGTTGCGTCTTAAAAAGTTCATGTATTTTCTGAATAGTTCAGAAACAGTATTGAATTCTTCTTTATAAAAAACACCTACACCTTGAGTGTTTCTAGACGCATAATCAGATAAATATTCATTAGATCGGGTGAAAGCTTTCATTTGTAGCTTTCCTTTTTTATCAAGTTTTATATTTACATCAAAGTCACCAACAATATCATTGTCTTGATTTTCGTTGGAGTTGGTTCCTAAATTACCATTGATTGTTACTTTATCATCAAAAATTTGAGTTGAAAGAGCAAATTCTATTTCATCACTAGTTACATTATCACCTGGACGATAACTGAATCCAACATCAAATTTATTACTGATTTTACTTAACCAGTTGGACAATTGATTGGATAAAAGCTCACTGGTAGTTACACCTACAGCATAACTTGAATTTTTATTTTCAAAATCAGAGTCTGTAGATCGCATATATTCTGGTGTGTAAAAACGATTTAAGACTAAAAGGGAAAGTATCTGTTTGTTCATTTCATCTTCAGTAGAGAAAAGAGCGTCTAGCATACTTTGAGTTTGTTGATCTAGTGTTGGAAAATCAATATCAAAACGAATGTTTGGATTACTAATTTGCTGACTCAAATTCATATTACATTGAACTTGTATTTTTTTGCTGCTTTCAACGTAAGGTGTGTTTAATAAAAGATCATACAGACTTGTTTTTACACCGTATACAGCGTTTATGTCAATCACTGCACTATATGGATCACCATTCCATTTTATGGTACCTCCATTTGATAAATCGAATTTTTTATTGATTACATTCTGGAGTGTGAACAAATAACTACCCGTATTAATCGTGTAATTCCCATAAATATTAAAATCACCTTTTGTATCAACACTAAGTTTTAAATTACCGCTACCATTTGCTTTCAATATGTCTCCAACTTTTGGATCGAATATGATTTGAATATCTGTCTCTGGTGTAATTTCAAGGTTGCAGTTCAGTTTGATCCCATCTAAATCGATATCGTATTTTTCTTTTCCAATTTCAGATGTTTCAAACGTGTTAACAAAGGTAATGAAATCACTTTTTTCGATATCACCTGTTTTGTTTAGAGGGATGTAAATACGCGTGTTTTTATCTGTTCTTGCGTCTATTTCAACTTCTAGATCATTAGAAGAACCCGATAAATGTGTTATTCCTGTCATATAAGCTTTACCATATAAAAGCTCATTATCTGTGATTTTTGTATTAAGAAGTTTGAAGTTATAGGTGCTTATAGCAATATCTAGATCAATATTTTCGAAGTTATTTAGAGTGATTGCACCATAAATTTCAGCTAAATTATTCTCAGAATCATAGAGTCTAAAATTATTGAATTGAATCTCTTGTGGTGTTAAAATAATGCTATCGTTGCAAGTATATTTTGTTTGTAATTCGTCGACTTTAAAACTTGTATTTAAGAATTTGAGTTTGCCGTAAACTTTAGGTAAACTAGTTAATCCTTCTACTTTTATAAATCCACCAACTCGACCATCCAATTCTGATATTTTTCCTTCCAAATATGGTCGAAAAACATTCATTCGCATTGAGTCCAAGTTGAGATCTAAATTAATCGAATCTGTTGTAGGAAAATAGTCCCCTTTTATATCAATCTTACGCTTATTGTTATGAATTGCATACGATTCTATGGCTAATTTTTGTTCATCTTTAACCCAATCGCTTTTTAGATAAAAATCGCCAATTGTATCATTATTGAAAGTTAAATTGTCGAGTACGATATCTGCTTTTGTTAAACGATCGCCATAAAAATCAGAAAGTTGAAAATAACCGTGAGTATTTCCATCAATTCCTAGACTTTTATTGCCCGAAATTGTATTAATATTGTTTAAGCTAATGTCCTGAATTTGGCACTTAATCATATCTTCAATTCGTGAAGAAACTTTCCCTTCAATTGAGAAAAATTGCTGATTTTGACTGATTTTAAAATTTTCGACACTATAGCTAGTACTATCTATTTGAATATGTGAAGGACTTATGTGCCAAGTACTATCAGCTAAAATAATTGTACTTGGTAGAATGTCAATTTCCCATTTAGGATCTGAATTTAGGCTTTTAGAACTAGCCGTTCCTACTACTGCAAGGGAGCCACTGTAGGTGCTGGTTCCCCAATTGTTCCAATTTAAATCGTACTTAACTTGGTTGTTTTGAACTTCAATTTGGTGAGACAGATTGAAAATATTGTAATTATCAGTGAATGCTAATTTATCACTACGTCCTTTTAAACTAAGCATTTTGTTATCTGTATTTAAACGAACCCTTATGCCATCTATCGATTTTGAATCGTAGATTAAAGAAGGAATATCTAAATTAAGGTTTAGTGAGTGTTCTTTTGCATTAACTTTTCCACTTAGTTTACTTTGCGGAGCTAAAACCAGTTCAGGATAAATTAATTCAGTAAGCGCTAAGTTCTCTTTTACTAAAAGGTCGAATTCAAAATTATTTATTGTATCTATTTTTGTATATGTAGAATCTGTTGCATATGCTGGTATGTAGTGATAAATTAGATTAGATAATGAAGAAACAAGTTCATCAATTCTGTAATTACCCTTCACATTTAAATCAGCTAAGTCAGACTTTAACTCTAATTGATTATGTTGAGGTGTCGTTTTAGAATCAATTATAATTTTATCTAAATTATAGTTACCTCTACTATTTTTATACCCAATACCATTAATAAGAATATTACCATTTGCATTATCAATTCTGTTACCCGTAAAATTAGCATCCAAGCTTAGGTTCAGTTCCGATAATTCATCTTCGGTGTTAAGGTTAAGAGGGTATAGTTTAGCATTTTTAATATGAGATTGAAAGTTAACCTCTGGCGTTTCTTTTGAGAAATCTATTTTACCTGAAAAGTCAAGCCCAATATTAGGGTCAAGAAGAGCTATTTTACCATCGAAGTATTTATCAGAAAAATAGCCATCTAGAGATAGATTTTCGTATTCATAATCATAGAAATTGAATTTTCTGATGTTTCCCCTCATTGTACCTTGAGTAATATTTTTTGAGGTAGATCCCTTTACAGCGACATCCATTGAAACATTCCCAATTTTTTTTTGACCCAATAAATGGCCTAGATTAAAATCATTAGTTGTAATATCTCCAGTAAAACTTAGGTTATTATCTATAAGACTCGGTTTAAGAAGAATATCAGTTCTTATATTTCCTTGATCGGTTTGAAAATCGCCATAAAAAACAAAGTCATTAATGTAACCATTGAAATTTCCTTGGTAGTGTATTAAACCTAAATTATCAAGTTGATTAGGAATCTCGATATAATTATCTTTTATATTGGGGAAATAAATATTTTCAATGTCAGAGATGCTGGTTGTTAATTCTTTAAAATCAGCTTCGAGATAGGAATTCTCAATACTAGGAAGACCATTCATATAGAACTGACCTTTGAAGCTAGTTTGATTCCCATATAGAATATTAATATTTTGTCCTTTTAAGTCATATATGGTACCATATATTCGCCCAGATAAGAATCCGGTTTCTTTAAAGCCTAATAATCTATCATTGAAGTAGGCAAGATCTTCAAAACTAATTTTTGATGATTTAATTAGAAAATCAAGCTTCATTTTTTTTGTAAATCCAGACCAATATCCTTGTCCTGATTTGTAATTGAAAAGTAGATGCTCAGCCGAAGCACGACTTTTAGGTGATACTATAGTTACTTTTGACATTCCCCACTGAGTTGGTGTTACCCAGCAGTGAGTCTTCAGATTTTTCAGAATAAAACCAGATTTTTCAATACAGCTCAAATGTTTTACATCAAAATCAACAGAGTCGCCAATGATTTTAATGTTACGAGCTTGCAGTTTAATATTTTTAACATCAATGTCGTCGTAATTCATTCCAAAGGCTTGTTTTTTAGCCTCTATGGTAACATAACTAAAATGGGAATTAATTATGTCAAGATTGGATATGTTTATATTCCACGACTTTTCTTGTATTTCTTCGTTTATAGGTTCTTCATTTTTGAATAGAGAATCGATAAAAACCTGTAGATTTTGTTCTCGGTTTTTTCCTTCGTATAAATTAAAATAAGTTTTGTCTAAAATGAGTTTGCCTATATAAGCTTTCTTTGTTTTAAAATCTATTGAATCTAATTTTGAACTTAACTCTCCTATGTACATTAAGGTGTCTTGTCTATGATCCTCTATATAGACATTTTTTAGTATAATGCTTTTCAATGGTGAAAAATCGACACCTTGAATAGTAACTGGTGTATGAGTTTGTTCAGAAATTGCTTTTGCAATCTTTTGACTGATATAAGTCTGTACTCGAGGGCTTAAAAATATTAGATATGATAATATAAGCAGTATAATGATACTTGCTATGAACCAAATTGATATTTTGAAGAATTTTTTAATAGTTTTGTGCTTTTGAGTGTAATCGTTCAAAATTAGATAAAAAGAAATAAAAATCAGCAAGTGTGAGCTGTGTTTATAGTCTTTTTAATGTTTTTACATTAATTTTAAATTTAATGAGTATAACTATATTAGGAATTGAATCATCTTGTGATGATACATCGGCTTCGGTTTTGCGTGATGGTGTTATATATTCTAACATTATTTCCACTCAAACAGTGCATATGGCTTATGGTGGAGTCGTGCCTGAATTGGCATCTCGTGCCCATCAGCAAAATATTATTCCAGTTGTAGATCAAGCTCTTAAGGAGGCAGGTGTGACTGCCGATGAGATTGATGCTGTCGCTTTTACTAGAGGTCCAGGTTTATTGGGATCTTTAATGGTAGGAACTTCTTTCGCTAAGGGTTTTGCTCTATCCAAAAACATACCTTTAATCGAAGTAAATCACCTAAAGGCACATATTCTTGCTCATTTTATCGATGATTTGAAAAATACTTACGATCATCCTAATTTTCCTTTTATAGCACTTCTCGTATCAGGAGGTAATTCACAAATTATTATTGTGAAAGATCATATGGAGATGGAAGTAATAGGTGAAACTATTGATGATGCTGCGGGAGAAGCTTTTGATAAATGTGCAAAGGTAATAGGGATTCCTTATCCTGGAGGACCTATAATTGATAAAAGATCGAAGGAAGGTAATCCTTTGGCATTTGAGTTTAATAAACCAAGAATTCAAGGCTTAAACTATAGTTTTAGTGGTCTTAAAACATCTTTTTTATATTTTATTCGAGATAGGATGAAAGAAAATCCTAATTTCATTGAGGAAAATATGAATGATATTTGTGCATCAATTCAATATACCATTGTTGATGTTTTGATGAATAAGGTTAAACGTGCAGTTAGGGAAACAGGTATTAAGGAAGTGGCAATAGCTGGAGGTGTTTCAGCTAATTCAGGACTTCAAAATGCGATGAAGGAAACGGCAAGCAAACAAGGATGGAAAGTTTATATTCCACAGCTTGGTTATTCAATGGATAACGCTGCTATGGTTGCCATAACAGGTTACTTTAAATATTTGAAAAAAGACTTTGTGGAACAAGATACAGCACCTTTTGCACGAATGACAATAAAATAAATAACGAACAGCCTTGAAACGTATTTCAAGGCTGTTTTTTTATTCTGTTGTTATATTAAGATAGCCTTTTAAAACTAAAATGCCTTTTTCCGAGAAATCTTTAAGAGATAGTCTATATTCGTCTTGCTCTTTTGTAATAACAATAAGTTCGTGATTGACGATTTTAAATTCTCTGACATCTTTTCTGTAAATTTTAGTTCGTCGTTTTAACCACCCAATTTTATATTCTATTTTTCTTGAGTTTATCCTCAAATATTCACGAGGGTACATAAATTTACAACCTAATAGAATTCCAGATATGTAAATCAATATGACGATAATTACAAATGTGGTGAAATATTTACAGAGTGAAATGATTTCCAAATATCTGACAAAAAATACCATAACAACTGCCGTGATGATAAAAGCAAGGCCTATAGCTAGCTGTTTGCTTTTACCATTAAGAGCTTTAACCTTATGACTTCGGATATCGTATTCGAATTGAAGCATGGTTTAATGAATTAAGATTTAATTCAAGTTAATCAAAAATGGAACAATATAAAACCTTTGGTTAAAATCAATCTTCGTCAATAAGTATTTGAGAGAATAAATTGTTGCGTTGAATCATATCAGAGTATGAATCTGCTATCAAATCCTTAGAATTAATTTTAAGTCGTTTAATATAGAAATTACATTGCTCCTGAAGTTTATCTTTAGTTAGTTCATTATCCTTGTTCGAGGCTTCAATCTCGACAAATGTGCCTAAGTCTTTAACGGTGTCAAGGTGGAATTTTACATTATCAATAGAATAAATTTCACGTGTTTTTTCAATTGTACACTTGTTATCCAATGTAGCTTTTAATATTGCTTTTAGCTTAGAATCTTTTTCTGTTTTGTAAAGGGTGAATTTACTTTCTTTACTTCCTATTGTGTTTTCTCTTTCGTAATGAATCAGAATGCTACCCATATCTCCTTCACGCAACTTTAAACGTCCTCTTTTGGAATTAAAATAGGTGTCAATTTGATGATCGGTTCCTTTAAATTCAGCATTTTCTTTTTTTAGAATTTCTCGTACCTTATTTAAATCTTGACATTGACATTTTATTTCTATGTTTATTGGCATGGGCTATTTTGAATAAATTTTAAGTTTAAAAGTAGAGATAAATTTGATATGACTATGGTTAATTTATCTGTTTTGTAAAGATACAATATTAACTTTCTTAGCAACTTTATACATGGCTTGGAGACATTGATTAAGCGAATACTTTCACTTTTTTTATATTTAAATAACAAACAGCTTGATAAGACTGTATTAAACTTTAGCTTTATATTTTGATTTAAAACCAAATTTAAGGAAACTATGAAATCTATTTTAATCATAATTATTCTTTTTTTTAGCTTAAATATTCAAGCTCAACATAAAGACCTAAATAAACTTTACACAAAGGGAAAATACGATCGAGTTATTGATGAGGGAGTAGCTAAACTTAAGCAGCAGCCTGATGATGCCGTATTGAATTTGCTTGTTGGTAGAGCAAATGTTGCTTTACAGAATTATAATGGAGCTATTCCTTTTTTGAAAAAAGCATATCATAGTGAAAGTGCTGATTTGTCGGTTAAATCATGGAGTTTAGCAGAGTTGGGAACTGCTTATTATCATATTGGGCAAATAAAATTGGGTGTAGAGAGTCTACAAAAAGTCATTGAAATGGATGCTAATAGAAATTGTAGGCATTTTGCTAATAATCAATTGTCTAAGTTTCAAGAAAACGAGTTTTTTCAAACATGGACTATTAAAGAATCTGAGCATATTCGTTTTCATTTTCAAGATGAATCTGTAATCGAAAATTTTGAGACTTATATAAATAAGCATGAAGAAGCTTATCAAAATATGAACAAGTTTTTTAAGACTAACTTGTCTAAGAAAATTGATTATTTTGTTTGGAAGGATAGGGATGAAGCCTATGACTTATTTGAAAGACCACTAAATATTGTTGATTCTAAACGTAGAATTATAAACGTATGGTATAAGCAAGCCAAGGGTAATGAAATTTGTAATGTGCTTTGTGATGTTGCGATTAAGCCTGTAAAGAAAACGATGTTGATAAATGGAGGTATTGGCGTTTATTTCGACCAACTTTCAAAAAATATAATGGATGAAGCTAGAAAAGTAACCCCTAAGGGTGAGTTTTTCTTGATAGAATTATGGGAATCGCCAACTCATTACGATAGAGATTTATCGTATCCTATAGGTGCTGCTTTTATCGAATTCCTAATTCGCAAAGAAGGTAAAGCAAAGATTAAGGCACTTTTGAAAGATCAAACTATTGAAAATGCTAAAATAATTTATCCTGATTTGATGGAATTAGTGAAGGTTTTTGAAGCGATGTTGAAAGCTTAATCAGTATAAGAATGGAATAAAAAAAGAGCGCAACGTATTTTATTATACTTTGCGCTTTTTTATTTTAAAATTTAAACTGGTTATTGTTTTGGGAAAGTCATTATGAATTCACTACCATTACCTAATTCACTTTCAACCCATATATTTCCCTTGTGCTTATCTACAAATTCTTTGCAAATTAGTAAACCTAAGCCTGTTCCTTTTTCGTCGCTAGTGCCTGATGTTTGAACTTTAGCATCGGTTCTAAATAGTTTCTCAATATTCTCTTGACTCATGCCGACTCCTGTATCCTTAATCGATATTTTAATCTCTTTCTCTAATTCTTCCGTTTTGATTTGAATTTCACCATTTTCTGGCGTGAACTTAATCGCATTGGATATTAAGTTACGGAGTACACTAGTAAGCATGTTTTCATCAGCAAAAATGGAGGTGTTTTCACTGCTTATATTTTTTATTTTTATCTTTTTTTGGTTGGCTTGATAGGAAGCAAAAGAACTCGAGTCGTTTATTATGCTGTGTAAATCAAGGTTTTGAGGTTTGTATGGTATTTGGTCTGATTGACTCATAGACCATTCAAGCATTTTTTCAAGCAAATTGAAGTTCAGCTTAGCTGAATGTTGAATATCCTTTATGAGCTCTAGTTTCGTTTCATCATCTAACTCAGTATAGCTAGAACATAACAAATCAGAAAAGCCAACAATCGCATTAAATGGATTTTTTAGATCATGAGCTAAAATGGATAAAAATTTATCTTTAGTTTGGTTAGCCTCTTGCAATTTATCGGCTGTAATATTTAGTTCTGTGAGTGTTTTTGTAAGCTCAGTTGTATCATAACCAACTCCAATTAATAAACCAGATGCGTTTTTGAATCCTGCCCAAAATTGGTTTCGTTCTTCTTTGTTTCTGTCTATAATGGTATATTCAAAGAATTGTCCATCAGGATTAGATAAATGAGAGAGCAGTTTGGCGTATTCTTTATCATACTTCATCATTACTTTCATTGGCTCATCTATCTTCTGAATCTCAGATAAAGAATAGCCAGAAACCCTTTTACATTCATTATTCCAAAGGGAGATTTTTTTATTAGAATCTAATCCAATAATCATAATTGGGGCAATTTCGAAGAGGGACTTGAATTGCATTTCACTTTTTCTCAATTCTTCATCAGCTAATTTTTTGTTTTCGATTATTTCATTAGTAGCATTGGCAATAGTATGAAATTCTGAATAGTTCAGTTCTTCTTTTTCAATATTCGTATTAGTATGAATTGCTTTTTTTAGTAATTGAATAAAGGTTGCTGTATTTTGTTTGGTTTTGTTAGCTATGTGTTTGAAAATAAGAAGAATTATAATGTGCATAAGAAAAATTAGCGCTAGAATACCTGCAGCTTCTTTTATTTGAGCTTTTTTCATTTGCTGAATATTCTCATTAATCTGAGTTTCTATTCTAGTTAGATCAAACCATGCCCCAACTACCCAGTTCCATTGAGAATAAGCTTTTACAAAAGACATGTTTTTTTCTATTTGTCCATTTTCATCGTTAATCCAATCGAAAGTTGTAAAACCACCTTCAGGTTTTTTTGATTTTTCAATTTCGGTCCTAATTAGCTCGAGTCCTTTTTGATCCTTTAAATTGAGAATATTATCACCTAGGGCATATTGAGTTGTGTTGGAGACAACTACATTTCCTGCTGTATCGTTAATAAACAATTGTTGATTATAGCCATATTTTACATTCTTTATATACTCAATAGCTTCTTTCTTAATATCATTTTCTATGTCATCGTAAAATTCTCCCGTACCAATAATAAGATCTAAAGGTTTAAAGTACTTAATATATATTTTAGATTCTACACTTAAAGATTTATTGTCGTTGTTTATTGATTTGAAATAACCGTCCACAAATCCTTTCCCATTTTTCAACGCAATGCGAATTTCTTCTTTAATAATATCTTTTTCTGGTGAGTTTGGTCTGTTTAATAAATTCGTGCCTTCTGATTCAGGGGATGAGGGAAATAAAATTTCTAAACCGCTTGTTTGAAGAAGAAAGTAGTCGCCACGTATTTCTTTTGATCTAAGAGGACGTAGTGCTTCTTTGCACATTTGAATAATTTCATTTTTGCTATATTTCCCTTTTTGAGTTTTGTATAGATTGTCTACTAAAAGATAGGCTTGATCTACACGGTGAGTTAGAATTTCATTAACTTGATCAATACGAATTTTTCTACTAATTGCGATATGTTCTAAAACTTTATCTACTTCTTTTTTTATGAGTTCTTTTTGAACTTCGACATAGGATGATTTTTGAATTTCACTCTCGTTTTTAAAGTCAACGTATTCGATGAAAAGATAAAGACTACTCATTATAATTGCTGATAATGCAAAGAATGCAACAATATATAAGAGAAATGATTGGGGAATGGATAGAATTTTTCTTTTTGACATAGAGAGTACGTAGTTTTTTGAACGGTCTACAAAATACTAATAATAATAATGATTCATCCTTTATTTTTAAAAAAAAGAGACATCATAATATAGCCATTTTTAAAAAGAGTATTATTATGTAGTCTTGTTGTCAAGTTACTCTGTTCATTTTTTTTAAAGAGGTGATTAGCTTTTTTTATGCTAATATATTGTACTATTTTTAGTTTGTTTTATAATATTGTATTACAAATACTTTTGTGATTTAAATCGAGAACAAAAATGTTTGATAATTTAGTAGACTTGAAAGTAAATTCCTAGAATATTAATTCACGATTTGGAAAACAAATTATAATGATTTAAAACGAACTCGACCATGGAAAAAGAGACCTATTTAATTGAAATTTATAAAGGGAATCCAATCAATTCAGAAATTATTAAGGATATTCTAAATGATAATGGAATTATTGCTAATATGACTAACCAGTTGATGGGAAGCATTGCGCCTTTTTATGTTTCGGCAGGAGGTATCGATCCTGTTGGGGTTGAAATTTTTGCCAGAGATAAAGAAAAAGCCTTAGCCTTAATCGAAGAATTTAATAAGGGTATTATAGAAGAATAGATACTAAGGATAAAGGATAATGGAGAGCTGTAGTCATACGATTACAGCTTTTTTATTGTTTTTTTGATAAATATTTAAAATGCCAGGCAACCTTTTACCAGTAATCTGCATTATAAGGGTATTAGACAATTAAAAAAACACTTGTTAAGTGAGGAAATTGATTCAAGCATTAAAGAAAAAGAAACCTAAGGCTCAGGAGCAACTATTCAGTACTTATGCTGACTATTTGTTTCGAATTAGTTTCCGCTATTTAAAAAATAGGGAGGAATGTGAGGACGTTCTTTCTCAAAGTTTCTTGAATATTTTTAATGCTATTGGTAAAACCGATATTAGCGAAGAAGCTCAACTTAAAGCTTGGATGAAGAAGATTGTGATTAACCAATCATTAATGACCATTAGAAAAAATATTCGTTTTGCACCTACGCTTGAGCTGATAGATGAAAGAGAAGAATCGGAAATTACCAGCGATGAACTTTTGTTGGAAAAGGATTTGCTGAATATGGTTCTTGCTCTTCCGCAAGGTTATCGAACTGTATTTTCCTTATATGCTATAGAGGGGTACAAGCATGAGGAAATAGCCGAAAAATTGGGCGTTACAATAGGCACATCGAAATCGCAATTGAGTAAGGCTCGTCGTATTTTAAAAGAAATGATTTGTAAAACAGAAGTGAGTTATGAAGCAGTCCGTTGAAAATCAAATAAAGGAAGCCTTTGAGGCTTGGGATGAGGAGAAGACTGAGATTGGTTTTGATAAAGCTGTTCTTTGGGCATCGATGAATGAAAAAAAAGGAAAGTCTGTCATCTTCTTTTCATGGTATAAAGTGGCTTCAATTGCTATAATCTTATTGCTTTCGGGAGCTCTAGCATTTTCCTACCGAGCTCAGTGCAATTTACATTGTCAAAATCAACAATTAAGCTTGGATTTAAAGCAAGCCAAACAGATTAATAAGCCCATAATAGAGAAACAAATTGAAGAAAAAATTGTTTATCAAACCCAGATAAAAGAGGTTGAATCCTCTGAATCAAGAAAAGCTTTTGCAGATCTTTCGTTGCAATACGATAATTTACAGAAAGAGAATATTCGATTGAAGCAAAATGTTAATCTGTTCCAAATGCAGTATGCTTCCTTGAGTGATTCTTTGAGAAGTATTGAAGGAAATTGGGCAAGAATTGAAAAGAGCTATGTGATGGAATTGGAACAGTTAAAAGCATCTTCTCAATCCAATGGTTTATCAATTGATATTGATGAGGAAGCTTTATTGGCACTTACTGCCGAAATGCCTAAACAAGAAAATAGAAATCAGCAGTCGGCTAAAAAGTTGACTTTGAAATTTAGTAATAGAAGTTCTAACTCAGAAACATCGGCGCCATTGTTTCGAGTTCAGGACAGTAAATAAATGTAATAAGAAACAATAAAACTAGACTCATGAATTATAAAATAGGAATACTCAGTACACTTCTCCTTTTGTTTTCATTTCAGGCCTTCTCTAGCCCAAAAACCAGCTTTTATCCGGATACACTTCGCATGCAAATGTACAATGGAACAACTATAGAGTATAGATGTAATTACAATGGTGATAAAAGTTTGGTTGATAATTTGAATATCAATAAAGCCTTAGATAGTTTTATGAAACGTTGGGCTGTTTTGCATATTAAAAATTTAGATCAGAACAAGGCAATGCATATTAAATGTGGCACAACTCGTGGTTTAGCAGAATCTTATGCAGAAGTTGTTGAAAATACGATAAGCATTGAGGAAATGCCTATTCCCACTAAAGTTATATTTCCAACGGAGGAGTCGGTTGCTTTGCTAATTAAAGGAAAGCATAAGCTCGATTTAAGTCCAGAGTTGGCAATTTACTTCGATAGTCTTGAGCAGTTAAAAGAGCTTGAATCTTATGATTTTTCAAAGATACTGGCTGGAGTAGATTTACAAATGACTAAAAATTCAGGGGATGTGTTTGATAAGGTTCCATTGGTGTCGTGGATGAAAGTGAAGGAAGATGATTCTGTTGATATGATTTACACACGAAGAGTTTTACCTCATCCTAACGATATGATTCTAATTAATGGAGGCGTTACTCTTGAAAATGTAAAAGGAGAGTGGAATGGTGGTTTTTATGCTGATATGATTTTTCAAATGGGAAGCAAGTTACTCTATAAACAAGCTTTTAAGGTAGGTTATGAATGGATGTATGATTTCTCATCGGGCAAGCAAAATATCAACCATTGGGTGAGCTTGGGCTATTCTCGAAATTTCTCATTGAATCCATCTAAACCCGATTGGTATGGCTTAAATATCGGCTACTTGGCTAAAGGAAATGGTGATTTATTTAAGAAAGATTCTTTTCGTTTAGGGGTTAGCTATAGAATACATAATAATGTGACTTTGGTTCCTCAAATGTATTTTAACGATTTATTTAAAAATGTAACACCAGGTTTAAAGCTTAGAATTAATTTATAATTAACCTATAATGAAAATCGCCCTGCTCGTTAAGAATAGGGCGATTTTGTTTATGTATAGGACGTGAGTTTATTCTAAAATCGGGAAGACTCAGTAAGCTCCATTTAAAATTATTTTTTTTGACGCAGATTTAGATGATCAGATATGATCTATGTGCAAGACTGGAATAACTTTTTTTTAATCATATTTAATCAGCCTCTAAGCTGTATGTTGTATTTTATTATTTTGTGAATTTATAAATCATCACTCATAATTCATCATTAAAAGAATTATTTCTTTTTAATATGAGCCAACTTCATTTTTCTAATTCTAGCACGTATAGCTCCTTTAGTTCTGTTTAATCTCGTGGCGATTTCAGAAACAGGTTTACCATCAAAAAAAAGATTAAGCATCTCGTCATCATCTTTTCTATTCCAAGGCTTATAGGCTTCTTTACTCTCTTTTTTTATTTTCTTTATTTTATCGAAGTCGTCTTGGTCCATGTTAGCTTTTATATAAGGTGAATAGATTGTATCTGTCCGCAAAGGTAAGTAGAAGTATTCAGTTTGTGGCTTTAAATGTTTTTTAGACCTTATATCATATTTAATGATAAATAGATAAAGAGCTTTTTGTCCTGTACTATGTTGTTAATGAGTTGTTATATTTCTTGGAAATATGTTTAGTAAGTGATAGGTTTGTTATTCAAAATAAGAGAACTAACAATCTAATTAATCCCAAACAAAATGAAATATTTAAGTCTGTTGGCACTTTGCCTAGCGTTTATGTCGTGTAATTCTACTAAGTCCGATTCAAATAAGAAGAAGACTGATGAAGCGGTATTTGTTCAAACTGAGGCGCAAGTTTTAAGCATTGAACAAGTGATGAAAGTTGCTGCTGATAAAGTAGGACAAGAGATTAAATTTAAAGGAGTCGTTAATCACGTATGTGCTCATTCCGGTAAGCGTTGCATCTTGAATAATGCTGAAGGTAACCTATCACTTAGAGTTGAGGCAACGGGTGAGCTAGAAGGTTTTAATAAGGAAATTATTGGTAACGATTTATTGGTTACGGGCATATTGAGAGAAAAGAAATTAGCTACAAGTGAGATTGATGCCATGGAAAAAAATGTAAAGGAAAAGCATGAGGGCGAAGAAGATGGAGATCATTGTAGTGCTGAAATGAAGAATATTAAGGAAATGCGCGATTGGATGAAAGCTAACAATAAAGACTACTATGCCATTTACTATATAGACGGAACAAGTTATGAAGTTGTGGAGTAAAGCAAACTTAAGAAAATGGCTTCGTTTTATCCATCGCGATTTGGGTTATTTCTTTGTTGGAATAACAATCATTTATGGGGTTTCAGGTATTATTCTGAATCATAAAAAGAATGGTGAAGACCCTGCTTATAAAACCGAATATGTGAATTATAAGTTAGAAGCTAATCTTAAACCAGGACAAGTAAAAGCCTATTGTCAAACGAATTTATCTGATTATTCTTTAAATCGAATTATTCCAGAGGGTAATCATTATAATGTTTATTTAAAAGGAGGTTTAGGTACTTACAATCCGATAAATGGAGAGCTTAAGTTTGAGGTTTATAAAAAGAAACAGTGGGTTTATTTTATAAATAAACTTCATTATAACAGTAAACGAGGATGGACATTTATGGCTGATGCATTTGCTGTTGCCATGCTTGTTTTTGCCATATCGGGTATGTTTATAGTGCCTGGTAAGAACGGAATAAAGGGAAGAGGAAAATGGCTAATTGCCATTGGTATTATTCTACCTTTTTTGTTCTTTTTGTAGAAAAGTAAAAACATAAGAAAAGCTCATTGAACTCGTTGTTCGATGAGCTTTTTTTATATAATATCATTTTACTTGCCGTATTTGTCGATGTATCCTTGCACATTTTGACCTAATTCAAGTGCTCTTCCTACCTTTTGTAAGCAATATATCTCATTGAATCATCTGCTATTTTTACACGATCTAAATTGTAAGTGTCTAATTCTGATGAACAGTTGATTATCTCTTTAGTTTTGATGAATATATCAAGTTGTAATTTAACTTGCTGTCTTATATTTTATTGTTTAGTGATCTGATTTTGTTTAACTTATGTATGGTTTAAGATAATATAATGCGCTTTGTGCAAAATAGCTTTAAATCTGACTATTTAGTTTTGCCAATGTTCTTAGTAAGCTTGTAAATCTTGAATCTATTAAAAAAAAGATAAGAAATTCATTTGTCTCACGCATCGAAACTGTCTCAAATGGGTTTCGATTTATTTATTAATCAAAATTCATTTAAAATGATTACAGAAGAACAAATTATGGCTTGTAAAGCCGAAGTCGCTGTTATTCCTGATGAAAAAACTGAAGAGCTAAACATGCCATGTGATGTTTATGTATCGGAATCGGAAAGATTTGAAAGCTGGGCCAATTATGACAGTGATAAACTGGCCACAGGAGGTGTGAGTGTAGAACGTATTGCTCAAATAGGTGTTCGTGCTTTTGTGCTTCGCGAATACCAATCGGCATGGATTATTGTTCGCCGTACGGGTAAAGATGCCGAGAATGAGTGGAAAACATTTGCTACGGTAGCTTTCGATTTGTGCAACGAAATGAAACATGCCTTTAAATATGCTTTTAGAAATGAGCCTGAGCTTTTGGGGCGTGTCGACGAAATTGCACAGGGGACAAGTGATTCCGACATGATTCAGGATTTGAAAACCTATTCGCTATTGGGACAAAAATACGAAGCTTTGTTAACACCTATAGGTTTTGATTTGACCAAATTGGATACGGCCAGCAGCATGTCGGACGAAGGAGCGAATCTTTTGGCCGAAGCCAATGGCAGTAAGCTTAAGGGCAATGAAAATAAGGTATTGCGCGATAAAGCTTACACCTACCTAAAAGAAGTGGTTGATGAGGTTCGTGCTTGTGGTAAATACATTTTTTGGAAAGACAAAAAACGCCTTGTGGGTTACCAAAGTGATCATTGGAAAAACCAAAATGCCAAAAGAAAACAAGATGAAACTGAAGACTTTGTAGCTGATTAATACAAAGCTAAATAGAAAGAACTCTGCGTAAGTAGAGTTTTTTTATGTCTCAATTTATGAGCTCATGTTATTATATTCTGTGTCATGCTGGTTTTTAGTCTTTCATGTTACTCATTTTCTTCTCATGTTAGTTTTCAAGTACTCATGTTGCTTTTTTAGTAGCCATGTTCAACATGACGACCTAAAATATAACATGGAAGCTTATTTTCTTACATGGCGACCAAAAGACTAACATGAGCGCTTTTTTATTGACATGGCAGGCTAAAAGTTGACATAAGAACTGAAAGGCAAGCATAAGAATGAATCTTAGCACTAGAAGTCTTCTATTTTACTTAGAGTCTGTATTTTACTTTGGTTTATTATTTTGTTTATAATTATCTTTAGGTATATTTGGTAGGCTATTTATCTCGATATAAATTTTATGAAAAAATGCGAAGCATAAGCTCAATTTCACCTTACCGTTTTTGCAAAAACAGGAAGACGATTTGTTGCGGTTTTTATAGTGTAATAGCTATTGGTACAGTGAATTATAAAATCAAACAGATAAGTGATATAAAGTACATAGTACTTTAGCCATACGTTAGCAGCAAGCAAACGAGCATTACATCGAAAGAAAATATAATAACAAATGAATGACAACTTAATACTACAAGCCCAGAAATTTGAACTTCATTATTTCTTTAATGATAAATCGCACTTATTGAATGCATTTGTTCGCAATAAATGTGAGTCTGAGTTGTTAAGCATTGCAAAGGAAGTTGCAAAAATATTAGAAGTTGATATCGAAATTGACAGTGAAGCACTGCAAGAAGGAGGTTTAGTAGATATATGGAAATTTCTAGGAAAGAATAGTGGTCAGATAGCAATTGTTATTGCAATTCTAACATTGATAATGTCACGTGTACCATTGAATAATAGTGAACTAAGTAATTTGCAAATAGAAAATGCTAAATTAGAAAAAATAGAGCGTCTACTTAGAATAAAAAAATTAAAGCAGGAATCAAATCAATCCGAGACTGTTGATTATGATAAGATAAATGATTTGATTGATACAACGGTATCTCATTTAAGTCAGGAAATTAAGGTGAAAAAACACAAATCAAATTTTTTCACCTCTATCTCAAAGACCTCCAAAGTAACACATTTAACTGCAAGAGCTTTAACAGATAATTATATAGAAATAAATAAGACAGAAGTTGTAAAGTCCGATTTTGCTAATCATATTCTAGAAACAGATGATTTACCTACTAAGATAGACGAAGATGCAACTATTGAGATTGTGGCTCCTGTTTTAAAGAAAGGAAAATATAAATGGAAAGGGACATATGCTAAACTTGATAAAATAATAGATTTTTCTATTAAAGACAATAAGTTTAAAACAGAAGTGCAGCAAGGGCAGATTCCATTTATCAGTGGAACATGTATGGATTGTATTCTTGAAATAAAACAAAAGGTTGACGAATTCGGAGAAATAAAAAATAAAGGATATTCTGTAGCTAAGGTTTTAAGAGTGCACGATGAAACGACATCATTTGAGACTGAACAAGGTAGAAAACATAGAAAAGAGAAAAATGCAGAAATAATACAAATGAGTCTTTTTGATAAAGAAAATGATGTATAAAACAAGGAATGCCAGCTGCTTTTGCATTTAAAGAAGTCGGTAATGATTTGGCACATTTAAAATTATGGCAAGATTATTATCGTCGAAAAGTTACAGCAAAGAAAATATGGAACATTGTAATTAAAACAGGAAGCATTCTAGCCATAATACTTTCGTTAATTAAACTGTGGGAAACCTTATTCAATAGATAATGGAAATAAAGAAATACTTAATATATTTAAAAGAACTTTTCATTAAAAAGAGATTCAATTACACTCCTCTCTCGGACGATGAATACATACAACGGTTTGGCGTTAAAATTGAAAATGGAGAGCGAGTAGTCGAGTTTAAGGATAAGCTTGAAAAGGCATATACAAAAGCATGGGAAAACCGAGATTTTGAGATTAATAAATTTTGGACACGAGCCGCTTATTTTTGGGGATTCATTGTTTTGATTTTTGGAGGCTATTTGACCCTGTTGACAAGTGAGCATAATTCAAAGGCTTACGAAATGAATCTTGATTTGTATCTATTATTGCTAGGATTCTTATTCTCTCTCTCTTGGTATTTAGTTATTCGTGGAAGTAAAGGCTGGCAAGAGAATTGGGAAGCACATATTGACCTTTTGGAAGATTTGGTGTCCGGACCTCTATATAAAACTATTCATTATCGTGGGAATAGATTCTATTCTGTTTCAAAACTAAACGAAATATTGGCATTAGTAATAATTTTTGTTTGGTGTGGACTTTTTTATAATTATGCAAGCAAATTAACATATTCCCTGAATATTGTCAAGATTGATTTTCAAATTACTTTACCAATAATTGTAACAATCGTAATTACATTTGTTTTGAGATTTGGGTATTGTAAGGGTGATTATAAATCAGCTAAAAATAAGTTTTTTGACAGATGGAAAAGATAAAGCTCAGTAGCCAACAACTAAGCGTTCGTGTGGCAGGAACTGCCCAACATGAACGGTAGGTTGACGTAACCGATGACAGAATTTCTACTTTATGGGGAATGGTTTACGGTGGACTTTTATCTCAACGAATTTCAAATGTATTAACAAATAGGCGGATTCTATTTGGCTCAGAAAAGTGGCAGAATCTTATAGAATCCATTAAAGAATAGAAGGGGTATGAATTTAGACAATAAGAAAGAAGCTGCTCGAAAGAAATCACTGGGCGAATTAGGAGAACTTTTTGCTTTGAAATCACTTGTTGACCAAAAATTTGACACTATTAGAAATCTTAACGACCAGAAAATGAATGAAAAATTTGCAGATATTGTTGCAGAAAAAGCTGGTAAGAGATATGTGATAAGTGTTAAAGCAAGGAATAAGTATCAAATAAATGGGAAATTGAATACTCGTTATAATCTTGGCTCAAATGCCTACGAAAATGCGAAGTATGCAGAAGAAAAATATGACGCTACAGCATATTGGTTAGCCGTTCAATTTGACAGGACTTCCTTTTCTATATACTTTGGTTCTTTAGATTCATTAAATGGTAGTAAATCAATTCCAGTAAATAAATGTGAAAATGGAATAATTGGAGAAACTTGGGAGTTGAATAAACGACACTATTTCGATTTTGACTACTATTCCAATAAATAAAAGCCCATAACAACTAAGCGTTCGTGTGGCAGGAACTGCCCAACATGTTTCGAAGAACAGTGAGCTCACGACCAGAGGGCGTAAGATCACTAACATACGGTGGGTTGACGTAAAAGTTGACAGAGTTTGTTAGTGTTTGAAATATATAATTTACATCCTTGGTGCGCGATTAGCTTCTCTGATCTTCATTTTGTTTTGGTAATATCGCATTCCTTTAGCTTAAAAATAAAAACACAGGATAGCATCGTGTGGTAGTAAAAAGGGGGTGGTTTTTTAAAACTATCCAATATATTTTGTAGGGCTGTTAGATATAAATAAAACAGCCAGCTCGAAAGTTCGAACTGGCTGAATCAACTATTAAAAAACGACTCACTATTCGGCTAATTCGCCTACTAACCTATTAAACTCAATTTGATTGTCTTGATTTGCTTTTAACTGTATAGCGGTTTCTCCAGTAATAATAACTCCTCTGTAATTAAAAGTTTCTTTTACTAATTCTTCTTCGCTTGCATAAGTGAACAACTCACGAGCTATATAAAATGTTTCTTCCGCACCAAATCTAAAGGTTTCTGTTAGAAGATTTCCTGAAGCTGTTTTACTTGAATTTGGCAATAAAATTGCATGATTGTTAGAATCTATTCTATAAACTAAAACAACACCACTCTCAATTACGTCATCAGTAATCTTGCTAGTAAAAGAAATACGTTCATCATATAAATAAAGTAGATTTTTATCCGAATTTGAAATCCATAAATTCTCATATACACTAAACAAGTAAGATTTTACATTGGCATTTCCATCGGCACCCTTCAACTCTAAACCAGCACCCCAACCTGTGGCTCCTAATAGTGATATACCTCTGTTGCTTTTAGGACCGTAAAGGGTATAAGTTTCTTTATCAAGGTAATAATCTCCCCAGTTACCATCTTCGATGGTAGGTTCTCCGTTACCCGATAGTAATGAAGAGCCATCTGTACCGTCAGTACCATTAGTACCGTCAACACCATCAGTACCATTAGTTCCGTCAGTACCATTAGTACCGTCAACACCATTGGTTCCATTTTCACCTTTTAACGAAAAGCTATCGCTATCTTCCCAGCTAGCATTTTCTTTTTTAGGACCATAAAGCATACCAGTAGCTATGTCGCAATAATAATCACCTTCGATACCTGTATCAGTAGCAGGTTCTCCTTCGCCACTATAAATAATAGAACCATCTGCTCCGGCAGGTCCAACTGCGCCTTGTATACCTTGCATACCTTGTTCACCTTTAAGTCCATCAAGACCATTATCACCATCGTCACCACTACATGCTACGATACTCATGCTTAGAGCTAAAAAAGCTACAAATAAGTAATAAATTTTACGTGTTCTCATTTTTTTGGGTATTTTTAAAATTGATTAGTAAAATGGAATCATGTTTTGATTCCTATTGATTATTTCCGGAGGTTGCACCCTCCGGATTTTTTTAAAATGTAAGTCCAATAGAGACTAGGATTGCACCTAATATCAAGGATAAAATAAGACTAACTCCAATAATAACGATTAGGCTAACGACAAAATAACTGGTCTTTTTATCTTCAGAAACACCTGTCATTACACCAAAACCCGTGTAGAGTATGTATAAGCTGTATATGCTTGCAACAAGTCCGAGTACGCCTAGTGTAGGAACTAAATAGAATACGCCTGCTAGCCACGAGGGTGTATAGGCATATACAACTAGTTTAAGCGTTTTATTCATGCTTGTTTGTGTGCCAAACGATGGAGCTAGCTTGTGAATGCACCAAGCACTAATAAATACACCTAAGAAAGCACCTGCAAAAGCAAGAATCGCTTGATTAAGTCCCCAACTGATGGAAGTTGCCCTAAAAAAAGTGTTTGAACCTATTAGTCCATAACCAATAAATGAGGCTATTGTTGGGATTAAAACAAGAGGAAGCATATAGTCTACAACGAGTTCTTTGCTCGATATGAGTTCATCTTTAATTTTAGCCCATGCTTCTTTGGGATTTATAACGACGATTTTTATTCGGTTTAATAAGTGGTCTATATTTATCATGTTTTTTAGTGTTTTTATAAATTTACGATTCAAGTAAACTGTTTAAAATGCCACCGCTATCCTCTTTCTTACTGTTAGATCCACCTGTACTTAGTTGATTAATTAATTTACTTATTGGCATAGACTGTAACCAAACTTTTCCGGTTCCCTGAAGGGTAGCAAGAAATAAACCTTCGCCACCAAAAACCATCGATTTTAAGTTGCCAGCCTGTTGTACACTAAAATCAATGCCTTCCTGAAAACCAACGACACAACCCGTATCAACTCTTAATGTTTCTCCATTTAAGTCGTGTTCAATAAGAGTTCCTCCTGCGTGAATAAAGGCTTTACCATTGCCTTGCAGTTTTTGAAGAATAAAACCTTCTCCACCAAAAAAGCCCGCACCCAGTTTACGATTAAGATGCATACTAATTTTTGTTCCCAGTGCAGCGCATAAAAAAGCATCGCGTTGTACTATGACAGAACCGCCTATTTGTTTTAAATCAATAGGAATAATTGTACCTGGGTAGGGTGCAGCAAAAGCGACGTGGCTTTTTCCTGTTCCTATATGGGTAAAGTGGGTAATAAATATTGATTCTCCTGTAATTTTACGAGATGCAGCAGAAAGTAACTTTCCGAACAAGCCTTTCCCAGGCTCCGAACCGTCTCCCATTTTTGCTTTAAACTCAATGCCTTCTTTCATATACAACATGGCACCAGCTTCGGCTATTACTGTTTCGTTGGGATCGAGTTCAATTTCTACGAATTGAATATCGTGTCCTTTTATCTTATAATCTATTTCGTGTGAGTCCATAATGACTATTTTTTAATGTATTTATCTTTAATTTGATCTGTTTTAACCTCTTGCTCCTATGAATAGAGCTAATATTACTAAACCTATTTTTTTGATAAGTTGCCATATCATCAATAAACCTATAAAGCCTAAAAGAAATGGTGCATATTTAATGATTTTTGTAAAAAAGTCGGCACCTGGTTCCAATATGGCATTGTTTGGTAATTCAGGATCGTAGTAAACTTTTACATTTGCACCAGTAGGGTAGGCTTGTAAGTCTTTTTTTACTTCACGTATACTACTTGTTGATGAGTTGCCACTCGTTAATGTTATTCTATCACCAGAGTAAGATTTATTATCAACAGTGAAATCGTAATTAATTACAGCTGCATACATTGTGGTCCCATCACTCTCTGATTGGCGAATGTCGGAGTTGGTTATTATACCTGTGGTCGTTGGCCAAGTTTCAGAAACGTTTGCTTCTTCTACCATTGGCACACTAAAGTTTGTATATATCATCCAACTACTTATTATAAATACAACACCTACAATAAAGGTTGTTACTGGGGAGTTTCGTTTATTATTCATAGTTTTAAAATTAGAATCAAACTGTTTTTTAAGTACTGATCTATGATTTGATATTTTAAAATTCGAGTTGATCGAAAATTTCTAATAACTCTTGTTTTGTTTGTGGTACAGGAGAGCCAATGGTTATATAGGTATCGTACTGAGAAATTTCAACAATTAACATCATATTGTTATGATCCTCTTCGTCTTCCTCTTCCTCGTCGATAGCCTTGCCATACATACATTTTTTTCCGTTGTGGGTAAAGTTTTCAAAATTGCCCATTTCATTTGGATGTACATTCTTCCGAGATGTAGCTCCAACGACAAGTATTTCACCAGCTCCTCGCATAAATGCTGCACCATATGAGCCATCGGCACTTTGCGCCATCATTTTCTTATAGCCTTCGTACGAAAAAGCATTAACTTTTTTTAAAAATTTAGCGTAAGGATATTTTACGGGTATCATTGGTGGATAATCATCATCACTATCGTCACTATCATCCATATTGTCCATACCTCCAAACATGCCCTGTTGTTGCTCATCGATATTTTCGTAACTAATGTTTGAGAGAGGCGTAAATTTAGATGAGGGTACAGATTGGTTCTCTTGAAGTTTAATAGCTGTTTCGTTGCTTTCTATGCCCATCATTTTGACTTCAGATTTAAGGCTTAGTCCTTTGTACAGCCAAATTTTAGATCCCATAACCTTTATGACTTCACAGGTTTTGCCCATAAAATTTTCTGTACCTAATTTTTCACCACCCAGTGCAGCGATTGTTTGATTTGCAAAATCTTCTTGTTCTTGCTTAGTCATATTGTCAACTAACTGTCGGCTTGCCTGATAAAATGGAAGCGTTCCTTTATGACCCGATTGATCAGCAAGATTGGCAGTCCAATATTTGTCTTTTACGAGTATCTGTACGGTATGTGTTTTATCAACGTTTTTTATACCAAAAATCTTAGTTGTCGTTTCCGATTGGGTTTCTGTACGTGATTTCTCGCCATAATTATCCCACCATATCTTCTTCGTACCATTCGTGTTGCCACTAAGCGTGTATTCTATATAGCCCGATTTAATGGCATATTGTTGTGTCTTTTGTTGGGCGCTTGCTATGTGTATTATTAGAAAGCCCGCTATAATTAGAATTAGTTTTTTCATAGCTATTTGTATTTTTGGTTAAATTTATTTTTGAATAAGTTGTGTTAGTTCATATATATTGTAATGACCAAAATCTCCACTCTGGTCGTCAATTATTTTGGCGTATACGCCAGGTTTATTATTAATCATCCACAACTTATAACACTTATCATGCGATCCTAGTGCCTCAATAACAGTGCAATCGTAAGCTCCTGCAGGTGTTGTAATTTCTTCACTACCAATTATTCGAAAGGAATTCTGTTCTAATGGATATAATTTACTTCCGTAGTTAAAATTGAACGTATTCGAAGGAAATTCAACATCCTCTGGAAGATTATATCGATCGTATCCGTCGAAAATATTATCAATAGTTAGCATTTGCTCATCTACATTTGTACTTACATCTGCAACGAGTTTTTTTGTTTCAAATACTTTGGTCCCTTCAATAAGGGAAGAGAAACTGTATTCCAATTGCTTTGTATTTACTAAGGTCATTAGCATTTCAAAGGGATCGGTCCAAGGCAATTTATTTTCGTCTTCGTCATATTTAAAGTCGTCATTTTCATCATAAAAATCAGCTTGCGTAAAAGTTAATCTCTCGATCTCATTCTGCTTTTCATCCAATTTACGAATGACTATTTTCTCTCCTGAGTTTTCTAAAACCAATTCTTTTTTATTGATTTTAAGTATTTTGTTTTTACCGTTAATCTTTGTACCACGTGCAAGAATTAATAAACTCTTTTCCTGAGCGTTAAAAATCCACATTCCTCCATTTTTCGACTGCATTCCTGGTTCTTTCTCAACTAGTGTAAAACGATCAGGCGTTTCAAAATTCAAAATTCTCGTTACATCATCATTAGCTTCATTGGCAAATTCCCATGATCCAATAAGTCCCGACTGTGAATTGTTTTTAGCTATTTCATCCATATTTAATCTGGATAAAAACCATTTTTCACCATTCTTTTCAAAGTTTAAATCCTTCTGATTGAGCTTTGTGATTTGACAATCGCCAACAAAATCTTTATCCATATTCGACTTCATAATCAATTTTTCTTCTTTTTGATTATGTGACCATGTTCCCATATTTATTCCTTGAGCTATTATGCCTTCTGTATTGTATTCTAATACAAATAATGGCTCATGTATTTTATCTCCTACCACTATTTTTGTAACTAGCCATGTTCCTTCAATACCTTGAGCACCAGCTGTAACAACCAATACTAATATGGACATTAATAAAAATGTTAACTTTTTCATTTCCTTAAGGTTTAGTTTGTGTAACCTAAATTCTTCATCAATTCATCATATGCAGCTCTAATTTCACTTTCGCTCAATTCAGGCTTCATTTGTTTGGCTTTCTCTTTAAAATCACTGTAAGGAATAAGATCTGGATTTATCTTTATTTTTTCTGCTTCTTTTTGAGCCTCCTTTATCATTTTCTCCATCTCAGGCATAGCATTTTCAAACAGCTCTTCAGCTTTTTTCAATTCCTTTTGCAGTTCACTTTCTGTATTTATATTCGGTTGGGTAGGTTTCTCTTTTCCAATATTATCTTCTGCATTGATATATGCATTAATGAATTGAAAAGCATCTTCTTTTGTCAAACCACTACCATCATTCTTAATTTCTTCGTTTAATCCCATTTGTTTCATCAGTAAATCAAAATCGGCTTGTTTTGGAGCCTTTGTGCTGTCCTTTTCATCGTATTTTAATAAGAACTCTATCATAGGTTTTGCATTATCTATAGACTTCTTATTAATCTTCATATAGGCAGCTTGTATTGATGCATCATCAGTTTTGTTATTTACTTTTTTTTGTTCTTGTGCGAATAATATGCTCGAACTGATCATCAAAAACATCAAAGTGATTATTTGTATCTGTTTCATAATTATTCGTTTTAAATGGGGCGTTGTGTTTTTGTTTATAAGTAAGTACTCATCGAATATCTCGTGATTCAAAAGATATCCGATGAGTTTTAAAATTAGATTTTAAACATAAGTTTAGCACCTATTCTTAGGTAACTACCATCACTAATAGTATAAGTCATTTCAGGAGCAAGAAACATTTTTTCTGAAAGGTCTATTTTTACACCTGCACCTATGTTTACACCAAAATTAGAGTCCGAATCAGAACCGTCAGAAGAATAATCCATACCAGGGATGTCAATTCCATAATCAGAAAATTCTGGATAGTCCCATTTTATTGTTGTAATGTTAATTCCACCTATGGCATATAATTCACCAAAATTCTCGATTTTGTTCAAGTTATAATTTGCGTTAAAATCAATAGCAGACCATTTAATGTCGTCTTTCTCCAAAAAGTGAGTGTAAGATCCTGTAGCTTGCCATGTTTCATCTATTTCGTAACCGACGTTAGCACTAATGCCTATGGTGCTAATGTCACTAGCATAACCTAATCCTGCACCGACTGAAAATTGTGCCTTTGTTTCTTGAATTGTTCCTACTAATAGAATTGCGATAAATGCAACAAATAATTTTTTCATGATTTAAAATTTTAATACGTGATTAATTTTAATAAAAGTTGATTTTATTAGTGTTTGCTTATAAGATTTCTACTTCAATATTAGCTAATGCTGTTGTTTCTATATTAAAAGTTTCTGCTTGTTCAACTGTTCCTGAGAGAATAATTACTAAGCTTTTATCTTCCAATAAGGAATTTGCTATTTCATTTAATTGATCACTCGTAAAACTTACTTTTAGAGCTTCGTCAATAGATAAAGGTGAAATATTAAAGGTGTAATCTAAACTAGGAATAGTAACTTGTAACTTACTGATTAGTCCTTCACCTAAATCGGTTATTTTACATGTAAGTGATGTTATATCCATGTCCTCTAAATGACTCATGTACTTTTGTATTTCACTTATAGTGCTTAAGTCGAGAGTTATTGTTTTAGAAAAAGGGACATCAGTCTCACCACTTTTGACCTGTCCTGATTTAATAACGTCAGCTTGTATTGTAACTGTTTCTGAAATTTCCACATTCGAAATTTCTTTCGTGTTTAAATCGTTTATCTTGTCGCAAGAACTGAATCCTAGTACAAGAAGTACTAATAGTTTTGTTAAATTTTTCATAGTTATTGGGTTTAATAATGATTGATTAGTTGTTTAACCGTTTATAGATGTTGTTTTGTATTCTGGTAGTTCAAAATAACTATCGTTTACAGGTACATTAAATTTAATATCTGTAGCTTCTTTAGTTATTGTTATACCACCTAGTTTTGTTATTATTTTAAGAGTGATTCCCTTGTACATCCATTGTGTAGCTCCTAGAACAAACCATACTTCACAATCGTACCCTTTAAACTCTTCGTTATCCAATTGTTCTCCACCCATTGAAATTAGTGTTTTTCTACCAGCTTCAAGTGCATCATAATCATTTAATCTCATGAGTTCGATTAGAGGATCTTGTTGAGTGTAAATTCTTTGACTATCATAATCTACTGTGTAAATCATTTCATTATCGATTTTCACTGTGGAGTGAATAATGTCCGTTTTAGTAATAGTTTCTCCTGAAATTGGATTTACGACGACAGTTGTTGTTGTACTTTCTTCATTGGCAAGTTCAAGAGCTCCCCACTTTTCAAAGTATAATTGATCTGTTCCCGATCCTGTTATAGTGCCAGTACCAATCGTTCCCGATGTGGTTGTTGTAAACTCTATAATACCAGATTCTACATTGTAACGTTTAATGTTTTTATCATCTGGACTATCATCCTTATCGCATGATGCAAATACGCTTATCAAAACTGCAAGTGTTAAATACTTAAATCTATTTTTCATTGTTTTCAGTTTTATTTTAATAATTTGAATTAGTATTTTTTAGCTTTTCTGACCTTTTTGAGCACCTTATACCCCAATTTACAATATTTGAATTTATATTGTTGAGATGATGTTATAATTAGTCTCCTATTTTTATTAATAACTGCTCAAAATACGATCCACCAGTTAAACTCAATACTGACAAATAAATATTATTTCTATCTACATAATCAATTTCGCCTGCGACATCATAATCTTCGTCAATAACAGCTGATTCATGAAAGGTTTGTCCTCCATCATTAGTTAAAAACAACTGGGTCCCGTTTAAAACAGCACCATTATTTTCATCTGCAAATGATATTTTGATATAAGAACCTGGATCATCAAAAGTGTAAACGGCATTCCATGTTTCTCCTTTATCAATCGTTTTATATAAATTTGAATCATCTGCTAAAGAAAAATACCCCACTTCATCGGTTGGAAATTCGGTTCTTTCGGGTGATTTTTTAGTATTAGCCAATAAAGAAGTAGAGAGAGTCGTTTCGTTTGAACAATAGGCTGTGAATGAGGAATTGACATCGAAAATTACATCATCTTGCATATATACTCCTGTAAAACTTAATGCTCCGTTTTCTGAAAGATGAACAGAGGAATAATGCTGATCTGATCCTGAAGACCCACCAAATAATTCAGCCTTTGGTGTACTAAAAGTAGTTTTGTGATGGAACTGAAAATCACTTTTGTTATAAAAACAAGCACCAATCCTCATCAAAAAATCACTTTCTTCATAAGTATAAGGCATCACAAAATAAGTACTGTTATAAGTAATATCACCGTCTCCATCTCCGATGAAATTTTGCCATGTTACACCTCCATCAGTTGTATAAAAATTTCGGTCTGCTCCATCCCATGAAATACCGATTCCATTGTTGCTATCTATAAATTTAATTTTCCTAAATCTTGGACATGTTTCACTTACAATACTATAGTTTTGAAAACCATCAGTAGAATGGAGTAATTTATACTCTTGATAGCCACCATTTACAGAAACAAATAACCAACCCTCATTGGCATTAATAAAAGACATTTCCAAAATGCCGTATTCACTGAATTTAATTGTACTTTCTTTGTTTACAGGATCCAAATCAGGATCTGAATTATCTTTGTCACAAGAAATTAGCCCAATGCTTATAACGCTTAGAAGTAGGGCTGTTATGTAAAATATTTTTTTCATTACTATTTAATTTGTTTAGAAACCATCCTATCTTTTTGTTGATAACCAGGTCGTTGAATATTGCTTATTCTTGTTCCTTATTTTTATTGAAGTCGTGAGAGTATTTAGTTTCAATCTGCGCCATGCGTTGTTCCAATCTATTACAAGAACTTTCGAGAGCAAGAAGTTCGTCTGCAGTCAGTTGCATATTTAAACTATCTCGTTTATCCATATAATTGACCCACTTAACCATAAGAGGAGCTACTCCAACAGTAATTTCGCCAGTAGCTTTTAACAGTCTTATATTTTCAAACATGCTTAGATCTTCTTCATCTTTACCTGCAAGGTCACCTACATCACTCAGTGCATTGTCTATAATTACGGCATAGTCGTCAACCACTTTGTTCATTCCTTTTATAAAGGCAATTGCCTCTGGTTTATCTTTTAATTCAGCGGGTATTTGAAGTTCCAGTTTCCCCAATTTGTTGTCAGCTTTATTTTTACTGCCACAAGATGTAAGGCCAATTACTACAATGCTGATAAGTAATAAATAAGTCAGTTTTTTCATAATTCAATTATTATTGATGTAATGTGTTTTGTCTTTTTTATTAATTTGGAACCACGTAGAAAACTGTATATTCCCTTTGTACAATTGTTGCTTCTTTAGCTCCCTGTCTACTCAACCAAAAATCCTCTTCCGAGCTAATTAAACCGTCTGATTTTCCTTTGTCTAAATCGCAAGTGTAAGTTCCTTGTATTTCAAGGTGATTGGATTCACTATGTACCGATCCATCATTATTATAGGTGACAAATCGAATTGTTAGTTTGTAGTTGTCTTGTTCATCAACATTAAGGATTTCCATTTTACCCAAATAGCCATCAGACGTACTGTAAATAATGGTTGTCCCATTTTCTAAAACGACTCCCGATTGATTGGCAACTTCAATATTTCCACTTTGCAAGCTGTTCATTTTTGTGTCAATTGCACTTCTATCTAAAGCATCAAATAGTGAATTGCTACTGCTACTACCAACATTTAAAGACGATGATGTAGTATTTCCATCTGTTTTCACAAACTCTACTCTTCGGTTGTTAGCTTTTCCTTCTGGCGTACTGTTGTTATCAATTGGCTTGCTTTCACCATAACCTGCATAACTTAATCTGTTTGACGAGATGCCCATTTGAATCAATTTCTCCATAACAACTTTAGCTCTTGCTTCTGATAAACTTTTATTTGAAGAATCGTCGCCATCACTATCGGTATGACCTTCGACACTAAAGTTTAGGTTTGGCTGTTTCTGCAACAATTCAAATATTTTATTAATTGGTCCCATTGACTCAGGCTTTAAACTTGCCTTGTTAACATCGAATCGAATACCGTTACAAATAATCTTACCGTCTTGCAATACACGATCGTAATACTTAACACCACCTTTTGCTATTCGAATATTTTTTGCGTACATATTTTTAGAACGTGCGCTTAATGTAATTCCTGTTGGGTTACCTTCTAAATGGGGGATGTTTATTAAACGCTGATCGTCTAAATAAGCTTTTAGTTTCCCTTTTGTATAAGCAATTGAGATATGACGCCAACCAGCAACTTCATCGTAATTAGATTTTTGCTTGCCTTTTAACTCTCCTTCGCTATCTCCAAATTTGATTGTATTTACGTGTACATTTAATTGAGATATATTAGATCGATTCTGGTTTTTTCTATCATAAAATGTTAAATACCAAACTTCGTTGTATTTGTTTGGATTAAAATAGGCATCAAGCTCTATGGTGAAAATCTCAGGTAAATAATCTTCTTTGGCATTTTTTAAATATGGCACAATGCCTCTATTATGCATATTTCCAATATCAGTAATGAATGTTATTACCGGAATTCCATCTACTTCTGCAATTTCAGCACCACCTTGATGTAAATCCCATCTGCTTGGAAACTCTCCATTATCTTCAGTAATTGCAGGCCCATCTTCAAAGATGACAACATCACCAGGAACAAAATCGAATTTATTCCAAACTACATTTGGTTTTTTTGAAGTTTGCTGAGTCATCTCACTCTTCTGATTCTGACCTTGACCTGAAGTTGAATTTGTAGATTTTTGGCTATTAGACTTATTCTCATTTTGCTGAGACTGTTTATTTTTCTTTTTCTTCTTTTTACCAAAAAGACTTCCAATACCTTGTTCTAATTTATCAAACCCTTTATCAACACCTTTTTCTATTTTGTTATTAGCACGACGTGTACCTTGTTTCTTTACTACTTTTTCAGGATCTACAATTTGAGCTTGAATCAAACTAAAACTGAATGCAATTAGAAATGCTATACTTATTAATTTTTTCATGAGACTGTTTTTTAATTATAATCCGATAAAACAAATTTAGAGGTAATAGACATTTACCTTTAGGATATATGTTACAGATAATAGGATAGATGTTCCAATTTAATGATTGCAATAAAAGCGAGGTATTTTTATTAAGCATCTAGTAAATTGTGCTTAAGCTTGAAGAAAATAGGATGATGAAAGCTACTATAACAAATGTTCCAAAAGTTATATTATATGTTACAATTGCCCATTTTTAGAGGCTTCTCTGTATTTAGATGGTCGTATACCCGTAATGTTTTTAAAACACTGGCTAAAATAGGAGGGATCCTTAAATCCTACTATTAAACTTACTTTTGATATGGGTAGAGAGGAGGAACTAAGAATTAACTGTGCCAACACAATGCGATGTTGACGTATAAATGCTGTTGTAGAAAGACCTGTGTTTTTTTTTAATTTACGATGTAATTGTGTGCGGCTCATTTGCATCAAACTGGAGAAGCTATTAACATTAAAGTTTGAATTACAAAGGTGCTTTTCTACGATATGAATTAATCTATCGGAGAATCCTTTTTCTGATGTGTTTAGACACAATTGTAGCATGTATGTTTTTTTTGCCATCTTTTTTGTCTTTGCTTAAAACAAAGATCCACTAAAAAAACATTTCTTGCTATTACATATGTTTCAAAGACTATGATGAATGTTGGTCGTTTGTCTCTGTATTCATTTTAATGTATTCGGTTGGGGTTTGTCCTTGAATTTCTTTAAAACATTTTGAGAAATAAGAGGTGTCGTTAAAGCCTGTAGCAAAACAAACATCACTTACTGAGATATCTGGTTTAAGCATCATATTAGCGGCTAGTTTAATTCGTTGCGAACGAATAAATGCAGTAGCAGATAATCCTGTTAAAGCTTTTAATTTTCGGTGTAGCTGAGTTCGACTCATATAAGTTTCCTTGCAAAACTGGTCGACACTAAACTCAGGGTCAGGTAAAAATTTATTTAGAACTTCTTGTAGGGTATTTGCAAATTTTTCGTCTTGAGATTTAAAAACAAGGTTTAAGGGGTTTATTATAAGTTCTTTCTGGTATTTATCTTGTAGGTTTTTTCTTATTTTTATTAAATTCTCGACTTTTACCGTTAGAGATTGAGCATTGAAAGGTTTTGTGATATAATCGTCTGCACCAGATTTTAAACCACCAAGCACATTTTCATCACCAACTTTAGCGGTTAATAGAATTATTGGGATATGACTGGTTTTTATGTCAGTTTTAAGAAATTTACAGAGTTCAACGCCTCCAATGTTTGGCATCATCACATCAGATATAATTAAATCAGGAATGTGTTCTAATGCTAATTTTATACCGATTTTGCCATCTTCAGCTTCTAGAATTGTAAAATTAGTTGCAAAGTTAGATTTGATATATTTACGCATATCAAAATTATCTTCAACAACTAGCAAAACGGGTTTGTCTTCATTGCAATTTACACTATTAGTATCTTTGTATAAGTTAGATGTATCATAATTTGTAATTGTAGTGTTCTTTTGTGGTATTGATAGAAGTTCTGTGGTATTAAAATGTTCTTTAGAAATAGGTAAGTTTAACTCAAACTGTATGATTCGATCACTCGAACAGTTTACACTTATTGGAATACGGTATAGCGAACATAACTCTTTAACTAAAGAAAGACCAATGCCTGTACCTTGTTGTTCGGTTCCTTCAGCACGGTAAAAACGCTCGAATATGCAATTCAATTCTTTATTTGTTAATGTACAGCCTGAATTTGCAATATGTATTTTTAGATTATTGGTGTGATTTGTAACTTTAATTTGTACACTTCCTTTGTTTGGAACGAATTTAAAAGCATTCGACAGTAAATTTGTTATAATTATTTCAACAATGTTTGTGTCATACCAGGCTAGAGTTATCTCGTCAATTTTTACTTCATAGTTAATGTCTTTTTGAGAAGCTTGGAAGTTAAATGAATTTGATATGCCTTTTAATAATGACGTTAAATCGCCTTTTTGAGCCGATATAGAAAAATAACCTGCATCAATTTTCGATAGGTTTAATAGTTGATTAACCAAAGAAAGTAATCTGTCTGAATTTCGCAAAATAAGCTGTAAATCGGCTCTTTGTTCTTCTGATTGTGAAAGTACAAGCTGTTTTTCTACAGGACCTTTTATTAAAGTAAGGGGAGTTCTAAATTCGTGTGAAATGTTACTAAAAAATTTAGATTTCATTTCATTGAGTCTTTGTAATTCACGAGCTATTTTTTGTTTGGTTTGATAGCGATAATAAAAGAATACAGCTAAGCCTGCAATCAAAAAAAGTAAAATACCAAATTGATTACGTTGCATTTTTTTCGACTTTTCTACGAGTTCGTTCTGAGTATTTAGGAGTTCTATTTCTTGAGATTTTCTGTCAGATTGATATTGGTATTCAAGATCATTCAATACACGGGTTTTCTCCATATTGTATAATGTATCAGTATAGGATTTGCTCAGGAATAGTGCGTCACTTGCTTCTTTAAAACGTTTCGTGTTATAATAAACTTCATAAAGAGATTGGTTCGAAGATATCATATTATCCACTGAATGAATTTTCTGAGATATAGCTCTTCCTTCAATCAAATTTCTTTCAGCTTCATCGTAACGATGTAGCTTTGCACAAACACTTCCATGGTGCACAAGTATCGTACTCAAATAACGTTTATCTTTTCTGGCACGTTGAAGTTTAAGAGCTTTTTCAAAGTAAGTATAGGCTTTATTATAGTGTTTTTGTGAAACTTCGATTTCACCTAGGAACTGATAGCATATACCAACGCCAATTGAATTGTTTCTAATTTTTGCTGATTCTAGCGATTTGTTAATATAAAAGGCTGCTGAATCATATTGTTTCAGATTTAGATATGTTTCACCAATGCTACCATTACTAATTTCAAGGTGATGTTTATTACCACTACTGTAGCCGTATTTTTCTGATTCTCTGAAATATGAAAGGGCTTTTTGATATTCTTTTTGCACAAGGTAGATATTGCCAATACCATTTTCGGCAATAGCTTTTCCGTAATAATTTTTACTGTATTTTGTCGTTTTTATTGAAGAAACAAAATAATCAATAGCCTCTTTATTGCGATCCGTTTTTCTACATACAACTCCTAGTTCATTATACAATCTTCCTAGTTTGTAATAGTCTTTTATATGTAGAGTATAGGGTAAGGATTTTAAGTAATAATATTGAGCCGAATCATAAACGTATTTGTATTTATAATTAACCCCCATTCGGTAATATATTTCAGATAAGTTGGTTGTATCCTTGCTTTGTTCAATTCTCTTACGAAGAATATGGTAGTAAGGTGTCAGGTCATTTTTAAGCCTTCTTCTATTCTTTACGACCAGTTCAATTAGACTATCATAGTCTAACGAAACATCTGTTGTTATTAAATTTTTAATAGATTTTTGTAAACTATCTATGTTTGTTTTTGAATTTTCTTGTAATCGATATTCAGCCTTTGACGTACTAGTAAGTAATAAAAGACTTATTATGAGTATAAGATATTTCATAAAGATGATTCTTTGGTTTTATTTTAATATTCCATTGAATATTAAGAGGGTATATGACCTTATGATTTTATAAAGGAAAAGCATATGTATTTCTTAATAAGCATAATTCTAAGTAAATATATTTAATTTTCATTAGAATTATGTTTTTTATTGATATGTGTTTAATTTTTGTTTATCAAGTTAATCTATTTTATGTTATGAGGGTGGGGTATAAAAAAAAATCAGCCAGTTCGAGATATCGAACTAGCTGATTTTTTAGTGTGCTCGGGGCACGATTATATGGGGATTTAGGTTAATTTAAAAACGAAGTACGAATATAGTACATTAATTTTAAAAACCTTAATATTTGTTAAACGATTCCTGAAAATCCCATAAAAGCCATAGCAAGTAAACCTGCTGTTATTAGAGCCGCTGGAGTACCTTTAATTCCTTTAGGTAGTTCAACAAGATCAAGTTGTTCGCGTAGTCCTGCAAATAGCACTAATGCTAATCCAAAACCAATTGCAGTTGATCCAGAGAACACAACAGCTTTAAGTAGTGTATAATCTTTCTGAATAGTCATAATAGCTACACCAAGAATAGCACAGTTAGTGGTAATCAATGGTAAGAATACACCCAATGCCTGAAATAAGGCTGGACTAACTTTCTTAAGGATAATTTCAACTAATTGTACTAAAGCTGCAATTACCAAAATAAAGGTAATAGTTTGCATAAATTCAATACCAAAAGCAACCAAAATATATTTTTGGATTAAGTAGGTTACAATAGTCGCTAGAATCATAACAAAAGTTACAGCTCCAGACATACCAACTGCTGTTGAGATTTTTTTCGATACACCAAGGAAAGGACAAATTCCAAGGAATTGTGCCAATACAACGTTATTAACGAATATGGCTGATATAACAATTAAAATATATTCCATGATATTTATGCTTTTTTAATGCGGTTAATAATAGCAATAAGGTATCCTAATGCGATGAAAGCACCAGGGGCTAATACAAATATCAACATGCCGTAAGTATCGTTGAATAATGTGATGCCGAAAACTTTTCCACTTCCCAATAATTCACGTACAGATCCTAAAAGTGTTAATGCTATTGAGAAACCTAATCCCATTCCTGCTCCATCAAGTATCGATGGAATAACTTTGTTTTTAGATGCAAATGCTTCTGCTCTTCCTAGTACAATACAGTTAACTACAATAAGAGGAATAAATACCCCTAGTTGCGCATGTAATGCAGGTGTGTAAGCTTCCATTAAGAAACTAATTACGGTAACAAATGTTGCTATAATTACAATAAAAGAGGGAATCTTAACCTTGTCTGGAATTTGATTACTTACCATTGAAATTACCATGTTAGACATGATTAGCACAAAACATGTTGCTAGTCCCATACCTAAACCGTTAATTGCTGATGAAGTGACACCCAAAGTAGGGCACATTCCAAGCAATAACACAAAAATGGGATTTTCTTTGATAAGTCCTTTGGTGAAAGTTTGTAAGTTATTCATGACTTATATCCTCCTTCGTTTTGTTTTTAATATACTCGTTATAGCCTGTTTGTATGGCATCCATAAATGCACGAGAGCTAATTGTTGCTGCAGTTATAGCATCTATATCTCCACCATCTTTGCTAACAATAAATTTTGTTTTACCTGGGTTTTTATTGATAACGCTGCTTTTTTCTTTAGCAGGATCAGTTTGTTTAAACCAAGCTCCCATTTTCGACCCCAAACCTGGTGTTTCTTTATGGTCCAAAATTGAATAGTTATTAATCGTACCATCGGGTAAGAAACCCACCATAACCCAAATGTAGCCTGCAAATCCTTTGTTAGTAAAGGTTTTAACTGCAGTTCCAACCAATTTGTTATCCATTTTTGCAGGATAAAATTCAAGCGTATCAGTTGCGTTTATTCCAACTTTGTAAACTTCATCACTAGGGTTGTTATTGAACTCAGGTACAACTTCTTTAATTGCGTTCAATTTTTTTGCCAGCTTTGCAGCTGCAATTGGTTCTTTGGTTAGTTCGTAGAACCCTCCCAAAGCAACTCCTGATATTAGTGTTATTATAAATAACACCAATACCATATTTATAAATGTAGATTCTTTTTTACCAGCCATGATTATTTCCTTTTTTCTCCGAAACGTTTAGGTTTACTAGATATATTAATAAGTGGTACAAATGCATTCATAATTAGAATAGCGAATGATACCCCTTCTGGATAAGCTCCGAATACACGAATCACAACAGTTAGGAGACCAATTCCAATACCGTAGATCAATTTACCCTTATTCGACATTGGTGAAGTCACGTAGTCGGTAGCCATGAATATGGCTCCTAGTAATAAACCTCCTGATAAAATATGAAATGCAGGACCTGCATAAGCTTCTGGGTTAGCCATGTTAAGAATACCCGAGAATATGGCTACTGTTGCAATAATTGCTACAGGAATGTGCCAAGAAATAATTTTTTTAACTAACATGTAGATTAGTCCAAGAACAAGTGCTGCTCCTGCAACCTCACCCAATGAACCACCTGTGCTTCCAAGAAACATATCCATTTTTGATGGAAGTTGAGCCATCAAATCAGTTAAAGAATCTCCCTTGTTTAAGCCTTCTTTGATTATTGCAAGTGGTGTTGCAGCTGTTTCGGCATCTATATAGGATGTATTAAATCCTAAAGCCTTAGGCCAAGAAGTCATTTGAACAGGGAAGGAGATTAATAGGAAAACACGACCTACTAGTGCAGGGTTAAAAAGATTATTTCCCAATCCTCCATAGGTCATTTTACCAATACCGATAGCAACTAAGGCTCCAATTATGATTATCCATATTGGCAGGTTAGCTGGCATATTAAATGCCAAAAGAATACCGGTTATTAAAGCTGAACCATCATTAATGGTAGGTTCTACTTTAAGTAAATATTTTTGAATTGAAAATTCAAAGAAATAACATGATGCAACGGCAGTAAGGGTAACAATAATGGAACCCAAACCAAAGTAATAGAAAGATAATAGAAGAGCCGGAAGCATCGCAAAAACCACACCATACATATTTTTTTGTATGGAATCTCCACTGTGTATGTGAGGAGATGGTGCGACAAGTACTTTGGTGTTCATTTTTTTAGATATTAATTAATTATATTTTTAATACTTAGAGTTAAAAGTATTTATAAGTTTTCATTTCAGTTTATTACTTATTGAAGTAAATATTGCAAGTAATTCAGATGCTTCTTTTATGACTGATTTTATTTCATTGTCATGAATCCAATTGAGATCATTGATTATTTCTAGCCAATAAACTGTTTCACTTGCTTCACTTTCCGAAATTTTGATTTTATTCTTAAAATCAGCTTTACTTCTAGATCTATTTACTTCTCTATAGTTAGCCCCAATACTTGTTCCTTATTTAGTAATTTGATTTTTAATCACTCTATTTTCAGGAGTGTTAGGTAAAGAAATAGATAATTTAATAATGCTTAGAGCAAATTTCTTTGTTCTATTTTCAAGCTGTTTACTAAATTCCTTATTTTCCATAACCTAACTTTAGGCACTTTAAACTTATAAACTTTAAGTACTTATTTTCTAGCTCTTAAAATCTGACCAACTTTACCTTTTCCTAATCGGATGTAATCCAAAAGAGGTCGGTTTGCAGGACAAGTGAAACTACAAGAACCACACTCAATACAATCCATTACAGAATCTGATTCAAGTCTTTCGTAATTCTTTTTCTCAGCTAAAACCATTAATAAGTATGGTTCTAATCCCATAGGACAAACTGAAACACATTTACCACAACGGATGCATGCTTTAATATCTTTACGAGCAGTTTCTTCTTCAGCTAATAAAAGTAAGCCTGAACTACCTTTTGTTAAAGGCACATCAACACTAACTAGTGCTTTACCCATCATTGGACCCCCAGCTATAATTTTAGCTGTATCTTCTGGTAATCCACCAGAAGCTTCAATAATATCGTTAACAGGTGTACCTACTCTGAATTTCCAGTTCGAAGGATTCTTTAATGATTTACCAGTAACTGTAGCTACTCGCTCGAATAAAGGTTTGTTTTTTTGAATAGCTTCGTATACGGCAAATGCTGATCCTACGTTTTGAACTACTGCTCCAACTTCAATTGGAAGAGCTCCAGAAGGAATCTCACGTTTTATAGTTGCTGCTATTAATTGTTTTTCACCACCTTGTGGGTATTGTGTCTTTAGTGGACAAATTTCAATTCCTGGATATTTTGATGAAATTTGAGTCATGTGAGCAATTGCGTCAGGCTTGTTACTCTCAATACCGATTATTGCTCTTTTAACATCAATAGCTTTCATCAAAATTTGGATTCCCACCATAATTTCGTCAGCTTTTTCAAGCATTACTCTATGGTCAGAAGTCAAATAAGGCTCACACTCAACAGCGTTGATAATAAGAACATCAGCAACTTTTCCGGGAGGTAATGAAAGCTTCACATGAGCAGGGAAAGTTGCACCACCAAGTCCAACAATACCAGCTTCTCCAATATTTTTGATTATTTCTTCCTTGGTCTGAGTAATTTCAGTTACAAGGTCTTTACTTCTATCGATAGTCTCTAACCATTCATCACCATCAACTTTAATAATGATAGCTGTACGACGGAAACCTGTTGCATCCATCACATCATCTATCTTAAATACCGTTCCCGATACTGAAGAGTGAATGTTGGCAGATACAAATCCAGATGCTTTAGCTATAAGCTGACCGACTTTAACTTCGTCACCTTTTTTAACGATAGCTTTAGCAGGTGCTCCAATATGTTGAGCAATTGGAATAGTTGCTATTTTAGGTATTGGCAATTCTTGGATTGCACTTTTTGCAGAAAGTTTATTTCCTTCTGGATGAATACCTCCTATTGAAAATGTTTTTAACACTGATTGTCCTCCTTTTGTTTAGTTTCTAAGTGTCTTGAGTGCCTAGAGTATTTGTAAGTTTTACAGTTGCTTACATCTATAAGTATTTTTAAATACTTATAGGACTCTAAGTTCTTCGACTTAAAATTATTTATTATCAGTTGTTTCGTTTTCTTTATTTTCACTGCTAACAGCAGTTTTAGCTACTGGTTTTGCAACAGGTTTAGCCGTTGCGGCAGCAGGTTTGTCAACAGGTTTCTCTTTACGAGGTGGAAAGTTTAATTCCTGAATAGCACCTGTTGGGCAAACAATAACACATTTACGACATAACTTACACTTGTTATAATCGATATATGCCAAGTTGTTTTCAAGTGTAATTGCGCCAAATGGACATTCTTTTACACATTTACCACAACCAATACAAGCTGTAGAACAAGCCTTTCTAGCGATACCACCTTTATCTTTGTTTACACATGAAACAAAAATACGACGACTCTTAGGACCTTTTTTTCTAAGCTCTAAAATATTGTTTGGACAAGCTTCAACACAAGCACCGCACGACACACATTTATCTTCGATAACAACAGGTAAACCTGTTTCTTTATCCATATACATGGCATCGAATTTACATGCATCTACGCATTCTCCTAGGCCTAAACATCCATATTGACATCCAGTATCACCAGAATATAAGGACGCTGCAATGGTACAAGATGCTGCTCCATCATAGGTGTTTGTTTTAGGACGATTGTCGCAAGTTCCATTACAACGTACAACTGCTACTGTAGGATCGCTAGCTTTTATTTCGTGACCTAAAATAGATCCTACTTTGGCCATAACTGGAGCTCCACCTACAGGACAATTCATGCTTGAAATGTCATCAGCTTTAACTAAAGCTTCAGCGAAACTTCTACATCCAGGGTAACCACAACCACCGCAGTTTGCTGCTGGTAATACTTCTTCTACCTCGTCGATACGAGGATCTTCATACACTTTGAATTTTTGTGCTACAAAATAAAGGATAATTGCCGAAGCAACTCCAATAGCACACAAAGCGATAATAGTAATAACTATAGTGTCCATTGTTTTAAATATTTACAATTTGTGTATTGTGAACGTAAATGTTTTTTTCAGTTGTTCTTTAAATGTATAAAGTATGTAGTAATAGGGTATTAATATTGCCAATGACAATAACCCACTTGTAAGTTCATTGGTGAAAAGCGAAGCAATAAATAGAACTATAAGGACTAAAACAAAAGGAATGACATAGGCTAACAATAATGCTATCCAGCCTAAGGATTCTTTACCGGTAATATTTACTTGTTCGCCAAGTTTAAAATTCCCGCTATAGTCAATAATATCGATGTCTTTTTCCTGCATGTCAGACATGGTACATGCAGATTTTGCATGACATGCTGCACAGGCCGAAACATTTAAAATTTTGACTTTTATTTTTTCGCCTTTTATATCTGAAATAGTTCCGACGTGATCTATTTGCTTATTGTTTTGCATTTATCTTTGTCTTGCTTTTATGGCGTGGTTTTTAAATCGAAATTAACTTTTTCTTCACTGGTGTTTATTTGCTTGATTGTCACCTAATTAACTACGTATGATAGTAGTTTAGACACTTGCTTTTTTTTACCACTCGACAACAAAATTAATACTTTAGATCAGATTGTATAATGTGGTAAGTTTATTTATTATTTTTTTAAATAGAGGGAGTTATCCTATTTTGCAAACTAGAGATAGCAATTATTCATCTATCTATATTGAACACAGTCTGTTTGCTTAGTTAAAAAAATGTAATATTTAAGATTATTCGTTTTGCAAACGTGTTAATTTATAATCTATACAAATAGTTGGCGGTGAAATAGTTTGATTGAAGTTAATGACCTACTTCTTTGTTTTGAGTGTGTTTTTATTTACAAAATGATCAGTTAATTTGCTCCTCTTTCTTTATCTATTGTTATATTCTTTGTGCATAAAAATCATAAAAGATGATAACTTTAAGGCATGTTCTATTAAAAATAATAATTATGAAGAAAATTGTATTACTAGCATTTCTATTAATGCCAATAATGTTAATGGCAAAGAGTCACAAATTAGAATCCTTTGATCAAGTAATGGATGCTTTGAAAGAAGGCAATACAGTAAAGGCTGTTTTTTATTATAAGGATTGTCAGATGATTAGTGATAATGAGATTGAAGAGGAGAGTGTTGATGCAATTGGTGGTATGAAAATCGAAACTTGGGAGTTTTTTGCAAAGAATTCGATTCGAAACAAAGAAGCCTTTGTGGTTTGTTCAACTTCTAAATTAATTGCGAATCCTTTAGGAAATGGATATGTGTACAATTATGTGAAAATAAAAATAAAGGAAACTGGAAAAGTTAAAATTACAGCTAATTACGTTGATTCAATTACGCATGAACAAACGATGACTGAGAATTTCTTTACCGAGATAAATAAGGGTGAAGTTGGAGCTGCTCACTTTTTTGTAGTTGACTAAACTGATATTCTAGTTAAAATTAGAAACAGCAAAATCCATTTGAATTTTGCTGTTTTTTTGTATTTATCTACTGAGAACTCTGTCTCCAAGCCATATATCAATGGATTTTAACTTATGATGCTCCAATTGAATTGAGCTTTGCTCAAGCGTTTTACTTGTTTAGCTAGTGTGTGGTTTATTTCTTTTTCCAACAAAGGATCCTTATCGAGTATGCTTTGAGCAATGTCGCGAGCATATTGTAAAATTTGTCCATCCTTTGCTAAGTTGGCTATTTTTAGGTCGTAAGCAATGCCACTTTGTTGTGTGCCTTCAATGTCTCCAGGTCCTCTAAGTTTTAAATCTACTTCGGCTATTTCAAAACCATCGTTGGTTCTCACCATGGTTTCAATTCGTTTTTTCGATTCATTCGATAGTTTGTAGCCCGACATAAGGATACAGTATGATTGATCGCCTCCACGTCCTACACGTCCTCTAAGTTGATGAAGTTGTGATAGTCCAAACCTTTCGGTGCTTTCTATAATCATAACTGAGGCATTAGGTATATTTACACCAACTTCAATTACTGTGGTGGCTACCATTATTTGTGTCTCTCCTGATGCAAAGCGTTGCATCTCGGCTTCTTTTTCGGCAGGTTTCATTTTACCATGAACCATACTTATGCCATACTTTTCTGGAGGGAAAAAACTAGCAACAGATTCATAACCTTCTTCAAGATTTTTGTAATCCATTTTTTCCGATTCCTTAATCATTGGATAAACCAGATAGATTTGACGACCTAAATCTATTTGCTTTTTCATGAATTTGTAAACCTCTTGTCTTTTGTTCTCAAAATAATGAACCGTTTGAATTGGTTTACGACCAGGAGGTAGTTCATCTATTACCGAAACTTCCAAGTCTCCATATAATGTCATAGCAAGTGTTCTTGGAATTGGCGTTGCTGTCATGACTAAAATGTGAGGAGGAATTGGATTCTTCGCCCATAATTTAGCACGTTGAGCAACTCCAAAACGATGTTGTTCATCTATAATAACGAAGCCAAGGTTTTTGAATTGAACCACATCTTCAAGCAGAGCATGTGTGCCAATGATAATTTGAAGTTCTCCACTTAAAAGCTGTTCGTGTATTATTTTTCTATCCTTTACCTTTGTAGATCCTGTTAAAAGAGCATAGTTGACATTTATTCCATCAAGGAATTCGGCAATTGTTTCTAGGTGTTGTGTTGCTAGAATTTCGGTTGGTGCCATTAAACAAGCCTGGCAACCATTATCGAGAGCCATTAGCATACTCATCAATCCTACAAGTGTTTTTCCACTTCCCACATCGCCTTGTAAGAGTCTATTCATCTGTTTTCCCAAACCAACTTCCTTGCGAATTTCTTTCAAAACTCGTTTTTGAGCATTGGTAAGTTCAAATGGGAGGTTATTTTGAAAAAACGAATTGAAATATTCACCAATTTTAATGAATTGATGTCCCTTGAAGAGCATCTTTCTTTTCATCTTCTTTTTCAGAGTAGCCAGCTGAATGTAGAATAGTTCTTCAAATTTTAAACGGTACTGAGCTTTTTTAAGAATTTCAGCATTTTCGGGAAAATGAATTTGAAAAAGAGCGTCGTGAAGATTGATTAAACCCAAATGTTTTACCAAATAGGCTGGAAGCGTTTCGGGAATTTTGCCATTTATCGAATTTAAAATGGCTTCTTGAAACTTCTGAATCGCTTTTGAGTTCACAAACCCAGCTTTCATTTTTTCAGAAGTAGGATAGAAGGCTTGTAGTGAGGCTTGAATTTTATTCTTGGTAGTTTTGCATTCTTCCAATTCAGGATGTACCACATTTATACGGTGGTTAAATTCTGCAGGTTTTCCAAAAATAATGTATTCTGTGTTTACTTTAATATTCGATTTAACATATTTGATTCCCTTAAACCAAACCAACTCAATTATACCATGACCATCGGTGAAATTTGCAACTAAGCGTTGTTGTCTTTTCTCTCCAATGGTTTGCATATCGGTAATTCTACCCTTTACCTGAATGTAAGGAAGCTTAGAATGTATTTCAGTTGTTTTATAAAATTTAGTTTTATCAATGTATTTGTAGGGAAAATGGTAAAGCAAATCCTCGTAACTGTCAACAGAGAGTTCTTGCTTTAGGAGTATGGCTTTTTTAGGCCCAACTCCGGGTAAAAATTTGATGTTTTGTCCTGCTAATTCTGACATTTAGTAATTGGTTTCGGCATGCTAATATTGATTGACTGAATCAAAAATACAATTTAATTTGTAATAGTATTGGTTTGCTTATTTATAGATTTTGATATTTTTTTAATCTTCACCGTATAATCTTTAATAATAGATAAATGCCGTATTTTAAGACCCAAGCACAAAATTTTCTTATGCGTTTAGCTTTCAGTTATTATAGCGGTTTTGGGATAATGTTTTATATGTGAAATTTTATTTTGATAGGTGATTATTGTACTGTTTGTCGTTTTTAGGTCGATTAATAGGTTTGTTTCGATAGAATTTAGCTAATCATGAAAGTGGTTTGAATGAAAAATATTGCCTCTGTTCGAAAATAGTCTTGGCGTTTTTGGGAAATATTTGAGCTGTATGATTGACTAATGAGAAAGAATCGACTTAATGTGAGTTCAGATTTATTTGATGTTGAATTTCTAATTGTTTTAAAAGGCTTGGAAATTCAATGGGTTAACTCATATAATTAGCTCAAAATAATTAATTTAAAATCTTTGTTAATTTGTGATGATATGTGAGCCTAAATTTTATCTTTGTATAAGAGTAGAAAAATTAATTTCGCTTTATTTTGTTTTATAGAAGAGATTTAAAAATACAATTATGACAAAATTTAAAGTATATACAAAAACTGGAGATTCTGGGACCACAGGATTAATTGGTGGAACTCGAGTTCCTAAACATCATTTACGTCTCGAAGCATATGGAACGATTGATGAGTTGAATTCTTATATTGGATTGATTCGATCTCACGAAATTGAAACAAAGTCGAGTGAGACCTTACTTAAGATACAAAATAAGTTATTTTTGATTGGTTCTCGTTTAGCTACTGATGATACAAAATCGGACTTAAAAGAAAAATTGGTGATTCTTGAAGATGATATTCTATTATTAGAAAATGAAATGGATAGAATGGATGAAAGTTTGCCAGAGCTGAATAATTTTGTTTTGGCAGGAGGATCTCCTCTTAATGCTTATTGTCATATTGCTCGTACGGTGTGTCGTAGAGCAGAACGTCGTGTTAATCAGCTTTCTGCCGAAGTAAATGTTAATATATTATTATTGAAATATATAAATAGACTGTCAGATTACTTATTTATTCTCTCTCGTAAAGTTTTGATCGATATGGGGAAAGAAGAAATAAAGTGGGAGACAAACTTGTAGATCCAGAAAAAAAAATTATATTCGCAAACTGTAAAAAAAGCAAAAATAAAACTATGTATTGGACCCTAGAATTAGCTACAAAGCTAGAAGATGCGCCATGGCCAGCATCCAAAGATGAATTGATTGACTTTTCAATTCGTTCTGGAGCGCCATTAGAAGTTATCGAGAATTTGCAAGAAATTGAGGATGAAGGGGATGTTTATGAAAGTATTGAAGATATTTGGCCCGATTATCCAAGCAAAGGAGATTTCTTATTCAACGAAGATGAATATTAAAAAAAAACGTGAGATGTAAATCTCACGTTTTTTTTTGTTTCTATTTCGAAGTAGACTTATTTTTCTAGTTCCTTTGTAATAGCTTTTTCTATTCTTTTTTTGAGGCCCTCTTGGGGTTTGGTAGCTGAAGCTTTCCAGATAAATATTTCATCTTTTGTTTTGGGACGTAAATTGTCTCTCCATTCAAAATCCTTTAGTAATCGCTTTTGATTAACGATATCGAATAACGGATACATATTACCATCTGGTTTTTTAGTAAATAGAATTTGATCTATTTTTTGTCCTATTATGGAGATGCTTATGGAACTACTTTTTGCTACATTCATTCCAATAATGATACCATGTTCGTCTCTTGGGAAATAAAGTGTTTCTCCATTGCCAATAATGTCTAGTGTGTCTAGATGATTTTTATTGACATGACCAAGCATGTTACGCCCTTTAATTTGGTTGTAGAGTGTACTATCTTCTCTTGAGCATAGAAAAGCATTGGTTCTAAAATGCAGGTATTTAACTGCATTATTTTGACTTTCAATGCTTATTGTATCTGCTGTAATCTGATTTCCTTGAGCCCAAACTATTGGATCGTGAAACATTCTCATCGTAGAATCTTGAAGCGAGTAGCTTATAGAATCACATTTCCCTTGAAGATCTTTACGGAAGAATTTAACCTTATTGTAAGCTGATATTCTATTAAAATTATTTGTGTCTTTCTCAATCTTAAGTGTATCGGAATGTAGAAATAAACTGTCTTGTGCGTTTATTTGAATAAAAAGAGTCGAATCGGTTAGGAAAGCTTTTTCAGTATCTTTATGCATTTCAAGGTAATGTCCTCTTGCTATAAGATTGTTAAGCGTATCTTGTAGTTCAACATTTCTATAGATTAGAGCAAGTTCTTTTTGCTTGTCAAGATGAATACTATCGCCTGTTATTTGGTAGTTATCTCTATTTACTTTGTTGTTTTTTAGTAGATGAGAAATGCCAGTTAGCGTGTTATACCAGCCTAATTCACTATATAGAGTTTCCTTCTCATTTTCAATTCGTGTTGGCCCCAGGATGTTAATAATTTTGCTTACCGTGTGGTATTGAAGTGTGTCAGAATATAAGGTGTAATCTTTATTTTCAAGTACAACACTATCCTTAAAGAAGAAAAGATTTTGCTTGGTATAATAACGACCAATTATGCTTGTAAGAACATTCGTTGAATCGACGATGGTTCCTCCTTGATCATAATAGCCCACATTAAGGTCCATATCATAATCAAGCTTATTTGTTGTTAAGCTTACATTCTTATTTTTTAATGTAATGTTATTTTTTAGTGCTGCTCGTCTGCTATCACCTTCGTATTTTAAATAATCGCCATATATATGAATGGTATCAGCATTAATAATATGTACGTTGCCGAAAGCTTCTATTTCATTGTCTTTCTCGTGATTATAAGCACTATCACAGTACATCTTAATGTTTCCATGAGTTAAAAAAACATCGCCTATAAATTTCGTTATATCTGGATGTATATCACGTTCAATTCTAAATGTATTAGAGTTCTTGATATCAATCTTCGATTTTTTTTGTGCAATCGAAGTTTGTGGTAATATAATTACCACTAGTAATATAAGTAATAGATACTTTTTTACAATGTTGGCCATTGATGATAACTTAGAAGTGATTTTATTTAGATATAAAGTTACGGTTTCTTCTCTATTTAAGGAGATCTTCAATAATGTTTTCGATACTAATGCCTTCTGCCTCAGCTTTGTAATTTTTCATTATTCTATGGCGAAGAATAGGTACAGCTACAGCTTTGACATCTTCTATGTCAGGAGAATATTTTCCCGATATAATTGCGTGAGCTTTGGCTCCAATAACTAAATATTGTGAAGCTCTTGGACCTGCTCCCCAGTTTATGTATTTGTTTGTCATTGGGCTTGCAAGTTCTGTGTTAGGACGGGTTTTTGCAGCTAATTTAACAGCATATTCTAGCACATTCTTATTAATAGGCACCTTCTGAATTAAAGCTTGAAAATAGCTAATTTCATTGGCTGACATGATTGTGTCAATCTCAAAGGTTTTTCCAGAAGTCGTGTTTTCAACAATACTTATTTCATCTTCTAAGTTTGGATAGTCAAGGTAGATGCTAAACATGAATCGATCTAGTTGAGCTTCTGGAAGAGGGTAGGTACCTTCTTGTTCTATAGGATTCTGAGTTGCTAGAACAAAGAATGGTTTCTCTAGTGTGTAGGTTTTTCCATTAACCGTAACTTCTTTTTCTTGCATTGCTTCTAGTAGAGCTGATTGCGTTTTAGGTGGTGTTCGGTTAATCTCATCTGCTAAAAGAATATTGGCAAATAGAGGTCCTTGAATAAACTTGAATTGTTTGTCGTTATTTAGAATTTCTGTACCAATAATATCTGAAGGCATTAGATCAGGCGTAAATTGTATACGCTGATATTTTAAGTCTAAAGCTTGAGAAATTGTATTGACAAGTAATGTTTTTGCCAATCCTGGTACGCCAACCAAAAGGCAATGACCATTGCTAAAAATAGAAATTAAGACTTGTTTGATGATATCATCCTGTCCGTAAATCTTCTTTTTGATTTCGGTAAGTAAATTTTCATATTTACTTTTTAAGGCATCTGCAGCCTCAACTTCAGTTTTAAAATTCATTACAGAAAATTTAAATTTTCATGAATAACTAAAACAAAGAATCAGACACAACTAAAGCTGTGTCTGATTTTTGTATGCTTTAATATTACTTAATCCAGTTTTTGAATCTGAATGGAGTATTCTTGTATGAATCATCAATACTAATGTATGTTGATTTTTGTTTTTCGCTAATCCATTTGCTTAATACAGCTTGCTGTTTTTTATTTTTAAGCATGTTTTCAAATTGACTCCAATCATCAGCTAAATTAGCTTTGTGAGGCTTAGTCTGTGATTTAATCTTAATAATTTTGTAGGTTTCCTTACCTCTTTGATCATCAAGAAAAGCTTCAGATATTTCACCAACTTTTAATGTATTAGCAACTTTTGCTATTGATGGAGCTAAACTTTCTTTGGTGAATTTTGAACTTGCATTATTTGGGTTAACAATTAAACCTCCATTTTGCTTTGTGTCTTTATCATCAGAATAGTAGAAAGCTGCTTCTTTAAATTTGATTTTATCATTACGAATCATATCAGCAATACTATCTAATACTTCAGTTGCTCTAACTCTATCTTCTTGCTTAACTTTTGGTTTAAGAAGAATATGACGAACATTAATTCTTTCACCTTTACGGTCGATAAGTTGAATAATGTGGAATCCATATTCTGATTCAACAATTTTAGAAATTTTTCCTGGCTTTAAGTTGAAAGCTTCATTGGCAAATTCCGGAACAAGGTTGGCACGAGGTGTAAATCCTAGTTCACCACCACGTTGAGAACTACCTGGGTCTTCAGAATAAAGAACAGCTAATGTTGCGAAGCTTTCTCCTTTTGTAATTCGGTCACGAAAATTTCTCAGTTTCTCACGAATTCTATCTTTTTCAGCATCGGAGATCTTAGGACTTCTAGTAATTTGCTGAATTTGCATTTCACCAGGAATTGTAGGTAAACTATCTTTAGGTATTTTGTTGTAAAGATCGCGAACCTCAGCTGGTGTTGCCGTGATATTTTTTGTGATTTCGGCCTGCATTTTCTGCTTGATCTTATCATTACGTGTTATATCACGTAATTCATTTTTCATCTCAGCAATGCTTTTCTTAAAATATTGTTCAAGTTTTTCTTTTGAACCAATACGTTGAATATACATATCAACCTTACGTTGAAGATCACTTTCAACTTCTTGCTCTGTAACTTCAATACTATCAATTTGAGCTTGTGCAATCATCAATTTCTCAATCAAAAGATCTTCAAAAATTTCAGATTTTAAATCAACACTTCCAGATTGGTAACCTTGTGATTTGTATTGAATGAAACGATTTTCTACGTCAGATTTCAAGACAACTTGATCGCCAACGACAGCAACAATCTTATCTATCGAATTATCCTGTGCTTGACTCGTTGTAGAAACGATAGCCAATAAGGCTAATGATGTGAAGACTTTAAAAAAAATATTGCGCATATGTGCTAGTTTAGTATATTTTGAATTTGTTCTTTGATTCGGCATCTTTAAAGATACTTTCTTCCATACTCTTTATGAATTGTATTTTTCTTTTATTGATAATTATTTTTCGAATATCAGCACTTACAAACGAAAGAGGAGCTAACTCTTTTTTTAGTTTGTAATCTTGAATGTTTATTAAGTAATGGAATGTGCTATCTTCAGTTTCGAAGTATTTATTTCGTTGTAGAAATTTTTCTTCATTACTAATCTTAATTGGTGTTTGATTAAGTAAGTTTTGAGAATAGATCCATTGGTCGCTAAAATTATCAAATTTTGTGGCATTCTGAAAGCAGTAGTCCTCTAATTTATCCCAATCGGAATCTTTTTTTAATTTATAGATTTGTCTAATCTTTTTAGCTTGAGGTAAAGGTTTGTGTATTTTGATGTAAACAGCCTTAACAATATTACGGTTTAATAGAAAATTGCCAGGGTAATCACGATAGTATTTATCAATTTCTGTACGTGAAACGATAGTATCGAGTTTTTGCTCGATTAAATGCTGTTGGTACTTGTGAATAATAAGGGAGGAGCGATAATCTTCTACCATTTCTTCTACATCTTGATCTTCTTCAGTTAGGTTAAGTTCAGCTCTTGATACAAGAAGTTGTTTGCTTATCCATTGGTGAATGTAATTTTGAGTAATTCTTATGCTATCTTCCTTGGAGCTATTGTTGGGAACAATCTTCCGTATTTGATTCAGGTATAGATAGGAATCATTAATTTTTGCTACTGGAGGGTTATCTATAGTGTTTTTTGAGTTACATGATATAAATCCTAGAAAAATAATTAATATGATGATATTTCTTGTCATAGTTAGGCTTTAATCTATTTTAACTCAAATGTTATCGGCAATCAATACAAAGATTGATTGCCGATGGAAATCTTGATTTTTGAGAATATTATCTGCTGTAATTAGGCGCTTCACGAGTAATTGTTACGTCGTGAGGATGACTTTCAGCCATGCCTGAAGATGTAATTCTTACAAATTTAGCATTGTGAAGTGCTTTTATATTAGCTGCTCCGCAATAGCCCATTCCTGCACGTAATCCACCAAGTAATTGATAAATTACTTCATATAATGTTCCTTTATATGGTACTCGTCCAACGATTCCTTCTGGAACAAGTTTTTTGATATCATCTTCAGTATCTTGGAAATAACGGTCTTTAGAACCTTGTTCCATCGCTTCGATTGATCCCATTCCACGGTACGCTTTAAACTTACGACCATTAAAAATGATAGTTTCTCCTGGAGATTCTTCAACACCGGCAATTAATGAACCTGCCATAATTGAATCTGCACCAGCAGCAAGAGCTTTTACAATATCACCTGAGTAACGTATACCACCATCAGCGATAACGGGAACGCCAGTACCTTCAAGTGCTTTACTTACTTCGTAAATTGCAGTTAGTTGTGGTACACCCACACCTGCAACCACACGAGTTGTACAAATAGAACCTGGACCAATACCGACTTTTACCCCATCGGCACCTGCTTCAACAAGCATTAAAGCTGCTTCAGGCGTAGCAATATTACCAACGATAAATTGCATGTCAGGATATAGTTTCTTCGCTTTTTTCAACAATTCAATGACACCTTTAGAATGTCCGTGAGCTGTATCAATAATAATAGCGTCAGCACTAGCTTTTACTAGAGCTTCAACTCGAACTAGCGTGTCGGCAGCAATACCTACTGCAGCAGCAACTCTTAAACGACCTTTTTCATCCTTGCAAGCAAGAGGTTTATCTTTTGCTTTGGTAATATCCTTATAAGTAATAAGCCCTATAAGTTTTTTATCAGAATCAACTACAGGTAATTTTTCAATTTTGTAGGCTTGAAGAATTGCTGCAGCTTGTTCAAGATTAGTTCCTGCCGAAGTGGTTATGATGTTCTCTTTGGTCATCACTTCAGAAATGGCTTTATTCATTTCTAATTCGAAACGTAAATCTCTATTGGTTACAATTCCAATAAGAACTTTGTTTTCGTCAACAACAGGTATACCTCCAATTTTGTACTCTTTCATAAGAGCAAGAGCATCTTTTACTGCCTTGTTTGGCGTAATAGTAATAGGATCATAAATCATCCCATTTTCGGCTCTTTTAACCGTTATAACTTGTTTGGCTTGAGCTGAAATGCTCATGTTTTTGTGGATAACTCCAATTCCGCCTTCTCGTGCAATAGAAATAGCTAGTGCAGATTCGGTTACGGTATCCATTGCAGCTGAAACAATTGGGGTGTTTAGCGTAATAGATCGTGAGAATCGAGTTTGTAGACTTACGTTTTTAGGCAATACTTCAGAAAAAGCAGGCACTAATAAAACGTCGTCAAATGTTAATCCATCGGAAATAATTTTATCAGATACGAATGACATTATGCAATAATTTTAGATTTTAATTGCATGCGAAATTACAAAAAATACTGCGATAAGTGTCGATAGATAAACTAAAAAAGTGTTAATTGATTTTAGATGTTTAGTTTTGTGTGATAATTAAGCTTTAAAACGACGTATTTGTTGTGGCTTTTTTTGCGTATCTTAAAGTTTTAAAATAACAGTGTAGGCCTTTGTAGTAAAGGCTTGCTTTAAGTTTTGTTTTTGAATTTAGTCCTTAAATGAGTATATATCATAAAATCTTAAAAAAATATTGGGGTTACGATGAATTCCGTTCCTTACAGGAAGATATAATTCTATCTGTAGCTGAGGGGAGAGATACTTTAGGTTTAATGCCTACTGGTGGAGGTAAATCTTTAACTTTTCAGGTGCCAACAATGGCTATGGAAGGACTGTGTATTGTAGTTTCTCCATTAGTTGCTTTAATGAAGGATCAGGTTTTAAACCTGAAAGAGAAAGGTATTAAGGCAGAACTCATTTATTCTGGTTTAACTCGCGACGAAATTGAAGTGGTCTTAAATAAGTGTCTTTATGGCAAGAACAAATTCCTTTATATATCTCCAGAACGAATAAGCACGGCTATTTTTCAAGAAAAACTTTTGAATATGAAAGTTTGCTTGATTGCTATAGACGAGTCACATTGTATCTCTCAATGGGGATATGATTTTCGACCATCCTATTTAAAAATAGTTCAATTACGTGAACTTTTACCAGGTATTCCTGTTTTGGCACTTACTGCAACCGCAACGCCTGAGGTTGTAGATGATATTCAAGACAGATTGGGTTTTGAAAAGAAAAACGTGTTCAGAAAAAGTTTTGAACGTTCAAATCTATCATACCTTGTAAGAAATATAGAAGATAAAAACAGATATCTTTTAAAAATACTTAGAAAACAGAAGGGGAGTTCCGTTGTTTATGTTCGAAGTCGGAAAAAATGTAAAGAAATTGCTGAGTTTTTAAAATTAAGCCAGATAAAAGCTGAATATTATCATGCCGGTCTCGATAATGCTGTGAAAGATATGAGACAGCAGAGATGGAGAGATGGAATTGTTCAAGTGATGGTCGCAACGAATGCTTTCGGGATGGGAATCGATAAATCTGATGTTCGTACGGTTGTTCATCTGGATTTGCCAGATACACTTGAAGCCTATTTTCAGGAAGCAGGGCGGGCAGGTCGCGATGGGGAACGTGCTTATGCGGTATTACTTTATTCAAATCCAGATAAGGTTCAATTGCTAAAAAGAATAAAAACATCTTATCCCGAATTAGAAACTGTGAAAAGGGTGTATCAGGCTGTTGGTAATTTTCTTCAAATTGCCGAAGGTGCTGGAAAAGATGCCGTGTTTGATTTTAACCTAGCTCTTTTTTGTCAGAAATTTAAGTTTAATGTGCTGCATGCATTTAATAGTCTTAAAATATTGCAGAGGGCTGGTTATCTCGAAATTACTGATGATTTAGAGCATTCTACAAAATTACATTTTGTTGTTAATCGTGATGATTTATATCGATATCAGATTGAAAATAAACAGCAAGATGAATTTATAAAGCTACTGCTCAGAACTTATACGGGTTTATTTACAGATTATGTGCCAGTGAATTTAGAATCGTTAGCTTATAGAAAAAAAGTTAATATTAAGGTATTAATTGACAATTTGAAAGATTTGTCTCACTATGGAATTATTAAATATATACCAAGAAAAAAAACACCCTTTATTATATACACACAAGAGCGTTTACCTCTTAAGTACTTAAGGTTTCCTAAGGAAGTTTATCAGGAAAGAAAAGAAAGATTTATAGATAAAATAAATGCTGTTATTCAATATGCTGAATCAACTGATGTTTGTCGTTCAAAAATGTTGTTGGAATACTTTGGACAGTTGAATGCGTCAAACTGTGGCGAATGTGATATTTGTAAGGAAAAGAATAAAAGTATTGGGTCTAAATTGTATGAAAATATTCAGTCTGAAGTGAAAGCTATTTTGGCTAAAGAAGAAAGTTCCGTTTTTGAATTAGTCGAATTAAGCCAGTTTCCTGAAAAGAAACTTCTGGAAGTTATTCGTGTTATGATGGACAATGATGAAGTTAAAACTTCAGAAAATAATAAGATTCGATTAGCTTGAATCTGTGAGATTTGTACTCAGATCAACCATTATTGTCAAAATCTTTTTAATTTTGCAGCATTATACTATAAATTAAGAGATGGAAGATAATTTTGAACATCAGGTTTACGATAAAAATACGATAGAATTTGTGACAGTTGCTAATGAGTTTTGTTTACTCTTAGAATCGAGTGCTAAAATCTTAAAATTGGATTTTATCAATCGAGCACAAAAATTATTACCCTTATTATATTTAAAGGCAAGTTTGTTGCCTAAGGTGGAGAATGAGTTTGCCGAAGAAATTGAGAAATTTGTAGGTGAAGGTGATTGGGAATACATCAGAACTGCTGTAGTTGAAAAAATGGGAGCAAATGATGAATATCTTGAGGTGTTTGATGATGGTATGCGTGATAGCGATGAACCTATTGTAGCTTCTATTTCTGAGAATTTTGCTGATATTTACCAAGATCTTAAGGATTTCTTAACCTCATACCGTATTGCGAGTGTTGAGATTATGAATGAGGCTCTTTGGGATTTGAACAATAATTTCCATGACCATTGGGGACAGGCAGTCGTTAACTCATTGAGAGCTATTCATTATCTTTTGGCTCATCCAGAAAAATTGGAAGACGATTTAAATGATTAAGGATGATTAGTTATCAATTAGATAGGTGTTTCTTAATTTTATCGCAAAATAAGTTGCATTGTGATGATATAGAAAATTTGCTATCAGTTAATATATAAAACGATTAGCCTGCAGAATATTAGCGGACGATGAAAAACATGAAGAATGATTAGTTTTCAGAAGAGCATAACAAAAGACGAAATAAACGAACTCTCATTAGAAGCTTTCGAAGGTGAAATTGTGGTAATAGATAGTGATGAAGGCCTACAGGAAGCAGTTGATTATTTGAAACAATTTCCTGTTTTGGGTTTTGATACAGAGACGAAACCTTCTTTTACGAAAGGGAGTGTAAATCCTGTAGCTTTATTGCAATTATCAAGTTCTGAAAAAAGCTTTTTGTTTAGATTAAATAGAATAGGTTTGCCTGCTCCTGTTATTGAATTGTTAAGCAATTCTGAAATTATAAAAGTTGGTGCAGCTATAAAGGATGATGTTCGAGGTCTTCAAGAGATCACTGATTTTGATGGCAATTCATTTTTAGAACTTCAACAATACGTGACAAGTTTTGGGATAGAGAATTTTTCTCTTAAGAAATTGGCTGCAATTGTATTAAATATTAGAATATCGAAACGTCAGCAAGTTTCCAATTGGGAGGCTTCTGAGTTAAGTGCAGGGCAATTGCGTTATGCCGCTACTGACGCATGGGTTTCATTAGAAATTTATGAAGGCCTAAAAGCTAGTATTTGCAAAGAGGTACTATAAGTACTCTACAATAAATTACAATAATTAAAATTGACTTTAGCGCTAGCTTAGGTTAGTTATAAATAAAAATATTCATGATTAGTTACCCTAAAGTTGTATTAAATAAAGGCAGAGAAAACTCCATTAAACGTTTTCATCCGTGGGTTTTTTCTGGAGCTGTTGCTCGTGTTGACGAAGGTTTAGAAGAAGGAGATTTAGTATCAGTTTATAGCAATGAAGATGAATTTTTAGCCATAGGACATATTGCTATCGGATCTATCGTTGTTCGTATTTTAAGCTTTGAGCCTGTTGAAATTAATAAAGACTTTTGGCTTGAAAGATTAAGTTCTGCTTGTCGTGTCCGTCGTGAAATTGGTTTGTTAGGCATCGAGAATAATAATGTGTGTCGTTTGGTACATGGCGAAGGTGATAACTTGCCAGGTTTAGTAGTCGACTATTATGCAGGAACAGCTGTTGTTCAGGCTCATTCAGTGGGGATGTATTTACATCGAGGCGAAATTGCAGAGGCTTTAAAAGAAATTTTAGGGGATGAATTAACTGCTGTTTACGATAAATCAGAAGGTACAATTCCTTTTAAATCTGGAATTGAACCAACCAACGAATATATTTTGGGAGAAACTAAGGATTTTGTTGCTGTTGAAAATGGCTTAAAATTTAAAGTGGATTGGTTGGCAGGGCAAAAAACAGGCTTCTTTATCGACCAACGTGAAAATAGATCCCTATTGGAACGTTATTCAAAAGGACGCTCGGTATTAAATATGTTTTGTTACACAGGAGGTTTCTCATTTTATGCCATGCGTGGTGGTGCCAATTTGGTTCATTCGGTTGATAGTTCAGCAAGAGCTATTGAGGTAACCAATGAGAATGTAGAGTTGAACTTCCCTGGAGACAAGAGACATGAGGCATTTGCAACTGATGCTTTTAAATATTTAGATGAGTCTGATCAAAAATATGATTTAATCGTTTTAGATCCTCCTGCATTTGCAAAACATAAGAAGGTATTAGCCAATGCGCTTAAAGGTTATAGAAGATTAAACTTGAAAGGTTTTCAAGCCATTAAAAAAGGTGGAATCATGTTTACTTTCTCTTGTTCGCAAGCAGTTAGTAAAGAGGAATTTAGAAAGGCTGTTTTTATTGCAGCAGCTAACGCTGGACGTCGTGTCCGTATTTTACATCAGCTTAATCAACCGGCTGATCATCCTGTAAATATTTTCCATCCTGAAGGAGATTACCTAAAAGGATTGGTATTATATGTGGAGTAAGAAATTGTGATTTGAATTTGGCTTGTTTATTCAAGTCAAATTTTCATATAATAATGAAGATCAGACATGGATGAAGCGATCTTATGATACGTTTCAATTCTTTTTTTGTATCTTCGGGGAAGTCTTAAAAAGTGGTCAAAGCAAATTGACAGATGACGAATTAAGACACCAATTTAGTTTTATATTGTGAGATGGGTTCTGTAAGTCATGGAAGCTAGAAAATTGAAGAAAACTCAGTCTCATATTTCAGAGTATTCATATTAAAATTTTCAGAAAACTTGAAATTTTCAGAATTTGACTTTTGTTCCGACATCATGGATGGTATTGATGCTATGGGCTTTGATACACCATCACCTGTTCAGGAGTTGGCTATACCACAGATTATAGATAATAAGGATTTAATCGTTTGTGCGCAAACGGGAACCGGAAAAACGGCTGCTTATTTGTTGCCGATTATGGATAAAATCCAAAAAAATAAAATTGAAGGATTCAGTACCTTAATATTGGTTCCTACTCGTGAACTAGCTTTGCAAATTGATCAACAAATGCAGGGTTTTGCTTATTTCTTATCTATTTCATCACTTTCAGTTTATGGCGGTGGCGATTCTTCGGTTTGGGATCAGCAAAAAACAGGCTTAATGACAGGTGCCGATGTTATTATTGCAACACCAGGTCGTCTTATTTCTCACCTGAACTTGGGTTATGTGAACACCAAACAGGTAAAACATTTAATTCTTGATGAGGCAGATAGAATGCTTGATATGGGATTCTATGAAGATTTAATGCAAATCGTTAATCATCTTCCAAAAGAGCGTCAAAATCTGATGTTCTCTGCAACCATGCCTAGCCAAATGAGAAAATTGGCAAGCAGTATCATGGATAATCCTGAGAGTATTAATATTGCTATATCTAAACCAGCCGCAGGTGTTTTGCAGGCTGCATATATGGTTTACGATACTCAAAAAATTCCTTTGATAGGAAGTTTACTTAAGGATAAAGACGTTAAATCAGTTATCATCTTTTCATCAACTAAGATGAATGTTAAGGCGATGACTAAGGAGTTAAAACGTCAAAAATTTGCTGTTGAAGGTATTCATTCTGATCTAGAACAAAATGAACGTGAAGAAGTTCTTAGAGGTTTCAGAAATAAGAAATATCAAATTTTAGTAGCAACGGATATTATTGCTCGTGGTATTGATATTGATTCAATTGATCTTGTTATAAATTTTGATGTACCTCACGATGCCGAAGATTATGTGCATAGAGTTGGACGTACAGCTCGTGCTGCTTCCGAAGGAGTTGCTTTGACTTTTATTACTGAGAAAGATCAGTTAGATTTTAAGCACATTGAAGAGCTGATTGAGCAAGATGTTTATAAAATTCCTGTACCTGCAGAATTAGGTGAAGCGCCTGTTTACAATCCCAAAGCAAAGCGAAAAGGATCTCATAAACCTTTCAAGAAAAGACCTTACAAAAGGAAATAACTACTACAAGGTGTGTAAATGACAAGTCTTTGTGCATGGTGTGTGATGGACCGGAATCATAGGCTTAAAAACAAAACTTAATCATATGAATACTCTCTCTGAAAACTACGACATTGCAATTGTTGGTGCAGGAATAAGTGGACTAACAATGGCATTTAAAATTGCCCAATCGGGTAAAAAAGTCGTGTTGTTGGAAGCCAAAAATAAGGCAGGAGGTTGTTTAAATACCTTGTATGGAGAAGATGGCTTTTGGGTGGAAATGGGAGCGCATACCTTCTATTCGAGTTACACAAATACGATTGATCTAATAAAAAATATAGGTTTAGAAGCTGACATACTTGCTCGTGAAAAGTTGAGTATGAAGCTTTTTACGGATAAGCATGTAAAGCTTTTTGCTCCCATTTCGAAGATAGGATTATTAGCCAATGTGCCCAAGTTGTTTTTTTCGAAACGAGATGGGAAAACGGTGAAAGCGTATTTTTCCAATGTACTTGGAAAGAAAAACTACGATAAGGTTTTTACACGCATGTTTTCAGCCGTTATTGTCCAAAATGCTGATGAATTTTCTGCGGAGTATTTTCTGAAACGCAGAAAAACAAAAAGTATGAGCCATCCTAAAAGCTTTATCCTAAAAAATGGGATGTCATCTATTGTACAAGCTATTTTGGCTCATGAAAATATAGATATTGTCTACAATCAAAAGGTCAGTTCATTAGAAAAATCAGAAACCTTTATAATTAATACTAAGGAAGGAAATTCTTATTCTGCAAAAGATATAGCTTTTGCCTCTTCTCCCGATCAGGTTGCTGGTTTAGTTAAAGAATTGAATTCTGATTTAGCTAACTTATTGAATGAATTTCCTATTCAAAATTTAGAATCTACAGCTCTAATACTTGATAAAGATAAGCCAGGTATCGAACCTGTAACCTTTGTTATACCCTTGCAGGGAGCATGTTATTCTATGGTTACACGCGATGTGTTAGCCGATGGAAAATACAGAGGTTTTGCCTGCCATTTTCAAAAGGATGATATAAGTAGTGAAGAGCAAGAAGCTACAATGGCTAAGCTATTAGCAGTAGATGAAATACCTCAAACATTAAAAGAAAATCAGACTTTGCCTCTTATAAAAATTGGGCATAAGGAGCGTATGGCTGGTATTATTTCTCAGTCACAAAAAACGGGAATCTATATTACGGGTAACTATTTTAATGGACTTTCAATAGAAGATTGTGTGGAGCGTTCAAGCCAAGAAGCACAACGATATCTCGATAAGCAATAATTAAGCGGAGTAAGATTATTGAAATCTTATTAGTTAATTATGAGATCTAACAAAAGATCACTAATGCTAGTTGAAAGTAAAATTTTGTAGGTCTAAGCAATGTAATTGCAAACCCATTCGTTCTACTAAAATACAATAATAACATAAATGAATTATATCAATAGCATAGCAAAGAGCTTGGGAATTCAAATTTCTCAAGTTAAAAGTACTGTTGAATTGCTTGACGAGGGAGCAACACTTCCTTTTATTGCGCGTTACAGAAAAGAACGTACGGGTAGTTTGGACGAAGTGCAAATTGGAGATATAAAAGACGAATTTGCTCGATTAAAAGAGCTCGATAAACGACGAGAAAGTATTCTTGATGCCATAGATAAACAAGATAAATTGACTGATGAATTACGAGCTAAGCTTAATGCTTGTGCACAGCTAAATCAGTTAGAAGATATATATTTACCATATAAAGTAAAGCGTAAAACTAGAGCTGTAAAAGCTAGAGAGAAAGGTTTAGAGCCTTTGGCTAAGATCTTAATGTCTCAGAACGAAAATGATCCTGAATCTAGAGCTTCTCAGTTTTTAAACAAAGAAGTAGCTAATGAGGATGAAGCGTTGCAAGGAGCTCGAGATATTATAGCAGAATGGATTAATGAGAATGAGGTAGCTCGAAGTTCTGTTCGAAATATTTTTCAGCGACAAGCATCTATTCGTTGTAAGTTGATAAAAGGCAAGGAAGAGGAAGGCGTTAAATTTAAAGATTATTTTGATTCTGAAGAGCTCCTTAAAAAATCAGCATCACATAGATTATTAGCTATGCGTCGTGGAGAAGCTGAAGGTATTCTTCGAGTTTCAATTGCTCCCGATGAAGATGAGGTTTTAGAGAAGTTGAATCGGATTTTTGTTAAAGGTCAAACATTATCTTCGAAGCAAGTAGAAATGGCTGAGAAGGATGCCTACAAGCGTTTGCTTAATCCATCCATAGAAACAGAGTTTGCTAAAAGCTCCAAGGAAGCTGCTGATGTAGAAGCAATTCGTGTCTTTGCTGAAAATCTACGACAATTATTATTGTCGTCTCCATTGGGACAGAAACGCGTTTTGGCTATTGATCCCGGTTTTAGAACAGGATGTAAGGTCGTTTGTCTCGATGCTCAAGGTAATTTGTTGCATAACGAAACTATTTATCCACATGCTCCCCAAAATCAAGGAAGTATGGCAGCTAAGAAGCTGACTAATATGGTTGAAACTTATGATATTCAGGCTATTGCTGTTGGTAATGGAACTGCAGGACGTGAAACAGAGACTTTTGTAACTAAGCTGCACTACGATAGAAAAGTTCAGGTTTTTGTGGTTAGTGAGGCAGGAGCTTCAATCTACTCAGCTTCTAAGGTTGCTCGAGAAGAATTTCCAGATTATGATATAACAGTTCGTGGAGCTGTTTCCATTGGTCGCCGATTGATGGATCCCCTTGCAGAACTTGTGAAACTTGAGCCAAAATCAATTGGAGTAGGGCAGTATCAGCACGATGTGGATCAGAATTTATTACATCAAAGTCTCGACCAAGTTGTTGAATCTTGTGTCAATAAAGTGGGTGTCAATCTGAATACGGCAAGTAAGCATTTATTGACTTATGTGTCTGGATTAGGACCACAATTGGCTCAGAATATTGTCGATTATCGAACTGAAGAAGGAGCCTTTAAATCACGTAAGCAGTTGATGAAGGTAAAGAGAATGGGAGCGAAGGCATTTGAACAATGTGCTGGTTTCTTACGAATTCAGAATGCAAAAAATCCTTTGGATAATTCAGCGGTTCATCCTGAAGCATACAATATTGTTAAGGGAATGGCGAAAGATCAGAAATGCTCTATTGAAGATTTGATAAATGATAAAGAACTTCGTGCAAAAATTAATTTGAACGATTATGTATCTGCAGAAGTGGGATTACCTACTTTGAAGGATATTATGGAGGAGCTTGAAAAACCAGGACGTGATCCACGTCAGATTATCAAGGTTTTCCAATTTAAAGAAGGAATCTTAAAGATAGAACAATTGGAAGTGGGCATGGAGTTACCTGGTATTGTAACCAATATCACTAATTTTGGAGCTTTTGTTGATGTGGGTGTTAAGCAAGATGGTTTAGTTCATATTTCACAATTGGCTAACCGATTTGTCTCTAATCCTGCCGATGTGGTTCAATTGCATCAACATGTTAATGTTAAAGTGACTGAGGTTGATGTTGCTAGAAAAAGAATTCAGCTCTCGATGAAAGATTTAGAGCAATAGATTAATAAGTTTAAAGTTGTAAGTACTTGAAGTTAGAAGTTACTTTTCAGTAAGAATTAACTTTTAATTTAAGACACTTTAAGTACTTTAGACACTTGTATTAAAAAAATAAGATATGGATTTTAACGATCAGGATGTTATTATTGAATGTCCAAAATGCAAAGCAGAAATTGTAGTTAATATTTTAGAAATTACAAATCATCATACTGTCGCTTGTCCTAAGTGTGGTGCCAAGAATGATTTATCAGCAAATGATCCTTCTGCAAAATTGGGGATACCCAAAACTTATATGCCATTCGAAGGCTTAGATAATTATATTGAAGAAGTAGAGAATAAAAGAAAGAAGAAATAAGACTTTGATTGGTGTACAACCGATCATTGCAATTGCTATAAAAACAAAGAGCCTATTCCATTGGAATGGGCTCTTTTTAGCGATTGAGTATTAGCGTCGATTAACATCTCCACCGCTAGAGGTGTTTACATCAACCTTAGTAGGATTGCCATAATAGCTTACATTCCCACCAGAGCTTGCTGATGCATCAATTTCTTCAGTAGCATTTACACTTACGTCAGCACCACTCGATGCTTTAGCTTTACAGGTTTTTGCTGTTAGTTTATGAGCATCTAAATCACTACCACTACTAGCTTTTGCATAAAAGTAATTTGCAGTTCCCCATAAGTCAGCATCAGCACCAGAACTTACCGAACATGAAAGTTTATCAGCATGAATATCTAGTTTTGCATCAGCACCCGAACTTACTTCAATATCTAACTCTTTAACGTTAAGTGTAGATTTTGTTTCGAAATCGCAACCACTCGAAATATTTATTTTGTTGACATTAACCAATGTGATATATACCGACTTGGCTTTAGCTTTACGAATGCGATCTTCTACTTTAACAATTAATTTACCACCTCTAACTTCGGTGATAATGTTATCCTGAAGATTCTCATCAGCTTCGACTGTAACTGCTTCTGTTTCGCCTTGCACAACAAAAACGTCAAGACCAGTACCGGCCGAAATAGCTGTAAAGTGTCCAATTTCTCTATCTTGTTTTACAACATTGCCATTGCCTTTTTCACCAGAGAACTGTGCGTTTACACATGATGTTGTCCCTAATGCAAGTGCAAATAGGAATAAACTAAATTCTTTAATTCGTTTCATCGTATTTAAATGTTAATTGAGTGAAAATGTTAATCTGTGTATATGACGCTGTTGAGTGAAATAAAGTTACAATTATTATATCCTTTTTTTGAATATAAAAAAAAACGATGTTCATTGGATGTGTCTGATCATATTTGTGTAAATTTTACAAAAAAATAAATATTTATGTCACAAAGAACGTTTTGTTACGACTAAGTATTAAAAGCAACCGATTGGAATCATTCGAAAAAATATATACCGATAATTACGAGGCTATGTTTCGTGTTGCACGAAAAATAGTTTACGATGCTGATGTTGTATCAGATATTGTACAGGAGGTATTTATTTACTTTTTTGATAAGGTAAATCGAGGCGAAGAAGTCCGTTACCCTAAAAGTTGGCTCTATAGAGCAACATACAATAAGTGTATCGATTATTGGAGAGAGAAGAAACGATTTGAATATATAGATTTGATAGAGGCGAATGGAATCGAAGATGACAAAGATGATTATTCAGCCGAGAAAGTTGCTCTCCATGAAGCTTTAAATAGATTAAGGCCTGATGAACGTTTTCTTGTTGTTTTATATAGCGAAGGCTTATCATACAAGGAAATGGCTGAAGTAACAGAGATTAAATTCTCCTCAATTGGTAAGACATTATCAAGAATATTAAAGAAAATAGAGATTGAATTAAAAAGTCAATGTGATGAACTGTATAACTAATGAATTAATTCAAAAGTATATTGATGGTGAAACAAATTTGGAAGAATGTGTTTCTGTAAAGAATCATTTGGCTTGTTGTGAGCTTTGTAAAAACAAATATGACGTTCAACTAAATAGGGCTATTGATATTAAAAAAAGATTGAATTTATTATGCGAAGATCATATTGTAATTCCTCAAATCGTTCTACCTCTTCAGGGAAATAGGAGACGTCTTGTTTTAAAAAAGAGATTGATTTATGCTTTGTCAGCAGCTTGTATTCTTTTACTTATTGTCATGATCTTTCCTTCTAATAAGGGTTTGAATCAAAATGAAATAACAATGATGCAAAGTGTTGATGCGGATTACGATGCCAATTTACCTGTAACTCAGCAAAAACTGAAAATTCAGGTGGTTGATCCTTCAGGTAGATTAAGTGAATTTTATGTAGACTAAGATTCATTCTAAAACGAATCATTTGTTCAACTAAAAATAACAAGATGAAAAAATATGTATTAACAATTTTGATGTCAGCGATACTAATGTCGGTGTCGGCTCAAAAATTAATTGATATTTATAAAAAAGGTCCAGTAAAATTGATTCCAGATATGGAATACGCTCAGAATAACAATTGGAATCAAGTTTTTGAAACCTATTATGATACCATTTACAATACACCTATGGGTAACAGAAAATCTATTAAGTTGCTACCTGATGGTTCGGCTATTGTAAATCATCAATACAGAAACTATTATAGTAAATTTTCTGCTAATGGAAAATTTGTTAAAGAGTTTGGTATTAAAAATAGTAAGGGTGTGAAATTCAAACGTGTTGATCCAATTGAAGGTGTAATTAATAATAATCTATTCACCAAATTGGATAATATGGGAAATATGATTTGCTGTGATTTTGATGGAAATTACATAAAGACATTGAAACTTAATTATATGTCTAAGCAGATGATTCCTATAAGTGACACAAAAATCGCAGTATCAGGTTGGGTTATTTGGAAAGATCAGTTTAGAGACTTTGTTTCAATAGTAGATTACGAAACCAATGAAGAGAAAGTCGTTTGGGAACACTTTACAGACCGATCTTCTGCTAAAGGATCTTCTGCTATGTTCCAGTATAGTTATACGTTTAAGGAACGGGGTGCGTTCTCAATTAATACGATGCCATTGCAAGATGAAGGCTTAAGTTCACATCCAAAAATTGCAGTTTCAGGTGAGGAACTGGTAATTGCGAATCCTGATACGGGAGAAGTTTTAGTTTATGATTTTGATGGAAATTTAAAATCAAAAAATAAAATTGAGTGGGCTCGTAATTATGTGTCAGTGCAAGAACAAAAAGAAATTCAACAAAAGGCTATTAACCGATATCAACAAATAAAGAATCCAACTTTTGCTAGCTGGGTTTCTCCAGAAGAAAATAAAGCGGCTTTGAATAAAATAATTGGAGAAATGGAAGAAGATTTAAAGAATATATCTACGCCTTTACCAGTTCCGGTATTCTCAAATATAATTAAGGATTCAGATGGAAACTTACTGTTTTTTGAGTTCCCTAAAGAAGTAAATGCGAATAAATTCAATGTTTGGATTTACAAAGAAGATGGTGAATTCGTTAGCCAAAGTAGTTTTGTTTGTGATGACTATGATCTGCAAATTACGCCTTCGAAAATGGTATTCCGTGATGGCTATATTTATGCCTTACAGACTTTGAAAAAAACTTCAGGAGTTCCACTTCGTTTAGTTCGATTTAAGTTGACTAATTAGTCATAGAAAAGGCCAACTCTTGTTGGTCTTTTATTTTTTTAATTTAATAGTAATTGTTCGATGGTTATTTTCTTGTATGTTCCTGATAGTTAGTTTTAAGAAAAGCTTGTTTCTTTAAGTTGTTCTATATTTAAGAAAATAGCTGAATTGTACCGATAATTTGAATCCAGTATTTAAATCAGTAATAACGAGTAAAGATCAGAAGAAGATATCAGTTCAATTAAAAAAAAGGCTTGAATTATTTAGTACAATCATTTGAAAGGTAAGGAAATTGAGGCGTATCGGATAATATAATATTTGATGAAAGTAATTTTATGAATTCTCAAGTTTAAAAATATTATTTTTTTGTTTTTTATTTTGAGTTTATTGTCTTTAGAAGATTTCTATGTCTATCTTTGCGAAGCTCTTATAAAACAAAAAATATGCTACCTAAATTTTTATTAGCGGATAATTCTCAAGAATTACCAGACACTTTGTTTATTATTCATACAAAGGAACCTCGCTGCATTATCGAATGTGATGTTGAAGATTTTAACTCTAGTCAAACAGTACATTGGCTTGATGATGAACCTAAAGATAAGGATCTTGTAGAGGATATGATGGATGAGGCTGAAACTTTCTATAATGATGAGTTGGAAAGCCAAGAAGACTTATATGACGAAGAGTTTGACGATTAATTCAAGCGTCTTTTAACCGCCGATAATCTTACATTAATCATTTTTAATGGTTGTAATGTGTGAGATTTTCGGTTATTTAATAAGCTTAAGTTATGAATAAAAAATTAAAAAAGTCATCGAATAAAATGGTTGCTGGTGTTTGTGCTGGCATTGCGGAATATCTAGGTTTAGATGTAACGCTCGTTCGTGTGGCTTATGTTTTGCTTTCTATTTTTAGTGCAGGTTTCCCAGGCCTTATAGTTTATTTGATATTAATGTTCGTAATGCCCGATTATTACGAAGTCATGTAAATGCTTTTCTGTTGTAGATCATTTATCTTTTTAGATTTATGATCTTATTATTTACCCTTATATTTCTTTCTGGATTGTTTTAAATTTAGCTAGTCAAAAATTATATTTTTTGTCTGCTATTTTAGAAAATGAGGTGCTATAAAAACCCTATATTTTTGACTTTACAGCCAGTTTCTGTCATGCTTTAAATTTCGTAATACCAAGCGTTTCAATTCTCTTTATTACACTTCAACGTTTTTAAATTCGATGTTGAATGTTGAAATATTTTGTTTTAATTTTTGAATTTTAGAGAAACATAAAATTGCATATATACTCCATGTAAAGAAGATTATGAAGTCGAATTGCTTCCAAAACTCTAATTCAAACATAAAACATATGCCGCCTAAAAAGGCTAGACTACCTACTAGTATTTGCATAAAACAGATGATTTTGGACTTTATTTTTTTTTCGAGTTCTTCATTAAGAGAATCAGAAACTAGTCCTTCTGTATTCGTTTTTTTATTTAGAATTTGCTTAAGGTAGAGTTTGTGTTTTTCGAGAACTAGATATTTCGCATATCCGAATACCTTAAATAGAAAGCCTGCGGTACATACATAGAATAATCCAGATTTCATCCATCGATCACTAAAAGTAGATATTTGTATAGAGCTAAGAAAAGCGATAATTATTCCAAGAACTAAAAAGAAAATAGAGATGTAATAGATGAAATTGATGCCGAATTTGAGCTGTTCTTTTTGAGAAAAGTATATTGACTTGCTTTTTTCAATTAGATTGATTCTATCCTCTATAAGATTTTCTAAAGTCATTAGTCTGCGTATTTAATTTATAAAATGTTAAGCAATTTATGAATTAAAATTAATTTACACAATGAAAATTATGTATTTATAGCAGAGTGGCATTATTTCTCGTAGAAATGCATCTCCTTAATGTATTGATAAGCTGGAGATGGCAAGAAGAAAGGTATCTCTTTCTTTTCTTTTATAGCTTTGCGAATAAAGCTAGATGAGACTTCCATTAAGGGTGCTGGTACAATATGTATAGTACCTGTTAACTTAACATCTTTATCTTTAAACCCAGGTCGGGGGTAAACATAGAGCTCGTGATTTTGCAATAATAGCTCATGATTTTTCCATTTTGTAAAGCTATTTAAGTTATCAGAACCAATAATCAGTGCAAACTCATGTTTTGCATATTTTTCTCTTAAATAGCTGAGTGTATCTATTGTGTAAGACGGTTGTGGTAAGCCAAATTCAATATCCGAAGCCTTAAACTGAGGATAAGCTTCAATTGATAATTTGACTAGTTCTAATCGTTTATAATCAGCCAAAAGGCTGGCTTTATTTTTTAGAGGATTGTGAGGGCTTACTATAAACCAAATTTCTTCTAAATCGGTGTATTCAGCCATAAAATTAGCAATAGCTAAGTGTCCAATATGAATAGGGTTAAATGATCCGAAGAAAAGTCCAATTTTCATAGTCTATCTAATGGGTTAAATATAAAAACCGTAAAATATGAATGCATCATAAATTACGGTTTAAATTTAATATTTAGTTTAAAAACTGTGTTAAAGTTTGTTCTGCTTTGATTAAGGCATCTTCCAATTTATCATTAATAATGATGGTATCGAAACGCTCAGCAAAGCCAAGTTCATAGTTGAATTTTTCAACTCTGTTTTTAATAACTTCTTCGCTATCGGTAGAACGGCCTCTTAATCTGTTTTCCAGTTCTTTGACTGAAGGGGGTTGTATAAAAACAGCAAGAGCTTTCTCTTTGTAGAATTTTTTGATGTTTAAGCCACCAACGACATCAACGTCGAAAATTACATTGTTTCCTTTTTCAGTAATACGATCAACTTCACTTTTAAGTGTTCCATAGAAACATCCTTTGTAAACTTCTTCCCATTCTAAAAAATCATTGTTGTTGATTTTAGATTGGAATTCTTCAGTACTTAAGAAATGATAATCTTTACCATCAACTTCGTTTGGTCTCATTGGGCGATTTGTTGCCGAAATTGAGAATTCTAATTTGAAGTTTTTTGTCAGTAGGTGCTTAACGATAGTCGTTTTTCCAGCTCCACTTGGAGCAGAAAATATAAGGAGTTTGCCAGACATTTTTAGGATATAAAAATCCCGAACTTAATCGGGATGTGAAAATTAGATAGTTATTAATTGTAATCGTAAAAGTATATTAAAGGACGTTCAATATTTGTTCTTTAATTTTTTCTAATTCGTCTTTCATTTGAATTACAATTCTCTGAAGATTGTTATCGTTAGCTTTTGAACCAAGTGTGTTGATTTCACGTCCAATTTCTTGAGCAATAAAACCTAGTTTTTTTCCAATAGCACCTGAAGTTTGAGCTGTTTCAATGAAATATTTACAGTGATTAGCAAGACGTACTTTTTCTTCAGTAATATCAAACTTCTCTAAGTAATAGATCATTTCTTGTTCAAAACGATTTTTATCGATCTGTTGATTTTCAACAAATTCGTTAATGTTATCGTTTATTCTAGTTCTAACTGTATTTATTCGTTCTTTTTCGAATTGAGGAACCTCAGCCAGTAAGTTTTCAATATTGTGAACTCTAGCGAAAATATCTTCTTCCAAAGCCGTTCCTTCTTGAATTCTAAATTTGTTTAGTTCAGCAATCGCTTCTTGAGTACTTTTATGAATCAATTCCCATTCATTTTCATCCAATGCTTGGTACTCAACTTTTAATGTGTCGGGTAGCTTAATGATTGTATTCAATAGCGGTTCGTTATCAATTGAAATATTCAATTTCTCTGATAAATCTTGAAGTTGACGATAGTATGCTTCAACAATTGGTTGGTTGATTTTAGTTTCTTTTTCAGCACCAACACTTTCAATAAATATCGAAAGTTCAACTTTCCCACGTTCAAGCTGTTTCTTAATATCATTACGAAGCACTAAGTCCTTTTCTTTATAAAGGTTAGGGATTCTAGTAAAAATATCTAGCTGTTTGCTGTTAAGGGATTTTATTTCAATGGAAACTTTTTTGTTTTCCAATTCAAGAGTGGCTTTTCCAAAGCCCGTCATTGATATTAGCATAGTAGTGAAAATTGATTTTGTCAAAGGTAAGGCTTTGCAAGCAATTTGCAAACTGCCGATAGGTTAAGTTGTTGAACTTATTCTAATAGTTTATGAGATGTGAGATTAGGTACAGTTATTATACAATTAAATAATTGTTTTGGGTGCAAAACCAATCTATTAGGATTCCCTGATTTTATGGGTGATAAATTATTAATTCATCATTCGTAATTCATAATTATTGGTTAGTTACGGCTTTTGTTTTCCATCTACCCATTCGGTAATAGATGTATGAGCAAGTCATTCCAATACTCCAACCCATGGGAATTGACCACCATATACCATCAGATCCAATTTCGTTTGATAAAAAGTATGCAGCAGGAATTCTGATGATCCAAAGTGAGAATAAAGTAATAAACATGGGGATAAGTGTATCTCCTGCGCCTCGTAAAACACCCTGTATTGTAAACATTGATGAGAAAATAAGATAGAATGAACTCACAATAATTAAATAGTTTTGACCTATTTCTATAACCTGAGGATCTGTTGTAAACAATCTCATTAGGTTACTGCCAAATAATATGATTAAAGCTGACATTATTAAACAAAATAAATTTGACATGATAAAAGTGGCCTTGAAACCTTTTTTTACGCGATCAATTTTATTGGCACCTAAATTTTGCCCTACAAAGGTTGCTAGGGCTTGAGCAAAGTTCATCGCAGGCATCATTGCCAATGAGTCGATACGTCCAGCGGCTGTATAGGCTGCAATTACATCAGTACCAAAGGTATTTACAATCCCGAGTAAGGTCATCATTCCTACTGCAACAAAAGTTTGTTGTAAGCCTGATGGCAAGCCTATTTTCAAACTCTTTTTAAAAAGGTCTGTATCAAAACGAAGTTTAGCAACAGAAAACTTCATTATTTTGTGTGTGTTATTCAAATAAAGAAGTATTGAGACAAAAGCTATGCCTTGAGCTAATACTGTTGCCCATGCTGCACCTGCAATTCCCCATCTGAAAACCATTACAAAAAGTAAGTCGAATGCAATATTTAAAATGGATGATAGTATTAGAAAATAGAGTGGCGTTTTAGAATCACCAAGACCTCGAAGTATTGAACTGGTACCATTGAAGCCAAAAAATAGAATCATTCCTGACATATAGATATTCAAGTAGGTTATTGCTTGAGGCATAAGTTCCTCGGGTAACTGTAATAACCTAAATAGGTCTTTGCTAAAATAAATGCCTAAAATAGACATTATAAGAGCTGAAATAAATAGAAAGATATACATGGTGTCTATCGATCGTTTTACCCGATCTATGTCTTTGGCACCATAAAATTGAGATATAACAATGGAGAATCCTGATCCGATTCCTATTAATAAGGCAATTAATGTAAAGATAATAGGGAATGATGCACCAACTGAAGCTAAAGCTTCCTTACCAAGTACTTTACCAACAATAATACTATCAACAATATTATATAGTTGTTGAAATACATTGCCCAAAAGCATGGGAAGTGTGAAATTAAATATATGACGAGCTACGTTTCCAGTAGTGAAATCTTTCATTGGAAAATTATTGGATTACAAAGCTCCCAATTTAATCTAGAATCCCAAAATTTGGCTTGATAAATTTAGATATGATTAAGTAAGTTGTTTGATACTGGGGATGGATTATATTTATACTGAAGTTATTGTGAGGTGATTTTATCCTATTTATTTCTTGTTTAGATATTCTAGAACCGATTGCTGATACTCTTTATCTGATTGAATGATATGATTTAAGAACCATTTTTTCATGAAAACAGCCGTTTTTTCGTGTATTAAAGGGTTATTGTAGTCTAGTTCTTGTTTTAAATCGTCTACTTTTTGAATAAGATATTTGTGTTGGTCAATATGTTTTTCTATATCATTATATCCAGATTTTACCATCAATTCTTCTTCTTCTCTAAAATGAGCTTTTATATAATCTTCTAGTTTTTCGATTACTTGAGTCATTTGTATCCTATCTTGTGTGTCAACTTGTTCCATTTCTGTATTCCAAAGGTTAAAAAAAGCTTTGTGTTGCTGATCTATTTTGTCAATATTTAATAAACATTTATCTGTCCACTTGTCTAGCATAGTCATGTCGTTATTTGGTATTATCAAATGCGGTTCTTGTCATTTTACCCCAGCCTTTTTTATCGCGTTTAATAAAAAAGCTGTAATTGCCAAGAAGTGCAAAGTAAACATTTAAAGGGTGATATATAATAATTTCAGCTAACGAAGTTATAATTACAGTAAATAAAAATTTATATCCTTTATATCTATTAAAAAAGAGCGTTTCGTAGAACACTGCAAAAGACGAGAAAAATAAAGAAAAAGAAAATATAAAAACAGTAAGAATTAGAAAAATTTCGACATCAATGTTTCCAAAAATAAGGATCAATATAAAATAGATTACACCTATTGTTTCAATTATTGGGGCTAGCCATTCGAAAACAACCCAATAGGGAAAACTAATCATCCCCATTTTACCATATTTAGGATTTAAAAACATTTTTTTATGCTTCAAAACAGTGTCAATAGAGCCTCTTGTCCACCTGTTACGTTGGTTTTTTAGAACTTTAAATTTTGATGGAACTTCTGTCCAGCAAAGTGGATCGGGTATAAAGGCAACTTTGTATTTTTGTTTTGAAACGGTATGCATATATTTTCTTAAGCGTACAACAAGTTCAAAATCTTCTCCAACACATGTTTTATCATAGCCACCAACTTTTAGTGTGAGTTCACGGTCGAATAAACCAAATGCACCCGAAATGATTAATAGTCCGTTTATTCTACTCCAAGCCATTCTACCAAGCGTAAAGGCCCTAAAATATTCGAGAACTTGAAATTTTGCCCATATATTCTTTGGGTAATTTACTTCAACAATTCGACCATCTTTTATTTTGCATGAATTAGCAACTCTTACGACACCGCCTGCTGCTATTATTTTTCTACCATCTTCTTCCTCAATAAAAGGTTTAACCATTCGTAAAATTGCATCATGCTCAATAATACAATCAACATCAATTGCAAGAAATAATTCGGAGCGAGACATGTTAATTCCAACATTTAAAGCATCGGCTTTCCCTCCATTTTCTTTATCGACAACGATTAAATTAGAATAAGCAACCTCTGTTGATTTGTATATTCTTTTAATCTTTGCTGTTTCTATTGTATTCGTGTAAGCATAATCGACTTCAATCAATCTATAATAATTGATAATCTTTTGTAGACTATTGTCTTTACTACCATCGTTAACAACTATTACTTCAACTTTAGGATATTCGAGAGATAGTAAACTTCTTATATTGTCAATAATTGAAGCTTCTTCATTGTATGCTGGAGCAATAATTGAAATAGATGGTAAAACTTTATATTCCTTGATGGTATTAAATCGAAAATGTTTTGATTTCTTTATGTAAAATGACAGATCTAAAGTTGACAAAATAGCAACAAGAACATAGCTTAAAAATAATAGTAAACCATATACAAAAAAGAAGGAATTAAATATATTGTATAGTGTATTCATATCTATTAGAATTGTTGATTTATATACATACAAGCCGTCTCTTTATAGGCCATTTTAATTTCATCATTCTCCGAGTTCATAAAGTTTTCAAGTAGGTCAAAATCATTTTTAAAAATGATTTTCATTGCTTCTATTTTTACGATAAGGGATTGTTTTCCAATGATTTTTACAAGGAAATTAAAAAACCTTTTACTCATAACATGATGAGATTTTTCAAGTATATTCAATTTGATATTATCAGGCTCATTTTCGAATCGGTCAATTATAATATCTACACAATCATCATCAGGAATAAGTGTTAATAGAGCATCCCAGGCCAAGTTGTTTATCAAGTCATTGGAACTTCCTATGTGTTCAATAATTAGGATTAAATTATTTCTGTTTTTTCTATATCGATACTTTGCAAGGATAAGACCTATAATTATTTTTTGTTGATTAGATGATGAAAGTAATGCCCTATAGTTAATATCCATTTTCTTGTTTTTCAACACTTCATTAACAATTACGTTAATATCTAATATGGATAATTTATGCTTTTCTCCAATAAAATTTAAAAGGTGTTCATCTTTTTCCATTAATCTTACAAGACCTGCATATGCTTCTGTTCTAAGAGCAAAATTGTCACTATCCCCACATACCATTATTTGTTTATCACAAGTATGAATCTGTAAAAAAGAAAGCATTCTTATTGCCAAAATTCTATCATCAAAATCCTTATTGTAAATTAAGGATTCAAGCTTTATTTGCAGGTTTAAATCGTTTAATAAAAGTTTAAAGTCATCACTCAAATTTTTTGTAATCGTATCTTGAATCTTTAGATAAGATTGAAATAAAGCAAGTATTTGTGTTCTTGTTTTTAGATGGGGTTTAATTTTAAGAAAAAGTTTTTTGCGTTGATTTTCATTTCTATACAAATCGATTAAGAAGTAAGATGTAAGAATATAGGTGAAAAATCGATAATACCTATCTCTAATCTTTAAACGTTGGTCTCTTTTGACATTAAAGTAATGACTTAAACTGATAAATACGAAGGTGCTTAAGACTGAAAATACAATAAAATATAAAACAATATATACCCAAAAATACATGTTTTTAACATACTCATAAATTGGGTTAGTAAAGCTAATTCCTAAAATGTTTGATTCCGAATGGTAAAACACATAGATGCAAACGGCAATAATAGCAGCTATGCTTACCCAAAAAAGCATTTTTAATGAAGCGCGTATGTATTTGTAAATTAGATACTTCATTTTAAAATTTACGTTTTAATAATATTTCAAGTCTCAATCTGTTCCTAAATTCGTTGTTAATATATTCTTCATAAGCATATGATGCAGATAATTTAATTTCACCATATTTGAAAATTGCAGTATTCTTTTCAATTTTTATACGATAATTGGTTAGAGTATAAATATCAGGCGATTCTGCTACTAAATATCTTTCGTCAGGTGAGTTGCCATAAGTTAATTCCACGCCCCAATAATTTATTGGATTTAAGCTATAATATCTCGTATTAAAAACTGTAGTTAATGCATTCTTTGTTTCATTAAATACATAAAAGGGTCTAAAAGAAAACCAAAAATTATGATAATATTTACTTATATGTCCTGTAAGCATAAATGTTTCTGAATTCTTGGAATAAAAATAACGTCCACCTAAACTAGATTCATATGATTTTAGAAAGGGAACGTAATATTCTAGTCCAGCTTTTTGTTCTGGAAACAATTCTTTATTAATTCCCAATCCATAATTTGTGTATAAATAATGTCCATTTTTAAATAAATGATAATAATCTGCTTCAATTTGAAAATCGTTTTTATCAAATCTATTGGCAAAATTTAATCGTGGAATTAGCGTATGTCTTCCTATTTTAAATGCATAATCGATGTAAGCCAAATGCTGTGGTTTGACGCCGTTTTGATCAATAAAATCGATTGAATAGTAAAAGCTTATAGCTCTATTTCTATTACGCATCTGCATTTCATTATATACGGCTTTTAGCTTAATAGAGTCTAAGTATATATTATGATTTTCAATTAAATTAACACCTTCATTATATTTGGCTAAGGACTTATATGCAATTGCCTTTTTTAAAACGAGATTGTATTCATTTGGATATTTATTTTGTTCTGCAAGTTCGGCTGTTTTAATAAGTTCTTGGTAATTCTTAGACCAAAGTAAAATATTTAGCCAAGAGTCGTAAAGCTCTGTGTTATTTTTGTTTAGCACATAAGCTTTCTTAATATACGTTAATGCTTTAGTATAATCGCCTTTCCAGGCATTAACATTGGCACTAAAGACCATTACATCGTAACGGTCTGGGAATATTTCTAAAACAGCTGAAGCCTCATTTAGCGCCTTTTCGTATTTTCCTGATTGTGCATTTAATATTGCCGAATTAAATATCGAATCAGTATTAACTTGTCCGCTTAATTGAAGTGCTGATATTATAAAAATAATATTTACTATTACTTTTTTCATTCTAAATCTTGTTAGTTAGACTTGTAGAATCAATTAAGAGTATCTTTTTAATCGTGTTACTCACTTCATCAATATCATAAGGCTTATTGAAAAAATAATTAGCTCCAGATAAAATTGAATTTCTTTCACCGTTATATTCAGCAACTCCAAAATATATAAACGGATAAATAATTTTTTGTTTAAGTCGTAAAAACGAAATCAATTCAAAGCTTGATGCTCCAATAATTGGATCATCAATAATCATTAGATTAATATCATCGTTTTTCAATAAATCATTTGCTTCAGAAAATGAAGAGTACACAATAGTTTTGTGTTGTTTACTAAACTTATCTAAGATACGTTTTATAATTTCGACAAAAACAAGATCCATTGAATATACTATTATTTTAAATTTATCATCCATACTGTTATTTTAAAATCTTATAATAATCATCCAATATTTTGCTCAGTAAGGGGTTGTAATACCTCCAAAAAAAGCTCCTTTTTTGTTTTGAACTTGAATCCTTGTATAAATAATTTATTTCATCTATATATTTATATTTTGATGTCTTCATTGATATTAGGTTGTCTGCAAAATCACCCGCAAAATAGTAGTAGGGGTAGTCCTTCTTTCTTTTTATTACGGCAGGAAATTTTTTGGGGATTTTCCATTTATTCATAATCGAATCACCCTTACTATTTGTTTCAATAAAATAATTTGAAAGCACTTGATTTGAACTGTCTGTAGTGCAGATATCAAACCAATAAGTGAAATTTATAATTGGAGCAATTCCATAATATTCAGCTGTTTTTTTAGGTGTTTTTATTATTGGATATTTAATTTTTAAGTGAGTCTCATTTTCTAAAATGACGACTTTAGCACTATTATTAACAAATGCAATACCGGATTCTTTAAAAGGCCATTCGTTATTATTTTGTTTTTTATAATTCCTTATCAACCAGATAGGAAGATCTTTATTTATTGTTGTATCAAGATTTTCAAAATGGCGCCCAACCCAACCAGTCCAATTTACTTTGAATTCTTTTTCATATTCAGTTCTCAATTTTTTTGATGTTGGAGAAGCAATGATGTTAAATTCGTTAATAATGAGTTTTTTACGACTTTTCATTTTTTTTAAAAGCCCCAATTCATTTTTTGTAAGTCCTCCATATATTAAGGGAGAATATTCACCAACTTTCCCTAATGGTTGGTTGGGTTTTAGTTGGGGGTATTCATTATGCCAATCAAGTGCATATATACCATAGAGATCTGTATAGTAGACCATATCATATTCGTCGGCAAGTGTATTTAAGTCTTCTTCGGTGTCTTGCTTAAGGTCTTTTGTCGAGTATGCACCATTCCCATCGGGGAAGAAGCCATAGTAATCTTCATTTGGTATATAAAACGCTTTATTTTCTTTTACATACCTATTATAATTTAGTACCCAATTAAATGATACATGTTCTTGTACATTCTGATTTATAACCGTTTTATCTAAAATGAAAATTTTCATTTCTCTTTGATCTGAAAAATGCCATTGCAGCCACATATTAAGGGGTAAAGTAAATATGAGTAGTGCTACTATAATGAATAATATTTTGATAACTCTTTTTTCCATATTTTGAATTACAACTTAGTTATATTTTTCTACTTCTAATTTAGATGCTTTTTAGAGAAAGTCTTGAAGTTTATCTTTTGTTTACTTTTTAAGGTTTTAATTTTCTAATGGCATTTAAAATAGATTTTTATGCGCATTAGCTGGTAAAGATTCAATGTTTTGTATATTCAGACCTTAAGTTTTCAACCTATGAAAAAATTAGTACTATGATTTCTATTAAGCGTGTAAATTTATTTTTGCTTTTTTTTCATATTTTTATTTCAGACACTAATGAGTTCTAATATACCGATTTCATTGTAATTATTTTAAATATAAATTAACAATATTTTTTTTCTTATTGGAAAATATTCAATGAAATGGGAAAATCTAATCCCGAATTAATAAATTTCAACTCTCCTAATATTTATCTGGTATAGTTTCTAACTACATTTTGATAGATTCTATTCGTTTTTTTAATTCATGTCTAATCAGTGTATGCTATTGTTATACTCATATCTATTACATTCTTCTTGTTATTATAAAAAAAAACTTAATTGTATTGAGAACTGTAAGAGTGTATTAAAAGCACTTTATTTATTTAAATTAAACTATTTGTCAAATATACTGTCAAGCTGCGAATATAGCATGAAATTTATTTAAATATCAATAAAAAAGATATTTGTTTTAACGATGGTTGTGTGTTTATGTTTAGTTTACAATTATTTTTTTGCTGATTAAATCTTTGCTTGTTTGAATGTTCAGTAAGTATACGCCTTTTGGAAAAGAATGAACATCAATGATATGCTGAGAATTAGATATTTGTTTTTGATAAATTATCGAGCCTTTTAAATTGATTATTCGTATTTGTGTCTGTTTGTTAAAAGATAAATTTATTCGTAAAAATTGACTTACTGGATTAGGATAAATAGTAACAGCTAATTCTTCTTCAAAGTCATCAATAGAAGTAATTGTAGCCACATTGATTGTCACTTTTGTTTTAATCGAGTGTCCTCCATCATCGAAAGCTCGGTAGGAGAAATAATCTTGACCACTGAAACCTGTATCTGGAATGTATTCAAAAGAACCATCCTCCGAAAGGAAAACAAAGCCATTTTCGCAGAATTCTGATAATTCAGAATAAAATGAATTACCATCAAAGTCAAAATCATTGGTTAATAGCCCTTTGTCAGCTTCAACAAGTAGACGTTCATCCTGATTTGTGGTATAGAAATCTGTATATGCAATGGGTTCGTTGTTGAATTTGACCAAACCGTCTTTTACCACATAGTAGGATCGCTTTTTTACTTCTACATAGTTTGATGGTGCACCCCAACTCCAATTGAATCGATTATTTCCTTCTTGCAAAACATCATTATGAAGAATGCTTAAAGCGATACCATCCGAAATGGCTTCCTCAGTTTCATCTGTGGCTCTATCATCATCCATTACTTTTGCATTAGCGGGATCGGTAACTTGTATTAATGACCAGGGAAGATGAATGTCAATTGAATCATTTGAAATGATGACAGCATCTAAACTTGAAGGAGACAATTCTGTTCTCCTAGTTTTTAAATTTCCAACATACTGTATCTCATAATTACTGTCGTTATTCTTCCAACGAACTAAATTCCACGGAGCTCCATCTGTTACTGTTGAATGATAAAGTTGAGTAGATTCGGATACACCATGCCATAAACCGTATAAATCATAAGCTTGTGTTACAAATAATTCGGCAGAATAGTTGGTAATACGAAGTGCAAATTCTGCTCTGTTGGTAATTGTAGTTCCCGATGGTAGTATCGATTCTCCCAAATTAGAATTGTAAGTGTCTATTGCCATCCAAATGGTATCAATGTTCGAAAGCTCATTTTTAAGCATCAAGCGAATGTTCAAAAAGTCAAAATCTGCAGCTGTAAGAATTTTTTTGATTGGTTTGTTAGTACCAAAATCTTCTAATTCAGTGTAAATAGTTTCTAATGGACGGAAGGCTATTAAGCCAAAGTTCTGTTCTGCTGCAGTAACATTGTGCCAAAGTATTCTTGCTTCTGGATTAAAATCAAAGGCATCCGTAATCCAGGTGCGTTTGAACCATTCGTCTATCCATGAAAATTGTATACCACCAGCACAACCGGCTTCTTCTATATTGTCGAGTAGTCTGAGGGTGTTGAGCCCTTGTTCAATTTCGGATGCTCCCCCATGATTCATTCCACTGGATGCATAATGAGCAACTCCCCAACTTGAAGGCGTTCCAACCTCCGCAATAAGAACGGGGATATCTTTGTAATAATTTTTAAGATCGCTGATATAGCCCAAATAACTGTTCTGACCTAGCGGATCGTAGTATTGTTTATAGCTAGGATCTTTGCTTATAAAATCGGGATAGTAGGGGTAAGCATGAAAGCTGGCAAAATAACCAGCAGGTGCTCCATCGAAGTTTAAATTGGATAAATCTAGTGATTCTTTGTCTTCATCAGTTCCTGTTTCCGTTGGATGTGTTAAGGGATCCAATGTAGGCCAACTGGAAATACTCACGGGGCGTTCTGTGTTGTAATTGTTGCGTTCGTAAGTTACTAGATATTCTAAATGTGAAGTTGCCCAAACTTCGGATGGAGAACCTCTTTCTAAATTAAATACTGTGCCAGAAAATGAAGTTTGGTTGGGGTGTTGATCATTGGTTTCTTTAATTTCTGATGGATTAATTTCTCTTCCAATAATATAAGACATGACCCAAGGTGATACATCAACGGTATATGAACCATATGCTTTTCCAAAACGGTGTTCTATAGTGTTATTTCCATGTATACAGTCAAGCATGTCTTTAGCTTCTAAATTGAATACATCGTTTAATTGATATAAATCATTGGTGTACCCACTTTGTTCTTCCTCTAGCCAAACTCCCTGCATTATATACATTGGACTTGCAGGATTTGCATCGTTGAATTCTTTTAACGCTTCGTAAAAGCGGGGATAATGAAGCGTGTAGATTCTGATACAGTTAAATCCAACATCATGAATATCTTCTATCCATCTGCTATATTGATTTTTACTTGCAGCTAGTTCCCCTGGAAATGTTCCAGGAATTGCAACCCCAAGATTTACGCCTTTGATAAAAAATGGAACGTAATTCTCTCCATTCCAAACGGTGAAGTTTTGTTTGTTTGTAGAAAAAGGAACTTGAGTTCTGTTTAGATCACTTTCTTGGGCTTGAGTGTCGTGTGTCCCCAAAATAGATAGCGTTAGAATAAATCCGATTAGTACAGTAATATATTTATTAGAATTCATCATTGTTTAAGTTGTTGTAAGTTAGAGCTTAAGCTAGAATGTCTATAAAAGATTAATTATTGTTTTGACTAATGATTTTTGACTTGTATTACATTAGAGTAATGTGTTTGTAATATTTAATTGTAATTTAAACTTAATAAAAATAACTATATTTACCAATTGATATAGAATCGTTTATCTTAATATTGATTTATAAATATGTTGATTAAAATGATGTTTACGATGTTTTATGATTAGGTGTAAATTGTTTGTGTTATCTATTTTAGAATAAATATGATAGAAATAGATTTTATGAAAAAGAAGCAGCCTATGTTCCTATATGTATAAGGGGGAAGCGTTTTTTTTGAGTTCTATAATTGAGATTTTTTAAATCATAAATTGTGATTTAAGATAAATTTAAAGAAAGATTATGCATACAATTATAAAAGGCAGGCTGTGCTTATGTAAAGTATTTGGTGGGGCTGTATCCAGTTATAAATTTTAATGCCAAAAGTAAATCTATAAAATAAATTAAATGTGCGTATTGTTAATATGTTTAATAAATATATTATATTTGCGTCCTGCTGGAGATCTGTAACAGTTGTCTAATCAATTTTTTATAGTCTATTTATAGGTGTAGGGTATCAGTTTGAAGTCTAATGTAAATTAGGTTTTAAAAGAATGAAACGTGTTACTTTATGTAGCAGATTTATGTAGGGAATTCTGTTTTTTTCAATCTATTACATCAGGTTTTTAAGTGTGTTAGTTTAGAAAAATTTACACTTCGTCAAAGTGTTAACATATTTAACTATTATATATCATTCAATTTAAATTAAATATGTAATTTAGTATTAATATAAATAAGTAACGAAAAGAAAATAATCATGAGGAAATATTTACTATTATTAACAGCAGTTTTCATTATCATTTCATCTTGTTCTGATAATCATGATAATGAAAAAGGAGTTGCAATTAACAATGATACAGCTGATCTTTCGAGCAGAGTAACTACAAAAAACACTTTAGTAATTATAAACAACCTTCCAGCAAGTAAAACTAAAGCAGGTACAGAGGTTGATGAAATTGATTACACTAAAAACTATGCATTTACATTACGTGCTGAAGTTGAAGCGCCTAAGGTTGATGGTGAATATGTGCAATCAACTCATGTAAAAATTGTAGACAATATGGCATTTGTGTCATATAATACAAAAGGTGATGTGTACAGAGGGGGAGTCGAGTTGTTTGATATTTCTGATCCTATAACTCCAGTTCTAAAGACTCAAGCTCTTTTCCCTAATATGGACGTTAGTTCAGTAGAGTATTATGATGGCGTTATTTATTTAGTTGGAGCTCTTGATCCTGACAGTGAAGATTACCTTTTGGAATCTCCTGCAGTTCTAATTACTTTAGAATTGAGTGATTCTCAACAAATTCTGTCTGTATCTGATCCTGTAGATATGCCTTCTTTTGTAGCTACCGATATTGCAGTTGATGATGCCTATGTTTATGTAACTAGTGGTTCTGCTGGAGGTTTAAGTGTTCTTAATAGAAGCGATTTATCTTTAGTTAAAGATATGCCAATGGATGATGTAAGATCTTTAAGTATTAATACAAATAATATTTATGCTTTAAGTGCAGACGAATCTATCCATTCTTTTAATAAGACTAATTTTACTGAATTAGAAAATATTGCGATAGGAAATATTTCTGATGAATCAAAAACTGAAATTGATGCAACAGATGAGTATATTTTTGCAGCTTTAAATAAGTCTGGTTTAGATATTAGAAATCTTGATGGTACATTAAAAGAGCATTTTAATAGACCAGAAACGGCAGAGGGTGGTTTGGATGCAGATTATGTAACCAACTCGGTAAGTCTAAACGGGGAGTTATTATTAATTGGTAATGGTGCTGCTGGTATTTATGTTGGCGCAATGGTTCCTGAAAACGATGATGCTGTAACAATGTTGGGTAGTATGGATCTTTCTGGTTCAGCAAACTTTGTGGAATCACAGGGAAATTACATCTTCGTTGCTGCAGGTACAGGTGGTCTTAAGATTCTTACCTTCGAATTGGACGAAGGTTTACCAGAGGAGATAATTCCTACAAAACCTTGTGAGACTCTTGTAGAGAATATTATTAAGATGTTTCCTGAATATACAGATAATCGTAGTGCTTATCCAGAGTTGTTTAACGATGAAAATAACTTAATTCTTAAGCTGACTAAGGAATCTCCAGTTTATCTTACTTTCGTTGATGAAGGTGCGGGATGGAAAAATTCTTTGGCTTATTATACTTACGATGCCGATAATATTCCTGAAAGTGCTGATGAGATTGAGTTACATATGTTGTTTCCAAATGCTTCAAAAGAAGGTTCTGGAGGTGGCTTAAAGGCTGGAGACCGTGTTCAATTGGGCGATAGCGATTTTCCTGAAAATACAGTAATTGGGTTTTGTCTAATTGCTAACGGATGGAAAAATGGCGCTACAACTGATGGAAATTATCGTCACTATACGAATATTGAGTTAAATGATAATGTTGATGGACAAAAACAACAACACACATTATTCATTGAGCAAGGATGTAAGGATATTGTATTGTGTTTTGAGGATGCAAGATTACCTGGAGGAGATATTGATTTTAACGATATTATTTTCACAGTTAACGATAATGAAACAGATGCTAATGTCGCAACAGCTTTTGATTTGACGAATATTGTTGAGTTGTAAAAATTTAAATGAATATATAGAGTGCCATTCCTTTGGGAGTGGCACTTTTTTTATACCCTAAAATGAATCAGGATATTAGAATGGAAAGAATAAATAGACTATTTCTCCATATAAGAGTTCTTTAGCAGGGTGTGGATAGATGTTATTTAATTTTATATAGATGGTATTTTCTATTAATTATGGTATTAGTAGTACTCTTATTGTGGTTGAAATTAGTTGAGAGAAAAGTAACATAAGAGACAAAAAGAACGAATGTTGAGTTGTAAAGTAATGAGAGTAGGTTTTAATTTTACGACTTTAAAAATTTATAACAAAGGGCGTTTTATAGTATTTATCATAATATATATAATAGTAATTTAAATAGCTTCAGGTTAATATCAATTTCGGGGATGTATTCAAATGTGTAAAGCCTTGTTTGTTTGTTTGTTAGCATTCAACAGATAAATCAGATGAATTGTGTTTTGTTATGATTCGTAGTGTGGATTAGTACTTTGTGTAAATCTACGAGAATAGCATTTTAGTCAACAGAGTTGGTTGTTTTGTCAAATGTTAATGTGTGTTAATGCTGTTGGTGATTTATTTTTTTTATTGCTTTAACAATAAATCTTTTTTTAGTAACTTACAACTTAACAATATTGAATCAGATAGATCATTATATAATTATTTATGAAAAAAAATATACTCTTTAAATTCGAAAGAAATAATCTTCTCAAAAGATTATTTCTGTTTCTTGTTTTAGTTGTACTAACTTCTTTTGGAGTGAATGCACAAGATGCAGCTTTTACCTTTACGTTGAGTAATCAATGTGGTAGTGGTACGGCAAATTTTAATCAAACTTCAGTGGCTGGAGTCACAAATTGGGATTGGGATTTTGGGAATGGTAATAGTCTTACAACTGCTGTTGCTACTGAAGGTCAGAATCCTTCAGCTACTTATGCCAGTCCTGGAATTTATACTGTAAGCTTGTCTGTGAATGGGGGAACTGCTGTTACTCAAGACATAACAATTTATCCTAATCCAGAACCCGATTTTACTGTTTTAGCAGCTAGTGGTTGTGAACCTATGGATGTTACATTAACCGGATCTGGTGGAAATGTAACTGTTGCTGGTTTCACTGTTGATGGCAAGGCTGTTGCTGGTGTCACTGGTGGAGATATTGATAGTTATCAGTGGAGCTTTTTGGGTAAAATAGATGGTGTAACTAAGACTGATCCCGTATTATCACTTTCAGGATTAATAGCTGATACTTATGGAGTTCTATTAATATTAACTGATGATAAGGGGTGTACAGCATCAACTTATAAACCGGCAGTCGTTACTGTAAATCCTACGCCAACAGCTGACTTTTCCATTACCAAAGAAAATGATTGTGGTGTTGGCGATGTTACCTTCGGTGCTTTGGCAACAATTTCTTCTGGTGAAATTGACGAATATCAATGGGATGTCCTAAATGATGACAACATTGAAGCAGTTTCGGAGTCTTATACGCATAATTTTTCTTCTACAGGAACTTTTGATGTTGCATTAACCGTAAAATCTGATGAGGGGTGTCTTTCGAATAAGGTAATTAAGCAGGTTAAATTCAATAGTGACAATACCACCGATTTCTCTTTTTCTGGAAATTGTGTTGGACAAGAGGTCACTTTTACAGCTGTGTCATCAGATCCAACTACTGCTTGGTCGTGGGATTTTGGTGATGGAACGGCTTCCAGTTTGCAAAATCCAACAAAAACATTTTCAACGGCAGGTGATAAAACAGTAACGCTTACGGCAACTCATTCCGATGGTTGTGTTATGGTGATTACAAAAACAGTTACACTTTCAAGCGTTGAAGCGTCTTTTAACTACGATCTAAATTCTGCTTGTCCTCCAACTTATAAAGTTGCTTTTACCGGTTCATCTTCTGCAAGTACTAATACATGGTCTTGGAATTTTGATGGAAAAGGAACTAGCACTGAACAAAGTCCAGATTTTGATTTTTTGAATCCGGGTACACATACCGTTACATTAACGGTAACTTCTGGTGAGGGATGTGTAGATACTTATATCGAAGATATAACAATTGTTGAAAAAACGCTCGACTTTACTATTTCATCGCCTGCCGAAGGTTGTGAAGGATTAGGGGTCGGTTTTACTGGTTCGTATTCCGATGCAACCAATGATCCTGTGACTGATTGGAATTGGACATTTGAAAATGAATCTGAAACAGGAATAGGTCAGAACGCTAATCATACCTACAATACGAGAGGAGTATATGATGTTAGCCTTTCCATTGAAACCACTAATGGTTGTATGCTTACCGAAACAAAGACTAATGCTGTTCAGGTGGGTCAAAAACCAGTTATAACGAATATAACTGCTCCTGATGGCGATTGTGCTAATGTTGGTTTGGGATTTATTACAGACTTTACAGGATTAGCTGATAGTTTGCATTGGGATTTTTCGAATGGCGGAATGCAAACTTCAAAATTTATAGATGGTCTTTCTCCTCAATCCATATCACATGAATTTACCGATGATAGTGATTTTCATTCCTTAACAGTAACTGCTTTTGATAATGGCTGTTCTTCTGATCCTGAAACAATTTCAAACATTGTAATTAAACAACCCATTGCAAATTTTTCTGCTTCAGAAAAGGTAATTTGTTCTGTGCCTTCTACCGTGAACTTCACTAATACCAGTGAATCTGATGATGCGGGGACAATATATGAATGGGATTTTGATGATGGAAGTTCATCTACTGATCAAGCTCCATCTCATACATATGTTACCGCTGGTGATTATACGGTTACGCTTACGGTTACTAATCCTACTACACTTTGTTCCGATGTAAAAACACAAAAAATTAACGTAACAACATCATCGCCCAATTTTGTTACGGATAAAACAGTTGCTTGTCATCCTGCAAAAATCAGTTTCACCAATGAAATCATAGCTAACTCATCTGCCAATTTTAGTATTAAGAAAGTAGAGTGGGATTTTGATAGTAATGGAACAATAGATTCTAGTGAAGAAAATCCTTCTTATACTTATATAAGGCCTGATTCGTATGCTGTTAGCATGACCGTAACCGAAGAAAATGGATGTGAATATAATATTAAAAAGGATGGTTTTTTAAGCATTAATGGACCTGTGGCTTCGTTTACCGAAGCTCCTGTGGAAGCATGTTTGGGTGATGAAATAACATTTACAAATACCACTACAAAATACAGTAGTGATCCTGCCACTAGTAATACTTATTCGTGGAATTTTGGAGATGGAGACATATCAATAATTGAGAATCCTACACATACTTATGGGAGTGAAAATGTTTTTGAGGTAAGTCTTTTGGTGACTGATGATAACGGGTGTTCAAATACTTTTACTGAAACTAACTCAGTTATTGTGCCCAATTTAGTGGCAGGTTTTACCACAACTAGAGATATTTACTGTTTAGAGAATAATATAGAATTTACTAATACAGCAAGTATTACGAATGGCACAGCAAGCATAACAAAATACGAGTGGGATTTAGATGGAGATGGTTCTTATGAAATAAATACGACTTCCAACGGCAATCAAGCGTTAACATTTGCTTCTTCCGGAACATATACCGTCAAACAAAGAATTTCCAGCTCTCTTGGTTGTACCGATGAGTTTATCAAAGAAATAACCATAGTTAATGGCGATGGAACTTTTACGCCTGATGATACTAACTTAGGTTGTGCACCTGCTAGTACCACTTTCCGTGCCAATGATGATGATACTATGGTAGCTTCTTACGCTTGGACTTTTGGTGATGGAGAAATGTCCACTGTAAGAAATCCACTGCATTTCTATGTTTATCCTGGTTCTTATGATGTTACTTTAACAGTTGTATTGACAGGTGGATGTACTAAAACAAGTACCCAAACGGTTACTGTTGCTGGAGCGGTGGGTAACTTTACTTATAATAATTTGACAGGTTGTGCAGATCCTGATCATATCGTGAAGTTTGAAGTTTCAGATATGAGTAGCGTTAACTCCCTCACATGGGATTTTGGAAAAGGCGTTACAGAGAAGGTCGACTTTAATACTACAACTGACTATGCTTCCGTAGATCACGCTTATACGACTAATGGTACTAAACGTCCTTTTTTAACTCTAACAGATAATACTTGTGGAGATTACGCTTATTATCGCGACGATCTGGGACGAATAAATACTAGTATACCACCTACTGTTGATTTTAGTAAGTCTACTACTGCTGCTGTTGGAATTTGCGAAAATGTAGAGTTTCAATTTTTTGATGAATCTACTTTGAATGATGATCGCTATCAGATTACCGGTTGGGCTTGGGATTTTGGTGATGGGAAAGTTTCTAATTTACAGAACCCGAACCATCAATTTACCACGGCAGGAACTTATGACGTAGAACTGGAAGTTACTACAAGTATTGGATGTACTACGACTCTGAAAAAAACAGGTTTCGTTGTGGTTGTTTCTCCTAATAATTTAACGGGTTTAGCTATTGATATTATAGAACCAGGATTAGTGAATAGCAAATTTTGCTCTTCTGATAATGTTATTTTCAACGGTTCTGCCACTACAACCAATGGAGATGGATCTATTGCAAATTGGGTTTGGAATTTTGGTGATGGAAACGATGCTTCCACACAAAGTGCAAATCATACTTATAATACTTCTGATGAAGGCTTAACCAATACAGTTACACTTACAGTTACAGACAATAGCCAGTGTGTTCAAGTAATTACGAAAGATGTCAGTATTTATAAAGTTGAAGCGGATTTTTCAATTACAAATTCACCAGTACTAAGAGGTAATAATATAGCTTTTGCTGATTTATCAACAAGTAAAATAAATTCTGCTACTGATGGAACGATTTCAGATTGGGCATGGACTTTCGAAGAGGGAACTCCAACATCTTCAGTAGTTCAAAATCCAAATATTGCATACAATACAATCGGGAGTAATTACGATGTAGGTTTAACAGTTACTAATAACGAGGGTTGTATAGCCAATACCAGTAAAACGGTAAGTGTTAGCAATAATCCACCTTTGGTAACTAATTTTGGTGTTTCAGGGAATGAGGATACTGATATTGCAATTGCTCAGGCTAATTTTAATTCAAATTTTAATACCTCATTAGATCCTAGCCAGACAATTACTAAAGTTAAAATTATTAGTCTACCAGAAAATGGAGACCTTTATATAGGTACTTCAAAAATTTCGGCGATAGGAACAGAATTGACCTATGCTGAATTGGCAACTTTAATTTTTAAACCTGAAGCAAACTGGAATGGAACATCTTCTTTCGATTACAATGCATCTGATGGTTTAGATTATGCTGTTAATGATGCGACCATTACCATCACAGTGAATGAAATTCAGGATGTGCCTGTTGTAACTAATATTAACCTCAGCAATGATAAAGATGTTAATACAACTTTTGATGCGGCGACTTTCGAGGCTAAATTTTCTGATGTAGATTTAGCTGGCAATACAAATCCTGATTTTAAAAATATTAAAATAACAGATATTTCAGATCTTCTTTTAAAAGGGAGTCTAACATTGAATGGTGTTACAATCCTTCTTGGTGTTGATATTTCAAAGGCAGACATAGCGAAGTTAGTTTTTGAACCATTGTTAGGTTTTGTTGGAACTGCCAGTTTTGAGTGGAATGGATCTGATGGTGCTGATTATGCTGTAGATGATGCTACAGTAAGTATCACATATATCAATACAAAGCCAATACTTACAAGTGTCGATCTTGGAGATACGAAGGAAGATGAAGTAATGACTTTTCCAATGTCTTATTTTTTAGATTATCATTCCGATGTGAATGTAAACGATGATCCTTTTACTCGTTTGAAAATTATATCTCTACCTCCTAGTACAGCTGGTGTGTTTAAGTTGAACCAAACTGTACCTCTCAATTTGACAGTTGGTATGGAAATTCCTTACGAAGCGCTTTTAGAGCTTGAATTTACACCTGCTAGCGGTTACAATGGAGTTATAGAATTAGAATGGGATACTTTTGATGGTACCGAATATTCTGAAGGACCAGCAACAATAAGTTTTACCTATGTAAATACGGCACCAACAGTTTCGAATATAACCAAAACAGCAGTTAATGAGGATACGCAGGTCGATTTTACCACGACCAACTTTACTGATAATTTTAACGATGTTGATATTCATGATAATCTAACTAGAATTACAATTAAAACTCTTCCTGCAAATGGAACTTTAAAATTAAATGGGGTTATTGTTACTGATGAACAAAATATCTCTCTAGTTGATTTGGATGCCTTAAAATATTTCCCAAATCCAGATTTTAATGGAACAGATAGTTTTAAATGGAGGGGAAATGATGGAACCATTAATTCTTCCAATGTAGCAACAGTTAATCTAACAATTAAACCAATTCAGGACAAACCAACTGTTTCTAATATTACAAAACTTGAAATTGAAGATACTCCTGTTCCAATTTTGGCGCAAGATTTTATTGATGAATTCTCAGATGTTGATGCTCCTTATGGAAATCCGAACGGTACTTTGGTGGAAATAATAATCAAATCTCTACCTACCAATGGAACATTAGAATTAAATGGAGTAGCGGTGTTTAATAAACAGGTAATTCTGGTTGGCGATATTGATACTGGTTCTGGTTTAGTTTTTGTTCCTAATGATGGTTACGAAGGAGATTCTTCATTCGATTGGAACGCATCCGACGGATTAGAAAATGCGACTACTGATGCTTCAGTTAATATTAAGCATACAAACACACCTCCAGTAGTTACCAGTTACGATTTTGGAACGAAACTCGAAGATGCTATTTTCACCCTTACACGTGATGATTTTCAAACTTATTATTCTGATGACGATGCAACAGATGTACAATTTAAACATGTAAAAATTGTTAGTTTACCTTCATCTACTGTTGGTGTCTTTACAATTGATATATCTGGAACCGATGAAATTCTTACTACAGGAATTTATTCCTATTCCAATTTATTAGCTGGTTTAAAGTTTACTCCTAAGCTAGGAGCAAATGGAATCGTTAATTTGATATGGAATGCCGAAGATGGAACAGAGTATGCCGCAAGTAATGCTACATTTAGTCTCACCTATATTAATTCAATTCCGGTAGTAACTAATTTTGCAAAACCGGCTGTTGATGAGGATAACAACGTAATTTTTTCTCAGGCAGATTTTGATTCAAATTATCTTGATGTGGACGTCAATGATTCAATGGAGAAAATAAAAATCACAGATCTTCCAGATAAAGGCACATTAAAATATGGAGCAATAACAGTCAGCCTAGGTGATGAAATTGCTTATGCTGATTTAGCCAATTTGATTTATGAGCCAAATGCTAACTATTTTGGACCCGATTCATTTACTTGGCAGGGATTCGATGGAACAGTTTATTCGAGCAATTCTGAGGTTTCCTTAAGTATTCTTTCGGTTAACGATATACCAACAGCAGATAACGAAACGGTTACCGAACTTGAAGATGTAACCTATATATTTACTTCATCTGATTTCTCATCATATAGTGATGTCGAAACTGGTTTTGCGGGTATTAAAATTACGGACTTAGAAAGTCAAGGAACTCTTGAATACGATGGAGCTCCTGTTGCTAGTGGATTGGAAATTGCTACAGTTGATATTTCAAAATTGAAATTTATTCCGAAAGCGAATGAAAATGGTCCTAATTACGATTCATTTACCTTTCAAGTCTTCGATGGAGAAGCATATAGTGCTAGTAGTTATACAATGACTATTGATATTACTGCTGTAAATGATGAACCAACATTCTCTTTAAAGGCTGATTCTGATATTGAGGTTGATGAAGATTCTGGAGCTGCTGTAGTTAATGGGCAATTGATAAATATTAGTGAAGGGCTTGGAGATGAAAGTGCTCAGACTATTACTGTTTTAACGAGCAATAATAACAACAATTTATTCAGTGTTCAGCCAAGTATCGATGTTAGTGGTAATTTAAGATTTACACCTGCTGATAATATGTATGGAACAACTACGGTAAGTGTTTACATTACCGATGATGGAGGAACTTTAAATAATGGTGATGATCAATCAATTTCACAAACCTTCACAATTACAGTGAATGCAGTTAACGATCCACCAGTTGCTAAATATGATTCATTCAGTACAAATGAAGATGTTCTTTTGAGTGGTAATTTGAAATCAGATAATGGAAGTGGATTGGATTCTGATCTTGATAGTGATTCTGCAAATTTCACATACTCTGTTTTGGACGGTGGAACTGCAGCTATTAATGGAACAATTTCATTGAATGCTGATGGAACATTTAGCTATGATCCAAATCCTGACTTTTTTGGAACTGTATCCTTTACTTATCAGGTTTGTGACGATGCCATTTCACCTCTAGTTCGGGAATGTGATATTGCCACAGTAAGCATTGCAGTAAATGATGTGAATGATGCTCCAATTGCTTTGGATAATAATGCTATTACCAAGGAGGATATTCCTATTGTGATTCCAGTACTTGCCAATGATTCCGATGTAGATGGAACACTTGATTTGACAAGTTTGAATGTTGTTATAGAACCATCTCATGGTACAGTAAGTACTAATCTAACAACAGGAGAGCTTATTTATACGCCGGATGCAGATTATCATGGCAACGATGAGTTTACTTACGAAATTTGTGATAATGACGGAGCTTGTGATACAGCAGTTGTTTATATCGTTGTTCAAAGTGAAAATGATAAATTAGTTGCTAATGATGATACGGCTGAAACGGATGAAGATGTTTCAGTAGAAATTTCAGTTCTAACTAATGATGTGGACTTGGATGGAACGATTGATTCTGGAAGTTTAGTTATTGTAGGTCAAGCAGCAAACGGAACGCTTGTAATCGATAATACGACTGGTATTGTAAACTATACACCTAATGAGAATTTCTATGGTGTCGATTCATTTACCTACGAGGTGTGTGATAACCAAGGAGCCTGTGATTTTGCAACGGTAACTGTTACGGTGAATGATGCGAATGATGCTCCAATTGCTTTAGATAATAATGCTATTACCAAGGAGGATGTTCCTGCTGTGATTGATGCACTTGCCAATGATTCCGATGAGGATGGAACGCTTGATTTGACAAGTCTTAAAATTATTGTAGGTCAAGAACCAGTTCATGGTTCAGTAAGTATTAATCCAACAACAGGAGAGTTTACTTATACTCCAAATACAGATTATCATGGAAACGATGAGTTTACTTATGAAATTTGTGATGATGATGGCGCTTGTGATACTGCAGTTGTTTATATTGTTGTTCAGAGCGAAAATGATAAACTGGTTGCTAATAATGATACGGCTGAAACGGATGAAGATGTTCCAGTAGACATTTCAGTTCTAACTAATGATGTGGATTTGGATGGAACTATTGATGTTGGAAGCCTAGTTATTGTAGGTCAAGCAGCAAACGGAACGCTTGCAGTCGATAATACGACTGGCATTGTAAGCTATACACCTAATGAGAATTTCTATGGTGTCGATTCATTTACCTATGAGGTGTGTGATGACCAAGGAGCTTGTGATTTTGCAACAGTAAGTATTACAGTGAATGATGTGAATGATGCTCCGATAGCTTTGGATAACAATGCTATTGTCAATGAGGATGAAGAGGTTGTAATTAATGTACTTGCCAATGATTCCGATGTAGATGGAACACTTAATTTTACAAGTTTGAATGTTGTTACAGGTCAAGAACCGGCTCATGGAACAGTAAGTATCAATCCAACTACTGGAGAGATTATTTATACGCCGGATGCAGATTATTATGGAAACGATGAGTTTACTTATGAAATTTGTGATGATGATGGCGATTGTGATACAGCTAAAGTGAACATTACCGTTAATAGTGTAAATGATATTCTAATTGTTAATGATGATTCAGCTTCAATTCTTGAAGATACTCCAGTTACATTGGATGTTTTGGGTAATGATGTTGATTCTGATGGAACTATTGATATTTCCAGTTTGACAATCGTTAACCAACCAACAAACGGTGTAGTTGCGATAAATCCTGTTACGGGTGAAATAACCTATACGCCGGATGCTGATTTCTACGGTACAGATACCTTTGTTTACAGAGTTTGTGATAACGAAGGTTCTTGTGATACTGCCTCTGTAAGCATTACAGTGAATGGTGTGAATGATGCTCCAATTGCCTTAGATAACAATGCTATTACCAAGGAGGATATTCCTATTGTGATTCCGGTACTTGCCAATGATTCCGATGTGGATGGCACATTGGATTTAACAAGTCTTCAAGTTGTTTCGGGACCAGGCAATGGAACAGTAAGTATCAATCCAACAACCGGAGAGATTACCTATACACCAGAAGCCGATTATCATGGAAACGATGAGTTTACTTATCAGATTTGTGATGACGATGGGGCTTGTACAACAGCTGTGGTTTATCTTGTTGTTCAAAGCGAGAATGATACATTGGTTGCTACTAACGATACGGCTGAAACGGCTGAAGATACTCCGGTAGACATTCCAGTTCTAACGAACGATGTAGATTTGGATGGAACGATTGATCCAGGAAGTCTGGTTATTGTAGGTCAGGCATCAAACGGAACGCTTGTAGTGGATAATGTAACAGGTATTGTAAGCTATACACCAAATGAAAATTTCCAGGGTACCGATTCATTTACCTATGAGGTATGTGATGATCAGGGAGCTTGCGATTTTGCGACGGTAAGTATTACAGTGAATGATGTGAATGATGCTCCAATTGCGTTGGATAATAATGCAATTACCAATGAAGATGTTCCTGCTGTGATTGACGTACTTGCCAATGATTCCGATGTGGATGGCACATTGGATTTGACAAGTCTTCAAGTTGTTTCAGGACCAAGCAATGGAACAGTAAGTATCAATCCAACAACCGGAGAGATTACCTATACACCAGAAGCCGATTATCATGGAAACGATGAGTTTACTTATCAGATTTGTGATGAGGATGGGGCTTGTACAACAGCAGTGGTTTATGTTGTTGTTAAAAGTGAGAATGATACTCTAGTTGCAAATAACGATACTGCAGAAACGGATGAAGATACTCCGGTAGACATTCCAGTTCTAACGAACGATGTAGATTTGGATGGTAATATTGATTTTGGAACTTTAGTTATTGTAGGTCAACCAGCAAACGGAACGCTTATAGTCGATAATACCACCGGAATTGTAAGCTATACGCCTAATGAGAATTTCAATGGTGTCGATTCATTTACCTATGAGGTATGTGATGATCAGGGAGCTTGCGATTTTGCGACGGTAAGTATTACAGTGAATGATGTGAATGATGCTCCAATTGCGTTGGATAATAATGCTACTACCAAGGAGGATGAATCGCAAGTTATTGATGTACTTGCCAATGATTCCGATGTGGATGGCACATTGGATTTAACAAGTCTTCAAGTTGTTTCAGGACCAAGCAATGGAACAGTAAATATCAATCCAACAACCGGAGAGATTACCTATACACCAGAAGCCGATTATCATGGAAACGATGAGTTTACTTATCAGATTTGTGATGAGGATGGGGCTTGTACAACAGCTGTGGTTTATCTTGTTGTTCAAAGCGAGAATGATACATTGGTTGCTACTAACGATACGGCTGAAACGGATGAAGATACTCCGGTAGACATTCCAGTTCTAACGAACGATGTAGATTTGGATGGCAATATTGATTTTGGAACTTTAGTTATTGTAGGTCAAGCAGCAAACGGAACGCTTGTAGTCGATATTACGACCGGAATTGTAAGCTATACGCCTAATGAGAATTTCCATGGTGTTGATTCATTTACCTATGAGGTGTGTGACGATCAAGGAGCTTGTGATTTTGCAACGGTAACTGTTACTGTGAATGATGTGAATGATGCTCCAATTGCGTTGGATAATAATGCTACTACCAAGGAGGATGAATCGCAAGTTATTAATGTACTTGCCAATGATTCTGATGTGGATGGAACACTTGATTTGACAAGCCTTAAAGTTGTTACAGAACCAGAACATGGTACGGTAAGTATTAATTCAACAACAGGAGAGATTACTTATACACCAAATGCCGATTATCATGGAAACGATCAGTTTACCTATGAAATTTGTGATGATGATGGCGCTTGTGATATAGCAGTCGTTTATATTGTTGTTCAAAGTGAAAATGATAAATTGGTTGCGAATAACGATACGGCTGTAACGGATGAAGATAGTCCTGTAAACATTTTAGTTCTAACTAATGATGAGGATTCAGATGGAACTATTGATCCTGGAACTTTGATAATTGTAGGCCAAGCAGCAAACGGAACGCTTAAAGTCGATAATATAACCGGAATTGTAAGCTATACACCTAATGAGAACTTCCATGGTGTTGATTCATTTACCTACGAGGTGTGTGACGACCAAGGAGCTTGTGATTTTGCTACAGTAACTGTTACAGTGAATAATGTGAATGATGCTCCAGTTGCTTTAGATAATAATGCGATTACCAAGGAGGATGAATCGCAAGTTATTGATGTACTTGCCAATGATTCCGATGTGGATGGAACACTTGATTTAACGAATCTTGAGGTTGTTACAGAACCAGCTCATGGAACAGTAATTATTAATCCAACAACTGGAGAAATTACTTATACACCAGATGCAGATTACCATGGAAACGATCAGTTTACCTATGAAATTTGTGATAATGATGGCGCTTGCGATACAGCAGTTGTTTATATCATTGTTCAAAGTGAAAATGATAAACTGGTTGCTAACAATGATATGGCTGAAACCGAAGAGAATATTCCAGTTGATATTGCAGTTCTAACTAATGATGAGGATTCAGATGGAACGATTGATCCTGAAAGTTTAGTTATTGTAGGTCAAGCAGCAAACGGAACGCTTGTGGTCGATAATGCAACTGGAATTGTAAGCTATACGCCTAATGAGAATTTCCATGGTGTCGATTCATTTATTTACGAGGTGTGTGACGATGATGGAGCCTGTGATTTTGCAACAGTAACTGTTACTGTGAAAGATGTGAATGATGCTCCAGTTGCTTTAGATAATAATGCTCTTACCAAGGAGGATGAATCGCAAGTTATTAATGTACTTGCCAATGATTCTGATGTGGATGGAACACTTGATTTGACAAGCCTTAAAGTTGTTACAGAACCAGAACATGGTACAGTAAGTATTAATCCAACAACTGGAGAAATTACTTATACACCAGATGCAGATTATCATGGAAACGATCAGTTTACCTATGAAATTTGTGATAATGATGGCGCTTGTGATACAGCAGTCGTTTATATCATTGTTCAAAGTGAAAATGATAAACTGGTTGCTAACAATGATACGGCTGAAACCGAAGAGAATATTCCGGTTGATATTGCAGTTCTAACTAATGATGAGGATTCAGATGGAACTATTGATCCTGGAAGTTTAGTTATTGTAGGTCAACCAGCAAACGGAACGCTTGTGGTCGATAATGCAACTGGTATTGTAAGCTATACGCCTAATGTGAATTTCCACGGCGTCGATTCATTTATTTACGAGGTGTGTGACGACCAAGGAGCTTGTGATTTCGCAACAGTTACGATTACTGTGGGAGATGTAAATAGTCCACCAGTAGCTTTAAATAATAATGTTGTTACCAACGAGGATGTTCCTGTAGTGATTGATGCACTTGCTAATGATTCCGATGTAGATGGAACACTTGATTTAACAAGTCTTAAAATTGTTGCAGGTCAAGCACCTGCTCATGGTACGGTAAGTATCAATCCAACAACAGGAGAGATAACTTATACACCGAATGCCGATTATCATGGAAACGATGAGTTTATTTATCAGATTTGTGATGATGATGGTGATTGTGCTACAGCAGTAGTTTATATTGAGGTTGTAGAAGTTAACGATCATATGAATGCTGTGGATGATACAAACACAACAGAGGAAGATTCTCCAGTAACAACTCAGGTGTTGCTTAACGATACCGATATTGAAGGTACTGTTGATCCAACTAGTTTGAGTATCTACAGTTCACCTTCGCATGGTACGGTTGTAGTAAATACTGATGGAACCATTACGTATACTCCTGAATCTGGTTTCAATGGGGTCGATACCTATGAATATCAGGTTTGTGATGATGGCGGATTCTGTGATATTGCTACTGTAAGTATTACTGTTAGCTCTATTGATGATGATGTTCCTGTTGCTTTGGATGATACTTATATTACCCCAGAAGATGTGGCCATTTTTATGGATATTTTGGCAAATGACAGTGATCTTGATAATGATTTAGATCCAACAACAGTTTCTATCATTACAGATCCATTGCATGGTGTTGTAACAGTAAATCCAGTAACTGGTCAGTTGTACTATATTCCAAATCCTAATTATCATGGAACTGATGAAATTCTATACCAAGTTTGTGATGAGCTAGGGCATTGTACTACTGCAAAAGTATCTATCATAGTAAATGAACAGTACGATTTACCAGTAGCTAACGACGATGAAGAGACTACGCCTGAGAATGTAGCTATCCAAATTGAAGTGTTAGCAAATGATTGGGATGTGGATGATAATATCGATTTCTCGACACTTGCAATTGTGAATCAGCCTAAAAATGGTACAGTAACTATCGATCCTGAAACAGGAATAATTACTTATACACCAAATGAAGGTTTTAACGGACTAGATTTGTTTAGTTATAATATTTGCGATAATAACGATCATTGTGATCAGGCAACTGTAAGTGTAATTGTAACACCAGTTAATGATCCGCCAGTAGCAGTTGATGACTATGTTGAGACTTTCGATAATACGGAAACGACTATAAGAGTCCTTATTAATGATGAAGATCCTGATGGCGATGATTTAACTGTGAGTATTAATGAGGAGCCTTTACATGGAACTGTAATAGTGGAGAGCTATGGTTCGATAACTTACAAAGCTGATTTAGGTTATTACTGTAATACAGATTCGTTCGTTTATAGTATTTGTGATCCTTATGGCTTGTGTGATACAGCTGAAGTGATGATTGAGATTGATCCTTTAGACAGTGATCAGGATCGAATTCCAGATGCAATTGAAGGTCTTTGGGTTGATCAGGACGCTGATGGTGTTCCTAATTTTATGGATACAGATAGTGATAATGATGGTATATCTGATTTGGTTGAATCACAAATTATTGATTCATGTATCGATCTTCCAGTTGATACTGATGGCGACGGCATACCTGATTATTTGGATGTAGATAGTGATAATGATGGTTATTCTGATAAAGAGGAGGGAGCTGATGATTGTGATGACGATGGTATTGTCAATTATCTTGATGCCTATGATGATTGTTCTGAATATGTATCTGCTCCAGAAGGTTTTTCTCCCAATGGCGATGGTGTTAATGATTTCTTTGTGATTAAAGGAATCAAAGATTTTCCAAATAGTGTATTAAGAATTTTTAATCGTTGGGGTGCTAAAATTTATAGCAAAAAAGGATACCAAAACGATTGGGATGGTAGAGCTGATAATAGTTTAACTGTTGGCTCCGAGGTGATTCCAGAAGGAACTTATTATTATGTGCTTGATCTTAAAAATGGATCGAAAGCTTTGAAAGGATTCATTTACATCAACTACTAATTAAAAGAAGATGAATAGAACAAATATACAAATTCTGAAATGTGCAGCTTTATTGCTGTTGATACTTCCTTTTGGAACGACTTTAAAAGCCCAACAGGACCCTATGTACACGCAATATATGCACAATCCATTAACGGTGAATCCGGCTTATGCCGGAAGCACCAATATGCTAAGTGCAATGTTTCTAGCCCGCGAGCAGTGGGTTGGTTTCGATGGAGCTCCAAAATCGAGAACTTTAACGGTAAGTGCGCCTATTTCAAGATATAATGTTGGTCTTGGATTGTCGTATATTAATGACGAATTAGGTCCTGTAAAGCAGAATAGTTTTTATGCTGACTTTGCTTACCATTTAAAGGTGAGCAATAGGGCAAAATTGGCTTTTGGAATTAAAGGAGGATTCGATATGATTCAAATCAATCTGATGAGCCTGTCGCTTAATCAGCAAAATGATGATGCTTTTTCATCAGATTTTTCGGAGGATTTTATATTGAATTTTGGCTTGGGATTGTATTATTACACCGATCGCTTTTATCTTGGATTAGCAGTCCCTCGATTGTTGAAAAATAATTACGAAAATGATGGTTTCAATACCTCAAGTTATGGTTATAAGGAGCGTCATTATTTTTTGACTACGGGAGCTTTGTTTGATATTAATGAATATTTAAAGGTGAAACCATCTATTCTAGCAAAAGTAGTATGGAATGCTCCAGTTTCAATTGACTTATCGGCCAATTTTATATTGGATGATATGCTTTGGTTAGGAGCAGCTTATCGAATTGAGGATTCCATGAGTTTTTTAATTCACTATCAGCTAACAGATCAATTACGAGTTGGGTATTCATATGATATGACCGAATCGGAACTGAGAAAATACAATCAGGGAACACATGAAATCATGATCGCTTATGATTTCCAATTCAACAAAAAGAAAGTGATGACTCCAAGGTATTTTTAATCCTATTGAATAAAAATTATGAAAAAAATAGCAGGTACAATACTATTCATCGGAGTTTTATTAATGAGCTTTTCGGTGAATGCACAAATGATGGAAAGAGCTAATAAGTATTTTGATTCTTTTTACTATGAAGAAGCCATTGATTTATATGAAATACTTTGGCAGAAGGATAGTTTAAATGAAGATGTGGCTAAACAGCTGGCAACATCTTATCGCTTAACGAACAATTCAGAGAAATCGGAATTGTGGTATGGCCGTGTAGTAGGGTCTTCGGTTGCCGAAAATGATGATCTTTTTTATTATGCGAAGGCTTTACAGAGCAATAAAAAATATGCTAAAGCTAAAGTATGGATGGATAAGTATCTTGAAAGTGGTTCGATAGATAAAGGGGAAAAAATTGAATTGGATTATATATCAGATTTAATGAAGGATTCCCTTCGATACAAAATTGAACCAATTAAAGCCAATTCTAAAGCATCTGATTTTGGCGTAAGCTTTTATAAAAATCAACTTGTTTTTTCATCTGCAAGAGAAAAACATTCTGTGATTAAAAGAAACTACAAATGGAATAATCAAAATTACCTTAGAATGTATCGAGCTACAATTAAAGAGAATGGAGATGTCGAAAATGCATCTTTATTTTCAAAAAAACTAGGTACAAACTATCATGATGGTCCCGTATGTTTTAATGCTAAAGGAGACGAAATGTTTCTGACTCGTAATTATCTTTCTGAAACAAATAGAACGAAAGCAAATGAGGATGGTGTTATAAATATTAAACTCTATCATTCTAAAAAGAAAGGAAATGATTGGACCGATCCGGTATTACTTAAATTTAATATGGAAGGGTATTCTACGGGGCATCCAAGTCTTTCAAAAGATGAAAAAGAGTTGTATTTTATTTCTGATCGTCCTGGAGGATATGGAGGAACAGATATCTATGTTTCCCATAAAAAAGGTTCAGGGTGGAGTAATCCAGTTAATTTAGGAGCCAAAGTAAATACTCCGGAAAATGAGATGTTCCCTTTTGTAACTGAAGATAGTAAATTGTATTTCGCATCTAACGGACATGCTGGACTTGGTGGTTTAGATCTATTTTTTGTTGATTTAAACAATATTGAATCTAAGCCTGTTAATTTAGGATATCCTATTAATACCTCTAAAGATGATTTTGGTTTGATCTTGAAAAATGATCAAGGGTATTTTGCTTCTAATCGATTGCAAGGTGAAAGTTTCGACAATATTTATCACTTCTCTATTTTATCAAAATTGCTTAAAGGTCAGGTTTTAAATTCTGAAACGAAGGAAATATTGGGTTATACTCGAGTGTCTTTATTAAATGAAAAAGGTGATCTTATTGATGAATTTTCAACAGGGAAAGATGGCAAATTTCGATTTTTGATACCAGAAGTTAAAAACTATCAACTTAGATCGGTAAAAAAAGAATTTGAAAATGGAGATGTTGTTCTGACAGCTTCCGATTTTCAGGATGAAACGGAATCGAATGTTTTTGTTTACCAGACTCCTGATAATATTTTACATTTAGATGGTTTGGTTATTTTTAGTGAGGATGAAAAGCCTATTAGTCAGATGACCATCGCAGTTCAAGATAAACAAACCAAAGAAGTGTTTAATTTATTAAGTGATTCTTTGGGGAAATTTACTTGTCAGTTAAAGCGTGAAACCGAATATAATTTAGAATTTAGAAAAAAAGGTCTGATGTCGAAGTACGAGCAAATAAGTACTTTAAAATTATCAGGTAACAATATCTACGTTTGTAAAAAAATCGATCGCTTAGAGGTTGGGAAAACTTTTATTTTAAAAAATATTTTATATGATTTAGATAAAGCTAATATACGAGAAGATGCTGCCGTTGAACTTGATAAGTTAGTTCTTATTATGAATGCTAATCCAAGTTTAAAAATTGAAATAAGTTCACATACCGATTCTCGTGGTAGTGATTCTTACAATATGGCATTATCAGAACGCAGAGCAGAATCTGCAGCAAATTTTATTCTTTCAAGGGGTATTTCTCCTGATAGAATTGTTGCCAAAGGTTATGGTGAAACCAAGCTGATTAACCAATGTTCATATGGTGTGGAATGTAGTGAAACAGATCATCAAGCTAATCGCCGAACAGAAGTAACGGTATTGGAAATGTAGAATCCGTTCATATTAAAAAATTAGAGCCGCACATATAATGTGCGGTTTTTTTTTGTCCAATATTAACGATATCTCCCAGATAATAACTGATCTTGTTTTTAGAAATAGATTTTAAGCTAAACATAAAGTTTAGATGTCTCAAGTTGTTATGTGTCAATATAATTGATGTTGCTGATACGTGATTTTTATATGATATTAAAACATCATTCCGAAATATATTTTTGTACTTTCGAAACCTTTAAAATAAGCCTGCATTAACAGATGTTAAAAAATAATATGACAGTATTCCTATGATTTTAAATCTGTATTTGTTTAGGATCTGATACACTTGTTTTTTTTATTAACGAAGAGCAAAGGCAACTGTTGATTATATGTTATCAGGTGGTGTTATTTTTGACAGAATTGTAATTAAGGTATATGGAGCCTTAAACTAATTAATAGGCGTGAAGTAGGTGATAATTGTAGTAAAGAAGAACATCAAGTTTATAGATGAACGAAAATTTAGTTTTTAGGAAGTATGTTTTCTTTTCTAACTGTCGCAAAAAAGTTACTATGAGTTTCCAAAGTTCTCATTATTCTCTTTCGAATAGAATAGACGCTAAAATACAGATTACAACTACCAGCTATAATGTCATAAATGAGTATTCATATTAAAATATAATAGATATTGAAATGAAGAAACAATGGTACTATGTCGAGAATGGAGATAAAAAAGGCCCATACTTTGCGGATGAATTAAAAGGTAAAATCGAAAAAGAGACATTGCTTTGCTGCGATGGCATGAAAGATTGCGAAAAAGCTGAGTTGATTCCTGAATTTAAAAGCTTTTTTATGCCTATCCCTTCTATGCCTAGAAATATAAAAGTTAGTACAAAGACCTATTCTCGTATATCTAATAGTGTTATAGAATCATGGATTTTTGCTGGATTTAGTATCTTGATTTGCGTTTTAGAACTTACTGGTTATAAAGATTCCAATTATTATACACCTGCAATTTTTTTGAGTGGAACGACCCTTATTAGGGTGTTTTTGGGATTAAAGAGGTATTTCTCTAAGGTGTTACATAAAAATGGTTTAAGCCGAATAATGGGCTGGTTGATTGCAAGTTTAATCCCCATTTACTTTTTTCTGTTAATAGCTAGTAGGAAAAGAGCTGAAGATAATTTGTTAGAAGAAATGGGAACTGTTTTTATTGCTATGCTAATATTAGCATTAATCATACATGTTTATCTGTTTATTCGATTAAGAATTAAGCTGTCCAAGCAAATAGTAGTAGGCATAGAGGAATTGAAGGTCTTTGCTTCTTTGCAATTGTTTCTTTTCCCTATATCGCTAGTTTTAGGAATGGCTTATGGAGAAGTAGATTTTTTCATAATCATGAAAACAATAATGCTTCTAGTGCCGTTTTACTTTTTAATAAAAGGGCTACAAAAAATTGAGAATGGACTTGTTCGTTAGGTTGCACAAGAAGTTTATAAATCGACTTTGTTTCTTTATGAAATAATAAGGCTTTATCTCTAATGGAATTGCGAGTAATAGATGTCTTATTTTCTCTATTTCTGTAAAAAAGACGTTAGGCGTTTTAAGGACAGAATTTAGTTTCCTTTAATTATTTTGGAATCTCAACCTCTATTTTAAACCTGTTCTTTATATCTAGAGGTTCAAGAAGCTTTGTGTTCTCTTAAGTTATGGGAATATCATTTTTTAGGTTTTTAATTAGATTGATATCATGATTTAAAAGATAAAAAAATGATTATTTATTATTAAAATTTCACTTTAAAAGTTGAAATTGTTTTGGTGTATTTTGATGCGAAGTCCTTTACTAAACCTAGATTTAAGTGTGCAGAAAGAATTAATTATTCTGTATGTGCTGTAAATTCAATAGGTTTGGTGTTGTGATTAAAATGTCCATGCTTTTGAGAGAATTGTCCATTGGGCGAAAACGATTTCGAAGTACGTTTGCGTCAAGATTATTTAATAAACCTATAAATCTATGAAGAAATTTAAATTATTAATGCTAGCCTTACTATTAGGCTTATCATCTCACACGTGGGCGCAAACCTTTGAAGTTTCCGGTGTCGTTGTAGATGACCAAAACATAACAATACCTGGTGTATCTGTTATTTTAAAAGGTACAACAATGGGTACATCAACTGATCTTGATGGTAAATTTTCATTTGCTGTTAATGATGGAGCTGGTACTTTGGTCTTTTCTTTTGTAGGATTCAAAACTCAGGAGATCTTATTAGATGGGAGAACGACCCCTTATAACGTACAATTAGCTATTTCAGCAATTGGATTGAATGAAGTTGTGGCAATTGGTTACGGTTCAGTTAAAAAAAGTGATTTAACAGGTTCTGTATCTTCTCTTGATTCGGAAAAATTAACCGAGACGAGCAAGACTGATGTTGGTCAGGCTGTTCAAGGGCAAATAGCAGGGGTTGATGTTCGTAAATTAAGTTCTAAACCTGGTGCTCCACTTTCTATTCGGATTCGTGGTAATACCGTAATTAAAAATAACAATATCAGTAGAGATGGTGTTGACGACAACTTGGATGATGATTTATCGAAACCTTTATTTGTAGTAGATGGAATCTTCATGAGTGATATAGGTGTCATTAATCCTTCGGATATTGAAAAGATGGATGTGTTGAAAGATGCTTCTGCAACTGCAATTTATGGTTCTCGTGGAGCCAATGGTGTTATTATTATTACAACTAAATCGGGTGTTAGTGGTAAAATGAAAATTACCTATGCAGGTAGTTTTGGTGTAAACAGTGCTGTGAATAAACCTGATTTTATGTCAGGTGATAAGTATGTTGAATATGTTTCTGATTATTTAAAAGGTGAGCAATGGGTTAGTCAATGGGCTGATGGTAGTGCTACTGTTGCTGATTATAACGCAACTGTTATTGATACGGATACACAATTCTTTGATGAGAATGAAAGAAATAATATCGCTAATAGAAATTATACCGATTGGGCTGATCTTTTAAGAAATACAGGTATACAAACAAGTCATACTATTGGAGTTTCTGGTGGTAGCGATGGATTGGTTTACAACGCCTCTGTTGCTTATACCAAAGATGAAGGTTTAATGGGAATCGAAGGTTACGAACGTTACAATATTAGCTCTTCGTTGACGAAGAAAATTAATGATGAATTTACTGCTGGTATTCGTACTTATTTTGCTTATTCAGAACGTGAAGAAGGAAGTAAGGAGTTGTTTCGAAGTTCTCTTCGTTTGGCTCCAACAGTAAATCCTTACAATGAAGATGGTTCAATTAAATTAATTCCTGATGCACAGGATGTTCGTTTTATAAATCCTATTTATGAGTCGAATGGTTCATGGGAAACAAATACACGCAAGTATAATATTATTGCCAATGCATTTTTAGAATACAAACCTAATAAGTGGTTTAATTTTAAATCTAATTTTGCTCCAGAATTCATTACTGGGAGAAGCGGAGAGTATAGAGGTTTGTTAACAAAAACAGCTCGTAATGATCAATCTCGTACACGTGCTTACTACGATACGGATTATAGCAATTCTTATGCGTGGGATAATATTGCAAACTTCGATTTTCAAGTTGCCGAAGGTCACAACTTAAAAGCAACTTTAATCTCGTCTATTTATTATCAACAAGAAGAAGGTACAGCTCTTCAGGTTCGTAATATCGATTCTGATTCTTACTCTTTCTATAATACGGGTGGTGGCGATGATGTGAAAACTTATGACACATACTTTTCAAAAGAAACATTGTCTTCTTTTGCAACTCGTATTAATTATAATGTTAATGAGAAATACCTATTCACCTTTACAGGTCGATATGATGGTTCTTCCAAATTAGCTGATGGAAACAAATGGGCATTTTTCCCTTCTGCAGCTTTCGCATGGAGAATGAGCGAGGAAAATTTCATGGCCGATGTTGATTGGGTGTCGAACTTAAAGGTTCGTTTGAGTTACGGTGAATCAGGTAACGATGCTACAGTTAGTCGTTATGCATCTCAGGCATATTTAACTGATGATAGCTATCTGTTTGGTGACAATTCTGCAGCTGCAAAAGTCATTGATGATTTGTCGAATGCTGATTTAGGTTGGGAAAGATCTAAAGAATACAATTTTGGTGTAAATATTGGATTGTTTGGTGGAAGAGTAAGAATGGAAGCTGAATACTATAACAAAAAAACAGTTGATGCTATTTTAGGAAAAACACTAATGGCTGTAACTGGTTTTTCTTCTGCCGAAGGAAACTATGGTTCTGTTAGAAATAAAGGGATTGAATTAGTGTTGAATACCGTAAATATTAAAACTGATAATTTTAAATGGGAAACCAGCATCAACTTCGCAAAGAATAAAAATGAGGTGCTTGCTCTAACGGGTAATGTTGATAAAGAGGTGTACGGAGATCATGGTGTGCTTCAGGTAGGTGAAGCTATTGATGCAATGTACGATTATGAGAGAGCAGGTATTTGGCAAATGGATGAAGCTGCTGAGGCTGCTACTTTTGGACAAGTTCCAGGTATGAATAAATTTGTTGATCAGAACAATGATGGTCAAATTACTGCTGATGAAGATAAGGTAGTGATTGGTTCTAACTCTCCAGATTGGACTGGTGGAATGACGAATAAATTCAAATATAAAAATTTCGATTGTTCGGTAATGATATACACTCGTCAAGGCGTTTTGGGTAGTTCAGAGTTTTATCAGAATTTTTCAACTCAAAATGGAGATGTGGCATTTAACCATCTTGATATGGACTATTGGACTCCAAATAATCAGGATTCTAATAACGCAATGCCAGGTGCTGCTTTATCTGATGGTACAGCTTCAGAGTGGTATTATGAAGATATGTCGTTTGTGAAAGTGGGTAACATTGGTTTTGGTTACAAAGTTCCAAAAGCTTTATTGGATAAACTTCACATCTCAAATTGTAGAGTATCTCTTGACCTTCAGAACCCATTTACATTTACCGATTACAAAGGTCCAGATCCTGAAACAGGTTTGCAAAATTCTTATGGAATGGCTTATTCTGTACGTACTGTATTATTCGGACTTAAATTTAATTTGTAAGACATAACTGATAAAATTAAAACAATAAAACAGGTATAGCTAAGCGAATGAGGAGGAGATGTAATTGAATCTTTTATCGATTAAGCTTTAGAGTTTTAAAAATTTTGAACATATGAAAATAGTAAATAAAATTTTATATACGAGTTCACTGTTAAGTCTTTTAATTGGATTTAACTCGTGTGAAAGTTATTTGGAGGAAGAAAATCCATCCGAAATAACTTCGGAAAGTTATATTACCGAAAGTACTGCTGATGAATTAGTTGTTGGAGTTTATGAGGCAGAACGTGAGGTTTATAAAGACTATGAGTCAATGTTTTTTGGAACAGATATCTTTACTTCACAAAATGCGTTGTATAACTATAATGCATTAAATGAGTATTATAATTTGAATTCATCCTCAGATGGAATAGAAGATATTTGGGATAATAACTACTCAGTAATTAGTAAGGCAAATACAGTGATTAATCGTTACGAAAACGAAATCAATTGGAGTGAATCTAATTTAGAGTCAAAAGCGTCTGGTATTGCTCAAGCTAAAGGTTTGAGAGGATTAGCTTACTACAATTTAGTGCAACAATTTGGCGGTGTCGTTTTGACTTTAGACGAGATAAATAGTATCGATTTTTCCTATACTCGTTCTACTGAAGAGGAAGTTTTTACTCAAATTATTAAGGATTTAGAGGATGCTATTCCTGATCTTGAATCAAATCCTGATTTTGGACGATTCTCAAAAAGAGCAGCTCAGCATGTATTAGCTGATGTTTATGTTACTCGTGGTTATAAATCTTTTGGAAATTCAACTGATTTTACAACTGCTGCAGCACTTGCTGTTTCTGCTATTGATTCTTACGATATCAGAAGCCAATCTTATGCTGAAGTGTTTGACTACGGTAATCAGGAAAATGACGAGATTTTATTCTCAATTCAGTATAGTAGTGGTGGTGAGTCTGATGATCATGATAATGACAAACAAGGTCTTTTTATGAATCAGGTTTTCAACTATGTTGGTATTGAAAGAACAACAAGTACTTATGGAGAATCTCTTACTGGTAAAGAAATTATGCCTACCGACTTCTTTTATGCTTTGTTCGATGATAACGATACTAGAGATGATGCAACTTTTTTCCGTGTATTATTCGCTACCGAAGAAACTTCTTATACTTCTGATAACGGAATTGATCCTATTAGTATTGGTGATACAATAATTTATTATCCTAAAAATAGCTTAGAGACTGCTGATTTGAATGATAAATTAAATAGATACTACGTATATCAACCAGGTCAGTACACTTATGATGCTGTTACTGAAAATGTAGATGGCGCTATTTATCAATATACAAATAATTTTGAGAAAACTAATTTTCCTATTTTCAAGAAATTTAATGATGTAAATTCCCTTGGTACTGATGGTGGTGAAAGAGATACTTACGTATTTCGTGTAGCTGAAACATACCTAATTGCTGCTGAGGCATATTTAGAAGCGGGTAACATAAGCGAAGCTCTAAAGTATATCAATCTGGTTCGTGAGCGTGCAACAGGTGTTGCTAACTATTATACTAGTTTAGATATTGATGATATTTTAAATGAGCGTGCTTTGGAATTAGCAGGTGAATCAAATCGTTGGAATATCCTAAAAAGAACTGGTAAATTAGAGGAAAGAATTAACCTTTATAATCCTCATGTAATTAATCATGGAACTTTTGATGATGCTACTCACTTGGTACGTCCTATTCCTGCGGACGAAATGGAGCTTAGTAATGGTTCATTAGTACAGAATACAGGGTATTAAAATAAATTTAAGTTAGATTTATTAGTAATCTTTCAAGCGGGCAGGCAATAAAGGCCTGCCCGCTTTTTATTTTAAACTAGTGCTAAGCTGAGTCTCTAAATTTAGTATCGGGAATATTGTGTAATTACATATTAACAAAGACTTATTACTTTTCATAACACTAATGAACTTATTGAAACTCCAACTACGAAGTGGAGATTGAATTAACAACGAAACGATGAAGAATAGATTGAACTATAGATTAGCAAGAACATTTTGTTTGTTTAATATTATTGCTTTGTGTTTTGTCTCAGGATTTGATGCATCGGCTAAATCAAAGCACAAAAAATATGTAGTTACTGAGTTTGGTTCTGTAAATGATGGAATAACCATAAATACATTAGCAATCCAAACCTTAATAAATAAGGTGAATAAAAGAGGTGGAGGAACTATTGTTTTTCCTACTGGAGAATATTTGTCTGGTAGTTTGTTGATGAAATCGAATGTGAATTTGTATTTGGAAAAGGATGCCATATTATTGGGGAGTATTAATCCATTGGATTATCCACAGGTTGATATGCCTGGGAGACCAAAATTACCGAGTAGAGATGATAACTCTCAGATGGCATTTTTGGTGGCTCATAAAGCAAATGATTTTACAATTTCAGGCGAAGGAAAGATTGATGGACAAGGCAGAGCTTTGGCTTTAACAATTGATAGTTTGTATCATGCAGGAGAATTAGTTGATCCGAAGTACAGTACACGCAGAAATCGGCCACACGAAACCGCTCGACCTAAATTATTTCGCTTTTCACAATGTAATAATGTGAATATTTTAAATCTAAATCTTTGGAATGCATCCTGTTGGGGACTTTCATTCGAGTTGTGCAAAAATTTGACTCTCGACAGTTTAAAAGTGGTGAATAGAGCCTATTGGAACAATGATGGAATGGATATTACCGATTGTACAAATGTGAGAATTACCAATTGTGATGTCGATTCGGCTGATGATGGAATTTGCTTAAAATCATACTATCCAGGATATTGTAATGACTCAATTTACATTGCAAATTGTACCATTCGAAGTAGTGCTAGTGCGATTAAATTCGGTACAGCTTCTTATGGCGGTTTTAAAAATGTTAGCATTAAAAATATCAATATTTATGATACTTTTCGTTCTGCAATTGCTATTGAATCGGTAGATGGAGGAGTTATTGAGAATATAGAGGTTTCCAATATTGTGGCAGAGAATACAGGAAATGCCATTTTTATCCGATTAGGTCATCGTGATGGTAAAAAACCTGGAAGGATAAAGAATATTTACATTCACGATATTAAAGTGCAGGTACCATTTGGAATTCCTGATCTAGCTTATGACATGCGTGGACCAGCTGTGAATTTCTTTCACAATCCACTTCCTTCTTCCATTTCTGGGATTCCTGGACATTTAGTCGAAGATGTTATGATTGAGAATATAGAAATCACCTATCCAGGCAGATCTTCAAAAGGAATGGCTTATGTACCTCTTAGTCGATTAAATATGGTTCCTGAAAGAATAAAAAGTTATCCAGAATTTACCATGTTTGGTGAATTACCTGCCTGGGCTTTTTATGTGCGCCATGTGAAAGGAATTACGGTGAAGAACGTGAACCTGAAATTAGAAAATGAAGATTATCGACCTGCATTTGTTTTCGATCAGGTGGAAGATATTGAAATGGATCAAGTTAAACTGCCTGCAGTAAAACACAAACAAGTTGTTTTGAAGGAAACAAAAGAGGTGAAGCTTAGTTCTGATTTAGAGGGAAAGAAAAAAGAATTGTAAACGTATAAATTGTATCATGATAAGATTATATAAGTTGCTTTTTTCTGTTTTGTGCCTGCTTTTTTTAAGCTCTGCAGGAATCAAAAAGGACAAACAAAATATTTACAAGAAGGGATGGATTGATTTTAATAAAAATGGATTCAAAGATGTTTTTGAAGATCCAACTCAGGCAAATGATGCCCGAGTACAAGATCTTTTGTCGCAAATGACCATGGAAGAGAAAACCTGTCAAATGGTGACCTTATATGGCTATTCTAGAATTCTGAAGGATGAATTGCCTACCCCAGAATGGAAAAATAGTGCATGGAAAGATGGTATTGCTAATATCGATGAACATCTAAATACCATTGCTTTTCGTCCAAAATCAGAAACACAATATTCTTTTCCTCATAGCAAGCACGCCGAGGCAATCAATACCATTCAAAAATGGTTTATCGAAGAAACTCGTTTGGGTATTCCTGTAGATTTTACCAATGAAGGAACACACGGATTGTGTCACGATAGGGCAACACCTTTGCCAGCTCCAATTGGTATCGGTTGTACTTGGAATAAAGAGCTTGTACGTCATGCAGGTGAAATTATTGGACGTGAAGCCAAAGCTTTGGGATATACTAATGTTTATGCGCCAATACTCGATGTAGCCCGAGATCAGCGATGGGGAAGGATATTGGAGTGCTTTAGCGAAGATCCTTTTCTAATTTCAGAATTAGGAACACAAATGACATTGGGAATTCAATCGCAAGGTGTTGCTTCAACTTTAAAGCATTATGCTGTATATAGTGTTCCGAAAGGAGGTCGGGAGGGAAATGCTCGTACCGATCCACATGTGGCGCCGCGCGAAATGCATCAGCTTTATTTGTATCCATTTAAAAAAGTTATTGAACAAGCGTCACCTCTTGGAATAATGAGTAGTTATAACGATTATGATGGTGTGCCAATTACTGGAAGTCATTATTTTTTAACCGAATTGTTACGAGAGAAATTCGGATTTAAGGGATATGTAGTGTCTGATAGTGACGCGGTTAAGTTTCTATCTTCCAAACATCATGTGGCCGAAGATTATAAGGAATCGGTACGACAAGTTGTTGAAGCTGGATTGAATGTGCGTACGAATTTTAAAACACCAGAATCTTATTTGGAACCCTTGCGTGAATTAATTCAGGAAGGTAAGATTTCTATGAAAACCATTGACTCGCGTGTTGCGGATGTTTTATCGGTAAAATTTAAAGTTGGTTTGTTCGATCAACCTTTCGTTAAAAATCCAGAAGAGACAGATAAATTGGTACACACCGATGAGGACGAGGCTTTTTCCAAGCAAATTAGTAAAGAATCTTTGGTTCTGTTAAAGAACGAAAATAAACTACTTCCTCTCAAAATCAATAAACTGAAAAATGTACTTGTTGTTGGTCCTTTGGCCAATGAAGTACGTTATACATACAGTCGATATGGTCCGTCGAAAAATACGGCGATTTCCATTTATCAAGGCATTAAAAAATATGGTGGTGAAAAGTTAAATGTAGAATACGAAAAAGGTTGTGATGTAATTGATCCAGATTGGCCAGGAAGTGAAATTATTCCAACACCGCTTTCTGATTTAGAACAATCGGGAATAGATGCAGCAGTACAAAAAGCTAAGGAGTCGGATGTTATTATTGCCGTACTTGGAGAAGATGAGAAAAGAGTGGGAGAGTCTCGTTCGAGAACCTCTCTTGGATTACCAGGTAGACAATTTCAATTGATTCAGGCTTTGTACGCTACTGGAAAACCTGTCGTATTAGTACTTGTAAATGGTCATCCACTCACAATTAATTGGGAGAATAGGTATATTCCTGCAATTTTGGAAGCTTGGTTTCCTGGTCCTTCTGTTGGAGATGCAATTGCCGAAACACTTTTTGGTGATTACAACCCGGGAGGTAAACTGTCAGTAACTTTTCCTAAAACGGTAGGCCAAATTCCATATAATTTTCCTTGCAAACCAGGTTCACAGGCTAGTCAGCCAGGCGAAGGGCCGAATGGCTACGGAAATACGCGTGTTTTGGGTTCTTTGTATCCTTTCGGATATGGTTTGAGTTACACCTCTTTCGAATACAGTAATCTACAAGTAACTCCTGAGGAAACTCACTCAAGAGGCGACATTCATGTATCTTTTGCTGTTAAAAACACAGGAGATCGCGAAGGCGATGAAGTGGTTCAGTTGTATGTTAGTGATGAGGTAAGTAGTGTGACGACTTATGAGTCGCAACTACGCGGATTTGAGCGTGTTCATTTATTGACGGGTGAAACAAAAACTGTAGATTTTGTTTTGCATCCAGATGATTTGGAACTGTTGGATATAAATATGAATTGGACCGTAGAACCAGGTACTTTTAAGGTGATGATTGGAAGTTCATCGGAAAATATTCATTTGACAAATGAATTTAAAATATTTGATAAATAGGAGGAAAGCATCTAGTTGTAAAGGCTTAAATATTGTGTTTTTGCTTTTAATAACACATTGGGGAATTTATCCATGCTTGTGGGACAAAAGTCCATATTGGAAATTAATCAAATTTCTATTTTCGTTTTTGATAGGAAATAGAAGTTTCCCTGATCGTTTAGTCATCCTTTGTATAAAGCATTAGATGGTAAAATGTACTTGCAGATATTGAATCTATAAATTGGAATATAATGAGAATATATAAGTTGTTTTTTTCTGTTTTGTGTCTACTATTTTTAACCTCTGCGGGGATAAAAAAAGACAAGCGAAACATTTATAAAAAAGGTTGGATCGATTTTAATAAGAATGGAATCAAAGATGTTTTTGAAGATCCTGAAAATACGATTGATGATCGTGTAGCAGATCTTCTTTCGCAAATGACAATGGAGGAAAAAACCTGTCAGATGGCAACACTTTATGGTTTTTCAAGAGTTTTAAAAGATGAATTGCCAAATGAAGGTTGGAAAAGTCGTGTGTGGAAAGATGGAATTGCCAATATCGATGAGCATTTAAATACCATTGCAAACAGACCCTATACTTATACCGAATATGCTTATCCGTACAGTAATCATGCGAAGGCGATTAATTTAATTCAAAAGTGGTTTATTGAAGAAACACGAATGGGAATTCCTGTCGATTTTTCGAATGAGGGTGTTCATGGATTGTGTCACAAAAAAGCGACACCTCTTCCAGCTCCAATCGGAATTGGTTCTACTTGGAATAAAGATTTGGTTTATCAAGCAGGTAAAATTGTAGGTCGAGAAGCAAAAGCATTAGGTTATACTAATGTATATGCACCCATACTTGATGTGGCGCGTGATCCTCGTTGGGGACGAGTAGTGGAATGTTATAGTGAAGATCCATTTTTAATTGGAGAGTTAGGAACAGAAATGACCAAAGGGATTCAATCTGAAGGTGTTGCTTCGACCATTAAACATTTTGCCGTTTATAGTATTCCTAAAGGAGGTCGCGATGGTGAAGCAAGAACCGATCCACATGTGGCACCTAGGGAAATGCACCAAATGTTTCTTTACCCTTTTAAAAAGGTGATAAAAGAGGCTAAACCGATGGGTGTTATGAGTAGTTATAACGATTATGATGGTGTGCCAATTACTGGTAGTCATTATTTTCTAACCGAACTTTTGAGACAAGAGTACGGTTTTGATGGTTACGTGGTATCAGATAGTGATGCTGTGGAATATTTGAATGAAAAACATCATGTTACTGCAGATTATAAAGAGACCGTTCGTCAGGTTGTTGAGGCAGGATTGAATGTTCGTACTCGTTTCAGAACGCCAGAATCTTTTATTGAGCCTTTGCGCGAAATCATAAAAGAAGGTAAAATCTCAATGAAAACTATCGATTCTCGTGTAGCTGATGTGTTATCCGTAAAGTTCCGATTGGGATTGTTCGATCAACCTTTTGTCGAAGATTGTGAATTAGCTGATAAAGTGGTTCATACAGAAGAAGATGAAGCTTTCTCAAGACAAATCACCAAAGAATCGATGGTTTTGTTGAAAAATGAAAATGAGCTATTGCCTTTAGATATTAAAAAAATACAAAATGTATTGGTGACGGGTCCTATGGCTGCTGAAACCAATTATGCATATAGTCGATATGGTCCTTCTTTTAACGAAGTGGTTTCTGTTTTAGAGGGAATTAAAAATTATGGGGCTGAAAAACTGAACGTGAAATATGTGAAAGGTTGCGAAGTGATTGACGAAAGCTGGCCAGAGAGCGAGTTGATGGAAGTCCCTTTGTCGGCCGAAGAGCAAGCTGGAATCGATGCTGCTGTTGAGCAAGCCAAACAATCAGATGTTGTAATTGCCGTTATGGGTGAGAACGAGAGTCGAGTTGGCGAGAGTAAAACGCGTACAAACTTAGAATTACCGGGCAGACAATTGCAATTTGTGAAAGCACTTTATGCCACAGGAAAACCAATCGTTTTAGTGTTGATAAACGGAAGAGCTTTGACCATTAATTGGGAAGATAAATACATTCCTGCCATTTTGGAGGCGTGGTTTCCAAGTGCTTCTTCGGGAGATGTGATTGCTAAAACTCTTTTTGGGGATTACAATCCGGGTGGAAAACTATCGGTGACCTTTCCAAAGTCAGTAGGGCAAATTCCATTAAATTTCCCTCATAAAGTAGCCTCTCAGGCTGGACAAGTGGAAATTCCAGGGAATGGTTATGGTAAAACTCGTGTTTTGGGTTCTCTTTATCCTTTTGGGTATGGTTTAAGTTATACCTCTTTCGAGTATAGTAATTTAAATGTGAGTCCTAAAAATGCTTATCCTCAGGCAGATATTTCAGTCACATTTTCGGTGACCAATACGGGAAAACGAGCAGGTGATGAGGTTGTTCAACTATACTTAAAAGATGAGGTGAGTAGTGTTACCACGTATGAATCTCAACTAAGAGGTTTCGAACGGGTACATTTATTGCCTGGCGAAACAAAAGAAGTGAGATTTACTTTGCATCCTGAAGATTTGGAATTATTAGATATAAATATGAACTGGACCGTTGAGCCCGGAAAATTTAAGGTGATGATTGGAAGTTCATCTGAAGATATTCATTTGAACGATAGTTTCGAAATTCGTTCTTACTAATAAGCTTGTTTGTTGATAGAACATATAAAGTAGTACTGGTATTGAATATGGAATTCAGTATCGGTACTTCTATTGGTTCTCAAGTTGATCAATTTTTACAGAGATAGAACAACGAATAATGCTTTTTATTAGTTGTAGTTTTTATTGGTGCACCAGTTATAGTAAGGAGAAAACTAATTTGTATTATCCATGCAAATGGTGTAAAAATCCATAACTAAAGTTCTCCAATGTAATATTTTTGAAACAGGTAATATTTAGATATGCATGGTTCACACGAACAAGGATAACTTCGAGAAAATGGCGTTTGAAATTTTTGGTGAATAATGAGATGTAATATAGAAAAGAAAGTGAAGTATGATTTTTAAATCAGGAAATATAATACCGAGAACATTGGTTTTGATGTTGTCTCTATTTTTAATTAATACACAGGTATATTCTGCGACCAAGATTTATTTGGTACAAGGAAAGATGGCTACTCAGGTTGAAAAGAGTACTATTGTCGATCTGCAAAAAGATTTGTCGAAATTGGTCGAGGATGAAATTCTTGTGATTACAGAATCAAAAAAATTACCAACTGATGGAACACTTTTTTTGTTGGGGACCATAACTTCTAATACAAAGATTTTCAAATTAGCTAAATCGAAAAAGATTTGTTTGTCGGAAAATCAGCCAGGTGCTCGTGGAGGAATTTGGGCAAAAGTAAAAGGACGAAAAAATCGAAATCAAATTGTGATTGCTGGCTCTGATGTGCAAGGTCTGCAATATGCTATTTACGATTATTCACATCAAATTTTAGACATTGATCCTTTCGAATATTGGACTGGAAAAGTACCGGAGAAAAAGATGAATTTCGATTTCTTTAATTTTGAGGAGAAAACGATTGCGCCTCCCTTGGTGCCAATTATGTGTTACTTCGAAAACGATGTTGATGAATTGGCCAACTATCGAGGCAAATTACTCGAATACGATTGGGAGTCTTATACCGAGATGATTAATTCATTGGTCCGAATTCGTTACAATGCTATTCAGTTTTTTGATATGTTAGGTCGTCCAGAATTTTTTATTCGACCAGAATATAAAAAACTGAAATCCGATTATCAGATTGATGAGGCATATCTTGACAAAATGATTGATTATGCTCATCTAAAAGGAATGGATGTTCAAATTGATTTATCCCTAGGCTATCAATTGCATCCTTTGCCAGTTGAAGAATCATATTGTTGGACGACCTATAAGGATAAATGGATAAAAGGCTGGAAATATTATTTTGAAAATACGCCTATAGCTAAGGCAGATATCTTTTCATTACGCCCAAGACATCAGGTTTGGGATTGGGAATACATCAGCGCTTGTGGCGAAGATAAAGTTGAGGTTTTTAATGAGATTTACGCAGTTTTGGGAAAATTGATTGATCATTACAAGCCTGAATCCACTAAAATTGCCTTCTGTTATCACGATGGAATGGAAATGTTTAATGAAGGTTTTAATCCTCCCAAAGATTGGATCGCAGTATGGTGCGATGATGGTTTTGGAGATTTTGATTACTTGCCTAAAAGCACCAAAGGATACGATTTTGGAACCTATATGCATGCTGGTTTTTGGAAAAATCATACGGTGCATAACCCGTATCCAATGAAGGTGGATACCATCATGAAAAAAATGTTTCGCGATTATGGTGCTGATAAATATTGTCAGGTAAACGGACAAAATTTCAGACCTTTTTTGTTTAATTTAGAAGCTTATAGCCAAGTATGTAATCAGCCGGAGAATTTTAATGGTGAAGATTTTTACCGAACTTGGTGTGAAAGATATTTTAGTAAGGCTGCAGCTAAATTGGCTGTTGAATCAATGAAAATACTTCACGAAGTTCAGGTGGGACGTAATGGATATGTACAACATTTATGGGAAGTTAACGAAGCAATTTCATACCTTTCAAATTCACCAATTGAACTTCCTGGCAAGGATGCTGTTCCTAATTCTTTCGAGAGAGTAGATAATGATATTGAGAACTTGAGATTGGAAACAGAGAACTTTCAAAAAGCAATTGACGAAGCCGAGAAAGGTCAGAAGTTGAATGTAAAGAATAAGGGCTTTTACTATTCCTATATTCTTCTTCCGGTTCATTTGTATTCCAATTTAATTTCTTTTGAAAGTACACTTCACGAAATGGCTTTGCTAAAAAGAAAGTTTGAACAAACAGGAGATAAACAGTCGGTGGTTAAGGCAGAATTGCTTTTGGAAACAGCCAGAGAAAAATTAAGATTAGTATATAAGAATTGTTACGAAGGCGATCAGAGTCAGAAATGGGATAATTGGTATTCTCCTGAAATTCGTCGCCCAAATAATGGTTTTCCCTCTTTTGAAATGCTCGATAGTATTGGCGAGACTCTTAAATCATTAAATCAGTAAGAAAAATGAGATTTTCTATGAAATTACCATTCACTAGATTTACAACAATTAGTTTAATCGGTTTGCTTCTTTTGGGATGTCAAACGGAAAAAAAGAATGTTGAATACGTAAAATATGTCAATCCATTAATTGGAACAGCGCCATTTACATCCGAAAGTACACTAAAACATAGTGTGGGAACCGAAAATAATTCGCAGGTAGTTCCTTGTGTTACAGTTCCTTTTGGAATGACCAATTGGACACCCCAAACAAAGGATGGAGAAACAAAATGTCAATCGCCATATTATTATACAGATTCTATTATTCAGGGTTTTCGTGGAAGCCATTGGTTGAGTGGATCCTGTGTTCAGGAATATGGAAGTATGACAATTATGCCTATTTCTGGTGCTCTAAAATGTTTGCCTAATCTTCGTGGTTCCTCTTTCTCTCACGATAAAGAAATGGCGAGTCCTTACTTGTATCAAGTTCGTTTAGATGATTATGATATTGATGTAGAAATGACGGCTACTAAGAGATCTGGCTTGTTCAAATTTACTTTCGAAAAAGAAGGTGAAGCACATATTGTTGTGAATCCAAACAGCGACGAAGGACGTGGTTTTATTAAAATACTACCTGAAACAAATGAGATTGTAGGTTACAATCCTGTTCACCGAATTTATCAGGGTTGGGGAGAAGAAGCTGGTTTTAGTGGCTACTTTGTGGTTCGTTTTCAAAAAGATATTGAAACCTATGGCGTTTATCAGGGTAACAAAATTAATGAAGGAGATCGCCAGGTAGCCGATTTAGAAAATCTAGGTGCTTATGTATCTTTCCTTGTTCATGAAAACGAAGAAGTTTTGGCTTCGGTAGGGACTTCCTTTACCAGTATAGAGCAAGCAAGAAAAAATTTAGATGCTGAAACTAGTGAACTTGATTTCGATTTAGCAAAAACTGAATTACAAACTACTTGGGAAAACCTTTTGTCGAAAGTTGAAGTAGAGGGTGAAGTCGAAGATGATAAAGTGAAGTTTTATACTGCCCTGTATCATAGTTCTTTGCAACCGAGAACTTTTAACGATGTTGATGGTTCATACGTGAGTTTCGGTGGTGGAAATGAGCTGATGAATAGTGGCGATCGTGATTATTACGTCGATTTCTCGATGTGGGATACTTATCGAGCATCTCTTCCTTTGTTCAATTTCTTGATGCCAAAAGTGAGTGCTGATATGATGAATAGTCTTTTCTTGAAAGCAGAACAAGGCGGTTGGTTGCCTATTTTTCCCTGCTGGAACAGCTATACATCTGCAATGATTGGTGATCACTCCATTGCTGCTATTGCTGATGCTTACAGTAAAGGCGTTATCGATATTTCAGATAAACAATATGCTTACCTGTTACAAAATGCCTTTAAATCGCCTGATACTTTCGAAGAATACAAGGAGGGAAAAGGACGTCGTGGCTTGAAATCTTATCTTAAATATGGATACATTCCTTTGGAGGATGAGGTAAAAGAATCCTATCACGATGAAGAACAGGTTTCACGAACTTTAGAATATTCTTTCGATGATTTTTCACTGAGTCAAGTTGCTACGAAGCGCGGTGATGTGAAGAATGCAGAGATTTTGAAGAAACGAGCGCAGAATTATCGAAATGTATACAGTGCAGCCGATTCGTGCGTGCGTGGTCGATACATCGATGGAACTTTCACCAAGGAATTCGATAAGTTTATTCGTATGCCTTACATCACAGAAGGAACGCCTTATCAATATACATGGTATGTTCCTCACGATATAGCTGGATTGATGGACTTAATGGGTGGTCAAGATGGCTTTACGGCTAATTTAGATCGTTTTCATGCAAAAGGGCAGTATTGGCATGGTAACGAACCAGGGCACCAAATTCCTTTTCTTTACAATTACAGCGGAGAGCCATGGAAAACACAGGCTTTGGTAAGTCAAATTATGGAAACAGAATACATTACGGGGCCGGGTGGTTTAAGTGGTAACGATGATGCCGGTCAGATGTCGGCTTGGTATGCTTTTGCGGCTATGGGATTTTATCCTGTTTGTCCTTCTGTTCCTGAATACGTTATTTCGGGCCCTCATTTCGATCACATCAAAATTCATCTCGAGAATGGAAAGATGTTAGAAATTAATGCGGATGGAGCTTCTACAGGTGGAAATTACATTCAGTCTTTGAAAGTAAATGGTGTTGAAACAGATCAAAACTTCTTGAATCATTTCGATATGATGAAAGGTGGAGTTCTTGATTTTGAAATGGGAAATATTCCTAATAAAGAATGGGGTGCAAGCAAAGAGTCTCGTCCTTATTCAGAAACAAAATAAAAAAGTCGGCAGCGAATTTTCCTGCCTATTTAATCAGCAATAAAAATGAAAAGATCTATGAAATCATTTGTTTTTATTGCTGATTCTAATTGTAAGTAGTTGTTATTGATTGTTGTAAATGAAAAATAGAAAGTCATGATTCATAAATTACTCTATTCTGTACTATTTCTGCTACTAAGCTGCTTTTCAGTCTCCGCACAGCTTAAAAATAAACCAGTTCTCGAAGAAGAGTTCATGGATATGGGCTTAGGGATTTTTGTTCATTGGAGCATGGATTCGCAACTGGGGAGTGTGATTAGTCACACTTTGGTGGGAGCTTCCGAGGATTATATAGATAAGTACATGAATGAGCTTCCAAAGACTTTTTATCCTGATAAATTTGATTCGGATGAATGGGCTCGATTATTCAAGGTAGCAGGTGCTGAGTATGTGGTGTTTACTACGAAGCATCACAGTGGATTTTGCATGTGGGATACGAAGACTACTGAATTTAATATAATGAACACGCCTTACGGAAAGGATATTACCGCCATGCTTTTTAAGTCCTTACGAAAATATGGATTAAAAGTAGGGGTGTATTTTTCGCCTGAGGACTTTAGTGTGTTACATAGCCAAGGTAAGTTAATTTCCCGCAAACGTTTTGGAAGTCAGGTTACTGATAATCCTGAATTGTTAGCTTATGACAAATCGCAAGTTGATGAGTTACTATCGAATTATGGTTCCATTGATATGATATTTTTTGATGCTTTTAAATCCAAGCCTTTGGTGAACTATGTTCATGATAAATACCCCAATGTTATTGTTACAAGAGGTGAGATGAAAACGCCTGAGCAATCAATCCCTGGTGGATCTATGAAAGGACCTTGGGAAACCTGTATGACTATGGGAACTCAGTGGCAGTACAAACCAACCAATGAAAACTATAAAAGTGGAACTGAGGTGATCGAAAAATTAATCGAGATAAGAGCCAAGGGTGGTAACTTTTTAATGAATATTGGACCTAAGCCTAATGGTGAAATTGCCATTGAACAAGAAGAGAGATTGCGGGAATTAGGTCTTTGGATGTTTGTGAATGAAGAAGGCATTAAGAACATACGACCTTTGCCAGGAATCATTAAAGATGGTTATTTATGGTTCACCCAGAATGAAAAGGAAAATACGGTGTATGCTTTTATTACTGGTCAAACAGAATGGTTCAAAGGAAGAAGGAGAAATTTTCTGATGAAAAATCTTAAAGCAACCGATAAAACAGAAATTTCGGTATTGGGTCAAAATGATTTGGTGGTTGAGTATTGGCCAGAGAATATTCCGGAATCAAGGTTTATTCAGCACAAAGATTTGTTGGAGATTTCAATCTCCAGAGCACAGCGTTTGTATAACGATAAAGTATGGCCTAATCCCGTCGTCGTAAAACTAACCAATGTTGAGATCATAAAATAAGTCGGGACTATTGGGGTGCCGAAAAGAAACTAAAGAGTAGCTTCAAGGCTACTTATATTTTAAAATTTAAAAGCCAATCAATGAAACGGAAGCTGTTATTTATTCTGATATTTGGTTTAATCCCATTTTGTGGAATTAGTCAAACAAATTATCCCTTTAATAATTCAAATTTACCATTACAGGAACGTGTTGATGATTTATTGAATCGTTTAAGTATGGAAGAAAAAGTTTCTTTGCTGGTATCTACTTCTGAAGAAATTTCACGCTTGGGTGTTGCTAAATATTATCATGGAAATGAAGGCTTGCATGGCGTGGTTAAAGGCGGTCGTTTTACCGTATTCCCACAGGCAATTGCGCTTTCTGCAACATGGAATCCGAATCTTATTTATGATGTGGCTACTGCAATTTCCGATGAAGCTAGAGCCAAATGGAATTTCTACAATCAGGGAAAAGATCAATTGAATCCGTATAGTGATTTATTAACCATGTGGTCGCCAACAATTAATATGGCAAGAGATCCACGCTGGGGACGTACGCCTGAAACTTATGGTGAAGATCCATTTTTAACCAGTAGAATAGGGGTTTCTTTTGTAAAAGGATTGCAAGGTAATGACGAAAAATATCTGAAAGTAGTATCTACACCCAAACATTTTGTAGCTAACAACGAAGAGGAAAACCGATTTGCTTGCAATGCTGAAATTTCAGAAAGAGCTTTGCGTGAATATTATTTGCCTGCTTTTAAGGCATGTATTATGGAAGGAAAAGCACAGTCGATTATGAGTGCTTACAATGCTATAAATGGAATTCCATGTACTGCAAATAATTGGTTGCTAAACGATGTTTTGAGAGACGAATGGGGATTTACAGGTTATGTGGTGAGCGATTGTGGTGCACCCACTTATTTAAAAAAATCACATCATTTTGTTAGTAATGATACCTTGGCAGCTAAAGCTGCAATTGAAGCAGGTTTAGATCTTGAATGTGGTGATAATATCTATAGAAAATATCTTATTCCTGCACTTGAGAAAGGTCTAATTACGGAAGAATTAATTAATCAATCAGCCCGTAGAGTTTTGGAAGCTCGATTCAAATTAGGAATATTCGATCCAGTAGAAGGTAATCCGTATTCAAAAATTTCTCCTGATGTAATTGGTTCACAAAAACATCAGGATCTTGCCTTGGAAACTGCTCGTCAATCAATCGTATTACTTAAAAATAAAGAGAATATATTGCCTTTGGATGTAAAGGGAATTAAGAAAATAGCTGTAGTTGGTTTCAATGCCAACCAAGTCGTTTTTGGCGATTATAGCGGATTACCTGTTATCTCTCCCATATCTCCTCTTAAAGGAATTCAAAATAAAGTAGGTGATCAAATAGAAGTTCAATACGTAAAATGGAAAACGGCAGCTAGAAACTTGAACTTATTGGAATCGGAATACTTGCGTAACGATAAGAACGATGAAAAAGGTTTGTTTGCTGAATATTATGACGATAAATTTTTGACAGGAACACCGAGAACCAGAACGGATAAGGTCGTTAATTTTGACCCAGTAAATCAGCCACCCGATTCATATAGCAACTACCGACATAAATCTATGAGATGGACAGGTTATATCGCTCCTAATATTTCTGGTGCTTATAAAATTGGCGTGAATTCCGATGATGGAGTGCGCTTGTGGTTGAATGATGAATTGGTGGTTGATGAATGGCACAATCGAGGAAAAACGACCGACCAAGTAGATATTGAAATGGAAGCAGGTAAGAAATATAGTATCAAGCTGGAGTATTTCGATAATGGTGGCGATGCTATTTGTCAATTACTTTGGAAAGTTCCAGGAGGTTCAACCGATTTATATGAGGAGGATAGAATTGCAGTCAGAACAAGCGATTACGTGATTGCAGTAATGGGAATTAATAAAACCATCGAAAAAGAAGGGAAAGATAGAGTAGAATTGGGTTTACCCGAAGATCAAGTTTCTTACTTAAAAGATATTTACGCTGAAAATAAGAATGTAATTGTGGTGCTTGTCGCCGGAAGTTCATTATCTGTTAATTGGATGGATGCAACAGTTCCTGCTATTGTAGAGGCTTGGTATCCTGGTGAAAGTGGAGGTACTGCTATTGCTGATGTACTGTTTGGTGATTATAATCCTGCAGGTAGATTGCCCTTTACTTTTTATAAATCGGAGAAAGATTTGCCTCCAATGAATGATTATGAAGTTACGAAAGGGAGAACCTATCAGTATTTCGAAGGTGAGCCACTTTATGCTTTCGGATATGGCTTAAGCTATACTTCTTTTGGATACAGTGATATGAAAATTGCTAAAAATCAGGAAAGTGTTACCATTTCTGCAAAGATCAAAAATAAAGGAGACTACAAAGGAGATGAAGTGGTTCAATTGTATGTGAAAGATGTGAAGTCTTCGGTACAGAGACCATTAAAACAACTGGTTGGTTTTAAAAGAACATCCTTGGCAATTGGCGAAACGAAAAGCATAAGTTTTGAAGTACCCGTTAAGCAATTAATGTTTTGGGATGAAGAGTGTAGCGAATGGCATTTTGAAAAAGGAGTCTTTGAGTTTATGATTGGCGCATCATCAAGCGATATCAGATTAAAGAAAACTTGTAAAATAAAATAATATTGAATCATTAAATATTAAGCATGAAAATATCATCAAATAGTAAATTATACCTGTTGTCATGTCTGTTCTTGGCCTTGTGTCCTTTGGCTCAAGCTCAAATTATCAATGTGCCAACTGAGAATGATTTTGAAATTGAGTATAATAAGGCCGAGAGAGTTGTAAAACTCGGTGAAGGTCATTATTTCATCGATTTTGGGAAAGCCTATTTTGGAACAGTAGTTTTGAATTCCAAACAGCTACAGAAGGATAGTTTGATTGTTCGCTTAGGTGAAAAATTAGCTGAATCGAATCAGATTGATAGAAATCCTGGTGGAACAATTCGTTATCAGCAAGTTAAGCTTAATCAGCTTGAAGCCAAGCAGGATGTGGTCCTTAATTTGCCTGCTGATAAAAAAAACACGAAACCTGGAGCCATTCATCTTCCTGCTTCTTTCGGAGTGATCATGCCTTTTAGGTATTGCGAATTGGAAAACCTTCAGGTGCCTATTGAGGATCTTGAAATCTCTCAGAAAGCTTTTCATTATCAATTTAATGATGAGGCAGGAACCTTTACGTCATCGGATACTATTCTGAATGCAGTTTGGGATTTATGTAAGCATACCATTAAAGCAACAAGTTTTACAGGTTATTATGTGGATGGCGATCGTGAAAGAATTCCGTACGAAGCCGATGCTTATATTAATCAGCTAAGTCATTATTCTTGCGATAATGTTTATTCTATGGCGCGTAGAACGAACGAATATTTTGTTCAGCACCCTACCTGGCCAACAGAATGGCTTTTGCATACCGTATTATTGTACTATCAGGATTATATGTATACGGGTGAAACCGAAATGCTTGAGAAATACTATGATGTTCTAAAAATAAGAACCCTTAAGGATTTGGAACGTGAGGATGGATTGATCAGTTCAAAATCGGCTAAATTAGATGGTGAATTTAAATTGAAATTAGGATTTAAAAATGCTAAAACGAATGTGAAAGACATAGTTGATTGGCCTGCTGGACAAAAGGATACGGGTTGGAAGCTAGCAAGAAAAGAAGGCGAACGTGATGGCTACGAAATGGTAGCGATTAACACTGTGGTTAATTCGTTTTACTATTACAATCTATTTTTGATGTCGGAAATTGCTGACTGTCTTGGGAAAACTAAGGATGCTGCATTCTTTCAAAAAAAATCGAAAAAGCTTAAAAAAGTCATCAATAAAAAACTTTTTGATAAATCGAGAGGCGTTTATATCGATGGGGAAGGTTCTAACCATGCTTCCTTGCATGCCAATATGTTTCCACTTGCCTTTGATCTAGTACCTGAAAAAAATAAGAAGTCGGTAAGTGAGTTCATCAAAACCAGAGGCATGGCCTGTAGTGTTTATGGTGCTCAGTATTTGTTAGATGCTTTGTTTAATGCCAACGAATCGGAATATGCTTTGAAATTAATTACCGATACGACACATGATCGTACTTGGTGGAACATGATTGAAATTGGTTCGACTATGGCTTTGGAAGCCTGGGATATGAAATACAAACCCAATTCGGATTGGAATCATGCATGGGGAACTGCTCCTTTGAATATCATTACGCGTCGGATGTGGGGAGTTACTCCTAAAACACCTGGTTTTGCAAGTGTGCAAATTCAACCTCAATTGGCGGATCTTCAATCTTCAGAAATAAAAGTTCCTACGCTAAAAGGGAGTATTGAAGCTAAGTACAGTGTGTCGGATAAGAACGAGCAGATTTATGAAATAAAACTACCTAAGGGTATGACTGGTGAATTCGTTTTGTCGAATAGTAAGACTAAAGTTTTGTTTAATAATGATATGATTAAAAATAAAAAAATACTGAAGCTTAAGGAAGGAGTAAATACCTTAAGAATTAAGCAATAAAAATTTACTGTTTCTTGATAATAATGAGCAGGAAGATGAGCTGAAAAAGCGATTCTTCCTGCTCATTTTGTATATTTAAAGCAACAAATAAACTTATTAATACATGAAACTTACTTTTTCAATATTAGTTCTCTTTTTCTCTTTAGTGAGTAATGCTCAAACAAGGGATACACTTTATTTATGGCCAAATAATGTACCTGGTGAATCAAAACCAAAGCTAGCTGCAGTGGTATCAGATAATTCCAAAGGAAATGTAATTCGTTTGGCCGAGGTTACCAATCCTTCTTTGACCGTTTTTGAACCGGAAAAACCAAATCATTCGGGTGTTGGAATAATTGTTTGCCCTGGTGGAGGATACAGTATATTGGCTGTAGATAAGGAAGGATATGAAATTGCCGAATGGCTCAATACGCTTGGATACACTGCTTTTGTATTGCAATATCGTGTTCCTAAAAAGCAAAAAGGAGCCTTAAATGATGCTCAAAGAGCTGTTCGTTTGGTTCGAAGTAAAGCCTATGAATATGACCTGTATCCCGAAAGAATAGGAATGATTGGTTTTTCTGCAGGAGCGAGCCTGTGTGCTCGTACGTCTACTCAGTTTAATCTCGATTCTTATGCAAAAACAGATGCTGTGGATGAAATTTCCTGTCGTCCGAATTTTTCCATGCTCATTTATCCAGCTTATTTTGATAAAGGTGAAAACAGAAGTTTGACACCAGAATTGACGATTAGTGAATCTACGCCTCCCTTTTTTCTTTTTGGAACAGCTGATGATAAATATGGAAATAGCTCTTTGGTAATGACATCCGCCTTGCGCGATAATAAAATACCAGTAGAATTGCATGTTTTAGCCAAGGGCGGACATGGTTATGGATTGCGAAAAGGAAATATTGCTGGTGAAACATGGCCTGCTTTGGCTGAAAAATGGCTTAATAAAATGGTGAATAGTAGGCAGTTCGAAAAGCATCAAAGAACTATGAATTTTCCCAAAACGACTGTTTATCCGCAGAAAATACCTAAAAAGAAGGATGTTTGGGTTTTTATGATGGCGGGACAATCCAACATGGCTGGAAGGGGATTTGTAGAACCTCAGGACACTCTTACTTCTGAAAGAATTCTAACGATCAATAAAAACAATGAAATCATCCTTGCCAAAGAGCCGCTGAACTTTTACGAACCAAAAATGAATGGTTTAGATTGTGGTGTTTCCTTTGCGAAACAGCTTCTTAAACGGGTACCTGAAAATGTATCTGTTCTGTTAGTACCAACTGCTGTAGGAGGAAGCTCTATCAGTCAATGGTTAGGTGATTCTATTCATCGCGAGGTGCAGCTACTCTCCAATTTTGAGGAGAAGATGAATTTGGCAAAAAAACATGGCAAATTGAAGGGAATCTTGTGGCATCAGGGAGAAAGTGATGCGAATGAAGCGTGCGTTCCTAAATATGAAGAAAGACTCACGCAATTAATGCACCAATTCAGAAGTTTTGCAGGAAATAAAACGTTACCTGTGCTAATTGGAGAATTGGGAAGTTACTCGAAAAATAAAAGCAATTGGTTACTCATTAATAAACAAATTGAACACTTTGCTTCAAAAGATGAACATGCTGAATTGATTCTTACTGACGATCTAATAAATCGGGGTGACAGTCTGCATTTTGATTCTCAAAGTCAGAGAATATTAGGAGAACGATTTGCTAAGGAATATTTAAGGCGTAGTAAATAAACTAACTCTTGTTTTAATTGATTGTAGTTGGCTACTTAGCTTCATTTACTACAAAAAAAAGGATGTATTTGTTAAATACATCCTTTTGTTAGTATATAGGGAAATGATGAAATATTGAGATGAATGAGTTGAATTGTTCACTCGTTCGAAGCCTTTCCTACTAAACAATTAGTTAATCAAAACCAATTGGTTCATCTTTCTTATATCGCCTATCGGATTATGATTTATTGATGAATGAAGCGAAGTAAAGAATGATTCTTTCGTAGCGGTCAAGGTGTGTAAAGGCACGTAAATGGTTCTATTTTAAACGTGTTTAGCTATCTTGAATGATTTGTCCATATCTGTGATTGTTTTATTCATCTTATAATAGTTAAGACAATGTAATTTCACATTTCAACAAAGGTTTGCATTTAAACCATGTATGGGACGAGTTAAACTAAAAATTTTAAGCATGTTGTTCGGAATGAAAAAACAATATTTAATATTCATATTTGCCATTATTCCCTTTATTTTTGGGTGTCATAAATCTGAGATTCCTTTAAACGAAATACAGGTTATTGGTAGTCACAATTCATACAAAATAGCGATAGAAAAACCTCTTTGGAATTACCTTGCTCAGATAGACTCTGCCAAAGCATCGAGTTTGCAGTATGGCCATATTTCTCTTGTTGATCAATTAAAAATGGGGTTACGAAATGTGGAGTTGGATGTTTTTTATGATCCTCAAGGAGGTCATTTTTCAAAACCCAAAGGCTTAGATATTATTAGAGAGTCAGGTTTTGAACCACGGGAATATGATCTCGAACAAAAGTTAGCCCAACCTGGCTTAAAAATGTTTCATATTCAAGATATTGATTTTAGAAGTTACCATTTGCTATTTAAAGATGCTTTGAAATCCTTGAAGCAATGGTCGGATCAAAATCAAGATCACACGCCGATTTTTATATTGATGAATACCAAAGATCAAAAAGTGAAGGGTACTCGTGATCCTTTAATGTTTAGCAAGGAGGCATACAATTGTTTAGATCAGGAAATCCGTTCGGTTTTTGCCGATGACGATCTGATTACACCCGATTTGGTACGTGGCAATTCTGAAACCTTAGAAGAAGCTATTTTAAGCAAAGGATGGCCAAGTCTGAAAGCGCTAAAAGGGCGATTTTTGTTTGTTTTGGATGAAAAAGAAGCGAAAATTAATCGTTATCTTGATGGTCATGCTGGTTTAAAAGGGAGAGTTTTGTTTGTAAATAGTCCCGAGGGAAAACCTGAAGCTGCTTTTCGTATTATCAATAATCCGATAAGAGATTTTGATCACATTAAAGAATTGGTTGAAAAAGGATATATGGTGAGAACTCGAGCTGATGCAGGAACTAAAGAAGCTAGAACCAATGATTACACCAAATTTGAAAAAGCAAAAGAGTCGGGAGCTCAGGTAATCTCAACCGATTATTATATCCCTACAAAATTATTCAAGTCTGATTTTAAAATCAGTTTTGAGAACAACAGCTACGAAAGAATAAAATTAGTAAACCATGATACAAAATAAGATGAGATTAGCAATTGTTAGTATGTTATTGCTGCTGTTTACATCAGGGATTAGTGCACAAAATAAAAATTTCACACTAGTGTCTGAGAATCAAACGGCAAAAATCATCATAGATAAGAAAGATGCCAAAGTCGTTGAGATTGCGGCTAATATTTTATCCGAAGATGTATTTAAAGTCAGCGGAACGAAATTAGTAGTAGAACACAAATTATCAAAAGGGGCAATTATTGCAGGAACCATTGGTAAGAATAAAATAATTGACAAATTGATTGCAGAAAAGAAGCTTGATGTTTCTTCAATACAAAACAAATGGGAATCTTATATTATTCAAGTTGTCGATAATCCGAGTAAAAATGTAAAGAATGCATTGGTGATTGTTGGATCTGACCGAAGAGGTACAGCTTTTGGTTTGTTAGAGATTTCACGAATGATTGGTGTGTCGCCTTGGGAATGGTGGGCAGATGTAACGCCTGATAAGAAACAAGAATTGGTACTTACCATTGAAAATAAGAAATATGGTTCTCCATCGGTAAAATATCGTGGACTATTTTTAAATGACGAAGATTGGGGATTGCAACGATGGGCAGCATTGAATTACGAACCGGAAACTGGAGATATTGGACCTAAGACTTATGCTAAAGTGTTTGAATTGTTGTTGCGTTTACGTGCCAACACCATTTGGCCTGCGATGCATTCTTGCACCAAGTCTTTCTATTCTTATCCTAAAAATAAGCAAGTGGCAAACGATTATGCTATTGTTGTGGGAACATCGCATTGCGAACCAATGCTTTGTAATATAAATGCCGAATGGGATAGCAATACAATGGGCGAATGGCGCTACGATAATAATTCAGAAACCATTAAAACATTATTCCAAAAAAGATCAAAAGAGACTGCCAATTACGAAGGTATTTATACAATGGGAATGCGTGGAAAACATGATTCTCCAATGATTGTGGGTGAAGATGATACAGATTCTCAGGTAAAGCAGTTAGAGAATGTGATTGCAGATCAGCGAGAGATTTTAGAGAAGGAAACGGGTAAAAAAGCTGCAACGCTTCCGCAGATCTTCATTCCTTATAAAGAGGTGTTGACTTGTTATCAGAATGGAATGGAAGTGCCTGAAGATATCAGCTTGGTTTGGACCGATGATAATTACGGATATATCCGTCAGTTAAGTAATGCTGAGGAGCAAAAGCGTTCGGGTGGAGCTGGGGTTTATTACCATACTTCCTATTGGGGACGACCTCATGATTATTTGTGGCTCAATTCTACCAATCCAGTTTTAATGTGGGAAGAAATGAGCAAAGCTTACGAATTTCAATCTCGCGATTTGTGGATTCTCAATTGTGGCGATATTAAACCACACGAATATAATATTGAGCTGTTTTTGGATATGGCTTGGGACATGAGCTCTTTTGATAAGAGTAGTGGTGTGAAAAACCACATGCAAAATTGGGCTGGGCGGGAGTTCGGGGAGCAAAACGCAAATTCAGTTACCGAATTGATGTATGAATACAATCGATTAGCATTCCAACGTCGTCCGGAATTTATGGATTGGAGTCGAGTTGAACCTGTAACAAAATCAGGAGATACAGAATTGAATCAAATTCATTACGGAGACGAAGTTTCATCAAGAATTGAAGATTATCAGAAGCTTATGGATGCATCTGAAGATTTGAAAACTAATATTGCACCCAACAGAAAAGATGCTTTCTACGAATTGGTTACCTATCCTGTAATTGGTGCTGCTAGTTTAAACCACAAATGGTTATATTCCTATAAAAATAAGTTTGCGGCACAACAAGGCCGAAAAAGTGCAGCTTATTTTGGGCAGAAATCCATGGAAGCCTTTCAACAAATCCAGAAAGAAACGCAGTACTTTAATAACAAGTTGCAAAACGGGAAATGGAATTACATCATGAGTATGTCTCCACGTAATTTACCCGTTTTTTCGACTCCTACAATTGCAACTTTCGTTGGTGAAGACAAAGCTCAATTAGGTTTGGCATTGGAGAGTTACGAAATGGAAGTGAATCATGATGTGATTAATTCTTATGCCGATGTATTACCTGTATTTAATGCCTATCTTAATAGTCGTTATTTTGTAGATGTATTTTTAAAAGGAGAAGTTGAAATTGATTGGAAAGCAGAATCTAAGGCCAATTGGATTCATATTTCGAAAACTAAAGGTACTTTGAATAGTAAGAATCAGGAACAGCGTATTTGGGTAAGTATTGATTGGGACAAAGTACCTGTCGGAGTCAATAAAAAAGAAGCGCCTTTAGGACATGATTATCAGCTAATACCGCCAAGTTATAAGGTGAATTCTGCTATCGATTTTGTTTCTGGCGATTCTACTATTAGCATAGGGATTTCTGTTTTCAACCCAAAATATAAGGAGTTGGAGAACTACAAAGGTTTTGTTGAAGATAAAGGTTTTGTATCTATAAACGCAGAAAATTATTCAAGCACAAAATCAGGAAAGCAAGCTAGTTGGGAAACTTTCGACGGTGTGGGCTATACTGGTAAAGTAGTAACAGCTTTGCCTCGTTCTGCTGATTCTCAAACTACGATTCAATCAATTGTAAATAACAGTCCTGTTTTGGAGTACGATTTTTATACCTTTAATTTTGGTGAAGTAAATGTACTTTTACAAGCAGTACCTACACATGCAGTCAATAATGAAAGAGGTGTGCGTTGTGCTGTTTCTATAGATAATGCTGATCCAGTAATCGTCGATTTTCAAACTTTCGGACGAAGTGATGAGTGGATGGAAAATGTATTGAAAAATACCTCGGTTAAGGCGGCACAACAAATTGTGAATAAAGCAGGAAAACATACGCTTAAAATATGGATGGTTGATCCAGGAGTGATGATCGATCAGATATTAATAGATTTGGGAGGATGGAAGAAGAGTTATTCATTTCCTGCAGAATCAAAATTGTAAATTATTGAAATAGATTATGATGAGAAATATTATATATACTTTATTATTGTCCATATTACTTATTGGCTTTTCCGCTTGTGAACAAAAAGTGCAGAAAAAGGATTCTTTTCAAATTGCTTTTATGGCCGATGTTCATTTGAGTGATGTTTATGGTGAATTTCAAGACTCCGATTATAAAGGAGTACTGAATCCGGGAAACGGAAAATATGCCAATGCAAGAACTATGCAAGCACAGTTGCATTCTACTCGAATTTATAACGAAAATTATTTTGCATTTTTAGCTGCTTTAGATGATGTTGCAAACAGAGGAATAAAATATGTGGTTTTGCCTGGCGATTTTAGTGATGATGGACAACCTATAAATATTAGGGGATTGCAACAAATTCTGAATGAGTATTCTGAGGAATACGACATCAAATTTTTGGCAACAACAGGAAATCACGATCCTGTTCGTCCTTTTTTAATGGATGCAGGGAAAAAAGATTTTTTAGGGAAAGACGGAAAGCCTCAGGTAATTATGAGCGCCGAAGGAATGTATGTTCCAAAATCGTCAGACGAAAATTCTGTGGTTATCACTAAGGATATTGCCAAAATGGGGTACGAGCAGATAGTTACGACCTTAGGTCAATTTGGATTTTTCCCTCAGAAAGAAGATTTGTATTGGGAAACTCCTTTTTCAAGTTATCAATACGACGATTATAGCTTTGCTAAAGCGACTGAGGACTCTAAATTGAAGCATAGAAATTATTCGATTCCTCCCTATAATACGACTATGCCTGATGTTAGCTATTTGGTAGAGCCAGTGAAAGATATTTGGTTTTTAGCCATTGATGCAAATGTTTATGTGCCTAAAAAAAATGCTGAGAATGATTCTATGAATTCCTCTAATTATGAAGGGTCTAGTGTTGGTTATTCCAATGTTCTAACACATAAAAAACATTTAATTACTTGGGTTAAAAAAGTAACTGCTGAAGCAGAGAAACGAGCTAAAACTTTAATTGTTTTTAGTCATTATCCGATGATTGATTTTAACGATGATGCTTCAGATCATATTAAAAACCTAATGGGCAAAGGTAAAATGCAATTGCACCGAGTTCCTGCCGAAAGTGTTGCCAAAACTTTTGCCAATGCAGGAGTCAAATTGCATTTTGGTGGACACATGCACATTAACGATACAGGAGTTAGAAAGTTTGACAATGGGGATTTCCTAGTTAATGTTCAGATTCCCTCGCTTGCAGCTTACATTCCTGCTTACAAAATTCTAAAAGTGAAAAGTAAAACTTTAATGGAGATAGAAACAGTTGTGATTGATTCGGTTCCCCGATTTAAAGAGCTTTTTCCACTTTACGAGCAAGAACATGCTTATTTGGAAAAAATTGGAGCGCAGAATATTTGGAATAAAGATATTTTGGGTGCAAAAACTTACCACGAATTTACCAATTGGCATTTGAAAGAATTGGTTCGATTACGATTTTTGAAAAAGGATTGGCCTGTTGAATTTAGAGACTTTTTGTTGAAAGCTACAGGAAAGGAATTATTGAATGTGGCTGGTGTGAAGGTAGCAGATTCAGCGTCGTTTGATAACTGGACAGGTTTCGACATGATCTTTGATTTCTATCGCCTTAGAAGCGCCGATAAATTAGCTATAAAAGATATTGGGATCGATCGTATTAAGCAATATCAAGTCATCATTAAGTCATTATTAAAGGAAGATACTAATTCTAAGATAACGGATGATGTGCGAAAAGACTTTTTTGAATTTACTCGCATTTTCCATCATTTTCTGAATGGAGCTCCTGCAGATCATTTTCAGATTGATCTGAAGAATAATGAGCTTATTGATTTGGCTGAGTAAATTTTATAAATGTATATTTAATTTTTATTTGTAATAATCGGATATGTTGTCAACAGCATTTATTGCTTAAACGTATAAATGATAATATCCTTTGTTTTCTTACCTTACTCCCGAATCCATTAATATCCTGAATATGTTGAGGCAATTTTTTTGTTTTATTTTACTTCTAGTATCGACTTCTACTTTTTCTGAAGAACTTAGATTTGAGCATTACAGCAATGAAAAAGGATTGTCGCACAATTCGGTTCGATCGATATTGCAAGATCAAAATGGCTTTCTTTGGTTTGGAACTTTTGGGGGTGTAAACCGTTTCGATGGAGTCAGTTTTAAACCATTTACAAGTGATATTTATAATCCTAATTATTTACAGGATGATGACATTACTCATATGGTAATGGACGATGATGAAAATATTTGGATTGGAACCAGCAATGGATTAACCCGTTTACACTTACCTACTTCACAATTTAAAACCTTTCATCCGGATTCTGCAGAGACCAATAATATTTGTGGAAATAAAATTAGAGCTTTATTTATTGATAATGATAAAAGAGTGTGGATTGGAACCAAGCACAATGGATTATGTTACTATGATTCTCAAGAAAAAGTGTTTCATAAAATTGATTTAGGAAATGTAGAATATGTTCGATCAATTACTCAAACCGCAGATAATAAAATGTGGATAGGAACCTATGGAGAGGGAATCTATAAGTTTGATATCAATACAAATGGAAAGCTTGAAAATCTTGTTCGTATAGAAACTAAGAATAAGGAAAATACATCATTAAATAGTTTTGTTTATTTTTTATACGAAGATCATAAGTTTGATGTTTTTGCGGGTACTAGAGAGGGGTTGTTTAAGTTGAATAAAATAAAAGATGAGTTTGAATTATTAGAGCAAAAAAATATTGCAATTGATTTTTTTCGATGCATCACCCGTGGACCAGATGGTTTTTATTGGATTGGGACAACCAATGGTTTAATTAAGTGTAATTTATTGGAAGATATCTCTTTAAACTCTTATGAGAGATATGATACTGATCTCTCATATAACAAATCTCTTACTAATAATTATGTCTCTTGTTTGTGTTTTGATAAATCGGGCGTGCTATGGATTGGTACTGAAAATGGGGTGGAAAAGTATGATCCTTTCGATAATCAATTTAAAATGACCCGAATAGAAGGTGTTTCAAGAAAAAATATTCCCATTGTAAGTAGTTTTGGTGAAACTTATGATGGTAATATCTTGATTGGGACACATGCCAATGGGATTCACTTGCTTAAGGATAATAAAATCAATCTTGTTTCCTCAGAAGATGAGCGTATCGTTAGTATATATAGTACTGATGGGAAAATTTTTTATTGTGGGTTATGGGATGGTAGAGTTCTTAAATTTGATTATTTAACATCTGAAATAAAAATTTTAGATGTTGGATTTCAGGATGTTCCTGTTTTTTCTTTTTTAAAGATTTCAAAAAACGATTTATTAATTGGTTCGAATGGAGATGGTTTGATAAAATATAATATCAAATCTAAAAACCATTACAAAATAAAAAATGATATTTTAGGGAAGCAGGATATCAATAAAATAATACAGAATAATTCAGGAATTATTTGGTTGGCAACAGAATATGGTGTTTTTAAATACAATCCGGTAAGTGAATCAATAAAAAATTATACTTATCAGGATAATAAGACTTCAGGACTTTCTAACGATAAAATAAAGGATCTAATTATTGATAGTAAGGGAAAAGTATGGGCTTCTACTCGTCATGGTATTAATTTCTACGATCCGTTAACAGATGACTTTATTGCTGTCACAGAACCCATAGAACTTAAGAATATTTGGGTAACGGACATGGCGATTGATTCTGTTGGGCAAATGTGGTTAAATATGAATTTTAATCAGATTGCGAAATATGATATTAAAAATAAAGAATTACATATTTTCTCTGTTGATAATGGTGTTCGGTCTAATATTTTTAACAAGAGAGGTTTTCTGTATTCTAGTAATAAACAAATTTATCTTGGCGGAGAAAATAGTCTGATTTCATTTAATCCACCTACTCTTAAAGAGAATGACTTTTCACCTGCACCTTTGATTAGTGAATTTAGTGTGCAAAATAACATTGTAATTCCTGGAGATACGATTAATGGACAGGTAATTCTGGAAGAGGACTTGAATTATTCCCGAAAAGTAGATTTGAAATATAACAATCGAATTTTCTCGATTACATTTTCATCGGCATCATATGTTGAGGAAAGGCAGAATAAGTTTCAATATATGCTTGAGGGGTTTGATAAAGATTGGATTAATGCGACAAGTAATTCAAGAACCGTTCAATATACAAATCTTTATCCTGATGAATACTTATTTAAAATAAGGGCTATAAATAGTAATGGGTACTATAGTGATGTCTCATCTTATCAAATTAATATTTTACCTCCTTTCTGGTTAACTTATAAAGCATTTATTCTTTTCTTTATTCTTTTAGCTTTCATAATCTACCTTGTTCAAAACCAATTAAAGAAGAGAACTTATTTAAAGCAGGAGCTTTTATTAGAGAAAGTAAAAAGAGAGCGAGATGAAAAGTTAATCGATGAAAAACTTCGTTTTTTCACAAATATATCTCATGAATTAAGAACTCCAATATCGTTGATTCTTGGACCAACTAAGCAATTGGTAGAGGAGGATGGAGGAACCGATTATCAAAAGAGTAGAGTGAATCTGATTTTGCAAAATTCCAACAGATTACTGTATTTAGTAAACCAGCTCTTGGATTTTCGAAAAGCTCAAACTGGAGAACTAAAATTAAAAGTTTCCAAAACAGATATCTTATTATATACCCGAAATACATTTAATTCTTTTAAAGGTTTTGCAAAAGATAAAAAGATTAATTTCAACTTAATTAGCGAAGAAGATTCAATAAGTGGTTGGGTGGATCGAGATAAGTTGGATAAAGTATTATACAACCTCTTGTCTAATGCAATTAAATTTACGGGTAAATATGGAAATGTCGATCTGTTTGTGGGCATAAAAGATTTGAATCCACTTAATTCGCGAAAATTAGTTATTGAAGTAAGTGATGATGGAATTGGGATTCCTCTAGAAAGCCAAAAGAAAATATTTACACGCTTTTATCAAGCTGAAAATAGCAAGGAAGACAATACGGGCTCAGGAATAGGATTGTCGCTTGTTAGTTCTATTATTAAACTACATAAGGGCGAAATTGAGTTTGAAAGTTTTCCTGAGAAGGGAACTATTTTTACGGTAGAAATACCAATGGATAGGGATTATTATGAGGGAAATGAGATTTTTGATTATGAGTTGAAGCCACAAAGTTTGCCAGCTGTTGAAGAAAAGTCTGTTAAAAAAGTAGTGCAATCAACCCATTTGAAAAATAAAGTGTTGGTTATAGAAGATAATGCTGAATTACGAAAGTTTATTGTTGAGTATTTGTCTGATTATTATAAGGTTTATGAAGCAGAGAATGGAGAGGTTGGATTAAGAGTATGCCGACAAGTGAAACCTATTTTGTGTGTAGCCGATGTAATGATGCCAATAATGGATGGTTTTGAATTTTGTTCAGCTTTGAAAGCCGATGAATTGATTAGTCATATTCCTATTATTCTTCTTACAGCTCTCTCAGATACTGAAAATAAAATTAAAGGATATAAATTGGGAGCCGATGGGTATTTGGTAAAACCTTTCGATCCTTCTCTTTTAAGAACTAGAATTGACAACATTATACAAAACAGAACAGACTTGAAGGGTAAATTCTCAGAGGATGTTGATAGTGATGTGAATTTATTAACGCATTCGCCAATTGATGAGGAGTTGATGAGTAAGTTAACCGGTATTATTGAAGAGAAAATAGGTGAGCCAGAACTAACAGCTAGTTTTCTTTGTAATGAAATGGGTATGAGTTCTTCTAAATTATACCGAAAAGTAAAAGAGTTAACCGATTTGGCACCGAATGAATTTATACGTACAATTCGATTAAAAAGATCAGTGCAATTATTACAACAAAAAAAATATAATGTTTCAGAAGTCGCTATTATGGTAGGATTTAATGATCCACTTTATTTTAGTCGCTGCTTTAAAAAACAATTTGGTTTTCCTCCAAGCAAAGTTATTAGTAAATAATTATTGAATTTAGAAGCATGATAAGTATAGTTGAAACTTCTTGTTTTGGAGTTGTTATTTATCATGCACCCTAAATAGGTGAATTCAATCGGTATAGCTGAAAATTTTCCAACTTTAAATCGTTTTTAGCTGAATGTATGTGTAATTGATTTTTGGCCACCCCAATAATTATTGTTCTATATCTTCAATAAAAAAATGGTATTTATCATGATTTATAAAGCATAAAACACAGTAAGTTCTGTCCGATTATTTCTCCAACTATCAATAGCATATTGGTATTTTTCATCCCACTTGTCCTCAAATTTATCTAAAGCATGTAATGCTGCTTCCTGGTTGAGTGTTGTATAAATCTCTTATACCGCTAGTAAAAGATTTACGATCCTTGTAAGAGACAAACTTACATGTATTTCTAATCTGGTGAATAACACATGCTTGAGTTTTTGATTCTGGGAATACACTATTTATTGTTGATGTAAAACCATTCAGATTATCAGTACAGGTTATTGCTGATGATGATATATTAACATCATAAATCTCGATAAGTTGTTGTTCTATGTCTGAAACCGTCATGCCTTTTGCATATAGAGAGATATTTCGGTTTTCTATACCTAATCTAGTATTACTTCTTTTAGGTATAATTTTAGGGTCAAATGTTCCATTTCTATCTCGTGGAACTTTGAGATCTATCTCTTCAAATGTACTCTTCAACTTCATTTGAACAAAGCCATTACGGCTATTGCCACTTAGGTTGCCCTCGATATTATTCTTGTGATAGCCTAAGAGGTTATCTATTTCTGCTTGGAGAATTTGTTCGGTTCCTCGATTAAATATTGCTTTTTAAAATCCATCAAGTTCTTCTCCTGTTGTAAACTGTTTTAAAAAATCTGATTTTAATAATTCTTCTTTAGTAATCATGATATAAATATAAAAAGGTTGAAAACCTTTTCAACCCATTTACACACTTTACGGGATAGTGTCATTTATTCATAGAATATATTATTCCCTAATAATTGCTCCTTATTCATCGATTATGGAACCAAAACCAATTGGTTTAAATGTTCATTGATTATTCCAATTTCTTCCGTTGTAAGACTCGCTTCAGTCGCTTTGGCATTCTGAATTGCTTGTTCTGCATTTCTTGCTCCAACCAAAGTAATTGAAATAGCAGGTTGCTGAAGTGTCCATAAAATAACCAGCTGTCCTAAGCTTAATCCTTTTGAATCAGCAATGGGTTTTATTTTATTTAGAAATTCATTGGTACGGCTAAGATTTTCATCCTTATAAAAAGGTCTTGTTGCACGTTGATCTCCTTCTCCAAATTTATAACCTGGTTTCATTTTTCCGGTTAGTAATCCTCTTTCAAGCGGACTGTAAGCTATAACTCCTTTTCCATTATTAAGAGAATAGGGAACGATTTCTTTTTCGATATCGCGTAATACCATACTGTAAGGAACCTGGTTTGAGGCAAGGTTTATATATTTCTCTGCTTCTGCAAATTGTTCTGTATTGTAATTGCAAACACCAGCATAACGAATCTTTCCTTGTTTGATCAGCTCATTAAGAGCATCCATTGTTTCTTCAATTGGCGTGGTGATGTCTGGCCAGTGTAGTTGGTAAAGATCAATGTAATCGGTTCCCAAACGTTTTAAGCTAGCTTCGCATTCTTGTATGATGCTTTCTTTCCCAGCATATTTGTAAATATCGATAGCTTTGCCGTTGTTATTCTGGTTTTTGTAGATAAGTGTGCCTTTTGCTGAGTCCCAACGCATTCCAAATTTGGTGAGAATTTGTATTTTATCTCTAGGAATGTCTTTTATTGCTTGTCCAACAATTTGTTCACTAAAACCCTGTCCATATACTGGAGCAGTATCAATGGAGGTCACGCCTAAATCATAAGAAACTTGTATCGCTTTTATGGCTTCATTTTGTTTTGTGCCTCCCCACAACCATCCACCAATAGCAAATGAACCAAATGTAATGGCTGAAAGAGTAAGATCAGTATTTCCTAATTTTCTATATTTCATATATGTAAATAATTAACACTTAATTTGTATTCGTAGCACCACATATTATGACATTAGTTACACTTTGAAATGAGTTTTGAGAATTCATGAGTCAATATCGCTCCTTATTAATGATATAGCCTTGATCTTTAATAACTGAAATGGTATTTATCAAGATTGATAAAGTTTAAAACACTCGTTATTTATAATATCTACAGGAAGGTATTCATCTTTGTTTATTTCATGTTGCAATAAAACGTGTTCAAATAATTTCTTTACTGCCTTAAATCCTTGTTGATATGGATGTTGACCAATCAAAAAGTTAATACTGCCTTTGTTTAGGTAATGAATGTTTTGATCGATAGGATCGAAGCCAACCAATATCATGTCATTTAACTTATTTGCTTCAAGGTATCGGGCAATTTTATAAACTTTAGAACCCGTTGTAAAAATCGCTTTAATGTTTTTGTTTTGCATTAATACGTGATTCAATTTTTCTTTAATCAATTCCGATTTGGATGTTGGAATTTCGATTGTGATTTTTAAACCCTCATTTTTACCTTTATCCATAAAGTAACTCAGGAAACCTTGAGTTCGTTGATTAAGGTGTAGTACATTTTCAAGGTTTTTAGCTAGGTTGATTACCAAAATGTCGCCATCTGTTGGAATTCCAAAATCGATAAGATTAGCCGCTACTCTTCCGCCGTTGTAACCATCACTTCCTACGTATGCTAAGTAATTACTATTCTCTAATTTCGATTCAACAAAAACATAAGGAATACCTATTTTATCCAGTTTCCGGGTGAATTCTATACTTTCTTTAGTGAAAATTGGAGCGAATACAACGCCCGATGGTTTTAATTTTAAAATTGCTTCGGTTTGTTTGATAAAATCTTGCTCATTGTAATGTTCAAAAAAGAATTTTTCAACAAATACTTGGAATTGCTCCAATTCTTCTGCGGCATCATTAATTCCATTTAATGGTTTTTGCCAAAAGATATCTTCTTCGGTTGGAGTAGGTAGTAGAGAGGCGAAAACACTTTGTTTTTTAGACGTTAAGGCTCGTGCAATAAGATTTGGTTGATAGTTATTTCCTTTAGCGATTTCCAAAATTTTATTTTTGGTTTCTTCAGCAACTTCTCCACGATTGTGAAGAACACGGTCCACTGTGCCTACGGATACTCCAGCTTGTTCAGCAATATCTTTTATACGAATTTTCGCCATTTTAGTCCTTTTTCTTAGCACTCAGAATAGAACAGTTGTCTATTCTGAGTAGAAAGTTTACAATTACAATTGGGAAACAAAAGTAAGAGTTCTATATGTATTAATTGAATGTTTGCAGAAGCATTAATCAATTAAAATCCAAATGTATTTGGTAACCACATGCTTAAATCTGAGATGTAAGTAACCAGTAATAAACACACAATCATCGCTATGAACATAGGCAGTAGCGGTTTAATTACTTGTTGAATTTTGATGTTGGCAACACTGCATCCGATAAACAAAACGGAACCTACAGGTGGCGTGCAAAGTCCTACACTAAGGTTTAGAACCATAATAATTCCAAAATGTACTGGATCAATTCCTAGATCTACAACAATCGGTAAAAAGATAGGAGTGAAAATGAGTACAGCTGGAGTCATATCCATAAATACACCAACAACTAAAAGAATTAAATTAATCAGTAGTAAGATAACAATTGGATTATCGCTAAGTCCTAGTAAACCAGCACTTACATTTTGAGGGATATTTTCATAGGCCATAATCCATGATA
>NZ_SADB01000081.1 GCF_009669305.1 Ancylomarina sp. 16SWW S1-10-2
CTTAGATTCAAGTCACAAATGCAACTGATGGAATTTTAGATGAAAAAAGGAGGTGTATTTTTCAAGACAATGAGGAGAAGTAGTCTCACCCATTGTCTATGTGGAATAAAAGTCTTTTTTTTACCACTAAAATCGCCAAACTAAAGTTGTAATAATGGGACAATTAACCAGAGAACAAAGATATACTATTTCGGTAATGAAAAGAAGAGGCTATCAACAAATTGAGATAGCCAAAGCCATCGGAAAGGACAAATCAGTAATAAGTAGAGAATTAAAGAGAAATTGCGATCTGAGAAATGGAGAATACAGATACGAATTAGCTCATACTAAATACTTAAATCGTCTTTCTAAAAAGGTAAAGTATCGAAATTTCACTCCAGTATTAAAAACTCAAGTAGAGGTTTTGATAAGAGAAGATTATAGTCCAGAACAGATTGTAGGTCGCTTGAAAACACAAGGACAAGCCTGTGTTTCACATGAGTGTATTTATCAACATATTTGGGCTGATCTGAAAGCTGGAGGTGATCTTTATACACACCTTCGGAGAAATAAGAAGAGGTATCGAAAACGAGGAGGTTCTAAGGATACTCGTGGTCAATTAAAGAAYCGTATTGGTATCGAAAAACGTCCAGCAATAGTTGATCAAAAATCGAGGTTTGGTGATCTCGAAATAGATACGGTAATGGGGAAGAATCATAAGGGTGCCTTATTGACTATTAATGATAGACTTACAGGTATGGTTTGGATACGTCTTTTAGAAGGTAAAGAAGCTGAGCCACTTGYAAAAGCAACTGTAGAGGTGCTAAATCCAATAAAAGATCTGCTACATACAATAACGGCAGATAATGGGAAARAGTTTGCTAAACACGAGCAGATYGCTGAGCAACTTGATTTGGATGTCTATTTTGCCAGACCATATCATTCTTGGGAAAGAGGTGCTAATGAAAATACGAATGGATTAATCAGGCAGTACTTCATTAAAGGATCTTCTTTTGATGGAATAACAAATGAAAAAGTACAATGGGT
>NZ_SADB01000082.1 GCF_009669305.1 Ancylomarina sp. 16SWW S1-10-2
ATAAAATTCTCAAAAACAAGGAAATGAATGAAATCCCATCTGTACASTGAGAAAAGTGCTCATTTTTATCGAAACGTAGAGACTGAGAAGGAGGCTCGATAAAATATTTAAGGAAGGAGTAGTAATCCGCTAGTGGGATGATGACAGTATCGATAACGTTGTTGATAAATAAATAAATATATATATCCCAGCTACCAACGTATATATTACATAAATGAATAATGGAACCGAACAAGTTAAACTTGAGAATGAATTTTGAGTAAATGTATTTTGTACACTCATTAATCCGAACAGATATTCAGAACGAAAAACAAGAAATAAGAGCAAAGCGGAAAAATCAAGCATTTCACCTTTTTTCGATAAAGTGTGACATGATATTTAATCAGACAAAGGTGAATGGGATTGAACTAAGGTATAAAGATGAACAATGAATATTCTTAAATGCTCCAGGATGAGGCTTCAAGTGAAATGTTATTGCTGGTAGTTACTACAATTTTTATTTATGGAAGAAACCAAACTATTGGTTAGAGTAAGTCTACATTCAAGTCATGGAACAAAGCGGTTAGKGAGCGAGATTCTCTTTTCAAACACAAGGTTTTGAACATTTTATGCRAATTAACGGTAGATATAATGGTTATTTGACATCAACAATCATTTTTACTTGTTGCAAGTTAACTGCCATTATTACACCATATGATTTGTTTGAATCAACTCCTTATCGTTTGAATTGCATACATTCCCTAAATTGACCCAGAAGTTCATGATTCAGCTTATTACCAGTTTCTGCTTTACCCGAACCCTAACAAAATGTTGTCCTAGTACTTATCARGTATACTGAGTCCCATTCTGTTATTTCTGGAATTCCTAATTCGTACTATAATTCAAATACTCCTCTTCATCACAAGTTAATATTATGTCAAGGAAAGAGAAGGGTGGTTTTGTGGACAATGCTTTCTGAGTTAGTAAGTGCGCCCCATCTATGCTTGAATGAAAGGGCATTAAATTACCAGACGCTAGCATTTTT
>NZ_SADB01000083.1 GCF_009669305.1 Ancylomarina sp. 16SWW S1-10-2
CGGCTGCAAATATAAGAACTTTAATTCTAAACTTGCAAATCTTTTTTCGTTTATTTTTTAATTGTTTTCATCAGGATTACCCAACGTTTTCAACACTTACAAACGATTCAAAGATCTTAGCCTCTCTCTTAAAGCGAGTGCAAATATAAGACTTTTTATTCTACCTTTCCTAATGGTTTTATAAAGTTTATTTGAATTAAGACTTAAGCCACTGACAGACAGCAACCATTTTCTAAAAAAAAGATTTTATCTAAGATTTACAGGACTCAAAACTGAGGAATATAAAGGGGTAACGTCAGGGGTAAAGTTTGATTAATGACAGGCTGTATTTATTTCTCTAACCAGCCTTGCAGAAAATAAAGATCAAATCTCTTTTAATATTCTGTTAATCGTTCATTCTTTAGATTCAGAAAAAGTAAATAAGAATATATTTAGCTTTCATTATTTTATTAATAAGAATAATTATCCAAGGTTTAAAACTTGATAATTGAGTGGATAGGTGTTCCTGGACCGAGATTAACTTATAAGAAGGCTTATAATAAGCTGGAATATCAATTAATGAGTAATGGGATCTTAGAATGGCAAAAGAGAACAGATATCACTTGGAGATGATGTCGATTTTATAAATTCATTATGGATATTCTGAATAACGTCTTAATATATTATTCTCTGAGAGGGAATATTTGCGAGAATAGAAATTAATAATTAGCAATTATCAATGGGTGATGAGTAATTAGAATAACAATAGACCAGGGATCGTGTTGGGAGGAAGTTTCAACTGGAATCAGAAGCAGTTTCAATTCGTAATTTTTTCCCGATATTTATCGGGATCGTAATTTTCTTTTGACTTTAGGGCATAAAAAAAGCGTCTTACTCCGCTGAGGAATAAGACGCTTAAAAGTTGGCATCGACCTACTCTCCCACCTTTCGGCAGTACCATCGGCGCTAATGGGCTTAACTTCTCTGTTCGGGATGGGAAGAGGTGGAACCCCATTGCTATAGATACCT
>NZ_SADB01000085.1 GCF_009669305.1 Ancylomarina sp. 16SWW S1-10-2
GTAACAGATGGGTAGAATACTTCGAGGAACTCCTGAATAGGCCGGCTCCAATGAATCCACCGAACATCGAAGCAGCACACATAGATCTTCCTATAGATGTCAACCCACCAACGACGGAAGAAATTAGAATGGCCGTCAGACAAATCAAGAACGGGAAAGCAGCAGGACCCGACAACATACCAGCTGAAGCACTGAAATCAGACATCGAAGCAACCAGAAGCATGCTTTATCTTCTATTCAAAAAGATTTGGGAGGAGGAACAAGTGCCGATGGACTGGAAAGAAAGACACCTCGTCAAGATTCCAAAGAAAGGAGATCTGAGCAAATGTGAAAACTACAGAGGCATTACACTACTGTCAATACCAGGGAAAGTCTTCAACAGAGTGTTGCTGAACCGGATGAAGGATGCAGTAGACGCCCAACTTCGAGATCAACAAGCTGGATTCCGTAAGGATCGGTCGTGCACAGACCAAATTGCAACACTACGGATCATCGTCGAACAATCAGTTGAGTGGAACTCGTCACTATACATCAACTTCATTGATTATGAAAAGGCATTCGACAGTGTAGATAGGAGGACATTATGGAAACTTCTTCGACACTACGGAGTTCCTGAGAAGATTGTCAATATTATCCGGAACTCATACGACGGACTACAGTGCAAAGTAGTGCATGGAGGACAGCTGACAGATGCATTCCAAGTAAGGACCGGAGTCAGACAAGGCTGTTTACTCTCTCCCTTCCTCTTTCTTCTGGTGGTCGACTGGATTATGAAGACCTCGACATCTGAAGGAAAACACGGAATACAATGGACAGCTCAGAACCAATTAGACGATCTGGACTTCGCAGATGACCTAGCCCTCCTATCACGTACACGTGAACAGATTCAGATAAAGACAGCCAATGTAGCAGCAGTCTCTGCATCAGTAGGCCTCAGCATAC
>NZ_SADB01000086.1 GCF_009669305.1 Ancylomarina sp. 16SWW S1-10-2
ATCTGAAACATTTCGAATTACAGCATTATTATGCATTTGTTCCTTTTTTAAGAAAAGGAATAGCTGCTCTTGATGTGAAAAATGCTGAATCAAGATTTAAAGCCATAACAAATCTGAAAAATTCAGTTGTCATTCCTTCAAAACGAGATCTTCCACCTAATCCACCTGCACAATTTACTAGAAGATCGATTTTACCTTCTTTTGCTCCAATTGTATTTATGGTAGAAGTTACACCATCTTCTTTTGTAAGGTCAACGCTAAAATACGCTGCTTTAATACCGTCAGCGGCAAGCTCTTTTACTCTTTCAGCTCCCTTAGCTTCATCTGCGATATCCATTAAATATACAGAATAGCCATCTTCACCTAATCTTTTTGAGACTTGAAAACCAATTCCACCGCTTCCACCAGTAATAATAGCTACTTTTCCTTCTGCTTTCATAATAATTGTTTTTTTTATTAATTAACGATAAAGAATCTGTATCATAATTGAGAAAAACCGATTGTTTATTCTTTGTAATTTGCAGATCTTCTTTTTGATTTTCTGTTGTTCTCCTAAATTTTAAAGGAGAAGTTCAATACGTCTGGACATTACCTCTTACTGGCAATTTCCAGACGTAAAAATGAAATTCATGAAAAAAATAAAGTTTTTATATTCCTAAAGCCTGACCACCACCAATTTGTATAGTTTCAGCAGTAATAAAAGCTGCATCATCACTTGCTAAGAAGGATATAACCGAAGCAACTTCTTCTGGTTTACCTATTCTTCCAAGCATAATATTATTTGCCCAGGAAGCAAATACCTCAGGTTTAGTTGCTTTAATTTGAGCATGAAATGGTGTATCAATTGTACCAGGAGATACAGCATTTACTCTAATTCCATATTCAGCTAAATCTTTTGCTAATGATCTTGTAAGTGATTGAACGGCTCCCTTAGATG
>NZ_SADB01000087.1 GCF_009669305.1 Ancylomarina sp. 16SWW S1-10-2
TTCTCAATTGAGAACACTAGGAATGTTACTGCAGTAGCATTACAAACGATCTCATGAGATCAGGAATTAAGAGGGATGGTGTTGTATCTTAAGTATATGGAATGTCTATTACTGAAACATTTCTTCTGATAGCTTTAGATTCTCAATTGAGAACACTAGGAATGTTACTGCAGTAGCATTACAAACGATCTCATGAGATCAGGAATTAAGAGGGATGGTGTTGTATCTTAAGTATATGGAATGTCTATTACTGAAACATTTCTTCTGATAGCTTTAGAGATAAATAATGGATTCAAAAGGCTGTTGTTGTGCACCATATAGTTGATWATGTTATTTCTAGCTGCTTCTATTGAATATTATATTGTAGGTGTATGGCATTGTCAGTTTTGTCAATACTTTCCAGTTTTGTGTTTGCAAACTGCAGAAAATGTAAGATACTATCCTCATGGAATTCGAAAGTTTTCGTGTGTGTAAGAATTCGTAGTTATTTAAGTTACCCTAAAACTATTAACCTAATTTTCAGTGGTGTATTTCACTTCTTATATTCCTCAATTGTTTTTGCAATTTCCCATATGGTTCATAAGTGTTGAGTCGACACTGGTGCTTTTACACATGAGAAAAGACAATATATTCAGAAGAGCTAATAAAATACTGTCATACGTTTGTCAAACGATCACATGAATCTCTGTTACTTAGATTTCCGGTAAAGAAATTTGAACTGTGGTCATAGTCGCATTCCTGAAAGCAGTTATTCACAAGTTAGAATACATAATTTATCCTAGGTTAGTTAGGACAATTGTAATTCATAAATGTAGGTATAATGCTGTTACTTATATGACTATTGTAGTCTTGCCAACCCCGATAGAAACACTATTTTGAGGCATTACTTGTCACTACCAAGGGTATGTCAGGTGGTAAT
>NZ_SADB01000088.1 GCF_009669305.1 Ancylomarina sp. 16SWW S1-10-2
TTCCTTTATTCAAACGGAAGGAAGAGAGATAGAATCAGACCGATTCCCTAAATACCTTTCTGGCTATTCCTCAATGCCCCGGCTATTCACGGAACGTGAGAAGCGAATGAATAATCATCTGCTTCCGGAAGAAAGCGAAGAATTTCTTGGGAATCCTACAAGAKCCATTCGTTCTTTTTTCTCTGACAGATGGTCAGAACTTCATCTGGGTTCGAATCCTACTGAGAGGTCCACTAGGGATCAGAAATTGTTGAAGAAASAACAAGATGTTTCTTTTGTCCCTTCCAGGCGATCGGAAAATAAAGAAATGGTTGATATATTCAAGATAATTACGTATTTACAAAATACCATCTCAATTCATCCTATTTCATCAGATCCGGGATGTGATATKGTTCCGAAGGATGAACCGGATATGGACAGTTCCAATARGATTTCAKTCTTGAACMAAAATCCATTTTTTGRTTTATTTCATCTATTCCATGACCGGAACAGGGGRGGATACACGTTRCACCACGAGTCAGAAGAGAGATTTCAAGAAATGGCAGATCTATTMACTCTATCAATAACCGAGCCGGATCTGGTGTATCATAAGGGATTTGCCTTTTCTATYGATTCCTACGGATTGGATCAAAAAMAATTCTTGAATGAGGTATTCAACTCCAGGGATGAATCGAAAAAGAAATCTTTATTGGTTCTACCTCCTATTTTTTATGAAGARAATGAATCTTTTTATCGAAGGMTCMGAAAAAWWWGGGTCCGGATCTCCTGCGGGAATKMTTTGGAAGATCCAAAACCAAAAAGAGTGGTATTTGCTAGCAACAACATAATGRAGGYAGTCAATCAATATAGATTGATCCRAAATMTGATTCAAATCCAATATAGCATCCATGGGTACATAAGAAATGTATCGAATCGAT
>NZ_SADB01000010.1 GCF_009669305.1 Ancylomarina sp. 16SWW S1-10-2
TGATGGAATAACAAATGAAAAAGTACAATGGGTTCAAGATAAACTAAATAATAGGCCGAGAAAGCGTCTAAATTACTTGACTCCAAATGAAAAATATAATTATGTTGTAAATAATCAAAAAGTTGCATTTGCAACTTGAATTCAGGAAGTGGTTATTTTTAAGTCTTGCAATATTTTCATCACTAATTGTTGATGCTCAGAATAATACTCGAATAAAAGAAGCATATATTATTGACAAGGATACAATATATGGTGAGGTGAAATTAAAATCGAACATGTACGATAGTATCCTATTCAAAAAATCAGGACAAGATAGTTTTGAGTCAATAAATGCACAAGATATTGAAGGTTTATGTCTTGAGAATAAGACAAATTACCGAAGGATTCGCTATAAGATAGGTAATGAAATGAAAACAAACCTGTTTTTACAATTAACAAATGGTAAAGCAAATTTGTATAAAGGAGATGGGATTTATTTGCTTGATAACGAAGGTCAGTATTATTATTTAGCATACGAGACTGCTTATGTCGAAAATCGTGTTCCTAAAATTGATGTTCGTTTTAAAGTTGTTCTATTGAAAGCATTAGAAGATTGTGAAGGTGTCTCAAAGCAAGTGCGTTCAGCTATTTTTAGTGATAATAGCTTAACTCGTTTAGTTGATTATTATAACGGTAAAATGGGAAGTAATCATGAGGTTAATATTCGAAAAACAATTGTTAGAAAAGGTGTAAAATTAGGTGGAGGAATAAATACAATTAGCTTTTCAGATAAGCGATCAGAGTATTACAATTATGATAATAGTTGGGGAGAAACATTTAATCTTGGTTTCTATGTGAATTTTTCAAAAGAAGATAAACCTTTATCACTTCAACCAGAGTTAATAATAAGTAGAAAGAATACGGTTATGTCTCGAAATATGGATCAGTTAAATAGGAAGGTTGAATTGAAATCTACTCAAATTCAGTTGCCTATTATGGCTTATTATGAGTTACCATATAAAAGATTTACACCGGTTTTATCGTTAGGTTTGGTTTCTGCTTACGAGATAACTGGAAATTCTACGATTACTGATAACTCTCAATATTCTGACAATTTATTTGTTCGGGATTTTGAGATGAATAAATTTAGTATCGGTTTTCGCGCTGGAATAGGTGTGAAAATGAAAATTTATAAGAAAGATCTATTGTTAGAATACAACTACGAACACCTATATACCAATTTTGATTATGTAGTGAATGAATTTAGATTCAAATCACATACTTTATCAATGAGTTTTGATATTTAAAAGTTTAGGAATTAAGGAAAAATAAAGAGAAGAAGATGAATATTATAAAAGTAAAATTACTGATCCTGAGTTTACTGTTTGCTTATTCGGCAAAAGCTTTAGAAAACATAGATGGAGATAATCTTAATGAGGAGAAAATTGTAAATATTCAAAAGCAGACAAAACTTATTTACCCACACATTCTTGAATGTACCGTGAGTATTGGCGAAGGTTGTTCCGGCGTAATTGTTTCTGAAGATGGCTATGTGTTGACAGCGAGTCATGTTATTCAAAATTTTATGCAAACTGGTGAAAAACTATCGGTTAAATTGCAAGATGGTGTTGAGCGAGAAGTTGAGCGCTTAGGACGAAGTATGATCGGTGATTTTGCTCTTTTGAAATTGAAAGAAGATAGGAAATGGCCCTACGTGAAAATTGGATCTAGTGAGTCTTTAAGTAGTAATGAGGTTTGTTTAATGCTTGGTCATTCTGGTGGATATTTAGAGGATAGACCTGCAGTTCTTCGTTCTGGTTTTGTTCGAGGTTATACAGCAACTGGATTTTTAAGAACAACATGTACAATGATGCCTGGTGATTCTGGAGGTCCATTATTCAATTTAAATGGTGAGTTAATCGGAATAAACAGTTATTGTTGGGAAAAGGAATATGAAAATTATTTCTCTCCAACAGATCGAATTATGAAAGATTGGGATCGTATAAAAAATGGAGAAGAGTTTAACCTTACTAATCCTGCGTACTATAATAAAACGATTACAAAAGCTAAGGTTAAAAAAGGTCCGTTTGTTCTTCAAATGAGTAATGATGCAATATCTAAGCTCATAAAAGAGAAAAGCCAGATAGACGAAGCTGTTGTTTATCCTATTTATTCTTTGGATGATGATGATGAACTAATAATACATGCTACACAAATAGCTTCTGATGGAATTATTGTTTCTAAGTCATCCATGATAATAGAGGATGCTGTGAGATGTAAGCGTAAAAATGGGACTTTTGTGAAGGCAAATGTTATTGGAAGAAGTGAAGAGAATGATTTGGTATTTTTAAAATCAGATTCTTTAGCAGAAATTCAATTAACAGTTAGTTCAGAAAGAGAAATAGGCGATTTTATTGGTGTTGTTGATGCTGAAAACAATGTTTATCAGTCTGGAGTGATAGGTGTAGATACCAGGAATGTACCTGTTCAAGTTTCGGGGATGTTTGGAATGGAAGTTGATGGTTTAAGTGTATCAAAAGTATATGATAATAGTAATAGCTTTGTTGCTGGAATTAAGGCGGGAGATCAGATCCTTGGTATAAATTCTATGGTTTTTAATACTGAGGATGAATACAAGTCATTTATGGAGAATACTTGTCCCAATCAAGTTGTTGATGTAAGATTGAAGAGAGGCAGCGAAGATTTTGAAACAAGGGTAAAATTAGGTCCGTATGAAAATAAACATCATCCAGCCTATATGGTTGAGCTAAGTGGAAAAAAAGAAGGATTTGCCAAGGCCTTTACATTTGATATAGCTATAAAACCAATAGATTGTGGAACACCCCTTATTAATGTAAGAGGCGAAATTGTTGGTGTTACAATTGCTCGATCGACTCGGACATGCGCTTTTGCAATACCTATTGAAGTAATATTAGAAGAATATAGTCAGATCGTAAATTAGAAAGCTTGAAATCTAGTTAGTATTATTTAATATAAGTACGCTCTCAAATGTTGGATAGAACATTTGGGGCATATTTAATACTATCTCATAAATGTGTAAATGAATTCTATAGGGTTAGGCTTTTGTCTGACCCTTTTTTCAAATATTTTTAATGATTTAATATCACTTCCCAGTTTCTGATTGGCATCGTCCATCTTTTAGTAGTTTACCTAACAGCCATATAAACAAACTTTATTACAGTTTCCGAAAAATTAGAAATCGTTATTTATACTTGTTATGGAATATGACCTGTTCATGTTTCATTTTATGAAACTATCAAAATGCAATAAGTAAGAATAAAGCATTAGAACCAATATCCTAAATTGATAAAGCTTCTTAATTTAGTATCGAAACTAGATAGTGAAAGAGTTATTTCCATAGGACCTATGAGAGAATTATAGGAGTAGGTTAATCCAATACCTTTAATCCAATGAGCATCGCTTAGTGTGTCATCAATATCGTCGATTACTGTTCCTATATTAGGTTTTAGAATTAAGTAATTATTTCTAAATAATTCATATTGTATATCTGTTCTAAATACAAATGAATTTGTTGATGCAATTTCCATACGTCTTAGGCCAACAAAGGGAACTTGTATGTCGAAGTAGTTTGTCAGATCCTGACCTCCTGTATAGGTCTTAAAAACTTTAGGAATATTACTCCCCCAAACAGCTCGACCAAAAAACTGAGGGTAAAGTGTTAGTTTATCATTATAGGCTATAGCTTTTTTTACTTTTAAGTAAGCTACAACTCCAGATTTATCACCATTAAAATCAATACCATTTTTTGTTATTAGTTTATATTCCCCATGTAAACTAAATCCTTTTTTAGGGTAATAACCTTTATCATGGGAATCTATCTTAATAAATGCATAGTAGGTGAAGTAGTGATCTTCAAAATCTTCATTAACATCAGAGCTTTCAATGTTTTCTGATAGTTTATAGAATTCTATTTTACCTCCAAAACCGACTGAGTAGGATTCACGAAATGTAGAATGAATATTTGCATCTAGTTTTAATTGTCTTAGATCGTAGCTGCCTATTTTATTGTTATCCTCGTAATCAAACACATCAGAATCATTTATATCAAATTTTAATTGATAACTAGGTTTAATACCATTGTCTACATCGTATATGGCCGTAAATCTAGGATTTTCAGAAAGCTTTAGGTCTAATGAAAGACTAGAGCCATCTTGTATTTTATTTTGAAAAGTTGTGTTTAGTAAAACAGCGGCTTTATTGTCGTTATCGTAATGTATACCTACATTAAATTGTTTTGAATTTCGTTCTATTACATTAATAACCAATGTCTTTTCCTCAGTTCCATTAAGTTGAAAATCTATCTTGTCGAAATACTTACTTCCATAGGCTCTATCTATACTTTTTTTAATATTTTTTAAATTTGTCCATGTTTTTTTCTCAATATTTAGTTTACCAAGTAAAGTTGATTCTTTAACATGATCAAGCCCATTTATGACAAGATCTTTAATGAAAAATTTAGTTGTGTCACATGTGTGAGGATAATTTTGATTTTGTGTTTTTGTAAGTTGGTATTTACTTATAAGTTGTTTTAATTCAGTAATTTGTTTCTGAGAAATTTGTTCGCCACGTTTTATAAGCGAATCAGCATCTTGAAAATCAGCAACCTTATAACCCTTAATATTTGGTTTAATATAAATATCACATAGTTTTCTGTTTTTAACAAACTCTTTTTTTGCCATTAGGCTGATAGTCTGGTTAATGATATCTTCTATAGAGTTTAATTCGTCTTTGCTTCTTGGTCCAGTTTGAACATCTACACCTATTACAATATCTGCTCCCATTTTTACAACTTCTTCAACAGGAAAGTTGTTAACCATACCACCATCAGCCAATAATTTACCATCAATTTCAACAGGCGTAAATATTGTAGGTATAGCCATACTTGCCCTTAAAGCTTCTGAAATATTCCCTTTATCAAGAACAACAGCATCGCCTGTTTCTAGGTCGGTTGCAACACATACAAATGGGATGGGGAATTTTCTAAAGTCAGTTTTATCGTGATATTCAATGGTCTGACGATCGAATAGATTAATAATGTTTTGCCCTTTTACAATCCCAGCTGGTAATTGAATGCCTTTAGGTTTTATTGGGAAGGAGATAACATATCGATCAAGAGCTTGTTTGTATTTTACGTTAATGTATTTTCTAGATATTTCATCTGTCAATAATTCTTCCCAATTCTGATTTAAGACTAATTCTTCTATTTCAGAAGCAGAATACCCCATTGCATAAAAAGCACCAATAATACTTCCCATACTCGTACCAGAAATATAATCTATTGGCATATTCAATTTTTCAAGAACTTTGAGTACACCAATGTGAGCAAAGCCTTTTGCACCTCCACCACTTAAGACTAATCCAATTTTGGGACGTGAATTTTCTTGTAAACTATCTTTTTTGCTTTGAGCATTGAGATTTAAACTCAATAGGATAATTAGAAGAGAGAGTTGCGTTTTTAACATGTAGACTATATGATTAATTTGGTGCAATTGTTTTTCTGATAAATTATCACCTATTTATATTAATTTATTGGTTTAGTTTATCGAGTTCTTTTTAATTTTCTTTTAATACTAGAACGAAGTATGGGGAAATTAAATATTCTTTGAAATGTACTTAAGGTTAAATTCTTAATATTTCAAAGGTATATTTTATGCTATTAAAAAGCGATGAAAAACTGAATCTGTTTAATAATATTTGATATGTTAAATTGAAAATAGACATTATCAGTTATCAACTTATTTTTTATATAAATTAAGTTTATACTAATAATTTAATAAAGTAAAGTTACAAACTTTTTCTAAAAAAGGTGAATTTAAAAAACGGAACAGAGAGGATATGATAGGTTATGCTAAAAGGAGGTGATTGAGGTGTAAAAAAAAGCTCTAAGTGTTCTTACTTAGAGCTAGATTTGCATAAAATTTTATAAGTCTATTTCTTTTGTTTTTTCTGTTTTTTCTTTGCCTTTTTAGCCTTGGCTTTTTTGTTGTCTATCTCAAAATTCTCAGCTTCTTCCATTAGTTCTTTCAAACTTTTCGAATAGTCTTCCGAAAAGTCAATAGTTGTAGAATAATCCTCTTTTGAGATTTCCATCTCAACAATTTTTTTTCCAAGATATTCTTCAATTTCATTGAGCATCAACTTTTCTTCTTCGCTACAAAATGAAATAGCAACACCTTTGTGAACTCCACGTCCTGTACGTCCTACGCGGTGCACATAGTTTTCATCCACATCAGGGAGGTCATAGTTAACAACATAGTCTACATTAGGAATATCAATTCCTCGGGCACTAACATCAGTCGCAATTAGAACTTTCGTTTTACCCGATTTAAATTCATTAAGAGCTGTTAATCTATCTTTTTGTTCTTTATCACCATGTATGGTCATCGTATTAATATCGACTCTTTGCATGGCTTTAAAGACTCTCTCTGCACGAACTTTTGTTCTAACAAAAACTAGAATTTTACTATCAGCATTGTCTTTAATAAAACGCTCAAGAAAGAATCGTTTGTCATCCATTTTGATAAATCCGACAGAATGATTGACGTTTTTAGCAACAGGATCTTTAGGTGAAATTTGTATACGAATAGCTCTGGTTACTAATGAATAAGCTAGTTTCTTAATTCGAGGACTAATTGTTGCCGAAAAGAAAAGTGTTTGTCTATTCTTAGGTAAATATTTTATGAGGTCTTCAATATCTTTAATAAAACCAAGATCAAGCATATGATCGGCCTCATCAAGTATCAATGTTTCAACATCACGAAGATAAATATGACCTTGATGTACAAGATCAAACATTCTACCTGGAGTTGTTATAAGAATATCGATTCCTTCTTGTAGTTTGGCAATTTGGGGTCCTTGTTCTACACCTCCAAATACACAAAAACTAATCACTTTGGTATTTTTTCCAATTTCTTGAAAAACCTCAGTAATTTGAATTGCAAGCTCTCGAGTTGGAACCATTACAACAGCTTTGATTCCTTGTGATTCTTTAGTCTTTTTATTTCGATGTAGTTTATCGATAATAGGAATGGCAAAAGCAGCCGTTTTACCCGTACCTGTTTGAGCAATAGCTAAAACATCTTCCCCTTTCATAATAGGAGGAATTGCTTTGAATTGGATATCCGTAGGACGTTTAAAATTTAAGCTTTCTAAGTTGCTTTTAATCTCTGAACTAAAACTATATTGATTGAATTTCATTGATGTATTTCTGATTTTCTTGTAAATAGCAAGAAATGCTATTTTAATATTAGATGGTACAAAGATACAAGAAACTTTTGATGTATAATGAGCTTCTTTTTTTGAATGGAAAGGATGTGTCGATTAGTTATTATTAATTGTCTTTTTTAGCTACTTGTTTTAGGTTGGTATTAATTCTTTTTAAGGCTTGTTGAATATTTTCTTCAGGTTCAATATAATTTTGAGTCCCCCAAAATGTGGCATCATATGGTTGTTTAGACTTAGACATAACGGTATTAGGATGTAGGCGTTCTCTATATTTAAAGCTTTTAATATTAGTGGTATCAACCAGAGTGACTGCCATTTCAAAGTTCGTTTCAAAAGTTTTAGCAAAGAATTGATGTTTGTGCCGAACTTTAAATTTAAGATTGCCTTTTGTGTGGTTTAAGTAATATTTCCCATTGATGTTTTTATAAGAAACAGCATAGCCTATTCTCAAGGGTTTAACTTTAGTTTTGGATGACTTATGTGCTATAAAGTGGTTTTTTAGTTCACCAATTCGAGAGGAGGGATAAGAGAATTCGGCTCTAATAATAGCTAGACTTCTAGTGTCTATAAAGATATCACCTTGCATCAAGAGAAGACTGTTGCTACCTTTAGGTTCAAAATGGATGACATAAACAGGATGATTATCGAATGAGCTGATATCAGCTAAATGGAAGTTATAAAGATGAAAGTTATCCGTATCGAGAAAATCTATTCTATTTTTTATAATGTCAAGATGTAAACAGGCATCAACACCACCTTTTAATCGTAACGAAACGGTATCTAAACGGCTTGAATCGTATATTTTTCGAGATTGGAAAACCTTGGCCATATCCATTCTATAAGTAGATTGATAGGCCGATTTATATATGTCGAGAATGGATTCAAGATAAATCATATAATTTTTATTTTTACTGACTGATTCCCGATAGAAAGCAGTCAGTCGGCTAGGGTGATTTGGGTAATTTTTATCAAACCTATTGATACTTGACTTGAGTAAAGCCAGAGGAGCTGTGTTACGAATAACGACTTCTTGAAGAGATATTAAATTTTCTCGGAGTTCTATACTAAGTTCATTATTCTTTATCTCATGTATAGGTATTTCTGTGTTCTTAAATCCAATGAAAGAAAATGTGAGTGTATCCTTAAAGTATTTTTCGGGTAGGTTCAATAAAAAATCACCATCAATATTGCTAATTGTTCCAATTGTTTTGCCCTTAATGCCAATACTAGCATAGGCTAATGCATTTTTGTTTTTTTTATTAACGACTCGACCTTTTACCTTCTTAAATTGCAATTGAGGTTTAAGAATATGTGTTTCTCGATTGTTTTTTTGTTTGGTAGGGAAGATAATGATTTGCTTGTTTATTTGCTGGAAATTCAATGTGGTATCAGGAATAATTTGTCTTAGTACAACAGCCAAAACAACTTCTTTAACCTCAATGTTCACTAGAGCTTTGTTTTGTAAGATACGTGCATCATAAGTAAAATATGTATTCGTCTTTTGTGCTATCGAATCTAGAGCATTTTCTAGGCTAATTTCTTTTAAACAGATTGTTATTTTTTGATTGAGGTCTTTATTTTGTGCTAGGCTAATCACACTAGCCGTAAAGAAACAAAGGAAGATAATTAAACGCTTCGCTTTTGCTTTATTGAAAGTATGAATACTAATCCCTAGCATATTTGTATTTTAGTTGAGAGTGAGTTGAAACCTAGTCTTATTTTAGCATTAAGTTGTCATGCTTCTCGTCTACAAATTGAGGCTTTTTTAATTAGCCTTTTTAATTATAATTTGGTCTCCATTTTTCTCATATACCAAATTGAAAGGACTACACATATAGTTTAAAATATTGTCTAGTTGATCGTGATCGAACGTTGAGGTAAGAGGTAGCTCTTTAAGCTCATCTTCCTGGAAACGAATTTGTACATGATAAGTTCGATCAAGAACTTTAGCGACTTCTTTTAGTTTAGTATCTCTAAAAATCATTCGACGTGTTTTCCAAGATAAATAATTATCATCACGATTAATTCCTTTTTCGAGATTATATTCTTGTAAACTTGCAAAGTCGCCAGGAATTAGAATTAGTTTATTTTCAGGTTTATCTATTGATGAAAATTGAACTTTTCCAGTTTTTACAAGAACTTCTACCTTATTAAACGTTGTATTAATATTGAAAGATGTTCCAAGAACTTTTACTTCAGCATTCTTAGCATTAATAATAAACGCCTTATTGGGATTTTTTGATATGTCGAAGAATGCTTCACCAATTAGTTCTACACGACGTTCGTTTTTACTAAACTCTTTGGGATAAATAAGCTTTGAATTGGCATTAAGAGTGATAATTGATCCATCATCAAGCTTGATACTTTTATTAGCTTCACCTATTTCGCAAACAAATGTTTTATTCGAATAAAGATGAGTATATGTTGTTTTGCTTACTAAACCAATCCCAAATAGAATTATAATTGAGGCTGCAACTCTCATAAAACTTTTAAAAGGAGAGGGTTTCTTAATTTTAAGTTTCGGATTATTTTTTTGATTTCTAGTAATTCTATTTTTTACATTAAGCCAAGCGTCTTCAGAGTTAAAAGCTTCCTCAGCAAGAAATGAATCAGCGCGCGTTAAATCCTTTTCAGAAGCTTTTATAGCTTCAGCATAGTTTGGATTCACGGCCAACTCCTCTTCGAAAGCTTCTAGTTCCGATTCTGTCATTTCTCCACTTAGGTATTTCGAAATGATTTCCCAATCCAGTATATGTGAAAATTCCTTTTTCATTTTTTTTGTTTTTTGCAGCTACTTTTGAATTATAACTGCGGCAATAGTCTTTATTAACTTGTTATGTTGATATATGGTTGCTTAAAATAAACACATGTAATCTTTTAAACTGTGCCTGAATGCTTTTAGCGCTTTACCCATATTAGCTTCAACCGTTTTAATAGAAATGGATAGTTTTTGAGCTATTTCTTGATATTTTAAACCTTCAAAGCGACTCATTTTAAAAATGATACCACAACGTTGAGGTAGAGATAAAAGGGTTTTATGTACAATTTCGTTTATTTCCTTTTCTTCTAGTTTGTTAGCCGAAGAATTGTTTTCATTGTAATGGTGCTTAATGTATTCTTTGTATTTGTTATGACTGCCATCTTTTCTTAAAGCTTGCAGCGCATTGTTATATGTTGATCGATATAAATATGCCTTTATTGACGTGTGAATGTTTAAGTCTGATCTGTTTTCCCAAATTTGACAAAAAATGTTTTGTACAATCTCTTCTGAAAGATCTTTTCTTTTGACAAAGCGAAGTGCATAAAGGCATAGTTGTGGATACAATTCTTTGAAAATTTTTTCAAATTCTTCTATTTTGCCTTCTCTTATTTGCTTTATTCTATTTTGAGAGTCGTCTAACATTCGTAATTTCTGCTTCGTGTATTCTTAATATCTAATTAAAAATAGGTCTTTTTTCATGTCTTTTTCGATACTTTAATAATTTGTTTTGAAAATATCCTGAAGCCTAAACTACAGGATATTGTCTATTAAACGAACGAAGGCTTATTTCCCTTTTCTTTTTAACTTTCTAATTGCAGATTCGATTGATTGATCTGGTTCAATAGTGTTTGATGCTCCCCAAAAATTTTCATCACTAAAACTTCCAATTTCATCAGCCATTACTTGATGGGATTTGAACCTTTCTTTTCCTTTGAATCTCATCGGTTCATTATCACTTCTATCTGTAATTGCCATTTCTGTCATAACCGAGAACTTAGAATTAAATAGTTTACGTTTCCAGTTACACTTGAATTTTATTTCTCCACGAGCATAAGTAAAATACCACTTACCATCTTTTTCTTGATAATTAACGATGTAGTCAGCAGAAAGTGGTGTTACTTTTACACCTGAAGGTTTTTTGCGAATAAACATCCTTCTTACCTCTGATTCATTTTCCATATTTAAGCTAAACCTAGCGCTACTTAGGGCTAAGCTTTTTGCATCAATATAAAAAAGTCCGTAGTATAAAGGTAAATCGATACCTTCTTTTTGTTTAAATTCAATCACATAGTGAACTTTGTCGTTAAGTTTTGTGATATTTTTAAATGTATAATCGTAGTTCTCAAGAAAATCACCTGAAAGCAGATTGTATGGATTCTTGATGACATCAAGTAGGAGAGTTGTGTTGGGTCCACCTTGTAGCTTAAATAAAAGGGTATCCATTTTTTTAACGTCTTGCCCCTTGCGTCCTTTGTATATTTGAACTTGATCGTCTCGCATTTGGTTATAACCAGACTTGTTAATATTAACTACAGCCTCTGATAAGGCAACATAAGTCCTGTTCTTCTTAATGGTTTCACGATAAAATCCTTTCATCATATTAGGATCTAAAGAGTAGTTTTGAGCAAGTCGGTGTAGAATGCTTCTAACCAATAATTGTGGATCGTGAGGGTGTACATTAATTTCACCAAGAGGAATAATTGCAGATTCTAATTCAAGTGTGTTTTTTCGGAATTTCAAGTCTGATATCGTAAATTCTCTGTTCTTAAAACCGATATGAGAAACAGTAATAGTCTTAGAGTTAGAATTTTTTGCGATTTTCAATAAAAATTCACCATCGCTATTCGAAACAGTAGCAACATTTGAATTGTTAACAGATATATTGGCAAAAATAAGAGTTTCACCAGTTTCCTTATTTTTAATTTTTCCCTTGTACACATTGTATTCTAGGGTATCGATTACTTGTTGTGTTTTAGTTTTTTTCTTCTTTAAGTTGATATTATCAGCTCCCATTACATGGCTAAATGAAAGAACCAGTATGAATGAAAGCAATATCGAAAGGTGTTTTCTGAAATTTGTTTTCATGATAGTATATTTTAAATATGTATAAACCTGTTTGACTTTTATTTTGAGAAGGATTGGCCTTATCTTTCTGTCTTTCTACTACTATGATGCTTAATCAGAATTATACCCTATCCTAAAACACTAAAATATACGAATTATTTGTTAGTTTGTGACGAAAACATTTGATTATGATGAGTTTGTGAATCCTCTTTTTTTTGAAACGTTTAGTAAAAATAAAAGCTCCACTACTTTTGAAGTAATGAAGCTTTAAATAAAATATTGAATTTAAATATGGTTTATTCTGCCGTTTGTTCTATTATATGAAACGCCTCATGTAGCCAGCCTTTACGGTCTTCGTTAGCGTTTGAAATCGCATTTTTTAGTTTAGCCATTTCTAGTTCTTTTGATTCAGGCTCAAAAAATTCATCCATATTTTCGATTACGGTTAAAGCTTCAAAAGCAACCTCAAAATCACTTTCTATCAATAGATCAACAAAAAGACCAAGGTGTTTTGTAAATTTTAAATTTGATTGCCAGCATACCTCAATCAGGTTTTTCTGAATAGCTTGATATTTTTCGTTCTGAATAGCGGCAACGATTGGTTCAACTGCCTTAGAAACTTTAATATCGAATAGGAAATTATATAAAGCTTTTTCAACTTCAGGATGACTAGGGTTTATTAAATAATCAAGAATTGCATCCAAGTCTTTAATATTACCTTTTGCGCGTAAGTTTTCTATACTTTTTAGAACGAGCGTTTCATCTTTTAAACTTAAATTTATCATATTAAGACTCTTTGTTTTTGTAATTAGAATTATTTTTTTTTGTGGTGTTTATAGTTTCTCTTTTAGATATTTACCAGTGTAAGAATCTGATTTTTTTATAATATCTTCTGGTAAACCCTCGAAGCAAAGGTTGCCACCCTTAACGCCACCTTCAGGGCCGAGATCGATAATCCAGTCGGCACATTTAATAACTTCCATATTGTGTTCAATTACAATTAAACTATGCCCTCTTGAAATTAAAGCATTAAAGGCATCCATTAGTTTGTTAATATCATGAAAATGGAGACCTGTAGTTGGTTCATCAAAAATGAATAAGCAAGGTTCAGCCTTTTCTTTTGCTAAGAATGAGGCTAGTTTAACTCGTTGACTTTCTCCTCCACTAAGAGTGCTTGATGCTTGGCCAAGTTTTACATAACCCAAACCAACATCAACCAATGGTTTTAATCTTTGAGCTATCTTTTTCTCAGTTTTCCCTGTTGACTCCATGAAGAATTCTGTGGCTTCATTTACAGTCATTTCAAGAATGTCGTGTATGTTTTTCCCTCGATATCTAACCTCTAGAATTTCATCTTTGAAACGACGCCCTTTACAACTTTCACATTGTAAATAAACGTCAGCCATAAATTGCATTTCTACTTTTATAATCCCTTCGCCTTGGCATTCATCACATCTTCCTCCATCGATATTGAAAGAAAAGTGTGCCGATTTGAATCCACTATATTTCGATGCTTGCTGATCGGCATATAGTTTTCTGATCTCATCGTAAGCCTTAAGGTAGGTTACAGGATTCGAACGAGAGGATTTACCAATAGGATTTTGATCAACAAATTCGACATTGCTAATCATATGCAAATCTCCTCTTAGGGCATTAAAATGGCCACTTTTATCGGAATAACCACCGTAGTGTTTTTTTAGTGCTGGATAGAGAATTGTTTTTATTAATGATGATTTACCAGAACCACTAACACCAGTAACTAAAGTCATGGCATTAAGTGGAAATTTAACGTCTAAGGATTTTAAGTTATTTTCGCTAGCACCTATAATTTCTATATAGTTGTTCCATTTTCTTCTTGTAGTAGGTGTTGGAATACATCGCGATTTTGAAATATATTGCGAAGTTAGGCTCGCATTTGAACTCTTTAACTCTTCCAAGTTGCCTTGAAATACCAACTCACCACCAAGTCTGCCAGCGTAAGGTCCTATATCAATAACCTGATCTGCTGCTAGAATAATGTCTTCGTCGTGTTCCACAACAACAACCGTGTTGCCTAAATCGCGTAATTGGCGTAGTACTTTTATTAAGAGTTCAGTATCCTTTGAATGTAAACCAATACTTGGCTCGTCAAGTATATAAAGAGAACCAACCAAGCTACTTCCAAGCGATGTTGCCAGGTTAATACGTTGAGATTCACCTCCAGATAAACTACTCGATAATCTGTTTAGAGTTAGATAGCCGAGTCCAACATCTGAAAGAAATTGAAGTCTATTTTGAATTTCAATTAGCAGGCGTTTTGAAACTTTTATATCGCTACCTTCAAGTTTTATATTATTAAAGAATTCGTTGAGTTCAGAGATTGGCATCAGAACTAAGTCTTGAATACTTTTCCCTGTGATTTTAACGTATCCAGCTTCTTTTTTTAATCGAGTACCTCTACAATCGGGGCAAACTGTTTTACCGCGATATCGCGATAGCATAACACGAAATTGAATCTTATATTGTTTAGATTCAACATAAGCAAAGAAGGCATCTAGACCTTTAAAATGTTTGTTTCCTGTCCAAAGCAACTGTTTTTGTTCGTCGCTTAGGTCTAAGTAGGGTTTGTGAATTGGAAAATCGAATTTATCAGCAACTAGCACGAATTCATCTTTCCATTTTCGCATTTTTTCACCTTTCCAACAAACTATAGCATCTTCGTATATGCTTAAGGTTTTGTTTGGAATTACCAAGTCTTTATCAATACCAATAACTTTACCAAATCCTTCACACCTAGGACATGCACCAACAGGATTGTTAAAGCTGAAGGTGTGTATATTGGGATCTTCAAAAATAATTCCGTCAGCTTCAAAACGATTTGAAAAGCTATGGTAATTTTGAGATTTTGAGTCTGAAACTGATATCAAACATTCTCCTTCTCCTTCATAAAAAGCCGTTTGAATTGAATCTGCTAATCTATTTTGGGTGTCTTTATTATTATCAATACGCAATCGATCAATAATGATAAGTATTTTATCTTTGCTTGATAACAGTTTTTCATCTTCTAAAACATCAAAAATTTTAAGTGCTTTTCCTTTGATTTCTATTCTCGAGAAACCTTGTTGTGATAAAACTTCTAACTGCTCTTTTCTCGAACGATCACTCTTAGGGTGAAGTTCTGTCATAATCATGACGGTTGTATTTTCCTCATGATCTAGTGCAAAATTGACCACATCACTTACACTATGTCTTTTTACTAACGTATTAGAAATAGGAGAGTAGGTTTTTCCTATTCGGGCAAAAAGCAATTTTAAGTAGTCGTAAATTTCTGTTGATGTTCCAACTGTAGAACGAGGATTTCGTGTGTTTACCTTTTGCTTAATAGCTATTGCAGGAGGGATTCCCTTAATGAAGTCAACTTCTGGTTTATTTATTCGTCCAAGGAACTGGCGCGCATAGGCAGACAAACTCTCTACATAGCGTCGTTGGCCTTCAGCATAAAGCGTATCGAAAGCTAAGGATGATTTCCCTGAACCAGACAGTCCTGTGATTACAATAAATTTATTGCGAGGAATTTTTAAGTCAATATTCTTAAGATTATGGACTCTTGCTCCTTTTATGGTGATGAATTTATCTTGCTTAATCATGTTTATTCCTAGAATTTCTGAGCGAAATGTAAAATCTTACAAATTTATTTAAGTTCTATTGATTTGCAAAACTCTTTATTATTTATAATCTTGCAAGTAATATAATATTTACTCACCAATTTCTACTTTGCTTATAGATCGATCTCTACACTTTATAACTTAAAATCTAAGATGTGAAATTGGAGAAATTTGATTTAAAAAGCGATCAATATTATATTGAGCAATTTATTTCTGGCGATTCGTCTGGAATTGAAATGCTGATAACTCGCCATAAAGATAGGGTATATACCTACATTTATTTAATAGTAAAAAATAAAGATTTAACCGAAGATATTTTTCAAGATGTATTCATTAAGGTTATTCAGTCTTTACGTGCAGGAAAATATCGTGATAACGGTAAATTCTTAGCTTGGGTATTTCGTATTGCCCATAATTTGATTATTGATCATTTTAGGCAAGGGAAGGTGAATAAGGTTTATTCTAATGATGATTTTGAACTAGATCTATTTAATTCAGATCAATTTAGTGATGAGAATTGTGAGGATGTTATGATACGATCGCAGATTCATTCTGAAGTGAGAGATTTGGTAGATCGTCTTCCTTTAGATCAGCGTGAAATTATTATTTTACGTCATTATAAGGGCTTAAGCTTTAAGGAGATTGCCGATGATACTGATGTAAGTATTAATACGGCACTTGGTCGTATGCGATATGCTCTTATTAATTTGAGAAAAATGATTGAAGAAGATCAGCTTAATTTGTTGATTTCATAGGATATGAGGACCTTTTACAAATTTGGTATACTAAAATGAAAAAGGTTGCGTTATAGAGTGTGAAACTAATTATATATGCGGATGGATTCATTTTTTACACTTGTAGGCTGTGCGCCAGCGATGAATCATGCTGATTTTCTTAAAGAACTGGAAAGTGTCTCTATAGACGACTTGATGGGATCGGGAGATTTAATCAGATATATTGATAATTTATTGCTTGAAGCGCCAGCTAGTTTGACTAAGAAAATTATGCGTTATTCTGATGTTTATAGTAACGCAAGGACATCTTACGAAGATCTAAACAATCTTATTTTAAACTAAAAAAAAAGCCAGATTTAAATCTGGCTTTTTTGTGGATATGAATTTCTAAATTATTTCTTTTTCTTGTCTTTACGTCCAAAAACTGAGATTTGAACGTAACGACTTGGATGCGCTTTAAGATCTACTAAAAGTTCATCTAAGTGTTTTGAGGCAGATTCAAAATGCTTATAAAGACTGTCATTCTTAAGTAGAGCACCCATACTACCTTTACCCTCATTTATTTGTTGGAATATTTCATTCACTTGAGCTAAAGCTGCATTGGCATTGTTTACTGTTGAAGTAATATTGGCTTGTTTTAAAGAATCAGATATACTCGAAAAATTGGTTAAAATATGGCTAATATTTTCACCGTTCGAGTCAAGGTTACTAGTTATAGATTCAACATTTGCAAGTATCTTTTCCATTTGAGATCTTTGACCACTAACCAATGTGTCGAGACTTCCCGATGTGTGTTCAAGTTTGTTTATTGTGTTCTTAATACTCGTTAAACTTTGTGAGATATTATTACGTGCATCAGCATTAAAAATATATTGAACAACTGTTAACACAGAGTCAACACTTGACATCAGTTTTTCAGCTTTATTTTTTAGAGGTAGCATTTGCATACTAACTTGTTCTTTTAAGTCACCCTCAATACTTCCATTAATAGTGTCTCCAGCTTGTAATATTATTTTAGATGTGCCAGGAATAATTTGAATTTCTTTGGTTCCCATAATATCCGAACTAATAATTCTAGCTGTCGTATTATCGGAGAACTTAAAATCATCGTTTACCGAAAAAGAAACAATTAAACCCTTAACATTTGTATCGTTGAATTTTATAGATTTAATTTGCCCAATTTTCAAGCCTCTTAGAGTCACAGGACTCGATTCTTTTAAACCGTCAACTCTTTCGTATTTGGCGTAAAATAATTGATCTTTTGAGAATATACTCTCTCCTTTAAGGAAGTTAATTCCCCAAATAAAAATTATAATGGCAGCTATAACCAATATTCCAATTGTAGCTTCTTTTGATATTTTCATTTAGTGATATTGTGTGAATACTTTATTTCTTCTTAATCAAAGGTATTGAATATTTATTATGATTTCTGAATGTTTTTGGCTTCTTTAATGGGAATTTGTTTCCCTTTATAGTAAGCAACAATAAAACAGTCAGGTATTAGTTTTTTAATTTCCTTTTTTTTGTTGATAACAACTTTCAGGTTAGCGTTTTGTTCCACAGAGTATTTATACATGTTATTCACCTGCTTTTCAATTACATTATTTAAGCCCGAAAATACCTTAGCATTTAGTGGAATTTGTTTCGACGACGACTTTACCTGAATACAATAATAAACCTCATTTATGATTTCAGTAGCTTCTTCTATAGTGCTGTTTGTTGTTTCTTCTGCTACTTCGAAGGTGCGAGAACTATGGCGCTCAATTTCTTCTTTATACGATCTAAAGGCTCTAAAAATACCCGAGGCCATATAATCTTGACCTTTCTCCGATTTTAAAAAACGTTCCTCTTTTGGGTTAGATATAAAACCAACTTCGATTAATACTGATGGCATGCTTGCTTTTCTTAAAACCCAAAGTTCTGCAGATTTTACACCTCTAGAGTATCTTCCAACTCTATTTTTGAATTGGTTTTCAGTGTGCTGAGCCATTGATGTACTGTTGTCAATATGCAGGCTGTGCATCAAGTTAAAAATGATATATGATGCCGGATCTTTAGGATCAAAACCCTCATATTTATTCGTGTAATCATCTTCGTAAAGCATTACGGAATTTTCTTTCATTGCAACAGCTAAATTATCTTGCGATTTATGAAGACCTAAAATAAAGGTTTCAGTTCCAGATGTTGTTGTGTTATTTTCAAGACTATTTGCATGCACGGATATAAAAAGATCAGCCTTAGCTTTATTAGCTATTTCAGGTCGTTCTTTTAAAGGAATAAACACGTCTGTTTTTCGTGTGTATATAATTTTTATATGAGGAAAATTATCTTTTATATACTGCCCAGTTTTGAGTGCTATACTAAGGACTATGTTTTTTTCGTAACAATGTTTCCCTACAGCACCAGGATCTTTCCCGCCATGACCTGCATCAATAACAATTGTATTGATTTTATATTCAGAGTTTTGTCCAATACTTAAAAAGCTTGTTGAACAAAGAATAAAAAACATTAAAAAAACGTATACTCTACTCATTATATTTTTTAAAATTTTATTTGAAAAAAAATCAGATGAGAAATTTTCATAAAAGAACGTAAAAAATGATTCTGAACATCATTTAGATTAGGGAATATAGTAGTTTTATTTGTAATTTTGGCGTCTTGAGACCTTTCTGTCTACTAGTATATATAGTAATTATATGATGTAAAGCACCTTAACGGATTAAAACTTAATGTTCTATGTCTAATTTTAGGTTTATTAATTTATCTCATTCTTTTACAAAAATAACGATAAAAATTGCAATTGAAATTACAACAAAAGCTTTTTATACTTTTCATTCTTAGTTTAATTCCGTTAAATATATTTGCGGGTTTAAATTTAGTCGAAAATTCTAAATGGGAGAATTCAGAAGAATCTCCAGTTGAGGTAAATTGGTATGCGGAATTATTACAGCAAGTTGATTCTTTAGATTTAAAGTCTAAAAAAGAACAAGATCTTAAAAGTGATACCATAGCTGCTGATTCAACTGCTCCAAAGCCATTCTTTGAAACTGCGATTGATTATAATGCAGACGATAGTGTCACTTTCTCACTTACGGGGCAGAAAGTTTTTTTGACTAAAAATGCATTTGTAAAATATGGATCGATTGAACTGAAGGCATATTATATTGAACTTGATATAGCAAAAAAAGAAGCTTTTGCATACGGAATTCAAGATAGTACAGGTAAATTTATTGATACGCCTGAGTTTAAAGATGGTACAGAAGAGTTTGCTTGTAAGCAATTGAGATATAATTTTGATACAGGTAAAGGTTTGGTTAACGAAATTATAACTGAACAAGAAAGTGGTTATGTACATAGTGAATTTACGAAGAGAATGGATGAAAATACATTCTTTCTGAAAAATGGGAAATACACAACTTGTGATCATGAGCATCCACACTTTTATGTGAAGATGACTAAGGCTAAGATGATTAAAGATGATAAGATTGTTTCTGGCCCCTTATATTTAGTCTTAGAGGATGTGCCTTTACCCGTTTTCCTTCCTTTTGGGTTTTTCCCTTTTAGTAGTAAGTATTCATCAGGTATTCTTTTGCCTAGTTATGGTGAGGAGCAATTAAGAGGCTTTAACTTGAGAGGTTTGGGGTATTATTGGGCTATTAATGATTATGTTGATTTAGCAACAAGGTTTGATATTTTCTCGAATGGATCGTGGGGAACTGATATAGATTCAAAATATAAAAAACGATACAAATTTAGTGGAAGTCTGTCTGGTGAGTATCATAAAAATCAATATGGAGATAAAGGTTTGGATGATTATTCTGAATCTACCGATTTTGCTATTCGTTGGACACATACTCAGGATTCAAAAGCAAATCCATATCGTACATTTTCAGCTTCGGTAAACTTTTCTACATCGGAGAATGATAGAAATAACTCAACAGATATTAATAAGATTGTAAATAATCAAAAGCAATCGAGTATCTCTTATAGTAAAAAATGGCCAGATAGTCCTTTTAGTTTAAATGGATCTTTACGACACTCGCAGAATAGTATAGATACGACTATATCACTTACTTTGCCGAGTTTATCATTAAATATGACTCAGATTTACCCTTTTAGATCTAAGGGGAAGAGTTCTAATTTAAAATGGTATGATAAAGTTGGGGTGAGTTATTCATCGAAACTTGAGAATAGAATTAACACTAAAGAGGATGAATTGATGTCCTCTTCTTTAACGAAAGATTGGCAGAATGGTTATCAGCATAGTATTCCTATTACTACAAATTTTAAGTTAGCTACTGATTTAACCTTATCACCAACTCTTAATTATAAAGGTGTTTTGTATTCAAAATCTATCCGTAAATCATGGGACGAAAGTTTGAACGATAATGCTGGTGGCGTTTTGATCGATACAATTCAAGGTCTTCAATATGCTCATAACTATTCAACCTCAGTCTCATTGTCGTTAAGTCCTAAAATTTATGGTATGTATACCTTTAAAGAATCTTCTAAAATAGAGGCCATTCGTCACGTAATGACACCATCCATTAGTGTGGGGTATACACCTGAAATTGGTATCCCTAGAGAAAAGTATTACAAAACCTATAAAAATGGTGATGGCGATGATGTGGAATATTCTATGTTTGAAGGAAGTTTGTATGGTACACCAACTGGAGCATTGGAATCTGGAAGTATAAGTTTGAGCCTTGATAATAATATTGAAGCAAAGATTAAGACGGCAAATGACACGACAGGAAATGAGGATTTTAAGAAAGTAAAAATTCTGGAGAGTCTTAAATTTTCTACAAGTTATAATATGTTTGCTGACTCTTTAAACTGGTCGACGATTCGTATTAGTGGTCGTACTAAGCTTTTTAATAATAAGTTAGATCTTAGTGTTAGTTCAACAGTTGATCCTTACGACTTGAATGCAAATGATATAAAAATTGATAAGTTTGGTCCTCGTATGACTAATGCATCTATCGACTTGGGTTTTGGCTTGTCATCGACTGATTTTAAAGGAGAACGAGAAGGAGCAGGTAAGGGCGAAGATGGTAAAGATGGTAAAAAGAACGAGCCTAATCTCGATGAAATGAAATATATTGACTTTGATATACCTTGGTCATTTACATTGAATTATGGATGGACTTATTCTAAACCTAAGACAGAAAGTAATACGACACAGAACGTGAGTTTACGAGGTAATTTTAGCTTAACACCTAAGTGGAAGATTACTTTTTCTACAGGCTACGATTTTGCTGATAAATCAATTACAGCAACTCAATTTTCCTTAACTCGTGATCTGCATTGTTGGCAAATGACTTTTAATACAATTCCATTTGGTACATACCAATCTTATAATTTCAAAATTAATGTTCTATCTTCTGTATTACAAGATCTAAAATATGAGAAGAAGAAGGTATGGCAAGATTATTAATATCAACAAGCTTGGTCATTTAAACAATAGGATGACAAAGTTATTGTTTGAGATTAGATCTATAAATTTAAGCCTTAATCCAATTTTCTAGAATAAGAGACCCCTGATCTGTCATTATAGATTCAGGGTGAAATTGAACGCCACAAATGTCAAATTCGGTATGTCGAATGGCCATTATAAGTTCATCATTATCAGTAGCTGTAATAGTAAAACAAGCAGGCAATTGAGATTTGTCTAAAGCCCAAGAGTGATATCTTCCCGAATTAAAATTTTGAGGAATTCCTTGAAATAAACATTCTGTAGAATCTAATACGTGTGTTGTTTTAGGAATACCATGTATAATCTTTTCGATATTATAGATTTTTCCGCCAAAATATATGCCAATATACTGCATGCCTAAACAGACACCTAGTATGGGTTTGCTTGTTTTGTATTGGTCTAGTATTTTCCCCATAACTGTTACATCTTCTGGTAATCCAGGTCCGGGAGAGAATATAATTTTGTCACAAGTTTTTATAGCTTCCCAATTAATCTCATTGTTTCGCATAACAATAACTTGATCTGAGAATTGTTCTACAGCGTGCGCAAGATTATAGGTGAATGAATCGAAATTATCAATGATGATTATATTCACGATATTTTAATTAAGAGTAAGATCTATTTTAGTAATCTATGTTTTAGTGTTGCTAATGATGTTGGAATACTGTTGTATTTATATTTAGCAATGATAAGATAGAATACCATAATAAGATTGAAGAGGTAGTTAAAGTAAAGGGGTATATGATATATTTGATTGTTGATGTCGTCAATAATGATATACCAAAACGTGAATACTTCTCCCAAAAACCAAAGCCATATAAATAGCTCGTTAAGGTCATCTACTTTTTTAGTTTTAAACGTATGAATAACCTGAGGTAATCCGCAAATTGCGAAAAGGATGCTTCCCATCCATCCAATAATTTCGTTTGGCGTCATGATTTTTAATTTTTTGACAAATGAACAAAATTAAATGCGAACAGAAGAAGTTAGTGCTTAATTTTTTTGAACAAGGAGAAGAGTCCTGTCATCATCAAACTTAGATATGTTTAAATTATGTTTTAATTGATAATCAATATCAGAAAGTGTAATACTTTCTTTCCCGATAGTATTATTTATGCTTTCAAGAAAATCTTCGTTACCAATCATACAACCAGTTCTATCATTTACAGCTTCTATATAACCATCAGTATAAAGTAATAGTTTATCTCCTTGTTCAACGTCTTGAATTAAGTTTAGATATCGAGCATCAGGAATAACTCCCAATAGAGTTCCGGTAATATTAAGTTGAGCTAATTTACCTTCTTTGGCATTATAAAAGAGCGGTTGAAGGGCGCCAGCCGAAGCAATGCTGATTTGAGATGTTTTTGTGCAAACCGTTATAATACTTAGGGTTGTGAAAACTTCGCCAAGTTTAAGATCTTTAAATATAGCTTTGTTTATTATTTCTAAAAACTTACTTGGAGACTTGAAGAAATCAAATTCCTCACGGCTTAAGAAAAAGTTAATTGTACTTCTTATGTAGGCAATATATGCAGGTACTAAAAACCAAGCATCCCATTTTTTACCCATAACATCACCTACAACAATAATTTTTCTATCGTTATCAACCGTGAAAGTTTCGTAAAAATCGCCACCTGCAAGCTTGTTGTAGGCTTGATGAATAACTTGTATGTTAAAGTCCTTAATGTCTTCGCTATATTGATCTTCGAACCTTATTGGAGACTGTTTGGCAGCTGAATTGAGGGCGTTAAAATATTTGTTTTTAATATCCAATGCTTGTTGAACTGATGAATTGATTTGATGAAGAATTAACCTCTCATCAAGCTGTTTGTAAAGAAAAAAATCGATACGATTGGTTAGCAGATAATCTATTTTGTCTGTATCCTTCGAGTCGGAAATTAAAATGTCAATAGGAATCAGATGTTGAGTTGTTTTACTAATCTTATCTAAAATTGAAATGGCCCAAATTGCATTGTCATCAATAATAATTCGTAAAACATTTTTTTCTTTTAAGTAGGAAAACAGTTCTATATCCGACTCAATGTGTTTAATGGGTGTTTTTATAAGGTGTTGCGATAGTTTAAACTGATTTGTGCTAGGAGTGCAATAAATAATACAGCCGTTATCAAAATCAAGTATGTTTTTTCTAGATGAATCTATAATTTTCTTTCTAAGAACCGATTTTTTTAGGTGAGCCTTGATTTTTGAAATAAAGAGTTCTTGTTTAAAAGGTTTTATAATAAAATCATCTGCTCCATCATTTAGGTTCTCTATCCAAGTTTCTTCTTCCTTACTATCTGAAAGAATAATAAAAGGTGTAAGTCTGTATTCAGGCGTTTTTCGAATTTGTCTAACAAGATCACTACCATTCATTAAAGGCAAGTTGAGCTCTGATATGATAAGATCAAAATGCTGATTTTTTGTTTTTTCGATAGCTTCTACACCATCTTTTGCAAGTGTTGTTTTGAATCCAATACTTGTTAATGTGAACTCAATATATTTTAGGCTTGTAATGTTATTATCAACAACGAGTATGTGTGGTGTGTTTTTAGTCATATTAAAACTCTAAAATAGCTTTTTTTAATTCCGTAATAGCAACTGGATTTTGATTAAGAAACTGGTTAATAAGGTCGGGAATTAATTTTAGATCAATATCGTTAATATCTTCGTTTTTAACATTGTTCCAAATCCTTAAGTCTTCTTTATTAAGTTTATGTCTGTTGTTAATTTTATGCTGTAACTCAATTTTTTGATTGCCCTTAGAATAGTGTTCAATTTTCTCTAAACATTTACCCGTTTCATCCATTCCCATGATTCTAACAGATGATTTAGCCTTGTGTGCAATAGCACCAAGTTCAGTCCATTGTTTGTTTTTAAAATGATTAGAAATGCCTTCGGTAAATTCAGTGCTTTGTTCAATAAAAATATCAATCATCTCAATCATAATATCTTTATTATTATCAGACATCTCTATTAAGTATGATAAGTCAATTATTTTAGTGTTTGAATCCATTTTAAATCTTTAAATGATTAATTAAGCAATTGCTCCTTTTTTTGCTATCAGCAATTTCTATTCTATTGTAAAATCAAATTACGAATAAATAAATTTAAACAATAAAAATTAATAAGAAGAATGTATTTGTTGAAGCCTTATTTACATCTTGCAGTAATAGTAATAAATTATTTTCAATTAAATATTTTTTTACAATTTTAATAATAGAGCTTTATTTATCCCATGTTCTTTAATTTTTTAATTTTGTTGCAGTTTATTTAACTAAAGATATAATCTATGTCAATATTGAGACTACTTATTATTTGTTTTGTCTTTTCATATGGAAGTGTTTGTTCTCAAAATTTTGTACGTGTTAATTCTGATGAATTCACAGGAGGTACTGATGAAGGAAAGTTGATTATGAAAAAAATAAACAAGGCAAAGAAACTTTTTGCTAATGGAGAATCTTCATTTCCAGAATGTATAAGACTTCTATTGGAATGCAATGCCTTTAATAGCTCAAATGCAGAACTAAATTATAATATTGGACAAGCGTATTTGATTTATGGTCAGAGAGAATTAGCAAAATCATATTTTGAAGAAGTCAAGGCTTTGAAACCAAATTTTAATGAGGAATTATATTTGTTTTTGGGATTAGCTTGTCAGTTTGATAGTGATTTTTCAAATGCAATATTAAACTATAAAACTTATGTGGAAATTCTTCAACACAATAATGCAAATAGAAATAATGAGAATTTGAAAATTGCAAATAGGTATATAGAACAATGCAAAAATGGTCAAATATTGTTAGAACAACGCTCTAGTTACGACGTGGAAAAGCTCGCTTCACCAATAAATTCTGATGCTAATGATGTTTTAGCAATAAAAGCTGGCTCAAAATTATACTTCAATTCAGATAGGTTGTTGGCAAATGATAATAAGAAAAATAAGCCTGTTTTAAGAGGTTTTAGCCTAATGCTTATAAATGGTGAATGGACGAATTTTAGTATTTTAAATGATGAGAATAAGTCTTTAGAATTGCCAATAATGCTTTCTAAAGTTGATGCGAATAGGTATTTGTTTTACGATAAAAATTCGGGCAATGGCGATTTAATATTTATGCAAAAAGAGGATAGATTCTGGACAAAAGAAATGGATCTATTCTTTGTAAATGAACGAAAATCGAATGAATCTTCGGCCTCTTTTACACCAGATGGGAATACGGTTGTATTTGTTAGTGATCGAGATCAAAATCAGGGGGATATATACTATTGTAAAAAAGGTAATAATGGTGAGTGGAGCATACCAGTTAAGTTTGGCGATCAGATAAATTCTGTGTTTGATGAAAAGGATGTTTCCATATCAGAAGATGGAAAGGTCATGTATTTTAGTTCTAATGGAAGAAATTCTATTGGAGGGTACGATATTTTTAAGTCGGTAAAAGATGATAATGGTCATTGGATGGAAGCTCAAAATATGGGTATTCCTATTAATTCAGCTTACGATGAATGTCATTTCTTTTTGAGCGAAAATGATTCTTTCATGTTTGATTCTAATAGGGGTGAAAATGGTAGGTTTGACATATACACGAAAAAGTTGAGCCCCAAAAAGATAATTAAGGCAGAATCTGAAGAAGCAGTGAAACCTGTTGAGAAATTTAATGACACTATTTTAGTAGAAGAAGCTGAAATTACACCATCAATAATTTCGCTTCCCGAGCCAGTTGTTAAACAGGTAGCTGCTGTGAAAAGAACTTATAAAATTCAGATTGTAGCTTCAAAGCTAGAACTTAAAGATTCTGACTTAAAGAACTTGTACAGAGGTAATGGCAAGATAACTTGTGCTTACGATGGTGAATGGTATAGGTATACAATTGGGGAATATGAAAGTTTAGATGATGCAATTTATTATAAAAACAAGTGTGGTGTTGAAACTGCCTTTATTGTAAGTTTTGAAAATAATACGAATAGAAAAATAATATCGAATTACAGTATATCTAATAATTAACCATAACTAACAAGAATTTCATTGGTATTTTTTTGCCTAGAATTTGTATTCTTTTACATTTGTAGAATATAATAGAACGAAGATTTTCTTTGGAGAATTAAAGAAGTAATTTTAAAAGATTAATCTTTGTAATTGAGCAATTTAAATAAACAATACTTAAAATAAGAATTGAAATGCTTTTCCCTAATTATTGGGAAATGTATTGATATCTTGTACTTTAAACAACAAACAATAAACAGATGAAAAGAACTGCATTCACTAGTTTTCATGAAGGATTAGGCGCTAAAATGGCAGAATTTGCTGGTTATAATATGCCTATTGAATATACTGGTATTAAGGATGAACATATGTGTGTTCGCGAGAAATTAGGTGTATTTGATGTTTCTCACATGGGGGAGTTTTGGGTAAAAGGACCAAAAGCCTTTAGCTTTGTTCAAAAATTAACCACTAATGATGTGGCAGTTTTAACTGATGGAAAGATTCAGTATTCATGTCTTCCTAATGGGAAACATGGTATTGTGGACGATTTGTTAGTTTATCGTATCGATTCTGAAACCTATTTATTGGTTGTAAATGCAGCTAATATTGATAAGGATTGGGCTTGGTGTACTAAGCATGCTAAAGAAATGGGCTTAGAGATAGGTAAAGAACTTTATAATGCTTCTGACGAAATTTGTCAGTTAGCCGTTCAAGGTCCTTTAGCTCTTAAAGCAATGCAAAAACTTATTGATGTTCCTGTTGAAGATATGGAATATTATACTTTCAAAAGTGTGAATATGGCTGGTATTGAGAACGTTATTTTCTCAACTACAGGTTACACTGGTTCAGGAGGATGTGAAATTTATGTTGCTAATGAAGATGGAGAAAAACTTTTGAATGCTGTAATGGAAGCAGGTAAAGAGTTTGGTATTCAGCCTATTGGTTTAGCTGCTCGTGATACCTTACGTCTTGAAGTTGGATTTTGTTTATATGGTAACGATATTGATGACGATCATACTCCAATTGAAGCCGGTTTGGGTTGGATTACTAAATTTGTTGACGGTAACGACTTTATCGATAGAGAGTTTTTTGAGAAGCAAAAAGCTGATAAACCTAAGCGTCGTTTAAAAGGTTTTGAATTGATCGATCGTGGTATTCCTCGTCATGGTTACAAAATAGAAGATGCTGATGGTAACGAAATAGGTGAAGTAACTTCAGGAACTAGTGCTCCAGCTCTTGGAAAATCTATTGGTATGGGTTACGTAAAAGAAGGTTTCTATAAGGTTGGTACTGAGATTTATATCCGTGTAAGAAAGAAAGCAATTAAAGCAAAAATTGTAAAAATTCCTTTTTATAAGGCTTAAACATATTTGATTATTGACTGGGTTTGCAATTCCATGGTTTTGCGATAGTTGTAATCATTAATTTTATTGTAAAAGTAGGTTTGTGAAGTATCGCAAACCTGCTTTTTTTGTTTGTTCAAGTTATATGTCAAAAAATAATTTTTAATTATAAATCATTGCCTTTTTAACTGTAAGATATTTAGATGTATAAGTAATGAATATAAGCTTTTATAATTTTTGTTGATAAACATGTAAAAAATGATTTTTGCTTTCGTTATTCTTCATTTTTATTTGCAAATTTGCAAGAGAATAAGCAAACATTAACATTTTTTAAAAACATTGAAAATGAAAGTACATAATTTTTCTGCAGGACCCTCAATCCTTCCTGATGTAACAGTAGAAAATACTGCTGCTGCTATTAAGAATTTTGCCGGAACAACTCTTTCTTTAATGGAAGTATCTCACCGTAGCAAAGAATTTGTTGCAGTAATGGATGAAGCTATTGCTTTGTTTAAAGAAATATTAGATATCCCTACAGGATATTCAGTTCTATTTTTAGGTGGTGGAGCTTCTACTCAGTTCTGCATGATTCCTTACAATTTCATGAATAAGAAAGCGGCTTACTTAAATACGGGTGCTTGGGCAAACAAAGCACAAAAAGAAGCTAAGCTTTTTGGCGAAGTTGTTGAAGTTGCTTCTTCTAAAGAAACAGTTTACAACTATCTTCCAAAAGGATATGAAATTCCTGCTGATGTAGATTATTTTCATATTACTACAAATAATACCATTTATGGTACTGAGATAAAATACGATATGGACGTGAATGTTCCTCTTATCGCAGATATGTCATCTGATATTTTTTCTCGTCCAGTTGATGTATCTAAATATGCATTAATTTATGGTGGAGCTCAAAAAAATCTAGCACCAGCTGGTGTTACTTTTGTAATCGTTAAAGATGAATTATTGGGTAAAGTAGATCGTCAGATCCCTACTATGTTAGATTATAGAACACACATTAAAGGTGTTTCTATGTTTAATACACCTCCAGTAGTTCCTGTATTTGCTGCTCTTCAAACTTTGAGATGGATCAAAGAACAAGGTGGAGTTACTGCTATGCAGAAAATGAACGAAGAAAAAGCTGCGGTTCTTTACAATGAAATTGACCGTAACCCTATGTTCAAAGGTACTATTATCAACAAAGAAGATCGTTCTATAATGAACATCTGTTTTGTAATGACTGATGAGTACAAAGAATTAGAAAAAGATTTCTTAGAATTTGCTACCTCAAAAGGTATGTCTGGAATTAAAGGTCACCGTTCAGTTGGTGGTTTCCGTGCTTCTACTTACAATGCTTTACCAAAATCATCTGTTCAAGCATTAGTAGATTGTATGAAAGAATTCGAAACACTACACGTCAAGTAATTACCTGATTATATAGATTTGAGAATGGCAACATCCTCAAATCTTTATTTTGAGTCATTAAAGCATGAGGAACGACTAAAGGGATCCGAAAGGATAACTTCGATTTGGCTGGCAATGACATTTTATTTTTAACGTTTAAAATTAATAAAATGACTAAAGTTTTAATTGCAACCACTAAACCTTTTGCTCCCGCTGCTGTAAATGCAATTCGCGAAGTAGTTGAAGGTGCAGGTTATGAACTAGCTTTGCTAGAATCATACACAGATCAGGCTGACTTAATTGCAGCTGTTGCTGATGTTGATGGAATGATTATTCGTTCTGATAAAGCAACTCGTGAGGTACTTGAAGCAGCTAAAAAGCTAAAGGTAATTGTTCGTGCAGGTGCTGGATACGATAATATCGATCTTGAAGCTTGTACCGAAAAAGGTATTGTGGCTATGAATACGCCTGGTCAAAATTCAAATGCTGTAGCTGAGCTTGCATTAGGAATGATGGTTTTTCTTGCTCGTAACGGTTATAACGGAAAAGCTGGAGTTGAGTTAAGAGGTAAGAGTCTTGGTATTCACGCTTATGGTAACGTAGGAAAACACGTTGCGACTATTGCTAAAGGTTTTGGAATGATAGTTTATGCATTCGATCCTTTTGTTGCAAAAGAAGCTATTGAAGCTGATGGTGTTAAGGCTGTAGATACAGTAGAAGAGCTATATAGCACTTGTCACTATGTGTCTTTGCATATTCCTGCTAACGATAAAACTAAAAAATCAATTAATTACGATTTGTTGAACAGAATGCCTGAGGGTGGTATCCTTGTTAATACAGCTCGTAAAGAAGTAATTGACGAAGAAGGTATGTTGAAATTGATGGCAGATCGTAAGGATTTTGCTTATATCTCAGATATTGCACCTGACTGTAAAGATGAATTTGCTGCTAAATTTGAAGGCCGCTTTTTCTTTACGCCTAAGAAAATGGGAGCACAAACTGCCGAAGCAAATATTAACGCTGGTATTGCCGGTGCTAATCAAATAGTAAACCTTATTGAAAAGGGAGACGAAACATTTAGAGTAAATAAATAGGAATTTTTGAGAGTTTGATTTTTGTGATTTTGGATAACAAAATTGTGAATTATGGGAAGTTTTGATTTTGAAAATTTAAATCTATATCAAAAATCTTTGGAATTTATAAATTTGGTTTATAAACAAACGAATACTTTCCCGAGGGATGAAATTTATGGATTAACAAGTCAATATCGACGAGCAGCCAATTCTATAGCTTTGAATTTAGGTGAAGGTTATGGAGAATCTGTCCCATTAAATATACGATATCTGAGAATTTCAAAAGGTTCAGTTCGAGAGTGTGTCGTGTGTTCTTCAATTGCACTTTCTCAAGGATATATTTCTATAACTGATAACAGAGAGGCTAGAGAACTTCTAATTGATTTATCGAAAATGGCTTCGGGTTATAAAAAATATCTTGAGAAGAAGTTAGTTGAAATAAAAAACAAAAAATAAGTTTTAATACGTCATATCTAACAAATCTCAAACTCACAAAAATCGAATTAACAATTTTACAAACACAAACACAAACACAAACACAAACACAAATACCTTATCATGGCAATTGTAAAACCATTTAGAGGCTTACGCCCAACAAAAGATATCGCTAAAGATTTAGCATGTTTACCATATGACGTAATGAGTTCTGAAGAAGCTGCACAGATGGCTAAAGGTAAAGACTGTTCTTTACTTCACATCACTCGTGCTGAGATCGACTGTCCTGCCGGAACAGACGTTCATTCTAAGACTGTTTACGAAAAATCTGTGTTTAACTTTAAGTTATGGCAAGAAAGAGGTTGGTTGAAGCAAGATTCAGAAGCTAAATTCTATATCTACGCTCAAACTATGGACGGACGTACTCAGTACGGTATCGTTGCTAATGCTTCTTGTCAAGATTACAAGAATGGTGTTATCAAGAAACACGAGCTTACTCGTCCAGACAAAGAGGAAGATCGTATGATCTTAACTCGTTATACTGAGGCTAATCTTGAGCCAGTATTCTTTTCATATAAAGCTGTTCCAGAGATTGATGCTATTGTAGCTAACATTGTAAAGAACGAAAAGGCTGAGTACGATTTTGTTGCTGAAGATGGATTCGGTCATCATTTTTGGCCTGTAAACGATGCGGATACGAATAAAGAGTTGGAAAAATTATTTGCAACTAAAGTACCTGCAACTTACGTAGCTGATGGACATCATAGAACAGCTGCTGCTGCTCGTATTGGTGATGAGTTTGCTGCTAAGAATCCTAATCATACAGGAAACGAAGAGTATAACTATTTTATGGCAGTTCACTTTCCAGATGATCAATTAGCAATTATCGATTACAATCGTGTTGTTAAAGATCTTAACGGATTGACAGAAGTTGAATTACTAGCTAAATTGGAAGAGACTTTCACCGTAGAGTGTATGGGTAAAGCAATTTACAAGCCAGCTAAACTTCATGAGTTTTCTATGTATTTAGATAACAAATGGTATAAGTTAAATGCTAAAGCAGGTACTTACGACGATAAGGATCCTATTGGTGTGTTGGACGTAACAATTCTTTCGAGCCATGTATTGGATAATTTATTGGGAGTGAAAGATCTTCGTACAACGACTCGTGTTGAGTTTATAGGTGGTATTCGTGGATTAGGTGAGTTGAAAAAACGTGTTGATAGCGGTAACATGAAAGTTGCTTTTGCTTTATACGCAGTTTCTATGCAACAGCTTATTGATATTGCTGATACAGGTAATATTATGCCTCCTAAAACAACTTGGTTTGAGCCTAAATTACGTTCAGGATTATTGATTCACAAATTGGACTAATACCAATTTTATCATATATTTTTAGAAGGGAATGCCGTTAGGTATTCCCTTTTTTTATGTAATAATTTTATGTGTTAAGATCATTTTTTTAATAAAATAGTTTAAATTGATGTTTCAATTAAACTTAAGATTAAAGATGTCGGAATTTATAAATAACAACCAAGCTAGAATTGATTCTCTTTACGATTTTTGTTATCGATTAACTATTGGTGAAAAAGGATCGGACCTCATTAAAGCGCATCAAGCTGCAATAAACGATTTAACAGCAAATGATATTATCATTGTAGTACATCGATTGGTAGAAGCCGATTTGCCAATGGATGATTTAAAAATTGGAATCAATAAAGCATTAAATGCATTCCATAAGCAAATTATGAATCTCGAGCCTATTTTTTTACCAGAGAATCATTTTTTAGCTTACTTGAAAAAAGAAAATAGAGAGCTCGAAAGGCGACTACAAAATTTAAAATCTTGGGTTAAGGATTTTAATAGTCCAAATCTTGATAGCATAAAAGCAGCTGAACATCTTAGAGTTGGAATAGAAGACCTAATGCAAATGGAAAAGCATTATGTCCGTAAGGAAAATATACTATTCCCATACTTTGAAAAAGAATACCCAAAATACAAATGCCTTGGCGTTATGTGGTCTATTCATGATGATATTAGAAGAACTAAAAAGGCTTTAATGTTGGCACTTTTAGAAGTCGATTTAGATAAGAAGCATATTAATAAATTATTAGGCGACTTATTCTTCGATATGTATACCATCATTTTTAGAGAAGAATATTTATTATTTCCCGTTGTTTTAAATGCTGTAAACAAAGAAGTTTGGTCTGATATGATTCACCAAAGTGAGGAGATTGGATATGCCTATATCGAAGCCCCAAAAGTAGAGGAGTTGGTAAAGCATGTCAAAACTGAAACACTTGATACCGATTATTTAAACGAACATAAATTAGAGAATACACTGCTTAATTTCGATACCGGATTAATGACCTTGAAGCAAGCTATTCTTTTGTTGAATAATTTGCCTGTGGATATTACGATGATTGATGAGAACGATAAGGTTTGTTTCTTTTCTAATCCCAAAGATAGATTTTTCCCAAGATCAAAAGCAATTATCGGACGTACGGTACAGAATTGTCATCCACCAGAGAGTGTACATATTGTTGAGGAATTGGTCCAAGCATTTAAGGATGGGAGTAAGGATAGTGAGCCTTTTTGGATAGAAATGAAAGGTAGTTTTATTCTCATTCAATACTTTGCATTAAGAGATGAACAAGGTGTTTACAAAGGTTGTATCGAGGTGAGTCAAGATCTTACCGATATACGTAAGTTAAGCGGTGAAAAACGATTAATGTAGTTAAGATAAAAGTTTGGAAATAAGATGGATCGTGTGTTTCATCTTATTTCATTATAATCATAAATCCAAGATTTAAAGACTCATTCATGAAATTTGATTATAGTAAAGAGGATATGATTCTCAAAGTTTATCCATCTGCGGGTGCATGTTTTGAGGAAGCCTTTTCATTATTGAAGAAGCATTTTTGGATGTTGGTTCTAATTGTCTTTGTAGGAGGAGTTATAGATAGTCCTATGTGGTTTGTGAAACATATTCAACAGAATTCAGATAGTTTTAGTTTTACTTCTAGTGTTTTGCAATTAACTCGAACTATTTATTATTTCGCTGTTGCATCTGTGTTTTCATATGGAGTAGCTTACGTGTTTACAAAAGTTGCTAGAAAAAAAGATTTTGTGTTCGAGGAAACATTCTCTGGTTTTAAAACCTACTCAAGAGCTATTCTAAGTAATCTATTGGTGGTCTTAATTGTTGTTCTAGGTTTCGTTTTATTCATAATTCCGGGTGTTTTTCTTATTTGTCGTCTAGTTTTTGTTCCATATCTAATAATGGATAAAAAACACGGTGTTGTTGAGTCTCTTAAGTTAAGCTTTCAGATGACTAAAGGTTATTTCTGGACCATCTTTGGTATGGGCATACTATCCTTTGTGATGATCTTACTTGGCCTTGTTTTATTTGGATTTGGTATTTTACTTTCCCTAGTTTTGATCAATGCAGCTTTTGCAGTTCTCTATAGTGCTTGTGAGGATTTGCATTATAAAGAGGCTTGTGAGATCGTTGGTTTAGTAGCTGAAGATAGAGAAGAATTGTAGATAGTTTTTTTTATTAAATTTTTTTTTTGATGGTTGTTATTTGTATTCAATTCTATACCACTATTAGTATGGTCATTTTACACAAATTGAAGAATTAGAGGAACTATGATTGGAACGAGTATTGTTAATACAATGCCACTAAAAACAGCTATAATAGCATATTCTTTACCAGAGTATTGAACAATTATAGGCATGGTTGTATCCATAGCTGTAGCACCACCGGATGCTATGCCAGCGAGTTTACCAAAATATTTCACAAATAATGGTGTTGCTAATAGGGTGAGGATTTCTCGAATAATATTTGATATTAAGGCAATTACCCCTAATGTTTCGCTATGGAATTCGGTAATAATAACCGATGATAGACTGTAGTAACCAAAACCAGCACCCACTGCCATCGCTTCACCAAAGTTGATGTTCGATAGTAGAACAGATACTGCCGAAACGCCTATTAAAGAGCCTACAATTACGGATAAGGGGACAAGTATGATTTTAATATTAACCTCTTTAATGACTTTCCAAGAATCACGATCGGTACCTATTCCAATACCGACTAAAAACATGAGCAGATAAAGTGCGTAGATACTAAAGTCGCCTTCTAATAATGAGTTTGGTAAAAATTGAGTTAGCCCTAGAATTAAACCTAAAACGAAGAAACTGAGAATGATTAAGCTACCTTTCATAGAGAATAGATGTGGAAGTATAGAATTTTGTTCGGGTATTTAGTAGGTGTTAAGTTTAATCAACTTTTTTAGTCTGAAAGAAGAATTTGTAGGTAAACCAAGCACAAATTAAAGAACCAAGAACAGCTCCAAAACTTAGTATTAATGCTTGTATTCCAATCGTAGGTAGGTTGTTAATTATCTTATCATTGGTGCCAACACCTATTCCCAGAAGAAAAAGTAGAAGGAAGATAGAGAATGATGTTAATGCGCCTACGATTTTAATAATTTTGGGTCTATTCCCAATAAATAGGCCAATACCCAGTCCTAAAATCATAATAGCTAGTACAATGATAATATCTTGAAACATATTTAGTTGGTTTTGGTTCTTAAAGAATATGAATAAATCTTTTGGTAAAGTAAACAAATATTGAATTAGCTAAGTAACGAAGGGGGCATATTTGTTGTAAATATTTTAAGATCTTGATCGTTTAATTTAGTCGTTGCAACTTATACATAATCAAAATTTCAAGTTTGAACTTTCAACAAAATTCTTCTTTAATAAAAGTTGTTGATGTTAATTTTTGCTTTTGTAATGGGTTTTGATGATTACATCAAAGATTGGTAATATGATTAAAGGGGTAGTCGGACACGGTTTCTTTTTTCCTATCATATGGCAATCTAATGGTGTTAAGATAGGTGAAAAAGAATCATCCTATTTTTCAATAATTTTAAAATTAAAGAGAAAACAGTGATAGAATTAATGTTTTGAAATTGATGAATTGTCGCTGTCAATGTGCTTGAATATCTTGCTGTAGTTGAATTTGATCTTATTTAGAATAAATTTAAATGAACTTGATCTTATAGTTTAGATAGTTCAGAAGGGAAACGTTTTCGAAGCCTGTTTTATGCAAGTTATTATTTTTGGAATTGTTAAATTTAGTTAATGCATGTGTTTTTTCTGTAGAATATTTTTTTTACATTCGCCCTACTTCAATATATTAATCGACTAAGAAGAGAAGAAGCTTAAATGAATAATCAGGGAAATATACTTATAGATGGTAAGCTTAAGCATGATCAAAGAACTTTTCGTATTCTCTTTGAGACTTACCACGCACCCCTATTTCGTTTTGCCGAAACTTACGTATGTTGTCCAGGATTAGCCGAAGATATTGTACAAGAAATATTTATTAAACTTTGGGAAAATAAGGATCTTCGAATAAATGGTTCTTTGCGCTCTTATTTGTTTTTAATGGTTCGCAATAGATGTATTGATTATTTGCGTACGCTTAAGTTGGAAGATAAGAAGAAACAAAAATTGATGGAAGCTCAAATTCTATCAGACTCTGTTGACTTGGATTTTGATGATGAGGTTAAAGGGAAAATTAAAAAGGCAATACGAGAATTACCAGAACAGTGCAGACAAGTATATGAAATGTCGATTTACGATGGTTTGAAACACGCTGAAATTGCCGAAGAACTCAATATTTCGATTAGTGCCGTAAAAGTTCAGGTTTTCAGAGCTAAGAAAAACCTACGTGAAGCTTTATACAATATCAAAGAGCTATTGTTACTATTTGCGGGTTTCGTATCCTTAAAAAAGGTTCATCTTTCCTAATTCATGGAATTTATTTATCCCTGTATCTCTAAGAATTTCAGTTGCTTATCTTTTTTATTTAAAATAATGAGAGATTCTTGTTAACCCTTTTCATTATTGCACGTCTTAAGATCGAAATTACCCCTAAAAGTCGAATTAGATTAATAAGGAAAAAAAGGAATGAATAAATTAAGTTTAGATATTATCTACAAAAAGTTAAATGAAAGATTAAGTTCGAGTGAAAACGAAGAATTTAATTTGTGGATAAATTCTTCACCAAAGCATAAGGCGTATTTCGAAAAAGTAAAAAATCACAAAGAATCTCATGTCGAAGATTTGGATATTGATTCTGTTGAAGATACCACAGATGAATTCATGAGCAGATTAGAGAAAAAGCATAGAGTGATTGTTCTCCACCAAATTCTTAGGTATGCTGCTGTTATTCTACTACCACTTATTGCAGGAGCTTATGTTTTATTTTTTACTAATCAGCAAATAGAGCAAGATTTAGCTCAAGTTATTTCTAATGATGTTGTCAGCGTAAGAGATCAGGCTGTATTGATCACATCAAGTGGTAAAACATATGAATTAGAGAATGGTGCTGAAGAGTCGATTGTAGAAGAAGATGGTGTGAATATTCGAAAGTACCTAAAAGCAGGATTAAAGTATGAGCAAAAAAAATCACCGAAAGAAAATAAGCCAGCTTACAATATTTTAAGAACGTCAAAAGGTGGCGAATATCAAATCGAATTAGCTGATGGAACTCATGTTCATTTAAATTGTGGTTCTGAATTAAGATACCCTGTTAGTTTTACTGGAGATACAAGAAAAGTAGAGTTGAAAGGTGAAGCTTATTTTGAGGTTGTGAAAAATGGGAAACCATTTTTTGTGGAAGTTGAAGATATGACCATAGAAGTTTTGGGAACCTGTTTTAATGTTATGGCTTATGAAGATGAAGAGACTGTTCAAACAACCTTGTTAAGAGGAAAAGTAAAGGTTGCTGCTGTTAAAGATGGTGTTATGAAGAGTTTGTTTTTGGAGCCAGGGAAGCAAGCTAGTTGGGATAATTTAAGTGGTGAATTAAATAGTAAAGTCGTTAAGACAGAATTGTATACATCATGGATTGATGGCTATTTTCGTTTTGAAGATCAACGTTTAGAGGATTTAATGAGAAATATTGCACGATGGTATGATGTTAAGGTTTTTTACCAAAATCCAGAATTAAAGAATAAACGCTTAACAGGGAAGTTGTATCGATTTGAAGATTTTAATGTGATAGCAAATATGATGGAGAAAATATCAGGAGTGAAAATGAGGAAAAATAAAGATGCCGTAGTGATTTCTTTTAAAGAGTAAGCATAAAAAAATCGGAAAATGCGTCAACATATTCCGATTCCTAATACAGATAATGAATACCATGCGGGTATTCGATGTTTAACTACCTATTTACAAATGTATGAAAAAAATCTTTTTTCAGAACACATTTGCCTTTTTTATAAGGTGGATGCGAATCTTACGTACCATGAGAAATGTGATTGTTTTAATAATCGCGTTTGGGTTTCAAGCCAGTGCTGGTGTTTTTTCACAAAGTCGAGTTAATGTTGATTTGAAAAATTCTAGTATTGAAAATTTAATTAAAATTATTGAAGAACAAACCGATTTAGGTTTCTTGTATGATGCTTCTCAATTAAGAGAGGTAAACCCAATTTCAGTCAGCGCTCAAAATGAGTCTGTTGAAAATGTTCTAAACGAGGCATTTAAGAATACAGGCTTAGGATATGAGGTCGATCATAAAACGATCCTTATTAAAGCTCTAGATTTAAAGGTCGACACTAATCAAGAAAAAGAGAAGATTATTAAGGGGAAAGTTGTAGACGAGAGTAAACTTCCTCTTCCAGGTGTTTCTGTAGTTGTAAAAGGGACTACACATGGGGTAACAACCGATTTTGATGGTAATTATACCATTAGTGTTTCTGACCACGATACCGTTTTGATATTTTCATTTATTGGGATGATTTCTCAAGAATATGTTCTCAAATCTGGAGATAATTTGGTTAATGTTACTTTAGTTAGTCATTCAGAACAACTTGGTGAAGTTGTTGTAACAACAGGTTATCAGAAAATTGATAGAAAGCTATTTGCAGGTTCTGCAACCAAATTAACTGCAGAAGACACCAAAATTGAAGGTATTGTAGATGTGAGTAGAATGATCGAAGGTCGATCGGCTGGTGTACAGGTGCAAAATGTATCAGGTACTTTTGGAGCAGCTCCGAAAATTCGTGTTCGTGGAGCTTCTTCTATCTATGGCGATCAGAAACCTTTATGGGTTGTTGATGGTGTTGTTTTGGAAGATCTAGTGAACGTTTCTGCTGATGAATTATCTTCAGGAGATGCCGAAACTTTAATTAGTTCTTCGGTTGCAGGTATCAACTCAGATGATATAGAGAGTTTCCAAATTTTGAAAGATGCTGCGGCAACTGCATTATATGGGGCGAAAGCGATGAATGGTGTTATTGTAATTACGACCAAAAAAGGGGTTAGAGGCAAAACAAGAATTAGCTACACTTCCAATTGGACGGTTAAAATGAAACCTGAATATTCAGATTATAACATTATGAATTCGAAAGATCAGATGTCTGTTTATTCTCAAATGCAAGACAAAGGTTGGTTGAATCATGCCGATGTAAGCCAAAGAAAAGATGGCGGCGTTTTCTTAAAGATGTATGATTTGATCAATCAATACGATCCAGCTACAGGATTTGGATTGGAAAATACGTCTGAAGCGCGTGATCGATTTCTACAAAAGTACGAAATGGCCAATACCGATTGGTTTGACATTCTATTTAAAAACTCAATAGCACAAGAACATTCTGTGAGTTTATCAAGTGGAACAGAGCGTTCTCAAACGTATGTTTCTACTAGTTTTTACAATGACGAAGGTTGGTCTATTTCTTCTAAGGTGAAGCGTTATACTGCCAACTTTAAGAATACAGTCCAAATCAACGATAAATTAAAAGTTGGTTTTAGTTCTGTTGGCTCTATTCGAGAGCAAAATGCTCCAGGAACGACCAAACGTGTCGATAATGTATTCGAAGGTGCTTATTCTCGTTCTTTCGATATTAATCCATTTTCTTATGCATTGAATACCTCTCGTACTATGAGAGCTTATGATGATAATGGAAATTATGAATTCTATAAACGTGATTTTGCTCCTTTTAATATCTTACACGAGTTAAAGAATAACAAAATCAAGCTGAATATTTTAGATTTAAATCTTCAGGCTGATTTAGAATACAAGTTTAATCCGCATTTGACCTATAACTTTATTGGATCTTTACGATATGTAAAATCGACCAGAGAGCACGAAATTAACGAAAAAAGTAATTATGCACAGGCTCATAGAATGGCTCCGAATTCTGTTGTACGTAAAGCAAATCAATTGCTGTATTTAGATCCTGAAGATGTTAATGGAGAGAAAGTTTCGGTACTTCCTGAAGGTGGATTCTACAATAGGTATGAGAATTATTTGAAGAGTACATACATCCGAAATGTATTGACTTATAACAATACTATTAAGGAAAAACACCTTATTAATGCCATGTTTGGTCAGGAAATAAAATCATCCGATCGCCAACAGTATTTTAATAATGGACCTGGATATCAGTATGGATCTGGTGGTGTGCCTTTTACCGATTACAGGTATTATAAGCAAGCATTAGAAGGAAATCAGGATATTTACAGCATGGGTTGGACTTACGATCGTTATCTTGCTTTTTTTACCAACTTAGCCTATTCCTACAAAGGTAAGTACACTATTAACGGTACTGCGCGTGTTGATGGATCGAATCAATTGGGACAGAATAGTCGTTCAAATTGGTTACCAACTTGGAATCTTTCAGCTTCATGGAATGTAACTGAAGAAGATTGGATGAAAGATCAAAATATTGTTTCAATGTTAAAACTACGTGGAACATATGGTTTGACTGCTTCTATGGGGGCAGCGACTAATTCTACTGCCATCTTAAAAAATCAAGTTACCAACAGACCTTATTTATCAGAGAAAGAAACTGGAATTAAAATTGAAAGTTTAGAAAATTCAAATTTAACATGGGAGAAACAATACGAAACAAATATAGGTATTGATTTAGGCTTGTTTAAAAATAGAATTAGTATTATTTCTGATGTTTACTACCGTCAAGGTTTCGATTTAATTGGTGTTTTAAAAACAAGTGGTATTGGTGGAGAAGGTTACAAATATGGTAATTATGCCGATATGACATCAAAAGGTGTAGAGTTAACCTTGAATACAAAAAATGTGGTTGCGAAAGATTTTAAATGGACTTCGAACTTCACCTTTGCTTATAATGAAAATGAAATCACCAATTTAAAGAGTAAGCCTAGAGTTTATGACTTGATATTAGCTGAAGGTGGACCAATTGAAGGCAGTGAAGTACGTTCTTTATATTCTATTCCATTTGCTGGATTAGATGAATATGGCGTACCAACTTTTTACGGTGAAGACGGTGAAGTTACTCAGAAAATTAATCTTCAGTCGAATGTTACCGATTACCTTAAATATGAAGGTCCTGTTGATCCTAAAATCACAGGTGGTTTTGATAATAAATTCAAATATAAAAATTGGGATCTAAGTGTATTTATTTCTTACGCTGCAGGGAACAAGATTCGTTTGAATTCTATTTTTAAATCGCAATATAACGATATGGATGCCATGTCGAATGAATTTAAGAACCGTTGGACCATGTTTGGTGATGAGAATGTTACCAATATTCCAACCATCTTAGGTCAACGACAAGAGTCAGAATTGTACGATTATCCAATGAGTTATTACAACTATAGCTCTGCAAGAGTTGCTAATGGAGATTTTGTTCGTTTAAAATCTTTGGCTTTAACTTATAACTTTCCAAAAGAAATGGTTAATAAGTTAGGTTTAAATAATGCTAGCTTAAAGGCACAGGCTACCAATTTATGGCTGATTTATTCGGATAAGGATTTGTATGGCCAAGATCCTGAATTCTATAGTTCGGGAGGAGTTGCATTACCTCAACCAAAGCAATTTACAGTAACACTGAAAGTTGGATTATAAAGTAAATGATTATGAAACGTCCATTATGAGATCATTTTTAGATTTAGAAAATGATTGGTTTATACTGGTAAGTTCTATCTGATACTTAAATATAAAAATAGAACAGATGAATATAATATATAAAGGTTTATTACTACTAATAGTAGGATCGACATTGTTCTCTTGCGAAGATTACCTAGATAAGGTACCCGACAACAGAACTGATATTAAGGAAAAAGAGCAAATTGGTAAACTTTTGGTGAATGCATATCCAAAAACAAGTTATGCTGCGCTTTGCGAAACCATGTCCGATAATGTTGGAGATAAAGGAAGTGATGAATTTATGTCTACTGAAAATACAGAGGCATATAAATACGTTGAGAACTTCACTAAAGAAAATCAAAATACACCTATCTTTTATTGGAACTATGCTTATGCAGCAATTGCACATGCAAATCAGGCAATAAAAGAAATTGAGGAATTGGAATCGAATGGAGCCTCAGATTTGGATTCATATCGAGGAGAAGCTCTGGTTTGTAGAGCTTATGCTCATTTTATGTTGGTGAATTTGTTTGCTGTAGATTACGATAAAACTACAGCGACTATCGATTTAGGAATTCCTTATGTAGAGGAGGTTGAAACAGAATTGATTAAAGAATATAAAAGAAATACGGTTGCTGAAGTATATGAAAAAGTGGAAGCTGATTTATTAGAAGGATTGGATCTTTTAGATGATAATCGCTATTCAGTGCCAAAATATCATTTTACAGTTGCAGCAGCAAAAGCATTTGCGTCAAGATTTTATTTGTGGAGAGAAAGAGATGAAAGTGATTTATCTCAATCAATTTCCTATGCAAATGATGTTTTGGGTGTAAATCCTTCGGCAATGATTAGAGACTACAATGGTTTTTATACAAGTGCTAGTTATTCTGAAAAACAGGCACAATTTACGAAAGCTGATGAAAAACCAAATTTATTATTGTCCGAGTGTATTGATAATTGGGGGTATTATTATCCTTATTTGAGATTTTCTTTGTCTGCCCCATTAAATCAGAAAATATTTATGTTTTCGGCAACTTTGAAATGGGGAATGACTTATTCACATATCATTCATGGAGGAAATGATTTTCCACATTTTCCAAAATGGAGAAATCATGAGATTAAAGATGATCCAAATTCCAATTCTTTTGTTCCCTCCTTTATGATGCCTTTGTTTACAACTGATGAGTTGGTCTACAATAGACTTGAGGCATTTTTGAAAATGGGTGATGTTGATGCTGCTTTGGAAAATTTTAATGTAATTATTAGTCAGAGGGTAGATGATAAGTATGGAGCTGTAACAGTTTCAAAGTACGATATCAATCACTTTTATACGACTGGAGAGCAGGTTCTTTTTCCTCCATATGTATTACCAACTTATGAAACAGATGAAGAGATTGCGGAGCTTACTGAATCAATGTGGAAATTTTATCACGATCTGAAAAGAAAAGATTTTATTCACGAAGGAATGCGTTGGTTTGATATTAGAAGGTTCGAATTGGAAGTAACTCATGAAACGGCAGAGGGTGAAATTTATAAATTGGAAGCAAAAGATCCTAAAAAAGCACTTCAAATTCCAGAAATAGCAATCGCAAATGGTTTACAACCTAATAAAAGAAATTGATATGAAATTATATAAATATATATTCCTGATATTATTAGCGACTACATTTGTGGCTTGTGATGATGAGGAAGACTTAGGCAAGTCGAATATCGTGATTGATGATACAAAAAATGAAATTGATCAATGGATTTATGATAATCTTACTAAAACGTACAATATAGAGGTTAAATACGAATGGGATGATACAGAATTGGAAAACGATAAAGTTTTAGCTGCCCCAGCTCTCGATAAAGTATTACCATTCTTAAAAACATTAAAAAAATCGTGGATTGAACCTTACGAAATTCATGGAGGCGAAACATTTATTAGAACTTACATTCCTAAATTGCTTGTGCTTGTTGGAAGTCGTAATATGAATGACGATGGAACTATGGTACAAGGAACTGCAGTAGGGGGAAGAAAAGTTGTGATTTATCAGCTGAATGAATTCGATCCCGAATACCAAAATTCAAGTAAGGCTTTTTTAAAGAGAATGCTTCATGTAATGCATCACGAATTTGGACATATTTTGCACCAAACGGTTATGTATCCTGATGAATTTAAATTGGTTACGGCTGGTGGATATACTTCGGCATGGATGAACGTGAGCGAAACGGATGCTTTAAGTGAAGGTTTTATTACGCCATACTCCAAATTGGATGTTGACGAAAATTTTGTTGAAACAATTGCTACTATTCTTACCAATAGTAAGGATCAATACGATGCAATTTTATTGCGAGGATCTTCTGCTGGACAAAAATTACTTAGAACAAAAGAAGAGATTGTCGCAAACTATTTTCAAGATGTTTGGCACATTGATATCTATGCATTGCAAGCAGATATCTATAAAGTCATTCAGGAAATGGATTTGGAAGAGGTGGCAGGAGAGTAATTTAGCCATTGAGAATGAACAAGGAACTTATGCCGTGTGTTTAATATAGTTTAATAGCATAGCAGGTTCCTTTAAGATTTTAAAGTTCATAAATCAAAAATTAAAAGAAATGAAGAATACGATATTAATCATATTAGCATGTTTGCTTGCATTTACAGCCTGTGATAACGAGGTAGATGAGTTGTTTGAACAATCATCTCAGGAAAGGATTAATGATGCAAAAATAGAATATAAAGATATTTTAACGAGCTCTGAAAATGGTTGGGTAATTGAAGTTATTCCTGGAGCTGAAAATAAAGGCGCTTACAGTGCTTATGTAACATTTAACGACGATGGTAAGGTGTATTTAAGTACTGATTTTAGCCCTTATGATTATGAAGCAGAAATAGATTCTTCTTTGTATGAGATTAATTATACACAGGGAATGACGATCGCTTTTACTACGTTTTCTCAGATGAATTATTTCTCGAATCCAAACAATAGTGGAGGAACTGGTTTAGGTGGAGATGTTGAGCTTTTGGTAAAAGAAATTTCTGATGATAAGATTGTTTGCGAGGGAAAAGTAAATAAAGGTTCATTTATTTTTACAAAGGCCGATACAAAATCACATATTGATGCATTGAATGAAGTGCTTAAGGTAGAAGAAGCACTAATTGGAAAAACGTATTTCAGTGATTATGCGTTTCCAGTTCTTCAGTTTGAAGATGGTACGAAAGTTTCATTTATATATGATTCGTATTATCGTGCTGTGTCAACTACAGAGTATAAGAATACTGCAGATGGGGTTGAAATAAACAAGAGTATTCTACGTGTAAAATTTGATAAGACAGGGATGTCTTTTATTGACTCTTTAGAGGTTGATGGAAATGTAGTTAGCAGATTAGATTATAACGCGACTGATAATTCTTTTAAAACACCATCGGATCAATCAACGGCTGAATTTATTATTTCTCCATTGCCTCCTGCAGAGATTGCTGGTGTTGCCGATGCATTTATCAATTCTAAATATGGAACCATTAGTTCTTACGGGAAAAATTTCAAAGCAATCATGGATCCTTTCAGTGAGTTGTATCCTCTATTTGCCGAAATTCAATTTTCAAGATATTACTCTTATAGCGGTATAACATTCAAATTTAAGCCTAATGATTATCCATATGCGAAGTTGAAAGATAATGAAATTACAAAAATGTCTGAAAGTGAGATTAAATTTGAATTTGATACTTATGTCGATAAGTATTCAAACATGTTTAAATATCATATTGAAGACCGTTTAACAACTCCAGAGGGGCAAGCGATCATGGATGTGTTATTTTCTGATAGTGGATTTAGTTTGTTTTCAGAAGACAATGTAAATTTCACCTTAGTTAAAAAGGACGATCCTACAATTTGGTTTATGATGTATATGTCGGAAAGTGGTTTGTAATAAAAAATCAATTCTTAGAATTTTAATTTCTTAAGAATAATTTCGAGATTAAAAATGATATTGTAATTATCAAAACACAATTATTTCTACTGGCTTTGTTCGTAAATTGCCTTCAAAGCCAGTAGATTATTTTATAAGATTGTGTTCAAATTGTTTCTTGTAGTAAACAGATTTGGGCTGATAAGGAAAACCCTATTATTTCCAATTTTATCACATTAGGAGAATTCAAAGGTTGAGTCTCGTGTATACTCATAAATTTTTACGTTTGTGGGTTTATAAGAATTTAGTTAGTTGTTAAGTTAAAGAGTGGTTGCGTTTTGCGCAGCTGCTCTTTTTTAGATTATTAGTTTTCTGAAATCGAATTGATGTTGAGTGACTGTTTATTTCGGATTATTGTATTTAATATTTTATTGATATGCGAAATTTGATATTGATTTCCTTAATTTTGACGCCACATATTTTAAAGCAAATTTATATTACGGTGTGTGGGATAAGTAATTGACCTGAAAAATCCCTAAAATAAGGTAAGGCAGAATATTAAATTAGAATTATGAGTGAACAAACAGTTCAAATAGTAGATAATAGAAGTAATGGAATTGGAACAGCAGGTTTTGTACTAGCTTTACTAACATTATTTCTAGGTTGGATTCCTTTTATAGGTTGGGTTATGTGGCTATTAGGACTTGTTTTTAGTGCTATGGGAATTTCTAAAGCTAAAAAAGTGAAAACAGGAATGGGATTATCAGTAGCAGGTCTTGTTATTAGCTTAATTGGAATTGTTGTCGTTTTTGTTGTAGCAGGTGCTCTATTAACAATCTTAGGTTTAGCTATGTAATATATATAATCTATTTTATTGAAAAATCCCGACGTGTTCTGCATGCCGGGCTTCCTTTTTAGAAATGAAAAAGGGCTGATTCTATTCTCAGAATCAGCCCTTTGTTTTCTTTTTTAAGAAGTCTAAAAGAAACCTTTTAATAAGTTTTTAGCTGCTTTTTCAAGTTCTTTTGTTCCTTTTTTCTTCAATTCTTTCATTGCTGCATCTTTGGCTTGCTTAATTGCCTTGCTTAAATCTAAGTTAACTTTAGGATCGTCAACTGTTCCCGTAATCTTAACAGAGACATCAAGTTTTTCAATGCTTTTGTTACCAGGTATTTTGTCAAGAAATTTAGTTACATCACTACCTAGTTCTTCTTTAGGAAGTTTCATATCCATTGTAAAATCTAGTTTACCATCAACTGATTGAGTACCATAGATTGTTGCTGGATGCCCTGCCAATTTTGTAGTAAAAGGTTTTACAATGATATTACCGTTAGTGATAACAAAATCCATATCGAATTTTGAAACCGAAATACGTTTGTAGCTATCATTTTTAAGAGCCTTAGCCAGGGCAACAAAAGCTTTACTATCCTTTATGATGATGCCTTGTGAGTGGAATGCTCCTTTTCCATTTAAAGTATTCATCACAGGATTCATTTCTTCGTTTAATTGAGCTTTTATTTCTAGATCAGAAGAAACTTTCCCTTCACAATTTAATGCCATAGGAATCATTTCTTTCACCATGGTCAATGATTCGTAAGTTGATTTGATGTCGAAATTATTAACATCTAAACCAAAATCGAAATTAGGTTTTTTAATATCCTTGGTGCTATAAGAACCATTCATGGTCATTTGTCCTTTTAGCATATCCATTGAAAGGTTTGTTAGTTTAGCTACCGAATTTTTAACAACGATTAAGCCTTTCACATTTTCGATATCCATTTTATCAAATTTGATTTTTTGCATGTTTGCAACAAACTTGATATCTAAATCTGCAGGAACAGGAACAACAGACATTGGAATGGTATCTGCACTTTCAACAGTCTCGGTTTCACTTTCGGTCATGAATTCGTTTAGGTCGAATACCTTAGATGTCATATTGAAATTACCCTTAAGTGTTTTTCCTTTTAAGGCATAAGGAATGTAGTTTTCAAGTTTACCTTTAAGTTGAACATCCGATTTTCCAATAAGAGAATTGAATGAACTTAAGTTGATGAACTGTGGCGTAAAACTTAAAACAGAACTAATGATGCGAATACCCTGAGGGAAGTCAGGTGTGGTAAATTCAAAGTTTTTAAGTTTAACATCACCCTTAGCCATAAATTTTTCATATTCTTCTTTTTCAATAGCAGATAAACGACCGTTGAAACTAATATCTGAAGTTATGATACCTGCAATTTTAATGCTATCCATTGGAATGGCGTGGCGAATCTTGGCGAAGTCAATAACACCTTTACAAAGACCACTAATCTCAGGATCGCTCATTGGTGTTTTTATGTGAATCTCAGCATCAATCGGGTTGTTGGCAACTTCTAGATGGAATGCATTCACATCGGCAACAAGAGCATCTAAATCGCCACCAGGGTGATTCACTTCAGCATCAATATTAATATTGTTGATGGTTTCTGGAAGCTCAGGATATTTGATATTGGCATCGGCTACTTTTAATTTGGCTCCAAAAGCAGGCATATGATCTTCTCTGTATTCTCCTTTAACAAAAGCATTCAGAACTAAATTGCCCGATGTCTCTAAACCTTTAATATCTTTCATAAAGGTCTCAGGAATCATAGATAATAAGGATTTAAAATCAGTCTTTTTAGCATCTAGTTTGATGTCCATATCGTAGGCATCTTTCAGCATGGCAAAATTACCCGTCATACCAAATTCCAAATCGTTTAGAGTTAACTTATTTTCTTTGAAGTTAAAAACCATATTCTCTAAATCGGCACCCAAAGCGGCTTCTAGACCTAGTTTAGCATTGTTAAGGTATTTGACACCTTCGTAATCTAAGGTGATACCTGTAGCCTTAGAATTAATGTTTAAATTGGTTTCTTTAGCTGAGAAATCTCCATTTAGGTTTAAATCCAGATCAGCAAGAACGAGGTTTGTTTTTAGAGTCGCATCGTGATATTCCAAAGCGAAATCTTCAACACGAACTTCTTCGAATATAATTTTGAAATCTGAAGCTTCAGAGCTTTCGTCCTCAGCGACCTCTTTCTCGGTTGTTGATTTAGAAATATCCCAGTTTGCTTTGCCAGATTCTAAGACGAGTGCATTTACCTTTGTTTTTGCTAAAACGATAGCCCCAACATTAAGCTGCTCGCCCGAAATTGCAGAACCTAAATCAATAGCTGTGTACAAACTACCTACATAGGCCAAAGTATCATTCGAGAAATCACCTTTTCCTACAACCGATATGCCTTGAATTTCGACAAATAGTTTTGGGAAGTTTTTGAACATAGATAAGCTAACATCTGCAATTTCAATTTTTGCATCAACTGCTTTGTCCATTTCTACTTTTACACGATCCATAATTTGATCTTTGAAAAGGTAAGGAAGTAGAGCTAATAGCAGTATAAGAACTATCATTACGCCACCAAAAATTTTAAGGAATTTCTTCATTTTAGTAATTTTATATTTACAAAGTTGACTTATTAATTGAGGTTTATGATTTAGATATTAAAATTAGCCTTTTTTAGCTTTAGAACAATTCTGCAAGCAGATGTTTTAATAAAAATTAAGCTTAAAGGTGTAGATTTCGTTGGACTATAATTTTTTTTTGATTTGTATATTCTTTAGATTCAGCTTTCTATAGTGAATAAAGGGGTTTGTGTATAGTTTTGATGTAAAAATGCTTGCAGCATTAGAAAAAAAAACCTTATATTTGCATCGCAATTAAGAAAAGGACGTGTAGCATAACTGGATAGTGCACCTCGTTACGGCCGAGGAGGTTGGGGGTTCGAATCCCTCCATGTTCACAGAATGATTGAATTTCCCACCAAGTAGGAGGGATGAGAACCTAAAGGGGTTCGTAATATATTCATGACGAACGAAGAGAGGAGTTAACATGTTCTCGATGAGCAAAGCGAAGAGTCATCCCTCCATGTTCACAATAAGAGTTTATACAAATAACGATTTGTATATTATAGGTAATCAGAAAATAATTCAGAATTCTGATTCGAAAAATTTAATGGACGCGTAGCATAACTGGATAGTGCACCTCGTTACGGCCGAGGAGGTTGGGGGTTCGAATCCCTCCGTGTTCACTTAAAGATTGAATTTCCCACCAAGAAGGAGGGATGAGAACCTAAAGGGGTTCGTAATATATTCATGACGAACGAAGAGAGGAGTCATTCCTCCGTGTTCACAATAAAGGTTTATACAAATAACGATTTGTATATTATAGGAATCAGGAAATAATTCAGAATTCTGATTCGAAAAACATAATGGACGCGTAGCATAACTGGATAGTGCACCTCGTTACGGCCGAGGAGGTTGGGGGTTCGAATCCCTCCGTGTTCACATATAGATTGAATATCCCACTAAGTAGAAGGGATGAGAACCTAAAAGGGGTTCGTAATATATTCATGACGAACGAAGAGAGGAGTCATCCCTCCGTGTTCACAATAAAAACCTTTCCTAGATCAAGGGGCTTCCACCCTCTAGGTTAAAGAATCGCCTCCATTTATTTGGTGGCGATTTTTTGTTTATATATACTTCCCATTTTTATAGTAAATTTTTTAAATAAGTTGAGGCTGAGGTCAAATTGAAAAGTTGGAGGATGATAAAAATAATTGAATCCTTATTGACTTAAATTTGGTATCATGTTTTCAGCAAAAGATTCCTACAAGCTCTATCTTCAAGTAATTTACAATAGGAGCTGTTTTCTTAATTTGATTTTACTCAAGTTTTCTTAAGATTAGATTGATCTGCACAATCAAAATAAATTAATATACATCCTTCTCTATAATTAGAGGAGAATTTTTTAGAATTTAATCCATAAAAAAAGGAGAATAAAACATCTGTTTATTCTCCTTTGTGATTTATTTAGTATCATAACTTAAGTAATTAAACTAGCTTGTTTGTTGAGGTACTGTGTGTTTGATAAATTAAAAGATTCATTAAATATCGTTATTTTGAAATTAGGCTTAAACCATAACCCTTACATCGATTAGATTGTTTTTTTAATTTAATTTTTATTACTTGATATTTCTCAACAATAAACTTTCATCTATAATTATGACTTATAGTCTAATAAAATATTCTCTTAATTTATTTATCACAGACATCTCTTTTGTAAAGCTAGTTGTAGATTCAAACTCATGCATCATAGTTATTAATTCGGATTTTTCTAGTAATGATGTCTCTATTCCATATTTGTGTGCCTTACGATTTAATTCACATGTCATAATCGTAAAACTACCTTTTTTAGATCTATCAATATATATATCACCACACTTTAAAATATGTTCATCATAATTATCGAAATGAGGATGTACAATCTTAAAAGAATTTGAAGAGCTTGGATAATTTGTATACTCTTTTACTCTACTTAAAGGATTTGTTTCTTCTTCTTCAACTTCTTGATTTCTCTTAATTTCATTACAATCACAACATATAACACATAAATTTTTAGGTTTAAACATAAAACCTCGCGCTATTGATTTTGGTACTATATGTTCAATATTTGCATTGTATACTGAACGAATTGAAATATCTTTCCTACAATAGGGACAAATTCCAGATTGATCCCGATAGTGATTTCTTATATGTTTTCTTATTGCTTGTAGATCTTCATCTCCCCAGTCTTTATAAGTGAATTGGGGATTATTCATCTTTCCTGATATTATTTTACTCTCCTTAGAATTAAAATGCACAGGAATGGTAATATCAGGCATATTTTCTTTTTAAATCAGTTAACAAATAAAATAAGTTTTTTAGGGGGTCATTATCTTCCATAAAACTTATTTGGGATTCTATAATTTTATAATTTGAGAGATCTTCTTGATCAAATACTTTTGTTTTGGCTATTTTAGCCATTATTGAAAAAACTAATCTATTTAAATACTCATTTTTATATCCAGGAGCATTAAAAATACTTGCTAATTGGAAATCTATAGAATGATTGATATATTCTTTTGCTGGTTTTAGTTCAGAATTATCCATTTTTAAAATAAAACAGTTATCAGTATCAAGTCTAGAAATTAGCTGAGGAGAATGTGTTGCAATAATAAAATGGCAGTTTTTGTAACTACGAAATGTAGTCATTAGAAGAGTAATATATTTTTCTTGCCATGAAGGATGCAATGAAATTTCTGGCTCATCAATAAATATCAAGCTGTTATCTTGAATTTCACAAGCAATTCCCAAGAAAGTAGTGAAAATACATTGTTCACCTGAACTGGCTTCACTTATTCTAAATACATTTTGTGAATCTAATTTCTTTAATCCAACATTTCTTAGTTTTAACATGCCTGATTCAACTAAGAAACTGAAATCTTGATAATCAAATATATTATCTATGCCTAAAACAGAAATTGTTATTTCGTATTTTTTCTTTCTCCAATCATCGAAATTATTTAGAATGTTAATGATCTTTTCTATTTTATGAACATCAATCTCATTATTTTCATTTCTAAAAAAACGATTATTAGATCGAGTTCTTAATTCGAATAGTTTTTCAAATTCATATGGAATTTTCTTATTTGCAATTAACTCATCGAAACTTCGACGTGTTAATTGAACATCAAAACTTGCATGAATTCTATCAGAATAACCTAAGTAGTTTAACACATCAGAGATTTTAAAAAATTGGTTTTGTTTATAGTGAGCAATATTCATTAAAGAACCAATTATTTTAGACATAAATGCTAAACTAAAGTTGTGATGTCGTAAATCTCTTATACCTACATAGCAGTAGTTGTCTTGATTTAATTCTCTAGACTTATATAAATTTTGGAGTGGAAATTTGTCAAATGGACTTGTAGAAACTGCAATTATTTTAGCTGGTTTTTTTGTGCTTTTGATAACACCTTCTCCACATGATGCGAAACCTAATTCTTTTTGTTTAAGATAATAATTGTTAGATTCGTTTATATTATTTCTGATTAAATTTCCTAATAGTCTACTTTTACCTGTTCCATTTTTACCTACTAGTACAGTAAAAACATTCTCGTAATAATTTACTGAATCATCTATGAATTTATAAATTTTGTTTCCCTTTTTGTATTCTTGAATCATTATAATTTGCTATTATTTTTTTGACTGCATAATACATTTAGCAGAAGTAAGATAATGTGTGATTTATTTAAAAACTCTTCTATTGTTGATAGTAATAAGTTTTTTTGTTAAATTTTAGATTTTATTTAAATAGACTATCTGTTTGGTTTCAATTCTTTAGGTGCAGCAGGCAGCATCAGGTTTTATTTTGAATAATTTAGTTTCTGCTTAATTATATAACAAGTAAATGTACATAATTAAAGTCTAAATAAATATGGAAACGAGTTAGAATTTAAACAGTATAAAAGTGAGTACTAAACTTGTTGATGCTTAACTCAATTTTGGATCAGTTTCAAAAGGAGGACGTGGAATTTTTAGGCACAAAAAAAGACGATACTTTCGTATCGTCTTTTTGTGATCCAGCCAGGGCTCGAACCTGGGACCTATAGCTTAGAAGGCTATTGCTCTAATCCAACTGAGCTACTGGACCATCCTTGTAATGTATTGTTGCAAAAAAATTAAGTGATCCAGCCAGGGCTCGAACCTGGGACCTATAGCTTAGAAGGCTATTGCTCTAATCCAACTGAGCTACTGGACCATTTTTCTTTTAATGCGATGCAAATATAGGGATTAATTATTGTCTCACACAAATAATTTAGAGCTTTTTCTTAGGCTTTTTGGTGAGTTTGACTTAAATATCTAACTGTCAGAATATCTATTTTTATATTTTCATCTTTTTTTTTCAGATACATGCCTATTTCCGTCAAACCCTTTACTAAATTCGCATGTTTTAACCTTTTTCGAACACAAAAAAACAAATATTAATGCTTAGAAGCTATTCTTCTAATATTCCCAAACTCTATATTATTAAGTTGGCAAAGTGGTTTATGCTTACGATGCCTATTATTGTTCTTTTTTATCAAGAGAACGGACTTAGTATGCAGAATGTTTTAACTCTAAAAGCATTTTATTCGGTTGCAGTTGTTATTATGGAGATTCCTTCGGGATATTTTGCTGATGTATGGGGTAGGAGGAAAACATTAATACTAGGTAGTATATTGGGATGTTTGGGTTTTGTTGTTTATAGCTTTAGTTCCGATTTTTATGGATTTTTATTGGCTGAGATTGTTTTGGGAATTGGATCAAGTTTTATTTCGGGAGCCGATTCAGCTTTGCTTTACGATAGCTTGTTGCAGGACAAGAAGGAGGGTACTTATTTAAAGCAGGAGAGTAGAATGATGTCAGTTGGTAATTTTGCCGAAGCTCTGGCAGGTATTGCTGGCGGTAGTCTTGCCTTAATTAGTTTGCGAACACCTTTTATATTCCAAATTTTTATCGCCTTTATGGCTGTACCTGCATCTTTCTTGCTGTTGGAAGTTGAAAAGAAAAAGAATCAAACTAAAAATGGATTTGTACACGTTTTAAAGATCGTTCGATATGCCTTATGGGATAACTCAGAATTGCGACTAAATATCTTGTATTCGTCTATAATTGGTTGTGCAACGCTCTCTTTGGCGTGGTTTGTTCAGCCCTATTTAAAACAGTTCGATATGGATGTAAGTCGAATAGGTATTATCTGGACTTTGCTGAATTTGACGGTTGGTTTCACAGCTTTGTTTGCATATCGAATTGAAAGTCGTTTGGGAAAGATAGGAACCTCATTATTTATTTTAATTGGAGTTTCAAGTGGTTTTGTTTTTTCAGGTGTAACGACTACTCAGTTGGGCATAATTTGTCTATTCTGGTTCTATATTGTAAGAGGTATAGCGACACCTATTCTTAAGGATTATATCAATCGAATTACGAGTTCTGATATGCGGGCAACTGTTTTATCGCTACGGAACTTTATTATTCGTATTCTATTTGCCATTATTGCGCCTTTCTTGGGTTGGTATAGTGATCATTTTAGCATTGGAGAGGCCTTAATCTTTGCTGGTAGTATAATCTTCCTTTTGGGAGGTTTTACGCTCTTCTTTCTCTTTAAAACAGAGAGAAAGTAAGCCTTAAATCTTTCGGGATAATAGTTTCGATGCCTATTAGTTCTCTAAAAGGGAATGTTTGAAATTCAGTCTCCCTTTATAGTTGGGGTAAACTGAATTTCCTTTACCCTTATTTATGTTTGATTTAATCACAGTATCTTTCAGGAACGATTTTGACGGACGCTTATAGGTTTAAGTTTGACATTCTAGCTTTCCTTAATATAGAAGGTTTCACTAGCTTAGGACATTAAAAAAGAGTCTCGTTTGAGACTCTTTTTTTATATTCAGATAATAAGATTTAACTTATTTCTTTTTCTTGTTTGCCATTTTTGCAGCTTCTTCTAAACGTTTTTGAAATTTCGATTTAGTAACTGGCTTTTTCTTCGATGCTTCAAGCATAGCTAATACCTTATCGTCATCAACCATCCATTTACGAATTGCCCAAGTTTGAACGATTGTAAATAAAGTTGCAATAAAGTAGTAGTACGATAAACCTGATGCATAATTATTGAACCAAACTAGGAACATAACTGGCATCATATACATCATAGCTTGCATACCTGGCATCTGATTTGACGATTGCATTTGACCATTCATCTTAGTGTAAACTAAGTTGGTGATTGCCATCAAAATACAGAATAAAGAAATATGATCTCCGTACCAAGGAATATCCCAAGGTAAAGTTACTATCGAGTCATAAGACGATAAATCTGTTGCCCAAAGGAAACTTTCTTGACGAAGTTCAAAAGATGCAGGGAAAAATCGGAATAAAGCAATCAAAATAGGGAATTGAACTACCATTGGTAAACAACCACCCATCGGATTTACCCCAGCTTTCTTATACAGGGCCATGGTAGCTTGCTGACGCTCCATTGATTTATCTTTTGGTATTCTCTCGTTTATTTCATCAATTTGAGGCTTCAAGACTCTCATCTTAGCCGTTGATAAGTACGACTTATAAGTTAGAGGAGACAGAACCAGTTTGATTAGAATAGTCAGAATCAAAATAATTAAACCATAATTACCTATAAATCTTTCAAGGATATCGAATACTTCAATTACAACGTATCTATTAACCCATCCAAAAATGCCCCAGCCTAAGTTGATTACTCCTTCAAGTTGGATGTCTTTTCCGTACTTACGAAGCGTTTTGTATTTGTTAGGACCAAAATAGAATTTCATAGGGTAGCTTTCTTTCACTTCACCATTATAAGGGAGTAAAATTTCGGCTGCGTAATTCTTTATAATAGGAGAACCTTTACCCATATCCACGGATTTCAAGCTCTGTACCTTAAATGTGTTTTTAGAAATAAGAGCCGAAGAGAAGAACTGTTGCTTAAAAGCAATCCATTTAATTTCTGGCGTTAAATCTTCCACAGATGCTTCATCTTCACCACTAACGTTTAATTCATCTACATCACCTTCATTGGGTTTAAAATAAAGAGCGGAGTACATATCCTCATTCTTACGACCTTTTTCTTTACCATAAAGATCGGCTTGCCAGTTGAATGTTAGGTTTTTTTCGCTTCGAGAAATAATATCTTTAAGACCAATTGCTTTGATATCAAAGTCAAGCATGTAGCTATCTGGAGCTAGGGTGTATACATACTCAAGGTATTGATCGTCACTAGCCTTAAGTTTCATGCTTAAGGCCTTTTGACTAGAGCTTGCATCAATATTGTCAAAACCAGCATCTGAAGTAAAGAATAAATCTTGAGTGTCTATCGATTTACCGTCAGTATCGAAAGTCATACCAAAACGATTCTTATCACCTTCCCAAAGGATTAATGGTAATGAATCGTGAGTTTTGTAATTTTTAAGCTCAACAGAGTAAATACGTCCCCCTTTGTTGCTAACCTTAATTTTTACAAGTTTATTTTCAAGAGTAATAAATTCTTCTTTTTGAGCTGCCGATGAAGAAAATACACCAAATGCCTCTTGTAGGCTTGCAGGATCTTTTTGCCTTTCAACCTCAATGGTTTTTTGAGTAGCTAATTTTTCCGTCTCTAATTCTAGATCGTGTGCTTCTTCAACTCTAGCAATAGAGTCGCGGGTTTTTAGAGCCTGTACTTCTTCGGCCGATGGTTTGGTTAGGTAAGTATACCCAATCAAAATGGCTCCAATAATGACTAATCCCCAAATTGAATTTTTATCCATTTATTCGTTTTCAGTTTATATAGTTTAATATCAGAACCGTTTGTGTTAACGGTTCTATATTTTAACCTATCTTATTGATAATTTTATATTATTTATCGCTTTTAGCAACTCTTACAAACTCAACAAAAAGAGGATGTGGGTTTATAACGGTACTCTTATATTCTGGATGGAATTGTACACCAACAAACCATTTGTGATCTGGAATTTCAACAACTTCTACCAAACCTGTTTCAGTGTTAAAACCTGTAGCTTTTAAACCAGCATCTTCAAACTGTTTAAGATATTCGTTATTAAATTCGTAACGGTGACGGTGACGTTCTGTAATATCTAATTTTTTGTATGCTTTTGCACAATTAGATCCTTCTTTTAAATGACATTCATAAGCACCTAAACGCATTGTACCACCTTTTTCAGTAACGTTCTTTTGTTCCTCCATTAGGTTGATAACAGGATTATGAGTTTGTGGGTTCATTTCCAACGAGTCAGCATCCTCAAGTTTAAGAACGTTTCTTGCAAATTCAATAACTGAAACTTGCATTCCTAAACAAATTCCTAGGAAAGGAACGTTATTTTCACGAGCATATTTTACGGCAAGAATTTTACCTTCAATACCTCTATGTCCAAAACCTGGAGCAACTAAAATACCTTTAAGGTCTTTTAATTCGGTAGCGTAATTGGCTGGAGTTAATTTTTCTGAGTGAATCCATTTTATATTAACCTTACATTCATTAGCTGCACCTGCATGAATAAAAGATTCTGCAATAGACTTGTAAGCATCTTTGAGCTCAACATATTTACCCACTAAACCGATAGTTATTTCTGATTTCGGGTTTTTATGTCTCTCCAAAAATTTAGTCCATGCTTTAAGTTCTGGTTCACCTTCTGAACTTAGTCCAAGTTTCTCAAGAACAATAGCGTCAAGTCCCTCTTCACGCATTTTCAATGGAACATCATAAATAGTTTCCACATCGATAGATTGGATAACCGCTCTTGGATCAACATTACAGAATAAAGCTACTTTTCGTCTTATGTCAGATGAAAGCTCATGTTCTGTTCTTAAAACCAATACTTCTGGTTGAACACCCGTTTCCAATAGAGCTTTAACAGAGTGTTGAGTTGGTTTCGTTTTTAATTCGCCTGATGCAGCTAGGTAAGGAACAAGTGTTAAATGAATAACTAAAGCATCATTTCCTAATTCCCATTTCAATTGACGAACAGCTTCAATATAAGGTAGTGATTCAATATCACCAACAGTTCCTCCAATTTCGGTAATAACGAAATCGAATTTATTTTTAGTTCCTAATAGTTTTACGTTACGTTTAATCTCATCAGTAATATGAGGGATAATTTGAACGGTTTTACCCAAATAGTCTCCTTTACGCTCCTTATTAATAACAGTTTTGTAGATTCTACCTGTTGTTACATTATTGGCTTGTGAGGTTGGCATGTTTGTGAAACGCTCGTAGTGACCTAAGTCTAGATCTGTTTCTGCACCATCGTCAGTAACATAACACTCACCATGTTCGTATGGGTTTAAAGTTCCTGGATCAACATTTAAATAGGGATCCAATTTTTGGTTTGTAACAGAATACCCTCTGCCTTGTAATAGTTTAGCTAATGATGATGCTATAATTCCTTTTCCCAATGATGAGGCTACTCCTCCAGTAACAAAGATGTATTTAGTTGCAGACACTTGTATGATGATTTAATGGTTGATTAAAACCACAAAAGTAGGCAAAATATAGCGTTTGGAAAAACTATTTCCCGAACTTAAAACGGTTAAAGGGAAAAAAACACCTCTCTGAATTTTCAAAGAGGTGTCATGTTTATTTTTTATAGATCTTATGGCATTTTAAAATAGATATTTAATTATCTAATTAACTGTTATTTAGCCAAATCGTCAATGAGTTTTATTTTTTGCTTTAATAAAGTAAGATTCTGTTTACCTTGATTTATTTTTTCTTGCATTTCCTTTAATATCGAACTTGATTTATCTGATAAAGAAAAGAAACCCATATTGTTTTCCCAAAGTATAATATCACTCTCCAATTGTTTAATTTTGTTGTAGAGTTTATTACGTTCATAAATAAGCGTATCTTCTACCTTTCTACCCTCAAGAATAGAATCAATTTTTAATTTGAATTTTTGAACTTCCAAATTACTAGAGTCCATATTCATTTTGTCGTATAAGGTATTTATAGCCTTCCCAAAATCATTTTGAATATGTTCTTTATTCTTAAAAGGAACATGACCAATTGCTGACCATTCTTTTTGGAATTGTTTTACCGTATTTAGATTTTCGTCATTGTCTTCGCTAGGAGTGAAGTTTAATACTTTTTCAATAACTTCTTTTTTTAGTTTGAGATTCTCAGTTTGCTTTAAATCTAAAGATCCAAAATGTTCTGATTTTCTATCGAAGAAAGTATCACATGCTTTTCTAAATTGATCCCAAATGTCATTGGAAACTTTTCTAGGCACATTTCCAATACTTTTCCATTTTTTCTGAATTTTAATTAGCTCATTGGTTGTTTGCTTCCAATCTGTGCTATTTTGTAATTCTTCAGCTCTTTCACAAAGGACTATTTTCAGCTTCAGGTTTTCGTTTAACTTATCTTTGTGCTCTACATAAAAATCGCGTTTATGATTAAAAAATAGGTCGCAAGTTTCACGGAAGCGTTGATATATAGAATTGTTATCTTTTTTTGGAGCAAAACCAATTGTACGCCATTCTTTTTGTATATCAAGCACCTTTTTAGAGGCTTCATTCCAATTTTGATGCGTATCAATATTTCCAGAAGCAATTTCTTCTATCTTAACACAGAGAGCTGTTTTTTTCTCTAGATTAGCCACTTGCTCTTCGCGAATAGCATTATAGAAATTTTGTTGGTTTTTATTTATAGTGTTCGATGCCGTTTTAAATCTATTCCACAATTCTTCTCTTTTGCTTCTATCAACAGGACCAACTTCACGCCATCTTTCATGTAGTTTTTGAAGATCGTTAAAAGCTTTTATTGCAGATGTTTCTTCAAGAAGTTTTTCAGCATTTTCACAAAGAGTTGTTTTTGTTTCATAGTTTTTGCGTAAATCTAAATCGCGCAATTCTCTATTAATTTTACTGTAGTCATAAAATTGCTCAACAGCATGATGGTAATTTTCCCATAAATGTTTTACCGAATGGGAGGGTACCATACCATAGTCTTTCCACCTTTTTTGTAGATCTCTAAATTCGTGAAAAGTTTTTTCGAATGACTCTTGTCCGTTGATTAATTGTTTGAGTTCTTCAATAATTAAAAGCTTTTGTTTCAGGTTGTTTTCCTTTTGTTGTTCAAAATTTTTCTGAATTTCAGCTTTCTTATCTCTGTATTTTTGTAGAAGTGCTTTTATTTCGATTTCCTGGTCATCTTTTTCAGGATGAAAATCTTCTTCTTTACCACCTTCTTTAACGAAGTTTCGTTTCAACTCTTCTATGGTAGCATTATGTTTTTTGTAAAAGTGAACCTTAATACTTTCCGCTCTTTCTTTAGAATCATTATCTAATTCAACATCGAGAATCAGTTTTAGCCTGTGAATTAATTCATGCTTTTCCATCGAAGCATAATCAGGTTTTTCCTGGAGTTCTGTTTTTGAATCTGATTCTAAATTTTCAGTATCAGGATTATCATCAGATTCAGTTTGTTCTTCCTGAATTTGAGTTTCTGATTGATCATGAGAAACTTCAGCTGTTAATTCTACTTTTGGCTCAGTTTCATTCTCATGTGAGGGCGTAAGATCTTGTTCTTTCATGTGCTTTTTATTGAAAAATAGGCTAAAGTAACCTATAAAATTGACAATATAGAGATTAGAGTTCTAATACTATGTATTACGAATTTAGGTATTAATGTATGAAACATCAAAGAATAAGTAAAAATATTTATTTGGTAGGATGTAATAAGTTGTCGCAAGGCTTTATTTTTAGGGAGTAAGAGGTATTTTACTGACTGATTTGTATTTATCTTTTTAAACAAAAAATAAATTTAATATATTTTTCAATGTTCATATTTTTTTGTTTTACTAAGGCTTGATGCCTATTTTTGAGCAAAATTTAGAAATGATGAGAATTGATATATTAACTGTTGTCCCAGAATTATTAGAAAGTCCATTGGGGCATTCTATTATTCAAAGAGCAAAAGATAAAGGTGTGGTTGAAATTCACGTTCATAATATTCGTGATTTTTCCGAGGATAAGCATAATAAAGTTGACGACTATGCTTTTAGTGGAGGAGCTGGAATGGTGATGCGATTGGAACCAATAGTTAAGGCAATAGAAAGTCTTACCGATCAGAGAACGTATGATGAAATTATTTTCACATCTCCTGATGGAGATAAATACGATCAGAAATCTGCAAATACGCTTTCTTTAAAAGAGAATATTATAATCCTTTGTGGACATTATAAAGGAATTGATCAGCGTATTCGTGATCATTTTATTACAAAAGAAATTTCTGTTGGTGATTTTGTTTTAACTGGAGGAGAATTGGCTGCTGCTGTTATTACAGATAGTGTTGTTCGTTTGTTACCTGGTGCAATGGGAGATGAAACGTCTGCATTAACAGATTCGTTTCAGGATAATTTATTAGCACCTCCTTTATATACACGTCCTGCTGAATTTAGAGGATGGAAAGTTCCGGAAATTTTACTTTCGGGAGATCATAAAAAAATTGAAATCTGGCTAGAGGATCAGGCCTATGAAAGAACGAAGCAATTACGTCCAGATTTATTGAATGAGGAATAAAAAAAAGAGCTGCAAATAGAATAATTTGCAGCTCTTTATTTCTAATAGTTTTCACTTTTTTCTTCAAAGTAAGCTTGAGGATGTTGACAAGCAGGACAGTTTTTTGGAGCTTTTGTACCATAATGTACATAACCACAATTTCTGCAGTACCAGGCAACTTTTCCGTCTTTTTCGAATACTTTTCCGTCTTCAATATTTTTTAACAGTTTTAAGTATCTTTTTTCGTGTTGTTCTTCAACTTTTGCAATTGTTTTAAATGCAGAAGCAACTTCTTTAAATCCTTCTTCAGCTGCTATTCTTGCAAATTCTGGATATAAATCAGTATATTCTTCGTTCTCGCCCATAGCTGCTGCCTTTAGGTTCTCAATTGTAGTAGCAATTGATCCAGCAGGATAAGTAGCTGTTATTTCAACTTCACCACCTTCTAAAAATTTAAAGAAGCGCTTAGCATGTTGCATTTCTTGTTCAGCAGTTTCTAAGAATAAAGCTGCAATTTGCTCGTAACCTTCTTTTTTTGCTTGCTTAGCAAAATAAGTGTAGCGACTTCTTGCTTGAGATTCTCCAGCAAAAGATTTTAGAAGATTTTTTTCTGTTTCTGTTCCTTTAATGCTCATATCTATTGAGTTTCGTTATGTTTTTTTAATATACAAATATTACTTTTTTTTTAGAATCATGGAAGTATTGTTAAAACTGGTTTTGTAATTTATAATCATATTAAATAAATTTTAGTCTATACCTTTATTAATGAAGAAAGTTGAACTCTCGACTTACAGAATGGTATGAAGTTATATGTGTTCTTTAAATAGCTCATGATTAATTTTGACCTTAATTTAATTTGGAAAAAAGTATAAGTCAGATTTATGAACTGAATTTGGTCCTGTTTTTAGATACAATGGGTTTTGTGAATTTTCACCAATACGCTTATTATCAGTGGAATCTATTTAGTCGTTATGAACTGTTTTCGTGTATTTATGCTTTTGTAAAGCTAATATTAGAGTTATAAATGGCAGTTTATATTTTACCCTATAAATACTATGCTACTTAAAAGAATTGTGATGATCTGAAATTGGTCTGTATAAATTTGTATATTGTTTGCTAAATATTTTTTGAGGGGAAATCGTATGATGAATAAAGATATCATGACAAAAGAGCAGCTACTAATTAAAATCAATCAATTAGAAGCTAAGGTGTCTGGATTAGAGAAAGCTGAACTTAAAAGTCAAATTTGGCTTGAGGCATCACCCTTATGTACTACAATACTTGATCTGGATTTTAATCTGCAATATATGAGCAGTGCTGGAATTAATCAACTTAAAATTGATGATATCACTGCATTTTATGGTAAACAATACCCTTTATCTTTTTATTCTGATTCGACAAAAAATATTGTATGCGAGAATTTGCGTAAGGTCAAAGAAACAGGTGAAATAATAACATTGGATGCTCCAATGCATGATGTTGAAGGTAATCGTTTGTGGTATCATTCAACAATAACACCAATTTATAAGGATAAGGGAGAACTCGATTATATCATGATTGTATCATCGGATATTACCGAAGGGAAGCAGACAGAAAATGATTTGCTTAACAGTGAAAAAAAATACCGTGAATTAGTTAATCGGTCACAAGAAGGGATTTGGGTTATCGACAAAAATAATGTAACCACTTTTGTCAATCCACGTTTGTCCCGAATGTTGGGGTATTCTTACGAAGAAATGTATGGGCGATCACTTTTTGATTTTATGGATGAGGCAGTAGTTAAGATCGCCAATGAAAATTTAGAGCGATGCCAAATTGGAATAAAAGAACAACATCATTTTGAATTTATTTGCAAGAATGGTAAGAGAATTTTTACTGAATTAGAGACCGCACCAATATTTGATAAGGACGGTAATTTTGACGGTTCAATTGCCGGAGTTCTGGATATTACAGAACGGGAACAGTCAGAAGAAAAAGAAAGAAAACATCAAAAGGATATTGATTTTTTAACGAAAACAGCCATGCAGTTTGTGGAATTTCCACTAGACAGTAATATTTATGATTTTGTTGGAGAGAAGGTTAAAGAATTTGCCGGTAAAGGCTCATATATTGTCGTTAATTCTGTTGATTCAAAAACCGGCTTTTCTACGGTTCATTCAATATTAGGAGCAGATAAATTACTTAAGATCATAAGTAATAAAGTGGGAAAAAATCCGATAGGAATGAAGATTGAGGCTGAGGATCCAGATATACATTGTAAAGATGGAAAATTGCATCTTTATGAAAAAGGTCTTTATGGATTATTGGTTAAAACGATACCGAAACTTATTTGTAAATCAATAGAAAAGCTTGCAGGAGTAAAGGAGATATACGTCATTGATTTAGTAAACAAGAATGAATTTTTTGGAAGTGTTGTTCTATTTTTAAAAGAAGAAATAGTTGAGCTTAAGAATAAACAATTAATAGAGGCATTTCTAAAACAGGCCTCAATTGCAATTCTTAAAAGGCAAGCTGAAGAAGCCTTAATGGCAAACGAAGAAAAATTGAATCTAATCATTAATTCATCGCCCATTGGAATATGTACTGTTGATCTCTTAGGTAATTTCATCACAACAAATTCGGCATATGAAAAAATGGTGGGTTATAGCGCAGAAGAACTTGTGGGAGTTTCTTTTTATGATGTGACACATCCAAATTACCGTCCCAAAAACAAAAAGCTCTTTCAGGATATGTTTTCTTTGGATACGACAGGTTTTTTCATCGAGAAAAAATATATTCGTAAAAATGGTGAGGATGTTGATGTCGCTTTATATGCTATTCCTATTGCAGATGCTAGTGGCAACATTAGGTTTAGTACAGCATTTGTAGAAGATATAACAGAACGGAAACGAGCAGAGATATCTCTTCGCAGAAGTGAAGAAAATTTACAAAACACTTTTAATATATCACCTAGTATTATTGCTAAAAGACATTTAAATACGAGTTTTTTTATTGAAGCAAGCCAGGCTGTGATACGATTACTGGGTTATTCTATAGAAGAATTTATATCGAAGTCATTTGTTGAATTTATTCATCCCGATGATAAGCAACGAACATTGGATAAAATTTCAAAAGAGCTAGGGGATAAGAAAGAGGCTTTCTTTGAAAATCGTTATTTCTGTAAAGATGGTTCGTATAAATGGTTGGGATGGCAAAGTACAAAAGCAGATGAAAATGGAATAGTTACTGTTGTTGGTGTTGATATTACTGAACGAAAAACCAATGAAAAAGAGTTGCAGAAGGCACTTGATAAAGCGTTGGAAAGTGATCGGCTTAAGAGTGCATTTCTCGCTAATATGAGCCACGAAATACGTACCCCAATGAATGGTATTCGTGGATTTATAGATCTACTAAATAATCCTAATTTAAGCCGTTCTGAAATTAGTTTATACTCAGATATTATTAACAAAAGTAGTGAGCGGTTACTCAATACAATTAATGATATTATTGATCTTTCAAGAATTGAGGCTGGAGAAGTACACATTTCAAATACAATGGTTTCTATAGAGAGCGTTATGAATGAAATTTATAATTTTCATTCTTCCGAAGCAGAACAGGAAGGATTGACTTTATCTTTAGAACCTCCAATGTTACCTAATCAGGTAAGCATAATTACAGATGGAGATAAGCTCCATGGTATATTAACAAACCTAGTTAAAAATGCAATTAAATACACTAAAGTAGGCTCAATCACTTTTGGCTATGCCTTAAAAAATAATTTTATTGAGTTTTTTGTAACAGATACAGGAATAGGTGTTCCTAAAGACCGTATCCATGCAATTTTTAATCGTTTTGAACAGGCTGATATTGGGAATCGAAGGGCTTTTGACGGTTCAGGCTTAGGACTTGCAATATCAAAAGCTTATGCTGAAATGCTTGGCGGAAAAATTTGGGTAAAATCAGAATTAGGAAAAGGAAGTACTTTTTATTTTAACTTGCCGTATAAAAGCGAAGTAATAAAAGAAAATTGTGCAAAAAATGAAGTTTTATCTCCTGTGGTAGAGAGCTCGATTAACAACTTGAAAATATTAATTGTTGAGGACGATGAAATATCAGAAAAGCTTATTTCTATTACTGCTCACAAATTCGGAAAAGAAATTATTAGTGTGAGAACTGGAACGGAGGCGGTGGAAGCTTGTCGGAATAATCCCGACATCAATTTGGTTTTAATGGATATTCAGTTGCCAGAAATGGACGGTTATGAAGCCACCAGAGAAATACGTAAGTTTAATAAAGATGTTATTATAATTGCACAAACGGCTTTTGCTCTTAATGGCGATAAAGAAAAAGCAATTGCAGCTGGTTGCCATGACTATATGTCGAAACCCATAGACTCAAATAAATTGAAGCTAATGATTATTAAATACGTGAACAAACAAGAGGTTTTTTAATCTTTCAATGTTTATAAATCAATAATATATAGAGCTTAATCTATTTTAAATCTATTGATTATGAGTTAATTACTCGTAAGTTTTATTTACGGGGATTTTCTTTCTAGACCTTACATGTTTTAAAGGGTATAATAGTTATTTGTTTTCTGAAGCTACTGTTTGATTTGTAATGCTCTGTGAGTTTCTAATTAGTAGGTATTCCTATTTTTTTATAAGTTCTATTGAAGTACATCTTTTAATCTTTTCTGCTTAGCTCTATCTTATTCACAAAATGTCCAATTTTCTTCTTATTTAAATTAAATAAAAATAAAGAGTATATTTATATCTATGAAAATTAAATATGCCTTTGTGATACTAGCTATTGCGTTTTTAGTAGTAATAACTGTGAATTCTGCAGGGGCGCAAATTCAAAATAAAGGAATGAAAGAAAAACATACGAATTCGCTTATAAATGAAACATCACCATATCTGTTGCAGCACGCACATAATCCCGTAAATTGGTATCCGTGGGGCGATAAGGCTTTAGCAAAAGCCAAAGCTGAAGATAAGCCACTTTTAATATCAATAGGTTATTCCGCTTGTCATTGGTGCCATGTAATGGAGCATGAGAGTTTTGAAAATGAAGAGATTGCTAAGCTAATGAATGAACTCTTTGTTTGTGTGAAGGTTGATCGAGAAGAACGTCCTGATATTGATCAGGTTTATATGGATGCTGTGCAATTGATTACGGGACGTGGTGGTTGGCCTCTAAATTGCTTTGCTTTACCAGATGGTCAACCTTTTTATGGTGGCACCTATTTTCCTTCGAATGATTGGGTACAAGTTTTGAAGGCTATTAGTAAGACTTATATTACAGAAAAGGATAAAGTCTTGAAATCGGCTGAGCAAATTTCAGAAGACGTAAGAGCTACTGGTTTGATTGAAGAGAAAGTGAATAATAGTTCTTATTCTATGAAAGATCTGGATCGAACTGTGAATGCTTGGAAGTCAAGTTTCGATAAAGATTACGGTGGTGAGAATCGTGCACCAAAATTTCCTATCCCAATTTCATTAGAGTTTTTGTTGAACTATTATTTTTATAGCAAAGACGCTGAGGTTTTAGATCATCTAACTCTGAGTTTGGATAAGATGGCTGAAGGAGGTATTTATGATCAAATAGGAGGTGGCTTTTCTCGTTATTCGGTAGATAAATATTGGAAAGTGCCACACTTCGAGAAAATGCTGTACGATAATGCACAGCTCTTGAGTTTGTATGCCAAGGCTTACCGATTGACGAAGAAACCGCTTTATAAAAGAGTGATTCAAGAAACGATTGGTTTTATTGAGCGAGAACTCGCACAAACCGAAGGCGGATTTAATTCAGCTCTTGATGCTGATAGCGAAGGCGTAGAAGGTAAATTTTACGTTTGGGAAAAGGAAGAGGTTGATCATGTTCTTGGAGATAAATCATCTATGTTTTCAGAATATTTTGAAGTTTTAGAATCGGCTAATTGGGAAGAGGGAAACATTCTTCATATCAAGAAAGATAAATTAGATTTGTTGAAAAAATATCAGATGACTGAAGCGGTGTTTGATAACTCAATTAAAGAATCTAAGGATAAGCTTCTTGTTGCTAGAGCTGAGAGAATAAGTCCAGGTTTGGATGATAAGTTTTTGACTTCGTGGAATGCTCTTCTAATAAAAGGATATATAGATTCCTATAAAGCCATTGGTGACGACGCCTATTTAGAAAAGGCCATTCAAATTGCTGACTTTATTAATGAGCGAATGAGTAAGTCTGGAGTTCAATTGTTTCGAACATTCAAAAATGGGGATTCTAGAATAAATGCTTTTCTCGATGATTATAGTTTCACAATTGAAGCATTTATAGCTTTATATCAAGTTAGTTTCGACGAAACGTGGTTGCAAAGAGCAGATGCTATGACTGCTTATGTGATTGAAAACTTTTATGATGATAAATCAGGAATGTTTTTTTATACATCGATAAAAGATGCTGAACTTGTAGCAAGAAAAATGGAGGTTATGGATAATGTGATTCCTTCTTCAAATGCATCAATGGCAGAATCGCTTTATTTGCTAGGAAATATACTAGGAAAACAGGCATATATTGGAATATCTGAGCAGATGTTATCAAATATGAAGGAACAGACCTTAAAATACTTATCTTATCATGGAAAATGGGCAAATTTAATGTTGAAACAAATTGAATCACCCTATGAATTGGTTATATCTGGTAAGAATGCAAAAAAGTTTCAAAGAGATTTTAATACTTCTTTCTATCCTAACGTCTTAGTTTTAGGTAGTGAACATGAAAGTGATTTACCTCTATTGAAAAATAGATTTAGTAATGAAATAACAAGTTTTTATCTTTGTAAGGATAAGGCTTGTTTCTTGCCTACATCAAATATTAATGAAATTATAAAACGTATTGATGTCAAATAAATTTAAGAAAAATATAGTGATGAAGAAATTTTTATTCTTGTGCTTAATTGCATTTCTAACTGCATGTGCTACAGTGCCAATTACGGGACGCAAACAAATGAGCTTGTTTCCCGAGAGCCAAATGATAGCAACAAGTTTAACCCAGTATGATAGTTTTTTAAAGGAGAGTAAGCTTTCTAGTAATAAAGAACAATCTGATATGGTTAAGCGAGTAGGAAAACGCATAGCTAATGCTGTCGAAATTTTTATGAAGGAGCATGGTATGGCTGATCGTGTGGCTGATTTTGCATGGGAATTTAATTTGGTTGACGACGACACACCTAATGCTTGGTGTATGCCAGGTGGTAAGGTTGTTTTTTATACGGGAATTCTCCCATTTACACAAACCGAAGAAGGTTTGGCTGTTGTTATGGGACATGAAATTGCGCATGCTATTGCTCGACATGGTAACGAGAGAATGAGTCAGCAATTGGGGATTCAGGCATTGGGAACTGGATTGGGTGTATTGTTAAATGAGAAACCGGCTGAAACGCAGCAAGTATGGATGACTGCATTCGGTGCTGGATCTAATATTCTCGTCACATTACCTTTTTCGAGATCGCACGAAAATGAAGCTGATAAAATGGGTTTGGTTTTTATGGCTATGGCAGGTTATAATCCTGCAGCAGCTGTTGATTTCTGGAAACGTATGGGAGAGAGTGGTGGACAAAAACCACCTGAGTTTTTATCAACCCACCCAGCTGATGCTACAAGGGTGAAGAATATTCAAGCTTTTTTACCTGAAGCGATGAAATATTATAAGAAATAGAAAGTTATTTTACTTTTAATCTTAGTAAGAGATGTTCGTTAGAGCATCTCTTTTTTTATTTATGATACAAAATAAAATTATATAATAATCATATATTCACTATCTTAGTAGTACTAATAGAGTTGATAATGAATTTGTTTGCAGAATTTTGAATGGCTCAATCCTACTGCCTATAATGTTTTTACAAATATACGTAGGTTAAATTTAATTGATTGTCTCCGTTAAGGAGTTAATGCCTATACACAAATATTATGAAAGAAAGTATTTTAAAAACTTCGATGTATGTATTGTTTAGTATAATTGTCGTTCTGGTGTTTATACTGTTATTTAGACAATGTTCGGGTAATGAATCAACAAAAGAGACTTCAGTAGAAAGTTCTTTGTCCCAAACAGATGTTCAAATGGATACTGTTAAGAAGGTTAATAAAACTGGTTTGAATGAAAAAACACCTCTTGTTGGATCTCAAAAAATAGGAGTTGCAGTGCAAAATGGAGTAGATGAGAAGAATTCGAATGGAAAGAATTTGAAGGAAACGTCACATTCTGTTGAATCTCAAAAAGCAGGAGGTTTGGGACAAGCTAGTATAGGACAGAAGAAGGTGAATTCTATAAAAACAAATGCTTCAACATTGCAGATGGGAAAAACCTATCAAGCTTTTGTTCCGAAAGGATCTCAAGCAGATTTCAATACACAATTTAATGAGTATGTGGTAAAAGAAGAGCAGTCGAAATCTGTAGAAAATCTTAAGACTGACATCAACAGGTTGACGGAAAAAGTGAATGTTCTTGATGCAAATGTAAAAGCTCTTTTAGAGAAGATGAGGTTGTTTTATGAAGAGAAAAAAAATAGAATGTTAGATGATGAGTCTGCCAAGAAAGAAACGGAAGTAGATTCGACTCGTATTCTGGATTCTTTAAATGTTGGTGATGGTTATAAGTATAAAGATCCGACTCATGTTTTGTCTGTGGGAGTTTCAACCTATGAAAAATGGACAGGCTTAGGATTTCAGGCGAGTTATACTTATCGTTTAAATAAGCTTGTTTCATTGGGAATGCAAGGAAAAGCATTTTTGAAAGATGGTAGTTACGAGGGAGATAGAGATATTTTCATGGGTTTAAGGGCTAATTTCCATATTTTACCATTGCTTGTTGAGGATTCTAGATTTGATTTATATGCTGGTGGTACTATTGGTGTTGATTTAGATAATAATATCGAGTCATTTGATACGATATGGTGTCTTGGTTCTTCCTATGACTTTTGTAGACATTGGGGTGTATTTATCGAGGCTGGTAATATGGGAGTAGTCGGATTAAGATTAATATTTTAAAGTTCTTAATTCAATTTATATTGGGTTGATATAAAAGAAATAATTAATATAAGAGGGAAGAGGTATCATTCGTATATCTCTTCTCTCTTTTTATGTTGTATCTACTATTGAAATTTATAAATTTGAACAAAAATTGAATCAATTATTTCTAATTTATATAAATGCACAACTCATCTTGTATTAGTTACTACTCAAATAATGTAACGAATCTTAATATCCAGATAAATAAAAATAAAAAACGCATTACTTATTTGTCAGTCGCACGTTTGCTAACATTCGTCATGTTTATTGCTTTTTTAGCTTTATTTATTTTTCATAAGCCAATTGTTATATTTTTAGGTTCTTCTCTTGTTGGTTTTTTAACTTTTCTTTTTGTTGTTAAGCTTGATTTGACTCTCGTTGCTAAACTTAAAATTCTTGAGAATAAATTAGCCTTGAATATAGGGGAGTTGAGATGTTTAAAGCATGATTTTGATGATCGATATCCTGGAGACGGATACAAAATTTTAAATCCTCACTTGGCAGATGATTTTGATCTTTTTGGGAAAGGTTCTCTCTTTCAATATTTAAATCGCTGTTTCACAAAACTTGGTAGGGATACATTTGCTAAATTTCTTTGTCAATCCGAATTGAATGGTGAAATTATAAAGAAAAAACAATCTGCTATTAAGGAGTTATCTGAGAAGAATGATTTTGTACAAAATTTTCAAGCACGAGCTATGCTTATTTCTGAAAATGGCGATGAATTGGTGAATTTACAAGCTTGGTTAGATGAACCAGTAAGTCAATTAAGCTTTCTTAAAATTGCATCTATTATTTCTCCAGTAATTAGTTTTTTATGGCTAGTTGCTATAGTGTTTGGTCCTTTTACGCTCAACTCATTGTTGATTCCTATTTTTATGAATATGCTTATTGTAGGATCAAATAAAAAACTAATAAATAGCGCACACTCACATTTAGGGAAATCATCATCAGTTTTAAAAAAATATGCATTTTTAGTTAAATTAACAGAGGATGAGCGTTTTGAGTCGGCTTATTTATCTGATTTTAAAGAGCAGCTTATTTCGCAAGAAATGAAAGCTAGTCAAGTGTTAAAATTATTTTCTCGTTTGTTAAATCTATTTGATTTGAGATTTAATTGGCTGGTTGCAATACCATTAAACGCCTTATTTTTATTCGATGTTCAAATCCTGTTTCAATTAAATAAATGGAAGGAGAAGCATAAGCAGTTTATTCCCAATTGGTTCTCCTTTTTGTCTAATATGGAGCCATTGATGTCTTTTGCTGTTTTTGCCTTCAATAACAAATCTTATGTGTCTTATCCAGAAGTTTTAGAATCAGATTTTAAGATTAAAGCTCAAGATATGGGACATCCTCTTTTGTCAACTTCAGTTAGAGTAAATAATTCTGTTGATTTTGGTGGAATGCCCTGTGTAAATATCGTTACAGGTGCTAATATGGCTGGGAAAAGTACTTATTTGCGTACAGTAACAACGAATTTAATTTTGGCGATGAATGGATCGCCTGTATGTGCAAAGCATTTTGAATTTACGCCATGTGAAATTATGTCGAGTATTAAGATTCAAGACTCGCTCTCAAATAATGAATCGTATTTTTATGCAGAACTTTTACGTATTAAGGAGGTTATTGATCATGTTGAAAATCAACCTAAAACCTTCGTCGTTTTAGATGAGATATTAAGAGGAACGAATACGAAAGATAAACAGTTGGGCTCTTTAGGTTTATTAGAAAAACTGATTAGTTTAAATGCTGTTGTTATGATTGCGACACACGACTTGTTGATTGGCGAATTGGAAAATAAATACCCTAAGTGTGTCAACAATAAATGTTTTGAGGTTGAACTTGAAAACGATCAATTAATATTTGATTATAAGTTGAAGAATGGTATTAGTCAAAAATTAAACGCTTCATTCCTTATGAAGAAGATGGGGATAATGGATTAGATTGAGAAGAATTGTAAATTTTAAAATAATTATAAAGGTATGCGTATTCTTAATGTTAATGAAAAAACGATAGCGGACTATATTCAAGCCAAGAGACCTCCCGTTGAAATAAGAGATGAGATTGATTTGGGCTATTCCTTTAAAAATAATGAAGTTATTCTTTTCGAGATTCGACCACAATGGGATGATGAATCAAAAAAAAGAGAATATCCATTTGCTCGTTGTAAATATGTGAAAACACAACAAATATGGAAAATATATTGGATGAGAGCCAATGGTAATTGGGAGCTGTATGAACCCAATTCATCGGTTTCAAACATTCATTCTTTTATCGAAATTGTTGAGTCTGATAAGCATTCTTGTTTCTGGGGATAGAAATTGAGTATTTAATAGACTCAAAAAATAAAAGAGAACTGTGGACGTATTTGCTTTTATTCATTTTAAGAATAATCTTTGTTTGTAGTCTGTATTTAATTGGAATCTAAGATTCGTTTTCATTTTTATGATTCCAAATTTCTTCGGGGATTTCGTCATCATCTTCTTCCCAAATGACTTGAGGTTTTTGTGGTCCTTCTTTTCTAAAAGCAATTGCATAAATTAGGCCTGAACAAGCTCCAAATAAATGACCTTCCCAGGATACATATTTGACAACAGGGAATACACCCCAAAATAGTCCACCATATAAAAAGGCGACGACAAAAGATATAGCTATTAACTTATAATAGTTTCTGAAAAGACCAGAGAAGAATAAAAAGGAGGCAAAGGCGTAAACCAAGCCACTAGCTCCAATGTGCCATGCTTCGCGACCACCAAGCCACAACAAGATATTTGTGGTAAATAAGCAATACAAAACAATTTGAAAAGCTAGCTGTCTGTAGAAATAGAAGATTCCCCAGCTTAAAGCAAATATGGGAATTGTGTTAGCTATAAGGTGTTCGAAATCGCTATGTATAAATGGTGAAGTAATAATGCCAAGCAAACCTTTTATTTGCAAAGGAAAAACACCTCCTTGATGTAAATTGATGTCAAGCCCCCATTCAAACAGTTTTACGCCCCACATTATAAAAACAAAAGCAATAGGGAATATGAGAGATTGTTTCGTTCTAATCTCTTGTAGTTTTTTGTTGTATGGTTTTTCGTTAATCAATAGATTCTGATTCGGTAAAGTCTATAACAGTTTCTGCTGTGTTTTTGGAAATTTCGATAACTTGTCCGTCTTTACATTCAATTACTCGAGCAGGAAATTTAGCCAATAAATCGTGCTGGTGTGTAGCCATTATAATCGTTTTGCCACTTTTGCTGATATCGTGAAGTAATCTAACAAGATCATCAGACGTTTCAGGATCTAAATTCCCTGTTGGCTCATCGGCTAAAATAATATCAGGAGAATTTAAAAGTGCTCTGGCGATTACAATACGCTGTTGTTCTCCTCCAGAAAGTTCATGAGGCATTTTATAACCCTTATTGTTCATATTCACCTTTTCTAAAACTTCAGATATACGAGATTTTATATCATTAGAATTTTTCCATCCCGTCGCTTTTAGAACGAAGAGTAAATTGTTTTCAACATTTCTATCGGTAAGTAATTGAAAATCCTGAAAGATGATGCCAATTTTCCTTCTTAAAAAGGGAACCTGTTTGTTCTTTATTAGAGGAAGATAATAACCTGCAACATTGCCAGATCCATCTTTTAAAGGTAGTTCAGCATATAAGGTTTTTAGTAAGCTACTTTTCCCACTACCAACTCGGCCAATAAGATAGACGAATTCCCCTTTTTCAATTTCAAGATCTACATCCTTTAAAATGATATTATCAGATTGTCGAATAATAGCATTGTTTAGTTTTATGATAGGCGTTTCAGTCATTGTTATTTTGTTATTATGCTGTGATTGGACTTTAGTGCAACATTAGAGCCTCTATCTTACAAATCTAAAAAATTATTTCGCATGATCTTTCCTTCCTTTAAAATTTATCTAAATCTCAAAACAATTATTCATAATTGAGCAATTTATGCTATTTTATGACGTTCTTTTAATGAGGATAATATTTTGCGTTAAAACCATGTTTTTTTATTAGAGCTGCTATCAGTTTAGTATCTTTAAGCACATTTTTAAAATGTTAATTTCAATCTCATATTATATTTGACAATATGCGCCTTCGATTTATACTTTCCATCATATTTATATTCGTATTAAGTTACCCATTTAAAAGTTCACAGGCTCAAAATAATGTGAACGCACAAGGGTACTCTGATAATTGGACAAAAGGACATGATTTGTTTAAACGTAAAGACTTTGGTGGTGCTAGATATTGTTTCCAGATTGTGTCGGAAAACGAAAAAGAATTTTCGGATAGAAAAATAGAGGCAGAATTCTATTTGGCTTATTGTGCTATCGAACTTTCTCGACCAGAGGCTGAGAAAAAAATGTTGCATTTTTTGGATAGGTATCCAGGGAATACACATGTTAATGAGGCGTATTTTCAATTAGCAAGACAACAGTACAAACAAGGAAAGTACGAGAAAGCAATAGGATGGTTGGATAGAACAGATGCTTATCAGGTTGGTCAGGAAAATGAGGATGAGTATTTGTTTATAAAGGGCTATTCCTATTTTAAGACCAAAGATCTAGATCAAGCGGTAAAATATTTTTTTGATCTTATCGATAAAAAAGGAGAATATCAGTTGCCTGCCAATTATTATTATGCGCATATCGCTTACGAAGTTGGAAATTATCAAACCGCATTAAATGCTTTTGAAAAACTTGCTGATGATGATAAATATTCACCATTGATTCCATATTATATTACTCAAATATATTTTCTGCAAGAGAAATACGATAAATTGCTTGGTTATGCGCCTAAACTTCTCGAGAAAAAAGGTGTTGAAAGAGTTGCTGAAATTTCTAAAATGATTGGTTTAGCTTATTATAATCAAAAAGATTATTCGAATGCTATTTTATATTTAAATAGCTATGAAGCCGATTTGAATAGAGAGGAGATTTTTGCTTTAGCAGTCTCATATTATAAGCAAAAAGATTATAAGAATGCGAGTCTGTTATTTTCTAAAATAAAAGATAAAGGTGATGCTATTTTTCAGATATCAAATTACAATTTAGCTGACTGCTTTTTGAAATTAAATGATAAAGGAAAAGCAAAGGCGGCTTTTAAAAAGGCTGCTGAAGTTGATGCTGATGAATTATTAAAGAAAAGTGCGCTATTTAACTTTGCCAAGATAAGTTATGAGTTATCTATAGCTGATGTGAACGAAACAATTAGTGCGTTCGATGATTACTTGACTCTTTATCCTAATTCGGACGAAAATGATGAGGCTTATGATTTTTTAGTAAGTGTATATATGAGCACAAAGAGTTATGAGCAGGCTTTAGTGTCGATGGATAAAATTCTTAAAAAATCTCCACGTATAGAAGAAGCATATCAACGTGTTGCCTATTTTTATGCTTTAGAATTGTTCAAAAAGTCAAATTATGAACAGTCTCTTCAATATTTAAATAAGTCGTTAGTTTATAAAATATACGACAGAGATATAGCTGCCGATTGTTTGTATTGGAAGGCTGAAACTTATTATAGAACAGAAAATTTTATTGTAGCCATTAAGAATTATCAAGAATTTATTCAAACACCAGGTGTTGGTAATTCTAAGTATTTTAATAATGCCTATTACAATTTAGGATATTGCGAGTTTGAATTGGATTCTTACTCTAAAGCGATAAAATGGTTTCGTAAGTATGAACAATTAATGGATGGTGAGACTTCCGAATATTTGACTGATGTTCAGAATAGAATTGGTGATTGTTATTTTCTAGAAAGAAATTACGAGAAGGCTTCAGAGTATTATTCTAAAGCAATTGTTGCTGATAACTGGTCTACAGACTATGCTGTGTATCAAAATGCTTTATCGAAAGGTTTGTTGGGGCAAGTGGATATGAAAATTACTCTTTTAAAGGATTTCTCCCAGAAATTCAAAAAATCAGACTATAAAGATGATGCCTTGTTTGAATTAGCAAAAGCTAAAATTAAAAAAGGGGATGAGAACGAAGCTTTGTCTATTTATAACAGTTTAATTCTAGAATATCCACAGAGCGAATATACGGCTAAAACGCTACTACAAATAGGTCAACTCAATTATAATAGGAAGACTTATCCAGAATCCATAAGGAATTATAAATTGGTTATTTTGGATTATCCCAATAGTAGCGAATCGAAAAGTGCTTTAATGGGACTGAAGAATGTCTACATCGATATGAATAATGTTCAGACTTATTTTGCCTTTGCAGAATCATTGGGAAAGGGTAATGCTGTTAAGTCTTCCGAGAAGGATTCTTTAGTTTATTTGTCGGCAGAGCGCTTATATATGGATGGTCAGAATGAAAAATCGACAAAAGCCTTTGCGGAATATCTTATAGACTATCCTAATGGTATGTTTCGAATAAATGCGGCTTATTATCAAGGTGAATCGGCTTTTAATCGAGAAAATTATACTAAAGCCTTAAATGCTTTTACGATTGTTTTAGAAACAGAAGATAATCTGTTTACAGAAAAAGCTTTATTGGGCGTCTCTCAAATTTACTATAAGAATGAGGAATATTCAAAAGCCAAGGGCTATTTTCAACTGCTTAAACAAAAGGCTACAATTAATGAAAATAAACTAATAGCTAATTGGGGTCTGTTTAGATGTTATTATGAGTTGAAAAATTATTCTGATCTGATAGCAGAGTCGCATGATCTATTACTATCTCCAGAAACGGGTGAGCAGGGTAAAAAAGAAATATTGTATAAGCGAGCTAAAGCATACTTAGCTATTGGCAATGATGAATTGGCTAAAAACGATTTAGTAAAATTAGCTAATGAAGTTCAATCTGTTGAAGGTGCTGAATCTCGATTTTTATTAGCAGACTTGTTTTATAGAGCTCATAATATTGTTGAAGCTGAGAAGCTTGTGAATGAATTTATTGATATGAATTCGCCTCACCATTATTGGCTAGGGAAAAGTTTTATTCTACTTTCGGATATTTTTGTGGCTAAAAAAGATTTGTTCCAAGCTCGTTATACCTTGAAAAGTGTTATCGATAATTATGCGATAAAGGACGATGGAATTATTGAGGCTGCTATGGTAAAGCTGAAACCAATACAGGATGATAAGGATAAAAAAGCGAGCGATTTAGATAAAGAAGAAACAAAGATAATTCAACAAAAAGAACTTAAAGAAAAGAAATACAATAAGGCCGATTCTTTATCTGTAAATGATGCCAAATCAATGTTGAATGAAATGGTTGGCGAGCTTGAAGATTAGGTTAATTATAATATCAAAATAAAAAAAGAAGAGACACTAAGATATGAAAACGAAATCAATTTTACTGACAGGCGTGTTTGTTGTAATGTGCTTGTTTGGGTATGCTCAAGAAGATAGAGACTTAAAAAAAGAAGTCAACGTAAGAACTAACTTTAAACCAAAAATTAAGAAAGCTAAACGTATTGGCGAAATGCCTAATGTTGTTGATACGTTGAATTTTAAAAAGCAATTTGATTATTCGATAAGAAGTAAATCTTTGAATGTTGATTTTAAACCAGGCTCTATTAAAGCGGCTAAAATGACAAGCGCTCCATTGAAAAAGGCTCATGGACATTCTTTTGATTTGGCAGCAGGAAATTACGCAACTTTATTTGCCGATTATCGATATAATAACCTGAACTCTAAGAAAACGGATTTTGGTCTTCATTTACAACACTATTCCAGTAATGGAAAACTAGAATTGGATAATGGGCGTAAGGTAGATCCTGATTGGAGTGAATTTTTAGCAGAGATTTATGGAAATCATTATTTGTCAGACGCAAAGGTGAGTTCTCGAATTTTCTTTAAAAATAAATCGTTTAATTATTATGGATCTTCTTTGTATGATCAAGGGAGAAATATTTTTGATTACGATAAACAAAGATATAATCTTGTGGGACTTGAGACGAGTTATGAAACCTTAAACAGGGATGCTAAGGATTTAAGTTATAAACTTGGTGTTGAGTTGGAATATTTCACTGATAAATATAACGTGAGTGAGATCGATATGGGTGTCAATGGAAGTGCGGAATTAAAAGCTGGTGATGGTTTTTGGGCTCTAGAAAGTTCATTGAACTTTATCCAATCAAATAACCTTGTGTATTGGAGCGTTGACATAGATGACTCAAAAGATCGTGATGTGAATTCAACGCTGTGGGTTGTGAATCCATCGTATAATTTAACCGCAGGTAATTTTAATATGAAACTAGGGGTTAAAGCTCAAAGTATCTTAGGGAATGATTCTGAATTTAAGCTTTATCCTGATGTTAAATTTAATCTTGTATTGGTTGATCAAGTTTTGGATATGTTTGCCGGATTAGATGGAAATTTAGACCTAAATACGATGCAGTCAATAACAAATTCTAACCCATTCGTACATTCGGGTCTTGATGTGGAAAATACAAGTACCGATTACAGAGTATATGGTGGTTTAAAAACGAGAATATCTTCTAAATCGAACGCTTTGTTATCTGTAGAATATGCAAGTATAGATAATCAATACTTCTTCTCAATGGCTAATGAAGCTGTTTCTCCAGAGGGATTACCATATCAAACTAATTATTTTAACAAATATGGTGTTGTTTACGATAACTTATCAAAATTGAGCCTTACAGGAGAAATGAATTTACAGGTTAATAAAGAGCTTAATCTTTATGCCTTGGCAAAATATACACATTATTCGTTAGATGTCTTAGATGAGGCTTGGAATATGCCAAATTTTGAGATGGAGGCAAAAGCTAATTATCGTTTTAATGATCAATGGCTATTTAATGCACGTTTGCTATTTGTGGGAGAAAGAAAAGTTATGACAAATGGTGATATGGCGACTTTAGATGTGTTGGCTGATTTTGGTTTGGGAGCAGAATATAAATGGAATGATATTTTATCTGTTTATGCAAATGTGAATAATATCTTTGATGCTGAATCTTATTTGTGGTATGGCTATCCAAGTCAAGGTGTTAATGGAATGCTTGGATTGAAATTAGTATTCTAAATTGTAAAAATAAGTTCAAATTCAATTCTTATTTTAAGTTGATTTGAACACAGAATATTTGGATTCATTTATGAATGGTTTGAGTTGAAAATCTCTATTGAGATTGAAACTTGAACCATTTTTTTATGCCGCATAAATTTTTCATAAAAAACTCTATTTATCTGTGTTTTTTTATTGAAATAAAGTGAGCCAAATTCATCATTTTTATTATCTTTGTTTATCTCAAAAGAAATCATTTCGGATTAATGTAATGCGTTGATTAACAGAAAAATTAATTGTTTTTAATTTTGATAATTAACGCTATTGTAATCTGATCTAGTTTGAGATCAAACATCGAATGTTTAGAATCTGTAAACGAGGTTCTTTTTTTTTGAAAAAGAATGTTCTTTTTCAGACTTCTTTAAAATAATACTAAAGATCTGGTAAATGAGTGATTTAGAAAATGTGAATAAAGGAAATACCGACTATTCAGCAAATAGTATTCAGGTATTAGAAGGTTTAGAAGCGGTTCGTAAGCGTCCTTCAATGTATATCGGTGATGTTAATGTAAGAGGTTTGCATCACTTGGTTTATGAGGTTGTCGATAACTCTATCGATGAGGCTATGGGTGGTTACTGTAAGAATATTGAAGTTTTCATTAATGAAGACAATTCTATTACAGTAAAGGATGATGGACGTGGTATCCCAACTGCACTTCATGAGAAAGAAAATAAATCAGCACTAGAGGTTGTTATGACTGTTTTGCACGCTGGTGGTAAATTCGATAAAGATTCATATAAAGTTTCTGGTGGATTGCACGGTGTGGGTGTTTCTTGTGTCAATGCTTTATCTATTTTATTGCAAGCAGAGATTCATCGCGATGGAAAAATTTATTTACAAGAATATTCAAAAGGGAAACCACTTGCTGATGTAAAAGTAATTGGCGAATCGGATCATACAGGAACTAACATTACGTTTAAACCAGATCACTCAATATTTATAGTAAGTGAGTATAAGTATGATATTTTAGCAGGTCGTTTACGTGAGTTGTCTTTCCTTAATAAAGGAATTACACTTACAATTACTGATAAAAGAGATGTTCAAGAGGATGGTTCTTTTAGAAGTGAATCGTTTCACTCTGAAGAAGGACTTAAAGAATTTGTTCAGTATTTAGATGGTACACGTGAACGTCTTATAGAAGATACCATTAATGTTTCAACTGATAAAAATGAGGTTCCTGTTGAGATTGCTTTGCAGTACAACACTTCATTTTCTGAGAATATACACTCGTATGTAAATAATATCAATACGATTGAAGGTGGAACTCACTTAACTGGTTTTCGTAGAGGTTTAACTAGAACACTTAAATCTTTTGCAGATAAGTCGGGTATGTTATCTAAACTGAAATTTGATATTTCGGGTGACGACTTCCGTGAAGGTTTAACTGCTGTCGTTTCAGTAAAAGTTGCAGAACCTCAGTTCGAGGGTCAAACTAAAACAAAATTAGGTAACTCAGAAGTTAGTCTTGCTGTTGATAAAGCTGTAAGTGCCATGTTGGCTAATTACTTGGAAGAACATCCAAAGGATGCTAAAACCATAGTACAAAAGGTTATTTTGGCCGCAACAGCTCGTCATGCAGCTCGTAAGGCAAGAGAATTGGTTCAACGTAAAACGGTATTAGGTGGTTCTGGTTTACCAGGAAAACTTTCTGACTGTTCTGATAAAGATCCTGTTAATTGTGAAGTATTCCTTGTTGAGGGTGATTCGGCGGGTGGTACTGCTAAGCAAGGTCGTGATAGAAAATTTCAAGCTATTCTTCCACTAAAGGGTAAGATCTTAAATGTGGAAAAAGCGATGCAGCATAAGGTCTTCGAAAGTGAAGAAATCAAAAATATTTTTACAGCTTTAGGTGTTTCTATCGGTACTGATGAGGATAGTAAAGCAGCTAATGTAGAAAAATTGAGATATCATAAAATTGTGATCATGTGTGATGCCGATGTCGATGGTAGCCATATTGCAACACTAATTATGACATTCTTCTTCCGTTATATGAAATCGGTAATTGAAGAAGGTTACTTGTATATTGCAACGCCTCCTTTGTATTTAGTTAAGAAAGGTAAGAATCATCAGTATTGTTGGACTGAAGATCAACGTTTAAGACTTATTGATGAGATGGGTGGAGGAAAAGAATCTTCATTGCATATTCAGCGTTATAAAGGTCTTGGAGAGATGAGTGCTGATCAACTATGGGAAACAACAATGAATCCTGAGATGAGAACACTACGCCAAGTGACAATTGAAAACTCTGTGGAAGCAGATCGTGTTTTCTCTATGTTAATGGGTGATGAGGTTCCACCTCGTCGTGAATTTATTGAACAAAATGCCACTTATGCCAATATCGATGCTTAATGAGCATTTAGTAATAGAGAACTTAATTTGAGTTTTTATATAATGGCCCTTGTGATTTTTTCGCAGGGGCTCTTTGTTTAAAGAGATATAGTTATGAATAAAAATATATGTGTCTTCTGTTCATCAAGTGATTATTTAGCCGATAAATATTATGAGGTGGCCAAAGATTTGGGAAGAGCAATTGGAACTTCTGGTAATCACATCGTGTATGGCGGAACAAGCGTTGGATTAATGCATGCGGCAGCTTTTGCGACCAAAGAATCAGGAGGTAAAGTAATAGGTGTTATTCCTGAGTTAATTCAATCGAAAGGACTTGCTTCTGATTATGCCGATGAGTTGCTTGTTACTGTAGATATGAAAGAACGGAAAGAAGTTATTCGCGAAAAGTCGGATGCTTTTATTGCTTTACCAGGTAGTTTTGGAACGCTTGAGGAAATAATGGAAGTAATTACTTTAAAACAATTAGGATACCATTCAAAGGCGATTGTCTTTATTGATGTTGATGGGTTTTATTCGGCATTAAAGGCACAGTTTGATATGCAGTATCAAGAAAAATTTGCCAATGAATCTTTTAGAAAAATGTATATTTTTGTTGATACTGTAGCATATGCTTTAGATTATATAAATAACTATACTGGGGAAGATCAGATTACAAAATGGGATTAATTTTTTTTACTAAATATAAAAATAGCCTTTAATTCGCTGAGAATTAAAGGCTATTTTACAGTGTATTTTATTGAGTTTAAAATTCAAGTTTACCATTGAAAACAAAAGTTGCAGGTCCTTTTAGCCAGATATTCTCAAATTTATCGTCTTTTTTATAATCGAAATAAACTTCTAAGTTGCCACCTAGCGTTTTCACATAAAAGTGATTGCTCTCCGTTTTGAATTGTATTTTGGCCGAAATACTTGATGCAACAACTCCTGTTCCACAAGAGTAGGTTTCGTCTTCTACGCCGCGTTCATAGGTGCTAACCTGAATATGGTTATTGTCTCCAGAGATAAAGTTAACATTCGTTCCCACTTCTTTAAAGCGTTTGTTATATCGAATCGCTTTTCCTTCGGTGAAGGTGTCGAAATTATCGTGGTTTGCTATAAATTTTGTATAATGTGGCGAACCAGTGTTTAAGTAATAGAAATTTTCTCCATTTTCAATTTCAGAAACATGCTGCATTTGAAGACTAACTATGAGTTGCTCATCTTCGAAACTTATATTAGCAAAATGTTCCCCATCGACAGCAATAAAATGAGCTTTATCTTTTATTATATTCAATTTATAGGCGAAAGCAACAATACAGCGTCCACCATTACCACACATACTACCTTCTTTTCCATCAGAATTAAAATATCGCATTTTAAAATCAAATCCTTCTTCGTTTTCAAGTAGCATAAGTCCATCGCAGCCAATGCCAAATCGTCTGTCGCATAACTTTTCTACTAGAGAAATATTTTCTGCTGGAAATGATTTATCTCTATTGTCAATCAGAATAAAGTCATTACCTGTGCCTTGGTATTTTGAGAAACAAATTTTCATTTTTACGATATGTTAATAATTATTATTGAGAGAATATTGTAGTTCAAAATTGAGCTAATAATATTAAATTAAGGTCAAAAATAGCAATACTGAATCAAATACGTTTATACTATTAGAAAAAGTTAAAAATATTTGATATTTTCTTAAGTCGATCTAGTTGTTAAAGTTGATCAGAGTAAAACTAATAATAGCTAATGGTTAGAGATAATAATAGGTTCCTTAGATTCTAGGATACAAAATATATATTAGTAAAAGGAAACATTTTATGCTAACTTACGTAATACAGTAGAACGCGCTCGGATGATTAAGTTTGTTCATATTAATTTATTGGTGAAAATTTCAAAAGATATCAAAGAAAATGAAGTGTACTCGATGTATTCCAGTATGGAATGTGTGTGTAAATTAGTTGATAGAACATTGAATTAAGTGGCAATAAAGAAAGATGAATCTCTATAAATATTATAAAACTTGTTTTTTATATAGTTATATTCATCAGATTTTAAGTGAGATGAGAGGCTGTTTTTTCGAGTGTTTTCAAATATAAAGCATTAGTATTTTGTCTTTTTTTTGCAGAATGGTGATGGGGTAAAACTGTAATTAATAAATAACTTGAATATAATACTGCTCAGTTTTGGCTATAAATTTAAAAAGAGCTAATTTTGCACAATATTTCGGGTTGAAAAAGGGACTATGAGACAATTAAAGATAACAAAATCAATTACCAATCGTGAGAGTGCTTCTCTTGATAAGTATTTACAAGAGATTGGTAAAGAAGATCTTATTACCGTTGAAGAAGAAGTTGAATTGGCACAACGAATAAAAAAAGGTGATCAAAAAGCCTTAGAAAAGTTGACAAGAGCTAATTTACGTTTTGTTGTTTCTGTAGCTAAACAATACCAAAATCAAGGTTTAAGTCTACCTGACCTTATTAACGAGGGTAATTTAGGTTTGATTAAAGCAGCTGAGAAATTCGACGAAACTCGAGGATTTAAATTCATTTCTTACGCCGTATGGTGGATTCGTCAATCGATTTTGCAAGCATTGGCTGAGCAATCTCGAATTGTTCGTTTACCATTGAACCAAGTTGGATCTTTGAATAAAATCAATAAAGCTTTTTCTAAATTTGAGCAAGAGAACGAGAGAAAACCATCTCCTGAAGAACTTGCTGATCAATTGGAATTGCCTGCTGACAAAGTTGCTGATACGCTTCGTGTATCGGGACGTCATATTTCAGTAGATGCACCTTTTGTTGATGGTGAAGATAATTCTTTACTTGATGTTTTGATTAATGATGACTCACCAATCGCTGACCGTAGCTTGTTGAACGAATCGCTTACTAAAGAGATCGATCGTGCCCTTGCTACTTTAACAGAAAGAGAAAGTGACATTATTAAACTGTTTTTTGGTATTGGAATTCAAGAAATGACTCTTGAAGAGATTGGCGAAAAATTTGGTTTAACACGTGAGCGTGTTCGTCAAATTAAAGAAAAAGCGATTCGACGTTTAAGACATACTTCAAGATCTAAACTACTTAAGACTTACTTAGGTTAATCGTTTAGAGCTGTGAAAAAATAGATTGAGGCTATTGAATTAATTTTCAATGGCCTCTTTGCTATATAAGGGTTTCGTCTTTTAAGATTTCTCTTTCAAGAGTTTCTCAAGTTTATACATTTCATCGCGGAATTGAGCGGCTTGTAGGAAATCTAATTCTTTTGCTGATTTTTGCATCGATTTCTTCGTTTTAGCTATCGATTTTTCAAGACCTTCTTTACTCATGTATTGTACTACAGGATCGGCAGCAATTTCAACTGTTTCTGGACCAGAGTATGCATTAGGACTCGAACTACTACCATTTTGCATGATACTGGTTTTATCCTTAATTATTTGAGTCGGTGTTATATTGTGTTTGGAATTATAGGCTAATTGTTTTTCTCGTCTATAATTGGTTGAATCAATGGTTTCTTTCATCGATTTAGTAATTCTATCAGCATACATGATAACTAAACCATTGATGTTACGGGCAGCACGTCCCGAGGTTTGCACCAAGGCTCTTGTCGATCTAAGAAAACCTTCCTTGTCAGCATCCAATATGGCAACTAGGGAAACTTCTGGTAAATCGAGTCCTTCACGTAAAAGGTTGACTCCAATTAAAACATCAAAGAGACCTAAGCGGAGATCTTCCATAATTTTTACACGATCAAGTGTGTCAACGTCGGAGTGAATATAACGACAACGGATATTTAGATCTGCAAAATATTGAGAAAGCTCTTCAGCCATTCTTTTAGTTAGAGTTGTGACTAAAACTCGTTCGTCAATTTCGCTTCGTTTGTGAATTTCAGCAACTAAATCATCAATTTGATTCAGGCTTGGACGAACATCAATTTGTGGATCTAGCAGACCTGTAGGTCGAATAATTTGTTCCACAACGACACCTTCTGATTTTTCTAATTCATAATCTGTTGGCGTTGCACTTACATATATTGTTTGTGAACTTAAGGCTTCAAATTCCTCAAATTTTAGTGGTCGGTTATCTAGAGCTGAAGGTAAGCGGAATCCATAATCCACAAGGTTTACTTTACGTGAATGGTCACCACCATACATCGCTTTCACCTGTGATAGGGTAACGTGACTTTCATCAATAACCATTAATATATCATCTGGGAAATAGTCGATTAAGCAGAAAGGACGTGAGCCTTGAGCCCGACCATCAAAATATCGAGAATAATTTTCAATACCAGAGCAATAGCCTAATTCCCTAATCATTTCTAAATCGAAAGTCACTTTGTCCTCAACGCGTTTAGCTTCAAGATGTTTACCTATGCTTTTCATGTAGTCTACATGGGCAACCATATCGTCTTGAATCATTTTAATGGCATTCTGAACCTTGTCTTTACTGGTAATAAATAGGTTAGCTGGGTAGATTGTAATTCTATCATAGCGTTCTATTTTGTGTCCATTGAGAGGATCGAAGGAGTAAATTTCATCAATTTCATCATCCCAAAAGGTAATACGGTAGGCAAAGTCTGCATAAGCAGGAAAAATATCTATTGTATCTCCTTTAACCCTAAAGTTACCTCTCTCAAATTCGACCTCATTCCTTGAATATAAAGCATCAACAAATGAAAGGAGAAGTTTATTTCTGGAAATACGTTGACCTTGTACCAATTCTAAGACATTGGCATGAAAATCTTCAGGGTTACCAATACCATAAATACAGGAAACGGATGAAACGATAATGACATCTTTTCGTCCCGAAAGAAGTGCAGAGGTAGCTCTTAATCTTAATTTTTCTATTTCATCATTAATTGCAAGATCTTTCTCTATATAAGTGTTCGTTGTTGGTAAATAGGCTTCTGGTTGGTAATAATCGTAATAACTAACGAAATATTCAACAGCATTATCAGGGAAAAAGTTTTTAAACTCACCGTATAATTGGGCTGCAAGTGTTTTGTTATGACTTAAAACTAATGTTGGTCGCTGAACTTCATTAATTACATTGGCAATTGTAAAGGTTTTTCCCGATCCTGTAACACCTAAAAGCGTCTGAAAAGGATTACCATTATTCAGACCTTCAGTCAGTTGTTTAATAGCTTCGGGTTGGTCGCCAGTTGGTTTAAATTTTGATACAATTTTAAAGTCCATACGATAATGTTTACTTTTTAGTCGCTGCAAATTTAATAAAAAGAGAGCATATACGTGAAATGTATATGCTCTAATGGTTCTTTCGAACTAAATAATTGAGAATACTCAGCCTTAGTTATTTTGTGATTTTGAAATAAACAGGAAAATGGTCGCTAAAACCACCATAGTATTTAGGACCTCCGTAAGTTCTACTTGGTGTGTAAATACCTTCTTTGTTTTTATAACAGATGTGTTTATTGCGATATATTATTCCTGCATTGTGCTCTGTTCTAAAGCCTTTGTTTTTACTTAATAGTGAATTAGATACAATTAAATTGTCAAGCATATTCCAATCACCTCTATAATTATATGACCCTTCGCCATTAGCTTCTACGTCATACATCAGGTTATATAGTCCCATTGGGTTGCTTGTATTTTTATTATTATCAGCATTAAGTGTTTCAACGACTGCGTTATCAGTTGGTTCGTCATTAAAATCTCCCATAATGATAATTTTGGCAAATGGATTTTTTGCTTGAATTTTGTCAATAGCTTTTCTTAATTGCATGGCAACATAAATTCGATTTGGTTCTGATTTTTCTTGACCACCAAGACGGGAAGGCCAATGATTGACGAAAATGTTTAAAGTGTCTTTTTTACCGACTAAACCTTGTACATAAAGAATATCTCTAGTTTTATATTCTTTATCCCATGGAAATTCAATATTAATTGCTTCGTGTTTTAGGTATTTGAAATCGTCTTTTCGATATATAAGAGCGCAATCAATTCCTCTTTTATCAGGACTCTCACTATGGACAATTTTGTATTTACCTTTTTTTAATCTGTCATGATCAATAAGATCCTCGATCACGTCTCTGTTTTCAACTTCACAAAGTCCAATAATTGCGGGTAAAGCTTCTTTGTTTATGGAGCTTAACACGTAACTAAGTTTTGAAACTTTATCATTATATCTTTTCGTATCCCAGTTTAGTTTACCTAGTGGTGTGAAATCACCATCTCTTTTATCGGGTTGATTAATTGTATCGAATAGATTTTCTACATTATAGAATACAACGGTTAATTCTTTTTTCCCTTTAGAAAAAGCAGAAAAACATAAAGTCGTCGCAACAAGAAGAAGTAAAGCTTTTTTAAGCATGAGGTCGTAATTATAATTTGATTTCACCTTCTGGTGGTTCGTTTTAATTATTAGTCTATTTTCAAAGTTAGTGAAAAAATCGAGTTAGTAAAATTAGAATGTGTATGCTTACCCGAATTTTAAGCTAATTTATTGCTTCTATTTAATTATATTTGAAACTTCTTACCTGATAAAGAGAATAAAAGATAAAAAAATCTGAAAATTTTCCTCTTTGTAACATTCGTTACACTTTTTATTGAACTTTTACCTCATATTTGTTGTGTCGAAAGGGAATAACACTCGTCAAATATAAATAGGTTATAACCCATCGATTTTGTAAATTAAATATTCTAATTAATATTTTAAAAAATACTATTATGGCTATGTTTTGTTATCAGTGTCAAGAGGCAGCAAAAGGAACTGGATGTACAGTAAAGGGTGTTTGTGGAAAAACCGATGAGGTTGCAAATATTCAGGATTTATTGATGTACGTAATGAAAGGTATTTCGGTTTATAGTACTAAGGCTCGTGAAGCTGGTATTGAAAATGATAAAGTGAACCACTTTATAATGACTGGTTTATTTATGACCATTACTAATGCCAATTTTGATAAAGTAAAATTCGTTGAAGCTATTCGTACTGGACTTAAGCTACGTGAAGAGATTAAAACTCAAGCTGAAGCTGCTGGTGTTAAATTTGAAAATCTTCATCATTCTGCAACATGGTTTGCTGATGCTGAAAATGATTTTGATGCAAAAGCTCGTGTAATTGGTGTTTTATCAACTGAAAATGAAGATGTTCGTTCTTTAAGAGAATTGACTATTTATGGATTGAAAGGTTTTGCTGCTTACGTTGAGCATGCTTATAACCTAGGTTTAGAGAAAGCTGAAATGTATGCATTTATGCAAAAAGCTTTAGAAGCGACTACTGACGATTCTTTATCTGTTGACGAATTGGTAGCTTTAGTAATGGAATGTGGTGCTAATGGTGTATCTGCTATGGCAATTTTAGATGAAGCTAACACAACAGCTTATGGTAATCCAGAAATTACTGAAGTAAATATAGGTGTAAGTGATAAACCAGGTATCCTAATTTCAGGTCACGATTTGAGAGATATGGAGCAATTGTTGAAGCAAACTGAAGGAACAGGTGTTGATGTTTACACTCACTCAGAAATGTTGCCAGCAAACTATTATCCAGCATTCAAAAAATATAAGCACTTTGTAGGTAACTACGGAAATGCATGGTGGAAACAAAACGAAGAATTTGAGACATTTAACGGACCTATTCTTTTCACTACAAACTGTATTGTTCCTCCTAAAAAAACATCTACATACCAAGATAAAGTATATACAACAGGTGCTTCTGGTTTCCCTGGATTCAAGCATATTGAGCCTGATGAAAATGGAATAAAAGATTTCTCTGAAATTATTGAAGTGGCTAAAAAATGTGCCTCTCCAATTGAAATTGAAAAAGGAACTATTATAGGTGGTTTTGCTCATAACCAAGTTATGCAATTGGCTGATAAGGTTGTTGATGCTGTTAAAACTGGTGCTATTCGTAAATTCTTTGTTATGGCAGGTTGCGATGGAAGAATGAAAAGTCGTGATTACTATACTGAATTTGCTGCTGCTTTACCAAAAGATACAGTTATTTTAACTGCTGGTTGTGCTAAATACCGTTACAATAAACTACAGCTAGGTGATATCGGAGGAATTCCAAGAGTATTAGATGCAGGTCAGTGTAACGATTCATACTCATTAGCTGTTATTGCATTGAAATTGAAAGAAGTATTTGAGTTGAATGATATTAATGAATTACCAATTGCTTACAACATTGCATGGTACGAGCAAAAAGCTGTAATTGTATTGTTAGCACTTCTTTCTTTAGGTGTTAAGAACATTCACTTAGGACCAACATTGCCAGCTTTCCTTTCTCCAAATGTAGCTAAAGTATTAGTAGATACTTTCGGGATTGCAGGAATTGGAACTGTTGACGAAGACATGAAAATGTTTCTTAACTAAGAATTAAAAATTTACAACTAAATCACAAATATGTAGTGGCTTTTTAGCCACTACGTATTCTTTAAAGTATTTGATAGGCGATTATCAAATAGATTGACAAAAAAATCTTGTTAGTAAGATTAATGTTAGATTATATTTGGGTTAATGACTTAAACTGTTCAAAAAAGGGTTCATCCTCTTTTGAGCAGTTTTTGTTTATTTTAGACTTTAGGTTTTAGCTCTCAAAATTGTATTATTGATGAAGAATTGGACTAGGTTTTTTAAGAAGTATCATAAGTGGCCATCTTTGGTTCTTACCATATTTATTTTGCTATTTTCACTTTCGGGTATAGTAATGAATCATCGTGAAACCTTTTCGTCGGTAAATGTTAATCGCGACTATTTAGGTCGTGAATATCAATATCAAAATTGGAATAAAGCAGCGGTGAAATCTGGTTTGCAACTTGTAGTGGATACGGCTTTAATCTATGGTAATATTGGTGTTTGGAAAACGAACGATAATTATAAAAGTTTCGAGAGCTTTAATCAAGGTTTTCCCAAAGGAATTGATAATTGCAAAATTGAGAAATTATTTAAAACAAGTTCAGGAGAGCTTTATGCAGGAACCTTATTAGGTCTCTACCAGTTTAAGAATGAATCTTGGGTGCAAATTGATTTACCAGTTTCTGAAAAGCGAGTTGTAGATTTACTTGAGATAAAAGGTGATTTATATGTGTTGACTCGTTCGAATTTGCTGAAACAAACTGATTTTGGATTTGAGAAAGTTAAGTTGCTTGCTAAAGCAGATTATGACGGTAAAGTATCTTTATTTAAAACTTTGTGGGAAGTTCATTCAGGTGAAGTTTTTGGTTTACCAGGAAAACTTTTTGTGGATTTTATTGGCTTGATTTTTATTCTTCTGTCAATTTCGGGTATGATTTATTTCATCTATCCTAAATGGATGAAAAGGATAAGAAAGAAAGGACGAGATGTAAAGACGAAGGCATTATTTCTAAAATTTAATTTGAAATGGCACAACCGTTTAGGCTATTGGATGATTGTATTTTTGATTTTATCAGCTTTAACTGGCATGTTTTTACGTCCACCATTACTTATTGGTATTGCAAATGCAAAAGTTGGCAAATTGCCTTTTACTCATCTTGATAACCCAAACCCTTGGTACGATCAACTAAGAAGAATATGCTATGATGTAGAACTTGATCGAGTTCTTTTAGCAACTAATGAAGGCATTTATTATTCTGATGACTTTTTTGAAACAGCACCCTTATCATTTGTATCTCAAGCTCCAGTTTCTATAATGGGCGTTAATGTGTTAGAAGTGATTAAACCTGGGCAATATCTTATTGGTTCATTTTCAGGTTTGTTTTATTGGATTCCAGAAAGACAATTAATTTTCGATTATATATCAAGGAAACCCTATATGCCTGTTAAAAGAATGGGACCTCCAATCTCGGCTCATCCAATTGCGGGTTATTTAAGAGATGATGAAGGACGTGAATTTGTGTTTGATTATAATTTAGGTGTGGGGAATATGACGGACACAATTCATTTTCCAAATATGCCAGAGCAGATTAAGAGCTCTCCAATGTCATTGTGGAACTTGTGTCTTGAGATTCATACGGGTAGAATTTATCAATATATATTTGGGAAATTCTATATTCTTTTTATCCCTTTGGCAGGCTTATCTATAATATGGATACTTATTACAGGCTTGATTTTGTTCTTCAAACGAAAAACAAAGTTATAAGGGAAAATGAACAGTTGAGCTTCGAATATTTTCGGAGCTTTTTAATTTATGATAAAGTGTGTTTTGTTGGCTGATTATCTCAAATTTTGATTATTTTCGAAATTAAATCAATTTTAATCTATTGCAATGTTCGGATTTGACTCATATCAATTAATTATAGCAGCTTGTTTAATCATTTTGCTTTCGTTTCTTTTTACTAAAATAGCTAATAGAACGAATGTTCCAGCGGTTCTAATGCTTATTGGTTTAGGCGTTCTTATTCAATACGGTTTAAAGTTGTTGAAGGTTCCCGAAGTCGATTTTTTCCCACTTCTTGAAATTTTTGGAATCGTAGGTTTAATTATGATTGTTTTGGAGGCTGCACTTGACTTAGAGTTGAAGAAAGAGAAAATTAATATCATTGTTAAATCCTTGATTGTTGCCACCTTAGGATTGGTGGTATCTTTGCTTGTTGCTTCTGCTATTATCTATTATATGATTCCAAATATGGATTGGATCACATCTGTTTTGTATGCGACTCCCTTGTCTATATTATCTAGTGCTATTATCATTCCCAGTGTTGGAAATTTGAGTTTGGAAAAAAGAGAATTTCATGTTTATGAGAGTACTTTTAGTGACATTATAGGAATCATGCTGTTCTATTTTGTTTTGAATGTTATTGAGTTTCAGAATCCAGATCCGATGTCTACTTCAGTACTTATGAATCCTATGCTAAGTTTTCTGATAAGTATCGTTGTTTCTTGCATTGTTGCTTTTGCTGCTAGTTACCTACTTTTGTACATGTTTCAGTTTATTAAAGATGGAGCACATTTGTTTTTATTGATTTCACTTTTAGTTTTACTTTATGCTGTAGGAAAAATATTACACTTATCGCCACTAATTATTATTTTAGTATTTGGTATAATTGCTCAAAATAATGAATTGTTTTACCGTGGTCGTTTCCGAAAATATCTCCATAAGGAGAGGTTTGATGTTCTAAAACGAGAGTTGCATATCATAACAATGGAGTCTGCCTTTGTTGTTAGAACTTTTTTCTTCGTTATATTTGGAGTGAGTATTGTTGTTTCTAATTTGCTAGATTTTAAGGTTTTGGAGGTTAGTTTAATGCTCTTAGTCAGTATTTATGCTATACGTTGGTTATTTCTTCGTGCTTTCATTGGTTTTAATATTTTCCCACAAGTTTGGATAGCACCCCGTGGATTAATAACGGTTTTGCTTTATTATGCTATTCCTCAGGAATATACCAACGAGTCTTTTGATCCGGGAATTCTTCTATTTATTATTATTGCTACAAGTTTAGTTATGACTTGGGGTTTAATATACTCATCAATAGGTAATAATATTCCACTTGTAGTTAATCCAGTAATTGAAGAAGATACAATAGAGGACCAAAAATTGGATGTTTTATCTGATGAAAACAATCAGGAAAAAAAATCTAACGTGGATGAATAGACATCTCAGGTAGAAAATATTTATTATTTTATTTCGAATGATAGACTTAAAATAAAGTTTCGACCTGGTGCAGAAATTCCCGAAGAATAGGGACGGTAAGCCATATCGAAGATATTTTCGACACTGAAACCTAAAATAATCTTATCTCTAAATTGGTAGCTGTTATTTAAGTTAAAGGAAACCCATCTTGGAGAATAGGGTAAACCTTGATCATCTTTTGCATAAAGGTAAGCCTTTGCTTGTTCCGAGTCAGCTAAATCTTTATTGGCTATTTTACCATTGTAATTTAGGGATAGTTTCGATTTTAGTTTTTCAGTAGTGTATTTTAAAGCCATAGTTGCAAAAACGGGAGGTACATGTCTTACAGGACTTCCATCTTTATATTCTCCTTTAGAATAATTGTAATATGCGTCTAATAGTAGTTTTGAAGTCATTTTAGCCTTAGCATTAAGGCTAAAACCATAAATGGTTGCTCTATCATCATTTACAATAGCTTGCACTTGACTCTCAACCCCATCGTACATCATGGTCGATTGGCCATTGAAACTATAATCACGTCGGACCATAGCATCTTTTAAAATGGAATAAAATCCGTTGATATCTACAAATAAATCGGGCGTTATATTTTTACTCAAGCTAAAATCAAAATTATAAGCATATTCCGATTTCAAATCTTTGTTTGGGACAACAACTTTTCCTGGTTCTGAATCAAAAACTTTTCCAATATCGTCAATATTAGGTGCTCTAAATCCAGTGGTTGCATTTAGTTTTACAATGTAGTTGTTAGGTGTTTGTAATGTTGCTCCAATGCTACCGTTTAGTGCTCCTGTATTTAAATTTAAGTTATTGAATGGAAAATTGTAGAAATCTGTGTTTAATTTTGATTTTATCCAAATATGAGAATAGCGTAAACCACTATTAAGTGTCCATCTATTATTAAGCTTCCATTTTATATTGGCATAAGATGCAAGACTTGAGTATCTGGAATTATCAGGATAACGAGTATCTAGGTCAGAGATTGATAAGTTTACTATATTCTTGTTATAGGCTGATGAATTTAAATAGTTGTATATATATTCAGCTCCATAAAAAAGTTCAATTTGATTATTTAGTTTTTTATTAAAGTCGATATTTGTTGAGACAATATCGATATCTTCGAATCGATTACTAATATCATCATTTTGAAATTTTCTTGTGTGGCGGCTTTCCTTGTAGTTTTGGTAGGCTGCAATAAATTTATAACTGTCGAATATTGAATTTGATTTTTTATTTTTGATATTTAGTGAATGAATCTGAAGTCTTTGAGGACCATAATACCATTCAGCATACTTGAGATTATCTCCTGAATATTGAATTAGTCGATCGTATCTAGGAATATCTGATGTATTTGAAAATAGAAAGTTATATTGAAAATCAAGATTGTCTGAAGCCTTGAATCGTAGCTTTTGTATAATATTGATTTGATCAAACTTGCTTCCTTCTTGTATGTAAGAGTCTGAATTAGGTACAACGACATCTTTATCTTCTTCTCTAATTACATATTTATTTCTGTCATATTGATTGGTACCATTTCGTCCCATTCTCAAATCAGAATAATCCGATTGACTGATATTACCAGCATAACTCCATTTGTTATTTCCTACAAAATACCTAGTGTGTAGTCCAACTTCGTGGTCTGCAGATGCAAATTTTGTTTTATGATTTATTTGAAATTTAAAATTGGAATCGGTAGAAAGTTTGGGTTTAATGGTATGAAAATCCATAACACCACCTATGGCATCACTTCCATATATTACAGAGCCTGGACCAAGAACAACCTCGGCTGATTCCAAACTATTAGGATCTATATTGAGAAGGTTTTGTAGATTTCCACTTCTATAAATGGCGTTATTTAATCGAACACCATCGAGAACAATAAGAACTCTATTGGCAGCAAAACCTCTTATCATTGGACTTCCACCGCCCATTTGGCTTTTTTGATTAAATACTTGTCCACTTTCATTAAGTAGATCTGCTGCTGTTGAAACCTCAGAGTTTCTAATTGTACTATTATTAAATTGAACAATGTTTATAGGAACCTCATTAGGATTTTGTTCCCATTTATTGGCCGCAACAGTGACTTCATTAATATTGAAAAGTTGAGGATTAAGTTCAACGATAAACAAATTAGCTGCAATTTCGGTATATGCAAGATGAAGATTCTGAAAAGCGGGGTGTTGAAAAAAGATGATAGCATCCTTTGAGAAATTTGTTAAATCTGCTTCTCCTTTGGTAGAGCTATTTGTTGAAGAGTTTTTGGTATATAAATATACATCTTCAATTGGCTCTTTGTTAGATGCATTTCTTATTGTAATTTTTTGAGATAGCGATATATATGAAAAGCTAAGAAAAAGGAAGAAGAGTATAGATTTATGCATAGAGTATCTTTAGAATTAACTTCTAAATTTAGTTTATATTTTTATTGTTCTATATTAGGAATGTAAAATTAAAATAAACTTTTTAAATACGTATCATAAAAATAGAGCTTGTCAGAATAGACAAGCTCTTATTTTTTTTTATTATTATGAATTATTCCATCGCAACTTGATCTCCCTGATCATAAACAATATCCTTAGGAATTTGTGCTCTTTGAATTCGATACAAATCATTTAGAAGTTCGTTATGGATATAACCTTTGTCACGAATTAATTCAGATGCCATTTCATAATCGCCATTCCCTTGGATTTCTAAAACCATTTTTGAAAGAGATTCCACGGCTTTCTTCATCTTGTCACTGTCTATTTTATAAGTATTTGATTTGTTATCATATTTAAATGCTTCCTGCTCTTTAAAATAGTTGAAACGAATCATGCTAGCAACACCTTGAGCATCAGTTATACCAAATCTTATTGAACGAAAGACGTCTGCCATATGTGTCACATAGTTATCCATAATATCAACATCCTTAAGTTCGTTCATCTCGTGCAGTTTTGTGATGAAAAACATCCTTAAAACGTCATTCTTTAGTTCCTGAATAACTGCGTGATGTTCTTTTAGGGCATTTTTAACACTCCCCTTATCATTTATAGTTTGGGAGATTCCAAGGCTATTACTAATCTCATAGAATATTGTGTTTTGGAAGAAAGAATTGAATTTTACATGCTTTCTCTGCTTTTTATTAATAACGAGATTTGTGATTGGTTTAAGAATTTTCTGAAACTTAGCTTCCATAACATTCTTAAAGTGAATTTTTCTGGAATTTGAAACAACTTGCTCGGTTCCAATTGGAAGATTTAAACCAATTAGCTTATTACCTGCATTACAGTAGCCCGTGTTATATAGTAGGTCGTAAATAACAATATCGGTATTATCTGCTGGTGCTTCAGACTTAAATTCATCGTCTACAGGTAAGTTTTTTTGTAAGTATGGAAGTAATAATGAAAATTTCTCAACATTTTTTGTCCATTCCACATTTCTTAATAGAACAAAAGCTCCATATGAGTATTTTGTCCAGATAAGATGATCTTCACGATTTTCAATTGGACCTATAAAAAAGTCAATCTTATTATCTTTTAATTTTAACCAAAGAGAATCACTCTTCATAAAATTATCCGTTAATAAATCATCGGCTCGTTGTAATAAGTATGCTTTGAAGTTTTGACAATCACAGTATTCGGTACCCTTGCGTATATGTTCTACGGCTTTATTAATTTGAGTTTTGTATGCTTCGTGATAAGATATAACTTTTAGTTCACCTATGGGGTCTTCTTTTATGATTGTGAAAGGTGAAAACTTCTCATTGCCAGCTATGGCAAAAAAATCATTTTGATTCATATTCGATGGGAAAAAACCGGCTCCCAAAGGGCGTGGAGGATAATCATCCGTAAAAGGAGCGTTACCATCCAATCTATCCCAAGGACCATAATTAATCATGGCGTAAGCTTTAATATCAGAATCGTCACCCATTTTATTTAAAAGTTCATTTTTGTCGCCATAGGATTGTAACCAATACAGTTCATCAATAGCATCAGCTGCTTTTAAAAGGTGAGAGAATAACTTGGCGTGACCATCTGTTAAACCGCTTAAATCGGCGTTTAGTTTAACCGTTGCATAATTAGCAAGCTTGCGTTGCATAACTGTGTCTTTTGTGGTTTTAACCTCTTTTTTTTCGGGTTGGCAGGCGATTATTGAAGAGAGTACCAGTAGAATACTTAGGAAAAATAAGTTATAACGTTTCATAATCGAGGGTGTTTTGCGTTAGATGTTAATTGAATTGTTATTAGCAATTATTCTGTGCAAACAAATAAAAATGAATTGTTTAATCCTTAAGTTAAGGATTGTTTCGATTAATTACAAGAATATTTTTGTCCTCAAATGGAGGTTATAAATTAATGGATGGTCTGCTTATGTTTTTTTTGTGGTCTTTAAAAGCGTAAAAAAAAACTTGACTGTTTAAATCAGTCAAGCTTTCTTCTTAATCTCTCTTTATTTCTTTAGGATATTCAATTCGTGCGTGATAAATATTTATAAGCATTTTTGTGAATATTTGTTTAACCTGATGAATATTTTTAAAGCTGATGTCAGCTATTTCAAAGCGATTTTCAGCAATTTGTTTATTTATCAAGCTACCAACTAGATTTTCAATTGTTTCGGGTGTCTTTTCTTTTAAGCTTCTAGATGCTGCTTCAACCGAATCTGCCATCATTAAAACTGCGGTTTCCTTTGAAAAAGGATCAGGACCAGGGTAGGTGAATTTTTCTTCATCTATCTCTTTATCAGGGAACTTATTTTTGAATGATGTGTAAAAATATTGGACACGACCAGAACCATGGTGTGTTTCAATAAAATCAATAATTTGCTGAGGTAGTTTATATTTTTTTGCAATCTGGATGCCATATTTTACGTGATCTGTGATGATTTGTGCAGACTTATCAAACTCTAAATTGTCATGAGGATTTCTATTGGACATTTGATTTTCAATGAAATATACGGGGTTCTTCATCTTCCCAATATCATGGTAAAGGGCACCCGTTCTAACAAGAAGGGGATTGCCACCAATTTCGTTGATTGCTGCTTCGGCAAGATTTGCTACAGTTAAGGAATGTTGGAAAGTTCCAGGTGCCTGTTGAATAAGTTTGCGAAGAACCGGATGGTTTTGGTTAGCGAGTTCAATTAGGGTAACGTCTGAAATAAAACCAAACAATTTTTCAAAAATGTATATTAGTGAGTACGAGAAAGTCAATAAAAGGCCATTGATTGCGAACCAGATGAAATTTGTCCATTCAATTTCCTGAATACTTCCTTCTTGAGTAATTGCAAAAGCAAAATATATAATACTGTATGTAAAGAATGTAATAATAGCAGTTACAATAAGCTGACCTCGTCTTTCGAGTTGAGGTAAGGAGTATATGGCCATGATACCTGCAGAAAGTTGTAAGAATATAAATTCAAAACTATTAGGAGCTAAAAAGCCACAAAGGAGTAAAGCTGTAATATAAATAAACAGAGCCGATCGAGAATCGAGAAGTGTTCTAAGAACGACCGGAATCAATACAAATGGAATAATATAAATATTGATGTTTGGAAATTTTGTGACTAAGCTAGAAAGGCCTACAAATAGTGTAACTAAGAGTAATATAAAAAGAAGCTTTTTGTTGTCTTCGAGTATCTTTAAACGAAAATTTCTTAGGTATAAGTATAATAAAACCAAACACGCAAGAATCAACAAACTTTGTCCTGTCATTAAAAGATAATGACTTTGTGATGATCCTAAAATACTTTCGTATTCTCGTTTTAAAGACTCTAGGATTCTGAATGTATCGTCATCAATAATATCACCAATCAACACAATTCGAGTATCAGCTTTAATTAGGCCTTTTGTAAGTGAAATATTACTGAGCATGCTGTTTTTAACCTTATCCGACATGTCTTCATTATAAAGAAGGTTGGGTGTTAGATAGGTGTCTAAATCTAAATTTTGAAAGAAGACCTGGTAGCTTTTACTTTTAAAATCATTTTTTAAGTTTTTGCTAATATATTCATAGGCCGTTCTTGGTGTGTATAAATTTTTGGTTTCTACTTTTTCACTTACATTATTTGCGGTTCTATTTATTCTATTTGGAGATTTAAATTTAGCGTTGGCATCTTCTATAATTCCAACATCATAAATTCCAGCAAACATATCTTGAAAATAGAGATGAATGCGATTCTTCTCAAAAGCAATTTTTGATTTATTGTATTTTAAATTTTTGAAATTTTCAGTTTGGCTATATGTTGTCCATTTTTTTTCGAAATTAGAATTGAATTCGGTCTTTATTTTTTTTGAAATTTCTGGATTAAATTGATAATAAGGATCGTATTTTGCAAGAAGACTATCTCTGTTGGCATTCAGTTCAGTTTCAGTTTTATAAATAGCAAAATCGAAAGGAGCAATTAATGTTTCGTGCATCCAAGGTTTCCCTTTTTGATATTCGTATCTAAAATTCCCTATATTAGGATATATAAGGGATATAATGCCTAAGGTTATAATGAAAAGTGTAATTCTATATATAGCATTGATATTCTGACGAATCCAGCGAATGTATTTCTTCATGTTATGTAGATTGGAGTCTGTATTAGATCTAAAATAGTATTTAAAATCCTATCATAAAAGTAATAATTATCCTTTAAAATAAGGTGTTATTGGCTCTTTTTACATTATTATTAAGCTTAAGAGTAAAAAGGAAGTAATTGACTTGATTTATTTATACATTTGATTTAATTACGATCAATAAAGAATTAAGTATTAATCAATAGCTAAAATTTGTATTGCAAATGACTTATGGCATTTCTGATTTAAGTGTAATTCCTGTTCGGAAAGAACCAACGGAAAAAAGTGAAATGCTTAGCCAAATTCTTTTTGGTGAGCATTTTGAAGTGATAGAATCTACTGAAAAATGGTCGAAAGTTAAAATGGCTTTTGATCAGTATGAAGGTTGGGTAGACAATTTGATGATAACAGATATTGATGAAGATCTTTTTCATAAACTAAATAAAGATTTTCCTGTTGTTGCTAATGATACATTTAACTTGGTTTTTCAAGAGAAGGATTATTCAAATAAGTTAATTGTTCCTGGTAGTTCATTTCCATTTTGCGATTTAGAGAAAAAAACCTTTATGTTAGCTGATAAACTTTATCATTATCAAGGTGTGGTTTCTTCTAATGGTAAAAACCCTGATGAACTTAGAAATTCTCTTATCGAGTCTGCATTAAAATACTTTAATGCGCCTTATCTTTGGGGAGGACGTACGCCCTATGGAATAGATTGTTCTGGCTTAAGTCAAATAGTTTATAAATTAAATGGTATTTGTTTGCCTCGAGATGCAAGAGACCAAGTGAAGGAAGGTGAAGTGTTAACCTTTGTAGAGGAAGCCTTACCTGGTGATTTAGCTTTTTTTGATAATGAAGAAGGGCAAATTACGCATGTTGGTATTATTTGGGATAGACATAAAATTATACATGCATCAGGAAAAGTACGTATCGATAATGTAGACCATATTGGCATATTTAATGTTGATACAAAGCAATATTCTCATAAACTTAGAGTGATAAAAAGGATTATTCCTTGATCATCCTATTCATATACAATTAAAGCCACTATTCATTAAATACTGGCTTTATTGATTCTATATGTTTTGTGTTTTATAAGAAAAGCAATAAGCTTGCTGCCATAACGGCCATACCACCTATTAATCCATAAATTGCAATATGGTGTTCTCCATATTCTTCGGCAGTAGGTAAAAGTTCATCAAGTGAGATGAAAACCATAATACCAGCAACACCGCCAAATAGAGTACCAAAAATAGTGTCATTTAATCCTAAGAAAGAATATATAAGTGCGAAACCGATTAATGCGCCAATAGGTTCAGCTAAACCTGAGAGAAAAGAATAGACAAATGCTTTTTTTCTACTACCTGTCGCATAAAATATTGGAACAGAAACTGCAATTCCTTCAGGAATATTGTGAATAGCGATGGCTACAGCAATTGGAATAGCGATAGTTGGATCCGTTAGGGCGGCTGCAAATGTTGCCAAACCTTCCGGGAAGTTGTGAATTCCAATAGCTAATGCCGAAAACATTCCCATTCTCATTAATTTTTTATCTTTTGCTTTCTTCTCATCAAGATCTTCAATTTTTTTAACCTCGTGAGGATTCTCGTATGAAGGAATTAATTTATCAATGATACCAATTAATAAGATACCTCCAAAGAAGGATAGAACTGTATAAATTGTTCCGTTGACTTCCCCATGAGCACCAACTAAGGCAACTTTCGCTTTTTGTAGAATTTCTACAAACGAGACATAAATCATAACACCAGCAGAGAAACCTAATGATAAAGATAAAAATTTGGTATTTGTTCGTTTTGCAAAGAAGGCTATGGCACTTCCAATACCTGTTGATAGTCCTGCAAAAAGGGTGAGTCCAAATGCAAAGGCAACTGTGTTATAATCAATTTCCATATTGTTTTTTATTACTTATTGAAATACAAAGATATCGTTATTTATAACAAATCTTAATAAACGATTTATTTAGTTGCAAACTAATTAATGATGTTCTAAATTTACTATAAATATCAATACTGATTTAATTTAATGTTTATCCTATGGCTTATATTATCTCAAATGAGTGTATTGCATGTGGTTCTTGTATGAATGAATGTCCAGTTGATGCTATTTCGGCTGGAGATATATTCGTTATTAATGCAGATGATTGTATTAATTGCGCTTTGTGTGTAGAAGTTTGCCCGGTAGATGCAATTTCAGAAGTCTAGTAGAATGGAATAAAATGTGATTAATAAAAAAAAGGATGGCTAAAACCATCCTTTTTGTTAGATATATTGTGATTAAAAACCATTCAACTCCATAGTTACTGTCGGAATAAGAAGAAGAAACCCTAATATAATTAGGACGACCATAAATCCGCCAATCCATTTAACCCACTTGTCGTAAGGGATTTTGGCAACACCTAGCACTCCAATTAAAACACCAGAAGTTGGTGTAATCATATTTGTAAATCCATCTCCGAATTGAAAAGCCATTACCGTTGCTTGACGTGATACGCCAATTAGATCTGAAAATTGTGACATCATAGGCATGGTTAAAGCTGCTTTGGCAGATCCAGAAGGAATAATTACGTTGATGATGTTTTGAATGATGTACATCATACCAACAGAGGTGATTTTTCCAAAATCATTCATCGATTTTGAGATGTAAAATAGGATAGAGTCAATAATTTGACCTTCCTCCAATACGATAAGAATTCCGCCGGCTAAACCGACAATAAGAGCAGCTGATAGAATATCACTAACACCTTCAAGGAATAATTTGGTGATATCGTTAGCCGATTTATTGTAGGCAATACCAGAGAATATTCCCATGGCAAAGAATAGCGTAGAGATTTCCATGATATACCATCCGTACCCCATTACCCCAACAATTAGGTAAATAATGGTGAACAAAAGAAGGTTAAGAATAAAAAAGTGAACAGACTTACGTAAAGACATAAATCCAAATAGGGCAAATAGACCTGTTACAAAAGGAAGAATGTAAGTTGTTAATTCAGAATTACCAATTCTTAAAGTGCTTTGTGGGTAGTAGAATGAGAATGTGATCATGCTTACTAACAGTATAATATAGGTTACCCATGCTGATTTTGGTGTGTGGTATTCAATATTTTCAACATCTGATGCATGATGCTTTCTCCAATAATCATCATCTGTGTAAACTAAAGAACTTTTAGGATTTTTACGAACCTTAGCAGCATAACGTAAGATAAAAGCAAAACCGATAATATTAATTATAAACCAACAGAATAATCGGTACTCTATACCCGAGAATAAAGGTAAGTGCGATAGGCCTTGTGCAATACCAATAGTAAAGGGATTTAGTAGTGCTCCTGCGAAACCTAATCCGGCCGCTACAAAACAAATTGCTACACCAACAATAGAATCGTAGCCCATCTTAATTGCCATTGGCACAAATATAATGGTAAAGGCAATTGTTTCTTCACTCATTCCGAATGTGGCTCCAAATATGGAGAATATGAGCATGATGAGCGTTAGTATAATGTTATTGACGCCTATTTTCCGAATGAACTTGTTTTTTTCGAGCTTTTTAGTGAATTCCAAAAAAGAATATATCCCAACATCAATCGATTTGCTAGCATTCATTATCCAAAAAGCACCTCCAATAATCAAAATAAACATGATAATGTCGGCTTTATCTACAAAGCCTTTGAAAAATGAAGAGAAAACTTCCCAACTTTGTCCACTATTTTCTACTTGATGATAAGAATCTTGAACGATAACAGAACGATCGGTTCCATTAACATTTACAATAGTTCTATCGTATTCACCACCTGGAATAATCCAAGTTAAAATGGCTGATAAAATGACTATTGCAAATACAATAACGTAAGTGTGAGGGACTTTTTTAAACATATCTTTTTATTAGTTATAAGATGTGAGATATCAGAGATAAGATGATTTTTATGAATACTGAATTAAATCAATAATCTTTAATCGAATTTCTCATCTTTAAAATTTCAAACCTGATTTCGCGCTGTAAAAATAGAAAGATTCCATAGAAAACACTCATTATTGGATAGATAATGAATGTGTGATTGGACCTTATCGAAAAGGTTTGTATTCTTATGGTTTTAAATTGTATAATAGGTGTAATATTGTGTCATTTTATTTACTTTCGTAGTGTATAAATTGGCTATTATCAATTGATTATAGCTATGAATGAATTGATAACTATAAATTATTAATCCAATAAAAGTATGAAATTACTTGTTAAGAATATAAAGAAGTTGGTTCAGGTTGAAGAAGAACCAATAAAATGGGTTGCTGGTGCTGATATGGCTAAGCTTAATTGTATTGATGATGCTTTTTTATTAATCAGTGAAGGTAAAATAGAAGATTTTGGAACGATGGCGAATATGCCAAATTTTGACGATTCTGAAGGTGTAGATGTTATGCAAGAAATTGATGCATCAGGTCGTATGGTTTTCCCCTCATTTTGCGATTCACATACTCACTTAATTTATGCTGGTTCTCGTGAAATTGAGTATTCTGATAAGATTAAAGGTTTATCATACGAAGAAATTGCTAAGCGGGGTGGTGGAATCCTGAATTCTGCTGAACGTATGCACGAAGCTACTGAAGAAGAGCTTTACGAATCAGCAATGGAACGTATTCACGAAATTATTAGTTTGGGAACAGGAGCGGTTGAAATTAAATCAGGATATGGTTTAACTGTTGAAGATGAATTGAAAATGCTTCGTGTCATCAAACGATTGAAAGAAACAACACCGCTACAAATTAAGTCAAGTTTCTTGGGAGCTCATGCTGTATCTGCTGAATACAAGGGGCGTCAAAGCGAATATGTTGACATGGTAATTAGCGAAATGATACCTATGGTAGCTGCTGAAGATTTAGCTGACTATATTGATGTTTTTTGCGATAAAGGTTTTTTCACTGTTGAAGAGACTGATCGTATTTTGAATGCGGGAATGAAACACGGAATGCGTCCTAAGATTCATGCTAATGAATTGGATTATTCGGGTGGTATTCAGGTAGGTGTAAAATACAATGCGCTTTCTGTTGATCATCTTGAATTTGTTGGCGATGCCGAAATTGAATCATTAAAAGGATCGGAAACAATGCCAACGGTATTGCCAGGAGCTGCTTTCTTCCTAAACATGGTTTGTTCGCCAGTTCGTAAAATGATCGATGCAGGTTTACCAGTTGCTTTAGCTTCTGATTTCAATCCAGGCTCATCACCATCAGGTAATATGAAATTTATTTTATCTTTAGCTTGTATCAATTACAAAATGCTACCACAAGAAGCAATTAATGCGACTACCATTAACTCGGCATACGCTATGGGTTTGCAGGATGAAGTAGGAAGTATCGCGCGTGGTAAAATTGCCAATGTATTTATCACCAAGGAAATTCCTTCAATCGAATTTATGCCATATGCATATGGTAGTAATTTGGTCGATACGGTTATTCTTAATGGACAAGTGCTGTAGTAGATGATTATATTTCGCTAATTAAAACGAATTTCACGAATGACTGATTTATTATACAAACAAGAGTGTTATATTATTATATGAGCATGTATGGCAGTTCATAGTAATTTGGGATCTGGATTTATAGAGAGTGTATATGCTGAAGCTTTAGCGAAAGAATTGGAAAAAATAAATGTGCCTTATGAAAGAGAAAAGAAGATAGAACTCTTTTATGATGGTCAAAAGATGAATAAATATTTTAGAGCTGATTATGTTTGTTTTGAGTCAATAATTGTAGAGTTGAAAAGTAAATCATTCTTGTTAAAGATTGATGAGCAACAAACAATAAATTATCTTAAAGCAACCAATTTCAAATTAGGATTGTTGATTAATTTTGGAGAGAAATCATTAAAATATAAAAGGTTTATCAATACAATTAAGTCGAACAGATAGAATAAACTATTCGTGAAATTCGTCATAAATTAGTGTAATCAAGTTAGCTAATAATGATTTATAATCGATTACAAGCGACTGATAATTATAATAAAACAAACAACAAATTAACGTATATAAATAATGAAACAATTAATCGAATGTGTTCCTAATTTTTCTGAGGGGAACGATATGAATATCATCAATCAGATCACTCACGAAATTGAATCTGTTGAAGGTGTAAGCCTTGTTGATGTTGATCCAGGTAAAGCAACTAACCGTACTGTTGTAACCATGGTTGGTACGCCTGATGAGGTTTTAGAAGCAGCATGTCGTGCTATTAAAAAAGCAGCTGAATTGATTGATATGAGTAAACATACAGGAGCTCATCCTCGTTTCGGTGCTACCGACGTTTGTCCATTGGTACCAGTTGCCAACATTACTATGGAAGAGACAGTGGTTTATGCTCACAAATTGGCTGAGCGTATCGGTACTGAATTGAATATTCCGGTATATTGTTACGAGAATGCTGCACGTATTGAAGAACGTAAAAACTTGGCTACATGTCGTGCTGGTGAGTACGAAGCAGTAAAAGATCGTATAGTAACTGAGCGTTGGAAACCAGATTTTGGACCTGCTGAGTTTACTGAATCTGTTGCTAAATCGGGTGTTACTGCGGTAAGTGCTCGTAATTTCCTTGTTGCATATAACTTTAACCTAAACACAACTTCTACACGTCGTGCCAATGCCATTGCATTCGATGTTCGTGAGAGAGGTCGTACAAAGCGCGAAGGAAATCCATCAACAGGTAAAATTGTAAAAGATGCTAACGGTAATCCAGTCATGGAACCAGGAACATTAAAAGCTACTAAAGCAATTGGTTGGTTCATCGAAGAATTTGGCGTTGCTCAAATTTCTATGAATATGACTGATATCTCAATCACTCCAATTCACAAAGCTTTCGACGAAGTTTGTGCTAAGGCTCAAGCTCGTGGTATTCGTGTTACGGGTTCTGAGTTGGTTGGTGTTGTGCCATTGCAGGCTATGTTGGATGCAGGTAAGCATTACTTACGCATGCAAGGTCGTTCTACGGGTATTGCAGATCGTGAGATTATCAAAATTGCTGTTAAATCTTTAGGATTAGACGAACTTTATCCATTCGAAGCTGACAAAAAAATTATCGAGTACATTCTTGAGAACGAAGCTAACAAAGGAGCGAAAAAATTGGTTGACATGAGCTTAACTGCTTTTGTTGATGAAACAGCTTCAGAATCTATGGCTCCAGGAGGAGGATCTATCTCTGCTTATATGGGTGCAATGGGGGCTGCTTTGGGTTCAATGGTTGCCAATCTTTCGGCTCACAAACCAGGATGGGACGATCGTTGGGAAGAGTTTTCCGATTGGGCAGAAATGGGTAAATTGTATCACACAAAACTAATTCATTTAGTGGATGAGGATACCAATGCCTTCAACAAAATTATGGAAGCTATTCGTATGCCTAAGAAAACAGAGGAGGAGAAAGCTGCTCGTGCCGAGGCTATGGAAGAAGCAACTAAGTTTGCAACTATGGTTCCTTTCCAAACCATGGAGCTTTGTTTAGGTTCTATGGATGTTGCTAAGGCAATGGCCGAAGTTGGAAACCCTAACTCGGTAACCGATGCTGGCGTAGGTGCATTAGCCGCTCGTTCTGGTGTTATTGGTGCTTTCATGAATGTGAAAATTAATGCTGCCGATTTAGCTGACAAAGCTTGGGCTGCAGATATCATCGCAAAAGGACAAGCAATTGTTGACAAGGCGCAAGCTCTTGAAAACAAAATTGTTGCAATGGTAAACGCTAAAATCTAATAGCGAATACACTATATTTTATTTAGCCCCGATAGTTCTAAACTATCGGGTTTTTTTTGAATTGTCATTACGAAGGAGCCTAAGCGACTGACGTAATCTCATATTTATTGTAGGAGTACACTTTATCGATAGTTTATTTAGGACGTTCCCTTCGGGCAGGCTTTCCGCTACAAGTCTCGCTTTGGCTCCTGCAGATATCTTATTTTAATGTTTCAATCCCGAAAATTTTGGGAAGATTATTTATAATCCTTTTTCAGTATTTATTATTGATGTAGTGTTATTCGTTACAATTCCTAACCCAAAGCATCATTTAAAATGATATGGCAGTACTCTGTACCTTTAACTAAACGCTATTTATTTTGCTACATATTTAAAGGTGCTCTGCACCCAATAAATATTTTAGCTACTCATGGGAATATTTAGGGACAGCGTTCCGTAATCTTTGTAGCTGTATTAACCATGTAACCAATTAAAGGTGCAGCGCACCGTAATGGTTTAAATTATTGCATTAGGATCTTTTGTGTTAAACATTGTCTTTAATAATATAACGGTGCTCTGCACCTTAACAACACAATAATTTTATTTGCTACAACTATGATGTTGCTCTGCACCAATAAATGTGTATGCTAATCGCAGATGCTGTGTAATAATAATGTATAGTGTTTATTAAATTCAACATTAATCATTCACCTCAAAACATACAATCAACTTTCGGGTAAATTTTAGGGACAGCGTCCCGTAATGTTTGTAGCTGTATTATTCATTCAACCAATAAATGTGTATGCTAATCGCAGATGCTGTGTAATAATAATGTATAGTGTTTATTCTTTTCAACATTAATCATTCACTTCAAAAGATACAATCAATTTTCGGGTAAATTTTCGGGACAGCGTTCCGTAATCTTTGTAGCTATATTAACCATGTAACCAATCAAAGGTGCCGCGCACCGTAATGTTTTAAATTATTATCTTCAGATCTTTCGTATTAAACATTGTTTTTAATAATATAACGGTGCTCTGCTCCAATAAATTTGTATGCTAAATGCAGATCTGTGTATTATTGAGAGTCTCACTAAAAGGAGATCCTCAAGTTATTTTAAGATTGATTTGTTGTCTTTTTTAGTTGTGTAATTATCTTTTTAAGCAATCATTAACCTTATCAATACCTTCTTGGTTGTCCGAAAGAATAAGTAACATATCATTTGCTTCAAGTACCGTAGAGCCACTTGGTGTTAGATATTTGTCATTTCTTTTAATCATTGCAATGATTCCTTCTTTTGGAAAATCTAATTCCACAATTTTTTTATCTACAGCATAACAACCAGGTAAAACTTCAATTTCTTTCATTGTTGTTTTAATCACTTCAGAAACAGACTTGTTGGCTTTAGAAGTGGGTTTTGTTTCTTCTGGTAATGCCACCTTTAGCCATTTTGCAAACAAAGTTAAAGTTGTTCCTTGAATTAAAACAGATGTAACAGAAATGAAGAATACAATATTAAAAATCATATTCGCTTTTTCAATGCCTGCCAATAAGGGATATGTTGCAAATACAATGGGAACAGCACCACGCAAGCCAACCCATGATATGTATAAGCGCCTTTTTAACTTCATTTTGAAAAATATCAAACTGATAAAAACACCTACTGGTCGCGCTACTATGATCAAGAATGCGGAAATTAACATTCCGATACCCAAAAAAGGGAAAATTCGAGTAGGAAAAACAAGTAATCCCAAAGTAAGGAACAATACGATTTGCATTAGCCAGGCCAAACCATCGTACATTTTTAAAATGGCTTTTTTATGAAGTAAGTTTTGGTTGCCTAAGTAAACTGAACAAATGTAAATGGAAAGAAAACCATTACCACCCACAAAATCAGTTACTGAAAATGTAATAAACATTAAGGCTATTACTAAAATAGGATATAGTCCTTTAAAGTCAAGGTCTATTTTGTTGATGATGAATTTGCTGAGTTTTCCAAATCCAAAACCTGCAATGCCGCCCAAAATCATTTGCTGTAGAAATAAAGGGATAATAGAAGCAATACTTTGGTCTTGATTAATGACTAGAGTTAAAAACGCGATAGTAAGTACATAAGCCATCGGGTCATTACTTCCACTTTCCAACTCTAAAGTTGGTCGTAGATTTGTTTTTAGAGCAAGATTTTTTGAGCGCAAAATGGAAAATACAGCCGCTGCGTCTGTCGATGATACGATTGAACCCAACAACATACTTTCATAAATAGTAAAGTCTGTAACGCACCAAACAAAAGTTCCAAGTGATAATGCTGTTAATAAAACACCCAAGGTAGATAATAAAATACCCTCACTAAGTATCGGTTTTACAGTTTGCCAATGCGTGTCAAGTCCTCCCGAAAATAGAATAAAATTAAGCGAAACGATACCTATAAATTGGGCTATTTTGGGATTGTCGAAATTAATGCCACCAATTCCTTCTGAGCCAGCTAACATGCCTATTGCTAAAAATAGCAATAAGGTAGGCACACCAAATTTATAAGAAGTTTTGCCTACTATAATACTTATAAAAAGTAATAGAGAGCCAACTAATAGTATGTTTTCAATTGTTAAGTTCATTTTTGTTTTTTAGGGACTAAACAAATATAAGTTTTATCATTTGTAATAACTCAATTAAATCTTTTGTTTTTGAGGTCTCTCTAATTAAAAATTAGCCGTTTAAAAAATGTGTTTTGAAGTCGATTAGCACTTAAACAAGCTTAGCTTGCACTAAATTAATGTTTCTTCTATTTTCAGGAGGTTTCCTTTTGTGGTGAATTTTCTGCTACAACTCCTCTCTTTGGTTCTGTAGATATATTATCTGAAGCTTTCTGTTTGGCTATTTATTATTCCTTTTCCTGCATTTATATTGTTGCAGGGGTATCTGTTACAATTCCTAAACCAAAGCATTTTTTTAAATGATATTACGGTATTCTGGACCTTAAATTATACATTCTTTAATTTGCTAAATATTTGAATGTGTTCAGCATTAAATAAACATTTTGGCTACTCATCGAAATTTTTAGGGACAGCGTCCCATAATCTTTCTAGCTATATTAATTAACAAACGACCAAAGGTGCAGCCCACCGTAACATGTTTTTATAATAATGTAGTTTATCCTATCGCCATTATATATTTATAACAATATCAAATTGTACGCTTGCGACTCCATCGGACTCGTATTTTATTTGAATCCTATGGATTCCATTTAAAAGGGAAACCTGATTGCATCTAAAGAACCAGATCCAGTAGATATGTTATATGCAGTAGCAGTTATTTAAAATGTCTTTTCTCATTAGTTTGGTTAATCGTATTCCTTAAGATTTTATTCTACTTTAAAATTATGTATTTTGAATCAATTTATCCGTTTGTATTTTAACTAAATGTTATATTGCGTGCAATTTGTTAAATCTGTTGCTCAGCATATTTTAAATTGTGTACATTTAACTATTGGATAATTGTTTTATATTTCACCGTATCTTAAGTAATTTAGGAGATGAAATAAGATCTTTTATTCAAATGAAGAAAGTCTGATATTGATTCTCTTTCTTGTTTTGTGAAAGTTGTTTTAAAACTAAATCATATCGTTTTGTATTAATTAATTCCTGTAAAATTATGGGTTTATTATGAGATGAATTTCTAAAAAGAAATGTGATATTGAATTTAGGTTAGCAGTTTATTAAAGCAAATAAGGAGTAATTAAGTTTATTAATATGTTAATTGTGTTTGTATGGAATTGAAAAAGATTGCAATTATAGGAGGAGGAAATTTGGGCGGTTCTATTGCCAAAGGTTTATTGAAAACGAATTTGATTCCAGCTGATAATATTACCGTAACTAGGAGACGAGTTCACTTACTTGATCATCTTCTTAAGGAAGGCATACACGTAACGAAAAATAACTGCGAAGCTGTTGATGGAGCCGATTATATATTTTTGGTGGTAAAGCCTTGGCAATTATCTGAGGTGTTGGCGGAAATAAGTCCTTTTTTGGATGCTAAAAAAGTAACCATCATTTCTTTGGCAACAGGAATAAGTTCTTCAGAAATTGAGAAGATGTTAGGACAGGAGTATACTATTTTTAGAGCTATGCCAAATACGGCCATTGCCATAGGTGAGTCTATGACTTGTATTTCTTCTTATCGTGCAACTAGAGAGAAGGAGGAAGAGGTCTTGAGACTTTTTAATCAAGTTGGCATTACAGAATTAATTCCAGAAGAATTGATGGCAGCTTCGACCGTTTTGGGTGCATGTGGTATCGCTTTTGCTTTGCGTTTTATAAGAGCTTCTACTCAAGGGGGAATTGAAATTGGTTTTGGTTCAAGTTTAGCTCAAAAAATTGTTGCTCAAACGCTAAAAGGTGCGGCTGAATTAATTATTAAAAACGATAGTCATCCAGAAAGGGAGATTGATAAAGTAACGACTCCGCAGGGTATTACCATTTCGGGCTTAAACGAAATGGAGCATCATGGCTTTAGTTCTGCATTAATTAAAGGTTTGATAACTTCATACAACAAGATAGAAAAATAATAAAATCCAATAAGTCATTTGCTTGGTTTATAGGGGAAATATTTACCTGTAGAATTTTACATAGTGAAAAAACGTATATGCATCAAATTAGGTTCTAATGTTCTAGCCAATGATAATGGTGAATTAAATGTAGAACGAATATCGAGTATTGTAAAACAACTTGCCAAGGCAATCTCTATGGGTTTTCAGCCTATTTTAGTTTCGTCGGGAGCAGTTGCTGTTGGTAGAGCTCGAGTAAAAATGCCCCATAAAATGAATTCTGTATCTGCAAGACAAGTATGGTCTTCTGTAGGGCAGGTTGAATTATTGAACATTTATTCTTCAATGTTTAGTGAATATGGTATTGTATGCTCTCAAGTTCTTGTTACTAAACAAGATTTTAGAACTCGTGAACATTATTTAAATATGAAAAATTGTTTGACAAGTCTGCTTGAAACGAATATAATCCCTATTATAAATGAGAATGATGCTGTTTCGGTTACAGCTCTTATGTTTACCGACAATGATGAGTTGTCAGGTTTAATTTCTGAAATGATGAATGTTGATTCTCTCTTTTTATTATCTAATATTAATGGAATTTATAATGGTCATCCAGATGATAGTTCATCTTCTGTAATAAGAACTGTTGATGCTGATTTGAATAAAATAAAAAAGTATATACAAACTACGAAATCAAATTTTGGAAGGGGAGGTATGCTTACAAAATGTAATATCGCAAGTCGAGTTGCTAAATCGGGTATACGTGTTCATATTGCAAATGGCGAGACTGAAGATATTTTAATAAGTCTGTTGAATGACCGAGATTCAGTAGATCATACTATGTTTTTGCCGAATAAGAGAACCTCTAGTGTTAAAAAATGGCTGGAATGCTCTGAGGGATTTGCAAAAGCTAAAGTGACTATTAATATGGGAGCTTTAGATGCGCTATGTTCTTTAAAAGCAACAAGTTTATTACCTGTTGGAATAACAGCTTTTGAAGGTGATTTCCAGAAGGGTGATATTATTAAGATTATTGATGAGTCTGAAAATCTAATAGGTATAGGAAAGGCTCAGTATGATAAAAAAATGGCAGAAAAGTATCAAGGAAAAACGGGTGTTCGACCACTAATTCATTACGATTATTTGCTCTTGTATTAATTGATGATGTCGTTATTCAATTTTTCAAAACACTAAGCGTATTATTAATATATAAAAGAAGATTATGAACTGTTTGGAACAATTCAAAAAAGTAAAAGAGGCATCACGAGAAATGGTTTTTCTTAGCGATAGTGTCACCAATAAAATTTTAATGTGCTTGGCAGAATCTGTACGAAAGAACACGTCTTTTTTACTTAAAGAAAATCAAATAGATTTGGATAAAATGTCTTTGGATGATCCCAAGTATGATCGTTTGTTACTTAACGCAGATCGTATAAATGGCATTGCTGGTGATATAGAAAACCTGATAAAACTACCTTTACCTTTGGGAAGAATTTTAGAGAGTAAAATTTTGGATAATGGTCTTTTACTAGAGAAAATATCGGTATCCTTGGGAACCATCGGAGTTATTTATGAAGCACGACCTAATGTTAGTTTCGATGTTTTTGCAATTTGTTTCAAGTCTGGTAATGCTTGTGTTTTGAAGGGTGGAAGCGATGCTGAAAATTCCAATAAGGCTATTGTAGGTTTAATCAAAAATGTGTTGAAAGAAAATAAATTGAATTCCAATATAATTCAATTATTGCCAGCTTCAAGAGAAGCAGGAACAGAACTGATGAAAGCACGTAAGTATGTTGATGTCCTTATTCCACGTGGTTCTCAGCAATTAATTAACTATGTTAGAGATAACGCTAGTATTCCTGTTATTGAAACAGGTGCTGGCGTTGTGCATGTTTATTTCGATAAATTTGGAGATTTAAATAAAGGCAAGGCTATTGTATTTAATGCCAAAACACGACGAATAAGTGTTTGTAATGCATTGGATTGTTTAATTATTCACGAAGATAGATTAACTGATTTATTTGATCTTGTTAGTCAATTAGCAGAAAAGAATGTTGAGATTTTAGCTGACGAAAAATCGTATAAGTATCTTTTGGATAAATATCCAAGTTCTCTTTTATTTTTAGCTAATAAAGATTCATTTGGTACAGAGTTTTTGTCTTACAAACTATCAATTAAAACAGTACCTCATTTTAAGGATGCATTGAATCATATTGATAAATTTGGCTCAAAGCACTCAGAGTCTATGATTTGTGAAGATTCTGAAAGAATTAATCAGTTTTTCCGATCTGTTGATGCAGCTGCTGTTTATGCTAATGCTTCAACCGCCTTTACCGATGGTGCTCAGTTTGGTTTAGGTGCTGAAATTGGTATAAGTACTCAAAAATTACATGCTCGAGGTCCTATGGGTTTAGAAGAACTGACTACTTATAAATGGCTAGTTAGAGGTAATGGACAGGTTCGAATTCCCTAAGTCACAAATTATAGAAGTTCGACAAAATCCCGTAAGGGTTTGATCATGAGACTGCTAGGTTGTTATGAAGATAATCTTGAATTATCATGTACCTATAACGCAGGCTGCACATGTCAGCCTATGACTAAATTTTGTATTACCTCATTTTATTGAGAGCCTCACAAAAAGAGTGAGACCCTCAGATTCTTACCTTTTCAGTCGATTGTAGCGAGCTTTATGTATTTTTCATAACTTTAAGCAAAAAATATTACATTATGAATGTATTGCGTGAATTTGAATCAGATGATATCCTTTATCATTACACTAAAACAACAACGGCACTTGAGCATATCTTATTCAATAAAGAGTTACGTCTATCGGATCGAGTTAATTCGAATGATCCAGTAGAAAACTTGACTCCTAGTACTTGGATAACGGCGGGTGTTTCTGATAGTTCTGAAATAGTTGATATTGATAAAATCTGGAATGATGTCGAGAAAAGAGTAAAGCAAGTTAAACAAGTCTGTTTTTGCAAGAATGATATGAGTCATCGTTTTAAAAAAATGAAAGATAAGCCCTATGAATTCTATGGTTGTATGAAACCCAGAATGTGGGAACAATATGCTGATAATTACAATGGTGTTTGTCTAGTTTTTTCAAAGAGTGAATTGGAAAAACAACTAAATGATTCTTATAAACCTGGCGATATTGAATATGTTAGGTACAATGACTTAAAAGAAAAAGAAAGCAAAGTGACTTTAAGTGAACTTGTTAAATCTAATTATGAGACATGTTTAAAAAAAGTGTACAAGAATATAGACAAGTTTATTTTTTACAAACATGAGGACTACAAGGGTGAGAATGAATATCGAATATGTTCTTATTCAGATAAAGTTTTAGATGTCGACATAAAATTAGCTCTTAAAGGTATTATTGTATCTAAAAATAATAGTCAGTATTTTAAAGAACAATTATGTGCTTATGGGGATAAGCTTAGTATTTTAGAGATTGATTGGAAAAGTTCGGGGGTTAAACTTGATACGTTGGCGGATAATTTATATTTAAGAAGAAGAAATCAATATATTAATGACGGATTAAAAAAACGAGATACTAACAAAAAGAAATAAGAACATTGTTAATTCAAAACAAGATTGTATTAATCCAATTGGGATTACATATCTATAAGCATCGAGTAAAGCTCCTGCATATTTGCAATATGCAGGTTTCGAGTTGGGGATTTTTAATCCCCGATTCACAACTTAAGCGATTATAAATCGCCAACTCATTAAGCCCTTATTATAAATATAGGGCAACTACTGCCTGAAGATTTTTTTTATCGACAGATCTGTTCAATTATTATGAGATTGTCGCGTCCTCATTCTTCGTCTTAGCAAGATATCCTAGAATCGTCATGCTCTGACTATAAAGCAAACTGACATGTCAGGCTATGACTAAATTCTTGTATTACCTCATTTTATTGAGAGCCTCAGAAAAGAGTGAGACCCTCAAATTATTCGATTATTGAATAGGTTTAAAACCATTTCCGTACACATCGTTTGTATTTAATGTTGCAACAAAGGCATTTTCATCTATACTTTTTACGAAAGATTCTAATTCTCCAAGTTCTTTTTTGTTTAGAGCAGTGAAAATGATTTTTTTCTGATTTTTATAAAACAAGCCTTCACCTTTTATATATGTTCCACCGCGGTCCATTTTAAGAATCTTATCACGAATTTCTTCATGTTTATCAGAAATGATAAGAGCGGCTTTTTTTGCATCTATTCCCATCAGAACAGCATCAACAGTTTTTGAAATACATAAGATGGCAATAATGCAGTAGGGAGCTAATTCTATATCTTGAAAAACAAGAATTGATGTGAGTACAACTAAACCATCAACAACGATAAACATTTGTCCTAGGGATACTTTTAGCCATTTTGATAGAATACGTGCGATAATATCGGTTCCACCTGTTGTTGCACCACTATACACAACAAGTCCAATTCCCAAACCAATAATTACACCACCAAACATGGATGACACCAATAGGTCGTGAGTTATAATAGGGTTGCCAAAAAAGTAAGTTAGTCCATCGATAAAGACAGATCCTAATACCATAGAGAGTACGGTTTTGAAGCCAAATTTACCGCCTAGAACTTTAATTCCCCAGGCAAGTAGTGGAATGTTGATGCACAAAGCAATTGTTCCTACGGGAAATTTAATGAGCTGATTTATAATGATACTAAAGCCAAACACACCACCTGGAACGAGTTTATGTGGCATAATGAAAAAGTTGTAACCAAGAGCTACTAAAAGTGATCCTATAATGATTAAGGAGTAATTGCGAAACCAAAGTGCAGAGAATAGTTTTTCCTGGGGAAATGTCTTCCTTTTATATTGAAGCATGATAATACGATTTTAGCACCAAAGCTTTTGCTGAGGTGAAGAATTAAAAATAGTTGTATACAATAGACTTATAGTTGTGAATAGATCTCTATCTAGTGAAATTGTGATAATGATATGGAGTTAAAGGGAGAGGCATACGGATGTGCCAATCTAAGAATGTTGAAACAACATTCCTTTGGGTATTCAGGGGTAACGTTTTCTTAATTCTTTCTTGATTCGCATTATAAATAGTGATCTTATATTCGCCGCGAATGTATAGATTATTTATGGATTCGAGTTGTAATAAATGTAGTTTCTCGAGAAGAGTCTAAAAATGTTTAGTTGTACCAAAAAGAAAGGCCAGAATCTCAATTGAGTTCTGGCCTTATATTTTTTTAAGGATATTCTTAGATTTCTAAAAGCAAGCTATCAGGATCTTGTCCCATGGTGATCATGCGATGAGGATTTTCGATCAGCTCCTTAATTTTAACTAGGAAACCAACTGAATCTTTACCATCAATCACACGATGATCGTATGATAGCGCGATATACATCATTGGTCGAATTTCAACCTTACCATTAACCGCAATTGGTCGTTGAACAATATTGTGCATACCAAGAATTCCCGATTGTGGAGGATTAATAATAGGTGTACTTAAAAGTGATCCGAAAACTCCACCATTTGTAATAGTAAAGGTACCTCCAGTCATTTCATCTAAACTAATTTTCCCCGTACGAGCTTTGTTAGCAAGTCGCATTAATTCTTTTTCAATATCAGCTAAACCTAAGTTTTGAGTATCTCTAATAACAGGAACCATTAAACCTTTTGGGGTTTGCACTGCTATAGCTACATCCATATAATTTGGTGTAATAATTTCATCACCATCCATCATAGAATTTACTGCAGGGTGAGCTTTTAAAGCAATACTAACCGCTTTGGTAAAGAATGACATGAATCCTAATTTGATATCATGAGTCTCTACAAATTGTTTTTGGTATTTCTTTCTTAATTGCATAACAGCCGTCATGTCAAGTTCATTGAAGGTTGTAAGCATTGCAGTTTCGTTCTTAACCGAAACTAAACGAGCACTCAACTTTTTACGAAGATTACTCATTTTCTTACGATCGATTTGGCGTTCAACAGGTTCTGCTTGTGCCAAAGTTGCTGGAGCTTGTCCTTTGTTTTCAACAACTTGCTCAATATCTTTTTTAGATAGTCGGTGAAGTCCTGCAATCACATCATCAACAGAAAGTTGATTTTCTTCCATTAGTTTTTTAGCTACAGGAGAAATTTTAACATCCTTAAATTCATCAGAAGTTTTGATAGGAGCAGTTTCAGGAGCCTTAGCTTCTTGCTTTGGTGATTCTTTTTCTTCTTTAGGGGTTTCAATCTTAGGACTATCAGGTTTAGCTTCACCAGCAAAACTGGTGTCAATCGTACAAGCCACAGAACCTACCGGTACGGTATCACCTTCATTCGCTTTAATAGATATCTTACCACCTTCATCAGCAATAAGGGTTAGAGTTGCTTTATCAGATTCAATCTCAGCAATTTCTTGATCTTTCTCAACAAGATCACCATCGGCTACAAACCAATTGGCAATCTCAACTTCTGATATGGATTCTCCCGGACTGGGAATTTTTATTTCAAGCATGTTTTATGATATTATTATACGTTAGGTGTTAATTATTATAGTTTATAAGTACTTAAAGTATTTCTGAGTACTTTAAGTGAGCAAAGTATCTACTTTTAAGTACTCAAGGCACTTAAAAACTTTAGGCATTTCTCTTTTACATCAGTAGTTTACTTTTTTTATCTTGGAAATACTCATGTTGTCTATGTATATCTTCTTTTGAACTTCCAGCCACACATTGTAAACCACAATATTTTAGTTTACGTTCACAATCACATTTTCTAAAAACTTTGTTGATAATTTCGTTTTGTCCAATCGTGTGAATTTTTGAAAGTCCAGTAGCAGTGCTACCACTAGGTATACGAGCCACAGGAACTAATTCAATATTTTTAATATTATAATTGATAAATTGCCATGCGCCCATATTCTCAGGCTCTTCTTGTACCCAAAGGTGAAGAAGCGCGTTTGGATATTTCTTTAAAACTGAGTCGATCTGCTTCTGAGGGAATGGATAAATTTGCTCGATACGAATTAAAGCCACATCCTTAGCATTTAGTTCATTTTTTCTAGCGAGTAAATCGTAATAAATTTTTCCTGAACAGAAAACGACACGACTTACTTTTTTAGCTATCACATTCGTATCATCAATTACTTCTTGAAATCTGCCTTCAGCTAGTTCGTCCATAGTTGATACACAACTAGGATGTCTGAGTAAACTCTTAGGCGTAAAGCAAATTAATGGAATTCTAATATCTCGTTTAACCTGACGACGTAGAGCATGATAATGATTTGCAGGAGTCGATGGGTTAATAATTTGCATGTTGTTATTTGCACAAAGATTTAAAAAACGCTCCATTCTAGCGCTCGAGTGTTCAGCACCTTGTCCTTCGTAGCCATGAGGTAAGAATAAAACAAGTCCATTTTTAACACCCCATTTGTCTTCCGCAGAACTTAAGTATTGGTCGACAACAGCTTGAGCAACATTGTGGAAATCGCCAAATTGGGCTTCCCAAATGGTTAAACCAGAAGGATGTGCTAAAGCGTATCCATATTCGAAAGCAAGAACAGCATATTCACTCAAGTGTGAGTTGTAAATATGACAAGGAGCTTGTTTTTCGCTAATGTGTTTCAGTGGAAAATATTTGTGTACCGAATCGGTAACGGTTAATGCGGCATGTCGGTGTGAGAATGTGCCTCGTTCCGAATCTTGACCACTAATTCTAACACCATATCCTTCATCTAATAAACTTGAATAAGCCAACAATTCTCCCATTGCCCAATCCAATCTATTCTCAGATATCATTTTCTTACGATCAGTCATTAGTTTACCGATTTTCTTAAAAAAATGAAGATCATCAGGCAAGTTTGTAATCTTATTGGCTAATTCTATAAGATGTTTCTTATCCGTCTTGAAAACAGGCGTTATATCAAAATCCTCTTTTGTTGAATAACGAATATTCTCATAGTACTCATCAAGGAAAGGTTGTATATATAGTTTTTCTATATTTTTTGAAAGCTCAAACTTATCGTTTAGAAAACTATTGAATTCAGTAATAAGTTCCTTTAGATTTTCTTGTTTATATATCCCTTTGCTTATAAGGTAGTCGCCATAAATATCTCTTGGATTCTTGTGTTTAGCAATTTCGTTATACAATAAAGGTTGTGTAAAACGAGGTTCGTCACCTTCGTTATGTCCATGCTTTCTGTACGATAGAATATCAATAAACACGTCTGTTTTAAATTCTTGACGGTATTCCATGGCTAAGCCGATGGTGTAAATTAAAGCCTCAACATCGTCGCCATTAATATGGAAAACAGGACATCGAGTTACTTTAGCAACATCTGTGCAATAGGTACTAGATCGTGCATCAAGGTAATTGGTTGTAAAACCTATTTGATTATTGATGACTAAGTGAATGGTACCACCTGTTCTGTATGCTTTAAGTTCAGCCATTTGAATGGTTTCGTACACAATGCCTTGAGCTGCAATAGCAGCATCGCCATGAATAACGATAGGAACTAGCTTGTTTTCATCCCCTTTATAATCGTTGTCAATTTTAGAACGAGAAATACCTTCAACGACAGCACCAACGGTTTCCAAATGAGATGGGTTTGGTGTTAAGTGAAGCTTCACTTCATTACCATCATCAGTTTTAACTGTATTGCCGTATCCTAAATGATATTTCACATCACCTAAAGCAATATCATCTTCAAATTCTTCACCAACAAATTCCTTAAATATATTTTCATAAGGTTTTTCTATAATGTTAGCTAACACATTAAGACGACCACGGTGAGCCATTCCAAACACAAATTCCTCAACACCTAATTGTGCCCCTTTTTCAATTAGGGCATCAAGAGCAGGAATTAGAGCTTCAGTTCCTTCAAGCGAGAAACGTTTTTGGCCTACAAATTTTTTGTGTATAAAGTTCTCAAAACCAACAGCTAATTTTAAGTGATAGTAAATGTGTTTACGTTGTTCATCAGTAAAATTAGGTTGATTCTTGCTGATCTCCATTTTGTGTTGAAGCCATTTCACCTTGTCTGGTGTACGCAAGTATAAATACTCAACACCTACCGAGTGACAATAAGTTTCCTGAAGGTGATCAAGAATGTTTTTAAGTTTTGATGGCCCAATACCGACTTCCTTACCAGCTTGAAAAACAGTTTCTAAATCAGTTTGAGATAGGTCGAAGTTTTCAATATCGAGAGTAGGGAAATATTTACGTCTAACACGAACAGGATTCGTTTTTGTGAATAAATGTCCACGTTGGCGGAAAGCTTGGATCATATTGATCACGTTAAATTCCTTGCTCATCGATTCAGCAGGAGGAGAGCTTAGTTTATCGGGCTGTGGTTTGCCTGGGAATTTCTCAGCAGCAAAGTCGAATCCTTGGAAAAACTTTTGCCAAGAATCGTCAATTGAACTTGGGTCTTTTTTGTAGGACTGATACATGTCATCGATGAATTCGATTTCACTATTACCTAAAAAGCTGAATTTATCCATAAAGTTATTGAGTTGTGGTTCTAATTTTATTTTTTTGATCTGTTTTAATCTACAGTATGTTATTAATAAGACTATTTCTAAAACGGTTTAAACATTTTGTTTTATAGATGTTTAGAGCCTTTTTTATATCGGTGAATGGATGTATTAAATTATAAAAAATAAATTAGAATGTCTGTGTATTAACAAATATATTAAAATTGAGATTTATTCGAATGGTTATAAAGGATTAAAAGATAAAAATATCATCTTTTTTATTAATAAGCTCATAGAGGTTTACTATAATCTGAAAAATACAGCTATTTTCAAATTTATATGATAGTTTGCGCCACAATTTTTGATGGCTAATTCAAATTGATTAATTTTGATCATTTAGTCACTCGTTTATAAGCATAATTATTATATGAAATTCAATAAGATATCTCATTTATTACTACTATTTGTTTCAATCATCTTTTTCGCTTGTGGCAATCAGAATTCACATAAAAATTTCAAATTACAACCTGGAGATTTACTTTTTCAGGATTTAGATGGAAGTTCTTTATCCGATGCCATTGAAGATGTGACAGCAGAAGAAAAACCACTAAGTTTTTCTCACGTAGGAATTGCAGTTTTAGATGATAATAACGACTTATCGGTTTTGGAAGCGATCGAAGACTCCGTACAATATACCTCATTGTATGGTTTTTTAACAAGAAGTTTGAATACTGATAGAATGCCAAAAGTTCGTGTGGCTCGTTTAAATAAAAAGCATCAAACTCGTATTGTTAAAGCCATTTCATACGGTAGACAACTAATTGGATATCCATATGATCCGACTTATTTGATGTCCGATTCATCATATTATTGTTCTGAATTAATTTACGAAATGTTCAAACATTCTGGCGATGGATCTGACATATTCAAATTGAACCCCATGACATTTAAAGATGCTAATACTGGTGAATTTAATCCAATTTGGGTTAAACATTATAAAGATATAGGAATTGAAATCCCAGAAGGAAAACTTGGTTGCAACCCGAATGGAATGTCGGAATCCAAAGAAATACATTGGGTTTTCGATTACAGCAAATAAGTCTTTAATTAGGAATTATAAATTATGAATTATTTCGCTTATTGAGCGCAGTCGAAATGGAGAAGTAGACAATTACGAATGATTAATTACAAATTACGATTTATTAAGATATTGTAAATTATTATTCTTAAATAATCAATGAGCAATAACAGAATAAAGCTAAAAAGTAAATACATTAAATATATATGTCCTCATTTTTAAAAGAAGTAACAAGTGAATTATATACACGATACGGCAATCAATTATCAAATTGTTTGTTGGTTTTCCCAAACCGTCGTGCAGGCTTATTCTTTACTAAGTATTTGAATGAATTGGTGTCTGAACCAATGTTTTCTCCTGAAATACTGACCATTAATGATCTAATTAAAAAGTGGTCGCCTCTTATGGTTGAGGATAATTTGGCTCTCTTGTGTCGTTTATATAAAACTTATTGTTCTGTTACCAAATCCAAAGAGACTTTCGATGAGTTTTATCATTGGGGTGAAATGATTTTGGGCGATTTTGATGATCTTGATAAGTATCGTGTGGATGCGAAACATTTGTTTCAAAATTTAGCTGATGAAAAGGAGATTGAGAATATATTCGATTATTTGGATGAGGAACAGATAGAAGCCATTCGTTCATTTTGGAGCACCTTCAATCCTGAAAAACTATCGGAGCATCAACTTCAATTTGTTTCCGTTTGGGAATCGTTGTTTACGATCTATTCCAATTTACGAAATGAGTTAGAAAGTGAAGGTTTATCGTATGAAGGTATGGCAAGCCGATTGGTTGTTGATCGATTGGAGAATAAGGAAATTGAAATTAATTACGAGAAAATTATTTTTGCTGGTTTTAACGCCTTAAACAGGTGTGAAAAGGATATTTTCACTTGCCTAAAGGAAAGAAATCAAGCTGAGTTTTATTGGGATTACGATGAGACATATGTGAAAAATCCCTATCACGAAGCAGGTTTGTTTATGCGTGAAAATTTAAGGAATTATCCAGCACCTAAGAGTCAAATATCATTTAAAAATATTGTTGTTGAAAGACCAGCCATTGAGTTTATTTCACTCTCATCAGAAGTGGGACAGGCTAAGTTTGCTCATAAGTATTTGAAGGAATATGCCGAGCAAAAAGAGGTGAGTCTCGAGGAAACAGCCGTTATATTGGCCGATGAAGAATTGCTTTTGCCAGTGTTAAATTCTATCCCCAAAAATGTTGAGCATGTGAATGTAACCATGGGATATCCTGCAAAGAATACGCCTGTGGCTAGTTTGTTAGGTTTGATTATTGAGTTACAAAAAGGTGGACGTAAGCAAGGAGCTGAATTTATTTTTCATCATAAGCAGGTTCTGGCACTTTTGAATCATCAATATTTAAATGCCATTAATCCTGAGTTGGCAGAACGTTTAGCTCAGCAAATTATAAAGAGTAATTGGGTATATGTTAATCGCAAAATATTGGTTGGCGATCCTGTGTTAGAAAAACTATTTGTGCCCTTAAAATCTGTAGAACAGGTTTCATCATATTTGCTTGATTTACTACAGGCTATTTATAAGAACTTAGATGTAGATAAGGAAGATGAGGGAAGGTTAGATAAAATTGAACGAGAATATATTTACCATCTATTTTTAGCCATTAAACGATTGACTGGTTTGTTGGGTCAGCATAAGATTGATATTAAAATAGATACTTTTTATCGTCTTTTGGATAAAATGATTCAATCTTTGAGTATTCCCTTTGAAGGAGAACCGTTGGCTGGTTTACAAGTAATGGGAATCTTAGAAACTCGATTGCTCGATTTTAAAAGAATCATTGTTTTGTCTATGAATGAGGGTAAGTTGCCTAAAACGGGGACTTCAAATTCATTTGTTCCTTACCATTTGCGTCAAGGTTTTGGTATGCCTACCATCGATCATCAGGATGCTATTTTTGCCTATTATTTCTATCGTTTGATTCAGAGACCCGAGGAAATTAAATTATTGTATAGTACACAAAGTGATGGAATTCGAACTGGAGAAATGAGTCGATTCCTTTATCAATTAAAATACGAGTCGGTATTTAAAATCGAGGAAACACACCCATCGCACGAGATTGTTATTACCAATGCTAATCCTATTAGTATCGCGAAAAATGAAAGAATATTAAAGCAGTTAAATGAGTATTGTGGTAACGGTAAGCGTAGCTTTTCACCTTCAGCTTTAAACTCGTATATGGGTTGTAGTTTGAGATTCTACTACCGATATATGGCTGGAATGAGAGAGCCAGATACCATTCTCGAAGAGATTGATCCGCCTATGTTTGGAAATCTATTTCACCAGACAATGGAAAGACTGTATGAGCCTTTTGTTGGTAAGACAATTAGTAAGGTTGATCTTGAAGAGTTGAGAAAAAATAAAAAAGTACAAATTAAAGTTTTGGAAGATACTTTTAAAGAGCTTTATTTCAATTTAGATAAGGATAAATCGGTAGAAGTAAGTGGTAGAAATCGGCTGATATTTGATATTATTTTAAAATTTATTGACCGTTTATTAAAGGTTGATTCTGACTTTGCGCCATTTAAGATGATTGCTGTTGAGGGACGATATAATATCCAAATTCCTTTAAAATCGGATGGGAGAAAAATTAATATTGCTGGAATAATTGATAGGGTTGATCAAGTTGATAATACGGTTCGGGTGATTGATTATAAAACAGGAGCAGCCGAGCTTGTTTTTAAGGATATTGAATCTTTATTTGACTCGGAAAATAAAAAAAGAAATAAAGCTGCGTTTCAGACTTTATTATATTGTTTGTTTTATGATATGAAGCACGGCGATGATTTGGCTATTTCACCCAATGTATATGGATTGAAAACGATCTTTAATTCGAAATTTTCATGTGTTCTTGAGAAAAAGGAGGGAAGAGCTAAAGGTATTCCTGTGGGAAATTATTTGGCGTACAAGAAGGAGTTTTTAGATGCTTGTACTGATCTTATAGAAGAAATTTTTAATCCAGATATTCCATTCACACAGGTTGAGGATGTTGATGTTTGTAGAAATTGCCCTTATATTGAGCTTTGTCACAGATAAATTTTCTTGATATTTTAAACGATTAGATCATGCGTCGCATCATATTAATTAGTCTTCTTTTGAGTTTTGTTCTGTGTTTATCGGCACAGAAAAAATATACTTCAGAGAACAAAAGAGCCATTAAGTTTTATCAAAAAGCTCAAGAATATAATAATTTGAGAAATCTAGATGAGGCCTTATCTTCTTTATCAAAAGCCTTGGAACGCGATAATCAATTTATGGAAGCTCTCCTTTTTTCTGCTGATTTGTATAGTGACAAAAGAGATGATCAAAATATGATTAAGATGTACGAGCGAGCAATCGCTGTTAATCCTGATTTTTTCCCTAACGCATCGTTCAATTTGGCTAATGCCTATTTTAAAGATGGAAAGTATGTGAAGGCATCTGAAACCTATCAAGCTTTTTTAATCTTAGATAAAATATCAGCTAGAAATCGAAATAAGAGTTTACATAAATTAAAATGCTGTGAGTTTGCTTTGGAGGCTTTGAAAAATCCAGAAGAATTGAAAGCTATAAATGTGAGTGATTCTATAAACACTGAGGCCGATGAATATTGGCCAAGCCTTACCGCTGATGAGCAAACCTTAATTTTCACACGCTTAATTCCAACGGGAAGAATCGGTCGGGATAAGAAAGAAATATTCCAAGAAGATTTATGGTATTCTGAGAATGAGAATGATACTTGGTCAGGTTCTAAAGTGTTATCAGATATAATTAATACCGGAAGGAATGAGGGAGCTCAATCTGTTACTGCCGATGGACGATATATGTATTTTACGACCAATGCAAGAGAGAATAGTAGAGGGCGGTGTGATATTTTTTATTCTAAAAAAGTAGGTGATACCTGGTCTAAACCTATAAATTGTGGTCCTAATGTGAATACAAAATATTGGGAAGCTCAGCCAAGTATTTCTTCTGATGGTAGAAGCCTTTATTTTGTGAGTAATCGCAAATCTGGCAAAGGAAAAATGGACATTTGGAAATCGAATTTGATTGAAATTTTAGATGATGGAAGACAGCGATGGTCTAAGGCCGAAAATTTAGATATTAACACAACTGAAAATGAGATGTCGCCTTTTATTCATGCAAGTAATGATTATTTTGTGTACGCTTCTGATGGATTAGTTGGAATGGGAGGCTACGATTTATATCAAATAAGTAGATTATCTGATGGAAGTTGGTCTGAGCCTAAAAATTTATCTTATCCTATTAATACGCATAAGGATGAAATTGGTTTAATCATTAATGCCAAAGGTGATAAAGGTTATTTCTCATCGGATAGAGTGGCAGCCAAAGGGCGTGATATATTTGAATTTGAAATGCCCTTAGAATTGCAACCTCCTAAGGTTAATTATCTTAAGGGCTATGTTCTTGATAGTAGAACAAAGAAACCATTGGAGGCTTCTTTAATTGTTCTTAATTTAGAATCACGGGATACGGTTGCTTACTCAAAATCGGATAAAAAATTGGGTTCTTATCTAGTTTGTTTGCCTGAAGGGAAAGATTATTTATTTCATGCTGAGGCAGATGGCTATTTGTTCTATTCCGATCATTTTCAAATGAAAGAGCGAGTTGATAAGCAAGCTCAAAAGAAGGATATTGCTTTAAAGGCAATTCAAATTGGAGAAAAAGTTGTACTTAAAAATATCTTTTTTGAAACAAATTCTTGGGAAATAAAGCAAGAGTCGGAAAGTGAACTCAACAGCCTTTATGAATTTCTTATTTTAAATAAAAGTATCAGCATCGAAATTTCTGGTCATACGGATAATACAGGATCTGAATCTAATAATAAAACTTTATCAGAAAATAGAGCAAAAGCAGTTTACACCGCTTTAATTGGAAGAGGAGTACCAGAAAATCGTTTGACATATAAAGGCTGTGCTGCAACTAATCCAATTAGTGATAATACAAGTGAAAAAGGAAAGGCGATGAACCGTAGAACAGAGTTTAAAGTCATAAAGAAATAATAATTAGTGCCTAAAGTATTTAGAGAGTCTTAAGTACTTATAAATGAATTTCGCAGTTCGTAAATTAAGAATAGTGTTAAGCTAATAACGTGTTTTATCATTTAAAAATTAAAACAAATAGGCATTAACTTTAAGTACGTTTAAATTGTTTATCCGCTTAAAAAAGAATCAAAAAATACACCTTAAAATAATAGAAGTTATGCAAGCTATATATTTAGATTATAATGCCACAACACCTATCGCAAAAGAAGTGGCTGATGAGATGAAACCTTATTTGTATGATTATTTTGGGAATCCTTCCAGTTCTCATATTTATGGTAGAGCTTGTAAAAAAGCGGTTGATAAGGGACGTAAACAGTTGGCAGCTTTGCTTAATTGTGACGTTTCGGAAGTGATTTTTACGAGTGGTGGAACAGAGTCGAATAATTATGCCATTAAAGGTTATGCATTCGCTAATAAAAGTAAAGGGAATCATATTATAACGACTAGTATTGAGCATCCTGCGGTTAGTGAGGTGTGTAAGTATTTAGAATCAGAGGGATTTGAAGTTACATATTTACCTGTTGATGGCACAGGACGTGTTCAAGTTGCAGATGTAGAGGCGGCAATTCGTCCAGAAACAATTTTAATTTCGGTGATGTATGCCAATAACGAGGTGGGAACGCTTCAACCTATCTCTGAGATAAGTGAATTGGCTAAAAAGCATGGCATTGCAGTTCATTCCGATTGTTCCCAAGCCGTAGGAAAAGTCCCTGTTGATATTCAAAAAATGGGTGTTGATTTGCTGACTGTTGCAGGTCATAAATTTTATGGACCTAAAGGAATTGGAGCTTTGTATATAGGCAAGGGGATTAAGCTACAAAAATTGATTCATGGTGCTGATCACGAAAATAACCTAAGAGCAGGAACCGAGAATGTTTTGGAAATTGTGGGTTTAGGTAGAGCTGCTAAATTAGCTAAAGCGAATTTGGAAACGAGTTTCGTCCACGATAAATCTTTAGTTAATCGTTTAAAAGAAGCTTTATCAATTCTCGATGATATCCAGTTTAATGGAAATAAGGATTTCTGTTTACCTAATACGCTGAGTGTATCCTTTAAAAATATTGAAGCTAATACGCTTCTTGCAAACTTGCCACACGTTGCCGCATCAGCTGGTGCAGCTTGTCATACCGATTCAATTTCGGTATCAGCAACCTTGGCAGCCATGAATTTAGATAAAGCTTATGCCATGGGAACTATTCGTTTTTCAGTGGGTAAATATAATACTGAAGATGAAATCGATCAGGCTGCAGAAGCAATTATTGAAGCCGTTAATAAATTAAGAGTATAAAATGGGAAATGCACAAAGTGAAATGTGGGACAAACGTTATTCAAATGAAAACTTTGTTTATGGCATACATCCCAATGAGTTTTTCAAGGAAGAACTTATGAAGTTGGATATTGGTCGTGTATTGCTACCTGCCGAGGGAGAAGGTCGAAATGCTGTTTTTGCAGCAAGTCAATTGTGGGAAGTTGTTGCTTTTGACCTAAGCAATGAAGGCCGATTGAAAGCTCTCAATTTGGCAAAAGAGAATAACGTAAAAATTGATTATGAGGTAGCTTGTTTCGAGAGTTTTAAAGCTGAAAAAGAAAGCTTCGACTGTATTGCTCTTATTTATGCTCATGTGCCAGAAGCCAAAAGGCAGGAATATCATCGTATTATGAGCGAGTATTTAAAGCCAGGTGGTGTTTTAATCCTAGAAGGATTTTCTAAAGAACAATTGGGTAGGGAATCTGGAGGTCCTGGAAAATTGGAAATTCTTTATTCAACAGAGAATCTAATTGATGATTTTTCAGATTTGGAAACCTTGAGTCTTCAAGAGGTGGAAGTTGAACTTTCTGAGGGTGTCTTTCATCAAGGATTAGCTTCTGTGATTAGATATGTAGGCAAGAAACCTATTAAGACAAAATAGAACTGCATAATGAGCAAGCCTAAATATTTTATTAGCTTGTTTTGCTTGGATGAACAAAAGATATCTTCTTATAGATGAATTCTTTTGAGTTGCTTTGAATCTTGTACAGAATGAGATATGTAATTTATTCTCTTTATATGTGTTAGATGCTTTATATTTGTATTGTTTCGATCTTAAATAGAGAAATGAATAGGGGGGCGAATCGAAATAAACTTCACTTTTGTCACACCATACATATATAGTTTCTAAATTATTTTTTTTAAAAGGCTGCCAAATGTCATTTTTATTTACTATAATTCCATGTTTACATCCTTATTTACAGCCTAAGGTATTGTTATTTAGTATTTTGTAAGAATGATATTCGAAAATGAACATTGTTAATTTATGTTAAGTTTGATAAACTTGACAAACTTGACACTTGGATATGATGTGCTTATCGAATACATTTACATTAATAGAGTACAGAAGAGGTGTAGTTTCCTTTTTGTCTCGGGCATCTTTTAAGATGTTAGTTTTCATATTAATACTTGTATCTTTTGATCGAGTTTTGAATATGGTTTAGTTGTAAGTAATAAAAAAAGGGGCCGTCAACCCCTTTTTTTTATTTTCAATATTATTCTCCACATTCCTATTTTATTCTAATTGGGATTTCTATTTTTGTTAGACTCTACTAAAAATAGATAGATTGTAAATTCTTTTTTTCATATGACTATAAATATTTCAAACTTAAAGCTTACTGTTTTAGTCGCTTTTTGTTTTCTAAGCTTATCAGGTATTGCCCAATCCAATTTTGTAAATTCACAGTCTCTAGATTCAATGTTCGAAACAGATTCTGCTTGGGCTGACTCTATAATGTCGGGAATGAATCAAGATCAGCGAATTGCACAGTTATTTATGGTTGCCGCATATTCAAATAAGACTTCGGCAGAGGAAAAAAAGATATTAAATCTGATAGAGAACTATGAAATTGGAGGATTAATCTTTTTTCAGGGAACACCTCAAGAGCAGATTCGCTTGACCAATTTATATCAGAGTAAGTCAAAATTGCCTTTGTGGATTGGAATAGATGCTGAGTATGGATTAGGCGCTCGGCTAAAGCAAACCATAAAATATCCACAGCAGATTACTTTAGGTGCCGTTCAAGATACTAGTTTGCTTTTTCAGTTAGGAGAAGAGATGGCGCAAGAATGTCGACGAATGGGAATACATGTTAATTTTGCTCCCGTTTTAGATGTTAATAGTAATCCGAAAAATCCAGTCATTAATTCTCGCTCTTATGGAGAAGGCAAAGAGAATGTAGCTGAAAAAGGAACTTCTTTTACTTTAGGAATGCAAAGTGGTGGTGTTGTTGCCGTGGGAAAACATTTTCCAGGCCATGGAGATACCGATACGGATTCGCATCAAGATTTACCAATTGTAGATCGTTCAAGGGAAGAACTTAATGATGTGGAATTGTATCCTTTTAAAGAATTGATTAAAGCAGGAATTGGCGGAGTTATGGTTGCGCACCTTCATGTTCCAGCACTTGATAGAAAAGCAAAAGTTTCAACACTTTCTCAACCTATTGTTACTGGATTATTAAAAAATGAGTTGGGCTTTAAAGGTTTAGTTTTTACAGATGCTCTAAATATGAAAGGTGTTCGTAAATATTATAAACCAGGGGAGGTTGATGCTAAAGCAGCTATTGCAGGAAACGATGTGCTGTTATTTTCGGAGGATGTCCCCAAAGCGATTAACGAAATCAAAAAAGCCATTGCAAAAGGCGATTTATCGCAGGAAAGAATCGACGAAGCCTGTTTGAAAATACTTAAAACAAAATATTGGTTGGGTTTAAATCAATATAAACCTGTTTCTTCAGAACGTTTGTGGTCCGATGTAAATACGCAGCATGGGCGAGTTCTAAGACGTCAATTGATTGAGAATGCAATAACTGTTGTGAGTAATAAGGATAGTTTGTTACCTCTTAAGTGTTTAGATACTCTACGTATCGCGTCTATTGCTATGGGAGCAAAGAAACGGAACCATTTTCAAGAATATTTGGGGCGTTATACCAATATCGATTTTTATCAGATTGATAAGAATGCCACGCAAGAACAGTACAATACGCTATTGAAAAATTTGGATGCCTACAATTTAGTTATTGTTAGTAAGCATGATAGTAATCTAAGTGCATCTAAGAGGTTTGGAGTAACAGATCAGACTATTGATTTTTTAAATAGTCTATCGAAATATAAGAAGGTCGTTTTTGATTTGTTTGCAAGTCCGTATGCTCTTGATTTTTATAAAAGATTGGATAGGTTAGAGGCAAGTCTTGTTTCTTATGAAGATAATGTGGAAACTCAAATTGCATCAGCTCAAATTATATTTGGGGGAATTGGTGCTAAGGGACGTTTGCCTGTATCAGTTAATAAAGCTATTCCCGAAGGAACTGGTTTCTATACGGAGAAGAATAGATTAGGTTACGCTTTTCCAGAACAAACGGGATTTGATCGTTCTGAATTATTAATAATTGATTCTCTAGCTCAGGATGCAATTAAGGAGAAGGCTACGCCAGGTTGCCAAGTTTTAATTGCTCATAAGGGACGTATCATTTATAATAAGGCTTATGGATATCATACCTACAATAAAAAGGTGAATGTAAAAACCACTGACTTATATGATTTGGCATCGGTGACAAAAGTGGCAGCTTCTTTGCCCATATTAATACAGTTGGTTGATGAGGGCAAAATTAATATTGATGGTCAGTTGGGAAATTATTTATCTGAGGCTAAGGGCACGAATAAGGATACCTTAGTTTTGCGTAAAATATTAGCTCATGAAGCAAGACTTTTGCCTTGGAAACCATTCCATAGAGAGGCTGTGGATACGCTCCATCTCCGAAGAGATTTGTTTAGTCGTGATTCGTCTAGATTATATCAAATGAAGCTTGGCGAACATCTTTATGCCAATAAGAATTACAAATTTAAAAAGTCACTTTTTAATACTAGAGCTTCAAAGAATTACCCTGTTCAGGTTGCAACGAATATGTATGTGAAAAAAGGTTTTAATGATACGATATTTAACCAAATATTAGCAACTGACTTTAGAGAAGATAGTGGTTATAAGTACAGCGATTTAGGTTTTATTCTATTTAAGAGAATGTTTGATGAGCTACTTCCTTGCGATATGGAAAGCTATATCAAGAAAAATATTTATCGTAAAATTGGTGCAGGAACAATGAGTTATCATCCTCGTCAGCGATTTAGCTTGTCTCGAATAATACCTACTCAGTTTGATCATTTTTTTCGTAAGCAGCTTATAGATGGCTACGTGCAAGATCCAACAGCTGCTCTATTGGGTGGTGTTTCAGGTCATGCCGGAATCTTTAGTGATGCAACAGATCTTGCTAAGTTGATGCAGATGTATTTACAAAAAGGGACTTATGGCGGTGTGCGATTTTTTCAGGCAGAAACCTTAGCCAAATTTACCTCGCGAGCTTATCCCGAAGGAGAGAACAGAAGAGGTATAGGTTTTGATAAGCCCTTTTTGGATAATACTGATACTAATGGACCAACAACGACCAAAGCTTCAGCTAATAGCTACGGACATACAGGTTATACAGGAACGATGGTTTGGGTCGATCCTGATTATGAATTGATTTACGTCTTTCTTTCAAATCGTGTCTATCCTGATGATTGGAACACCAAACTTATACACATGAATGTAAGAACGAATATTCAAGAGTGTCTATACGATGCCATTAATCCTAAAGTGGTCGTGGATACAACTCAAAACGTAATTGAGCTTCAGCCTACCATAAACTGATAGGCTGATTAACTAGATTAACGTTTAAGTATCTTTTATCTTGAGTGACTTCTAATTTTAGCCATTCTGGTTTTTCAAATTTCTGATCTTTCGATGTAAGTTCAATTTCAGCAACGATTAAACCTTTATTTTCACCTTCGAAAACATCAATTTCCCAATTCATACCTGCCTCTAAAACTCTGAATCTGGTTTTTTTGATAGTTCTATCGCACTGATGTATAAGTTCTTCTGCATCTGCCATTGGTATTTCGTATTCGTATTCCAATCTCGATAAAGGATTTGTTCCTGTTTTAATGGTCAAAAAGCTTTTATCTTTTGTAATTCTAATACGCATACTTTTTTCTTTTTCACTCCAAAGGTAGCCTTGCACAATTCGATTGCCTTCAGTAGGTAATTTTAAAAGATCTTCTTTTATCAAGTATTTGCGTTCTATTTCTGTTGCCATGTTTTTTTACGAGTTAAAAAATTAAGAGGTCGAAAAGTAAAATCGATAAATTGTAGAGACTGCAATTTATCGCATATAAACTTAATAAATATATTTATTATGCAATTTTAAACAAAATTTATTAGTAATTATTAGTGTTTAATTATTTTATCATCATATTTCGGCTGTGCTCAATTCGAACATCCTCATATCTTCAAATCAATTTACCTGATTTTTAGATCGTCCTTTTTCCCAATGATCCAATAGGTTTTGTGAGGCTTCCTTAGCCATTTCAATTCGAGTTTCGATACATGCCGTTCCAATATGCGGAACTAGCACCACATTATTAAGCGTCATCAGTTGTTGTGTGATGTGGGGTTCATCTTCGAATACATCTAAAGCAGCGCCGGCAATCTCTTCTTTTTCTAAAGCATTAGCTAGTGCTTGCTCATCAACAACGGGCCCACGAGCTGTGTTGATTAAATATGCCGATGATTTCATCATCGAAAGTTCCTTTTCACTAATCAGGTGATGTGTCGATTTATTCAATGGACAGTGCAGAGAAATAACATCTGCCGTTTTTAAAAGCTCATCGAATTCTCGATATGTAATATTCAAATCCGTTTCCTCATTCGCAGATAGTTGCTTGCGATTGTTATAAACCACTTCCATACCAAAGGCTTGAGCTTTTTGAGCCACCGATTTGCCAATTTTGCCCATGCCGATAATTCCCAGCGTTTTTCCATGCAGCGTTTGACCTAAGTTTTGCATCACGCCCCACTTAAAATCAGTTTCTGTACGAAGCCTATGATTGCATTCTGCAACGCGTCTGCTAAGAGAAAGTATTAAGGATAAACAAAGTTCTGCTGTTGGTTCGCAAACAGCCTCAGGTGTATTGCAAACGGCAATGCCTTGTTTTGTAGCAGTATCTACATCAATATTATTGTAGCCAACACCATAGTTTGATATGATTTCAAGCTTTGTTCCTGCCTCAATTAGTTCTGCATTTACAGGCTGATTAAAAATAGACAATAAGGCTTCACAATTGGGAATTTGCTTCAACATTTCCTCATGTGTAAAATAGTCCTTCTCTGGATAAATTATATGGTAAGATTGACTCAACTCCTTGAGTCCTTCTTTGGGAATGGCATATTGAATAAGGATGGTTTTCTTCACGCTTATGATTATTTTGTTTTCAATCGGAAAATTAGGAATTAAATTAAGAATGACCATGCATAAGAGAGAAATTCTCTATATGAAATCTATTTATAAGATATCGTTTAAAGCCGTCATGTCGAATTTTACTTGTCCCTGCTGCTTTTTATCTCTCCATGTTACTTTTATAAGTGCTCCTGCTACTTTTTTGATGGTCCTGCTAAAATTTGACTGCTCCTGCTGTTTTTCTGATGCTCCTGCTAATTATTTGGGCTTCCTGCTCAGCAGGAAAGCTTCTTTACTTAGCAGGAGAGCATAAAAAGTAACAGGACGACTATTTCCTCAGCAGGACGGGATGAAAACCTAACAGGAAAGGTTAAAAAGTGACAGGAGAATGGGTTTTGCTACATGGGGGTTGTTTGTGGTTATTTTGGAATAAAATGTTTAATGGAGATTGAAAAGGTGATGGTTTAATACCATATTATCTACTATAATTACTCCAAAATGATAAAGTGATAAGTTAAATAATGAGTACTTTAGTGAATTGATAAATTATTATGGAATGAAAGAGAATATTTACATAAAAGCTCTTGAAATAGGGTTCAAAAATCAAACTACAGGTATTTCATTTGATGATGTTGTACAAGAATTGGGAATAGAGCAAAGTCTGAAGGATGATTTTTTTAGAACTAATTTTACTATTTGGTTCTATTCATCCTGATAAGAAAGTGGAAGTATCTACTGAGAACTCGGCTAAAGTAGAATTTGTGAAACACTAGAATAAAAAAGCATAATGAATAGACTAATTATTATAGGGAATGGCTTTGATTTAGCCCATGGGATGAAAACAAGTTTTAAGGATTTTATGATAGATTATTATAACAAGGCGGTTAATACATTTATAGAGAAAAATGAATATAAAGATGACCTTTTAGAAATAACCTTTCAACAAGATAATGACTATTGTAGTGATAAGCGGTTAATTAAGTTCGAGGAAACTTTTGAAATCTTAGAAGGTTTTCAAAATCGTGAAGAATTTAAAGTAACACAGTCTGTGCTTTTAAAGAGGATTAAATCAAAAATGCAATCCAGTAATTGGGTTGATATTGAGATGGAGTATTTTAATTTACTTGAAGCATCAACACACATAAACTCTCATATAGATTTAAAGAAATTGAATAACGAATTAGACAGTTTAAAAAACAAATTAGTTAAATATCTTAAAGGTCAAGAAGACGAACATCGTAAAAATGAATTTGATCTGTCCCCTTTAGTCAATTGTTTTACACAAGATATTGTCGCAGAAGACTTATTTTATTTAGATAAAAATACACAACCTGACTCATTATATTTTTTAAATTTTAATTACACAAATACTTTAAAACCCTATTTAGATGAATGTAATTTAAAAATCTCATCTGATATCAATTATATACATGGAACTTTATATAATGAATCAGGTGAACCTATATTTGGTTATGGTGATGAGTTTGATAAAAAGTATCTGGAGTTTGAAGATTTAAAAGACAATGACTATTACAGACACATAAAATCATTTGAGTATTCAAAAACTCGAAATTATTTTAGATTACTTAGTTTTCTAGAATCAGATGAATTTCAAGTTCATATTTATGGACATTCTTGTGGATTATCTGATAGAACAATGCTTAATAGTATTTTTGAGAATAAATTATGTAAGTCTATAAAGATATTTTACCATCAGAAAGATAAAGACAATAATGATTTTGTTGAAAAAACTTTTGACATCTATAGACATTTTAAAGATAAAGGAGAAATGAGAAGGAAGATTGTCCCTTATGAAGTATCTGAACCAATGCCACAACCTGTTAAGAAAATGGTTGTGGGTTAATATTCCCTATATGAAATTTATGGTTAGGTGATGAACCTAACCATTTTATTATTTCGGGAATCGTGTTTGTTAGCTGATTTGGATTTGTTTTTCAAAAAACTTAACATTATTGTTTTCGATTATTCTACTAAGATTTTCACCAATTGCCATGTAATTAATGTCTGTTAATACCTGTACTTGTTGAGTGGTTTCATCACCCTCAATTAATTGTGCGTATGGTATGTTTTTTACAATACCCTTAGAAATTGTTCTTTCGATAAACCTTTTACCAAACATTAAATATTGTTCGGCAGTCGGATCATATATATTTTCCAAATCATAAGCCAACTCCATGATATCATACTTTATATCATCATATGTGCGCTCACCTTCATATATCAGATTACCGTATCCATCAATATAGTCGATTATATCAATCGCATTACTTTTAGTGATTAAACCATACCCCAAAAAGTATTTTTCGAAATCACTGACTGTTATGTTAAACACTGTAAAATTGCCATTTCCACTAAGCCGTAAACCAATGTGTTTTTCGTTGGATTTACTTTCGATTATTTGTATTTTTTGTTCTGTTGCACACCAATATTTAAGTAATTCTAATGAATCTAAATCTATATTACTTTCTAATTTAAGATCTTCTATAAAACTTTTTCGAATCATAACTGATTCATATTTTAGCAATTTAATAGCTTCATTCATTGTTTTATATTTTATGATTTACCTAAAGATACAAAATTGATAATATTTAAACCGATAAAAGGTAAAAACGGCCGCGCTCATCAAGATGTAATGCTGTTGCTCCTGATTTATTCGATTCTCTCATGAGCTCGTAAACTCGTTTTAAGCAGGGCTTTTGGAGTCATTGTATTTGTAATCTGAAATGAATAGAATCCGAAGGATTCGTATGTCTATAGATAAGGCATCAAAACAAACATAGGACTCCTTCGGAGTCCAACAAATGGGGTAGAATTATTGGGCTATAAACATGCAATTCCTACGGGATTAAGGTTAAACATAGGCTTGTCAATTTATCTTATGAATATTCTAAAAACCAGTGGTCATTCTACAATTAATTCCAGATAACACGAATAATATACGGTGTAAATGTAAAACATTCCTTTTATTGAATTAATTTCACAGATTAAAGCATTAATAATAAAAGTGAAAATGAGAAAAACAATACTAATACTCGCTATACTACTAGGTACAATACTTGCAAAGGGGCAAAGTTTAAAGGGATATGAACTAGGAACCGTTGTGAAAGTTGTAGCCGATTGGACAACCGTAGGAGGCGTAAGAGGTCTGATTACAGGTAATACAACTCAAAAATCGAATAGTAGAAGTTTTACTAAAAACAATGATATATTATACTATATAAATTTTAAAGGGCTTTCATTGGATAGTAATAAGGATGTCAGTTTTGCTGAAGGTATAATAGAGCACTACAAACTAGATATAAAAGTTAAAGAAAATGAAGGTTTTAAATATACAAAAGATCATGTTGTATATGAAGTAACTGTAAAAGAACGTGATATGCCCAATTGTTATGACGTTAGTTTTAGTATGCTTGATTTAGAAGCCAAAGCGAAAGATGAGAAACTGAAGAAAAAGCTCCAAAAGGAAGCCTTAGAAAACGATTATTAAATAGGTGTTTTGTCTCTTTAAGGCTTAGAGTTATGTGCTATAAATATGCAATCCTTATGGAATAAAGAAATGTATTCTTTATCTACATGCTAAATATGGTTTTAGTAAGATATAGAATGAGTTTTTTTTAAACTGATATATTATCATATAATGATTCTAAGTACTATACTATTTTAGAACAAAGTCTCTCAAAATAGCTTTGTTTCCAGTAAAATTTGTAATTTGAGTCTCATTATATCATCCTTACAATTGTTTGATTATGAAAAATTCTATTATCACTGAAAATACGAGTCAAAAAAAATTCAAGAATTTAATAGAGAAGAAATATTTGGTTTATAATAGCCTTTTTCTCAATCTGCCTTATCATGAGGACGTAGGTGTAGGGCAGTTATTACCTTTACTATCTGCTTATTGTGAACAAAGCCTAAGTGCATCACAAAGTCCAATTGAAATTATAGATTCTTTTTTCGACATACACACAAATATTAAAACAGAAGACGATAGGAATGACTTCTTGTTTCGAGTAATCTCTTACATCGAGCGTCAGGTGGTTTTGTTTGATAGTATCGAAGACGCTGCTTTACCCTCAATTCGTCAAGATGTAGAAGATCCTCGTCTATCTGATATGATAAGTCAAACCAGAAATGGAGACCATTGGCAAGAGGTTTTTAATAAGCTTAACGACTTTAAAGTCCGAATCGTTTTGACGGCACACCCAACTCAGTTCTATCAACCAGCTGTTCTCGATATTATGAGTGAGCTAAGGGGGCAGGTTGTCCCGAATAATTTGAATGAGATTGATTTGTTATTGAATCAACTGGGCTTAACATCACTAATTAATTCAAAAAGTCCGACTCCCCTTGAAGAAGCCAAAAATATTATCTATTTCTGCAAGAATGTCTATTACAATGCCATTGGTGAATTATACAGTAGGATAAAGGGTAAAGTAAAGAATTTAGATAATCCTGAAATTGTTTCATTAGGTTTTTGGCCTGGTGGCGATAGAGATGGAAATCCTTATGTGACGAGTGAGGTAACTAAAAAAGTGGCTAATGAGTTAAGAATGACTTTGATGAAATGTTATTACTCAGATGTTAAGAAACTTTGTAGTAAAATCACATTTAAGCATGTTGATGAGAAAATTGAAGCATTGAGAGATGACTTGTATTTGTCCATGTTTAATGAGGCGCATTGTCTGACTTACGAATCTATTTTGGAACCTCTACTTGAAATTAAAAAAGATATTCAGGAAAAGTATAAGGATTTGTATTTAAACGATCTTCAAAATACGATAGACAAAGTGAGTATTTTTAAAACGCATTTTGCCAGTCTTGATATCCGTCAGGATCATTCAGTGCACAAGCAAGTGATCACTTATATTCTAAGGGAAGAGGGTTTAATCAATGAGACACTCGAAGAGTTGTCCACAGAAGAATTAATTGATATTCTTCTCACTCGTAAGTTAGATCTGTCTGATTTTCATGCCGATGATCCTATTGTAGCCGATACAATAGCAAATATAATTCAACTTCCGTCTATTCAGGCTTCCAACGGAGAGCAAGGCTGTCATAGGTATATCATTAGTAATTCAGAAGATATCTTTTCCATGCTGTTCGTTTTTGCTTTATTTAGGTGGACGACGACTGATATGAGCAAAATTAATTTTGATATTATTCCCTTATTTGAAACCATGGTAGGTATGACAGAAGCTGGTCAGATTATGGAGCAGATATTCAATACGGATGCTTATGTTGAACATTTAAAACGAAGGAATAGCAAACAAACCATGATGCTTGGCTTTTCTGATGGAACCAAAGATGGTGGTTATTTAAAAGCGAATTGGTCGATATACAAAACCAAAGAAACGTTGACTGCTTTGTGTGAAAAGTATCAGTTTAAATCTATTTTCTTCGATGGACGTGGGGGACCGCCTGCTCGTGGAGGAGGAAAAACGCAACGATTTTACGCTTCGCAGGGACCAAAAATATCAAATGAAGAAATTCAGCTTACGATACAAGGTCAAACCATAACGAGTACTTATGGCACAAAAGATCAGTTCCAATATTCTTGTGAGCAATTGATATCGGCTGGACTATATAATTTCACTTATCATGATAAGGCAACTATTTCTGATGCTTCTAGGTGTTTACTTGAAGATTTGAGTGAATTGAGTTTTAAGAAATATGATGCGTTAAAGCACCATGAGATGTTTATTCCTTACTTAGAGAATGTAAGTCCCTTAAAATATTATTCTCAAGCTAAAATTGGAAGTCGTCCTGTAAAACGTGGTCAAAAGAAACAACTTGAATTAACCGACTTGAGAGCAATTTCCTTTGTGGGATCTTGGAGTTTGTTGAAACAAAATATTCCGGGTTATTTTGGGATAGGAACAGCTTTAAAAAGCATAAAAGATCAGAATAGATTAGACGATTTAAAAGCTTTATACAGAGAGGTTCCCTATTTTAAAGCCTTGATTTCAAACAGTATGATGTCCTTGTCCAAATGCTATTTTGAACTTACTGCATATATGGGAAAAGATGCTACTTATAGCGATTTCTGGCACATTCTGTTTGATGAATATCAGCTGTCAAAAAAGATGATTCTCGAGATTACGGAATACGATGAACTCATGGAGAACGAACCGATTTCAAAACGTTCAATAAAAAACCGAGAAGCTATCGTGTTACCCTTATTGGTGATTCAACAATATGCTCTACAAAAATTAGGTCAAGATACGGCTAATAAAGTGGCTTTTGAAAAAATGGTTGTGCGATCGGTATATGGAAATATTAATGCCAGCAGAAACTCCGTTTGATTAATTACGATAGATTGAGAAAGTTTGTATGAAATTCAGTTTCACACCGATTCTAAAGATAGACTAAACTTAAACGACTCCCCTTTAATTACTTAAAGGGAAGTCGTTGTATATTACGATATTCTACTTTTGCAATTGAATACGCTCTATTTGGTATTCGTTAATATTTTCATCCAATCTACCCTATAAAAAGCTTGAGATAATCTAGTTTCTTCCGTGTTGATATAAAGCTCGTTTTTATCAGTGAAAACGATGCCTTCGGTTTGTGCTCTGCCCAAAGATTCAATGTCTAAACGTAGAACATTACCCGAAAAGAAATTCATTCCTTCAAAATTGGTGAGAAGCATCATATAGGTATGGTAATTTTTGTAGCCAACTAAGGCTACGGTTTTACCATCAGCGCTAATATCGGCACCAGTAACCATAAAACTAGTATTGAATTCAGTAATGGGTTTTAGTTTATAATTACCTGGAGTTTTAGGCATGCTGTAAAGGCGTGTTTTTTTGTTTATCCAGTTCTTTGTGAATAGATAAAGAGAATCGCCGCAGGCAAAAAAGGCTTCGCAATCGAAATTGTTTTTCATATTACGATTTCTAAAATTCTTTTGATCTGCCCAAGTAAAAGTGATGGAGTCAATAGTAACTTCTTTGTTTTTCATATCCGATTTTAAAACACGAAGCACACGCAAATCTTTTCTAGAACCCCTATTATTGCCAAAATCGCCTATATAAATATAGTCTTCATCCTCAGCCAAATCTTCCCAATCCTTATTGCTAGCATTGTTAATAAGTATGGTTTCTTCCAACTGCCCTTTTGGGTTGTATGCAATGAGTTCGGGTTTGCAATCACTATCGTTAATTACCCAAAATAAGTTATTGTGCCATAACATAGCTGATTGTTCATTTACGCTTTTAGGTAGTTGATCAGAGATCAATAGGGGAGAATAAACGACTGTTTTTACATTCGTATTTTGAGCCATTCCCAATGTTGATATTAGGATGCCGAGTATGGTATAGGTGAAGTATCTCATCTTTATGATTTTTAGGAGCTGCAAATTTACAAAAAAAGCTTGATATTCTATTTCTTTAGCAGAATAGCACCTTCCGAACTGACACGATTAGGAACTTGTCCTGTTATTACTCATTTTAATTTGTGTTTTAATTAATTTCATCTCTTAAAATTTCAGACCTTTTAAGAGGTATAATATGTTTAAATTGATTCACCCTAAAAAAGCATAAGAATAAGGGAGTACACCCTAGTTTTTTCGTATATTCGTACCTTTAAGTAAGTATGCATAGCTGTGTGTTATATTGCTTGTTATCAATTAGTTAATTTTAGTACTTTTTAAGAGTCTGTATCATAAATTCTACCATATGCTTAGTTTTGATGCTATTATTGTATCAATTGTTTTAGTTTTTATTGTTCTATCTTTTTATAAGGAATGGGTTGGTCCTGCCTTCACATTTTTAATAGGCGTGGTGGTACTTGGTATCTTTGGTATATTAACGCCATCTGAAATTCTTGGTGGTTTTGCCAATGATCAGGTTATGGTGATATTAATGTTACTCTTGATTGGCGATATTATACGAGATTTAGGTATTGTGGAGAACCTTTTTGATAAGGTTTTTCAAAGGGCAAAAACCTATCGTCAGTTTATGGCGAGAATGATGTTTTTGGTCGGTGGATTTTCGGCATTTTTGAATAATACGCCCTTAGTTGCTGTTATGATGCCTTATGTGCATTCGTGGAGTAAGCGACATAATATTTCTCCCTCAAAACTATTAATTCCCTTATCGTATTCGGCTATTCTAGGTGGTTGTATTACCTTAATTGGTACTTCGACCAACCTTATAGTGAATGGTATGGTTATAGATCAAAATATTATCCCAGGTCTAAAATCTTTGGATATGTTTGATTTCGCTTATGTGGGTATTCCAATGATGTTTATTGGTTCGGCTTATCTTTTACTTGTGGCTAATAAGCTATTGCCAGATAATGTGGATACGCTTGATAAGTTCTCAGAAAATTCACGAAGGTATATTGTTGAGGCTCATGTTCGTCCTGGTTCAGATTTGAATGGTAAGAGTATTGAAGAGGCAAATCTTCGTAATCTTAAGGGCTTGTATCTTTTTCAGATTAAAAGGAATAATATAAAGGTTGCAGCCGTTTCTCCAGAGCTTGTGCTTGCTGAAGGTGATTGCTTATTTTTTGCAGGAGAAACAGAAACCATTGCTGATTTAGTTCTTGCAAATTCTGGTTTGACGATACCAACGGTTGGTATGTTGGGTCATAAAAAGCAACTTGAGGTGGTCGAGATTGTTGTTTCTCACAATTCTACCTTAATATCGAAGACTGTAAAAGAAGCTAATTTTAGAGGAAATTACGATGCGGCAATAATTGCTATACACCGTAATGGTGAACGTATGGCAGGTAAAATTGGTGATGTGAAAGTTCGTGCCGGAGATGTGCTTCTTCTTTTAGGAGGTGATAACTTTACGGCAAGAACACAGCGGGTACAAGATTTCTATTTTATATCGAAAGTAAAAGAATTTCGTAAACAAGAAAATTATAAAATTTGGTTGTTATTGGGAGGAACTATTTTGGCTGTGATTTTATCAGCACTTAAAATTGTGCCCTTATTCATGACACTAATTGTGATGATAATCGTGATTCTTGCACTTAAAATTACGAATCCAAAGGATATTGCAGCTAGTATAGATTTTAATTTAGCGATGATTATTGCTCTCTCATTGGCCTTTGGTACAGCTATGATAAAATCAGGACTTGCCGTGTTAATTGCTGATCTTCTTATATCAGTATTTATGCCTTTAGGACAGGTTGGAATTCTTCTAGGAATCTATTTAATTACGACCATATTGGCTGCTTATATAACCAATAAGGCTGCGGTTGCTATTGTTTTTCCTATCTCATTGAGTATGGCTTTAACATTACAATTAAATCCTGAGCCTTTTATTTTAGTTGTTGCTTTTGCTGCAGCAGCTAACTTTATGACACCAATTGGTTATCAAACGAATTTGATGGTTTATGGTCCTGGATCTTATAAATTTGGTGATTTCTTTAAGATTGGATTACCACTAACAATCATTTATATGGTAGTTTGTGTATCCATACTTTCCTACATCTATTTCTATTAACAGATATCATTTTTGTTTTTTACTTTGTTAAATAATTTGTTTAATTTCATGCGAAATATATTCACATAATACTAATTAACTTCATATGAAATCATTTTTGTTTTTTATAAGCTTTATTTTTCTATTTTATTTAGGCTATTCTCAGAATGATACCACTATTTATTACAAGGCGAATAACAAACCAGCCTTAGGTAAGGAAGATGCGACACATTTAACCAAAATTAAAAAGAAAGGTGATGATGTTTACAAGCTTTCCTATTCGAATAAAAGACGAGACAACTGGGTAAAATCAAAATATACTCGAATTCTTACTGTTGAAAATGATTCGACAATTAAAATATTGAATCAATTTACTAGAAATGAATATTATAAAACCTATAAACCAGTAGGGACGTATTTTTATATAAAAGAATATCATAAAAATGGGAAGTTAAGAATTGAGGGCCTTTCTAAGTCTAAAATTTACAATCATTGGGAAGGGCAGGTTAAAGAATATTATCCATCAGGGAAATTAGAATCGATAACTAGATATAAGAATAATCAAGTAAGAGGGAATAAAAATTGGCTTCCAAATGGAAAACCATATATTGATAATATATATGCTGACGTAGATCTTATGCCTAAATTTCCTGGTGGAGAACTGAAGTTGAAAAAATATCTAGAAGATAATATAAAATACCCTGAAAAAGCTCTAGAAAAACGATATTACGGTCGTGTATTAGTTGATTTTGTAATAAGTGAGGATGGTTCTGTAATTGGAACTGTGATTCGTAAACCATTAGATACTTTTGATCAGGAAGCCATAAGAGTTGTTTCTGGAATGCCCAAATGGGAACCAGGAAAACTCGAAGGTAAGCCAGTAAAAGTCGTATTTACAGTACCTGTAAATTTTAGATTTCGTTAAGATATGGATAAAGAATATAGAATGAAGCTTTTAAGTGCAGCTATTGAGGCTTGCATAAAAGCAGGAAAAGAGATATTAGATGTGTATAAAATGGATGATTTCCATGTGCAATTAAAGTCGGATAATAGTCCGTTGACTATTGCAGACCAGAGAGCTCATAATGCCATTGTTTCTGTATTGGATAAATTAGATATTCCAATATTGAGTGAAGAGGGTACACACTTACCTTTTGAAGAGCGTAAGGCTTGGAAAGCATGTTGGATTGTAGATCCTTTAGATGGAACCAAAGAATTTATTAAACGAAACGATGAATTTACGGTTAATGTGGCTTTAGTTAAAGATGGAAAAGCTGTTGCAGGTGTGATATATATTCCTGTATTAAAGCAACTCTATTTTGCTGATGAGCTTATTGGTTCGTTCCGTTGCGATGAGATCACCGAATTTACAGGACTTGAAGAATTGATGTCTGTATCGAAGCAATTGCCAATTAAGCAAGATAGAACAGGTATTCGAGTTGTGGCTTCAAGGTCGCATATGAATGATGAAACGCGTTTGTTTATAGATTCTTTAAAAGGAAATGGCGATGAGGTTGAAATTGTTACAAAAGGTAGTTCTCTTAAGTTGTGTTTAATTGCCGAAGGATCTGCTGATGTATATCCACGATATGCTCCGACTATGGAGTGGGATATTGCCGCTGGTCATGCTATTGTATCGGCCTCAGGTGGAAATATTACACACTTGAATTCTGATGAAGAATTGTCCTACAATAAAGCTGATTTATTGAATCCTTGGTTTATGTGTAAACGATAAGCTTGAAAATGTAAGAAGAGGCTATTCCCCATAATGACATAATTTTCAGGATTTCCAGAATTTATATTTTAAAGGAATAATTTTTCAAAAGTTCATTAAAGTCCTTTCCTCTAAAATAAATATGTCAATTAGGGGAATTTTGTAATTCTGTGAATCGTTTTTTTTCTGTGAATTGGTCTTTTTCTTTTCAGAGTATGATTGATAAAAATAAAAGAGGATACCGCAAATTTTGTGGATATCCTCTTTCCTATTTTATGAGAAAAAAATTATTTCTTCACATTCATAATATCTGTTTGATGAGCAATTGATTCTTCGTGAATTGCTTTGAAAAGCTTACTGATGAATCGCTCGCTAAGGTCTGTATCCTTCGATTTTGCTAAGTGTTTATTCAAAATATTTTCCCAACGTCCAGACTGAAGAATAGTCATATTATTGATTTTTTTGTATTCTCCAATTGCCTTCGAAGCTTCTACTCTTTTTTGAAGAATAGCCATAACCTCATTATCGTATTGGTCAATTTTAAATCGTAAATCTTCAAGCGTATTCAAAGAAATGCCATCAGGATTTTCATCACGTAACTCCAAACTTGAAAGAAGTTGTGTTAATCGTTTTGGCGTAATTTGTTGGCTAGCATCACTCCAAGCTTCATCTGGCGTTGGATGTGTTTCAATCATCAATCCATCAAAGTTAAGGTCCATTGCTTTTTGAGAAACTGACTGCAATAGTTCTCTGTTTCCACAAATATGACTTGGATCGCAAATAATAGGCATATTAGGCATGCGTCTCTTCAATTCAATAGGAATTTGCCACTGTGGAATATTTCTATAAATACTCTGCTCGTAGCTTGAAAAACCACGGTGAATAGCTCCTAATTGCTTAATACCAGCTTTTTCTAATCTTTCTAAAGCACCCATCCAAAGTTCAACGTCTGGGTTTACTGGATTCTTTACTAAAACAGGAATGTCAACACCTTCAAGTGCATCGGCAATTTCTTGCATTGCAAATGGATTAGCAGATGTACGAGCTCCAACCCATAGAATATCAACACCATATTTAAGTGCTTCGAAAACATGTTTTACATTGGCAACCTCAGTTGCTGTTTGCATACCTGTTTCTTTCTGAACTGTTTTCATCCACTCAAGACCTTCTCTTCCTACGCCTTCGAAACAATTTGGTCTAGTACGAGGTTTCCAAATACCCGCGCGAAATATATTAATCCCTTCCTCTTTTAAAAGACGAGCTGAGTTTAAAACCTGCTCTTCTGTTTCGGCACTACACGGGCCAGCTATAACTAAGGGTCTTTCAATTTTATTTAAATTTAATTTACTTTTCATGGTTTTGTAATTTGGCTGATAGTTAGCGATTTTCATCACTAATTAAAATATGAATTAATAATTTACTTGTGGTTTTAATTTTTTAAGGCTCTTTTTATTCGATTTGCTTTCGAAATCAAATTAATTAAATCGTCTCGATCTCTATTCTCGATAGCTGTTTTAAATTTAGTTAAACTTTCGATATAGGTATTAAGAACGGTTAAAATATTGTCTGCATTATGGTTGAAAATAGGAGCCCACATTTCGGCATCACTTTTGGCTAAACGCACAGTTGAATCAAAACCACCACTGGCCAAATCAAAAATGTTCTTTTCATTTTTTTCTTTTTCCAGAACGGTTAAGGCAAGTGCAAAGGAGCTAATGTGTGAAATGTGAGAAACATAAGCTGCATGTACATCATGATTAGATCCACTCATATAAAGAACTCGCATATTCAAGTGTTCGTACATTTTGTGAACCGTCAGTAACACTTTTTCGTCACTATCTTCGGCATCGCAAAAAATGGTTGCCTTACCATCGAAGAGGCCAGCCTTTGCTGCCCAAGGTCCCGAATGCTCTGTTCCTGCCATAGGATGGCTAGCTACAAATTGTTTACGATTTTGATGGTATTTGACTCTTTCACAAATTTGACTTTTAATGGAAGCTACATCACAAACCACTTGAGTACTGATTCTATCTAATACTTTAGGTAAAAGTTTAAGGGTCGCATCAGCTGGTATGGCTAGAATAATGAATTCACTTTCATCGATCAATTCTTCCATTGTACTAATAGCGTCGATTAAGCCAATTTTTAGTGCTGTTTCAGCATGCAGTTTACTGGAATCGTGACCTAATATTTTGGAAGCAAAACCACGTTTTCTCAAATCTGCAGCCATTGAACCACCTATTAAACCAAGACCTATTATTCCTACTTTCATAGTTTATTCTTTTTTCAAATATTATACAGCTATTTGTGTTGTCTTTTCACATCTATCGATGGCTTTTTTTATGTTTTCTTCTGTTGCACAGAGTGAAAATCGAATGTATTTTTTCCCTTCTTGTCCAAATACAATTCCAGGAGTGGCAAATACATTTTTTTTGTAGAGTAAGAAATCAGAGAAATCTTCTCCTGATTGATATGCATCGGGTATTCTTGCCCAAACGAACATACCAACACTATTCTTTTGATATTTGCAATTTAGTTTATCGGCTAATTCCCAAACTAGATCTCTACGTTTTTTATAGTTTTTATTTAGTTCTTTATACCAGTTAGAGTCTAAGCTTAAGGCTTTACTTGCTGCAATTTGAATAGGTTTATACATACCCGAATCAAAATTGCTTTTAACTTTAAGCACATGATTAATGTTGCTTTCAGACCCACAAAGCATACCAACTCTAAATCCAGCCATATTATGAGATTTACTTAATGAATTCATCTCTAAAACATATTCACTAGCACCCTCAACTTGTAGTAAACTTTCTGGCTTTTCATTTAATATTAAGCTGTATGGATTATCGTTAACTATAAGAATATTTTTCTTTTTTGCTAAAATAACCAATTGTTCAAAGATTTCCATATTCCCTCTGGCACCTGTTGGCATATGTGGGTAGTTTGTCCAAATCATTCTACAAGACTCGTCGCATAAAGATTCGATCTCTTGAATATCAGGTTGCCAATTATTTTCTTCTTTTAGTGTGTAAAATTTCAAATTAATATTTAAAAGTTTAGCCGCCGATAAGTATGCAGGATAGCAAGGGTTTGGAACAAGAACAGTTTCTCCTGGATTACAAAAAGCCATTGAAATGTGCATGATGCCTTCCTTCGATCCCATTAATGGTAAAATCTGATTTGCGGGATTTAATGTCACGTTATAAATCGATTTATACCAATCTGCAATAGCCTGACGGAATGTATCCAAACCACGGTATGATTGATAATGGTTACTACCTATTTGATTGCAAGCAAGTACCAATTCATTTTTTACATCGGGATGAGGAGCCATATCTGGACTACCAATACCTAAATTGATAATGTCGGCTCCATTTTCTTTAAGTTGTGCAACTTCAGCCAATTTTTTGGAGAAGTAATACTCTTCAACTTGCGATAATCTATTGGCTGTTCTAATTGTCATGGTGATGAATTTTTGAGTAGGATTGATTGCCATTGGTGTATTCGCCTAGGATATCAAGTCTATCTAGTTTTCTTGTTATTTCATTAATCATTTTTTTGTACTTCATTTTATCATCGAATAAAACGTCGATATAAAACTGATAATGCCAAGGTTCTCCAATTAATGGTACTGATTCAATTTTGCTTAAATTAATATCATGAGAAGCTATTGTTGATAATATTTCGGCTAAGCTTCCTTTGTGGTTATCAAGAACCATAGCTAAAGACGCCTTATTGCTCGGTAGTTTTTTCCATTGATTATCCTTTTTTAAAATCAGGAAACGAGTGTAATTCTTTTTATTAGTCTCAATGCTTTCTGCAAGTACTTCTAAACCGTAATGTTCGGCAGCTAAAAGACTTCCTATTGCACCTCTGTTGTCAAGGTCTTTTTCTGCAATTTCTTTCATACTTAAAGCTGTATCAATAGAATCTACAAGATTAACATTGGGGTATTTCTTAAAGAATTGTCTTGTTTGGTTAATAGCCATATAGTGAGAATGAACTTCGTTAAGATCTTCAATTTTAGTTCCTTTTTTGGCCACTAAGTTTTGCTTAATTCTAAGATATTCTTCGCCGCAGACCACTAGTTTGTGTTCTCGTATTAGATTTAAGTTAGAGTGGATGGTGCCAGAAATAGTATTCTCAATAGCCATAATTCCGTAATCGCAATCACCATTTTTAACGGATTCTACTAAATCTGAAAAATGAAGTTTAGGTAGAATATCAATTTCATCTCCGAAATAATTCCGAGCTGCTACTTCGTGAAAGGCTCCTTTTACACCTTGTATTGCTATTTGCATTTTGATTAAATTCTAGTGGTTATTAAAATTTTGGCTAAAAAAAATGTCTCGAGTATTTCTCCGAGACGTTTTGCACATTATTCTGTTTGGTTCAGATTATGTCATACTAGTCTAGGGTTGCTTTTATAATAAAAGAACCAGAAATAGAAAAAATAGTTAAATGGCATTGTTGTATTCATCTGTTGTATCAAAAATTTGTGCTAAAAAAAAAGGCTTCGCAATTTGCGAAGCCTTTAAAATATTTTGTTGTAATATTTACATAAGAGGTTCCGCTTTATCATTTGATAAAGTAAAAATAGAACCAGAAACGGATGTTTATTACAGTCATTTTGTTTTGTTTTAGTGAACGCAATGTAGGAGAGATTTTTTAAGCATGCAAGAAAAAAAATGAATTAATTTATGAAATCGATTGCATCTAAAGCTTGAATTAATATGTGAACTATATTTTAAAGTGTTACTAAGTGTTTATATTCAAACATTTATGAATTGATTGAAATTTCATAAAGCATATGGTCTGTATATCTCTTATAAATTCTTTAAATTAGCATTTTTAGTAAAAGAACCTACGATCCCTAAATTTTAAGAATGAATGAATCCGTTTTAAATGCTTTAATGAAATTGTTTGCCATTATTGTGGATGAGCAGAAACGTGGATTTGAATTAGCTGCTAGAGAAGTAGTTTCTAATTATCTCGAAACTAGATTTTCTCAAGAGTGGCAGGAGAGATATTTAAGTAATTTTGACACTTTCTTAAAGGAATCCTATTATGCTACAGAGGATTTTGATTATAAGATGGTTAAACATAGACAAATACATAAGGTTTGTCTTGGTATATTGGAAGAAGTTGATCAAGAACAGAAAGTATGGATTTTACTTCAGTTACTTGAATTTATTGATGATTCTGAATTTATTGGTGAAGAGGTTTTAGACTTTGCTCATACGGTAGCAGCATCGTTTAAAATTTCGGCAGAAGAATTCGAATTAGCTCAAAAATTTATTTTTGGTGATGAATATTCTATTCCATTTAATGAAAATTTACTTTTAATAGACAGTAATAAAAATTTTAAATATGATCAGGTAAAACATATTTGTGAACCGAAACTTCGTGGTCGTGTTTTTGTTCTTCGTATTAGGAGTACTAAAACTTATTTAATTAAGTATTTTGGAGAGCACAATCTCTTTTTAAATGGACATAATGTCAAAAATGACCGTAGTTATACGATAACCTTTGGTTCGGTGATTCGATCATCTCGAATTGACCCAATATACTATACTCAAATTGTATCTGAATTTTTAGAACGAGAGGATACGGCTCAAATTAGTATTGTTGCGAAGAACATAGAGTTCAAGTTTAAGGGAACTGATAATGGTGTTCATCCATTTAGTTTTGAGGCTTCATCGGGACAGTTGATTGGAATAATGGGAGGTAGTGGTACTGGAAAATCTACACTTTTGAATGTTTTAAATGGTAATCTTCCTCTCAATTCGGGTCATATTTGGATAAATGGTTATGATCTTCATACAGAAAAGGAGAAGTTAGCTGGAATTATAGGTTATGTTCCTCAGGATGATTTATTACTTGAGGAATTAACTGTTTTTGAAAACCTATATTATAATGCTAAGCTATGTTTTGAGAAGTTTTCTGAGAAAGATATTTATAAAATTATTGAGGATACATTAGATAAATTTGATTTAATTGAAGCGAGAGACTTAAAAGTTGGAGATCCAATCAACAAAATCTTAAGTGGGGGACAGCGTAAGCGTTTAAATATCGCTTTGGAAATGATGCGACTTCCTTATGTTTTATTTGTCGATGAGCCAACTTCAGGTTTATCTAGTATGGATTCTGAAAAAGTAATGCTTTTATTGAAGCGACAAACGCTTAAGGGGCGTTTAGTGATGTGTAATATTCATCAACCTTCTTCTGATATTTTCAAATTGCTTGATTTATTAATTATTATGGATCAAGGAGGGCGAGTTATTTATTCTGGAAATCCTGTTGAAGCCATCGTTTATTTTAAAACTCAGAGTCATTTTGTGAATGCTGAAGAGAGTGAGTGTATTACCTGTGGTAACGTTAACTCAGAGCAAATTTTTAGAATTATAGAGTCTAAAATGACGAATGAGTATGGTAAGCAAATTCGTAAACGAAAGAGAGGTCCTGAAGAATGGTACAAATGTTATAAGGAAAAAATAAAAAGTGAAAAAGCAATAGAAGCTCCAAAAGAGAAATCTGTTTTGCCTGAGAATTATTTTAAAATTCCTCAACGTTACAAGCAGTTGAAGATATACTTATCTCGAGATATTACTGCTAAGTTAAGTAATCTTCAATATATGATGATTACGCTGTTTGAAGCACCTCTATTAGCAGTAATATTAGGCTATTTTACCAAATATATTAGTGGTTCGTTAACAGATCCTAATGCTTATATATTTGCTAAGAATGAGAATATCCCTTCGTATATTTTTATGGCTGTAGTTGTTGCTCTTTTTTTAGGTTTGATTAATTCAGCTGAAGAGATTTTGCATGATAGAAGAATTATAAAACGGGAATTATTTCTGAATTTGAGTCGGTGGAGTTATATCAATGCCAAGGTTCTTGTTATGCTTGCTATTTCGGCTATTCAGAGTTTGTTTTTTGTTTTGATAGCTAATTCTATTTTAGAGATTAAGGGGTTGGACTTTGAATATTGGTTGATGCTATTTACTGTTTCTGCCTGTGCCAATTTGATTGGTTTAAACTTGTCAGCTTCATTAAATTCGGTGGTTGCTGTTTATGTTTCTATTCCTTTTATTTTAGTCCCTCAACTCTTATTTTCAGGAGTTATTGTTAATTATAACAAATTACATCCAAGCATTACAACACAAAAGTATGTACCTGTTTGTGGGGATCTTATGACATCCAGATGGGCTTATGAAGCTTTGATGGTTGAGCAGTTTAGTAGAAATGATTTTCAAGAACAATTTTTCGATTTTGAGAAGAAAATGAGTGATGCTTCTTATAAAGCTTCTTTCTTGATTCCAGAATTATCACAGCGTTATCAGAATTTGGTTCGTAAGGGAGGATCTAATTTTAATTCAGATAAGAAAATGAAATTACTTCGCCATGAGTTTCTTAAACTGGCTGAAATTGAACCCCAACCTAAGGATGTTTCTATTTCCAATGCAGATTCTGTAAATCAATGGCTTGATGATTTGCAACAAATTTTTTGGTCTAGATATTCTCGTGCCTCTAGGATGCGTGATAATACATACAAAAGATTATTGAAGGAATATGATGGTTCAGAAAATCTGTTTGCTTTTAAACAAGATTATCATAACGATGCTGTTGAAAAAGTTGTTTTAAATAAGCTTGAGTTGAACAAATTTACCGAATATAAAGGTGAATTGGTTCAGTTAAAAGATCCGATATTTAAATCGCCAGAACATCACTTTGGACGAGCACATTTTTATGCCGCAGAGAAACGTATAGGCAATTATTTAATACAAACTTTTTGGTTTAATTTAATTTTTATTTGGCTTACAACAGCATTCTTTTATTTGACTCTTTATCTCGACTTCTTTAGAAGATTCTTTGTTTACGCTGAGAGATTGTGGTTGAAAATTGTACCATATGGAGAATTTAAAATTCGATTGAAGAGACAGTAACTATTAAAGCGTTAGATATTAAAAACCTCTGCTACCTTTCTATTAAGTAGCAGAGCTTTTTCTCTTTTAGAATTTTATTTTATGCTATTGATAAAACTTTTAGCCTCATTTTTCTCTAGAGCTTTAATAAAAGCAGTTCCAATTATTGCGCCATCAGCATATTGACAAGCATATTCAAAACTCTCTTTATTATTGATTCCAAATCCTATAAGACTGGGGCTTTCAATCTGTTTAATTCTATCAAAATAGGTATTTTGTTTTTCATTAACTTTCATACTACCTCCTGTTGTAGCTGATGATGATACTAGATAAAGAAAGCCTTGAGTTGATGAAATTAGTTTTTGAAGACGCTTTTCTTCAGTTTCAGGGCAAGCCAAAAGGACATTGTAAACACCATATTTTTCGAATTCTGATTTGTAATGTAATTCGAACTCATCGAGAGGAAGATCTGGGACAATAAGTCCATCGATTCCTATATTTTCACATTCTTTCAAGAAATTTTCTACGCCATAATTGTAAATCGTATTCCAGTAACCCATTAAAACTAAAGGGATATCTACAGTTTTACGAACCGACTTTAGTTGTTCTAAAAGCAGTCGTAGTTTCATGCCATTATCTAAGGCTTGTTTTGCAGCTGCTTGAATTGCCGGTCCATCTGCTAAAGGATCTGAGAATGGAATGCCAATTTCAACCATATCTACGCCTGCTTTTTGTAGCAATTCAAGATTAGGAACGGTGTCGTTTAAGTTTGGGTATCCAGCAGGAAAATAGATGGATAATATATCTTGTTTTTTATTTTGAAATAAACTGTCTATTCTGTTCATGAGATGATGTATTAATGCATTAATTTGTTTTTGAGTGAGTTTGAAGTGTTTTGTTTAATTCATAACTCTAAATTCATAACTCATAATTCTAAATGTGTCATATAGGTTTCCATATCCTTATCGCCACGACCGGATACAATAACGACAACCACCTCGTCTTTTTTAAACTGGATTTTATCCAAGGCCGCTAAAGCGTGGGCAGATTCTAAGGCAGGAATTATACCTTCATTAAGGGCTAAATCTTTAGCAGCCTTAAGCGCATCATCATCAGTAGCACTTATATATTTAACGCGACCTGTTTTTGCTAAGTGAGCATGTACTGGCCCAACTCCCGGGTAGTCTAATCCTGCCGAAATTGAGTATGGTTCTATAATTTGACCATCATCATCTTGCATAAGCAGTGTTTTGCTTCCATGTATAAAACCAGTTGTACCAATGGTTATAGTTGCTGCTGTTTCTGAAGAATCAATTCCTTTTCCTGCAGCTTCTACTGCTATTAACTTAACTTCTTTATCATCTATATAATGGTAAAAAGCACCAGCGGCATTACTGCCTCCGCCTACACAGGCGATTATGCAATCAGGATTTTCTCTACCTTGTTCTGTTACCAATTGTTTTTTAATTTCTTCCGAAATAATTGATTGTAATCGACTAACCATATCAGGATAAGGATGTGGACCTACTACTGAGCCAATAAGGTAGAATGAGTGTGGATTTGCAATCCAATCTCGAATAGCCTCGTTGGTTGCATCTTTAAGTGTTTGGTTTCCCGATGTAGAAGGAATTACTGTAGCACCTAACATTTTCATTCGAGCCACATTTGGTGCCTGTCTTTCCACATCCAAAGCTCCCATATGAACCACACATTCGAGTCCAAATAGTGCACAAACAGTTGCGGTTGCTACACCGTGTTGACCAGCTCCCGTTTCAGCAATTATGCGTTTTTTACCTAGGTGTTTGGCTACGAGTATTTGTCCAATTGTATTGTTTATTTTGTGTGCTCCTGTATGCGTTAAATCTTCTCGTTTTAAGTAGACCTGCGTTTTATATTTTGCTGACAGATTAGTCGCATAAGTAAGTGGAGTAGGTCGTCCTACATAATTGTCGAGCAAACGTGCGTATTCCGATTTAAAATTTTCTGATTCGAGTATATCTAAATAGGCATTTTCGAGTTCGTCTAAATTTCTACGAAGGAGCTCTGGGATATATGCTCCTCCAAATTCACCGTAAAAGCCTTTGTTATCAATCTGATTATTCATCTTGTATATTGTTTTTGAGGTAGAAGTTGTTATTTGTTAATCGTTGTTTGTTTTTAACTGGTTGCAAAATGTATTAATAAGTGGAACATTCTTTAAACCAGGTTTGTCTTCGAATCCTGAATTAATATCAAAGGCAAAAAGTTGAGGGTGATTCAATTTTTGTAATTGTTGAATATCTTCGGGCTTTATACCTCCGCTAAGGAAAAAAGGCTTATTCCCTTTGTATTTCTCCAACAGAGTCCAGTCAAATTTTCTGCCACTACCACCATAATTCTTCGACGAGGTGTCAAATAGATAATAATCAGCAACTGATTCATAAGCCTCTAATTGATTAAAATCAAACTCTTCATCCATTTGAAATGCTTTGATAATCCCAAAACCAAGTTTTTTTAGGTCGCTGCAATACTGAGGTTTTTCGTCGCCATGGCATTGAATAAAATCAAATTCATTTTCGTAATCTTTAAGTGTCCATAGAATATCTTCCGAACGAGCATTTACAAAAACGGCTATCTTTTTGATATGCTTGGGTATCTTACTAATAATTTCTTTGTTAAGGGTATCTCCAACGAAACGTTTCGATCTTTCAACAAAAATGAAGCCCATAAAATCGACATCAAGTTTAGCTATACCTTCTATATTTTCTGGACTTTTAAGTCCGCATACTTTTAGTTTCATAGTTTTAGTATTAAAGACTTAGCTTATGTGTTAATTCAGAACATATTTCACCAGGATTATCGTGTTTCATAAAGTATTCGCCAATTAGAAAGGCTTGAAAGCCATTTGATCTTAAAAAGCGAATGTCACTTTCTCCTTTAATACCGCTTTCAGCAACTTTTACGAAAGTATTAGGGATTTGTTCCGACAATTTTATGGAATGATTTAGATCTACAGAGAAGTCTTTTAAGTTGCGATTGTTTATGCCAACCAAGTCTATTAATGGGTTAATGCGATCCAACTCTTCTTCATTGTGAATCTCCAAAAGAATCTCTAAGCCTAAATCTTTAGCAATTTTACTCATGTTTTCCACTTCTTGGGGAGTTAGAATTGCTGCTATTAATAGAATTAAATCTGCACCCATTGCTTTGCTTTGATAGACCTGATAAGGATCTATTAAGAAATCCTTACGCAAAAGTGGTATATTAAGGTATTTTCTAGCATTTTGAAAATCATCATCACGTGCTCCAAAAAAGGTTTTGTCTGTTAAAACAGATACTATCGATACATTTGCTTCTTGGTACGATTCAAGTACTTTTTTAATGTTAGCATCCGCATTAATTGGTCCTTTCTTAGGCGATTGTCTTTTAAATTCAGATATAATCCCAGATTTCTTCTCGTTTAAGATTGCTGTCTTTGCCGAATAACAAGTTCGATTAAAGAGCGCTTGTTTCTTAAGCTCATCAATGCTGAATTGTGTCTTAAGAAGGGCGACTTCTTTATGTTTTTGTTCTACAATAGTGCGTAATATATCGTGCATAATTTTAGATTTCTTTTTGAACAAGTTTGTTAAGTGCATTCATTGCCTTACCCGATTCCAATGATACTCTAGCTCTATCCATAGCATCTTCTCTCGATAGTTCTGGATGGAGACAATGGATACCTGTGCCGGCATTAGCAATACATACGGAGTTTTGAGCCTCGCTACCATTCCCCTTTAAAACTTTAACAAAGAGTTTGGCAGCTTCTTCAACAGATTGTCCTCCATATAATTCTTCTGGAGCTAAAAGCTTAAATCCTAAGTCGTGAGGAGTAAGTATTTCTTCTCTATTATTTGATATCAGTTTTACTTTATCCGTTAAGGCAATTTCGTCATAACCATCAATATTGTGAATGATTGTATAATTGGTCTCTGTTTCTTGCAATACATAATTATATAGTCGAGCCAACTCTAAATCATAAACGCCTACAATTTGATTTTTGGGTTGAGATGGGTTAACTAAAGGTCCTAGCATGTTGAAAAACGTTCTTATACCTAGGTTTCTTCTAATGGATGCTACATTTTTCATTGCAGGGTTGAAACGTGGTGCATGTAAAAAACAAATGCCCGATCGCTCCAAATCTTCTTTTAGTTCGTTTTCCGTATCCTTAAACTGATAACCTAAATGTTCGATTACATTCGATGACCCACAGAATGAAGATACCGAGTAATTCCCGTGTTTACTAACCATTTCGCCAGAGCCTGCTACGATAAACGAAGCTAATGTTGATATATTAAACGTGTTTTTAGTATCGCCACCAGTACCACATAGATCGATACAATTGTAATCACTCAAATCAATAGGAATACCCATTTTCAAAAGAGCAGTTCTAAAGCCACTTAGTTCATCAACAGTTATACTTCGCATTTGAAATACGGTAAGAAAAGCGATGATTTGAGCTTCATTGTATTCGCCTTTTGTAATGTGTATTAAAACCTCTTCAGCTTCTTGCTTTGTAAGTGTTTTGTATTCGAATAAATGATGTAATATATTTTTCATGTTGTCTTTTTTATCTTGAATGATTAATGAATTACTAAATGTTGATTAATTTTTTTTTAGCCAATTCTCAATCATCTGTAGTCCTTCTGGGGTAAGAATAGATTCGGGATGGAATTGAATACCTTCCACATCGTATTCTTTGTGTCTTAAACCCATAATCATCTTTGCATCATCTCTACATGTTACTTCTAGGCAATCAGGTAATCCCGTTTCGGCTACATTCCACGAGTGGTAACGTCCAGCTTTAAAAACTTGAGGAATATCTTTTAATACTTTTGAATTTTCGCTGCATTTTGTAATGTCATTGGCTATGCCATGATATACCTTTTCGGGATTTTCTAATACGCCACCAAATACTTCCGCAATTGCTTGATGACCTAAGCAAATGCCTAAAATTGATTTTGTAGCGGCATATTTTTCTATCAAAGCTTTCAATATGCCAGCTTCGTCAGGGATTCCAGGTCCTGGTGAAAGAAGAATTTTGTCGAACTTTTCAACCTCTTCTAGGTCAATTTCTCTATTGCGATGAATTTCTATTTCACCAATGTTTAGTTGACGTAAATATTCAACCAAGTTATATGTGAATGAATCGTAATTATCTAAGACTAATATTTTCATGCTATTTTCTATTATTTACTGATGCCTTCAGCAATTATCATTGCTTTTCTAAGGGCTGCTAACTTATTATCTACTTCCTTTAATTCATTCTCAGCTATTGATTTTTCAACAACACCTGCTCCAGCCTGATAATACAAGGTATTATCTTTACTTAGGAAGGTACGAATCATAATAGCTTGATTAACTTCACCATTAAAGCCAATTGAGCCGATACATCCACCATAAAAACCACGACTTGTAGGCTCATATTTGTCTATAAGTTCCATCGCTTTATATTTTGGCGCGCCTGATAAGGTTCCTGCAGGAAAAGTATTCCCAATTAATTCAAAGGTGTTGTAATTTTTAGGTAACTCTCCAGATACTTTTGAGACCAAATGAATAACATGAGAATAAAATTGAACCTCACGAAAGGTTTCGATTTTTATATTTGTTGCATTTCGACTCAAATCATTTCTGGCTAAATCGACTAGCATAACGTGTTCTGATTGTTCTTTTTCATCAGCTTGAAGCTGTTTTGCTAATTCAACATCCTGCAAAGCATTACCTGTCCTGCGGAATGTTCCAGCAATAGGATGTATATATGCTTTATTGTTTTTCACCTCTATTTGAGCCTCGGGTGATGAGCCCATAATTCTAAATGAACCACAGTCGAAATAAAATAGGTAAGGAGAAGGGTTTACAGATCGAAGGGCTCTATAAAGGTTGAAATCATCGCCTTTATAAGCTTTTGAAAATGATCTCGAAAGAACAATTTGAAAAACATCACCACGTTTGCAATGTTGTATTCCTTTTTCAACCATATCAAGGTAGGCTTGATCGGTCATGTTTGTTTTTTCTTCTTCATTTTTTAATGAGAAATTAAAACTTGGAACATTGTGATTACGAAGTAAATCTTCAATCTCTTTTATTCTCGACTCTTCATTGTTTTGAGTTAACTCAACTATGGTAAGTGTATTGTTAAAGTGATTAACTTCTATAATAAATCTATAAAGAGAGTAGGAGAGTTGCGGAATCTTTTCTCCTGGTTTCTCTATAAAATTCAAACTTTCGAAGCCAGGAACAGCATCAAACGAGGTATAACCAAATAGAGCATTTGCTTTATTTATTTCATCCTTGTCTTCCAGATCAAACTGTTTTACGAATTTTTCAAGTTTATTAGCTAAGAATCCAACAGGTTGACCTTTTATGTGTGTTTCTATTCTTTCTGTCCCAATACTTTCAATCAATAAATTATCTTTTAGACAAATATTTGCGATTGGTTCTAATGCAATAAAAGAACTTGCGTTTTCAGGACTATGATAGTCGGAACTTTCTAGGAGAATGCTCTGTGGAAAACGGTCTCTAAGTTTAAGATACATGCTTACCGGTGTAATCACATCGGCTAGCATTTGTTTTTTATAATGTTTGAACTTGATCATGGTTTTGAAATTTTGAGTAAAAAAAAGCGACCTACTGAATAATCAGTAGGTCGCTTGATGCTGTTTTTATCTTTAAATTAAAGGCTTAAAATTTGCATATAGGGGCGGACGTTTCTGCTCAGTGTATATGAGAGATTAGTATTGTGCCACCACCAAAATTTACAAACAAAAGCGTTCATGGTTATTTCTTATTAGATTGCTACAAATATTTGAATTTTAATTTAAAAATCCAAATGTTCCTGGTTAATAGTTAATAGTTTTTATCTAAATAGATGTTTAATTGTCAGATAATCAGCTTTTACGGTTATTTAATATCGTTCGAAAAAAATGACTTTGCAATCGTTCTTAAGTTGTATTCCGATGCCATAGCTTCTCCATAAGCTCCTGTCGATCGAATGGAAATTAGGTCATTCCTTTTCGTCTCTGGTAATGATACGGCTTTCCCGAAACAGTCTGATGATTCACATATTGGTCCAACCACATCATAGTTTTCGAGAGCTTTATTCGAACTTAGATTCTCTATTTTATGAAATGCTTGATAAAGTGCAGGACGAAGTAATTCAGTCATTCCTGCATCTAAAATTGCAAATTTTGTGTTGATCCCTTTTTTGACATATAAAACACGAGAAATTAAGCTGCCGCATTGACAAACAACTGATCGACCTAGTTCAAAATGAACTTTTTGATTTGCTTTTAGATTTAGAAACTCATTAAATATGGCAAAGTAGTTTTTAAAATCAGGAATAGGTTCTTCATCTGGTTGATGGTAATTGATTCCTAAACCACCGCCAACATTAATATGTTCCACAATAATTTGATGACTTTGAAACCAATCTTGAATCTCATTTATACGAATACAAAGGCTTTTAAAAACACTTAAATCGACAATTTGAGATCCAATATGGAAATGTAATCCAATTAGATTTAGATTTTTAGATGCTTTTAAAATTCCAATAATTTCTTCAAACTCCCAGGGATTAATACCGAATTTATTTTCAGCTATTCCAGTTGTAATATAATGATGCGTATTCGCATTTACATTAGGATTTATTCTTAAAGCGATATTAGCAACTTTATTTTTTGACTTGGCAATTTCTTCAATGACTTCGATTTCCGGAATTGATTCACAATTGAAACAAAATATATTCGTGTCAAGAGCTAGTTCAATCTCCTTATCCGATTTACCAACACCTGCAAATACAATTTTATTTGTAGGAAATCCATTTTCTATTGATCTTTTAATTTCATTTCCACTCACACAATCAGCTCCAAGTCCGTACGATTGAATTAGTGAAAGAATGCGTGGGTTTGCATTTGCTTTTATGGCGTAATGGACCTGAAAGTTATATAGAGCAGCTTCGTTTTTAATGCTGATCAAACTTTTCTCTAGGAGCTCCATATCGTAGTAGTAGAATGGAGTCTCTTGTGAGTTTAAATAGTTATATGTAGATGAATTAATCATGTGTGTTAAGTTTAGAAGTTGATTCAATAATTAAACGCTGACATTTTCTATTTGAAAAGTTTGTTCAATGAATTTAAGGCTTTAACCTTGTCTTCTTGATCAACTAATACTGAAATGTTGTGATCGCTTCCTCCATAAGAAATCATCCTAAGAGGTGTTTCTTCTAGAGCTTCAAATACTAATTTAGCTGAACCTGATGCTTCAGATATAAAGTCTCCTACAATACAAACAATTGATTGATTGTAGTCAATTTCAACAGTCCCTAATTTCTCCAATTCAGCTTCAATTTCTTTAAGTCGACTGGTGTCGTCAATTGTTAGTGATACGGCAACTTCAGAAGTTGTAATCATATCAATAGGCGTTTTGTAAATTTCAAATACTTCAAATATTTTTCTTATGAATCCATAGGCGAGTAACATACGCCCCGATTTGATTTTTACCGCTGTAATACCATCTTTAGCGGCAACAGCTTTAATACGTTTATGATTTAGTTTGGGCGAAATTAAAGTTCCTTCATCGGTAGGACTTAATGTGTTTTTAAGACGTACAGGTAAGTTGCTTAATTTACATGGTAGAACACTCGCTGGATGCATAATTTTTGCACCAAAATAGGCTAACTCTGCAGCCTCGTCAAAAGACAGTTCGCTAATAGCATAAGTGTCTTCTACAAAACGTGGATCGTTATTGTGAAACCCATCAATATCAGTCCAAATTTGAACTTCTTCTGCATCAATTGCTACACCAATAAGCGAAGCTGAGTAATCACTTCCTCCTCGGTGAAGATTATCGACTTCGCCATAAGCATTTCTACAGATATAGCCTTGAGTAATAAACAGTTTTGTTTGAGTGTGCTGATCGATTTCTCTTTTCAGATTTTCTTGAATGTAATAACTATCAGGTTCCCCGTCCTTATCAATTCTCATAAAATTAAGAGCAGGAAGCAGTACTGAATCAATATCATTTTCTTCTAGATGGTAGTGGAACATAGCAGTCGAAATTAATTCACCTTGAGCTAATACTGCTTTTTCTTGAAGTTGAGTAAACGTTTTATGTACAAAGTTTCTAATATAAACAAAGTGCGAATTGATTAATTCTAAGCCTTTAGTTATATATTTTTCCCTTGTATATAATTCATTTACTCTTAAGATGTAGCTCTGCTGAAGCTCTTCAATTCGTTGAAGCGCATTTTTATCATCTCCTTTATAAAGGAACTCTGTAATTTCAACTAATGCATTGGTTGTTCCAGCCATAGCTGAAAGAACGACAATACATGAGTCTTCATTTTGTACGATTTCAGCTAGCTTTTGGATTCTTTGAGGTGTTCCAACGGATGTTCCGCCAAATTTTAGGATTTTCATATTGTGGATTTGTAATAGTTTGAAAATTTAAAGCTTGATTTTTTTGTGAATGGTTATTCAAGGATCAAATTATAATATATAAGCTATAAGTACAAAGAAAGCCTGCAGAATATCTGCAGGCTTTCGTATAATTTAAAGCTTCACATTATTCCACAAGTAGTAATTCAATAGTGCTTATTGCGCTTTATCTGTTTATACATTGTTGTAAATAGTGTTTGCATTTGTTTTATTTTTATGGCTACAAATATGATGAAAAAATTAAGATGAAAAAACTAAATCGAATAAAATTTCACAAATAATTATTTATTTCACCAGTTGTTTAGAATTTCACACTTTTAAGTATTTTTGCAGATAACAATTAATCTTTATAAAAGTGTAAGCTTTTCGTGTTAGTAAGTCAGTTATAAGTGCTAGTTAGAGTTTGGAAAGTTGATTAGAAAAGTTATTGGTCGTTTGTATAAATAGAAAAACTCAGGTCCCCACCTGAGTTTTCTTACTAACCTAAATCTAACCTATGAAAACGACTAAACTCGTGTGATTCAGAGTTTAGAATTGATTGTAGAAATCAACTTGTTTTGTATTCACAAAGATACATTATTATTTTATTGTGAAAAAAACAAGTGAGTTAAAGAAGCTTAATTAGATGATTGTTAATGATATTATCCTACAAATAATTGGTGTCGTATTAATCTGTCTATATTATAATTGTTAAGTGAGTTTTTAATGTTGTTTATATTAGCATATCGAACCCTAGGTATCATGGTTTTCTGAAAGTTCCTACTCCAGTAATAATAGCTTTAGGTACTTTATCTTCACTTTTTCTATCTGTTTGAGAAAGGTGGTACATCGAATGAATAACAACGCCAATATCGTCAATTTCTATTTGGCCTGTCCAACAGGCTAGAGATCCATATTTGCTAAAATCAACAATGAAAGCAATAAGATTACCTTTAAGACGTCCAATAATTTCAAATTTTTCATCGAAATTGGGAACGCCTATTTTGGTTTGAAATGTTCCTGTAATATTTTCACCATCAATTTTTAGATTCATTTCGGAATCATGCTGATTTTGCCAGTAACCGTTTAAATTTATGTCCATAGAGCAGATGTTTTATATCTGAAACATTTCTCAGAAAGCTATGTTTCTAGACGGAATGATTAAACTGATCAAATTTATTTGTATTAATATAGGTGAAATATGTGATTTTAACAAGATTTCTAGACTTTGAAAATATGTTTCTTTTGGAATTCATGCTATCTTTGCAAATTCGAGTATTGATCTTAATTTTGGATAAAAAGATTAAGCGTATCAGTTTTGAATTATTTTAATTTCATGAGGGCGTAAAATATATTAGTTAAGACTATTAAATTTATTTCCTGAATAAAGAATTTTTAAATGAGTATTGAAAGTATTATAAAAGGTAAAGTAGTAGAGGCTATAAGTGCTTGCTATGGTCAGATAGTTGAAGAGGATAGTGTTCAGATTCAGAAGACCCGACGCGAATTTGAAGGAGATTTAACAGTTGTTGTTTTTCCATTTTTGCGCTTCTCTAAGAAATCACCTGAGGAAACTGCTAACGATCTTGGAAATTATTTACAAGAGAATATAGATTCTATTCCTTCTTTTAATATTGTAAAAGGATTTTTGAATTTAGTAATTGATAATTCATATTGGCTTTCTGTTTTAAACGAAGCTGTTAATACAGATAATTACGGTTTTATTCCTTTGAAAGAAGGAGCTAGAAAGGTCATGATTGAATATTCATCACCTAATACCAATAAGCCTCTTCATCTTGGACACATTAGAAATAACTTATTAGGTTATTCTGTTGCACAAATTCTTAAGGCAAACGGACTAGAAGTTATTAAGGTTAATCTTGTTAATGATAGAGGTATTCATATCTGTAAATCGATGTTGGCTTGGTTGCGTTTTGGAGAAGGTGAAACACCTGAATCGACGGGAATCAAAGGTGACCATTTGGTTGGAAAATACTATGTTAAGTTTGATCAAGAATATAAAAAAGAAGTTGCAACTTTAGTTGCTAGCGGCATGGAAGCTGATGAGGCTAAAAAGAAATCTCCTCTATTAATCGAAGCTCAAGAAATGCTTGTGAAGTGGGAAGCTGGAGATGAAGAAACAGTTGCCCTTTGGCGTAAAATGAACGATTGGGTATTAGCTGGTTTCGAAATTACTTACAAAACAATGGGAGTCGATTTCGATAAAGTTTACTTCGAATCGGATACATATAAAAAAGGTAAGGCTATTGTTATGCGTGGCCTTGAAGAAGGCGTTCTTTACCAAAAAGAAACAGGATCGGTTTGGGCTAATTTAGAATCCGATGGTTTAGATCATAAATTATTACTACGTGATGATGGAACATCGGTATATATGACTCAAGATATTGGAACAGCTTACGAGCGTTTTAATGAGTATAAAATTGATGAGCACATTTATGTTGTAGGTAATGAGCAAAATTATCATTTCCAGGTTCTTTCTCTAGTTATGGGAAAATTAGGTTACGAATGGCATGATAAAATTCAGCACCTATCTTATGGTATGGTTGAATTACCTGAGGGTAAAATGAAATCTCGTGAAGGTACTGTTGTTGATGCTGACGATTTGATGAATGAGATGGTTAACACGGCTCGTGAAACTTCTGAAGAATTAGGTAAATTGTCAGGTTATTCAAAAGAAGAAGCTGAGGATGTTTATTATAAAGTTGCGATGGGCGCATTAAAATATTTTATTCTTAAGGTTGATCCTAAAAAGAATATGATGTTTAATCCTAAAGACTCTATTGATTTTAATGGCAATACAGGTCCATTTATTCAATATACATATACACGTATTCAATCTGTATTACGTAAAGCAGTTGAAAGTGGTATTGAAATTCCAGTTTTGGCTAAATTTGATTTAGTTATTTCTGAAAAAGAATCGTTTTTAATTCAGTTACTAGCAAATTATCCAAACGTAATAAAGGATGCAGGTCGCGATAAAAGCCCAGCTATAATTTCAAATTACGTTTACGATTTGTCTAAGGAGTACAATCAGTTTTATCACGATTTTCCTATGAACAAAGAGGAGAACGAAGATCTTAGAAATTTCCGTTTTGTTTTATCTAAACAAGTAGCAGAAATTATTAAGTCGGGAATGAGCTTGTTAGGAGTTAGTTTGCCAGAGAGAATGTAAATATAGTTGTACTGGCTTAATGCCGATACAAATAATAGAATATAGGAATGAGTTGATTCTTTATTTAAGGAGCTTATTCAAATTAATAGCAAGAAAATCTGTTTTGACTTTTAAGTAGGTGTCTTATTAAAAGATGACTAGAGATATAAGCAAATACTCAGAATTTTCTATTTTTGCAGGGAACTTAAAAAAATCAGTCAAAGAATGTTTGAAAATCTTAATGAAAGACTTGAGCGGTCCTTTCAAATATTGAAAGGTCAAGGAAAGATCACAGAAATAAATATAGCTGAAACGTTAAAGGATGTTCGTCGTGCTTTACTTGATGCCGATGTCAATTTTAAAATCGCTAAGTCGTTTACTAATACAGTAAAAGAAAAAGCATTAGGACAAAATGTACTGACTTCATTGAAGCCAAATCAATTAATGGTGAAAATAGTTCACGATGAGTTGGCTGAATTGATGGGAAATGAGTTTGTTGATATTGAGACAAAAGGAAATCCTGCTGTTATTCTTATTGCTGGTCTTCAAGGTTCTGGTAAAACAACATTTTCAGGGAAGTTAGCTCTTTTACTTAAGACAAAGCGTTCTATGAATCCTTTGTTGGTTGCGGGTGATGTTTATCGTCCTGCTGCAATAGATCAGTTGCATGTTTTAGGTGAGCAAATTGGTGTTCCTGTTTATTCCGATAAGGATAATAAAAACCCAGTTAAAATTGCCGAAGCTGCAATTAAAGAAGCAAAAGCTAAAGGAAATGATATCATTATTGTTGATACAGCAGGTCGTTTGGCTGTTGATGAAACAATGATGAAGGAGATTGAAGCTGTTAAAAAAGCGATCAATCCTTCTGAAATTTTGTTTGTAGTCGATTCAATGACAGGTCAAGATGCCGTAAATACAGCTAAAGAGTTTAATGATAGATTAGACTTTGACGGTGTTGTATTAACAAAACTTGATGGTGATACGCGTGGTGGTGCTGCTTTATCTATTCGTACAGTTGTAAATAAACCAATTAAGTTTGTTGGTACGGGTGAAAAAATGGAAGCGCTTGATGTTTTCCATCCATCACGTATGGCTGATCGTATTTTGGGTATGGGAGATATTGTTTCACTTGTTGAGCGTGCACAGGAGCAGTTCGATGCCGATGAAGCTCGTAGTTTACAAAAGAAGATTGCTAAAAATCAATTCAACTTTAATGATTTCCTTTCTCAGATTTCTCAAATCAAGAAAATGGGTAATCTTAAAGATTTAGCATCTATGATTCCTGGTGTGGGTAAAGCACTTAAAAATGTTGATATCGATGATGATGCCTTTAAGGGTATCGAAGCTATTATATATTCAATGACTCCATTGGAACGTGAAAATCCAACTTTATTGAACGGATCTCGACGAAAACGTATTGCCGATGGTAGCGGATCAAATATTCAGGATGTGAATCGTTTGATTAAACAATTCGATGAAACTCGAAAATTGATGAAGATGATGTCCAAAGGTGGAAAAATGTCCCGAATGATGGGTAAACTTCCGATGGGAAAGCGATAGACAAAATATAAAAATGCTTGGCCTTTAGGTCAGGCATTTTTTATTATTTAATAATAATGATTTGTGGCCAGTAAATAGGTTGCATTAAATTTATCACAGATACATAACTAGTCATGCAATTAATCGATGGAAAAAAAATTTCGGCTGAAGTAAAGCAAGAGATTGCAGCTGAAGTAGTAGAGCTTATTAAAAAAGGTGGTAAAAAGCCACACCTAGCGGCTATTATTGTTGGACACGATGGTGCCAGCGAAACTTATGTGGCTGCTAAAGTTAAAGCCTGTCATCAAGTTGGCTTTGATTCTTCTGAGTTTAGGTTTGAAGACACAATCACTGAAGATGAGTTGTTGGCTGAGATTAAAAAAGTGAATCAAGATGATTCAGTTGACGGTTTAATTGTTCAATTACCTTTGCCAAAGCATATTTCGGAATCTAAAGTGATTGAAACAATTTGTCCTGAAAAAGATGTTGATGGATTTCATCCTATGAATGTTGGTAAAATGGTTGCAACACTTCCTACATACTTACCAGCTACACCAGCAGGAATTGTTGAGTTATTGAAACGATATAAAATTGAAACTTCTGGTAAAAACTGTGTTGTTCTTGGTCGAAGTAATATTGTTGGTACGCCAATGAGTATTCTTATGTCACGTAAGGCTACGCATGGAGATTGTACCGTAACACTTTGTCATAGTCGTACAAAGAATATACCTGAAATTACTCGTGAAGCAGATATTGTAATTGTTGCATTAGGCATGCCTGAATTTTTAACTAAAGATATGGTTAAAGAGGGTGCTACAGTAATTGATGTGGGAATTCATAGAATCAAATCTGATAAAACAAAATCAGGATGGAAACTTATTGGCGACGTTAAATTCGATGAGGTTGCTCCTAAGTGTTCATTTATAACACCTGTTCCGGGTGGGGTTGGTCCTATGACAATTGTGTCATTACTTCAAAATACATTACTAGCGTCTAAAAAAGAGATCTATTCGTAGTAACTAGTTCCATATAATATATAAGGGATGATTCTTAATTGAATCATCCCTTTTTTTTTACAAACTCAATGTACATATCTTAAATGGAACGGTGAAAAAAGAAACGCTTAAAGAGTCGAAAGATTGTTTTTTTGAACCTGTAAAAGGGTCTCGTTGTTGTTCTTATATATAGTGTAATTTGATATAGAGATGTAGTTAATGATGTCTAAACCTAATTTTTAATTTCTGATATTTTATCGAACATCTCTATAATTAGTTTTTTTTTGTGTTCAGTTGTGTTTTTTTTAAGGTTTCGAGGGTTTTAAAAGTGTTTTTTTTGGACTGTTATGGTCCTTTTTTTAGGGTTGTTGTATTTTTTTATTTTTTTTTAAAAATAAAAATAGATGTGTGAATGTCATTTTTATGTTCTAATCAGCCTGCATCTTTTGTTTTCTTATGCAAGTTTTTAGTATCTGATTGTTAGGCGTTTATAATTTTTCAGCAAACGATTGTGTTTTTTATAACAAAATGTTATTTATCCTTTATTATGTTATAATTTATTACCGCAATCATACGTGTTAAGGTATGTTAAGGCTTTGTTAATGATTGTTAAATCCATTTAATGTGGTACATTTATGACTGACTAATACAATTTTAGACCATTTGCATTTTTATTTACTACTAACTAAAAAGAATTTTTTATGAAAAAATTAATTGGACTATTTGCTTTTCTACTTCTAGTAGGGACTCAAATAGTAACTGCGCAAAGCAAGGAAATTTCCGGTGCTGTAACTAGTGCCGATGACGGGCTAGGAATGCCTGGAGTATCTGTTGTTATAAAAGGTACCACTGTTGGTGCTAGTACAGATATGGATGGAAGATATAGTATTGAAGCTTCGGCAAGTGATGTGCTTGTTTATAGCTTTGTGGGGATGATTTCCCAAAATGTAACGATTGGTTCGCAAACTGTTATTAATGTAGTACTTGAAACTGAATCTATTGATATGGATGAAGTTGTTGTTACTGCCTTGGGTATAACTAGAGATAAAAAATCTTTAGGTTATGCTGTAACGGAAGTTGGCGGAGAATCAATAAGTGAAGGTAAAGAATCTAATATCATTAATTCATTATCGGGTAAAGTAGCTGGTGTAAGTATTCGTCAAGCTAACACAATGGGAGGATCTGCGAATATTATAATTCGTGGTTCAACTTCAATATCGGGGAATAATCAAGCTCTTTTTGTGGTTGATGGTGTACCTATGGATAATTCCAATACGAATACTGCTGACCAGTCAAGTGGTTGGGGTGGTTATGACTATGGTAATGCTGCTTCTGATATAAACCCTGATGATGTAGAGTCTGTTTCTATTTTGAAAGGTGCTGCTGCATCTGCTCTTTATGGATCTAGAGCTGCTAATGGTGTTGTTTTGATTACAACTAAAAAAGGGAAAAAGAGAAAAGGTATAGGTGTCTCTATTAATTCGGGTGTTACATTTAGTACTATAAATAGAGAAACGATGCCTGAGTACCAATATGAGTATGGTGCAGGTTATTCACAAGACTGGACTTTTGCAGGTAGTAATGGATTGAATGGTGAAACCGTTGTTAATGTAAATGATGATGCTTCTTGGGGGCCAGCTTTCGACCCTAATATGAACGTTGTACATTGGGATGCTCTTGACCCTACTGCTGATAATTATGGTGAAACAAGACCATGGGTTGCTCCGAATTCTAAAGTTTACGATTTTTTCGAGACAGGTGTGAAATTGACAAATAGTATTGCTTTAACAGGTGGAGACGAATTTGGAAGTTTTAGATTATCTTATACAAATTCTGATGAGAGTGGCATACTTCCTAACTCTTCGATCAAGAAGAATAGTATGTCTATTAAAGCTGATTATAAATTATCGGAAAAATTAACAGCAACTGCTAGTGCTAATTATGTGAATACAAAAGGTAAAGGTCGTTTTGGAACTGGTTATGATGATAATAACCCGATGCAAGGTCTTGCTCAGTGGTTTGAAACGAATCTTGATTTTGGTAGATTAAAGGATACTTATGAAACTGCCGATGGAGGACAGTTAACATGGAATGCTTCTAGTCCTACTGATATTTCGCCAGCATATACTAATAATCCTTATTGGGTTCGTTATAAGAATTATGAGGATGATGAAAGAAATAGATTGTTTGGGCATGTTGCTTTAGATTATAAGTTGAATGATATGTTTTCTATAACTTATAGAACATCTATTGATTTTTATCAAGAAAGACAAAATGAAAGAATTGCCGAAGGATCCAATGCGCAATCTTATTTTTCTACTTATGATAGAACTTTTTCTGAGTGGAATAGTGATCTGATGTTGAAATTTAATAAAACGGTAAATGATTTTAGTTTAAGTGCTTTATTAGGTGTTAATTATTTAGATAGAAATATTCAATCTATTTTCGGTGAAACTTCTGGAGGTTTAATAGTACCAGGTTTATATACCGTTTCTAATAGTACTGTAGCTGTATCTCCAGTAGAAAGCCTTAGCGAGAAGAATACTAAATCTGGTTATGGAAGTTTTTCAGTAGGGTATCAGAATTTTGCTTATTTAGAGGCATCTTTTAGAGTTGATCAATCATCGACTTTACCAACTGATAATAATACTTATTTTTATCCTGCTGTTTCTGGTAGTTTAATTCTATCAGAATTGGATTTTATGAAAGATTTATCTTTCCTTTCTTTTGCTAAGCTTAGAGGTAATTATGCTGAAGTAGGTAATGATACCAATCCATATAATATTAGTTCTGCTTATTATCAGTATACAAACTGGGGAGATAAAGCAAATTTCTCTGTTAGCAGTACTTTGAAAAATCCTGATTTAAAATCAGAAAGAACAGAGAGTGTTGAGCTTGGTTTAGAAGCCAAATTCTTAGATAATCGATTTGGTTTTGATTTTGCAGTATATCAATCAAAGTCTTACGATCAAATTATGGCTGTTAATGTTTCAAAAGGTAGTGGGTACACAAGTGCTTATGTAAATTCTGGCGAGATTGAAAATAAAGGGATTGAATTAGGTCTTAATGCTCATATCATTAAAACAAGTGATTTTAATTGGGATATGAACGTTAATTGGGCTCAGAACAAAAATGAGGTTATCAGTCTATACGATGGTGTTACTAATATTCCAATAACTTCAGCTTGGGATGTTACTTTGAATGCAACAGTTGGTGAAGCTTATGGCGTTCTTAAAGGAACCGATTTTAATTACGTAGATGGTAAAAAAGTTGTTGATGCTTCTACTGGTTATTATACAAAAACTGCCGATGATGATAAGGTAATTGGAAACATCCAAGCTGATTGGACTGGTGGTATTACGAATACATTCTCTTATAAAGGGATTAGTCTTCGTACTCTTATTGATATTCAACAAGGTGGTGATATTTATTCAGTAGACCGTAAATATGGTTTAGCTACAGGTTTATATAAAGAAACTGCTGGATTAAACTCAAAAGGAAATCCTAAGCGTGATGCTGTGTCAGATGGTGGAGGTATTTTACATGCTAATGCTGTTTATGCTGATGGAACTCAAAATACAACTTTTGCAAGTGCAAGTGGTTGGGGTGGAGACCAATATTATGGTCGAACACCAACTGCTAGATACATCTATGATGCTTCGTATGTTAAGTTGAGAGAAGTTACATTGTCGTATACGCTTCCTAAAAGTATTTTGAGTAAAACATTCTTAAATAAAGCTGTAATTTCTGCAGTTGGACGTAATCTTTGGATTATACATAAGAATACACCTGGTTTCGATCCTGAAACTGGTCTGAGTTCTGGTAATAAGCAAGGTATTGCTAATGCATCTTACCCAACAACTAGAACATATGGTTTTAATGTTAGTTTAGGATTTTAATATTAAAGAAAGAAAAAGATGAAAAAAATAATATATTTATTACTAGGGATTGTTTCTACGGTGGGAATTGTTTCTTGCGAATTGGAAGATAATATAGATTCGAAGAGTGCAAGTGAAGTTCCTGTAGAAACCTTATTTACAAATGCAGAAATTGCTTTTGTAGATCAGTATAACAGCATGAACGTTAATTTTAATATATCGCGAATGTTAGCTCAGTATTGGTCTGATGTGACTTATACTGATGGATCTCGTTACGATTTTCAAGATCGTGGTATTCCAGATACTTTTTGGGCAGAATTCTATAGAGACGTTTTAATGGATCTAGAAGATGCTAAAGCTGTAATAGAAGCAGAGGAATATACTGGAGCTTTAGCTGATCAAGCTACAAATCAAATAGCTATTATTGAAATTTTAGAGGTTTATACCTATTCTGTTTTAACGGAAACATTTGGTAATGTACCTTATACTGAGGCTAATATGGGTGCTGCTGATTTTACTCCAGCATACGATGATGCAGCAACTGTTTATGCTGATTTATTTACAAGACTAGATGCTGCAATAGCTGATTTAAATGCCGATAACAGTTCATTTGGTGATACAGACTTATTATTTGATGGAGATATTACAAAATGGAAAACTTTTGCAAATTCTTTAAAGCTAAGAATGGCTATGCGTATGGCTGATGTTCCAAGCTTTGGTTCTGAAACTAAAGTTTTAGAGGCTGTAGCTGCAGGCGTATTTGATACTAATTTAGATGGTGCCTTTTTCGAATATATTGGTACTGATCCTTATGTGAGTACTATTTATGATGGATTTACAATTGATGGGCGAAATGATTATTGTCCTTCAAATACTTTAATAGATATGATGAATGATCTTAATGATCCTCGTCTTCCATTATGGTTTACTACTGTAAATGGTGAATATAAGGGAATCGAATTCGGTTTAGTGGATGGTGTTCCTTATTCTAATTATTCTCATTTCAGTGATCCTTTTTTCGAACCAACATTTGAAGCTGTTCTTTCTGATTATTCAGAAATGGAATTCTTTTTAGCTGAAGCTGTTGAAAGAGGTTGGGCTGTTAGTGGAACTGCTGAGTCTCATTATAATAATGGTATTACAGCAAGTATTCTATATTATGGTGGAACGCAAGCTGAAGCTGATGCTTATTTAGCTCAGTCTTCTGTTGCTTATGCAACTGCAACAGGAACATGGAAAGAAAAGATTGGTACTCAAAAATGGTTAGCTATGTATAACCGTGGTCTTGAAGGCTGGTCTGAGTGGAGAAGACTTGATTACCCAATTTTAAATTTCCCTGTAGGAATGACTTATGCTGATATTCCTACTCGTTTCCCTTATCCTTATACTGAAAATGATATGAACGAGGATAATTATGATGCTGCTGCTGCTGCTATAGGTGGTGACTCAGCAACAACTAAACTTTGGTGGGATAAAAACTAATTAAATTATGAAAATTATGAAAAAAGATTTTTTAAAATATATTTTAGTAATGTTTCTGGCAGTATCGTTTGCTTCGTGTGAGGATGATGATGATAAGGAAATTTACTATGATTCGGCAGTGCTTAGCTTATCAGAAACTGAATTTACCATTTTAGATTCTGAGCTTGCAACCGAAATTGATTTTATGAGTACTACTAAAACGGTAACTAATGTTTCTATTGAAGTCGATGGAAATGAAATTTCTTCAGGAACAGCAACAGGAAATAAGTATTCTTTTACTCTAGATCGTTCTAATTTTGGTGTCGCAGGTGATACTTTAGATGGTAGTTTTAGAGCTTATGTGTATGCAACAGTTGATGGGAAAGTAAAAGAAATGTACACTACTTTTGAAATGGTACCTGCTACTTCTCTTCGTATTCCATTTGTAGAAGATGTTGATGAAGATGGTGAGGGTATTGAAGTTGATGAACCAATTTATGAGTTATCTGATGTTGTGAAAAACTTTACTTACAAGGTTTCACCTAAAACAGCGACAGATATTGCTGTTACTGCTTCTCTTAAATTAAATAGCGAAGAGTATACTGAGCTTTGGACTAAAGATTATGATTCTGAAGACTTAGATTGGTCTTTTATGGGATCTGACTATACTAAAGGAGATACATTAAATCTAATGTTGATTGCTAAAGTTGGTACTTTTGTTGATACTGTAACGAGTTCAATTATCGTTAGTGAGTATTTATTAGGAGCAACAAGTTCTATTCAAGTAGACGTTGATATGCCAGGGTATGATTTAGTAGGTGATTCTGTTATTGATATAGCAGAAACGGCTTGTAATATCAAGTTTACTCACGATTATGCTAATCTTGAACAAGGTATCACAGGATTAAATTCTACATCTTTTGTGCTTGTTGATGCGGCAGATGAAGATTTGATGGCTGCGACTAACCTTCCATTACTTAAGTCTGCTTTTGATGCAGGTACAGCAGTTATGGTGCTTGATAACGTTGTTGCTGATGAGAAATATATCGTTAAGTATACAAAAGGTGCTGATATTTATTATGGAATTATTGTTATCACAGAAACGAATCAAGTTCGTGATGGTGATATGGATTTTGTAATGATGGATTATGCATTGGAAATGTATGACGAACAGCAGTAAGCTTTATTATTATATAAAAGAGTTGATCTTCGGATCAACTCTTTTTTTATGCAACAAAACCCAACTCCTAAGTAGAAGTTGGGTTTGTTATTTTTGAAGAGTGTAGAAGTTTAGTAACTCACTTCCATTTTTACTTTCTTTTTCTTGATGCGCTCGTTTTTTAGCATTCTAAGAAGTTTTTCAGCCATATTACGTTTTACTGCTACAAACGATGAATGATCCAATACTTCAACCTTTCCTAGTTCATCTTTTTCTAGTTGTCCTTTTTTCATAAAAAAGCCAACAATGTCCATTTTGTTAATTTTATCCTTTTTACCAGCATCTAAATAAATAGTTAGCCATTCAGGATCTTCTGGAAGCGTAATATTGTCAGGTATTATCATTTCTTCAATATCCTGATTAACGAATTCGGGAAGGTAATCACTATCAGCTAATATAAAATAAGAACAACCTGATGCATCCATACGTGCTGTACGACCGTTACGGTGAGTGTAAGCATCTGCTGTTGTTGGCAATTGATAATGTATCACATGTTTTATTGATGGGATATCAAGACCTCTAGATGCTAAATCTGTGGTAATTAGAATTTGATGAGATCCGTTTCTAAATTTAATTAGAGCTTTCTCCCGATCGTCTTGTTTTAAACCACCATGAAAAGTGTCGTGTTGTAAATGAGAATCTTGTAATAAATCACTAATTCGATCTACCGTGTCACGATGATTACAAAAAACTAAGGTTGCTTCATTGCCATTGTGACAAATCAAATTAAATAGGGCAGTTAGTTTATCTTTACCGTCAGCTCTAACAATTTTCTCAACTAAAGTTTCTTTGGGAGCATCAACAAGGTAATTAATCTCAAACGGATTTTTTACGCCAGTAAATTCTGGAATACTCTCGCTTTTGGTTGCTGATGTTAGAATTCTTTTTTTGATAAACTCTAATTGTTCGATGATTTCACCCATTTCTCTATGAAATCCCAGTTCTAGAGATTTATCAAACTCATCAAGAATGATGGTGTTGATGCTATCGGGCGAAAAGTTTTCACGACGAAGGTGGTCTGCAATTCGTCCAGGTGTTCCAATAAGAACGGCAGGAGGAGTCGAAAGACTATTTTTCTCAATTTTCATAGCGTGACCACCATAACAGCAGTTTACTTTGAAAGGACTTGATAAGCTTTTAAAAACAGATTCAATTTGAATAGCAAGTTCACGAGATGGTGCTAATACTAAGGTTTGAACACCTTTTATATTCTCATCAAGTTGATTTAGAAGTGGAAGTAGAAAAGCCAAGGTTTTCCCTGAACCTGTTGGAGATAGAAGAATGATATCATCATTATCTTTCCATGCTTTAATGCATTTTTCTTGCATCGGTTTTAGGGCTTTAATTCCTAATCCCTTTAATATATCTTGTATGTTAATTTTATTTTCTTGCATGTGGCAAAAGTAACTCTATTTTTGTAATAATTCGTAATCCGTAATTTGTCATTCGTAATTATTAATTCAAAATTCCTAATTCCTCAATAGTAATTGTTTGCTTGATAACTTTCGCTTATTTTTGCCGAGCTTAAATAAAGAAACTATGGAGACGGTTAACAAGCCAAAGTCGGAACAAGAGAAGAAGGATGCGTATTTTCAGCGTAAGATTGCCAAACGAATGGGTAAAGCCATTGTTGATTTTGAGTTGATAGAGGAGGGCGATCGTATTATGGTTGGCGTTTCTGGGGGAAAAGATTCTCTTGCTTTACTTGAGCTTCTAGCCTTAAGACGTAAGTTCAAGAAACAAAATTTTGAAGTTGTTGCAGTTCATATTAATGTTTTAGATTTGCCTTACGAGGTCGATCGTGAATTTCTTAAGTCGTTTTGTGATAACTTGGATGTGTCTTTAGTTTTTAGAGATATAAATGTCGATTTTGAGCGACCAAGTAAAAAGCCAGCATGTTTCCGCTGTTCTTGGCATAGAAGAACCACTCTTTTTAAAATGACTGGGGAACTTAAATGTAATAAGCTTGCTTTAGGTCATCATATGGATGATGCCATTGAAACCTTACTGATGAATATGATGTATCAAGGTTCAGTTTGTAGTATGCCAGCCAAATTGAGTATGTTTCAAGGTAACATTACTTTAATACGTCCGTTGATACTTTTAAAGGATGCGGAAATGCGTGAATACAGTCGAATTCGTAAATTTGTACTTGAAAAGGAACTTTGTCCACACGAAGATGTAACAAAAAGAAAAGAAACCACTAAGATGATTGACCGTATTGCAGGTGATGATTCTCGTATAAGAACTAATTTATTTCGTTCTATGAGTAATGTTCAGACGGAATACTTACCTATATCTAAAAAAAAATAGTTTGAATTAAGTTTATTTAAATTGAATAAGCTATTTTTATTCTTTAATTAATACCTCCTGAATGAGGCGTTTAATCTTCACACACTATAATTCAAATTATGGCTAAAGAGATATTAGTATTAGATATAGAAACCACTGGATTTTTAAATCAAGGTGGTAAAATTGTGGAAATAGGAATTGTTAAACTTGATTTAGATACGGGAGCTATTACACCTGCTTATAATTCTTTAATTAAAGAAGAAGGACTTAATGCGTCTCATACTCGCGGTGGTTTTGGATGGATTTTCCAGAATTCAGATCTTGATTTTGAGGACGTTTTAGAAGCTCCAAGTTTAGAAAGTCAAAAGGAGGAAATTCAAGATTTATTAGATAATTATCGAGTAACAGCATATAACAAAGCTTTCGATTTCGGGTTTTTAAAGGACAGAGGTTTTCATATTAAGGAATTAGATTGTCCGATGCTTTTATCAACTCCAATTGTGAAATTACCAGCTGCCAATGGTCGAAGAGGATTTAAATGGCCAAAAGTTGAAGAAGCTTGGGATTTTTTCTTTGGAAATACGGGATATGACGAAGCTCATCGAGGATTGGATGATGCTGCTCATGAAGCAAAAATTGTTTATAAGTTATACCAAATGGGTGAATTTCCGTATACGGTAAGCTTATTTGATTAAGTATAATAAATCCCGCTTTTTTAAGGCGGGATTTTTTTATTCTGTTCTGACGTGTTCTGATTTAACGCTATCAATCTTACTAAAGCGTTTAATTATTTTTTCAACATCACTCTGTCTTATGCTTAATGTTATTCGGCAAGTTAGGTTAAAATCCTGATCAATTTGTAGAGGTTCTTCCTCTTTTATAATTCTCATAACATCATTCATAACGAGGTAGTCAAAATGAATATCATAAATATCATTTACTGTTTTATCTATGATTTCGGCATTCAAAATAGCATCATGAGCCGCAGTTTTATATGCTTGAATTAAACCTCCTACGCCTAGTTTGGTACCTCCAAAATATCTAACAACAACAATTAAAATATTAGTTAGATCTGAAGATAGTATTTGCCCCAGTATTGGCTTGCCAGCAGTTGAAGAAGGTTCACCATCATCGTTGGCACGAAAAGTCTTCTTATCGGCTCCTAACATGTATGCATAGCAATGATGACGTGCATCGTAATATTCTTTCTTGAGTTTATCTATTTTAATTTTAATATCTTCTTCACATGTCACAGGATAAGCATATGTAATAAATTTGCTTCCTTTTTCTTTATAGATACCTTCCGATATGTTTTTTATGGTCTTGTAACTATCTGATTCCATAATACAATGGTTAATATATGGTTTTAAATGTTGCTTATTGTGCTAAAATAATCATGGCGATAAATGCTAATATTATCCCCAGATAATTAAGCTTACTAATTTTCTCTTTATAAAGGAAAAGACCAAATATAAGCGATAAGGCGACAATACCAATATTAACCATGCTAAATACGATAGAACTATTAAAACCAGAACTATTAAGTGACGCAATTAAATAATAGAGAGAACCAAAATTAAAGATTCCCAACAAAGAACCACCAATTACTGTTTTGGGCTTAATCAATTCTATTAAAGATTTATTTTTGATGTATAAGCTTATCATTCCAGCAACTGCGGCAATTGTAAATAGAACTAGAGAAAATAGGAGTGAGCCGCCTTCGGTTAGAAAAGTCTCTTGCGAATATTTAACCAACGTGTCTACTAATCCGGCTCCTAAAAACAGGGAAATGGGTAGCCATACGTGTTTCACTTTTGTTGATTGATTGGAAGGCTTGTATACGGCTAAGATGATAGATACGATGGCCATTGTAAAGCCTATCAACATGATTGAGTTTACTGATTCTTTAAAATAGAGAATCGAAAACATGATGGGAATAATGAACGACATTTTACTTGCTAGGCTTGTGATTGTTATGCCAGCTTTTTGAGCCGATTTTCCAATAATGAAGAATACAATAATAAAAAGAATACCAATTAAGAGTGAGAAGCCAAGCCATTCTTGTTCAAATAAATGCTGTAATGAAATTGAATCATCTGAGAGAATGTATCCCAGAAATCCGGCTGTAATGTAGTTGATGACAATTGCAGGAAGAATTTCAATTTTGAATTTTTCAAAACTTTTAAAACAGATTAAGATTCCTGTTGATGAAAGTATGGCAAGAATTACAAGAAGCATGTTTTTTTGTTTAAAAGTGTTTCTACTAAAAAAAAAGAGCTGCTCTTTTAGAACAGCTCCTTTGTATATCTTAAAATTGTAAGACCTGTTGGCATTTACATTTTCAATTTTTTATTTATTTCATCTATTTGTGTCTTAAAAGCTCTATCTGTATCAATTAAATTGTTGACTGTTTTACAAGCATGAAGTACAGTAGCGTGATCTTTCTTTCCAATTTGAGAACCAATAGATGATAAAGAAGCTTTAGTCATCGATTTAGAAAAATACATTGCAATTTGACGAGCTTGTACAATTTCACGTTTTCTCGTTTTGGCTTGAAGTAAATCAACGGCCATATTAAAATGAGCACAAACAATTTTTTGAATATAATCAATAGAAATTTCTCGTTTGGTGTTTTTTACCAATTTGTCAATTATCTCAATTGCTAATTCTAAGTTTAATTCCTTTTTGTTTAGAGTCGACTGAGCTAAAAGAGAAATAAGAGCACCTTCTAATTCACGAACATTATTCACAACATGAGTTGCAATATGTTCAATAACATCGTTCTCTAGAATAATACCGTCTTTATAAGCTTTTTGTTGTAAAATACGAACTCTTGTTTCATAATCAGGATTTTGCAAATCAGCAGATAAACCCCATTTAAATCGAGAAAGTAATCGGTTCTCCATACCTTTCAACTCAATTGGCGCCTTATCAGAAGTCAAAATTAATTGTTTTCCCGATTGGTGTAAATGATTGAAAATATGGAAGAATGTATTTTGTGTTTTTTCCTTACCAGCTAATTCCTGAATATCGTCAATAATTAGAATATCTATCATTTGATAAAAATGAAGGAAATCGTTTTTATTGTTATTACGAATAGCTTCAGTAAACTGAGTTTGAAATTTTTGTGAACTAACGTATAGAACTGTTTTTTCAGGATGAAGTTCTTTAGCTTTTAATCCAATTGATTGAGCTAAGTGAGTTTTACCTAATCCAGAATCACCATATAATACAAGAGGGTTAAATGCTGTGCCTCCTGGGTTTTCGGAAACGGCCCAACCTGCAGAACGAGCTAGACGATTACAATCACCTTCAATAAAGTTGGTAAAAGTATAGCTAGAATTTAACTGAGAATCAATTTGTAATTTTTTAATTCCAGGTATTATAAATGGATTCTTAATGCTAGGTTCCTCTTGTGAAAAAGGATTTTTAACTGGACGATTTTTTGTATTTGCAGGATTGTTACCAGGAACAACTACAGATAGAGGTTTCACATTAGCCATGTGATTATTCTCCATTACAACATTATATTCCAATTTAGCATTCGAACCAAGTTCTTTTCTCAGCGTTTTTCTAAGGAGGTCAATATACTTCTCTTCCAAGTATTCGTAAAAAAAATGGCTAGGAACCTGCAATGTAAGAATCTCATTTTCCAATTTTAATGGCACAATAGGTTGAAACCATGTGCTATAGCTAATTGGTGAAACGTTGTCCTTAATTACGGTTAAGCAATTTTCCCAGATTTGGAAGTGATTATTCTCCATTTTTTGTTCTGAATTTTTAAGTATTTTATTGGTCAGTTTTTTATTGGGTCTTGCAAATTTGAGTAAAAAAAAGCTGTAAAAAAAATGATTTTAAACTTGACTTTTAAAAAAGAAGATTTAACCCTTGAGATATCAGCACTTAGAGAATGAAAAATAAATCAATAAAAGTTAATTAACTGTATGTTAGGTTGTTATGATAATAATTTCACTAAGTGGTTGGTTGATAAGGCTTTTAATAAATCCTAATATAATTCATTTTAAAAAGTAAGTATTTGGATTGTGTTTAACAAAAAGTATTACTTCTGTATCTTATTGTTTTGTATAAATAAACAGTCGTTTGTATCAGATTTTAAGATGAATAACATACTTAGTGTAGGGGTGAATTAATGGGCGTAAATATTTTTTTTATGCCATAATTTATACGTTTATATGGCTATTTAAAAACTATTCGAAAACGAACATTTGTAAAATTCACATTATTATTGTAAATTGATATCAAAATGATATCAAAAACAAATAATTATGAAACAAGAAAGAATTTTCACCCCTGTATCGGGCTATTTTATTGTGTTTTTAGTTTTTCTTTTAATTTTAGCAGGAATCTTAGGTCTTGCAGTAATTCATCATCCAATATTTATTGTTGCTCTTTTGGTTGGTGTTTTTATGTCTCCAGGCTTTATGATAATAAATCCTAATGAGTCAGTTGTTTTAGTTTTGTTTGGAGATTATAAGGGAACTGCCAAGCAGAATGGTTTTTATTGGGTTAATCCGTTTTTTTCCAAGAGAAGAATATCGTTGAGAGCAAGAAATCTCGATAGTGATCCTATCAAAGTGAATGATAAGATAGGAAATCCAATAATGATTGGTGTTGTTTTAGTATGGCGAGTTAGAGATACGTTTAAGGCGACTTTTGATGTCGATGATTATTCAAACTTCGTAGCCATTCAATCTGAAGCGGCTATTAGAGGTATGGCAGGTTTTTATCCTTACGATCATTTTGAAGATGAACAAGCTGAGATTACTTTACGTTCTGGCGGTAATGTAGTTAGTGAAATGCTTGAGAGAGAACTTTCGGAAAGGCTCGAGATTGCTGGAATTGAAGTTATGGAAGCGAGAATTAATTATTTGGCCTATGCCTCAGAAATTGCAGGAGCTATGTTGCGCCGTCAGCAAGCCACAGCTGTTGTTGCAGCTAGATTTAAAATTGTAGAAGGTGCCGTAAGTATGGTAGAAATGGCTCTTGAACAGTTAAAAGAAAAAGAAGTAATTGAACTTGACGAAGACAAAAAAGCGACTATGGTAAGTAGTTTGATGGTTGTTCTTTGTTCTGATAAGGATGCGACACCCGTTTTAAATACGGGAAGTTTGTATCAATAGTATTAGAAATATGACTAAAAAAAAATCCTTTGTTTTACGATTAAATCCAGAAATCTATAAGAAGCTAGAGAAATGGGCCTCTGATGAATTTCGAAGCGCAAATGGGCAAATAGAATGGATTATCGATAAAGCCCTTAAAGATTCTGGGCGTATGAGGAAAAATATGCCAGAACCAGATAAAATTGATGAGTCAGAAGATTTATAAGCCAAAGAGGTTGTTGCTAGTCAATAACCTCTTTTTTTTCACGAAAGGTTTTTTGATAAGAGATTCATTTGCTTATTCAATGATACTGATCGTTTTGCCTTTTTTTTATAAATATTACATAGCTTTGCAAGCAATTAGGTTTCCTATTAAGGAATTAAAAAGGGAATCCGGTTCAAAACCGGAGCTGTCCCCGCAGCTGTATATCCTGTTCGATTAAACCGGATTGTATGTTCAAATTATAAAGCCACTATTTAGAAGCTCAAAATACGAGTTTAATGGGAAGGCGTTTGAATGGATAAGCCAGAAGACCTGCCTTAAATAATTGTATTCGTAACTTCGGGAGTTGAGTAACGAGATAATGCCGTTGTGGTTATATCTTCTTTTCTTCTTCCCATTCTAATTTTGTGTAATGGGCAATCGTCAATTATTGATACTAGGTGTTGTGCTTAGTTTATTCCTAGTTCTATCTTGTGGAAAATCCACGAATAAGAAAAATGTATCTAAATCTGAAACATCAGATGTTTTAGTTGATTCGTCTTTTTATTTTAAATCAAATATTAAATATGCAAAAGGGTTTAAAATTGAAATGCACGAAGGATATAAAGAACTCTCTGTTCTCGATCCATGGAATAAAGGAAAAGTATTCCAAAAATATTATCTAATTCCCCGAGGCACAAAGGGTCAATTTAATTTGCCTTTAGATGCTCAAATCATTGAAGTGCCAATTAAAACTATTGCTGCATTATCAAGTACACAAATTGGGATTTTAGATTTTTTGGGCGTTATAGATCGTGTGGTTGCTGTTTCTTTACCTGATAAAGTTTTTAACAAACATCTTTTAAAGAAAGTTGAGAATGGCGAAGTTATTGGGGTTGGTCATAATACAAGTTTAGATTTTGAGCGAATTGTTGATTTGTCTCCAGAACTGGTTATGGTAGCTGGGTTTATGAAAATATCTAATGAGGAAACAAAACTTATAAATGCTGGATTGCCCGTTGCGTTTAATATAGAATGGATGGAGAGTAATCCTCTTGCACGTGCTGAGTGGTCTAAGTTTATTGCTGCTTTTTTTAATAAGGAACAAAAAGCTGATAAGTTGTTTACGGATCTTGAAAATCGATATTCAAAAGTTAAATCAGAAATAGCTCATGTTAAAGATAAACCAGATGTGATTTCAGGCTATCACTATAAGGGGATTTGGTATATGCCTGGTGGACAGAGTTATTTGGCTCAGTTGCTTCGCGATGCTAAAGGTGAGTATTGTTGGTTTTCTGATTCAACAAAAGGGAGTATCCCTCTAAGTTTCGAAGTTGTTCTTGAAAAGCAGTCAGGTTCTAAAATATGGTTTGGGCCAGCACGTTGCCAAAGTTTAAAAGAAATGAAAGACTTGGATGAGCGATATACTTTATTTCAGGCTTATAAAGATGGACAAGTATATTCTGTTACTAAGCGTACTGATAATAAAGGAGCGAATGATTATTATGAGTCAGGAGTTATATGTCCCGATTTATTACTAAAGGATTTAGCAAAGGTTTTGCATCCAGAATTATTTCCTGATTATGAATTGTATTTTTATCAGAAGTTGAAGTAAGATAAGTGTGATTTTGAAAAGTAAAATGTAATGTAGCAATGCAGAATAAAACAAAAATAATACTGTTTGTTAGTCTATTTGTTTTAATAGCTTTCTTTTTAGTTGTTGACTTGATTCTTGGAAGTGTAAGTATTCCTGGTGAAAAAATCATGGCAATTCTGATGGGAGAGGATGTAAAAGCGTCATGGAATTATATTATCCTTAATTTTAGATTGCCCAAAGCTCTTACGGCTATTTTGGTCGGTGCGGGTTTATCTGTATCAGGATTAATGATGCAAACATTGTTTCGAAATCCTTTAGCAGGACCTTATGTGTTAGGAATTAGTTCTGGTGCTAGTTTAGGCGTTGCTTTAATGGTTATGGCTTCTGTTTTGCTTCCAGGCGTTTTTGGGGTTGTATACAGTTTTTTAGGCAGTTGGGCTCTTGTTGTTTCTGCTATTGCAGGTGCTTCAATCATATTTATAATTATTGGAATGGCTTCTATTCGTATTTCCGATAGTGTTTCCTTATTAATCATCGGAATTATGTTTGGAAGTATAACGGGTGCAGTGGTGAATATTTTACAATATTTTAGTGATCCAGAACAGTTGCAAAGCTTTATTGTTTGGACTTTTGGAAGTCTGAGTGGTGTAACTTGGAATGAAATGCGATTAATGGCGCCTATAGTTATTTTAGGTTTGCTATTGTCTATTGCTTTAATAAAACCAATGGATGCCTTGCTGTTGGGCGAAAATTATGCTCGAGGAGTTGGTATTTCTGTTAATAGAACTCGAATTTGGGTTATTATAAGTACGGCACTTGTTGCTGGAACATTGACCGCATTTGCTGGACCAATTGCTTTTATTGGAGTTGCTGTGCCACATATGGCTCGTGCTATTTTTGGAACAGCTAGTCATAAGGTTTTGTTGCCAGCAGTTGTTTTTATTGGTGCTGCATTAATGTTGGTTTGTGATATTTTGTCTCAAGTTCCAGGTAGCCAAACAACTTTGCCTATTAATTCAGTGACTGCCATTTTTGGAGGTCCAGTTGTAATTTGGGTTATAGTGAGAAGTAGAAGTGTTAAGGCTTCATTTTCATAAGCAGCACAGAATTTAGTCTATTACAAAGAAATGAATATTGGTTGTGGATAATAAATATTTTAAAGAGATACTGGAAACAAAAGACTTGTCGATTGGTTACAAGGAAAAGAGAGGGGATGACTTATGCTTGCTGTCCGGTCTTAACTTAACTATTCGAAGAGGCGAGTTGGTTTGTTTACTAGGACCTAATGGTTCAGGCAAATCTACTTTAATGCGTACTATTGCGGGGTTACAGTCTCCTTTGAAAGGTAGAACTTTAGTTGAGGGTATACCTATTAAAGAACGTAATTTTAGTGAAATAGCCCGTTTATTGAGTATCGTATTAACTGAACGCTTGCAGGTTGGGAATTTATCTGTTTACCATATTGTCTCTCTTGGTAGGCATCCATATACATCTTGGATGGGACGCTTATCAGATAAGGATGAGTCTATGATTAGGTGGGCTCTCGAGCAGGTTGGCTTATGGCAGTATGCTAATAAGTTTATTAATCAATTGAGTGATGGAGAGAGGCAGCGTGTGATGATAGCTAAAGCTTTGGCGCAGGATACACCTCTTATCATGTTAGATGAACCTACAGCTCATTTAGATTTACCTAATCGGGTTGAGATAATGCACTTACTAAGAAGTCTTGCCAAAGAAACGGATAAGGCAATTTTATTATCAACTCATGAACTTGATCTTGCTCTTCAGGCTGCTGATATTATTTGGCTTATGTCTAAAAATAATGATTTAAAAATTGGAGCACCTGAAGATCTCGTTCTTTCAGGCAGTATTGAAAATACATTCAAGAATAAATCATTCAATTTCGATAGAAAATCAGGTAACTTTATCATGAACTATCAAAAAAAGCAAAAAATCCAGTTGATAGGCAATGATGTCATGGGATTCTGGACTCGTAGAGCTCTTTCTCGTGAAGGTTATCAGGTTACAAGTGAAGAAACAGACAATTGCTCAATTTATTTAATTGAAGATAGAATGGAGTGGCAGATCCATAAAGATGGAAAAGTGACTAGTTGTGCTAGTATACAGGAATTATTATTACGCCTAAACAAATATCTGTAATTTATACGTTTTTTTTGCCTTCAATAAGTTGAGTATTTTTATTAAGTTTAATTCAAATAGGTAAAGCTTTTTAAGCTTATTGTTAGTAATTGCCTAATCTTATATTGTTGACTATCAACACTTAGGAGTGTGTTTGGCTTTGTGGTGTAATTCTGTTTTAGGTTTTAAAAGTTTAACTAGAGTGTGAAATAATGACTTGTATATACTCTATAGTGTACTATATATAGGGAGAGTCGGTATATATTATGTTGATCCTTTAAAGTCAAAAAAAAACAGATTTATTGTGCTTTGAAATTTGCAAAGCTTAATAAAACCGTTATATTTGTGTGTGATTCAGATAAAAACACATTTTTATTAACCCAAAAAAATTATAAATTATGAACAAGGCTCAATTAATTGAAGCAATGGCTAACAAAGCCGGTTTAACTAAAGCTGATGCAAAAAAAGCTCTTGATGCTTTTATCGAAAGTACTTCAGAAGCTCTTAAAGGTGAAGATAGAGTAGCTCTTATCGGATTTGGTTCATTTTCTGTTTCAACTCGTGAAGCTAGAACTGGTAGAAACCCTCAAACAGGTAAACCAATTGATATTCCAGCTAAAAAAGTTATTAAATTTAAAGCAGGTTCTGATCTTGTTGAAACAATTCAATAATTGAAGAGTTAAAAATTTTGAAGGGGGTTATCTTTAACTCCCTTTTTTTATATCATTTAGGCAAGTAATAAGTCTAAATTTCAAATAGCGATAGTTTATCTTATCGCTATTTTTAATTTTAGTAAGTATGAATTCTAAGCAAAAAGAAGATTTAATTCATTTTCTTGAAACAGTAATGGTAGAAGATCGAATTAAGTTAATTGATAAAAATGTAAATGAAAGAACTAGGTATATAACAGTAGTGCTTGAAAATATATTTCAGCCACAAAATGCTAGTGCTGTTATGCGTTCTTGTGATTGTTTTGGTATACAAGATTTACATGTAATCGAAAATTCTAATAATTACGAACTCAATCCCGAGGTCGTTATGGGATCATCTAAGTGGGTTGATTTGAAAAGATATAATTCAAAAGAGGAAAATACGCTTGATACTATTAAGAGTTTAAAAAACAAGGGTTATAGGATTATTGCAACAACGCCACATACGAATGATATTTTATTACCAGATTTTGATTTGACAAAAGGAAAATCGGCTTTCTTTTTTGGAACCGAACTGACTGGTTTATCTGATGTTGTAATGGATAATGCTGATGAGTTTGTCAAAATACCGATGTATGGATTTACTGAAAGTTTTAATATCTCGGTATCTGCATCACTTGTTCTAAATCATTTGTCCTCGTCTCTTCGTCGTTCTAATATTAATTGGAAATTATCAGATGAGGAGAAGTTGGATTTAAAATTAGAATGGTATAAGAAATCGGTGAAGAGCGGCGTAAAAATGATTAATCGTTTTAAAAAAACTCAAGGAATACAATAAAATTAATTATTTAGTATAGTTTCTCATATAATTTCGTTAAGTTTATATAGTAAGATTTAATTTTTTTTCGTCATTCACGAAAAGATTATTAAATTTGGTCACAGAAATTTAAGTGTTCGTAAACTATTAAGTTTCTATTTTAAAATGGATATAATAAATTTAACCATATGAATTGTGTTGTAATTGATGACGATAAACTTTCAAGAAAAGTAGTTGAAAGTTATATTGATAGAACAGATTATCTTACACTTATTGCTTCTTATGCAAGTGCTATTGAGGCTATTAATGAGATTAAGAATAATGATCCTATTGATTTGATTTTTCTTGATGTTGAAATGCCTGAGATGACAGGAATTGAGTTCTTGAATAGTTTAAATACAACACCTCAAATAATTATTATCTCATCTAAGGAGCAGTATGCTCTGGAGGCTTTTGAATATGATGTATCAGATTATTTGTTGAAACCCATCTCTTATAGCCGCTTTTTTAAAGCAGTTAATAAGGTGAATAATCGTTTTGGAAAGAGTGGAGCTACGGAAATAACTCCTGAAAAGGATGAGATTTTTATTAAAAGTAATTCGACTTTAGTAAAACTTCATTACGATGATATTCTTTGGGTTGAAGCTCTCGAAAATTATGTTGTTGTTAATACATTTACAGATAAGTATACAATACATTTTACGATGAAAGCTATTGAAGATAAAATGCCTTCTCATTTATTCTCGAGAATTCATCGTTCGTATGTTGTGAATTTGAAAAAAATTGAAATGATTGAAGATAATGCAGTTGTAGTAACAACTGATGGAGGTACTAAGTCTATTCCTATTGGAAAATCGTATAGAGAAAGGTTGATGGGAGACATCAACTTGATGACACGATAATTTTAAAAAATATATATTTTAAAGGGTTTGCAATCGCAAGCCCTTTTTTATGACTAAATAATTCTGAAAAGAGTTTTAATTCAAGCTAGATTATTGATGTCTTGTAAGTGCTGATTCAAAAGCAGTTTAGATGTGTATATTACTGTGCATAAGCATATTGCTGGTTGTGTGTGGGATGAAATTAAAAAGATCTAATGGGCTGTTAAAATCAAATTATTGATTTAAATTTAACTTATTAAGTATTCTTGATTATTTTATACTTATCATTTCTTTTTAGTCATAATTTTTAAGATTTTTGTAACCTATTCAAATTTGGTTTGTACATCTTCAATTGGCAATTATCCACTTTTGCAATACATTCCGTATCACACCTGTATTGGTGAATACCAATAGGGAAATTTAGTCGGTTTGTAAACTTCTTTTTTCAGAGTTTAGATGCTGTAAAAATATAAGAAATGATTTTGAAACGAGTTTTTATTGTATTTATATTTTTGTTTGTTGTTTTAGGCTTAAATGCTCAATCTAAATTAGAAAATTCTGAAAAGGAGCTTGAACTTAGATTTGATGCATTAAGAAATGCTTCAAGTGATTCTTTGATGTTAAATATTTCCCAAAACATTATGGCGGATTTAAAACAGGCTCTCAATAATAATGGAAGTTTTACTTATCCGTTTGATAATCTTATAAATTTGGGAAAAGTAACTTCACCTGATAATCTGTTGAAGATTTTTTCTTGGAATTGCATGCTTAAGAATGGAAATTATCGATACTTTGCTCTTCTGTTGAAAAAAGTAGGACGAAAAGTCGAATTATTTGAATTGCATCAAAACTTGAATATTAAAGAAAGTCTGACAAGTAAGCTTTCTGCAAGTCAATGGTTGGGTGCTTTATATTATCAAATAGTGCCTTTTACTCAAAATGGAAATACGCTATACTTATTGCTTGGATGGGATGGAAATAATGAAAGTACAAGTAAGAAACTTATAGAAATTTTAGGCTTTTCAAAAATCGGAAATCCTGAATTAGGTATTCCTGTAATTAATTGGAGAGGAAAGCGTTTGTCCCGAGTAATTTTTGAATACTCAAAGCAAGTACAAATGAAATTGAAATTTCTTGAAAGAGCCAATTGTGTCGTTTTTGATCATCTTTCGCCATCTGATCCGCGATATATTAATCAATTTGAATATTATGGACCAGATTTTTCTTATGATGCACTTAAACTTGAAAAAGGGATATGGAATTTAGTTGAAGAATTTGATTTAAAGAATTTTGATTAGCTTACAATTTTTCAATATCACATAAAAATTACAATACAGATTTATCGGTTGTGTTAACTTCTATTTCTGTTATAATATAATTAAAAAAAATGACTGAACAATTTATATATCAAACAGAGCAATTTTCTGATATTAAAATATTAAGATATCAGGTTCCTGGTTTCGAAGACCTATCTCTTCAACAAAAGGAATTAATTTATTATTTGTCGGAAGCAGCTCATTGTGGACGAGATATTTTATTCGATCAAAATAATAAATATAATCTTAGAATTAGAAGAACCTTAGAAGCAATTTTATTGTCGTATGATGGCGATAGAGCGTGTGACGATTTTAAGAATTTTGAAGTGTATCTTAAGCGAATTTGGTTTTCTAATGGTATCCATCACCATTATTCAATGGATAAGATTATGCCAGAATTCTCTGAAGAATATTTTGGTGAATTAATTGCAAACTCTAACTATGAGTTGATGCCATTAAATGCTTCGGAAGATGAAGTTAGTTTAATAGCAGACTTAAGTGGTGTTATATTTGATAGTGAAGAACAATCCAAGCGAGTTGTACTTGATCCAAAAATGGACTTAATTGTAAATTCGGCAAATAATTATTACGAGGGTGTAAGTCAAAAAGAGGTTGAAGATTTTTATCAGAAGCTTGATAAAGGGGATGTTGATCGTCCAATTTCCACAGGATTGAACTCTAAACTTGTAAAAGAGAATGGTGTTCTTGTGGAAAAAACTTGGAAGATTGGCGGAATGTATAGTGAAGCTATCGAAGAGATTGTTTATTGGTTAGAAAAAGCACTTTCTGTTACAGATAGTGAATTGCAGCATCAAGCTTTGACTAAATTAATTGATTTCTATACAACTGGAGATTTAAAAACATTCGATGATTATTCTATTCTTTGGGTAAAAGATTTGGATGCTCATGTCGATGTTATGAGTGGTTTTATAGAAGTTTATGGTGACGCTCTTGCTATTAAAGCTAGTTGGGAGTCAGTTGTGAATTTTGAAGATGTTGAAGGTACAAAACGAACTAAAATTATTTCTGATAACGCACAGTGGTTCGAAGATAATTCGCCTGTTGATTCACGCTTCAAGAAGGAGGTTGTAAAAGGTGTGAGTGCAAAAGTTGTTACAGTTGCCATGTTAGGTGGCGATTGTCATCCAGCAACGCCAATTGGAATCAATTTACCGAATGCTGAGTGGATTAGAAAGGAGCATGGTAGTAAATCGGTTACGATTGATAATATAACTGATGCATATCATCAAGCATCCTTAAAAGGAGGTTTGTTAGAAGAGTTTTCCTATAGCAAAGAAGAAATTGCGCGATCAGAAGCCTTTGGTCATCTTGGTGGAAATCTACATACCGATTTGCATGAATGTCTTGGACATGGATCTGGACAATTGTTGCCAGGTGTGGGCATGGATGCTTTAAAAAATTATCATTCAACTCTAGAAGAAGCTCGTGCTGATCTTTTTGCTTTGTATTACATTATGGACGAAAAGCTTATTGAAATTGGCTTGATTCCAAGTTTGGAGGTTGGTAAAGCAGAATATGATGGCTATATACGTAATGGTCTTTTAACCCAACTAACTAGAATCGAATTGGGAAAAGAGATTGAGGAATCGCACATGAGGAATCGTCAACTTATTGCTAAATGGGTTTTCGAGAAAGGTGCAGATGATAAAGTAATAGAACGTATCGAAAAAGATGGGAAAGATTATTTTGTAATACGTGATTACAATAAGTTAAGAACACTTTTCGGCGAATTATTGGAAGAGGTTCAGCGTATTAAGTCGGAAGGTGATTTTGAAGCTGGAAAACTTTTGGTTGAAAACTATGCTGTTAAAGTAGACGAGAGAATTCACAAGCAAGTGAAAGAGCGTTTCGAGAAATTACATTTAGCAGCTTATGCTGGATTTATTAATCCTGAGTACAAACCTGTTTATCATGAAGGAATAATTGTAGATGTTGAAATTATTTATCCTATGGATTTTAGTCAGCAGATGCTTCAATATTCTAGTAAATATTCATTTTTACCTCATATTAATTAATAAAGAACCTATGATTGGAACTCTTGTCAACGTAGGAGCTGTGATAATTGGAAGTGCTATTGGTTTAGTTTTTCGTTCACGTATTCCCAAACGTCTTTTCGATATTGTTTTTCAAGCCATTGGATTGTTTACAATTTGTTTAGGCTTAGTTATGGCTTTTAAAGCCAATAATATGTTGATTATGGTTTTTAGTTTAGTGACTGGATCTTTACTCGGCGAATGGATTAATATTGAAAAGGGAGCTGAGAAACTAAGCGATAAAATCAAACATAAACTAGGTAAGAAAGATGATGCTTCGTTTTCTACGGGAATGATAACAGCTTTTCTCTTATTTTGCATGGGTAGTATGTCTATTCTAGGTTGTTTTGAGGAAGGAATGGGGAAGGGTGCAAATCTTTTATTTACAAAGTCGATAATGGATGGTTTTTCAGCAATTGCACTTACGGCTGCCTTTGGTATTGGGGTTATGTTCTCATCAATTCCCTTATTAATTTACCAAGTCGCATTAACATTACTGGCAATGTTTTTTGGGAACATTATTCCAGAGGCTATAATTACTGAGCTGACAGGTATAGGTGGAATCTTAATTCTTGGTTTGGGATTTACAATTTTGGATATCAAAAAGATTAGTGTGTTAAATATGTTACCCGCTTTACTTATAGAAGTTCTTTTGTGTTACTTCTTTTTGTAATAAAGAAGCTTTATTTTTATTGATTGCGTAATATCATCCTTTATGAAGAAAAATATCAAACAAAATATAATCACTCTTTTTGAACAATCCTTAGGTGATCAAGTTGTGCATACAGATTTGATTCCACCTTCAGGTTCTTACCGAGAATACATTCGTATTATTGGTAAGAAACAAACTGTGATGGGTGTTTATAATTCTGATAAAAAAGAAAATACAGCTTTCATTACTTATAGTCGCCATTTTAAATCAAAAGGTTTACCTGTTCCAAATATTTTAGCCGTAGATGAGTCTAAAGACATTTATTTGCAAGATGATTTCGGTGATACAATGCTTTTTGATTATATCCATAATGAAAGAGATGGAAATCATTTTCCTGAATCATTGATTTTGATTCTTAAAAAAACGATTAAAGAACTCGTTAAATTTCAAATTGAAGGTACTGATGGATTGGATTATTCAGTAGCTTATCCGCGTGCAGCTTTTGATAAGCAGTCTATGATGTGGGATTTGAACTATTTTAAATATTATTTCCTTAAACTCGCAAAAATTCCATTCGATGAGCAATTGCTTGAAGATGATTATTTGAAGTTTACAGATTTCTTATTACAAGCTCCAAGTGATTATTTCCTTTACAGAGATTTCCAATCTAGGAATGTTATGTTGAAGGATGGAGAACCTAAGTTTATCGACTATCAAGGTGGTAGAAAAGGTGCCTTAGCTTACGATTTGGCTTCACTGTTATATGATGCTAAAGCAGATTTTCCAGAAGCCTTAAGAGAGGAACTTTTAGCCTACTATTTAGGTGAACTGGGTTATTATAGTGAAATAAATATTGAAGAGTTTAAATTGCATTATTATGGCTTTGTTTTAATTCGTATGATGCAGGCTATGGGTGCTTTTGGATTTAGAGGCTTTTATGAGAAAAAAGAACATTTTTTGGAATCAATTCCATACGCGTTACGCGATTTAAAAGAAGTTTTACCTCAATTAGACTTTTTAGATCAGTTACCTGAACTATTTTTGGCACTAGAGAAAGTTTCTGAATCGAAGTTTCTTAAAACTGTAGGTGTTAAAAAAGACAAGTTGAATGTCTCTATTCAGAGCTTTTCTTATCAAAAAGAAATTAAGCCTGATGGTTTTGTTTTTGATTGTCGCATGATTGACGATCCTGCTGAAGATACAAGTTTCGATGTAAACTGTACGAAACAAGCATATTTGGCTACTTTTTTTACTGAAAAAACAGGTATGCCTGCTTTCTTAAAATCTGTATGTGGCCTTTTAGATATGGCAATTGGTAAAGCTAAAAAACAAGATATGATGCAATTGAATATTTATTTTGGTTGTGTTGGAGGTCAACATCGCTCTGTTTATGCTGCTAATTATATTGCCAAGTATCTTAATGATAATAGTGATGTAGATGTCAACTTGAAACATTTGGAAATTGATAGTGTTGAAGTTTAAATAAGATGGGAAAGAAGCGTTGTAAATTATCAAAAACGGAATATGCAGATAAAGGCTGTAAAAGTGGAGCAAAGTTTATTTGTAAAAAATGCGCGCGTGTTGCTAAGAATGTAAAACGACTTTGCGACGCTAAAGAAATAAAAAAATAATATGATTAATGCAATGATTTTTGCAGCTGGACTTGGTACAAGGTTGCAGCATTATACTAAAAATTGTCCTAAAGCGCTTGTAAGCTTAAATGGTAAACCCTTATTAGAACATTGTATTCTCAAGCTTAAAGATTTTGGCGTTGATCGAATTGTAATTAATGTTCATCATTTTGCTGATCAAATTGAAGCGTTTTTAGAATCGAAGAATAATTTTGGTATGGACATTTGTATATCTGATGAAAGAAAACTTTTGTTAGATACTGGTGGAGCAATTAAGCATGCGAAGTCTTTATTTATCCCCAATGCACCTATATTAATCTATAATGTTGATATCCTAAGTTCATTGAATCTTAACGATCTTGTCTCATATCATAAGAAAAAAGAAGCGCTAGCGACTCTTAATCTAAGAGATAAAAATACAAATAGATATTTATGCTTTAATAAGGATGGTTTATTGTGTGCTTGGAAGAATGATGCTACTAAAGAAGAAAAGATTGTAAATGAAAGCCATGTAAACTCGAATCCTTATAGTTTCTCTGGAATTCATATTATCGATTATAAACTTTTAGATTTAATTGAAGAAGAAGGTGTTTTTTCTATAATTGATTTATATCTGCGTTTAGCTAAGAATCATAAAATTGCAGGTTATTACGATACATCTGATTTGTGGATGGATCTTGGTAAACCAGAAGAGTTAGAGAAGGCTGAATTGCTAATAAAAAAATTAGACACTAATTGAATGTTCCATACTTTGAAAGCATAAAAAAATCCATTCTGGTAAGAATGGATTTTTTATTTACATCAGTTTATTTAATCGTTTTTCTAGAGAATTTAACATGCGTTTAAATAGTCCAAAATACAAGATAATGTAGAGTGAAATTGTCATTGTCCATATAACAATAATATTCACCCAATAGGTATCGTATTCTCTATCGAATATCTTTTTTCGAGGTGCATAGAAGTGTGCTTTTAAAAAGGAACTTTCTCCATCTTTAAATATGGGATCAATTTTTTGGAAAAGGCGATTTTGATATTCTACAATACGCTCTATATCATCGTTATTAGTTACAAATTCAGTAAGTCTATTATTGTCATAAGATTTCTTCATTTTGACAAAACTGTCTTTGTCTGGAAATTGACTTTGTAATTCGAGTATTTTTTCGTCTTTTTCTTTGTTAGCTGCATTGTACAGCATAATATAATGATTATTAAGATCGTCTATATAAAGTTTTAACTCATCCAATAGATCTATATTTGTTGGATTACGTTTTAAAAGTTCTAGCTTTTGAAAGCTCAGCGGAAGCGAGGTGCTTTTTAATTCGTTATAAATCAATTCTAAATTCAATTTATAAATTTCATCTACTTTTCCCTGATTCAGTTTCTTTTTACAATCTTCTAGTTTGTTCTTTAAAATAGGAAGCCAATAGTTTTTCTTGTAATCAGCCTGGCTCATTACTTTATCATACAAATAGAAATTGCTTTCATATTTGTTTGTGGTAAATTGATAAACAGCTAAAGCTTCGTATGCCCATCTAGCCGTAATAATTTCACCATACCAAGGCACTCTATTGGGATGCGAAATATTAGGGTTTATTTTATCAAACTTTACAATTATACCACTCAGAATAAGCTGAGGGATTAAAATAAAAGGAATTAAAATGTAAATGTTAATTACAGTTTTAAAGCTATCGGAGATAACCAAGCCAAGCATATTTGCAAAACACCACGAACTAAAAAGAACAATCCAATAGGTGAAATACATATCCTTTATCTCAAGAATGTAGTTCCCTATTAACACAAATACAAAAGCCTGAAATGCTGAAACTGTAAATAGAATAACAACTTTGGAAAGCAAGTAGCTGTTTTTACTTAGATTCAGAAACCGTTCACGTTTTAAAATTATTCTATCTTTTATTATTTCTTCGGCGCTTAGCGTTAGACCTATAAAAAGAGCTATAATAACAGACATGAAAAGATAAACAGGAATATTGCTATTACTGCTAAAAGTATATCCTAATTTGTTGCCTTTATCTATATTATAGAATTTAATAATATATGACAAAATGAAGGCTAAAAGAGGTGTCTCAAATAAGTTTATAAGCAGATATTGTGGGTTTGCAAGCTTTGATAGAATATCACGATTGACAAACACTTTAAATTGCTTAAATTGATTCGGAATCTTAAAACTAATAGGAGGTAGTTCTTTGGCTTTTTTGATATTTCTGTGAGGTATATCAGAAGCGTTTCTTAACCTTTCATCCCACTGTTGAGGGCTAACTTTCCTAACCTGAGTTGGAAGTCCATATTCATCAAGCACCTCAGATTCCACCATATTGAAAATCTGATCGGCATCAATATTACCACACACTTCGCATTCACCACTACTTCGGTTGGCTTGATGAGTTTGAGATTTAAAATAAGTAATTGCATCTATTGGATTTCCATTGAAAATCATATATCCACCCAGGTCAAGAAATAAGAGGCGATCAAACATCTTAAACGTTTCACTTGAAGGTTGATGAACAACTACAAATATTAATTTGCCTTTACGAGCCAAGTTTTTTAAGAGATCCATAATTTTAGAAGAATCTCGAGAAGATAAACCTGACGTTGGTTCATCTAGAAATAAAACAGCTGGTTCTCTAATTAGCTCTAGAGCTATATTGAGTCGTTTACGTTGACCGCCACTAATTTTTTTATCTAGAGGACTTCCTACTTGTAGGTTTTTAGCTTCAAATAAACCAAGGTCATTTAGAACTTTGTAAACAAGTCTAATGATTTGAAATGGTGATTTTTTGTCAAAACAAAGTTTAGCATTAAAATATAGATTCTCGAATACTGTTAGGGAACCTATTAGAAGGTCATCTTGAGATACATGGCCTATAATACCTTCGATTAAGTCCTTTTGCTTATAAATATCAAGTCCATTGATTAAAACTTGACCTTTTTGTGGTGCTAATGAACCGTTCAGAATATTTAGTAAGGTCGTTTTACCAGCTCCACTCGAGCCCATAATCCCAACCATCTTTCCAGATTCTTCTTTGAAAGAGTTATTGTGAACGCCTTGATCATTTCCCTTGTATCTAAATTCAATATTTTTTGTCTCGAAAACAACACGGTCAATGTTAGTATCACGATTAAATGTACTTTGAATATCACTAAAATAAATAGGGGCAATTTTAGGATTACGAATCGATGAACCTTGAGTTAAAATATGTACATGATCTTGTTTAAGCGCAAGACCATTCATAAATAGTTCAGTTAAACCTTGAAATCGTATGACAAAAAGATCAATTCTGGCAAGTCTAAGAATTTTAATTTCTCCACTTATTCCTTCAGAATAGATATGTTCTCCTTTGGTTTTAGATTTTTTGTTGTTAATAGTTAAGAGACGTTTTGATTCTATTATGTCGTCAAAATCAGACAGCATAAAATCTTGTAATCTGGTATAACCTTCTGTTGGTAAGTTAAATGTGTCAGCAACTGTTGCAACGAATTCTTTTTCTTCTTCAGTAATTTCGTTACTCTCCCTTAAAAATTCAAGAAGTTGAATAACGATGATGACTTTTTGTCGTTCAACAAGTTCTTTGTTCATTTCGCTACATATACGAAGAACACGAACCGAACGGGAAGAAGTTACTTGGTTTCTCTTAGATCGTTTATTGTTTCGTTCAACAGTATCTTGGTAATATTTATCGTAAAGGTTCAAGTATTCTTGTGCAGAATCTTGATCAAGTAGTCGATACAAATATTTCACAACCATTCTACGACGCTTTTCTCCTGTACCTTCAGGATGCGCAATGATTGCGAATAATTGCATTAAGGCTTTTAGAATTCTTTCGCTCATGAATTAAGACAGATTGGGTAGATGTAGGTGGAGTTATTACTGTTTGAATCCAATCAGTAATAAAATTGAACCCGGTTTTTTTGTTTTAGAAATATACTGAACCTTAATCGTGCAATTTAGTGTGCTTTTAAATTCAAAATCCCAATATGGAGTTGATCTGTACTTTTTGTTCGTGAATAAAATATGATTTTCAGGATCGTAGATAGTGAGAATAAGTTCACTGTCTTCCTGATTGCAGGCTTCAGCAACTCTATAATGGTTTCCCGAATAAAATGTTGTGTGAAATTCAGCTGATTCTCCTGAGTTCAAGTCTGCTTTGTACTCTTGACCATCAGATACGTAAGTGGACTCTAGGTATTTATTACATTCGTCCATCAAAGCATTATCTTGAGCTAAAGATGTAAAAACTGTTGAAACAAGTATGATTATAAACAAATATATCGTTTTCATCTTTTCGGTATTTGTGTTAGGCAGAGTATATTGTGATTGCTGTATAATTACTTAATTATTACTTTATTGTGTGACAAAAGTGTGAAGTTTGTCAATTTTATCAGTTATAATAGAAGTTAACTTTGGCGTAATAATTAATTTTGATGTGCTATTTACATAAGTAAGTTTCTTTTTAGGGAAATCCTCAGAAGGTATGTATTCATATTCTTCTATAATTTCATCAAAAGTATAAGCAAGTTGAATTAAATTTTCTATTAGGTATTTATAGCTCTCACTCTCTTCAGAATAAGGAATTAATAATTTAATAAGATTCTCTAAAGGTCTTTTTTGTTCGGCAATTCGTTGCATCAATTCAGGATGCGGATTATTCTTCATCTCTTGAGTAAGAATATATACCGATTCGATCCATCCACCTGCAAGAATTAAGGCTCCAGTTGCTTCTCTTTTATTATTTTTGAAATATTTATCAATGTCTCTGTATACTTCAGATACAATTATCATTAAAGAATCTCGGTTGTCGATATTCTTTTCTACTCTACTTACCGTATTTTGATCTAGTACTTTCTGAACGCCAAGATCTAAGGATAAGATTTTTAAAACTGCAAAATAGCTTGTAGCATCTTGGGTTTGCTGATAAATATTAATATAACCTAAGTCTACACCATAAGCACCAAAGTTTATAGCTCGACTAAAATTAGTTACATAATCAGAAGCATTAAGTGAAGGGTTCAACAACTCCTTATTGTATGAAATTCCAGATTCATGTAGAATCAATGAAATTTGATAGGGAGAAGGCATACTGAATAGTATATTGTTGAAGTGGAAAACATTACCCGTTTCTTTTTCTGCTTTTACAGAGGAAGTTACTAGGTCTTCAATAAGTTTAACTTCCTTGTTTGTTTTCTCAGAAGGTTTTCTAAAATAGAAGAAACATATGATTACAATAACTATAGAAAATATGATCGTAAATATAATTCGGTTCTTTGAGTTTTTTTTTGCCATTATAGGTTGCTTGTGAAATATAACTGCAATTTACTAAGAAAATATTAGAAGTCAAATGCCCTTTTATCTATTTTTAATACATTTAGGGCTTTATAAGAAATACTATCAACAGCAATTATAAAATTTAAACCAAATGAGAAAAAGGATTATTTTAGGAGCTATTTGTTTATTAGCCCTTTGTGATGTTTCATCTTACGCTCAAAATAAAGTTTTGAGTATGAAAGATGCAATAATTGGACCGTGGCGTGATTTCTATCCTGAAAGCATTAACAATTTAGACTGGCGTGCAGATAAAAATGAATTTAGCTTTGTAGAAAAGAATGCTATTATGGTGGGTACACCAAAGCATGAAGCGGAAAAACTATTGGATTTAGAAACCCTAAATGCTGCATTATCAGTAGAATCTTTGTCTAAGCTTAGTAGAATTCCTGCTTTTTCATGGAAAGATGCTAATACAATTCAGTTTTTTAGTGGAAATAGCTTGGTACACTACAAGATTCAAGAAAATAAAGCCCAATTGGTTTTAAGTGTAGATGAACTTGCAGACAATCAAGTGCTTTGTGATTCTAATAATAAATTAGCTTATACGCTTGAAAATAATCTTTATTTTGTTGGTGAAGATGGCGTTGCAGTTGCTGTAACTTCTGATACGGATAAAAATATTGTAAGTGGTCAAACTGTAAGCCGAAGTGAATATGGTATTGATGGTGGTATTTTTTGGTCTCCTAATGGAGCTAATCTGGCTTTTTACCGTAAAGATGAAAGTAAAGTCACTTCATTTCCATTAATTGATATTAACACTCGTGTTGGAGATTTGAGGGAAATTAAATACCCAATGGCTGGTATGTCATCTGAAAAAGTATCTGTTGGTGTTTTTAATCTTGAAAACGGAAAAACCGTTTGGCTTAAGGTGACTGATTTTGACGAGGATAGATATCTTACAAATGTATCTTGGGGAGCAAAAGGGGAATATCTATATATTCAGGTGTTGAATAGAGCTTCTAATCATATGAAGTTGAATAAATATAATGCGGCGACTGGTGAGTTTGTGAAAACTTTACTAGAAGAGAAGGATGACCGTTGGGTAGAGCCTCAGCATAAATTAATCTTCCTTAAAACGAAACCTAATCAATTTATTTATCAATCAAATACGGCTGGTTTTAATCATATGTTTTTGTATACTAGCGAAGGTAAGTTGATTAAAAAGCTAACTAGTGGCGATTGGTTGGTAACAAAGGTTTTAGGTTTTGATAAAGCTGAGAAAAATCTATTTTACGAGTCTACCGAGGTAAGTCCAATTGAGCGTCATGTTTATAAATTGAATATGAAAACAGGTAAACGTGTTCGTTTAACTGAAGGTCATGGTGTTCATAATGTCAAAGTTAGTAAGACCGGTGCTTATATTATTGATAATTATTCGAGTTTAAATGTGCCTAGAATTATTAATATTAACGATAGCAAAGGAAAAGTTGTTAAGAATCTTGTGAAAGCAGAAAACAAACTTAAAGATTATAATCTTGGAGAAATTTCATTGGGAACAATTAAGTCTGCAGATAATAAAACCGACTTACATTATCGTTTGGTTAAACCAGCTGACTTTGATCCATCTGAAAAATATCCAGTTGTAATTTATGTTTATGGCGGACCTCATGCACAAATGGTTACTGATAGATGGTTAGGTGGAGCTAGTTTATGGGAAGAATATATGGCTCAACGAGGTTATGTTGTTTTCACTCTTGATAACCGAGGTTCTTCCAATCGAGGAAAAGAGTTCGAAGCCATTATTCACCGTCAGTGTGGACAAGCAGAAATGGCTGATCAGATGAAAGGCGTTGATTTCTTAAAATCCCAAACCTATGTAGATGCTGATCGTATTGGTGTTCATGGATGGAGTTATGGTGGATTTATGACTATTTCATTAATTACAAATTATCCCGATGTTTTTAAAGTTGCTGTTGCTGGTGGTCCAGTAATCGACTGGAAATGGTATGAAATTATGTATGGCGAACGCTATATGGATACGCCACAGGAAAATCCAGAAGGCTATGCTAAAGTGTCTTTAATAAGCAAAGCAAAAGATTTAAAAGGAAAGCTTTTAATTTGCCAAGGCGTTATTGATAAGACTGTAGTTTGGCAGAATAGCTTAAATTTTATTAGAGAATGTATTAAAAACAATGTTCAAGTTGACTACTTTCCTTATCCACGTGCAGAGCACAATGTGAGAGGCATGGATAGGATTCATTTGAAGCAGAAAGTAAGTAATTATTTTGATGATTATTTGAAATAGATTAAATTTCAAATTAAGAATTAAAAGCTCGCTTGCTAATTGCAAAGCGAGCTTTTTCAATTAAACATAGTTTGAATATCATTGTTTTGGGCTTACATTTGGCCTGAATTTATAAAAGTAGGAGAGATTGAAAACAAAAATTGATAATAAGAGCATTTGGACAATTGCATACCCAATTATATTGGGGAGTGTTGCCCAGAATATAATATCAGTTACTGATACTGCATTTTTAGGTCACTTAAGCGAAACAGCCTTAGGTGCTGCTGCTATTGCAACCATATTTTATTTCGCAATTGTTATGTTTGTGTGGGGCTTTGGATTGGGAACTCAAATTATAATTGCTCGAAGAGTAGGGGAACAGAATTATAAAATGGTTGGGAAAACCTTGATTCATGCGTTCTATTTTTTGATGATTGTTGGCATTTTTTTGTTGGGATTTATGAAGATTCAATCGCCAAGTTTATTAAAATGGATGGTCAGTTCCGATGGTATTTATCAAGCGAGTAACGATTATATATCTGTTCGTGCTTGGGGAATTCTGTTTGCATGTGTCAATCTTCTTTTTAGAGCTTTTTTTATTGGAATCGCTAAAACTAAAGTAATTAGTTGGAGTACAGCTTTTATGGCGATTATTAATGTGTTTTTCGATTATGGATTAATATTTGGAAATTTTGGTTTGCCTGAAATGGGAATTAAGGGTGCTGCTTTAGCTTCGGTAATCGCTGAATTTACAGCAATGGTCTTTTTTATTTTTTATACATTAAGGAAAGTCCCTCTTGCTCACTACGATCTTTTGCGTTTTTGTAAGGTTGATTGGCCTTTATTTAAGCGTTTATTAAATGTGTCATTCCCCATAATGATTCAAAATTTTCTATCCTTATCGTGTTGGTTTATCTTTTTCATTATGGTTGAACGAATGGGAGAGCATGAGTTGGCAATTTCAAATATTGTTAGGAGTATATATGTATTACTAATGGTACCCGTATGGGCATTTGGTTCGGCGGTTAATACTTTGGTAAGTCAGGTTATTGGAGAGGGTTTTCCCGATAAAGTCATGTTAGTTGTTTGGAGAACAGTTAAGTTGTCTTTTTTATCTGTACTATCTATAGTGGGTGTTTTAATTTTTTTCCCAGATTTGATAATTTCTATTTATACAGATGATGCTCTTTTAATAGAACATGCACGTCCTGTTGTTTATGTTGTGTTTGTGGCAGCCTTATTGTTTCCAATTGCAATTACTTTATTTGATGGGATCTCGGGGACCGGTAGAACGTTTCATGCTATGTTATTAGAAGTTTTTGTACTTGTTTTTTATTTGGGTGGTGTTTATCTTACCACTCAGGTTTTGAATGCGTCTATAACTCAAGTTTGGTATTCTGAATATTTCTATGCAATATTAATGGGAACAGTTTCTTTCTTATATCTTAAATATGGAAAGTGGCGTGGAAGCGTTGTGTAAAAAAAAACTTAATTTGTTTATTCAAAATCGATAACTTCAGGACCATCTACACTAAAATCACTAAATGTAGGACGATCTTCTCCTGATATGCCATATTGAGTACTTGAGAAATCGTGTGGTGCTCTAGGATATATTGATAATCTTAACTCTATAGTTTTAAATACCAAGTTTTCGTTGTTTAAACGAAGTCCAAGCCCAAAGCCATAATAGGCACTGTTTTTGAATGGACTCTTTTTATTGCTTCCAATTGTTCCTACATCGATAAAATTGAAGAATGCAAATTTAAAACCACCAGCAATAAATGGGGTAAATGTTATTTGCTCAAACTTTAAAGTTAAACGTTGTGTTCCTATTGCTTCAAGGCTTTTAAATTCACTTATGCCTATATCTGTATTTAGGGTAATAAATTCTTCAGAAAGGCGATTAATACCTAAATCGTAATTAAGTTCCAAAAAATTACGAAACCGGTATCTTCCAAGTTTTCGGAGTCGACTAATCAACTTATTTTGTAATACGATATAGCCTTGTTCGTAATGGCTTTTATCAAAAAAGCCACTAATTGAATATTTAGTAAATAAATATGTCTTAATCTTTTTATAATAATTAGCTCGTTTGTATTCAAAAGCTAAATATTTTCTGAAGGAGAACTCTCCATCTTCCAAACCAGTAGTAACTTGTAGTGAATAGCCAAAAGGAATATCTTCTGTTCTTCCGAAATTATATATAAGATTTGATGTGAAATATTTAGTTTGTCTGAGCGTTAAACTGGTTAGATAAAGTCTTTTATTGTGAAAAAAAATATTTAAGTCTTTATCTACTGTTGGACGTTCCGAAAAGTTGATAGATGAATAGCCAATGGTTGCAAGTATTTGTTTTTTATATAATTTATCTTTGGATGGAAGCTTGTATGATCGCCCGAACCAGTTTGAAGCATAATCAAAATCAAGAGGCTCTTCATTTAGAATTGGATCATTTGAATTGATTTTTTTTGAATGTCTAGTTCTAGAAAGTGTTAGTCCTCCTGCATATTTTGTCATGTAGGTTTCAAACTGTTTCTGTAATGATAATGTGGTTAATGATTTTTTATAATTGTCACTAAAGCATACGCCAATATTGATGTGTGAGGACTTGAAATTTTCAATATCATAGCATGTTGTATATCCCCATTGGGGATCTTTGCCAGAGTTATATTCAAAACCAGCTTTAATCTCATGTCCTCGTCCGTATAAGTTGCGATTGTATAGTTCTACAGAGGTAGAGGTAAGAGATCCTGCATCGATATCGAATCCCCATGAAAACTGATCTTTTACTAATAAATAAAGATCAATAAGCTCTGTTGATCCCATAACGGGGACAACAATGAAATGGGCATCTTTTATATATGATAAATTACGTATTAAACGTTCATTTTCTGCTGTATTAAATGCATCTAAAGTATCACCTTCTTTAAAGTAAAGTAGTCTTCTTATATGATTTTTACTGCTGGTATTATGAAGTCTATTGGCCGATTTTTCAATCCAGATTCTAGTCTTTTCAATCGTATCTAGATAGTTTGGTTTAAATGGTGGTATAACATCAATAATAAGTTTGTTTATCCGCTTACCTTGGTATGGTAAGAAAGCTTGACCACTTTGTTCTGCTTTTTTATTCTCCAACTTTTCACTTTTGTAAGGGGCCCTGAAAAATAGTTTGTAGAGTTCTTTCGTAATTTTGGATTTATAGGCCTTAGACTTAAGTTTTTTGTAAAATTCAGGATTTTCATTTAATGTGTCACCCCTTAAGTTTTCGTCTATAGTGTCGGAAATGCTGATTGTCGCAACGGTTTCATTTTGTTTGTAATTAGTAGACGAGAACGCAAAAGAATTCGACCAATTTGAAAAAATCAGCAGAATTAAGAAATAATATTTAAGTATCCGTTTTATGTTTTTAAGTCTTGATTACATTTAAAGGTAATAAAATTAGAATATGAGAAAAAGCATATTGTTTTAATCTTTCAAATTTTTAGTTTGGTCATGAATCGTTTTAAGTTGTTCATCTGTCCATTGCCATTTATCTCCAACTCTAATTTCACCAACAAGTTGTTTTTTATTAAAAAACTCTAGGGTTGTAATTGAGCTACCAAGCCCATATCGTTTTAAACCTAGTTTTGAATTTAATTTCTCAAACTTGATTGTTTCTTTCCCTTTTAAAGCGACTAAGTAATAATACGAAATTGAGAATTCTTCATTTTGATTATCAAAACTTACTTGATAAACAATTCTATTTCGTTTTATAGAAAGTAGAAGAATGAATATCACAATTAAGGTTAGTTCATATACTAGGTTTAATCCTAAGAAAATGATAATAAGAATTTGAAGCACTAACAGAAGGCTTAATTCACTTTTTATTCTTTTCCAAAGGGAGAAATCTGCTTTGTTAGGGGTATAACTAGTCATGTCTATTATTTATTGCATAGTTAAGTCTTTTATCTGAATGGGAGGTGTGTTATGGTTGAATTCTAAAACAATGATTTAAATAAAATGAAAAAACATCCTAAATCATAAAGATAAAGGATGTTTTTGAATGGAGTAAGCTCGACTTTATAGTTGCTCTAAAATTTCTTTGGCCGATGATCTGTTTTTATAGTTGGGATCGTATTGTAAGAACTTAATCTTTCCATTTTTGCCAATAATAAATGTGGCAGGAACAGGAAGCGTTTGGCTCTCATTTCCATTATCTTTTGCTAAATCAACACCGAATCCTTTATATTTTTTTTGAAGCTCTTTAGCAAGTATAAAGTTAACGCCAAATGATTCCATAATGGAATTATCTTTGTCCCAAATTACGGGAAATTCTGTTTTTGTTTTTTTTATAGTTTTCTCAATATTTTCTGTCTTTTCAGGTGTAACGGCAACAATTTGAGCACCTGCCTTTTTGAAATCTTCTAAATGGTCTTGTAATTCGCTCAGATGACGATTACAATAAGGGCACCATTGACCTCTATAAAAAACGACAATAAGTTGTTTGTCCTTAAGTACATCAGAACTTTTAAATTGATTGCCATTTTGATCAAAACCTACAACCTGAGGTGCCTTTTGTCCTACTTTCAAACTGCTTTCTGCCTTCTGAGCAAATGAGTTTAGGCTAATTGTTGCCAGAATAATAAATAATAAACGTTTCATATTTTGTATTTAAATTTAAGATTGAAGTTGAAATGAAGTCCTAATTATTTATCAACTCGCTCCGTAAAATTACAAAATAAAAGACCTTGATATCTTGTAAGTGCTTGGCTTAATTGTTAATCTGTTGTTAAAGGTCAAAAAAATCCCTAACCAATTAAGGAAAGGGATTCCGTATTTTAATGTAATTTGTTTTTAGCTATGCGTTTTGCAAACGCATGATTTTGTAAGTTGTATTTACGCTTGCTTGTTTGAATAATATGCCTACAGGGCATGTCTTTAATGTATTTTGAAGGCAAGATTCTATTTTTTTATCGCTAGCATTAGATTCAACTTTCACTTCGATTTCAACATCTGTAAAAGTTAGAGCACCGTCTTTTTGGAATCCAAAAGCATCAACTTCAAGAGCTGTAAAATCAATTCTCATTTTTTTAGCTATCATGTTGAAGATTGTATTTACACAGGCAGAGTAGCTCATTAGGCAAAGCTCAAGTGCACTAGCGCCTAAGTCGTGTCCACCTTTTTCTTCTGGTATGTCTGAAATAATTTCGTGTCCTCTATTGTCAGTAATTACTGAAGCTGTACCTTGAGTCCAAGTTGTTGTTGCTTTCATCTATTAATCTCTTTAAATATTTATATATATGATGTAATCTATATTTGTTGATACAAATATATATAAATGTACAAATGTATATAAGTGTTATTTGGTGTTTTTAAGCATTTAGTTTATAAATCTTTATTTAAATGAAGCTTCTTTTCAGCTTGATTAGGCTATAATTTCAAACCATTGCATTAAATTTTAATGACTTTTTAATATGAATTTTAAATAAACAGACTTAAATTACATTTCTTTACTTTATCAAATAATAAAATGAGTTGACAACGATGGTGATTTGTTCATTAAGATGTCTTAAAAAAAACAGAATCTAAGCATGGCATACAGCGATTTAAAGGAATTATGGCTAGAACATTACAAGACGGCTCCTACTCAGCTTAAAAAAATGGGCGAAGTAAATGGTTTAATTAGTGCATTTAATGCAAATGTAGATGCAGTAATTAAAGTTAGTGGGAAAGACATTGAGAAAATTATTTCTGAAAATAAGCTTGATTTGGCTCAGATAACTGGGGAAGGAGAAAGTTCTATTCAGACTAATGAAGATGCCATTCGAGGTTTTCTTCAATGCTTTAAAGATGGCAAGGCTGAAGAGTGGTTGATTGATAATAAAACTGTATTCAACTGGTTGAATAAAACGGTAGGCTACGATAAGCTTCAGATGGGTGGACAAGGTGGCATTGTTGCCAATGTTATGGCTGTTTGTGGTGTTAATTCGGTGTATGTTCATTGTGCTTCTAATCCAAAAGAGCAAGCTCAACTTTTTTTAGATTTAGACAATCTTTTGTCTGTTGATGAAAATGGTAAGGTAGCTCAAGCTTCAAAAGTTGATAGAAAGGATGATTTACCTTTAATTCATTGGATTATCGAGTTTGATGGCGGAGATACTATTAATTTGGGTGGAACAGCATATACTTGTCCTAAGGCTAATCGATTTATTGCAACCTACGATCCTTTAAACTTTAAATTGCATGTGGACGAGCAATTTTCAAAGTGTATGACTAAGGATGATGTTAACCCAGAATATATCATCTTATCGGGCTATCAAATGCTTCATGAAAATTTGAAAGATGGAAGCAAAGGTGTTGATAGGATAGATGCTTCGAAAGAAATGATTAAAACCTGGAGAAAATCATGTCCAGAGAATTTATTACATCTAGAAGTTGCATCAACTCAAGATAAAGTTATACGTAAACACTTAATTGATTCATTAGTCGAAAGTGTGGATAGTTTAGGTTTTAACGAGCGTGAATTAATTGATATACTAGAAGTTATTGGCGAAGAAGATTTGGCTACCAAGTGTGAAGCTGATATTAATGCAGAAAATATGTTTCTGGGTATGTTGAAAGTGTTTGAATATACAGGATGTCCTCGTTTACAGTTACATATGTTTGGTTTGTATTTAACGATACAAAAGAAAAACTTTAAAATAACTTCATTGCAAAACAGAAATGGAATGCAATTGGCAGCGACTGTGGCAGCAGCAAAGGCAGGAACTGGATCTATAAATACCAAAGATGTTTTACTTTGGGCCCAAGGACATAAAGTGTCGAATGTTGGTTTGGATGAATTAACAAATCTGCAAAAACTAGTTACCTCGATGTATGGTGAGAATAAGTTGCTAGAAACAGGCTTGTTCGAAAATGATCTGATGGAAATTATTGCAGTACCTACTATATTAATTGAGAAACCGGTGACTTTGGTTGGAATGGGAGATACTATTTCTTCAGTATCATTGGTTGGTGCGCGTTAGTCTTTCGAATTAATAATTTATTATCCTAGAATTTAATTTTTAGGGTTACTTAACTGATCGTTCCTCGACTCTTCGGGGTTCGATTCATTTTCTCATCCCGTAAGTTTTCGGGATTACGTTAATGGAATAGTAAGCGAAGGTAGGTTCTTATCTTTAAAATCATATTTCATCATTCTTTATCTGCGTCTAGCTTTGTTGATTAAACGCTGTCAGTAACGATTTTTTCTCGCGCTTATCAAGTTTGTCATTTCCGATAACCAATGGAATCGTCATTTATGATTCTAAATTATTTTACAAATAGCCTCCAATTATTCGCTCCTTTGCTTTATCGTCTTTTCTCCTTTCGCCCATCCACACCTTCACTCATTATCTTACCGATCCCGATAATTATCGGGACTTTCGGGATCGCACATTCACTTTCAACTTTCCTTCCTTTATCCTTATTCTCTTTGTTTTAAGACGCGATGAATCGCGATCTCTACTATTTTCTTGAATTGACTTTTACCTTGTTCTCTTTTACTTAAACTTTTTAATTTTTTCGTTTTATCCTTAGTGACTTAATACTTTCCTTACTTTATCCTTTAACCATTATCCTTCCGTTTCTTTAATCTTAGCGACAGTTTAATTTTGGATCGTTTTAAATCTCATATCACACGAATTATTCTTAGTGAATATCAATTTTAAATCTATTTTTATTTGATTTTGATCTGAATAACTAATAAACAAAAAAAATCTTAGTAAACGTTTGCGTTATTCGAGAATGAAAGGCTAACTTGCGCTTGCTTTTGAAAGAGGATTCTCCTTTATATTGAGCGGATTCTTATACTAACCTATAAGATCTCACTAACCTATAATGTGAAAAAAATCCTAAAGGCAACTCTAGGATTTTTTTTTATTTAGATTTTTTTTGTGCTACACTATATTATTAATCTAACTGTTATGAGGTACGGATAATATATATAAATTTTTTATAAGAACAGTTATAAAAACATGATAAGAAATATTACCTTTGAGCTGTTTTAAAACACTTTTATTGAAACAAAATGTAAGCCAAATTCCTTTGTTGTTTTTTGAAAGACTGCAACATTTGTACTCTGAAATATAGTTAGAATATTGATAAAATAATAGTTGAAAAATAAATTTTATTTAGAATGGTTTATTATTAAATATTTTAATCTTGTTTTAGGTTTATCACGCATATACAATTAAAGTTTCGTTTGTAATCATTAATAGCTTACAAACGGATAATAACAACTAACATATAAAAATAATGACACCTAAGTTTAAAGCTCAAGCTGGAACTTTTGAATCGAGCGACATTATGGTCCTTATTGAGCCCGTTGATGAAGGAACTGGTAGGCAGGTTGATCTTTCCTCTACTGTAATGCTACAATTCGAAGAGGATATTAAAGCAACCATTAATCAAGTTTTAGATGCAATGAACGTTGGACACGTGCACCTTATTGCTAAGGACAAAGGCGCATTGACTCCAACCATTAAAGCGAGAGTTGAAACCGCAATTAAACGTTCTTTAGGTATTCAGGAGGGTACATTGTAATGGCTAAAAAGAAAAGAAGATCAATGTTGTACATTCCGGGTAACAATCCGGCTATGGTTCAACAAGCAGGTGTTTATGGCTGCGATGCTGTGTTACTTGACTTGGAAGATGCAGTTGCTTTAAACCAAAAAGATGCTGCTCGTATTTTGGTACGTAGTATGCTTAAAACTGTAAATTTTTACAAGACAGAAGTTTGTGTTCGTGTCAACAATTTACAAACGCCATTTGGTTTAGCCGATTTGGAAGAGATCGTGCCTATGCAGCCTGACAATATTCGTTTTCCTAAAACAGAATCTGTTCAGGATGTAAGAGATTTTATGAAAGAAGTTCGTCGAATCGAAAAGGAACATGATATCAAAGATCCTAAAATGACGATTCATGTGATGATCGAAACCGCAAAGGGCGTTGCGAATGTCTATGATATTGCTTCTTGCGAACCACGAATAGATGCCATAACGATTGGTGGTCAGGATTTGACTGCTGACATGGGTATTATAAAAACACCAGACGGCGCCGGAATTGATTATGCTCGTAAGCGAATTGTAATGGCAGGTAAAGCCAACAACCTTGATGTATTAGATACTGTTTTTGCTGATGTAAATGATGAGGAAGGTCTTAAAGAAGAGACTGAATACATTAAAAAATTAGGTTTTGCGGGTAAAGCATTGATTAATCCTCGTCAGATTGATCCTGTTCATGAGGTGTTTAATCCTAGCGAAAAAGAAATTCGTAAAGCTTATCGTGTCTATTCTGAATTTTATAAGAATACGAAAGCTGGTATTGGTGTTTTTGCCATTGATGGTAAAATGATTGATGCACCTGTAGTTCAGAGAGCGATTACTGTTTTAGAATATGCTAATATCGATATTAAGGATATTGAAAAAAGTGTAGACTTATCAGATTAAAGTAAATTTTTGTATTTCGATAAATTGGAAAACAATTAATTATAAAGCAATAAAACGAGCCTTATTAAATACGCTTCATATTAAAAGGGTAAATATTATTGGCAACTTTTATGTGATATAAATATGAAATTATAAAAACATGAAAAACGTATTAGGAGTTGAAATTCCTGAATATATAGAAGGTATTGGCAAATTGGAGCCTTACCAGGGTGTATGGAAAAGTATCATCGAAGATGAAGTTCCATCTACCAATATATCTCGTACATTAAAGGCCAAAAAAGCACATACATCAAAAGTTTGTTCCTCTTTAGAGGATGCCATTGAAAAATGTAAACCTTTCGATGGTATGACAGTAACTTGTCATCACCATCTTCGTGGAGGTGATGGTGTGTTGATGCAAGTTATTGAGATTTTAGATAAGATGGGAATTAAAGATATAACTTTAGCTTCATCTTCATTAACTTCGGCTCACGATGGCTTGGTTCCTTATGTTGAGAAAGGAATGATAACTAAAATATTTTCATCGGGAATTAGAGGTGCTCTTGGCGATGTAATTTCGTCGGGCAAATTAAAATATCCAGCAATTATTCACTCCCATGGTGGTCGTGTTCGCGATTTTCTAACAGGTAGAATTAAGCCAGATTTATCAGTACTAGCTGCTTCAGCTGCTGATGTGGAAGGTAATGCTACAGGTTCTCACGGACCATCTGCCTTTGGTTCTATGGGCTATGCTGATATTGATGCACGTTACTCAAAAAATGTGATTATCGTTACTGATAATATGGTAGAATACCCATGTGTGCCAAGTACTATTCGTCAGCACTTTGTTGATTATGTTGTAAATATTGATAGTATTGGTGATACATCTAAAATTGCATCGGGTACAACGCGTATTACATCTTCACCTATGGACTTACGTATTGCTCGTATTGCAGCAACTGTAATCGAACAGTCTGGTTTATTTAAGGATGGCATGTCGTTCCAAGTTGGTGCGGGTGGTGCTTCTTTGGCTGTGGCTAAGTTTTTACGTGAGGATATGAAGCGTAAAAGCATTCAAGGTTCTTTCATGATTGGTGGCGTAACATCTTACGGTGTTGATATGCTTAATGAAGGCTTATTTAAAGCTATTTTCGATGTTCAATCATTTGATGCTGCCGTAAGTACTTCGGTATTGAATAACCCTAAGCATGTTGAAATTACTTGTGACCAATATGCAAATCCTAATAACTGTGGTGCCATGACCAATAAATTGGATGTGGTTGTTTTAGGTGCACTCGAGGTTGATGTTGATTTTAATGTTAACGTTATTACGGGTTCATCAGGGGAAATTCGCGGTGCTTCAGGAGGTCACTCAGATACAGCTTCAGGTGCAAATCTTTCGGTAATTGTTTGTCCATCATTCCGTGGTCGTTTACCAATTATTATGGATCGTGTTCATACAGTTGTAACACCAGGAGAGAGTGTTGATGTGATTGTAACTGAACGTGGTGTTTGTGTTAATCCAGCAAAGCCTGATTTAGCTGTTGCTTTGAAAAAAGCTGGGCTTAAGGTTGTAGATATTAAAGATCTTAAGAAAGAAGTTGATTCTATGACAGGTATTCCTGCTAAGAAAAAACTTGGTGATAAGATTGTTGCTTTAGTAGAATATCGCGACGGAACAATCATCGACGTGATCAAAAATGTTACAAATTTAGGATAAGTTAATTCGATTTTTGAATTGAAAATTATATTTCCCTCTCCATGAAGATGGAGGGGGAACTGTTTCTATCTTTAGAAGCAAATTAACTGACTTTTATTGCTGATGAATAAAAACTCATGCATGACGATAGGGATGGATAAGTCGATAGAGGAATTGCTATTGGCTAAGGATAGGCGAAGCGAATTGAGAATGCAGAGACTTGAAAAAGGCTGTATTACGCTGAGTTTTAATTTGAACATTCCTGGTTTGCCAAAGTCTAATGAAAGTTTTCATGCTTTTTTTAAGACATGTTTGAGTGAGCTGCAAAAATACCTTCTTTCTCATCGAATCGTAACGAATAAAGATACGATTCATTGCGAAACCGATACGGCAGGAGATTTCTTCCTTGCAGAGATAATCGATTCTGATTATTCTGCTATCCAAATAAAAGAACTTTGCGAGATATTTGAAATTGAACATCCTTTGGGGCGTTTATTAGATGTTGATGTGGTCGATGAAAAAGGAGAGTTGGTTTCTTCAGGTAAAGCTAAAACTTGTTTCTTTTGTAATGAGGCACCAGCCATATATTGTATGCGTACGCAAGCTCACGATTATGCTGCTATGCGTACGAAAATAGAGTCTGAAATATTTAAATATCAGGCATCAAATAAAAGACAAAATATTTGCAAGCAACTTGCCATTTTAGCAACACAATCTTTATTGCATGAAGTTGCTCTAGCACCTAAACCTGGTTTGGTCGATCGATTTAATGAGGGATCACATACTGATATGGATTTTTCAACTTTTTTAAATTCTACGGCAGCTCTTTCTATTTCTTTTCAGAAGATAGCAGACTTTGGTTATTGTTTTTCTGGTGACAATTTGAAAGAAGCTTTGCCTAGGTTGAGGTTAATTGGCCTTGAGATTGAAGATGATATGTTTGCCGAAACGCATGGCGTTAACACACATAAAGGTGCTATTTTCCTTTTAGGATTTTCAATTTTTGTATCAGCTTATTTATTGTCCAAGGATTCATTTACCAATGATAAATTTGTTTCTCTTATTCAGGATATGAATGGCGACTTGGTTGCTCGTGAACTGGGGAAGAAACTTGACTTGGGAAAAGAAACACATGGTGAAGCGTGTTATAGACGTTTTGGTAAAATGGGACAGGGGATACGTGGCGAAATTCAAGCTGGTATGCCCTGTGTTTTTAAAAAGGCACTTCCTATTTTGCATGAGCAATTTGATACCGAAGAAATTCTAAATGATAAAATATTAAATAAAGGATTAACCTGTGCGTTATTGGCTATTATTTCAAATAATGATGATAGTAATATTCTTTATCGAAAAGGTGTAGAAGTGCTTCAGAAACTTAAAGACAAAGCGTCAAGTTGTTTGCTTGAATTTAAGAGTGAAAAATTTGAATCGACTTATAATGATTTGATAGCATTTTGTGAAGAAAAAAGAATTTCACCTGGAGGTTCTGCTGATTTAATGGCAGTTTCTTATTTTATGTATCGTGTGAATAGAAGGTTAGTGAATCATGATTAATTACATTTATAATAATTAGAATAAAATACCAATAGGAAACACAATATAACAATGAGTGTAGAAAATACTGACTTTAGAGAAGAATCGTTAGATTTAAAAAACCCGTTTGATGTCAAATTGGTATCTGAATTCTTGAGTAATTTAGGCTTTGATTATATTACTGATGATGTAGATTATTCTATGATTCTATATAATTTGAATGATGAGCTTATTGGAACAGGATCGTATAAAGGTCGTGTTTTAAAATATGTGGCAGTTGCACCCAAGTTTAGAGAAGGTGCTGCTTTTGCTCAAATTGTAACTCATCTAATTGATATTGTTATTCAGAAGCATAATCATATTTTTGTTTATACCAAGCCTGCCAATCTTGTTGTGTTTAAAGGTTTGGGATTTACCGAAATTGCAACTGCAGAGCCTTTGTTTTCGGTTCTTGAATTTGGATATGAGAATATTAGAAGTTACCAAGATTATTTACGTTCTATTAAGCGTGATGTGCATGTTGGCCATATTGCAGCTGTAGTTGTAAATTGTAACCCATTTACTATGGGGCATAAATATCTAATTGAGAAAGCTTGCCGTGAAAATAGAGTAGTTTATTTATTTGTTGTTGAAGAAAATCGTTCATCCTTTAGTTTTTCAACCCGTTGGCGATTAATTAAGGAAGAGCTTGGCCATATTGATAATTTAGTAATGGTAAAAGGTGGAGATTATGTGGTTTCGGGTACTATCTTTCCTGCCTATTTTTTAAAGAAAGAGAAGAAATCAGACATTGCTGCATGTCAAGCTGAGCTAGATGTTATTGCTTTTATGAGGTATATCGTACCCATATTAAATATTAACCGTAGATATGTTGGGACTGAGATGTATTCTCCGGTAACATTGGCCTATAATAAAGCTATGATTAAGCATTTGCCACCCAATGGTGTTGAGCTTATAGTAATACCTCGAATTACATGTGGTTCTAAAGATAATTATATCTCTGCTTATAAAGTAAGACAAGCCATTCGTGAGGATAAGTTGGATACGGTAATTGATTTCCTTCCAACATCAACCAGACGATATTTACTCTCAGAAGATTCTGCTCACGTTAGAGCGAAAATAAAATCTAAAGTAACAAGGCACTAAGGCTAAAAAAAACACAGCGACTAAAACTTCAATAAGTTTAGTCGCTGTTTTTTTGAAAAGTCTTAAAGGATAAAGTAAAACAAGGTGAAAGGGATTATCTCGACTTTGAGCTTTTAGAATAAATAGATCCTAGTATTTTCATTAATTCTTTAGATTCAATTTCTATATTGATCCATTCTGAATTTGACTCTAAAATTTCAATAATTATTCGAACCCAGTAGTCTGAAAATTCGTTTATTTGTAAATTCCTAATTCCTAATTCCTAATTCCTAATTCCTAATTCCTAATTCCTAATTTATTCCTGGTTTCCATGATTTTAATTTAATTAAATCGGGAAAGGCTTGCGGTTTGTAAATCGATTTTCCTTCGAATACACGTAAACATTCTTGTACTCCTTCAGAGATACTTGGATGAGGGTGTACGTTTTTACGGATATCCTTAAGTGTTCCTTTTTGGGTGATTTGGTAAGCAATTGATGTAATTAAGGTCGACGCTTGTGGACCAGCAGCACGCATACCCAATATGCGATTTTCACCATCGTCACTTACTATAATTTTAATAAACCCATCGGTAGCTCTCATGGCAATAGCTCTGTTGACTAATTCGTTTGAGTAGCTAGCTACTTTGTATGGAATGTTCTGCTTTTTACAGGCTTTTTCATTCATCCCGACGGCAGCAACTTCGGGTTTGAAGAACATCAGTGTAGACATATTTGAGTAGTCGAGTGGAAATTCTAAATTGCCATATAGAGCTTCAACGATAGATCGACCTTGAATTTCACCAACCGAATAGAGTTGTGCATGACCCGATACATCACCTGCGGCAAAAATATTGCAAGATTGGAAGTTGTCAATTGCACATATTTCGTTAATGTTTAAATAGCCTCTTTCGGTTGTTTTGATGTTAACATTTTCGAGCCCTAAATTATCAAGATTTGGTATACGACCTATGGCTACAATAGCAACATCTACCTCAATAACTGTTGAATGCCCATCTTGATAATCTAAAACAACCTCTAGGCAATCACTTTTTTTACGAATTGTTCTTAGGTTGGCTGTGTGGTGAATGATTACGCCATTTTTTTCAAGTCCTTTTGAAACAAAATCACTAATATCATCATCTTCATAAGGAATTACTTTATGTTGGCGATCAAGTAGATGAACTTCTGTTTGATTGTAATTAGAAAAGATAGTAGCATATTCACAGCCAATAATCCCTGAACCAATAATGATCATTCTTTCGGGAAATTCCTTGAGTTTCATTATACCTTCAGAATTTATAATTCGCTCTTGGTCAATTTCAATGTCTGGCATTTCTCTTGGGCGCGATCCTGTTGCAATTATGATATTGTCACCTGTAATAATCTCTTTTTCTCCTTTTTTATCAATCTGAATTGTATTGGAATCGATAAATTTTGCCCATCCATATTTTAAACAGATGCTTCCGTGGGTCTCCGTTTTTTCAGAAAAGGTTTCTATCTGAGAGAGCATTTGTAGTTGCTTTTGTTTCGCAGCTTGGATAATGGTTTTCTGAACTTGTTTGTAATCAGCAAGTAATCCGGAAACTCTATAGCCTCGATTAACCGAAGAAGCAACATTAAAATCTTTTGATAACTCCCACATAGCTTTTGAGCTTAGAGCTCCGTTCATAATACCAGCACCACCAAGATGGTTGGCTTCAATGATACAAACCGATTTTTTAAAATCGATAGCACGTGTAGCTGCTGAAAACCCTGCAGGTCCGCTACCTATTACGATTAGGTCGTATTTTTCTTGACTCATATTTTGATATCTCAGTTCTTGTGGAAATATAGATTCTTTGATCTTTTATTTTGTTGTATGAAGATAGGAATTATCAATCAAAAGATAAGGCTAAAGGTTAAAGAAAATTTAAGTAAACAAGCGTAAAGGAAGGAAAGTGTAAAGGTTAACTCACGACAGGGAGATTGAGAAATAAGGTTAAAAAAAGGAAAGTGTAAAAGTTAAAGGGGAAAGGGCGATCCCGAAAGAGTTTGGGAGGCGGATGGGCGAAGGATAATTTGTAGGAGAATGACGAATTATTAATAAAAATACACAACAAAAAAGCTAGACTCAGATAAATAATGATGAAATGAATAAAAAACCACTTCCCTTTTTTAATATTTCCCCGCCTTACATTTAAGGAGGGGTGGCTTATTTGTCGAGGAACGAGAAAAATGAGACGGGGTGGTTTTAAAATATTTCTAGCTGAAAATTTTGAAGTAAAAAAGAAGTGAAACTGACATTTGCTCATTAACTAAGAGATAGCCGTCCCGAATCCTTTCGGGATTCCTCCTCGCTATGACAGATTTGGAAGAGTGAAGTATCGAGAAATGTCGAATGATTAATTAACCAATGCTCAATGCCAGTTGTAGGGGGAACTGATAACCAATTTTGAAAACTGACAATTGATAACTAAGTATGAACTGTCTATAAATTAGTAGATGATTTTACCTTCCTTTAGTTTTTGTAAGCTTGTTTTAAATAAAACGTCATGAAGAAGCTTGGCTTCCCTAATGTTTTCTGAATTAATTTCATCATCTAATTCAATATAATTTGCAGTATCAAGAAGAAATTCATCATCTCTTAAATTGGGATAGTCTTGCTCTATTTCGTAAATATCAGAAAATTGCATGTATGGTACACGACTTAATACGGCTTTACGTTGATCATTATAGGCTTCTCTATTGGGCGCTTTATCATTGGCATAATAGATTTCTTGCAAGCTATCCACAAAAAAATCGTCAAAACTTCTCAAGAGAAGAATCCTATCCTTTCGAATGCGAAATATTTCGTCAAGATCAGTCTCAGATATCTGTTCTTCATTCCGTATTCCCTTGGTTAAAAAGAGATAGGCGAGTAAAACTAAACCAATACTTTTTTCTTCATCATCAATTAAGTCAAGATGCAATATAAGAAGTAAGCTTTTGCCTAGGTGTGAAATATGACTACTTTCCCATAGAATTAAAGGGTTTGTTTTTAAGGTAGCGTAAATTTTGCGTAGCTCTTTATTGCAAGCTTTAGTTTTTCCAGTTTGGCCTAATTCAATGGCTTGTAAAACGATATTTTGTAATTCTTCGCTAGTCATATTTGTTGTGATTCTGATACTATGGGTTATAGTATATGATTTAAAATTTTCTGTCGCAAAGATAAGGAAAAGTAAATAAGGATAAAGGAAGGAAAGGATAAAGGTTAAAGGAAGGAAAAAAAAGAGAAAGAGCGGAAGGCAGATGGGTGAAGTATCGGAGGATAATTTGAAAAATAATTACGATATAAATCCCAATGTTTATCGGGAACGATAAGTCTGTAAGCGTCTTATATAGTCATTTCTGACAGAGCTTAATCAAAAACACACAACAAAATGCAGATAAATAATGATGAAGTATGCTTAAAGAAATAAGAAACCACTTCTCTTTTTTTATATTCCCCGCCTTACATTCAAGGAGGGGTGGATTATTTGTCGAGGAACGAGGAAAATGAGACGGGGTGGTTTTAAAAATATTTCCAGCTGAATATTTCGAATTTAAAAGAGAAATCTAAAACCATCTTCTCCTAATTGAACGTAATTTTCGCCATCCCTGATTTATAATCTGGGGCTATGGAGTTATCGATTTACAATCGTAAAGCATCAAAAAAAAAGAGATCACAGATCTCTAACTCAAAACTTGCAGATAAAATATCTGCAAGAGCATGTGATCGTGTTGCCATAAATCGAAAGATGAATGGGAGAACTCGCGATAGTGCGGATGGGCGACAGGGAAACAAGGTTAAAGAAAGGACAGGCGAATTCTCGAGGGAAAATTGATAACCGAAAACCGAGAACTAATTGATTAACCAATGCCCAATTCTCAAGGGACTATTGATAACCAATTTTGATAGCTGACGACTTATTAACCTCCAAACAGTATCATAATCCTCAATAAATAACTTACACACTTTACGGGATAGTGTCAAAAAGGAGCTCCAAAACGGAACTCCTTGTATCTCGAAATGAATGATGTTTTGATTATTTGATGCGAATGTTTTTTTCGTCAGTAATTTTTTCGCAGTAGTGGCATTTTAATGTGATTGGTGATTTACTCATAACTTTAAACTTAGTAAAAACATCTTCCACATTTGTAATGCATTTAGGATTCATACATTTTACGATTCCCTCAACTTTGTTAGGAACTTCAACAACTCTTTTTTCAATAACTTGATAATCTCGAATAATATTCAATTTGGCATTAGGCGCAATTAATGAAATTTTATTGATTTCATCATCAGCAAAGAATTTCTCTGAGATTTTGATGATGCCTTTTTTACCCAGCATATCGCTTCTATAATTACTCCCAATAGTCACTGCTGTTGGACATTTATCCAATTCTAACATGTTGATTACCTTAAAAAGGAGTTCTGCAGGAATATGATCGATTACAGTACCATTCTTAATAGCTCTAACCTGAAGTTCTTTTTTCTTTGTCATATCTTGATGTACTTAAAGTCTTTAAAATGAAATATTCAATGATAAATTGATCTCTATAGATTTAGAGCCTTAGCGATGATGGCTTGTCTGGCATAAACACCATTTAGAGCCTGTGTAAAATAGTAGGCCTTTGGGTTAGCATCAACATCTACTGCAATTTCGTTTACTCTTGGTAGTGGATGAAGAACACGAAGATTGTCTTTCGTATCTTTTAGCATATCATTTTTCAGAATATAAACATTCTTAACCTTCTCGTATTCCAAAGGATCAACAAAACGTTCACGTTGAACACGAGTCATATATAGAATATCTGCATCATTTATGATCGAATTGAATTCGGAATGTTCATGGTATTTGATGTTATTTTTATCCATGAAAATTTTGTAGGCTCTAGGAATTTCTAACTCTTTAGGCGCAATAAAGTGGAAAGTTGGGTTGAAATGTGAAAGAGCCATAAGTAGAGAATGAACTGTTCTTCCATATTTAAGATCTCCAACCATAAAGATATTCAGGTTTTCAAGAGTGCCCTGAGTCTTTTGTATAGAATAAAGATCGAGCATGGTTTGTGAAGGATGCTGATTGGCACCATCACCTGCATTAATTACGGGAACATCAGAAACTTCTGAAGCATATCGAGCAGCACCCTCAATAGAGTGACGCATTACGATAAGGTCAGCATAGTTACTCACCATTTTAATCGTATCGTTAAGAGTTTCACCTTTAGATGTACTAGTCGATGAAGCATCGGTAAAACCAACAATTCGACCACCCATGCGACTGATAGCTGTTTCAAAACTCAAGCGAGTTCGTGTTGAGGGTTCAAAAAATAGAGAGGCAACGACCTTACCTTCAAGGATATTAGAGTTTGGATTCTTTTCAAATTCTGCGGCCCTAGCCAGCACTTCCAAAATTTCTTCTTTCGTGTAGTCGTCAATAGACACTAAGCTTCTGTTATCCATTTCTTAATTTTTAGAATTTATATATAAAAGGTTGTTTTGATATCAAAAAAAAACCAACAACTGTCGGTGTAATAGACAATGTTGGTTTTAATAAAAAATATAATAAATAAGATTTGAAACCTGAATCAAAGGCTTTTCGTCTCAAAAACAAATTGAATAGTGAAAAATAATTATGAAAATGGAGATTGCAAAAGTGAAGATTTTCACTTTTATAGAAAGATTGTCTAGATTGAATTATTGCGTGTTCCATTCTAGGCTTCAAAGGTAAATATAAAGAAAGGATATTATCAAATTTATTGCCTATTATTTTTTTTGATGAATAGTTTTGTCTGAATCAGTGTCCATTAGTGGTTGAGTTCAAAAAGAAAATATTTAAGCACTAATTAAAATGAAGCGTTGAAAGTCATTGTCATAGCGAGGAAGGATGACGCGGCTATCTCCTGATGAATGAACTGTTGTCAGTTATCGTTTTTCTGTTATCCGTTGTCATTTGGCATCAGGTATGGCTTAACTAGGATAGACCTGTCATGACCTTCGGTGATCTCGCAATCCCGAAAGCTCGTACGTTTACGAAAGAAAATAAAAGGATTCATTCATACCCTAATTTTGTATTTTAGGGGCTTGAATGGAAGGAGATAGTACCACTGGGAAGGCAAGATACGATTGAATCGATATCGTCCGAAAGAA
>NZ_SADB01000090.1 GCF_009669305.1 Ancylomarina sp. 16SWW S1-10-2
CTCTTTTGTACCTAGACAACTGACATGAACATTCAAGTCTCTGGTTAGCACTGCAATATCTTTCGGACGCATTTTCTGTAGAAGAACATTTAAGTGGTTGTAGAACTCATCCGGGCTGCAATCTGTCGGAGCGTAGGCGATGACGAAAACGATGACGAAAATACATTGTCTCTCATACCGATTTCTTTGGACTTTGCTTAAACTTTCTAATCTAACAGTACAAAGACGACTGTTAATGGGAATCCAACCGATCAGTGCTGCCTCAGCTCTAGCGCTTAGTGCGACACAAGCAAAACTAGACGAAGATGCTACACGGTCGTCAAATAAACACACGTTAAACATGCTTTCCCAAGCGACTGGTGTCGAGCGAGTTTGTAGTACTTCATGAGAGTCCTGAATACAGGTCTTGGATACTCATCAAGCGTCCATATTAGGACTTTCTAATGACACGGCCAACGATATCTGTTTTTCAACCTGCATTAGTGTGATAAAATTGAAGGAGGCAGATTTTAATTGCATACGTTGCTTCGAAAAGACCGGTACAATATACGAAGTCGGTAGTCTTGTTGAATTATGGTCTACTATGATATTAGTACTGCTCTCATAATAGACCTGATCCTAAAATTGTGAATTTGCCATGATGTAACTGTTCGTCGAAGAATTCTRCCTATCGTCTAAGACGTCGATAGATGTTGTTGATTTACATCCCACCCGCTTCACAAATTGTTTCACTCACACCAAACGTCTTGCTGCTAGTAACTCGGATGCGTTGGAAGAGCTTCGGGCAGTATTCGGGGATAGTTGCTGTTTCTAACTCGTTAGCGCGCTCCGACCATCAGGCTCTTCGGTCTTTACGCAAGCTTTCCACAACTTCATCACCTTACAGTCTTCGTTT
>NZ_SADB01000091.1 GCF_009669305.1 Ancylomarina sp. 16SWW S1-10-2
TAGAACGGTGATGGTGCTGCTCGTCCCACAACGACAGTCGGTGTTCAAATAATTCTGKATTGGATGTGGAAAATGAAGAACCGCGGCAGAGTGGATTGGAGAATTCTGGTCGGTCACCTATGCTCGATTGGCAGTGAAAGCCACAAGTACGTAAATGAGTAAGCAATTTGGTAAGTTARTAMTTAAGTCAGTAGTATTATTATTATCTCTTACCTATTGCACTWTACTATTATCTACATATAACCACTCATTTCCATGAAGTGTAGATAGCTGAAGATCAACAACAGAAATGAGAAGGGAAAGAAGARAAACAGAAAACAGCAGAAGAAGGCAATCATTCATCCATCCATCCATCCATCCATCCATCTATAAAATAATCAAGTGAGTCTTSCATCTCACTTTAGCTTCTTCTCTAAATCTTTATCATTTTCGGTTGCTTTCAATTTATACCRATTGAATAATGATTGTAATGTGTTAACCTTTTTCAATGTTMCATCATGACAATAAACTAGATRGTCTTGTTCATSTTGTTGAGTTGAATTGAWTTGATTTTATTGATAGCATTGTTGTTGGTGTTGCTGAAGATGATGATGTTTATTTTGTCATTGATTTGCTAATTTTATTTGTTTCAGACAACCAGTCGAACGTTGATGATGTTGCATGTCCCACGAGGTCATCGCAAGTTCAAGTAATTGTGTGTTGGATSTGGAAAATAAAGAAYGAGGACTGAGTGGATTGGAGAATTSTGGTCGATCACCGTTGTTCGATTGTCRGTGGTAGACACAAGAAGGTGAAAACGTAATTGAGAAAATAATTAATTGAGTAAGTAAATAAGTACGTGAGTAGTATTTTCTGTTACTATTGCAATTTACTATTATCTATATGA
>NZ_SADB01000092.1 GCF_009669305.1 Ancylomarina sp. 16SWW S1-10-2
ATCTATTGTGCTGATGTACGGGTGTGATTGATGATTCGCAAAGAGTAATTTGAATGTAATGTGGTGGATAATGAATAGGAGAGAGATTGTGCTGATATACGGGTGTGATTGATGATTCGCAAAGAGTAGTTTGAATGTAATGTGGTGGATAATGAATAAGAGAGAGAGGGAGAGGGAGAGAGAGGAAGAGTGTGTTTGACGCGGAATGTTGTGTGACCGGTTGGAGTCTGARCATTGCACCTCGTTCGGTTGGAACTCACGACGAACTGGAATCGGCTGTGCTGTGAGCTACTCACATTGACATAAGTAGTATATGACGCTAGTCAGGAACAGAATGTCTGGCAGCAGAGAGACAAGAGGATCGAACAGTAAGCAATGGAAKGAGAATGCAATTTATATGAAAATACATGAACAATGARGTGTGCGCCATTTTCAGACAATTGACGGTCGTTTTGCRAATTGAGCATTTTCTACATGGTTGWTCGAATTTACYAACAGGTTGTTTATTTGTTGACAAATACAGTCGATTGTTCCCCACTGGTGTTCTTGTTCACTACTTTAATTTGACTATTGACGTTGCAGTCTACTGAATGAGGTTTTCTGACGAAATGAGTAGTATGTGAGGTGTGTGATGTGTATTTGGTGAGATGAGGATAGATGAGTGTGGTTGTGAGAGGATTTAGTGAAATGAAYGGAATTTTGGTGGTGGACGAATCGGCATTGTGCATCAGCTCATCTMTTGTGCTGATRTACGGGTGTGATTGATRATTCGCAAAGAGTARTTTGAATGTAATGTTCTGGATGATGAGTAGGAGAGAGAGATAGAGAGCAAGCGAGCGAGAGAGTGAGTGATTGTGATGCAGAATGTTGTGTGACCGGTTGGA
>NZ_SADB01000093.1 GCF_009669305.1 Ancylomarina sp. 16SWW S1-10-2
CAACTGAATAAGGTTTCAATTTCCCAGCGTAATGCATAATCCTGAATAGCATTGGCATTAAACTGAGGAGAAACGACGAGTAAAAGCTCTCCATTTTCTAACTGTAGTGCACTTATATATAGTTTCACCCGACCAACCAAAATCCGTCGTTTACGACATTCAATTTGACCAACTTTAAGATGGCGAAATAAATCACTAATTTTATGATTCTTTCCTAAATGATTGGTGACAATGAAGTTTTTTTAACACGAATGCAGAAGTTGATGTCTTGTTCAATTAACCATGTAAACCACTGCTCACCGATAAAYTCTCTGTCTGCGRACACATTCACAATACGGTCTTTACCAAAAATGGMKATAAAGCGTTGAATCAAAGCAATACGCTCTTTYGTATCTGAATTTCCMCGTTTATTRAGCAATGTCCAAASKATAGGTATSGCTATTCCACGATAAACGATTGCGAGCATCAGGATATTAATATTTCGTTTTCCCCATTTCCAATTGGTTCTATCTAAAGTCAGTTGCACTTKGTCGAATGAAAACATATTGAAAATCAACYGAGAAATTTGACGATAATCAAAATACTGACCTGCAAAGAAGCGCTGCATACGTCGATAAAATGATTGTGGTAAGCACTTGATGGGYAAGGCTTTAGATGCAGAAGAAAGATTACATGTTTGCTTTAAAATRATCWCAAGCATGATGAGCGCAAAGCACTTTAAATGTGACTTGTTCCAYTTTAGAKATTTGTTTAAGATRAGATRTAACTCATTGARATGTRTCATMRTATTCGTCGTYAGAAAACAAKTATTRTGMCATTATTTCAATGAGTTATCTWTTTTTGTCGTGTACAGAGAAAATTAATATATTGATTCGTA
>NZ_SADB01000094.1 GCF_009669305.1 Ancylomarina sp. 16SWW S1-10-2
AAAGATCAACTAACAGAATATAGAAATATTCCAATACTGCAAAAAAACCGTTTACTTCATCTAAAAGGGGGAAGAATCAATACCGCAACCTTATTCATTCTCCTATCCAAAATATCCAAATACAAGCTGCTAAATGGTCTTAAAAAAATTTATATTGAGGAACAAAGTAAAGTAAWAATACTTAGCACTTTCAAACTCCTTGAAGAAATAAAGAACCTAGTTGACACTAACACCGCATTCAAACAGAATAATGGTGCTCTGCCCCATCCAATCGAAAGGTTGGATAGTTAAGACAATCACTGGGAGCTCACTATTGGATGTAACAATTCAATTAATAGTCTAATTACTGACATTCTGGGAGGGCTTACTATGTTAGGCCGCATGGACACAACGCAGGTCGCATTGATACACCAAATTCTAGCTGCGGCAGATGAGCGAAATCTGCCGCTCTGGATCGGTGGGGGCTGGGCGATCGATGCACGGCTAGGGCGTGTAACACGCAAGCACGATGATATTRATCTGACTTTTCCCGGCGAGAGGCGCGGCGAGCTCGAGGCAATAGTTGAAATGCTCGGCGGGCGCGTCACGGAGGAGTTGGACTATGGATTCTTAGCGGAGATCGGGGATGAGTTACTTGACTGCGAACCTGCTTGGTGGGCAGACGAAGCGTATGAAATCGCGGAGGCTCCGCAGGGCTCGTGCCCAGAGGCGGCTGAGGGTGTCATCGCCGGGCGGCCAGTCCGTTGTAACAGCTGGGAGGCGATCATCTGGGATTACTTTTACTATGCCGCTGAAGTACCACCAGTGGACTGGCCTACAAAGCACATAGAGTCCTACAGGTTCGCATGCACCTCACTCGGGGCGGAAAAGGTTGAGG
>NZ_SADB01000096.1 GCF_009669305.1 Ancylomarina sp. 16SWW S1-10-2
CACTACTTAGGCTTATAAGATCGGGTTGCGGTTTAACACTACTTAGGCTTATAAGATGCRGTTGCGGTTTAAGTTCTTATACTCAATCATACACATGASATCAAGTCATATTCGACTCCAAAACACTAACCAACCTTGTTCTTGCTTMTCAAAGCTTTCATGGTGTAGCCAAAGTACATATGAGTCTTTGGCTTTGTGTCTTYTAAMAAGGATACAATTCTTACGCYTTTAAGATSCRGTTGCGGTTTAAGTTCTTATACTCAATCATACACATGACATCAAGTCATATYCGACTCCAAAACACTAACCAACCTTCTTCKTGCTTCTCAAAGCTTTCATGGTGTAGCCAAWGTCCATATGAGTCTTTGGCTTTGTRTCTTYTAACAAGGAWAYACTACTTAGGCTTWYARGATMRGGTTGCGGTTTAAGTTSTTATACTCAATCATACACATGASATCAAGTCATATTCGACTCCAAAACACTAACCAASCTTCTTCTTGCTTCTCAAAGCTTTSATGGTKTAGCCWAAGTCCATATGAGTCTTTRKCTTTGTRTCTTCTAACAAGGAAACWCTACTTAGGCTTTTARGATMRGGTTGCGGTTTAAGTTSTTATACTCAATCATACACATGACATCAAGTCATATTCGACTCCAAAACACTAACCAACCTTCTTCTAGCTTCTCAAAGCTTTCATGGTGTAGCCAAAGTCCGTATGAGTCTTTGGCTTTGTATSTTCTAACAAGGAAAYACTAMTTAGGCTTWTAAGATCGGGWTGCGGKTTAAGTTCTTATACTCAATCATACACATGACAACAAGTCATATTCGACTCCAAAACACTAACCAACCTTCTTCTT
>NZ_SADB01000097.1 GCF_009669305.1 Ancylomarina sp. 16SWW S1-10-2
AACAACTACTACATCGATCAATCCCAATGACCGAAACTACCGCCACTACAATTATACACATTGTTCCCATTCACATCTAATTAATATTATTATAACAACTACTACATCGATCAATCCCAATGACCGAAACTACCGCCACTACAATTATACACATTGTTCCCATTCACATCTAATTAATATTATTATTTTCATTACTATTCTGGCCACACTGTCTCACACACACACACTTGATCAACTCGCATCACAACTATCCAACACACTGTCAGTCTATTTCACCTCACCTCTACACCATACAACCAGTCCACATGAAACACATCCAACCACACACTGTCTCAACACAACAAACCAGTCATATTGCCAGTCAAACATTAGCATACACCAAACATACACAGTCACAATATCATCACGTGMACATCGACAACCAGATACACCAGTAGACGACATGTACACCACGTTCATGATGACTCTTCATGATGACTGTTCATGATGACTAGTGAGTGGAAAAGTGCAATGACTAATTGACTGACAATGCGGATTTCCATTGGACTCCAGTTGTGAACAAGCAATCTGGTGATCAGACAGACATTGGATTCAGTTGTATGTGTTGATTGATGTTGCCTGATATCTATCTGTTGGCTGTGTGACTGATGAATGAGTGATACAKACTGGAGTGGATTTGATCAGTGTATGTGGTCGGTGCATTGAATGGATATGTGGAGCAGTTAGTGGTAGTTGTTGTGACAATTGTCAGTGTGASTGACTGTGGTAATTTGTGTAGTTTGAGTGATTGAGTGAATGACTAGTGATTGGGGATGTTGACGAGTAGTAGTGAGTATTTGATTAGTATGTG